>CAVTKI010000009.1:0-280884 GCA_963735245.1 uncultured Actinomycetota bacterium
CGAAATACGCGGCCGCCAGCGCGAAACCGATCGGCCACCAGATCGCGGCGTACGCCAGCGAATTGGGACCGGCGGCGACGTCGTAAGCGGTGAGTGAGTTTTCGGGCGCCAGCGTCGAATGCAACACGACCGGAAAAATGGCCGCCGCCCCGGTGGCCAGCAGGCCGGCAAGCAGCAGGTTCGACCCGATGAACGCACGCATCTCACGCCGCGTCGCCAGCCCTGAAACCAGCGCGATCGCCGCGGCACAGACCAGGAGCAATCCGAGCCACCAAAATGGATTGTGAATCGCGTGCCCGAGCAGATCGGGGCGCACCACGCCGGATTCGACGGAGATGACCAACAGCAGCGGCACAGCCGCCGCCCAGAGTACCCTCGCGTAGCGCGCGCTGCGGTCATGCACGGCGCCTTGCGTCTTGAGCGTGAGATAGGTCGCACCGTGCGCCGCGAGCGCGACAGCGGCGAAGAGCGCAACCGATACCGTATACCAGTCGAGCAGTCCCACGTCGCCGCGCGGCGTGAAATCGGTGAAGAAGGCCATCGAGAACGTGCCGTCGGAAGCGAGCGGAACACCGCGGGCCAGATTGCCCGCCGCCGCGCCGAAGAGGATGGCCAGAAGCGTATTGGCGACCACGAAGACGAAATCCCAGAACCCCTGCCACATGCGATCGTTGATGTGGCCGCCGACTTCCAGCGAGATTCCGCGCAATATCAAACACCACAAAATGAGAAAGAGCGCGAGGTAATAGCCGGCAAAGGCGGATGCCAGAAGCTTGGGGAATACCGCGAGCAAGGTGCCGCCGAAACCGACCAGCCACACTTCGTGCCAGGACCAGAGCGGACCGATCGCGGCGATGACCTGACGGCGTTCTTCGGGCGTTCGCGCCACAAGCCAGTGGAGCATTCCAGCGCCGAAGTTGCGGCCGTCCAGCACCACGTAGACGATGAGCATGAAGCCGGCAATTCCAATACCATGCCGCGATCATACAGACGGCTCCTCTCCATGTCCGGCCGGTACGGGGTCACCGGGTCCGTGACTGATCTCGCGACCGACCAGACCCAGAAACAGCACACCGAGCACAAAATAGAGGCCGACGAAGCCGATCAGCGTGAACACCGTGTCGCCGCTGCTGACGACTTTGCTGTAGCCGTCGGACGTGCGAAAGAGACCGTAGATCAGCCAGGGTTGGCGTCCCAACTCCGCCGTCATCCACCCCAGCGTGTTGGCGATGTAGGGAAATGGGAACGCGAGCATCAGCACCCAGAGCAGCCAGCGGCTGGATTCCAGTCGGCCGCGCAGGTTCTGGAATTCGGCATAGGCCATCAGGAGGATGAAAATCGTCCCGAGCGTGATCATGAGGTGAAATGAGTAGTAGAGCAGCTCGATGTTGTCGGGCCACGACTCCTTGGGAAAGTCGTCCAATCCGTGTACATAGCTTCCAAAGTGGCCGTAGGCGAGAAAGCTGAGGGCGCCCGGGATCTCGATCGGGTTGTCGAGCCGCCGGGCCGCAACATTGGGCTGCCCGATCAGCGCGACGCCGGCCATGGGACCGCCGACGAATCGGCCCTCCATGGCCGCCAACGTCACCGGCTGGTGCTTGCCAACCATCTTGGCCTGCTGGTCGCCGGTCGGGAACGCAACAAGAAGGGAGGCAATCAGCCCGATGACAGTTCCAGCGCGCAGATACAGTCGCGCCTGCACCGGATGGAGTCCGCGCAAGGCGTAGAATGCGCCCACGGCGGCTACCACGAACGAGCCCGTTACGAGGGCCGCCATCTGATTGTGGGCGAACTGGACCCATGCCCATGGATTGAGCAGGTAGGCGCTGAGACTTTCAATACCCAGCGAGCCATCCGCTTCGATGCGATAGCCCACGGGATGCTGCATGAAGGCGTTTGTCACGAGAATGAAGTAGCCGGAGAGCCAGCTTCCCAGCGCGACCGCCAGCGCGGCCAGGAAGTGATAGCGCGGACCCAGTCGCTTTTCGCCCCAGATGAGCGCACCGATGAAGGCGCTTTCCAGAAAGAACGCGAACATGCCCTCCATCGCCAGCGTCTGTCCGATGACGCCGCCGGCGTATTTGGAGAAGCCCGCCCAGTTGGTCCCGAACTGAAACTCCATCGGAATGCCGGTCACCACCCCGACGGCGAAATTGAGCCCGAAGATCTTGGCCCAGAATCGCGCGGCCTGGTTGTATTTCTCATCACCCGTCCGCAGGGCGCGCCACTTCCAATACACCAGGAACCACGCCAGGCCCATGGTGAGCTGCGGAAAGAGATAGTGATAGGTGATCGTGAAGGCGAACTGGAGACGGTGCCAGAACAGTGCGTCATCCATGGTGTCCTCCTATCAAAGCCGGGCGTGAAAATGCCATCCGAGCCGGGGCGGCGGTGGAGCACGAGGCCTTCCGTGTTCATCGGAGGAAGTCCTCGTTTGGCGGGTCTAACTGTGCAGGATAACGTCCCCGGGTTACACGGCGTGGAGTGTGCCAGTTGCCTTGCCATTCGAGTCGCCGTTGACAGCGGACGAGCGGAGCCGGAGCAGGCCGATGAGCACCTCGTTTTCGTCGTGCGCGAGCTGATCGACGGAGCGGCCCGCGGCTTCGCGCAGGACGCCGTCGATGACGGTCTGCTTCAGCTCGGGCGTGATGTTTGGCGTGCCGAGGGCTTTCATCATGCCGGCCAGTGGATCCATGAGGTGATCCATGAAGTGTTTGATTCCGCCGGCGCCGCCGCCCAGATGCCATTGCAGGCTTTGACCCATCACGCCCCAGCGAAGCCCCGGTCCGTAGCACACGGCAGCATCCGTGTCCTCGACGCTCAGCACGCCTTGCTCGATGAGGTAGAGCATCTCGCGATAGAGCGCCGCTTGCAGGCGGTTCGCGACATGGCCGGGAAGTTCCTTCCGCAAGTGAATCGGCTTCTTGCCGATCGACGCATAGAACGCCATCGCCTGTCTGGATCGCTTCGGGCGACGTCTTGGTTCCGCCGACGACTTCCACGAGCGGAATGATGTGCGGCGGGTTGAACGGATGCCCGACGAGGACGCGCTCGGGGTGCTTGCACTTCGACTGCATCACGCTCGGCGTGATCCCCGACGAGCTCGACGCGATGATCGAGTCCGGCGGCGTGGCGTCGTCCATGTCGGCGAACAGCTTCATCTTGAACTCGGGCCGCTCGGGGGCGTTTTCCTGGACGAGGTCGGCCTGCGCCAGCGCCTCCTTCATGTCCGGGGTGAAGGACAGGCGGTCGCGCGACGCGCCCGGCGAAAGGCCGATGGCTTCGAGCTGCCCCCACGCCTCGTCAACGTACTTGCGCAGGTTGGCTTCCGCGTTCGGGGCGGGGTCGGTCGCGACCACGTCGAAGCCGCGCGCCAGATACTGGGCGGCCCAGCTCGCGCCGATGACTCCGGTGCCGACGATGGCGATTCGGTGAATGGGTTTGTTGAAGGACATGATCAGTTCTCCTGTTGGGGGATTTCAACGTATGCGATGCCCGTGAGGTTTCCCTGGGCGGCGAGCAGCGTCCGCTTCTCCGAGCCGTCGAGCCTGGCCGAATAGACCGAGCCGGCCAGGTCGGTGAGGAACATCCGGCCGCCTTCGAAGTCGAGCGCGATGCCGATGCCTTCCATCAGGTGCGTGAACAGAATCTCCGGGGCCGGCCGCGTCTTGGAATCCGCATCCATCGGGGCGCGGTTGACCGTGTTGCCGCGCGGCGGATCGCCGCGGTCGGTCCAGTACAGGAGCCGGTTCTCGAGATCGAGCTCCAGATCGATCGGCTCGGGCAAGCCGTCGAACAGCACTTCGATGTCGGTGCGATTGGCCGCGCTCTCACCCTTCGGGATTTCGATGTTCGCGCGGAAGATGCGGCCCAGTCCCGCGTCGTCCGGGCCTTTTTGCGTCCAGTAGATCTGTCCGCGCCCGGCATCGACGGCGATGCCGACGCACCACTTCGTCTGGTCCGGCCCGGTCGGGGATCGCCCTGGCTCGTCTCCACGAGGGTCTCGATGTTCGACCCATCGAGGTTCGCGCGCATGACGCGCATCCCTTCGCGGTCGCACCAGTACAGCTTGCCGCTCTGCTTGTCGAGCTGGAGCTGCTTGGGCGTGAACGTGCCGCCCTGGGGAACGATCGTCTTGCGATTCCGCCCGTCGAGGTCGGCGCGCTCGATGGAGCCGTCGTTCCGGTTGGGAACGCCCATGTTGGTCCAGTAGATGTGCCCGCGCTTCGACATCGACCGCGATGCCGTCGGGGAGCCGGCACTCGGTGACGATGACCTTGCGGTCGGAGCCGTCCGGGTTCACCGAGAGCACGCGGTTGCCGCTGAGCGTCGAGAACGAACAAGCGGCCGATCGCGGCCCGGCCGACGGATGCACGTTCCGATTGTGAAGACTTGAGCTGCGTCATGTTTTCCCCTTTCATCGTTCAGCCGCGCTGCAAGCGCGGGATGTCTCACACACACAGGAAAGAGCCATCGATCGCCCAAAGCGATCCTTCGTACTCCGATTCCAGCCGGTATCGCGCCAGGTCCGCGACGGTGACCATCACGAGGCCGTGCGTCTTGCAGAACCGGATCAGGTCCGGCACGCGGGCCATGGTGCCGTCGTCGTTGACGATCTCGCAGATCACGCCCGCGGGGTACAGGCCCGCGAGGCCGGCGAGATCGACGGCCGCCTCGGTCTGTCCGCGGCGCTCCAGGACGCCGCCGGGGCGGGCACGCAGCGGGAAGACGTGTCCCGGCCGGGCGAAGTCATCCGGAGAGCTGCTCGGCGTCGACGGCGGCCCGGATCGTTCGCGCCCGGTCGTGGGCCGAAATGCCGGTGGTGACGCCGTGGCCGTTCAGGTCGATCGAGACGGTGAACGCGGTGCCGTGCAGCGCGGTGTTGTCCGGCACCATCGCGGGCGAGGTCCAGCTCGTCGAGCCGCTCGCCGGTCATGGCCAGGCAGATCAGTCCCCGCCCGTGGGTCGCCATGAAGTTGATGGCCTCGGGCGTGACCAGCTCCGCCGCCATCGTCAGGTCGCCTTCGTTCTCGCGGTCCTCATCGTCGACCACGACGATCATGCGTCCGGCTCTTGAGTTCGCGAATGGCGGTTTCGATGCTCGCGAACTCGCAACCGTCTTGCGAGTGATTCGGATCCCCCGTGCGTTCGTGCTGACCCAGGCTCAGGGCGTGCCCCATCTTCTCCTTCTTGGCCCGCAGGTAAGCCAAGGGAGTACGGGGTCGGCGCGACCTCGCAGGGAACCTGCGCGACGACCTCGATACCGGCGTCGGACAACGCGCGGGACTTGTGCGGATTGTTCGAGAGGAGGCGAACTCGGCTGAACGCCAAGCTCGTGCAGGATCGCGGCGGGCAAGCTGAAATCTCGGCAATCCGCCCTGAAGCCCAGGGCGTGGTTGGCATCGACCGTGTCGAGGCCGGCGTCCTGCAGCGCGTAGGCCTGCAGCTTCGCCATCAGGCCGATGCCGCGGCCTTCCTGGTGTTCGTAGATCACCAGCCCGCGTCCTTCCTCGGCGATGGCCCGCATGGCGATCTCCAACTGGTCGTTGCAGTCGCAGCGCAGCGACCCGAGCACCTCGCCGGTGAAGCACTGCGAATGGATGCGCACGAGCGGAGCGCCCTCGGTCAGATCGCCGAGGACCAGCGCGAGCGCGGTTTCGACCCGTCGCGTCCCGTTGGCAATTTCGCGCTCGAACGCCAGGGCCTGAAACACTCCCCACCTGGTGGGCATTCGGGTGGAGACGACTCGTCGAACCGTCTCGGCTTGCGCGGTCGGGATCATCGTTCGTCCTCGTGCGTCTCGAAGCCTCATGCGGAGGACACCGCGAGAATCCTCGCAGTGCCCTTCCGCATTTGTTGAATCGGGAAAGCCTATTTTGCCGTCGCCGGCTCCCTCGACTTCGTGAAGTCCGGCTTTCGCTTCTCGAGGAACGCCGTCAGTGCTTCCCTGGCGTCCGGCGAGCGCAGCAGGACGGCATAGGCCTCGTTCTCGACGCGCATCGCCTGTTCCATTTGCTCGCGCGCAGACCGCTTCAGGAGTTTCTTGCAGGTCTGCAGCGCGCCCGCTGGTTTCGCCGCCAACTGCTGGGCCGTTTGCGTCGCCGTGGCCAGGAGCTTCGGGTCAGGCACGACTCGGGTCACCAGATCCAAGCTCCGCAGCCCGCGGCGCCGAAAGGCAGTCCCAGGAGAAGCAACTCACTGGCACGGAGGTGTCCGAGCCAGGCGGGAAGCGAGCAGGACGACCCGAACTCCGGCACCAGGCCGAGGTTGATGAAGGGCATCTGGAACTTCGCGCTTTCGCCCGCGTAGACGAAATCGCAGTGCGTCAGCATGGTGGTTCCGCCCCCGATCGCCGAACCGTGGACGGCGGCGACGAGCGGCTTGTCGAAGTTGACGAACGCCTTCATCAAGCGCGCCTGGGGCGTCTCACCGGACCCTGGCGGGCTCTTCAGGAAATCCACCACATCGTTGCCCGCACAGAACGAGTCTCCCGCGCCGTGCCAGAGCACGACGCGAATCTGCTCGTCCTTCGCCGCCGCATTGAGAAGCTCCGCGAGGGTGACGTACATGTCGGACGTCATCGCGTTCTTCTTCTCCGGACGGTTCAACTGGATCCGCAAGATGCTTCCGGAGCGTTCGGTAAGGATGTCACTCATCGTCCACCTCCCGTGGTTACTACTTCTGGATGCTTGACGCCCGGGATGGCACGGCTCGCGCGGAAGCCCTCGATTTCGGTGGCACTGAACCCGAGCTGTTCGAGAATCTCTTCGTTGTGTTCGCCGATTTCCGGGGCGCGCTTGGCAGGCACTTTGGTCGACGCCATGCACCTGAATGGGGCTGCTGATCGTCGACTTCAGTTTGCCGCCCGCCCCTTCGAGCGGAACGACGATGTCATTCGCTCGCAGCTGCGGATCTTCGACGACTTCCTGCGGCCCGCGCACGGCGCCGAACGTGACATGAACGCCGTTGAAGACTTCGTACCAGTGCGCCATCGGCTGCGAGCCGAAGACCTCGTCCAGAATCGCGGTCAGTTGCGGCATGTTCTGCATCAGCTTGGCCGGATCGGAGAACCGCGGATCCGTCAGGAGATCCGCACGGCCAATGGCTTTCGCCACGGCCGCCAACTTGTCAGGCGTGACGATGAGCACGAACCAGGTGCCGTCCGAGGCGCGATACACATTCAGCGCGGCATTGGCGGGATTCTTCCGGTCGTGCGGCGCGAAGAATTTCGCCTCGCACAGCGCGGCCTGGATCGACACGCTGGCGGACCAGACGCCCTCCGCGAGGAGCGAGGTCGTGACGTACGATCCCTTGCCGGTGCGCTCGCGACGATAAAGCGCCGTCACGATCGCGGAATACAAGCCGACGGCGGTGGCGTTGTCGCCGCTGCCGGCGACCGGCCAGGTCGGCGGCGCACCGGCGTCGCGCGTCATCGACAACAAGCCGCTTCGCGCCCAGTACGCCGTGATGTCGAATCCGGGAAGCTCCGCGTCGGGGCCTTTTTCGCCGAAGCCCGTGACGTCCGCGTAGATCAGACGCGGATTCCAGTGCGACCAGGTCGTCGTATTCGAGTTTCAACCGCTTGCGGGCGGGATGCGGCGTGTTAACGATGAGCACGTCGGCCCATTTCACCAACCGCTCGAGAACCTGCTGAGCGCTCGGCGATTTCAGATCGAGAGAGAGGCCGCGCTTGTTGCGGTTGGCCAGGTGAAAGGGGTAGGGATCCTTCGCTTGCGGCTGCGGCGGGATCTTGTGTCCGATCCGCCACATGTCGCCGCTGGGCGGTTCGACTTTGATCACCTCGGCGCCAAAGTCGGACAGGATCACCGCGGCGCTGGGACCGGCGATGAAGCTCGCAAAGTCCACGACCTTCAGTCCTGAGAAGATATTATCGTTCATGGTTTGCCTCGTTCGATTGATGGCGATTCAGCGGCCTGTCGGCGGTGTCGGAGTGGGTGGCCGGCGCGGCGTTGGTGCTCTACGGCACCACGCTTTACGCACTCGCTGCGGCGCCAGGCATCCGCAGGATCGGCGTCGGCATCGTCGTCGCCAACGTGGTGTTCGCCATCGTTGCCACGGCGGTCCTGATCGCGGGCGTGCTGCCGCTGACGGAGGCGGGCGTCGCCATGATGCTCGCGCGATCATCGCGGCCACGCTCGGCCTCGCCTACGCCCAGTACCTCGGAGTGCGCCGTCTGGCGTGACTCCCCGCGAACCGGTGCGGAGCCGCCGCGAGAGGTTACGGCGTGCGGCCCGCACCGGCCTCACCTTCACCGCTCGATCACCCATCAATTGAGAGGAAGTTCCATGACCGCCACCACCGCCATCCCCACCACGACCGCCCGCGACGGGTTCCTCCGCTTCGCCATGCGCCTGGACGCAGTGCTGAGCGGGGTGGCAGGCATCGGCAACGCGGCGTTCGCGGGCCAGATCGCCGAGATGTCCGGCACCACCACCACGACCGAGTACGCGATGGGCGCCTTCTTCATCGTCTACGGCGTCGCCGTGTTCCTGCTGTCCCGGCTGCCGTCGGTGCGCAAGGCGGGCATCGGTGTGATCGTCGCCAACCTGCTGTACGCCGTGGGCTCGGTCGTCGCGGTGCTGTCCGACGCCGTGCCGCTGACCACCGCAGGCATCGTGCTCACCCTGGCCACCGGGGTCTACACGCTGGTGATGGCCGACCTGCAGTACCTCGGCCTGCGCCGGATGCGCACCTGAATCCCGCGATTTGTGGAGTATCACCGGCGGTCATCGCCGGTGATACTCCACAAATCACAGCTTGCGGAGCCGAAGCCGGTTGATGGCGTGGTCGGCATCCTTGCGCAACACCAGGGTGGCCCGCGGTCGTGTCGGCAGGATGTTCTCGATCAGGTTGGGCCGGTTGATCGAGTGCCAGATGTCGCGGGCCGCGAACACGGCCTGCTCGTCGGTCAGCGTCGAGTAGTGGTGGAAATGCGACTGCGGGTCGGCGAAGGCGCCGGCCCGCATGGCCAGGAACCGTGAGACGTACCACCCCTCGATGTCCTCGATGCGGGCGTCGACGTAGACGGAGAAGTCGAACAGGTCGGACACCATCAACGCAGGCCCGGTCTGCAGCACGTTGAGTCCCTCGAGGATGAGGATGTCCGGATGCCGGATCAACATCTTCTCGTCGGGCACGATGTCGTAGAGCAGGTGTGAGTACACCGGTGCGCACACCTGATCGGCGCCCGACTTGACCGCCGTGACGAATCGCATCAGTCCGCGACGATCGTAACTCTCTGGAAATCCCTTGCGGTGCATCAGGTTTCGACGCAGCAGTTCGGCATTCGGGTAGAGGAAGCCGTCGGTGGTGACGAGGTCGACCCTGGGGTGGTGTCCCCAGCGCGCCAGCAGCGCCTGCAGCACGCGGGCCGTGGTGGACTTGCCGACCGCGACGCTGCCGGCAACGCCGATGACGAACGGCACCGGGCGGTCGGGGTTCTGTTGCGGCTCGCCGAGGAACTCGGCCGTCGTGGCGAAGAGCCTTTGCCGCGCGGCGACCTGGAGGTGGATCAGCCGGGCCAGCGGCAGGTAGACCTCTTCGACCTCGAGTAGGTCCAGTTGCTCGCCGAGTCCTCGAAGCCCCAGGAGCTCGCTCTCCGTCAGCTTCAACGGGGTCGACATGCGCAAAGCACGCCACTGACTCCGGTCGAACTCGACGTATGGACTCGGCTCGCTCGTCCGCGCCATGGCCTCCACTCCCCGTCGCTTCGCTCGCCCCGGGCCACACTCCCCGTCGCTTCGCTCGCCCCGGACAGTCTTGCACTTACGGTTGATGGCATGGACGCCACCACCGTGATCCGCGAGTATCTGCTTCTCGGTCTGAGGTTCGACCGGATCGAGGAGGGCTACGTCGACTCGTTCACCGGCGATCCCGCGTTGCGCCGCGCAGTGGAGTCCGAGCCCGCGCCCGACCCGGCGACCCTGGCCCGCGACGCCGAGCGCCTCCTGGCCGAGGTGCCCGCTGCCGACGGCCTCGACGCCCAGCGCGCCGACTACCTGGCCGCGCACCTCAGGGCGTTGGCATGCGCGGGCCGCAAGTTCGCGGGCCAGGACGTCGGGTTCGTCGAGGAGGTGCGCGCCTACTTCGACGTCGACATCGCCAAGGGTGACCCGGACCGGTACCGCGAGGCGCACCGCAAGCTCGACGAGGCGCTTGGCGGCACCGGCCCGCTCGCCGAACGGATGCAGGCCCACCGCACCGGCGAGGAGATTCCGCCCGAGCGGCTCGAGGAAGCCATCCACGCGTTCTCCAGCGCGCTGCGCGACCGGGTCCGCGCCGAGTACCCGCTGCCGGACGCCGAGACGATCAACTACGAGATCGTCACCGACAAGCCGTGGTCGGGCTTCAACTACTACGAGGGCGACTACAAGTCCACCGTCGCGGTGAACGCCGACCTCAAGCAGCAGATGTCGAACCTGCCGCGTCTCGTCGCACACGAGTCGTATCCGGGTCACCACACCGAGCACTGCCGCAAGGAGGCGGGCCTCGTCGCGCGCGACGGGCAAGCCGAGCAGACCATCTTCCTGGTCAACACCCCGCAGTGCCTGATGGCGGAGGGGCTCGCGGACCTGGCGCTGCACGCGGCGATCGGACCGAACTGGGGGTCCTGGGCGACCGAGATCTACGCCGACCTCGGCCTGCGCTTCGACGGCGAGCGCGCCGAGGCGATCTCGGAGGCATCCGCGGCGCTTGCCGACGTGCGGCAGGACGCGGCGCTGATGCTGCACGACGAGCACCGCGACGTCGACGACGTCGTCGCCTTCATGCAGCGCTGGCTGCTGGTCAACGAGGCCAGGGCGCGGCAGGCGCTGCGATTCCTGTCCTCGCCGCTCTGGCGGGCCTACACCAGCACCTACGTCGAGGGCTACCGGCTGCTGCGGGGGTGGCTGGACGCGCGTCCCGCGGACGTGACGCTGGGGCAGCGGTTCGGTCGGCTGCTCGACGAGCCGCTCATCCCGTCGAGCCTGCGGACCTGATCGACGGCGTCGTTTCGATGCCCGAAGCGAATACGGGTGGCTTCTAACGGTCGTGCCGCAGCCCGATTAGGCTTGGGCCATGGCTGCTGATCCGACCGTGACCTCCCATGTCCCCGCGCCCGGCGCGGAGTACGCCGAGACCGCGAGCGCCGCGTACCGATCCGCGCTCGAGGTCATCGAGTCCGTGGAACCGCGCATCGCCGCGGCGACCCGCAAAGAGCTTGCCGATCAGCGTGATTCGCTGAAACTGATCGCCAGTGAGAACTACGCGTCGCCCGCCGTCCTGCTGACCATGGGCACGTGGTTCTCGGACAAGTACGCCGAGGGCACCATCGGGCACCGCTTCTACGCAGGCTGCCAGAACGTCGACACCGTCGAGGCCCTGGCCGCCGAACACGCGCGCGAACTGTTCGGTGCGCCGTACGCCTACGCCCAGCCGCACTCGGGCATCGACGCCAACCTCGTCGCGTACTGGGCGATCCTGGCCACCCGGGTCGAGGCACCTGGCCTGGCCGAGCTCGGCGCCAAGAACGTCAACGACCTGTCGGAGGCCGACTGGGAGAACCTGCGGGCCAAGCTGGGCAACCAGCGTTTGATGGGGATGTCGCTCGACGCAGGCGGCCACCTCACCCACGGCTTCCGCCCCAACATCTCCGGCAAGATGTTCTACCAGCGCAGTTACGGCACCGACCCGGAGACCGGGCTGCTCGACTACGCCGCCGTCGCCGCCGCGGCCCGTGAGTTCAAGCCGCTCGTCCTGGTGGCCGGTTACTCGGCATACCCGCGGCGGGTGAACTTCGCCAAGATGCGCGAGATCGCCGACGAGGTCGGCGCCACCCTGATGGTCGACATGGCGCACTTCGCCGGTCTGGTCGCGGGCAAGGTGTTCACCGGCGACGAGGATCCGGTGCCCCACGCGCACGTCACGACGACGACGACGCACAAGTCGCTGCGGGGTCCCCGCGGCGGTCTGGTGCTGGCCACCGAGGAGTACTCGGACGCCGTCGACAAGGGCTGCCCGATGGTGCTCGGCGGCCCGCTGTCGCACGTCATGGCCGCCAAGGCGGTTGCGCTCGCCGAGGCGCGTCAGCCTGCGTTCCAGCAGTACGCCCAGAACGTCGCGGACAACGCGAAGGCGCTCGCCGAGGGCTTCCTGACCCGGGGCGCGCGGCTGGTCACCGGCGGCACCGACAACCACATCGTGTTGCTCGACGTCACGTCGTTCGGCCTCACCGGGCGCCAGGCCGAGTCGGCCCTGCTGGACGCCGGCGTGGTCACCAACCGCAACTCCATTCCCGCCGACCCCAACGGTGCGTGGTATTCGAGCGGCATCCGGTTCGGCACCCCGGCGCTGACCACCCGCGGGTTCGGCGCCGCCGACTTCGACCGGGTGGCCGAGCTGGTCGTCGACGTGCTGTCCAACACCCAGCCGCAGGGTTCCTCGAAGGCCAAGTACACGCTTGCCGACGGGACGGCGGAGCGGGTGCACGCGGCGTCGGGCGAGCTGCTGAACGCAAACCCGCTCTACCCCGGCCTGACCCTCTAGCTCGTAGCGATTCGTGCACGTGAACCCGCGTTGAGCGCGGGTGCGCGTGCACGAATCGCGCAGGGTCTGGCGACACGCGGTCCCCCGGATTTCGGAGAACGTGTGTCGCCGGGTTACATTTACTTTCATGGCACAGAAACCGGTAGCCAACGCGCTGACCCTTGAGCTCGAGCCGGTCGTCAAGGAAAACCTGACCCGCCACCTCGAGACCGAAGAACTCTGGTACGCACACGACTACGTCCCCTTCGAGCAGGGCGAGAACTTCGCCTTCCTCGGCGGCAAGGACTGGGATGCGTCGTCCGTCACCCTGCCCAAGCCCGTGACCGACGCCCTCGAGATCCTGCTCATCACCAAGGACAACATGTCCGGGTACCACCGTGAACTGGTCGAGCACTTCATCCTCGACGAGAAGTGGGGCCGCTGGATCGGACGGTGGACCGCGGAGGAGCACCTGCACGCCGTCGCGCTGCGCAATTACCTGGTGGTGACCCGGGAGATCGACCCCGCCGCCAACGAGGACGTCCGCGTCGCGCACGTGATGAAGGGCTACCGCGCCGACGACTACAGCCAGATCGAGACGCTGGCCTACATGGCCCTGCTCGAGCGCGCCCACGCGGTGTTCTGCAGGAACCTGCAGGCGCAGATCGACGAACCGGTGCTGAAGAACCTGGTCGGCCGGATCGCCAGGGACGAGGAGCGGCACGAGGAGTTCTTCGCGAACCTCGTCGCACACCTGCTGACCTACGACCGCGACGCGACCGTCGCGGGGATCGCCCTGCGCGCCGCCGCCTTCGAGCCGATCGGCGCGGACATCGAGGCCTATCAGGACAAGGTTCGCGTGGTCGCAGAAGCGGGCATCTTCGACGACGCCGCGCTCAAGCAGGTCGTGTCCGACCGCATCACCGAGTGGGGTCTCGGCGAGCACCCCGACCTCGCGCACTTGGTCACGCAGTAGTCACGATCGGGTCACGGCGCGCCTGATCGGCGGACACGCCGCGAGCGGGGTAGCGTCGAAGTCGATGGCTAGCAATGTGCTCTGCTGTCCGTGGCGGTACCCGTCTTCTCACGAAGGGGACCGGCCCCGGTCCCGGTACCGCAGTGTCCGCCGAGACGCCTTCGCGGGGCCGCGTGGGCCGAGGAGCGCCACGTGACTGATTCGTCCGTTCGGACTTATGTGCTCGACACCTCCGTGCTGTTGTCCGATCCCTGGGCCTGCACCCGATTCGCCGAGCATGAAGTCATCGTTCCGTTGGTAGTCATCAGTGAGTTGGAGGCCAAACGCCACCACCACGAGCTGGGCTGGTTCGCGCGGCAGGCGCTTCGGATGTTCGACGATCTGCGGCTGGAACACGGACGGCTGGATCAGCCGATTCCCGTTGGTACGCAAGGCGGTACGCTCCAGGTCGAGCTGAATCACAGCGACCCGACCGTGCTGCCGCTGGGCTTCCGGACGGAAACCAACGACGCGCGCATCCTCACCTGCGCGGCCAACCTCGCGGCCGAGGGCAAGCACGTGACGTTGGTCAGCAAGGACATTCCGCTGCGGGTCAAGGCCGGCGCGGTCGGTCTGGCCGCCGACGAATACCACGCCCAGGACGTCGTCACGTCGGGCTGGACCGGGATGGCCGAGCTCGACGTCTCGGCCGAGGAGATCGACGGCCTGTTCAACGACGGTGAGATCGACCTGGCCGACGCGCGTGATATGCCGTGCCACACCGGAATTCGACTCCTGGGTGGAAACTCGCACGCACTGGGCCGGATCAACGCCGAGAAGAAGGTGCAGCTGGTTCGCGGCGATCGCGAAGTGTTCGGGCTGCGCGGCCGCTCAGCCGAACAGCGGGTTGCGCTGGACCTGTTGCTCGACGAGTCGGTCGGCATCGTGTCGCTCGGCGGCAAGGCGGGCACCGGCAAGTCGGCGCTCGCGCTGTGCGCGGGCCTCGAGGCCGTGCTGGAGCGGCGCACGCAACGCAAGGTCGTCGTCTTCCGGCCGCTGTACGCCGTAGGCGGCCAGGACCTCGGCTACCTGCCCGGTAGCGAGAGCGAGAAGATGGGGCCGTGGGCCCAGGCCGTGTTCGACACCCTCGAAGGCCTGGCCAGCCCGGCCGTGCTCGAAGAGGTGCTCTCCCGCGGCATGCTCGAAGTGCTCCCGCTCACGCACATCCGTGGCCGCTCGCTGCACGACTCGTTCGTCATCGTCGACGAGGCTCAGTCGCTGGAGCGCAATGTCCTGCTGACCGTGCTGTCCCGGCTGGGTGCCGGATCGCGGGTGGTGCTGACGCACGACGTGGCCCAGCGCGACAACCTGCGGGTCGGCCGCCACGACGGCGTCGCCGCGGTGATCGAGAAGCTCAAGGGGCATCCGCTGTTCGCCCACATCACGCTGCTGCGCAGTGAGCGCTCGCCGATCGCCGCGCTGGTCACCGAGATGCTGGAGGAGTTCAGCCCCGGCGCGCTTCCGTGATCCACTGCGGCTCGTGCACGCGGACCCGCGGTGAGCGCGGGCGAGCGTGCGCGAGTCGCCAGGCTGGGTCGGTAGGCTGCCACCGTGCGTAAGCGGCCCGACTCGTCATCCTGGTCGTACTGGCGGATGGTCATCGGCGTGTGCGCGGGAGTCGCCGTCGTGGTCATCGGCGGGTTCACCGGTCACGTGCGAGTGGCCAAGGCCGACGACGTCGACTGCGCACAGGTCAAGTGCATCGCGCTGACGTTCGACGACGGACCGAGTCCCTACACGGGCCGACTGCTGCAGATCCTCAAGGACAACGACGCCAAGGCCACGTTCTTCGAGATCGGCAACAAGGTGGCCGCCAACCCCGAAGGGGCCAAGAGCGTCGTCGACGCGGGGATGGAACTGGGCAACCACACCTGGGAACACCCCAACATGACGACCATTCCGCCCGAGGACATCCCCGCGCAGTTCAGCAAGGCCAGTGATGCGATCGAAGCGGCGACGGGTCAGCGGCCCAAGCTCGTTCGCACGGCGGGCGGCCTGATCAACGACCAGGTGCTTGCCGAGGCCAAGAAGCAGGGGCTGGCCGACATCAACTGGGACGTCATCCCATTCGACTGGGCCAACGACGCCAACACCCAAGCCACCCGCTTCATGCTGATGAGCCAGATCAAGCCCAACTCGGTGGTGCTCTTCCACGACACGTACTCGTCGACCGTCGACCTGGTGTACCAGTTCCTCCCGGTGCTCCGGACCAACGGTTACCACATGGTCACCGTGAGCCAGATGCTCGGGCCGCGCGCGCCGGGCACCAGCTACGGCAGCCGTGACAACGGACCGCCGGTCAACGATCTGCTCGACATCCCGCCGGCGGAGATCCCGTCGCTGCCGGGCACGCCGTCGCCGGCGCCGATGCCGAACGTGCCGATCACCGACATCCCGGGGGCGAATTCCGGCGGCGTCAACAACGGCGCCTGACGGCGCGATGCACTCCACCACTGCGTTCGTCCTGACCAGTCTGGTGCTGTGCTACGCCGTGGTGTCGGGCTTGGTCAAACGGTGGTATCTGGCGCCCGCACTGATCTTCGTGTTGTTCGGAATCGTGTTGGGGCCCTTCGTCTTCGACGTGATCGACATCGGCACGGACGCCGCGAGCTTCGCCGTCGTCGCGCAGTTGGCGCTGACGGTGATCCTGTTCAACCAGGCCGCCCAGCTGGATCTGTCGCTGGTGTTCCGGCGGCGGGAGGTCACGTTCCGGCTGCTGGTGATCGGCATCCCGCTGGCTCTGGCACTCGGCACCCTGACCGCACTGCTGGTGCTGCCGGTGATGCCGCTGTGGGAGGCGGTGTGCCTGGCGGCGATCGTCGCGCCGACCGAGGTGGCACTCATCGATGCGCTGCTGGAGGACAAGCGGATTCCGGAACGGGTCCGGCACGCGCTGTCCACCGAGAGCGGCTTCTACGACGGCTTCGCGCTGGCGGCCCTGCTCGCGGCGCTGGCGTTGGCGTCCGAGCATGCCGATTCCGACGCGAGCCGGTGGACGTTGTTCCTGGTCCGCACCGAGGTGGTGTCGTTGGTCGTCGGGTTGGTCGTCGGCGCGGTCGGCGGTCTGGTGATCGCCCGGTCGCGAAAGCGTGAATGGATGAGCGGCACCTGGGCGCAGCTCGCCACGCTCGCCGTCGCCCTGGTCTGCTTCCAGGTGGGTGAGGGACTGCACGGCAGCGGTTTCGTCGCCGCGTTCGCCGGCGGCCTGGCGTTCGCGTTCGTGGCGAAGCGCACCGGTGTGCCGCCCGAGACGCAGGTGTCCGACGCGGCCGGTCAACTGCTGGAACTGATGGTGTTCGCGATGTTCGGCAGCTACGCGGTCATCGCGGGGTGGCGCGACGCCGACTGGCGGGTGGTCGTCTTCGCGGTGGTGGCACTGCTGGGAGTACGACTGGTTGCGGTGAGCCTGGCGCTGATCCGCAGTGATCTGCCCGCCCGCAACCGCTTCTTCATCGGATGGTTCGGGCCACGCGGCATAGGCACTCTGGTGCTGGGTCTGCTCGTGGTCGAGCGGGGTCAGATCGAGCAGGAGTCGTTGATCATCCAGGTGGTGGCGGTGACGGTCACGCTGAGCCTGGTGCTGCACAGTGCTCACGGCGTGGCCGGGCATCCGGTGGCTGGCGGAGAGCGAATCGGCTTAAGCCGTCGTCGGTTCGGGCTCGTGGACTGCGACTCGCGACTAATATCCGAGATCTCGAAGTTCTGTGCTTGACCACATGGAGGTGGGGCCATGGTCATCGTGAAACCCTCTGGAACGCATTTCCTTGCGGCATCATCGATTCCGGTGCGGCTCGGCAGCTTTCTCGGGATCGGCTCGGTGCTCGCGATCATCGCGCTGTATCTGGGCAACGCGCTCGGGGGCAGCATCACCGAGCGTCTGCCGCAAGGCATCTCGGACCGACTTCTCGGAACCGCATGGGGAGCGGACACGCTCTACGACACGCTGATCCCGGTGGTGCGGAAGTTCGTCCTCATCAGTGTCGCGGTCGGGATCGGCTTTGCCATCTATCGGAAGCTTCGCAAGGTGCTTCGAGCGGTGGGCGCGACGGACGAGAACACCACCGTCGACTCGCCTCAGGAGACCCTGTAAGGCGGTTCCAGAAGCCGCATCGGGATGTCGGGGGAGTCCTTGGGGCACAACCACGAATCCTCGTTCGAGGGGTTCGGTGTGATGTCCCATTTGTGCGAGATCTTGTCGATGCCGATCGCGTACACCGTGATCTCGTCCTTCGTCACGTGCATTCGGAGGAAGTTCTTGTAACCCGTGTGGCGGAACGCCGAGAAGGCTTCGGTGTCGTTCCAGTTGGCGGCCCTGAACAGCGCCCAGAGGAAGAACGCCACGATGAGCGATCCCACCACTGCGCCGAAGATGAACATCAGCGTGCTGCCGCACAGCAAGAAGACCCTGTCGTGGTTCTCCGGCCTGAACCTGAGCAGGATCATCGCGAACCACGCCTGGGCGGCCAGGTGGACGGCCGTCTGCACCAGTCCGAGAATGGTACGGAGGAACCGCGCAGGCCACACCCCGACTCGCTTGGGGATCACGTAGAACCCGGAGATCATCGCGAAGAGGACGACGATGAGCAGCGGGGTCGACCCGTTGAGGAAGGTTGCCAGCAGATCGAGGAAACCCGGTTTGTTGCTGAGGGTTTCGGTCGGTGCCTTGTTCTCGTCGGCGGTGAGCCGTGAGTTGCTCGCGATGAACAACAAGAGATAGAACATCCCGGGAATCGGCATGAACGTCCAATTGCGCACCGGCAGCAGGAGGGCCCTCAGGGACAGCAAGCGGGACTGCTTCGCCGAGGGATAAAGTGTTTTCAGGTCGAATCTTTCGTCGGCCGGAACGGCGTCGCCCAGCGCGACGCGCCTGGGCACTCTCACGTGATCGTCGAGATTGTGGGTGGCGGACAGGAAGGCGCCGCCACCGCCCGCGGTGATCTTCATCCGGTGCGATCCGTTCGCGTCCGGCTGCTCAGCTTCGTATCGGGCGTAGTGGTGACTGTCCCCGCTCAGCATCAGCACCACGCGGACCGTCTTGGGCACCAGACTCTCGACCTTCTTCAGGTTCCGGTAGGCATCGGGATCGTCGCCGACGTCGATCCAACTGGGCTTGCCGGTGCAGATGATGAGGCGGTCGTCGTCCGCCATCTTGGCCGCCGCGACTGCGAAGTACCACAGCTGCGCGGCATCGATGTAGGAGTCGCTCTGAATGTCGATGCCCCAAAGCCAGTATGCACCAGGAAGTTTGACGGCGAAGTAGCTGCGCTTCTGGATGAGCTGCCTGCCGCCGATCCAGCCTCGCTGCGCGAACAGCCGCATGAAACCGGTGAGACCGTCATACCAGTCGTGATTGCCCGGGATCGCCAGAAGGGTGGGGTTCGCCGGGGCTTCCGGCCGTTCCAGGTCGGGGTGGGACGGCGGGCGGCCGTCGTCCGGCGGCGGTGTGGAATCGCCCTCGGTCCATGGGAGTGCGGCCTGCATCGGTCCCTCGAACCGGTCCAGATACTCCTTGGGAGTCGCGTAGGGGTAGACCTCGTCCCCGCCGAGCACCACCAGTTTGGCCCGCTTCAAGCGTCTCGGTCTTTCCGGCTACCTCGAACTCGATCTCCTTGCGCGCCATGCACCATGCGACGGAGTAGGTGGAATTGAATCCGTCGCCGGTGTCGGCCACGAAGTCGAACCAGAGGTCGTCTGCGTCCGGATCGATGGCGAATATCGTGTCGCCGAGCGTGCCCTGCATCTCCCGTTTGTCCAGATAGTCACCGAACGCGGCGGCGAGGATCACCTTCGCGGCCGCACGGGCCAGCGTGGGCGGGCTGAACCACTGCACGGGGGGACGCCGCTTGAAGCGCAGGTCCTCGAGCTTCGTGGGCCGCGCTGGAGGCTCATTCGACATCGGCGTCCTCCTCGCTTACCTTCCCGGCGGCGGATCGCTTACGCGTGGAATTCGGCCAGCAACACGCCGAAGAGTGACCATCAGTCGTACGCGTGGCTTCGGCCACACCATTTCCCCCATGGGTGGACTATAGGGCCGAGACCACTCTCATTAGAATTGTTTCGACCCAATTCGAGGAGCGTTTACCAGTGGTCGAATTCTCGCCGTTGAACACCGAAACAGGGACGTGCGTCACACCGGAATCCGATCACGAACGTGTCCCGGCGTTGCCGAGCCGAGAGATTGGATCGCACCCCGGCGTAATGCCCCCGACTCGGTCGCACGAGGTGGCTCAAATGGCACGCGTTCGGCGATCTCGCGCGTTAATATCCGAACCTTACAGATCAGCAAGTGGGGGGAGCTCGCAAATGTCTGGTGTCTTGACCATGCGCGCCTACTAGCGGTCTCGAGGGCGCAGCCGGATGAGTCTGCACGTGGGAGATGTCCCCGACGAGGTGGACGTGCTCGTCATCGGATCGGGATTCGGTGGCTCCGTCATCGCCGCCCGCCTGGCCAAGGAAGGCCGCCACGTGTGCGTGGTCGAACGTGGCAAGAGCTATCCGCCCGGTTCGTTTCCGCGCACGCCGGCGGGGTTGTCGGCCAACTTCTGGGATCCGTCGGACGGCCTGCACGGGATGTTCGACGTCTGGTCGTTCCGCAGCCTGGACGCCGTCGTCTCCAGCGGTCTGGGCGGCGGCTCCCTGATCTACGCAAATGTGATGCTGCGCAAGCCCGAAGCGTGGTTCAGCCACCCGCATCCGTATCAACCGGGTGTGCAGGAGCAGTGGACCTTCGGCTACGGGGACCTGGAACCGCACTACCACAACGTCGAGCAGTTTCTGCGCGTGCAGACGCTCCCCAATCCGGAGACGGACGGCGATGTCCCGGCCGGGTTCGACCTTCCGAAGACCGCCGCGTTCCGCGCTGCCGCGGGCAGCGTGGTGCCGGTGCACTACGCTCCGCTCGCCGTCAGGTTCCGGGGCGAAGGCGACGTGGCGGGAATCGGGCTGCCGCTACCGGATGAGGAGTACCCCAACATATTTGGAGTGCCGCGCCGTACCTGCCGGATGCTCGGCGAGTGCGATGTCGGCTGTAACGAAGGCGCCAAGAACTCGCTCGATCACACGTATCTCTCCGCGGCCAGCTCCTACGGCGCGTCGATCCACGAGCGAACCGAGGTCCGGCGCATCACGCGCCCCGCCGATGATGGCTTCTTCCACGTCGACGTCGTGGTCCACCGGCCCGAGCAGGAGGGGGTGCCGACACCGACCAGGCAGCTTCCCGTCAGCACCATCAGGGCCAGGCGGGTCGTGGTGTCGGCGGGAACTCTTGGGTCGACGTTCCTGCTCCTGGCCAACCGGCAACGGCTCGGACTGGACAACCCCGCGCTGGGGAGCCGCTTCTGCGGCAACGGCGACCTGTTGGGTTTCATCATGAACGCAGGCAGCGAGCTCCAGAGCACGCTCGGCCCGGTGATCACGGCCTACGCCGGGTATCCGGACAAGACGGACACCGGTTCGTCCGAGGATCACGGGATGTACATCCAGGACGCAGGCTTCCCCGCGTTCGCGGCGTGGCTGGCGGAGGTATCGCAGGCCTCGGGACTGGCGCGGCGATCGGTGAGCACGCTGATCCGCCGTGGCGCAGCGAGATTGGCCGGTCACCGCAATACCGCCCTCTCGCACGACATCACCCAGATCCTCGGGCGTGGGCAGTTCAGCTCACGGGCACTGCCCATCCTCGGAATGGGCCGCGACGTGCCAGACGGCACCTTGTACCTGCGGGACGAAACGTGTGATCCGCCGATGCTGGACAGCACGTGGACGACGCGGACGTCGACGCGCTACTTCGAGATGATGATCGCCCGCATGCGTGCCATCGCCGACGTGCTCGACGGTGACTTCGACGTCAACCCGACGTATCTGCTCCGTCGGGTCATCACCGTTCATCCGCTCGGCGGTTGTCCTGCCAGTACGAACGTGTCGCCGGGTGTCGTCGACGGATGGGGGAATGTGTACGGCGTTCCTGGGTCTGCGGGTGTGCGACGGCTCGGTGTTTCCCGGGCCGGTCGGCGCGAACCCGTCGCTCACGATTGCGGCGTTCGCCGACCGCGTGGCCGACAGCTTGCTCGACGAATCGCCTTCCGATCCGCCGCCGAACGTCGCCGAGTTCGTGAGCACACCATGAGAGTTGAGTTCACGGAGGAGATGTCGGGGTTCTACACCCCTGGTGCCCCGGCCTACGACACCGGTTTCGTCGTTGGACGGCGGGACTGGAACCACCTCGCGTTCCGGCTCACGATCGGCACCGATGACGTGAAGAAGTTCCTGGCCGACCCGGACCACACGATGTGGGCCAAGGGCGTCGTACGGTGCCCCGAGTTCTACGCCGACGAAATCGAGATCGACTGTAAACAAAGCACGTTCAACCTCTTCACCCGCGCCGGTCGCGGACGTTACCTGATGAAGTACCGCCTGGTCTTCACGACACCGAGCGGTGACCCGATGACGTTGCTCGGCTACAAGGACGTCGGAGACGACTGGGGTTTCGACGCGTGGACGGACACCACGACGCTGTACGCCCGACTGGTTCGGGGGATCGCGGACGAGGACGCCGGCGTCGACGACGAGCACGGGCGCGGCATCCTGCGGCTGGACGCACCGATGTTCGCGCGCCAACTCACCACGTTCCGCGGTACGCCGCTCGGAGTGGGTCGCTTCGGGTTGTTCTTCCTGGGCCGGCTGATCGACGCATACCCGGGTCCGCTGACGAGGAGGCCGAGATGACAGCTGCTACAACGGAGTCGACCACCGAGATCATTCCGTTCACCGCAGGGGACGGCATGGCGCTCAACATGCACCGGGTGCGCGGGAAGAAGGACCCGTGGCGCGGCCCGGTGATCCTCGTCCACGGTGCGGGGGTCAGGGCCAACATCTTTCGCGCGCCGGAGCACGAAACCGTCGTCGACGCACTCGTCGCGGACGGTTGGGACGTCTGGCTGGAGAACTGGCGCGCGAGCATCGACGTCGAGAAGAACCTGTGGAACCTCGATCAGGCCGCGGTCTACGACCATCCGCGCGCGGTGGACACCATCGTCGAAGCCACGGGTGCGGCATCGGTCAAGGCGCTCATTCACTGCCAGGGCTCGAGCAGTTTCGCGCTCTCGTCCGTCGCGGGTCTGCTGCCGAAGGTCGACACCATCGTGTCGAACGCGATGTCGCTGCATCCGGTCGTGCCGTGGTGGTCGCGGGTCAAGCTCGACTACGTCGTGCCAGGGGTCTCGGAGGCGATGGGGTGGGTCGACCCGCACTGGGGAGCCAGCCGCCCCGACGGCTTCCTCGCACGGGCGATGGTGGAACTCGTCCGGGTCACCCACCGCGAGTGCGACAACACGGTGTGCAAGATGGTCAGCTTCACCTACGGCGCCGGGCGACCCGGACTGTGGCGACACGAGAACTTCTCGGCGCAGACACACGCCTGGCTCACTGACGAATTCGGCCCCGTGCCACTGACGTTCTTCAAGCAGATCGCGAAGAGCGCTCGACTGGGCAAGCTGATGCCGACGGGCACCGTGCCAGGGCTGCCTCTGGATCCCCTGTCGGGGCCGCCGGCCAAACACGCGCGTTTCCACTTGATGGCAGGCACGCACAACCGCTGCTTCCTTCCCGCAAGCCAAACCAGGACGTACGAGTATCTGGAGTCCCACGATCCGGGCCGTCACTCGGTCGAATACCTCAAGGGCTACGGCCATCTCGACGTCTTCATGGGCAAGTACTCCGCCCGCGACGTGTTCCCCCAGATTCTCGAGGAGCTGGCCAAATGACTCAGAAGGCGCGGCAGCGGGCATTGCAGGACAGCTACGCCACGGTGGACGGCATCCCCTTCAAGATGCCGATCAACTCGCTCAATTCTCCGGCGTTGATGGTGGGATTCACCGTCGACTACGCGCAGACCGCCGCGCTGCTGCCCGGCGAGGAGATCAAGCTGGTCAAGCTGCCACGCGGCAGGGCACTGATGATCATCACGGTGATCGACTACAAGAAGACCGACATCGGGTCCTACATCGAATACAGCATCGCCTTCGCCTGCTATCACAAGCGGGCTGGCGCGAGGTTCATGGGAACCTTTCTGGCCGAACGGACTTCGGCAGTCGGCCAGTACGTGTGGGACCTGCCCGTCAGCACCGAGATCTCGGTCAAGGGTGGCAAGGGCATCTGGGGAATGCCCAAGCACCAGGCGAATCTGGACTTCGACGTCACGTCCGAGCAGATGTCGAGCCAGTACGACCTCGACGGGGAACTGTGCATGCGCATCACCGTGCCGCGGCCGACGCGGCTGAAGATCCCGCTTCGCGACTTCGGCGCCACCAACTACTGCCAGTTTCGCGGCATGCTGATGAAGTCCAGCATCTACTTCTCGG
Source organism: uncultured Actinomycetota bacterium (assembly GCA_963735245.1). GTDB lineage: Bacteria > Actinomycetota > Actinomycetes > Mycobacteriales > Mycobacteriaceae > Mycobacterium. The sequence continues at coordinate 23,896 of CAVTKI010000009.1, forward strand.
ACACCGCCGAGGTGAGTGCGGGCCGGATAAGGAAGGCCGAGTGCATGCTCGGCCCGCATCCGCGGATGGATCCCCTCCGGACGCTTCAAATCTCGGACCATGCCATCTTCGTCGCCTGCATGCCCGATTCCCATGGTGTGCTCGACGACCACTACGAGGGTTGGTTCATCACCGCACCCGCCCAACCCGAGCCCCAACCGGAGGAGAAGTCGCTCAAAGCGGTTGCCGGGCTGCCGAATAGCGAGGACTGGTTGGCGCCGCCGACGGCCAATGGCCGGCCACCGAAGCCGGGGCCGTACGTGTGAAGGCCGTCGGCCAATTCCATCCGCGTGCGCTCGCCCTCGCCGCGTTCGACGGCGCAAGTGCCATCGTGCTCGCGCGAGTGCTCCGTCGCCGATGACGCGCCGCGCGCTCGTCCTGGCGGGCGGGGGAATTCGCGTCGCGTGGCAGACGGGCGTGGTGATGGCGCTCGACGAGGCAGGCATCGAGTTCGAGCACGGCGATGGCACTTCGGGCGGCATCTTCACCCTCGCCATGCTGCAGTCGGGGCTCACTCCCACCGAGATGGCCGAGCGCTGGCGGGCCGTCACCGTGCGACGATTCGTCTCGCTGCTTCCGCTGTGGGAGTACCTGCGGTCACCGACGGACTGGTCCGCGATCGGTGGCTCGGGAGGCATTCGGCGCCACATCCTGCCCCAGCTCGGAATCGACATCGCCCGGGTGAACTCCGCAACGGCGATGACCGGGTCGTTCAACGTCGCGGACTTCGGCGCCAAGCAGTGCGTTGCGATTCCGCACACCGAACTCGACGAGGATCTGCTCATCGCGGGCGTCTCACTCGCGGGCCTGATGCCTGCCGTGCAGCGCGACGGCAAGACGTGGACGGACGCCGTGTGGATCAAGGACGCCAACCTGACCGATTCCGTGCAGCGCGGCTGCACCGAACTGTGGGTGGCATGGTGCATCGGCAACACGCCGCGGTGGGGCAACGGGTCGCTCGAGCAGTACGTGCACATGATCGAGATGAGCGCAACGGCCGGACTCGAGAACGAGCTCGGCTGGGTCGCCAGCACGAATGCCGCACGCGCACAGGGTGATTCGGCACCCGACGGCAGTGACCGCATCCGCGTTCACGTGATCAGGCCGTCGCTGCCGCTACCGCTGGACCCGGACTTCGTGGCCGGGCGCATCGACGCGGAGACGTTGATCGACATCGGTTACCGCGACGCGTGCGCCTACCTCGCCCAGCGGACCGACGACGGCGTGGACATCACCACGCCCGAGGCCCGCCATGCGCTCACCGCGACTCCCGCGCGAGCGCTTGGCGCGCGGATCACGTTGCGGGCCAACGGCTATCTCAATCCAGGTGGGGACGGGGCCTGCACGCTGGTGGTGGAGTCGGACAGCCTCGACGACCTGGCCGGCGAGTCGCGCGCGTCGGGGGTGGGCGGCTTCCGTCATCCCAAGTACGGTTACCGCCCCTTCCGTAGCGCATCGGTGCGATTGGTGGGGTCGGCGGGGGAGCGGCACCTGTCGGCCACCGCGATGCTGACCCTCGGCGGCGACGAGCATCGCCTGGACATCAGGATTCCGATGTCCACGGTGAAGTGGAGTGCCGCACGCGAACAGCATTGGACGCTCACCGACGCCGCGGGAGTCACCGTCGCGACGGGGCTCGGCAGGATGTCCCCGTTGCAGACGCTGCGCGCCATCACGTCATTCGAGCCGATGGGCGCCCACAATCTCGCCGACCGGCTGAACGCGATTCGACGGATGCGCCGGATCGTGAGCTACGGGGGGCCGAAGCCGTCGGCGCAGGAGTCCACCGGCCGATCCGGCGGCTAGTGCGCCGTCCTTTCACCTTGGCCATCTTCAGCACGTCGAGGCGCTTGTCGAGTTCTTCCTCGGAGAGCTTGTCGCCGATCAGCCCGCGGTCGATCACGGTCTGGCGAATCGTCTTGCGCTCCTTGAGGGCTTCCTTGGCGACCTTGGCGGCCTCCTCGTACCCGATCGCGGAGTTCAGCGGTGTCACGATCGACGGCGACGACTCGGCGAGGTCGCGCAGGTGGCCCTCGTTGGCGATCAGGCCGTCAATGCACCTCTCGGCGAACAACTTCGACACGTTGGACAGCAGCGTGAAGGACTCGAGCACGTTGCGCGCCATCATCGGGATGTACACGTTGAGTTCGAAGGCGCCCGACAGGCCACCGACCGTCACGGCAGCGTCGTTGCCGATGACCTGCGCGGCCACCTGTGTAACCGCTTCGGGGAGCACGGGATTGACCTTGCCGGGCATGATCGAGCTGCCCGGCTGCAGATCCGGCAGCTGCAGTTCGCCGAGGCCGGTCAGCGGGCCGGACCCCATCCACCGGATGTCGTTGGCGATCTTGGTCAGCGACGCGGCGATCGTCTTCAGTGCGCCGGACGCCTCGACGAGGCCGTCGCGCGCCGCCTGCGCCTCGAACGAGTCGGCGGCCGTGCGCAACTCCGCGAGCCCCGTCTGGTCGACGAGTACCTCGACGACCTTCGCGCCGAAACCGTCGGGTGCGTTCAGCCCGGTGCCGACGGCGGTGCCGCCGATGGCCAGCTCACCGAGGCGGGGGAGCGTGGCCTTGACGCGCTCGATGCCCGCTTCGATCTGGCGGGCGTAGCCGCCGAATTCCTGGCCCAACGTCACCGGCACCGCGTCCATGAGGTGCGTGCGGCCGGACTTGACGACGGTGCGCCACTGCCTGGCCTTGTTCCCCAGTGATTCGTGCAGTACCTCGAGCGCCGGAATCAGATGGCGCACTGCGGCTTCCGTGGCGGCAATGTGGGTGGCGGTCGGGAAGGTGTCGTTGGAACTCTGCGACATGTTCACGTCGTCGTTCGGGTGCACGGTCACGCCGCCGGCCGCGGCGATGCTCGCGATCACCTCGTTGGCGTTCATGTTCGAGCTGGTGCCAGAACCGGTCTGGAAGACGTCGATGGGGAACTGGTCGTCGTGCAGGCCGTCGGCGATCTCACCGGCGGCCGCGATGATCGCGTCGGCCTTCTCCGGAGCCAGCAGGCCGAGGTCCTTGTTGACCTGTGCGCACGCGCCCTTGAGCAGGCCGAGGGCGCGGATCTGGGTGCGCTCGAGTGGCCGGAACGAGATGGGGAAGTTCTCCACCGCGCGCTGGGTCTGCGCGCGCCACAGCGCGTTGATCGGCACGCGCACTTCACCCATGGTGTCGTGTTCGATGCGGTAAGTGGCTTCTTCTGCGTTAACGACAACGCTGTCGGCGGCCATCTGCTCCCTGTTTCGTCGGTGATTGGCGATGTTCTATGGCAAGGGGTAGGCGGCGGTCTTGTCACCCGTGAAATCGACCGCGGAGTACTCGTTCAGTTTGGACAACCGGTGGTAGGCGTCGATCATCCGGACGGTGCCGGACTTCGACCGCATGACGATCGACTGCGTGGTGCACCCGCCGCCGAAGTAGCGGACGCCCTTGAGGAGGTCGCCGTCGGTGACGCCGGTGGCGGAGAAGAAGACGTTCTCCCCGGACACCAGATCCTCGGTCATCAGCACCTTGTCCAGCTCGTGGCCGGCGTCGATGGCCTTCTGGCGCTCGGCGTCGTCGGTGGGGGCCAGGACGGCCTGGATGGCGCCACCCATGCAGCGGATCGCGGCCGCGGTGATGATGCCCTCCGGGGTGCCGCCGATGCCTGCCAGCATGTCGGTGCCGGAACCCGGCCTGCATGCCGCGATCGCGCCCGCCACGTCGCCGTCGGAGATCAGCCGGATCCTGGCGCCCGCGTCCCGCACGTCGGCCATGAGCTGATTGTGCCGTGGCCTGTCGAGCACGCACACCGTGATGTCGGCGACAGTGGAATTGCGCACCTTGGCGACCCGCCGGATGTTCTCGCCGATCGGCGCGGTGATGTCGATGACGTCGACGGCGTCGGGGCCGACCGCGATCTTGTTCATGTAGAAGACGGCCGACGGGTCGAACATCGCGCCGCGCTCGGCGACGGCCAGCACGGAGATGGCGTTGGGCATGCCCTTGCTCATCAGTGTCGTGCCGTCGACGGGATCGACGGCGAAATCGCAGTCAGGGCCGTCGCCGTTGCCGACCTCTTCGCCGTTGTAGAGCATCGGGGCGTGGTCCTTCTCGCCCTCGCCGATGACCACGACGCCACGCATCGACACGGAGTTGACCAGCTCGCGCATGGCGTCGACGGCCGCGCCGTCGCCGCCCTCCTTGTCGCCGCGGCCGACCCATCGACCGGCGGCCATCGCGCCCGCCTCGGTGACCCGCACCAGTTCGAGGGCGAGGTTGCGGTCGGGGGCTTCCCTCCGGGGTCGCAACGATGAGCCGCTTGCGCGAAGAGCATCGGGGTTCGATGAGCCGCTTGCGCGAAGAGCTTCGGGAGAAGTCATGGGCAGATTGTCCCATTAGGGGGCCGGACTTTGGGAGCTGGGATACTGGCGGATGTGACCACCCCTGCATCGGCTCCGGCACCCAAGCCCGCGAAGCCCAGGCTGTTGCAGGACGGCCGGGACATGTTCTGGTCGATGGCCCCGCTGGTGCTCGCCTGCATCGTGCTCGCCGGCCTGCTCGGCATGTGCTCGTTCGCGCCCGAAGGCCCTGGTGAGGGGCCGCCGCCGCCCTATGACGCGCCCGCCGCACTGAAGGCCGACGCCGAGGCGCTCAAGATCCCGATCCGGCTGCCGAAGTTGCCGGCGGACTGGCACGCGAACTCCGGTTCCCGCGGCAGCATCGACGGCGGGCGCACCGGCCAGGACGGTCGGCCCGCCCGCGCCGTGATGTCCGGCGTCGGCTATCTGACTCCGAGCGGTATGTACCTCAGCCTGACCCAGAGCGACGCCGACGAGGAGAAGCTCGTCGCCTCGCTCGACACCGGTCTCGCGCCGACGGGCACGCAGGACGTCGACGGGGTGAACTGGATCGTCTACGAGGGTGCCGATAACGGACGTCCGGTGTGGACCACCCGGCTGACCGGTCCGACCGGGCCCGCGCAGCTCGCGTTGCAGGGCGCTGCCGGTACGGATGAGTACCGTATGCTGGCCGCGGCGACGCAGACGCAGCCGCCGCTGGCCGTCCGCTAGGAGCGTCAATGACCGCACGCAAACCGGATGTCGCCGCCGGGGCGGCTCGCACACCGGATGTCGCCGCCGGGGCGGCTCCGGAAGCCGACCTCACCGGATGGACCGCCGAGCCGTTCACCGCTGCCGGCTACACCCATGACGTCTACCGCAAGGGCGAAGGCCCCGGCGTCGTCCTGATCCCCGAGATGCCCGGCATCCATCCCGGCGTACTCGGCCTGGGCAATCACTTGGTGGACAACGGGTTCACCGTGGCCGTGCCGTCGTTGTACGGCACGCCGGGGGCGCCGGGCGTCAGGCCGGGGATGGTGCCGATCATGTTGCGTGGCTGCGTGGCAAAGGAATTCGCGGCATTCGCGACCAACGCCGACCGGCCGATCGCGCACTACCTGCGGGCGCTGGCACGTGACCTCAACGAGCGGACGCCCGGCAAGGGGGTCGGTGTGATCGGCGAATGCTGGAGCGGCGGTTTCGCCCTCGCTGCCGCCGTGGACGACAGCGTGCTGGCTCCGGTGCTGAGCCAACCGTCGCTGCCGATAGGTCTGACTGCGAAGCAGAAGGCCGACCCCGGTTTGTCCGAAGCCGAGTTGAAGGTCGTCGAACGCCGGGTCGCCGAGGACGGGCTGTGCGCTCTGGGGTTGCGGTTCAGCGACGATCCCTTGTCGCCGGCCGCGAGATTCAAGACGCTGAAGGCCCGGCTCGGTGACGCCTTCGAGGTGATAGAGATCGACTCGAAGAAGGGCAATGAGCACGGGTTCGGCAAGAGGGCCCACTCGGTGCTGACCCTGGAGGTCCGCGAGGTGGACGGGCATCCGGCGTATGAGGCGCGCAAGCGCGTCGTCGCATTCCTCAACGAGCGACTGCGCGACGGCTAACGCCGAGTCTTCGCGCGACTTCTTCTAATGGCCGCAGGGCTCGCAGCTGAATGTGAGGTCCGTCTCGCGGCGAATGGCGCAACTTGGGCGGGACGTTGAAAGCGATGTAACGCAGTTTTAACATCACTCTCCAAGGACTCCCGTGACCGAACCCCGCAGTTTCGTGGCCACACCCGTCGGCGTGAACGCCGCCAACGATGCACCTGGCTATCCCTCCCTACGCGCGCACCTGACGGCCCGTCTCTTCCCGCGCCGCCTGGACGGCCAACTGGCGGTGCGCGCTGCCCGGCCTGCCGGAAGCGCGCTCGCCATCCACGCCGCCCGTCTGGAGTCCGACCGCGAGCGCCACGCGATAGCACGCACACTGCGCCTCTGCGTCATCGATGCGCACCACGGTCGCCCGTTCCGGTCTTCCCGGATACCCGTCCACCGTCGCAATGTCACCGCGGCCGAGGACGTCATCGACATGATCACCCTGCGGCTGCATTCACCGCGCCACGTCAGTGCCACGGGAATGGCGCGGCTGCGCCTGTTGCTCTCCGACGGCTGCGGACCGATGTACGAGTGGGGCCGCGGCGATCTCGGCGACCGCCTGCGCGCCGCCGCAGCTGCCCTCTGAGGCCGCGACGTCACGCCTGCGACGCTCAGCCGCGCCGGAATCAAGCGAGGAGCGGCTCGAGCTCGGCCATCAGGTGCTTCTTGCCGCCGAAACCGATCACGCGGTGAATCTCCTTGCCGTCCTTGAACACCAGCATGGCGGGGATGCCACGGAAGTTGAACCGTTCCCAGATCCCGTCGAACTGGTCGACCTCGATCTTGCGGACGACGATCCGCCCCGCCCACTGCGCAGCCAGCGCGGCAAGCACCGGCGTCACCATGCGACACGGCCCGCACCACTCGGCCCAGAAGTCGACCAGCAGCGGAACGCCCGTCGAGCTCTCGGCGGCGATGTCGTCGGGTGTGATGGCACGCAGCTCTTCGCGCGCGGAAAGGTAGGCCTGCTTGTCCTTCGCCTCCTGCGCGAGGACGTCCGCCGGTACCTGCTCGCCGTTCGACCGCACCCAGGCGGTGAGCTCCTCGAACCGTGGGCCCGGTGCGCCGGAGTCACCGCAGGACTCGGTGACGGCACCACTCAGAGACTGCATGGCCTGGCCGACCCGTTGCCCACTGCCGTGCAGGCCGAAGGCGCTGGCGGTGACGACGATCGCCATCGCGCTGCACCTCGACGTCCTGCCAGAGCCGCACCATGTATTGCTCGTCGTCGGTGACGCGCCAGCGGGTGGTCATTGAGCGCAGTTGAGCGAGCTCGCGGTCGGCGACCTCCTCGTCGGACAGCCGCGAGCCGTGCTCGCGCACGTATGCCGCGAAGGACTCGAATTCCGGCGAGTCGGATCCGGCGCCGAGTTGCTGCTGCAGGCCGCTCAGCAGCTCGCGGAACACCTCGGCGTCGCTATCGCCTTCGGCGTCGAGTTCGAAGGCGGGCCAGTGGCCGAGCGTGGTGCCGTCGACACGCTCGACGTGTACGCCCTCGAGCAGCTTGACGGCATAGCTGCCGTCGCCGGGCAACTTGACGGTGAACTCGTGATCGCGCTCCATGGGGACCCCTCCGCGCCGGCGAACCCTTGGATGGCAACGCTATCAAGCATCAGCCGCGTCGGCGGGCTCCTTCGTTACCTTGGCCCCTGCGGGGAGACCCGTTTGCGGGCGCGGTCCAGAAGTCGGCGCAGCGGGCCGGGTTCGTCGGGCTCGTCGTCGTCGAACTGGTCGAGCGGGACGCCCTTGTACACCGCGAGGTAGACGCTGATGGTCGTCACGACGACGATCATCAGCACCGGGCCGATGACGATGCCCCAGAAGTCGAACATCGCGATCCCGGCGAAGACGGCGAGCAGCATCAGCGCCGAGTCGAGTCGCGCCTCGCGTGGCACCAGGATCGGGCGCAGGAAGTTGTCGATGTTCGTCACCACCAAGAGGTGGAACGCGATCACGAAGATGCCGCCGAATACGTTGCCGAACAGGATCATTCCGATGCCGAACGGGATGCTCAGGATGCCGCCGCCCAACGGGATGACCGACAGCGCGGTGAGCAGGATCGCGAAGATGAAGAAGCCGTCGTGGAAGCCGCCGATGTAGATGGAGGCGGCACCCGAGAGGCCCTGCGCCAGCGCGATGACGAACTGACCGCGTACGGTGCCCTTCACCATCGCGCCCATCTTCTCCAGATAGAGGTCGGTGACCTCTTCACCCAGCGGGTTGAGCCTGCGGACCAGGGTCGCCACCTGCGCGCTGTTGGTCAGCAGCGAGATGAACACGTAGAGGAAGAGAACCGCAGCGGTCACGCCGCCGATCAGCCCGCCGGCCGCGCCCTGCAGGAACCCGAGCAGATACTCGCCGGCATGCTGAGCGACGGTACTCATCCTCTGCCGCAACAGATCTGGCGTCACCTGGACGTCATGCAGGAACGGCACCCGCACCAGGGTCTCGTTGACCAGCCGCAGCGCCTTGTCGCCGAGCGCGCTGAGGTCGGTCTTGGCCACCCAGTCGGAGACGCTCTGAACCATGCTGGTGACCTGGACGACCGCGAACACGACGATCAGTCCCACCGGGATGATCACGGAACCGAGCAGCGCGAACAGGGTCAGGGTCGCGGACAGCCCGGCGCCGAAACGCCGCCGCATCCGGTCATACAGCGGGGTGAACAGGTAGGCGGCCACGGCGGCCACGACGATCAGGATGAAGTAGTTGCGCAGGAAGTAGGCCACGAAGAGGAGCGCAAGGATCGTGGCCACCGACAGCGCGCGCTTCTGCGACGCGGTGAACTCGGTGTCCATGGCCACGGACTGATCCTGTCAGGAAAGGCCCACCGATGAACGGCTTTGGGTTTCCCGCTGGCCGGCGACGAACCGAATCGACATCCTCTGCATCAGCCCCGGCGCCAACCGCGCCAACAGCCACGCGGCGTGCGCGCGCCGCGGCTTCACCAGCAGCGCCTTGTTGCGCTCGATGGCCCGCAGGGTGTCGCGGGCCAACCGGTCGGCGTCGTAGGCGGTCTTGATGCCCTGGCCCTTGAGGTAGTAGTCGCGGCCGACGAAACCGCCCACCGCGCCCTTGTCGAGCAGCGGCGTCTCCACCGCCGCCGGGCAGATGGCCAGCACGCCCACGCCGTGGGCCGCCGGCCTCGGATCGCAGGGCGAGCGAAAGGCCAACCACCGCATGCTTGGTCATCACGTAGCTGGTGATCTGCCCGGCCGCGGTGAGCCCGCCCATCGACGCAGTGTTGACGATGTGACCGAAACCTTGGCGGACCATCTGCGGGTAGGCGGCGGCGACGCCGTGCACGACGCCGCGGATGTTGACGTCGATGATCGCGTTCCACTGGTCCAGGGTCAGCAGTTCGGTGTCGCCGCCCCACGTGATGCCCGCGTTGTTGAACATCAGGTCGAGTCGGCCGGTCCGGTGCACGACGTCGTCGACGCACGCCTGGACGGCGGCGGCGTCGGTGACGTCGAGTGGTGCCGATCGGGCGCCAAGGGGTGCGGCGGTGCGTGCGGCGGCGGCCTCGTCGAGGTCGGTGCAGACCACGTCGGCGCCTGCGGCGGACAGGGCCCGGCACAGTGCGGCGCCGATGCCCGAGCCCGCGCCCGTGACGATCGCCTGCTTGCCCGCGAACGTCATGTCGACATCAGCCTGTTGACGTGACCGATGACGTCGGGGTAGCGCTTCATGTGGGCGCCGCCGTTGAGGTCGAGCACCTCGCCGGTCAGCCACGGCGCCTTGGTCAGGAACAGGACGGCATCGGCGATGTCCTCGGGCGTGCCCGCCCGGCCGAGCGGCGTGTTCTCGACGTATTCCTCGACGACACCGGGAACGGCTGCGGCGCCTTCGGTGAGCGGGGTGTGCACGAAGCCGGGCGCCACGGCGTTGACCCGGATGCCGCGCGGAGCCAATTCGAGTGCGGCCACCTGGGTTAACATCGAGAGCCCTGCCTTCGAAGAGCAGTACGCACTCATGCCGACGGCGGGTTGGCGGGCGTTCAGCGAGGAGATCGACACCAGTGCGCCGCCATCGATGAGGTGCCTGCCCGCGTACTTGGCGACGATGAACGCGCCGGTGAGGCAGACGTCGAGCACGGCACGGAACTGGTCGACGGGCATGTCGACGATGAGCCCGACATTGCTGAACCCGGCGCAGCTCACCACGACGTCGACCGGGCCGGTCTGCGCGAAGAGTGCGGCGACGGAGTCCTCGTCGACGACGTCGACGAACGCGGCGGTGTGCGGCGCGCCCAGCTCGGTGGCCTTCGTCTGCGCTCCGTCGAGGTTGCGGTCGGCGACGACCACCCGGTGGCCCTCGGCTGCCAGTGCCCGCGCGGACGCCCAGCCGATGCCGGACGCGCCGCCGACGACGATCGCGGTGGTCATTCTGTGCTCCCTTCCGGCCGTGGGTCGGCCCACTTCGCGGCGATCGCACCCCACGGGTCGGCATAGGGCTCGTTGCGTCCGCGGTACGGCGCCCGACGCGTGAGGATCTCCTTGGCGAGCGGCGCTGCGGCCCTCAGCAGGGGGCGCATGAAGCCGGCCTTGTTGGCCGTTTCCACCAGCATGTCGGGCCAGGAATGATGTTGGTGGCCAAGCACTTCCTGCGCACGGGCGGTGTCCATCCAGTCGGTGTTGAACCAGTCGTCGCCGCGACCCGGGTTGCCCTTCAGGCCGATGGGCAGCCCGCCCACCAGACCCATCGCAGCCGCCATCGCGGGACCGACGTCGCCCTGCAGCAGCCGGTGCGAGTCGTCCCCGCCGATCAGGAGTGTCTCGCCGACCGCGTCCGCCTTGGTGGCCGCCGCGAACGCCCGTGCCACGTCGCGCACGTCGACCGTCTGGAGCCGGCCGTCGATGGGCAGCAGCTGTTCGAGGTACAGGTTGTCGAGCTTCATGTACGAGCCGGGGTCGACGGTCAGCACACCGCCGAGGCGCAGGATCACCCATTCCAGCGACGAGGCGCGGACCAGTTTCTCGGCCGCCGCCTTGTGCGCGCCGTACACGTCGGCCGGGTTGACCGGGGTGTCGGCGGTCAGCACGTCGGTGTGTTCGTGCGGGTTGCGCGACCCGTAGACCGCAATGCTGGAGGCCAGTACGAACCGGGGTGGGCTCGGTTGTCTCTCCGCCGCCGCGACCAGCGCGGCGGTGCCGCCGACGTTGACCTTCTCGGCCAGGTCGCGACGCATGTAGATGAACGGCGGGATGATCGCGGCCAGGTGGATGACGGCGCTCGGTGCGACGTCGGCGATCAATGCGTCGACCGCGGCCGGATCGGTGAGGTCGGCGTAGCGCACCTCGACGCCCGGTGGCAGTTTGTCGACCGCCTTGCGGTTGGCTGAGATGTCGAGGTCCGTGGCGACCACCCGGCGGCCGTCGGCGGCGAGGCGTTTCACCGTCGCCGAGCCCACCAGCCCGAAGGCGCCCGTGACCAGTACCGCTTCCCCCATGCTGCTCCTGTCGAATTAGAACGTGTTCCAGGCATCATTGCCTAGTCGCGTTCCGTGCACCAGGGTCATCTGGGTTGATCCCCGGGTCACGGCCGCCGCACGCAGCGAAAGCCGATGTGACTCATTCCGGTGTCGACGGCCTGGGGCCGACGAGCGGCAGGCCGGTAGCGCAGGCAGTAGCTGTCGGCACACAGGAACGAGCCACCCTTGATCACCTTCCTGGCGATGGGGAACTGCGGCTGCGCGGGGTCGTAACTGTCAGCCGCACAGCAGGATTCGATCGCCCTGGTGTCGGCCCACCAGTCGGTGGTCCACTCCCACGCGTTGCCGGCCATGTCGTAGAGGCCGTAGCCGTTGGGCGGGAAGCTGCCGACCGGGGCGGTGGTGCCGTAGCCGGTCTCGGGCAGGTAGGGAAACTCGCCGTGCCAGTAGTTGGCCAGCCGCTGACCGGGCTGCTCGGGTTCGTCGCCCCAGGTGAAGGCCGCTCCCTGCAGCCCGCCGCGCGCGGCCACCTCCCACTCGGCCTCCGTCGGCAACGCGGCGCCTGCCCAGTCCGAGTACGCCGCCGCGTCCTCGAATGCGACGTGCACGACCGGGTGCTGCTCGCGGCCGCGCAACGTCGACTTCGGGCCGCGCGGGTGATTCCAGGCGACCCCCGGCGTCCACGTCCACCACTGGTTCAGGTGTCGCAGGTCGACGGGGCCGGGGGTGCGGTGAAACACCATCGATCCGGGCTGCAGGTTGGCCGGTGGCGCGCCGGGGTAGTCGTCGGGATTCAGCGGCCGCTCGGCGACGGTGACATAGCTTGTCGCGTCGACGAATTCGGCGAACTGGGCGTTGGTGACCTGACGGGCCTGCATCCAGAACCCGGCGACGGTGACCTCGCGGGTCGGCCCCTCCTCCGGGTAGTGCGCGTCAGAGCCCAGCGTGGCGGTCTGCGGCGGGATCCGCGACTCGCAGTCGACTCGCCGGCACTCGCATTCGCCCTTAGTGCATTCGGAAGTACAGCGTCGTCCAGTCGTCTCTTCATGCCGACCACCGTCCAGCCGTCGGACTTCGCGAGGTCGAGCGCCTTCTCCGCGCCTGCGACGTAATCGAATTCGCGGTCGGCGTCGTCGTGCAGAACGAGCAGCTGCAGCGACGGTCCGGTCGAGGCGGCGGTGAACTGCAGCATCTCGATGTCGCCGTTGGAGTTGCCCGCCGCGAGGATGGGTCGACGCCCGATGCGGCTCCACAGCCGCACCGGCTTGATCGGCCCGTCGTCGAGGAACTCCGGCTGGTCCGTGGTGTAGAGATGCCCGTCGCGGTAGACGAGGCCGACCGAGCTGCCGACCACCCGCTCCGGCGGAATCCCGTACAGGCCCTGGGTGACTGGGCCGCATGAAGTCGCGCCGCCGCCGGAGACGATGTAGTTGGTGAAGCCGTTGGCCTCCAGGTACTGCAGCAACTCGACCATCGGCGCGTACCCGCACGCGGTGTACGGCCGGCCCAGCGTCGGGTGCTTGGCCTCGGCGAAGAACGCGTTGATCCGGCCGGCGTGCTCCTCGACGGTGATCTCGTGGTAGGCCGTAAGTATCGCTGCCATAAGCGGTTTGAGGTCGGAGTCGTCACCCTGGTAGTGCTTGGTGACCGCGTCGCCCAACCACTTCAGGTCACCGGTGTAGGCCGCCTGGTACGGCTGCTGGTCGCGCAGCGCCGGGTCGGCCTCGGCCTGCTCCTTGAACCGGCGGAGCAGGAAGTCGAGCTGGATGTACATCGGCTTCTCGCACCACAGCGTGCCGTCGTTGTCGAAGACCGCGACGCGGGCTTCCGGCGCAACGTGATCCGGCCCTTCGGCGGTGACGCGACCGACGAAGTCGACGATCGCCGACTTCGCCGGTCCGTCGTTCCAGGACTCCAGCATCTAGTCGGCCGCCAGGAACTCTTCGAGCTTCTTGACGATCTGGTCGACGCTGAAGCTGGCCGGTGGGTGCCGCGGCGGGAACTCCTTGAACGTGTCGAGGAACGTCGACGCCATCGCCGTCGCGTAGAAGACGAAGAAGTCGCGCCGCAGGAACCACTCGTAGTACGTGTTCGACGTGATGTCGGCGTACTCGAACGGGTCGGTGCGCAGGTTGAACAGCTTGGGCACCCGCAGCGGCGTGAACGGCTCGGCCCAGGTCCGCAGCGTGCCCTGGCAGCGCTGCTCGGCGAACACGATCTTCCAGTTCTCGAAGCGCATCCCGACCAGCTCCGCGTCGTCGTTGAAGTAGAAGAACCCGCGCCGCGGGCTGTGTTCGACCTCGCCCATCAGGTACGGCAGCAGGTTGAACCCGTCGATGTGCACCTTGTACTCGGTATCCGTCGGCCCGACCTTGATAGCCCTTCTTCAGCTTGTCGCTGACGTCGGGATCGCCTGCGGCGGCCAGCAGGGTCGGCAGCCAGTCGTGGTGCTGGATGATGTCGTTGGATACGCTGCCCGCCTTGATCTTTCCGGGCCAGCGGATCAACTCCGGCACCCGGTAGGCGCCCTCCCAGTTGGTGTTCTTCTCGCTGCGGAACGGCGTGGTGCCCGCGTCCGGCCAGGAGTTGCGGTGCGGCCCGTTGTCGGTGGAGTAGATGACGATGGTGTCGTCGGCGATGCCGAGGTCGTCGAGCACGTCGAGCACCGTGCCCACGTTCTTGTCGTGGTCGATCATCGCGTCGTGGTACTCGGACTGCCACATCCCGGCCTGGCCCTTGCTCCCGGGCTTCAGGTGTGTGTAGAGGTGCATGTGGGTGAAGTTGCACCACACGAAGAACGGGTTGTCCGCCGTCGTGCTGGCGCTTGATGTAGTCGACGGTGCGGTCGGCGATGTCGTCGTCGATGGTCTCCATGCGCTTGGCGGTCAGCGGGCCGGTGTCCTCGATGGTCTGCTTGCCGACCGGGCCGAACTTCTGGTCGTCGGGTTCGGTGGACACCTCGTCGGTGGCCTTGCACTTCAGCACGCCGCGCGGCAGCGCCAGCTCGTAGAGCCGGGGGAACTGGTCCTTGTGCGGGTAGTCGAACTGCTCGGGTTCCTCCTCGGCGTTGAGGTGATACAGGTTGCCGTAGAACTCGTCGAAGCCGTGCACGGTCGGCAGGTACTTGTTCAGGTCGCCGAAGTGGTTCTTGCCGAACTGGCCGGTGGCGTAGCCGAGCGGCTTGAGCAGTTCGGCGATGGTCGGATCCTCGGCGGCCCAGCCGATGTCGACGCCGGGCACGCCGACCTTGCTCATGCCGGTGCGGTACACGCTTTGTCCACTGATGAACGCCGCGCGGCCGGCGGTGCAGCTTTGCTCGCCGTAGGAGTCGGTGAAGCGCATGCCCTCGTTGGCGATGCGGTCGATGTTCGGGCGTGCGGTAGCCCATCATGCCGTCGCTGTAGCAACTCAGATTGGAAATGCCGATGTCGTCACCCCAGATGACGAGAATGTTGGGCTTGCCGTTCGGCACGGTGGGCTCCTTCCGGTGAGCGTCAGATTCGATGCTAGGAGCTGGGATGCCGTGCCGGGGGCGTTCCGCCATCCCTGCGCCACCCGAAACGCGCTGCGCCGGTTCGGCGATCAAATGCTTTTCGCGCCAAACCAATACGCAATCAATACGACACCGAAACGATGCGGACCCGTCTTCTGGCTACCCGGCGGGCGAGGAACGTGCAAGTAGGGGCGGTGGGATAGGCTCAGCGAATCGCAGGTTCCTCGCGTGCCCGCCATCTCGGTTGCCGTCTGCGATTGCTCTCATAGCGGACGGGAGCACCATCATGGTGCCAACTTCCACTGCTGGTACGAAAGCGCCGCGTCTGGCCTTCTGCACCAGGTCACCCGCGCGGGGGAGCGTCGACGGCGCATGGTGGCCCAGCAGCACCAACCTGGGCGCCGAACTGCCCGACGTGCTTGCGGTCATCGGGTCGCGGATCGGCGAGGTCCGCCGGGTGGTCTACGACCCCAGCATCTGGCCGGCAACGCCGTCGCGAATCATCCGCAGGGGCGTGGCGATCTCCGTCGACCCCTACACGCTGGTGAACAGCGAGACGATCTACCTGATCGGCACGCACTCGCGCGACGCGGTGCTCTACGTCGTTCCGCCGTCGTGCGCCGTTGCCGTCGTGGACCGCGTGCTTGCCGCCGTCTCCGATGCGACCGGGCCGATGAACGCCTTCGTGCTGCGACACCTGCTCGGGCACTTCTCCGCCAGCGAGAAAGAGGCGGCCGGGGCCGCCAGGAAGTCGGCTCGGTGAGCCGGTTCTGCGATGTGATGTACGAAAACGCCCGCACCAGCGTCAGGGGGATGGTCACCGGCGAGCCACACGCACCGGTCCGGCACGGTTGGGATGAGGTGCATCAGCGGGCCCGCAGGATCGCAGGCGGGCTTGCCGCCGCGGGCATCGGTCACGGTGACGCCGTGGCCGTGCTGGCAGGGGCACCCGTCGAGATCGCCCCCACCGCTCAGGGCGTGTGGATGCGTGGGGCCAGCCTGACGATGCTGCATCAGCCGACGCCGCGCACCGACCTGCTCCTGTGGGCGACCGAGACCGGCAGGGTCGTCGACGCGCTGGGTGCCGCCGCGGTCATCGTCTCCGAACCGTTCATGGCGGCCGCGCCGGTGCTCGCCGACCATGGCGTCAAGGTGCTCGTCGTCGCCGACCTGTTGGCATCCGATGAGATCGATCCGGTCGACACCGACGAAGACGACATCGCCCTTCTGCAGTTGACCTCGGGTTCGACGGGGCCGCCGAAGGCGGTTCGGATCACCTTCCGCAACCTGGCGTCGAACGCCGACGCGATGTTCGTCGGCGCCGAGTACGACCTGGACACCGACGTCATCGTGAGCTGGCTGCCGCTGTTCCACGACATGGGCATGACGGGTTTCCTGGTCGTGCCGATGTACTTCGGCGCCGAGCTGGTCAAGATCACGCCGATGGACTTCCTGCAGGACACCCTGCTGTGGGCCAAGTTGATCGACAAGTACAAGGGCACCATGACCGCGGCGCCCAACTTCGCCTACGCGGTGCTGGCGAAGCGGCTGCGCAAGCAGCCGCCGGGTCGATTCGACCTGTCCAGCCTGCGGTGGGCGCTCTCCGGCGCCGAACAGGTCGAGCCCGCCGTCGTCGAGGACCTGTGCGACGCCGGTGCGCCGTTCGGCCTTCGGCGCGAGGCGATCCTGCCTGCCTACGGCATGGCCGAGACCACCGTCGCGGTGTCGTTCTCGGTGTGCGGCACGGGCCTGCTGATCGACGAGGTGGACGCCGACATGCTCGCCGTCCTGCGCCGCGCCGTGCCTGCGACGACGGGCAACGTTCGCCGACTCGCGACGCTCGGCCCCGTGCTGGCAGGCCTCGAGGCCCGCATCGTCGACGAGGACGACAACGAGCTGCCCACGCGGGGAGTCGGCGTCATCCAGGTGCGCGGCGAGCCCGTCTCGCCCGGCTACACCACGCTGGCCGGGTTCGTCTCGGGACAGGACGCGCAGGGCTGGTACGACACCGGCGACCTCGGCTACCTGACCGAGAACGCGCACATCGTGGTGTGTGGTCGGGTCAAGGACGTCATCATCATGGCCGGGTGCAACGTCTACCCGACCGACATCGAGCGGGCGGCCGCGCGGGTCGCAGGCGTGAGGCCGGGGTGTGCGGTGGCGGTCCGCCTGAACGCGGGCCACCGGCGGGAGACGTTCGCCGTCGCCGTCGAGTCGAATGCGTTCGACGACCGTGGCGACGTCCGTCGAATTCAGCGCGCCATCGCCCACGAGGTGTTCCTCGAGGTCGACTTCCGGCCGCGCAACGTGGTGGTGCTGGCCCCGGGAACCATCCCGAAGACGCCATCGGGCAAGCTGCGCCGCGCGCACGCACTGGCGCTGGTCGGCGGATAGGCGCTAGGCGGGCGCCGTCTGGCCTGCTGTCTTCATCTCGGCGTAGAGGTCGGTGTAGTACGGCAGACATTCGGCCATCGCCTGCTCGGTGGTGAACAACGGCCGGTAGCCCAGATCGCGCCCCGCCTTGCCGACCGAGAAGTAGTTGTCCAGGTAGATGCGTTCGACCGCAAGCGGTTCCAGCGGCGGCTTGGGCAGGCCGAACCGGAAGTGCAGCCACTGCCATGCCGACACCACGGCGTGGACGAGCCGTCCCGACACGCGGAATCTTCGGGTACCGCTGCCCGCACGCCTCGACGACCGGTCGGGAGAACTCGAACATGTTGATCGGCTCGCTGTCGTTGATGAAGTACGCCTGGCCGGGTGCCGTTCCGCCGGGCACCAGGTGCTCGGCGGCCAGGATGAAACCGTGAATCAGGTTGTGCACGTAGGAGTTGTCGAGTCTTACGTGCTTGCTGCCGACCAGGACCTTGACGTGCCCGGCGAGCACGCTCTCGAACACCCGGCGGAACATGGTCTGATCGCCGCGGCCCCAGATGCCACTCGGCCGGATCGAACAGGTCAACAGGCCATCGACCCCGTTCTGGGCTAGCACGAACTTCTCTGCGGCGACCTTGGTCTCGGTGTACAGATCGTTGAAACGTTTTGTGTAAGGCAGGGTTTCGTCTCCGTCGACGATTCGCTGGCCGCCCATCACCACGCTGTTGGACGCGGTGTACACGAACCGCTTCACGCCTGCGGTCCTGGCGGCGCGCACCAGGTTCTCGGTACCGCCGACGTTGACGGCGAAGCTGCGCTCTCTGGCCTGCGCCGAACCACCGGCCATCAGGTCGATGATCGCCGCGGTGTGGAAGACGGTGTCGATGTCTGCGACGGCCGCGGTGACGTCGTCGAGGTTGGTGATGTCGCCGACCACGGTCTGCAACCGCGGGTGCTCGGACAGCGGTGACGGTGCGCGGTCGAACGAGCGGACCTGGTGTCCGCGGTCGAGTAGTTCGGCCACCAGGTTGGTGCCGACGAAGCCGGAGCCTCCGGTCACCAGGACGTGGCCGAGATCAGTGGTCAGCGTTGAGTCACCCATGGAGGGGAAGCATACCAGGAAACTGAAACGTGTTCCAGTTTCGACTCCCTAGGGTCGAACTGGTTCCCTTCTCAACTTTCTTCGTCGTCCCGGGAGGCCAGTGCCTTCTCGACCTTCTCGCGCGCGCCAGCCAGGTGCTCTTCGCATCGTTTTGCCAGCTCTTCGCCTCTTTCCCAGAGCTTCAGAGAGGCATCGAGGTCC
This sequence comes from uncultured Actinomycetota bacterium, assembly GCA_963735245.1. Lineage (GTDB taxonomy): Bacteria > Actinomycetota > Actinomycetes > Mycobacteriales > Mycobacteriaceae > Mycobacterium. The sequence continues at coordinate 42,496 of CAVTKI010000009.1, forward strand.
AGCCCGCCCTGCTCCAGGGTGCGCACCACCTCGATCAGTTCATCGCGCGCCTGTTCGTATCCCAATTGACTAATGGGCTTCATCTGATCCCTCGCTGACCGTAGTGATGGCGCCGTCGGCGACGCGGATTCGCAGCCTGGTTCCCGCCGGAGCGTCCTCGACGGACCGCAGTACCGCCATGGAATCCGACACGACCTGAACGACGGCGTACCCGCGCGCCAGCGTCGCGGCCGGTCCCAGTGTGGCCAGGCGGGCCGACAGGTGCCCGACCCGATCGGTCTCCGACGCGACGAGCCGGTTGATGTCGCGCCGCGCGGTGGTGCGGGCGCGGTGGATCTCCTCCGCCCGCGCGGTCAGTGCGGCCAGCGGTTGCGCCAGCACCGGCCGGCTGCGCAGCTGGCTCACGGTGTGCTGCTCGCGACGCACCCAGTTGCGCAGCGCGCGGGCACTGCGGTGACGAAGATCGGTGACCAGCGCCTGCTCGGCCACGGCGTCGGGCACGACGCGCTTGGCCGCGTCGGTCGGCGTCGCGGCCCGCACGTCGGCGACCAGATCGCACAGGGGGCTGTCGGGCTCGTGGCCGATGGCGCTGATCACCGGCGTGGTGCACACGGCGATGGCGCGGCACAGCGTCTCGTCGGAGAACGGCAGCAGGTCCTCGACGCTTCCGCCGCCGCGGGCCAGCACGATGACGTCGACCTCGGGGTCGGCGTCGAGTTCGCGCAGCGCCTCGACGATCTGGGGTACGGCGTTGGGGCCCTGCACGATCGTGTTGCGGACGGCGAACCGCACCGCGGGCCAGCGGGCCTCCGCGACCGAGATGACGTCGCGCTCCGCGGCCGACGCCCGCCCGGTGATGAGCCCGATCGTGTTGGGCAGGAACGGAATCGGCCGCTTCAGCCGGACGTCGAACAGGCCCTCGGCGTCCAGCAGCCTGCGCAACCGGTCGATCCGGGCAAGCAGCTCACCGAGGCCGACCGCGCGAATCTCGCTGACCCGCAAGGAGAAAGTGCCGCGGCCGGTGTAGAAGTTGGGCTTGCCGCACACCACGACCTGGGTGCCCTCGGCGAGTTTGCACCGGAGCGTTGCGCACCAGGTCGCGCGGGCACGTCAACGTCAAGGACATGTCGGCGGCGGGATCGCGCAACACCATGAACACCGTCTTGGCGTCCGGCCGGGCATTGAGCTGGGTCAGCTGACCCTCCACCCACACGGTGCCGAGCTTGTCGATCCAGCCGGCCACCCGGATGGCGACCGCACGGACGGGCCAGGGATTCTCCGCTGAGCTCGGCTGCGGTCACTTCGCGGTCGCGCGGGTGATCCTGTTGGCCAGCAGAGTCTGGAACGGTGCGCGCGACTTCGTCGCATCCTCGTAGGCCAGCAGCGCCTCGAGATCGGACACCCGCAGCGACGGCAACCGGGCCCGCAGCTGGGCCAGCGTGAGCGACTCGTAGTCCAGCTCGTCGACGACGTCGGGAGGATCGGATTGGGCGGATCTGGGCTCGGCGGCCACCGGGTTCTCGGGTTCGCCGGTGGTGTACAGCGCGAACCGGCCCTCGGTGAGGCGTTCGCCGTTGGAGCGTGTGACGGGGGAGTCCGCGTCGTCCAGCACGTCGTCCTCGTCCTCGTCGAATGTCGCCCACTCGGCCTGCTCATCCTTGGGCGGGAAGAGTTGCTCGAGCGTTTCGTCACCCTTGATCAGCAGATCGGCGACATCCTGCTGCATCTTCATCACGAGGTGCGCGACCTGGCTGACGATCGTCATCGGGTACATCAGGATCGTCTGCGGCAGCTTGCGGGTTTCCTCCAGTGCGGTCGCCGCCGCCCCTACCAGCAGACGGACCCCGTACGGTGCAGTAGCCATGCGTGCAAGCCTACGGCTGGGCGATCGTGGAGGTGGGTCAGTACCCTTGGACACATGTCACCGACGATCAACATGGGCATTCCAGGTGCCGCCAGCTCGGTCGTCGACCCGGCAACGGGTAAGCGCGTCCTGCTCGCCGAACCGCGCGGTTACTGCGCGGGCGTGGACCGCGCCGTCGAGACCGTGGAACGCGCGCTCGAGAAGCACGGCGCCCCGGTGTACGTCCGGCACGAGATCGTGCACAACCGGCACGTGGTGGAGACCCTCGCCGCGGCGGGCGCCGTCTTCGTCGAGGACAACGACGAGGTGCCCGAGGGCGCCATCGTGGTGTTCTCCGCGCACGGCGTCGCACCGACCGTGCACACCACCGCCGCCGAGCGGAACCTTCAGGTCATCGACGCCACCTGCCCGCTGGTGACCAAGGTGCACAACGAGGCCAAGCGCTTCGCGCGTGACGACTACGACATTCTGCTGATCGGTCACGAGGGCCACGAAGAGGTGGTCGGCACCGCCGGCGAGGCACCCGACCACGTGCAACTCGTCGACGGCCCGCATTCGGTCGACAACGTCATCGTCCGTGACGAGGACAAGGTGATCTGGCTGTCCCAGACCACGCTGAGCGTCGACGAGACCATGGAGACCGTGCAGCGACTGCGGGAGCGCTTCCCGAAGCTGCAGGACCCGCCGAGCGACGACATCTGCTACGCCACCCAGAACCGTCAGGTCGCGGTCAAGGCGATGGCGCCCGAGTGCGAGCTGGTGATCGTCGTCGGGTCACGCAACTCGTCGAACTCGGTACGCCTGGTCGAGGTGGCGTTGAACGCCGGCTCGAAGGCCTCGTACCTGGTGGACTACGCCGAGGACATCGACCCGTCATGGCTGGACGGCGTGACGACCGTCGGCGTCACCTCCGGCGCGTCGGTGCCCGAGATCCTGGTGCGCGGCGTGTTGGAGCGGTTGGCTCAACACGGCTTCGACTTCGTGCAGCCCGTGACGACCGCGAACGAGACGCTGGTGTTCGCACTGCCGCGCGAGATCCGGCCGGCCAGGCGTTAGACGTCGTACTGCCAGGAGTCGGCGTCGGGGTTGCTCGGGCGTCGGGGCCGGCTCCGGTTCTCGGTACGCGACTCACCGTCATCCGCGCCTCGATAGCGCACCCGTGACACCGGGTGGTGCGACCCGGACCCATTGGACCCGCTGCTTCCGTTGACGCCGTTCGTCGGGCGAGGCTCGAAGTCGGAGACACGTGGCCGCCGCTCCGGTCGCACGCCGCGCTCATACCGGTCGGACCGTTCGGGGCGTTCGGGGCGCTGCGGTCGGTCGTAACGCTCAGAGCGTTCGTGCGTGCGCGTGGCTCGGCGGGCGTGCCCATCCCCGAGTCGCTTCGCTCCTGCCCCCGGGCGGGTTTCGTCGCTCGCGTGGCGCCCGCGCTTCCCGGGGCTCGCGCGGATCTCGAGGGTCTCTCGGCTGGGCGGCACGGGTGCGCCGACGGGGTGGCTCGGCCGGTGGCTCGACGGGCGGACCGGCCGGCCGCGGCCGGCGGGGTCGACTGGGCACGGGCTCGATGAGCTCCGTCTCCGGAGGACGCGCGTGCCGGGAGCGCGACGCGCGGGCGGATCCGGTGGCCGACCTTGGCTTGCGGGCCGGACGCTGCGGCGTCTCTTCCTCGACGACGGCGGCGGCTCCGCGGCCGTCGCGTTCGATGGAGTGCCGACGGCCTCGGCGGGTCGCGGCCTTCTTGGTCGCCCCCAGCGCGGTGGCCGCCACTGCCGCAAGTCCACCCTCGGCGACTGCGGCGTCGGGGACCTCGGCGTCGGCGTCCACCGGCGCGCCGCGCCGCGCCGACATGGCCAGATACCAGCGTCCCATTCCGATCAGCAGCACGACCGCCGTCGTGAAGAACATCAGCGGGAACCGCTCGATCAGCGGGTAGCCGCAGTTGATCAGGGTGTCCTTGATGCCGGTGATCTTGCTGCCGTGGAAGACGAAGTACGCCGTCGGGACGGCGAAGAAGAGGATCAACGGTGGCTGGATGACCGCGGAGAAGACGCCCGACTGACGCACCGCGAGTACCGCCAACACGCAGCCGATGACGTAGCAGACCGAGAAGACGCCGCTGAGGGTCTTGTCGCCCGTTCCCGCGTCGTACGCGAAGCCCACGGCGGTCGCCGTGGCCGCCAGCAGCACCGCACCCCACCAGGGAATGCCGGGTACTCGGGGCAGCACGGAGCGGTGATCGGCCACAACCGCCGACCGGGCACGCTGTCCTGACACGCTTAGACCGTACCGGGAATGAAGAGGGATGCGCTGCCAGCGCGCTCTGGCGAGCCTGTGCGGACGCCTACACTGTCGAAACCGTGGGCCTAAACCTGGGAATCGTCGGGCTGCCGAACGTCGGCAAGTCAACCTTGTTCAACGCGTTGACACGAAATGACGTGTTGGCCGCCAACTACCCGTTCGCGACGATCGAGCCGAACGAGGGCGTGGTGCCGCTGCCCGATCCGCGGCTGAACAAGCTGGCAGAACTGTTCTCCTCGGAGAAGATCGTGCCCGCGCCGGTGACGTTCGTGGACATCGCAGGGCATCGTCAAGGGGGCCTCCGAGGGCGCCGGGCTCGGCAACAAGTTCCTGGCCAACATCCGCGAGTGTGACGCGATCTGTCAGGTGGTGCGGGTGTTCGCCGACGACGACGTCGTGCACGTCGACGGCAAGGTCGACCCCGCCTCCGACATCGAGGTGATCGAGACCGAGCTGATCCTCGCCGACATGCAGACGCTGGAGAAGGCGGTGCCGCGGCTGGAGAAGGAAGCCCGCAACAACAAGGACCGCAAGCCCGTGCACGAGGCCGCGGTGGCGGCACAGGCGATCTTGGACGGCGGCAAGACGCTGTTCGCCGCGGGCAAGGCCGTGGATTCGGCGTTGCTGCGTGAGTTGAATCTGATGACCACCAAGCCGTTCCTCTACGTCTTCAACGCGGACGAGTCGGTGTTGACCGACGAGGCCCGCAAGACGGAGTTGCGCGCGATGGTGGCGCCGGCCGACGCGGTCTTCCTCGACGCGAAGATCGAGTCCGAGCTGCCAGGAGCTCGACGACGAGTCGGCCGCCGAGCTGCTTGAGTCGATCGGGCAGACCGAGCGCGGCCTGGATGCGTTGGCACGGGCCGGTTTTCACACGCTGAAGTTGCAGACCTATCTGACCGCGGGTCCGAAGGAGTCCCGGGCGTGGACGATCCACCAGGGCGACACCGCGCCCAAGGCGGCGGGCGTGATCCACACCGACTTCGAGAAGGGCTTCATCAAGGCCGAGATCGTCTCCTACGACGACCTCGTCGCCGCGGGCTCGATGGCCGCAGCCAAGTCGGCAGGCAAGGTCCGCATGGAGGGCAAGGACTACGTGATGGCCGACGGTGACGTGGTCGAGTTCCGGTTCAACGTCTAGGGCCCTTCGTCGAGACTGCGCTCAGGGCTGCGATTCGACGAAGACCACGACCGTGGCCGCAATCTCGACATGCAACGACGCCGCTGGCACGCTGCGCACATCCGTGGCATCATTTCGTGCATCAATTGATGCGCGCGGAGGTGTCGAAATGCGAACGACGGTGACCATCGACGACACCCTGCTGGCGAAGGCGGCCGAGCTCACCGGGGTGACCGAGAACGGGGCACTCCTCCGTCAGGGATTGCAGACCTTGATCCGCGTGGAGAGCGGGCGTCGCCTGGCAGCTCTTGGCGGCACGGATTCTGAGGCGTCTGCCGCGCCTCGACGGAGGGCGTCCGCCGGTTGATCCTCGTAGACACCTCGGTATGGATCGACCATCTGCACTCCGCCGAGGCGCGGCTCGTCAGCCTGTTGACCGACGACGAGATCGGATGCCACCCGTTGGTCGTCGAAGAGTTGGCACTCGGTTCGATCAAGCAGCGCGACGTGGTGCTCGGATCTGCTGTCCGGTCTTCGTCAGTTCCCCACGGTCACGCACCTCGAGATTCTTCATCTCGTTGACCATCGCCGTTTGTGGGGCAGGGGATTGAGCGCAATCGATGTCAACCTTCTCGGATCGGTCGCGGTGGTGGATGGCGCTCGACTCTGGACAAGGGACAAGCGACTGAAGGACGGTCTGTGCGGAGGTCGGCGTCGCGGTTCTCGACGAGTCGTGACGTTGATCGGCGACGAAGTCAGGTGAGTTCCGGTTGAACGTCTAGGGCCGCCGCCCGCTGACTCTTCCGAAACACGATTCGTCTCGGCGAGACATCGTCGATTCGCGGCGAGGTTGCCACCGAGGCCTTAGCATCAGCCGATGCGATCGGGGGACAGCTCTACGGGACTCCACGGTCGACTTGGAGACGCGTGGGCCGTGGAGACGGCGAGTCTGGTGGGGCTGGGCGGATCCGCTAGCTGCAGCAAGACCGGTTTAGCGCGTCTGCCGTAAGGTCGCGGCGCCCATCGAGGCGCCATTGATGAAGGCCACACCGGCCGCGGCAAGCTCAACGTCGCCTGCCGATGGTGGTGTTGACTTCGGTGGGCGCACGCAGCGGTGAACGCCGCGAGATTCCTCTCGCCTACTTCACCGACCGCGACGACGTCATTCTCATCGCGTCGAATGACGGTGGTAAGCATCATCCAGCGTGGTATCATGACCTGTCGGCGAATCGACGTGGAGACGAACATCGGACCTCGCGGTGGCTCCTGTCGACGGTCATCCGGTGTCGACCCCGGCGAGCGATTCGCCTACAACAACGGCGGCTATGTCGTGCTCGCGCTCCTCGCCGAGCGGGCGTCCGGCGTGGCGTTCCACGAACTGGTTCGCCAGCGGGTGTTCGATCCCGCCGGGATGGCAGGCGCGGCGTACCTCCGCAACGACGAACTGCCCGGCGACGTGGCGATCGGCTACCTGTTCGCCGATGGGCTGCGCCACAATGCCTTACACCTTCCGGTCCGGGGCTCCGGCGACGGTGGCGCGCACGTCGGCGTGACCGACATCGACGCATTCTGGCGGGCGTTGTTCGCCGGGGCGATCGTTCCGCTCGACGCCGTCGCCGAGATGATCCGGCCACGCAGCGCAGACCCGTCGGATCGGAGGCATTGCGGCCTCGGGTTCTGGCTGATGTCCGACGGCGCCGTCGAGCTCGAGGGCTGTGACGCCGGCGTGTCGTTCCGCAGCACGCACGATCCCGCGCATCGCCGGACACCCACGGTCGTGAGCAACTGGAGCGACGGCGCGTGGCCGATCTGTCGTGCGCTCGAGACGCACGTTCAGTGAGAAGTCACGCCCGGGTTATTTCCTGAGTCGCGCAATCGCCAGCGGAAGTCACAGTGGTTCGCTCCACCCATGATCGTTTGCGAGCGGCGAAACTCCCATTCGGGACGGAGCACCGCCTCAGCCGCGAAGTCGACACCGCACGTGAGCAGCGCGCCGACGTCGGCGGCGCCGATGCCGCGGAAGTACTCTGCGAACCGGCATCTCGTCATGTTGATCGCAAAAGTCGAATCGGTGTCCTCCACTACCTCGGTTTCGACGGGGAACCGCTCCTCGATATCGGTATCTCTCGGATGGAGGTTCCGAGCGCTTACCGCCTTGCCCTGCCATTCCGCATACGACTCGGCGATCGCCCGACCCACGATGGAATGGGCGCGCCCAGTGCCGAGTTCGAGCTCGAGTGCCCTCACGATCGGGATGACGACGTGAGCCTGGATCTTGACTGCGTCCAGCGCAGTGGGCTTCTCCGACATCGGCGCCTCCGCTCCTGAACGGTCCGCCACACACCCCATTCGCGTGCGCGAACTACGACGGCCGGTGTCGCCGATACTACTGCTGAGGTGATCGCTGCCCGCCCGTATCGGTGGGCGGCTGAAGTGAAGCCGTCTGGGCACGGCCATACCCCGGTTACGATGTGCCGATCACGTACTGGGCAAATGGGTGGGAGTCAGGATGTCCGTTGATCGGCAGACGGTTGATCTGAGCGGGTACCCCGACTTGGTCGTCGTGTATCTCGGAATGAGGGTCCGACGTCCCCGTGGCTTGCTGAGGTTGTTCGGCCTCGGGCCGCAGATTCGACACTCGTGGAAGCAACAGCCCGACGGCCTTCTGCTTCACGAGGATCTCGTCTGGTCGCTTGTTTCCGCCCCACATCGGCATGCGGCAGTACTGGCGAGACCTCGACAGCCTGGAGCGGTGGACTCGCTCGGACCCACACCGGCAGTGGTGGCAGCAATTCTTGAAAGATGCTGGGGGCACTGGGTTCTGGCATGAGTCGTACCTGATGAGCGGTGGCATGGAGGCGATCTACGACGAGATGCCCGGGGTCGGTATGTCGCGGTTCGCTCCGGTGAGGCCAGCCCGGGGTGCGAAGTTCTCTTCCCGGAATCGGGCAGGCCGTGATGAGAAGCCGGTGGCGCCCCCCGTCGTAGCAGAGGCCCAGTACTACTCGGAATCTCACCGCGATTCGCCGGGCTCGTAACCTGGATCCGGGAAGATTCGCAGCAGAACATGGAGGTCCAGGGATCGGGGCGGTTCTCGCCAGTCGGGGCCGAGCAGGCGGTCTAACACCGCGATCCGTTGGTACAGGGTGTTGACGTGGATGTCGAGTGTTCGCGCGGTGGGCGCTGCCCGACATCCATGGTCGAGAAATGCCTTGAGTGTGTCCAGCATCGGTACGTTGCGGTGCTCTTGTTCGGCGATGACTGCCCCGAGGGTTTGGTCGAATTGTGTTCGTAGTTCGCGGCGGCCGGCGTGTGTGAGCAGTCCGATAGATGCCGAGTTCCTCGGCGGTGGCGATGGTGCCTGTTCGGCCGAGCGTCAACAGCGCGTGCATGGTGTTGATGGCTTCTCGGTAGCAGCGGTGCAGATCAGCTGGGCTCGCGGTCGGTCCGGCAATGCCCGCGGTTGCCGTCCCTCCGATGTGGGCATTCCAGTATTGCCTTGCGGCCTCCGGGTTTTCAGTGGGGACGACCCCAACCAGCCGTGAGCCATCGGGCAAGACGATGCTGCCTGGGGGCAGGCGTGCGGCGATTCGGTTCCGCTGTCCACGCGGCAGTTCATCGGATGGCTGCGCAGCAACGATGCAGTACGCGGCGGCTGGGTCCAGGCCGGCATTCCGCATGCGTTGCCGCGACGTTGTTGGGTTGGTCGTCTCCCTGGTCAACAGGTCGAGGACCATTGCATCTCGGGTCAACCGCGTCGCCTCGGCGACGGCTCGCTCACCGGTCATCGCGAGTGCCAGTGCGGGAGCGGCTCTTTCGAGCAACGACCGATCGCTGTGGTGGTCGCTCCCATCGACCAGCATCAAGGCGCCGAGCATCTCCCCTTCCGGCGACGATGGGTGCCAGCTGCACGCTTTCGTCATCGGCGTCCACGACCCGATCACCCCAGGCTCTCATGGCTTTGAAGTTGGTGGCGAGGTCGGGACATTGTGCGGCAACGTCTTCGGGTAGATCTGCATCGGCGGGGAGGACGGTCAGCCGACCGGTCGCCGCCGCAGCGATTTCGCTGACGAGATCCTCGACACTGCCGCCGTCGAGGACGACGTTGGTCAGCTGCCGGTCCCATTCCAGGCTCTGCTCGAGTCGACGGTTGGCGGCGTCGAGCTGCTGGGCGGCCTCGCGATGATGTTCCAGCGTGTTTGCGTTCGCGATCGCGATGGCGGCGTGCGAAGCCAGGGCAGCCAACAGGCTGATCTCGTCGTCGTGGAAGTGGCGCTCGGCACGTTTGCACGCGAACAGGGCGCCCACTGCGCGGCCGCCGAGGGTGAGTGGGACACCGAGCAACGCGCGGAATTGCTCTGCGGCAACCATGTTGTCGAACAGTTCGTGCGCGAATGAGGTTTCTGCGGCGTAGTCGCTCGTCCAGACCGGCTCCCCACGACCGAGCACCAGGCTGAGCAACCCGGCTCCACGGGGCACATGCATGCCCACCAGCTGCGTTGTCAACGCGCCGCTGGCGACTTCGATGATGAAGTCCTCGCCCCGAATTATCCCGATGTATGCCAGGTCGACGCCCAGCAGTCGACGTGTCTCCGCACGTGGTACCGCAGAGACACCGGGTGGTTCGGCCTCGCCGTGAACACGACACGCGCGCGTGTGCGCGTCCCCGGCGTAGAAGTCGACGTGCGCATCGAGGACGTCGGTGTCGGCCCGTCAGGACTGCGAGCGAACGTGGACGCCGCCTACCGGGACAAGTACGGCGGTGGTTCGACCGGAAACATGGTCGGCGACGGCGCCGCGGCGACGACGCTTCGGTTGGACACGGAATGACCGGGGCCGCCTCGCCGAACCAACACTTGTTGCACGCAAACGTCGAGAGGGCCCGACAACAAGTGTGCGCTCGGCGGTCGATCTCTGCGTATCGCAGCCTCGCGCCGCTATCGTGGGCGCATGGTGGCGGTGCGGCAATTCCAGGTCACCTTCGACTGCGCAGTACCCGAGCGCGTCGCTCGCTTCTGGTGTGAGGCACTCGGCTACGTGGTACCCCCTCCGCCCGAGGGGTTCGCCGATTGGAATGAGTTCGACCGCGCGCTGCCCGCCGAAAAGCAGGGTTCCGCGTTCGCCTGCGTCGATGCCACAGGTGTCGGCCCGCGGCTGTTCTTCCAGCGGGTTCCCGAAGGCAAGGTCGTCAAGAACCGGGTGCATCTCGACGTCAGGGTCGGTACCGGGCTGGTGGGCGCGGCACGCCTCGCCGCACTCGAGGCCGAGTGCGCACGGCTCATCCAACTCGGTGCGACGCGCGTACGACTGTTGCCTGCCGCCGACGGTGAAGAGTGCTGCATCGTGATGCAGGACGTCGAAGGCAACGAGTTCTGTCTCGACTGATGGCCGAAGTACTGATGGCGTCGAAACCGCCGACGCGGCCGGCGACGTAGCATTGGGTGGTGAGTTTCGTTGTCCCGCCGGAAGCTTATGCGCGTTTCATGGGCCGGTACGCCGAGCCTCTTGCCGAGGTCTTCGTAGCGTTTGCCGGTGTCGGCACGGGCGACAAGGTGCTGGACGTCGGCTGTGGATCAGGTGCCCTGACGGAGCACCTACGGTCGGTCGGAGCCGCGGTCTCGGCGATCGACCCCTCGCCGCCGTTCGTCGACGCGATCCGGATGCGTTTGCCGGACGTTGACGTCAGGCAAGGTATCGGCAGAGGAATTGCCGTACGACGATGCCGCTTTCGACGCTGCGCTGGCGCAGTTGGTGGTGCACTTCATGAAGGACCCAGAGGCAGGCATCAGGCAGATGGCGCGCGTGACTCGGCGTGGCGGTGTCATCGCCGCATGTGTGTGGGACGGGCCGACCGGCGCACTGGCGCCGTTCTGGGATGCGGTTCACGTGATCGACCCTGACGTTCAGGATGAAGCGCGACTCCCCGGGGCGCGCATGGGACACCTGACCGAGCTATTCGAAGCTGCTGGTCTACGCGATGTGGAAGAAGAACCCATCGCGGTCGATGTCGTACACCCGAGCTTTGAGGAGTGGTGGGAGCCGTACACCTACGGTGTCGGTCCTGCCGGGGAGTACGTCCAGCGACTCGATGACGATGCTCGCGCACGTATCGAGTCGGTCGCGCGAGAACGACTCGGTAGTGGACCGTTCACCGTCACCGCTATCGCGCGGGCCGCCCGTGGGATGGTGTGACGGCGACCGAGTCCCGATGGTGTTTCAATTTCGACATGGATTCCACCAAGCCCCCGCTCGTCCTCATGCACGGGCTGGCGATGTCGGGCAACGCGTGGCGCGAAGTCATCCCCCTGGTGTCGGGCCACCTCGAGGTGTTCGCGCCAACGGCTGACGGTCACCGCGGTGGGGCAGCGGCGCAGCGGCGTCCCGCAACCATGACCGACATGGTGGACGCCGCCGAGCGATATCTGGACGAGTGTGGTCTCGATCGACCGCACCTCGCCGGAAACTCCATGGGCGGGTTCGTGGCGATCGAACTGGCCCGACGCGGTCGTGCCGCAAGCGTGTGCGCCTTTTCTCCGGGTGGTTTCTGGACGGCCGGTGACGGATTCCAGGAGCGAGCATTCGGCGGGTTGCAACGCGGTGTGGCGATCGGTCGTCTGTCGCGTCCGGTCCTGCCCCTCGTCTACCGGTCCGCAGCGTTGCGCCGACTCATCCTGCGCGACATGGTCGCCCACGGAGATCGAATTTCTGCCGCCCGGGCGCTGGAGATCATCGACGACGGTATCGGGTGTGCAGTCCTCGCGGATCTGTGTGCCGCCGATTGGGTCGTGTCTCGGCTCGACCCAGCACCGTGCCCTGTCACGATCGCGTGGGGGGAGAAGGAGACATTCCGTTCCCCGGGCTCCTACGACGGCCGCATTCCGCAGGCATCGGTCATCGCGCTGCCCGATGTCGGTCACGTTCCCATGCTCGACGATCCCGGCCTGGTCGCTCGCACCATCTTGTCCAGCACCGGTGTCCCACAACACGAGAGGTAGATCCTCCGGGGAGAAGCTGCTGCCGTCGCTCTGGGTGGGCGCGTTGGCCTGGGAGCTTGGTTGCTGACGCCTCTGTCACGATGCAGGTTGAGCGCGTACCTTGTGCCTTCTCTGCAACGGAACGGGGTGCACCATGCGCCTATCTCGATCAAGAATCGCTTCAATGTTGGCGGTCGGCGGTGTGTTTGGAATGCTCTGCGCACCTATGGCAGTAGCCGACCCCGGCACCACGGCGTGCCAGCCGGGCCAGATCGTCATCGATGGTCAATGCAACACACCACCGCCACCGAACAAGGCGCCAGATGCCAGTGCGCCGGCAGCGGGCACCAATGACCAGGGCGGCGCGCGCCACGGGTAGGCCGAGCTACGTCGGGACACCCCATACCGATGGCGCGGGAATGGCGTACCGAAGATCGTCCCCGTTACCGCCTTAGTGGATTGCACCGGTCCTGAAGCCGCCGGGCAGGGAGACGTCGACACCGCCGGGAAGAACACGGTGGCACTGGTTGCACTCCACCACCGTGCCGCCCCAGTCTGGGTAGTCGATCGTCGGACCCGGCTTGTCGGGGGCGGCTTGGGCGATGCCAGCGGTCAGCGCGAGGCCGCCCGAGAGCACCGCCCCGAAGATCATCTTCTTGATGGGTTGATTGGTGTTCATGTTGTTTTCTCCCTTGAGGTTTCGCGGTCCACTCGACCGCCGTGTTGTTGACGACACGAATGTATGACCGTCTTCTTGGAGGATTCTCAAGGGCTCAATCTGGACAACCGTTGGCAGGCCGCCGCGTGATCGGCGATGCTTTGTGGATGGATCAGTACACCAGGGGTGGGTTTGAGTTCGACGTGATCGATGAAGGGCCGGCCGATGGGCCGGTCGTCGTCTTGTTGCACGGGTTTCCGCAAATGAATACGAGCTGGAATGAGGTCATCCCGCGGCTCACCGCGGCGGGATACCGGTGCCTGGCACCCAACCAGCGCGGCTACTCACCCGGTGCGCGGCCGAAACGTCGGCGGGATTACCGGCTGCCCGAACTGGTTGAGGACGTCCGCGCGCTGATCGACGCAAGTGGCGCGCAGCGGGTACATGTGGCGGGGCACGACTGGGGCGCCGCGGTGGCGTGGGGCGTTGCGGCAGAGATGCCGGAGCGCGTTGCTTCTCTGACGGCGTTGTCGGTACCGCATCCCGCGGCGTTCCTCAAGTCGTTCGCAACGAGCCGGCAGGGTCTTGCGTCGTGGTACATGTACTTCTTCCAGCTGCCCCGCATTCCGGAGCGGTACTTGCTTGGCGGAGCAGGCAATACCCCCCGACTGTCGAAGTTCATGCAGTCGATGGCGCATCAGCCCGTCGCGACCGCTGACCGCGATGCTCTCGCGATGGCCGAGCCCGGAGTGCTCACGGCAGCCCTCAACTGGTATCGCGCCATGCCGATGTTGGACCCGCGCGGCGTCGGGAAGAAGATCACCGTCCCGACGATGTTCGCGTGGACCGACGGCGATACGGCCCTGCTCGAAAAGGGTGCGCGCAACTCTGCGCGTTACGTGAGTGGCGAATACCGCTTCGAGGTCCTGCACGGTTCGCACTGGATGCTCGACGAGCAGTCCGACGTGATCGCAGATCTGCTGAGCGAATGGCTTGCGGCGCATCCGATCTGAGCTAACCACGGCGTCGCCGCGACACCGGCTCAGTTCTTCAGACTTCCGTCCTGCAACATCGTCAGCGCCTTCTCCACACTCAGCGTGCCCGACGCCTGGCTGGGCGGGAACTCCTTGAAGGTCGCGAGGAACTCTCCGACGATGGTCATGGCAGGCACCATCGTCCACAGCTTCTCGCCCCACCACCGGCCGTAGAGCATGCCCTCGGTCTGGTATCGCTCCCACGGGTCCTGGCGAAGGTTCGTCACCACCGGGACGTTGGTCGAATCCTCCTTGCCGGTGAAGAGATTGCCGACGATGGTCTTGAAGTTGAGCTTCCAGGCGTTGTAGCGCACCGCCATGAGGTCGGCGTTGTCGCTGAAGTAGAAGATCTCGCGGCGCGGTCCCTCGTCGGCGTCGCCCTGGAAGTACGAGGTGAAGTCGTAGCCGTCGAGATGGACCTTGAAGGTCTTCGCGCCCGCCTCGAGCCCCGTGAGGAGCTTCTCCTTCGCGTCCGGTTCGCCGGCTGCGGCGAGAAGCGTTGGCAGCCAGTCTTCGTGGGCCATGATCTCGTTGACGATGGTGCCGGGCTTGATGACGCCGGGCCACTTCGCCACCATGGGCACGCGGAATCCGCCCTCGTAGGTACTGCCCTTCTCACCGCGGAACGGGTGATTGCCGCCGTCGGGCCAGCTGAAGACCTCTGCGCCGTTGTCGCTGGTGAACAGCACGATGGTGTCATCGGCGATACCGAGCTCATCGAGCTTGTCGAGGATCTGCCCGACCTCCCAATCCAGCTCCATCATCGCGTCGGCGAAGAGCCCAAACCCGCTCTTGCCCTGCCACTTCGGCGCCAGGTGGGTCCAGACGTGGCACCTCGTGGAGTTGTGCCACAGGAAGAACGGCGTGTCCGACGCCACGGAGCGGTCGATGAAGTCCAGCGAGCGGCGGACGAGCTCGGGGTCGACGTCCTCCATGTTGGTCGTGGCCGCGTCGTCCATGCCCGGGGTGCGGAGGCAACGGGCCGCCGTCGGCGATCGTCTGCTTGCCGACCCTGCCCCAGCGGGGATGCTCGGTCGGATCGTCGACGTCGGTTGCCTTGGTGTCCAGGATGTTTCGCGGGCCGAAGCGGGCGTGGAACTCGGGATCCTTGGGATATTCGGCGTCGTACGGTTCCTCCATGGCGTTGAGGTGGTACAGGATGCCGTAGAACTCGTCGAAACCGTGGACGGTGGGCAGGTATTCGTTGCGGTCGCCCAGATGGTTCTTGCCGATCTGCGCCGACGTGTAGCCAAGCGGTTTGAGCAGCTCGGCGATGGTCGGGTCGGAATCCTGCAACCCCTGCTTCGCGGCAGGCATGCCCACCTTCAACAGGCCGGTGCGGAAAGGGGTTTGGCCGGTGATGAACGCGGCCCGCCCAGCCGTACACGATTGCTGACCGTAGTAGTCGGTGAACAGGGCACCCTCGCGAGCGATCCTGTCGATGTTCGGCGTCGAACCGCCCATCATGCCGCGGTGATAGGCGCTGAGGTTCCAGGTGCCGACGTCGTCCGCCATGATCATGACGATGTTCGGCTTCTTCTGAGCTGCCATCGGTCCACGCTCCTCGCTCGGATGATCGGGCGCATGGTCTGGGCGCGAGACCGACCCTACGCCGCCGCGCCGCGGCAGAGCGGTCGTCCGTGATTCGCTGGACGACCAGCGCACCGTCGGTGACACCGCTACACTTCCGACCACCACGTTCGCTCGTGGCGACGAGGAGATGACGCAATGAGTCGACGTATCGAGTCTTGGGCCGCCGGCCTCGGAATGGTCGTGATCCTTGCGGCAGTACCCGCGGCGATCGCGACCATCCAGACTCCCGCGGTCGGCAGGGCAGACGTCTGCGCTGACGCCGGTGGCAGGCATGTCGACGTCGGCGGATGCACCAATGTCGGCAGCGACGTCGCGGTGGGAGTGGCGGTGGCGGGCGACGATGAAGCGGCCGCGCAGGCGGCCGCAGGTCAGCCGCCGTGCTACACGCCCACCGGGGTGCCGTACTACACGCCCGGCGACGCCCCCTGCAACTAATCCACTGCGCGGGAATCGATTTGGTCGACGGGAAGTAGATCCGGATCCACCGCGAGGGTCTGGGCGATCTGCGCCTGACGGAGCAGGAAACCCCCTTCGTCGAGCTTCTTGCGCCGCATCCAGGTGGTCACTTCGGCATTGCACTTGCTGGTGTTGCAGGACCGGCAGCTGGGCACCACGTTGGCCAGCACATAACTACCCCCGCGCGAGATGGGAAGTACGCAATCCTTCTGGAGCGCTGTCCCGCTCGCTCCGCAGTAGGCGCAGCCACCCCACGCCACCTTCAGTGCGACCCACTGCGAATCGGTGAGGTCGTGTTCCTTCTGGGCCATCCGCCGCTTGCGGCGGCGCGCATATCTCGCCGCGCGGGCTGGGCTTCGTGACGGCACGCGCTGAGGCTAACGCGGGCGCTGACGTCGTCACGTGACAGACCGCCGCGTGTCGTCCATCGCGTCGGGCTCTTCGGTCTGGCCGTCGCCAGGTGCCGTTGTATCTTGTCGTGGTGATGAAGGCATGACCATCGACCTGGCCACCGCGTTGCGCATGGTCGCGGCCGCCCACGCCGAAGCCGAGCGGCAGTCGATCCTGGTGTCCGCGGCCGTGGTGGACGCGGGCGGGCACCTCGTCGCGTTCGGGAGGATGGACGGGGCGGAGATCGCCGGACCGGTGCTCGCGGTGGACAAGGCCTACACCGCCGTGGCGAATCGCACCGCGACGTCCGAACTGGCCAAACTGGCCGCGCCGGGCGGCGAGCTGTTCGGCCTGCATGCCAACGGTGGCGGCCGCTTCGTCATCTTCGGCGGCGGCGTCCCCATCCTCGTCGACGGGATCGTCGTCGGCGGCGTCGGTGTCAGTGGCGCGAGCGCGGCGGAGGACGAGGCGTGCGCCCTCGCTGCTCTCACCGCCCTCGACTGAGCCGGCCGCGAAAGGGAACCGGGCGAACCCCCGGCCGAGTCCACCAGAACCAGCTAGGGTCCGGCTAGAAGCGGCCCATGGGGAGGCGGTGGTGGTGATGGAGACTCCCGTACGCATCGCTGGGCTCGCCGCGTGCGTGGCCTTGCTGCTCGCGAGCTGCTCGTCCACCACCGAGCCGACGAGTTCGTCGCCGGCCACCACCACGACTACCGCGACGGCGACCAGCGCCGCCAAGCCCGCTGCGCTGAAGACCATCGATCCCAAGGCATTCCAGGCGGTCGTCGAAGCCGCCGCCGACAAGTTGAATGTTCCCGGGACGATGGTGCTCCTGCGCACCCCGCAGGGGAACTTCGACGTCGCAGTCGGCACCACCGAGCTTGGCACGAAGACGCCGCCGGCGGCGGACACGCACTTCCGGATCGCCTCGAACACCAAGACCATGACCGCGGCACTGATCGTGCTGCTCGCCCAGGACGGCAAGCTGAAGTTCAGCGATCCGGTGTCGGCGTACGTGCCGGATGTGCCGAACGGCGAGAACATCACCGATCGCAAATCTTTTGAAGATGCGCAGCGGCCTCTACGGCTACACGGCCGATCCCGACCTCTCGGCCGCCATGGACGCCGACCTGGGCAAGGTGTGGACGCCGCAGGACGTATTGGCCATCGCGTTCCGCCATCCGCCGCAGTTCGCGCCCGACACCTCCTACGAGTACAGCAACACCAACTACGCACTTCTCGGTCTGATCGCCGAGAAGGTCGGCGGGCGCCCACTGGCCCAGCAGTTCGGCGACCGGTTGTTCGGCCCCGTCGGGCTGCGGCAGACGTCGCTCCCTGCCGCCGACGACACCACCATCCCGGCTCCCTTCTCGCACGGCTACATGTACGGCGGAAGCTATTTCGCGCTCGCCGACGACCCGTATCCCGCTGACATGCAGGCCGCCGCGAAGGCCGGAACACTGAAACCCATCGACTACACCAACCAGAACTCCTCCTACGCCACCGCGGCTGGGGGCGCGATCTCGACGGCCGATGACCTCGCCACGTGGATCAAGGCACTCGTCTCGGGCAAGGTCTTCGATGCCGACTACCAGAAGCAGTGGTTGACCAGCCTGCAGGCCGAGGACCCTGCGGCACCCGACGGACAGAAGTACGGATACGGAGTGTCATATCAACGCTTCGGCCCGAACGCCGCCATGTACTACCACGGTGGCGAACTTCCCGGCTTCAACTCGTTCATGGGCTACGACCCGGACAACGATGTGACACTGGTCATTTGGACGAATCTGACGCTCTCGCCCGACGGCAAGACCACGGCGCAGGCCATGCTTGCCCCGGTGCTCGACGAGATCTACGCCGGGTTGAATCTGGTGCCCCCGGCGACTCCGACCACCACCAAGTAGCGCGGCGTCTCAGTCGACCGAGCTGACCGTCGCGCTGCAAATGGGCAGATTGGCCTCCAGCATGTGTGACTGGAAGTCGTTGGGCGGCGTGACCACCAGCGTGCCTATCCGTGGACAGTCGGCGCCGGTCGACGTGTCGATCGCGTAGGCGACCACATCTGCCGTGGCGGCCTCGCCGGGGCCGAGCGTGACCCTGTGGGCCGCCAAGGCCTGCCGCCGTTCGACGTTGACCAACACGCCACCGGCCGCCGTCACCAGATCCGCTCCCGGAAATCCGTTGAGCGTGCACGACTCCGACGACGTGTTGGTGAAGGACACGACCACGCGGCGCTGGGTGTCGGCGGACTCGAGCGGCCCGGTGGTGACGTCGAGGTCGTGGTCGGAGCATGGGCCGAGTGCCGATGGGGTCGACGGAGCCTGGCTGGGCGCAGCGCTCGGTGGTGGACCGGCCGGAACCGAGGGGGCCGGCGCCGCAGGGCTGGACACCGTGACGGTGACGGTGGATGGTGCGGTCTGGGTCACGCCGTGACTCGCGCATCCCGCCATCAGAACGACCGCGGCGGATGCGGCTGGCAATACCGCGATCAGCGTCTTGATGGTCTTCACGGGCGTGGTCCTTCTCTGCGAGGCCGTTCCAGGCGGATGGCCGGTCAGTCAAGACACAACGCCGGAGTCCTTGGCGGATCCTTGGCAACGCCTCGATGACGTCGATTCAGTCACCGACGGCCGACACGGCCGGCAAACACCGTCAAACAGCGATCGCCCAGGTATGGTCCGGTCCCAACACCCACTTACGTGATGACAGTTACTTGCCTCATCTTGAGGAAGGCTACCCAGCACATGCCCAACGCCTCAGCAGGTTCGACGAAGATGCGACCGCACTTCGAGGACATCCAGGCCCATTACGACCTCTCCGACGATTTCTTCGCGTTGTTCCAAGATCCCAGCCGGACCTACAGCTGCGCATACTTCGACCCCGCTGACCTGAGCCTCGAGCAGGCGCAGACCGCCAAGATCGACCTGAACCTGGACAAGCTGGACCTCAAGCCGGGAATGACGCTGCTGGACATCGGCTGCGGCTGGGGAGCCACCATGAAGCGGGCGATGGAGAAGTACGACGTCAACGTCATCGGTCTGACGTTGTCGAAGAACCAGCAGGCGTACACGGCCGAAACTGCTCGACCAGGTCGATTCCCGGCGCAGCCACGACGTGCAGCTGCACGGCTGGGAGGAGTTCAGCAACCCCGTCGACCGCATCGTGTCGATCGAGGCGTTCGAGCACTTCGGTTTCGACCGCTACCACGACTTCTTCGAGAACTGTGTCTCCATCATGCCGGCCGACGGGCGGATGACGATCCAGAGCACCACGGGCTACCACCCCTACGACATGGCCGAGCGCGGCATTCCGATCACGTTCGAGCGCTTGCGGTTCGTCAAGTTCATCCTCACCGAGATCTTCCCCGGCGGTCGGATTCCGACGGCGAAGATGATGCAGGAACACGGCGAGAAGGCCGGTTCGTCGTGCCCGAGGTGTTGTCACTGCGGTCGCACTACATCAGGACGCTCAGCATCTGGGGCGACGCGCTCGAGGCGAACAGGGACGAGGCCGTCGAGATCCAGTCCGAAGAGGTCTACGACCGCTACCAGAGGTATCTGAGGGGCTGCCAGGCGCTGTTCACCGACGAGTACTGCGACGTAACCTCGTCACCGTACCGAAGCCTGCCGTCTAGCGTGACCCGGTGCACCGCAACGACTTCCTGGCCTGGAGTTCCGCGTCGGATCGACGACGGATCTCGACGTCGGCGACGCCAGTGTCGGCGAAGCTCGGTGCCTGGTACTCGGTCTCGACATTCCCGACGATCATCTGGCAGGCGTTCTCGGTGAGTTTCATCGGGTGCTGGCGCCCGGTGGCCTGATGCTGCTGGCGTTCCAGGTCGGGGATGAGCCGCTGGTGCTCACCGACGCGTTCGGTGAATCGGTCCATCTGACCTACCGTCGTCGACAGCCACGAATCGTCGAGGAGCATCTCGCGCGGGCGGGTTTCCGGCTTCGCGCAGAGCTCGTCCGCCAACCCGCCGACGGCGAGTTCGAGTCGACGCCGCAGGCCTTTCTGATCGCGCAGAAGATCGTCGGCGCGGGCCGGAGGTTGGTGGCCGCTCAGTAGCCCATGAACTTGCGGAACTGCTGACCGACGGCCATCGACTGAGTCATCCGCTGCACCCAGCCATCGAGCGCCGCCTTCGTGTCGGCCGGGTTCCACCCGCGCTCCTGGGCGAGCGCGATCATGCCTGCCTCGTCGGTGACGCCGCGGCCCTGCGCTTCCCTGGCGAGTTCGGCGTAGTCCTGCAGCGAGATGCCGTTGATGGGCTGCCAGATCGGGTCTTCCGCCGCCACCGAGCGGGTCGACGGCCCGCCGATCACGGCGGGTGATCGTCCGCCCCACGTGCACCATCCGTCACCCTCTCTGGGCCCATCCTCTCAGACGGTGTCCTTCGCCTTCTTGAAGAGTCCCATCGCGAAGGTTCTCCGATCTTCCGTGCCCGATTCTTGCGTGCCCCAACGGTGATGTTCGCGGCGACGCTACCCCCGTGGTCGGGTTGGCGGCAGGAAATGGACGAGGTCGTCACGACGGGTGCGGCGACGCGGCCGGCCTCCGGAATCCGCGCCGGAACTGCTGAATCACGTGGCCGGGCTGATAATGCGTGCATGCGTTCCGCCGGGCTCAGCGCGACGGGTCGCGTGCCGTTCGGTGTTGCGGCGCTCCTGTTGGTGCCACTGCTGACCTGTTCGTGCAACGACGAACCCGGGTCGGTGACGACGGTGGTCTTCGATGGCACCACCCAGACGATCACCGGGCACGTCGCATGCACCAGCCAACCCGACGGCAAGCTCGTCATCCTGGTGAACGAGGACGGCGGCAAGAAGACGATTCGCGTATTGCTCAGCGCGACAGGCCGACTCGTCGTCGAGAAGGCCGCGCTGCGCTATCTCGACCATTCCGGGTACGTGGCCGACCCGCACGAGGTGGAGGCGACGAAGGTGGACGACACCTACACGTTCAGCGGAAGGATGCCGCCGAATGCGGGGGAGAGTCAGTGGCATCTCTTCGAGATCGAGGCGACGTGTCCGTTCGTGAAGGACGCTCCGCCACCGAGATTGGATGCCCCGATCGGAGCACCGTAGGTGCGTGCACTGGCTACTGAAGGAAAGCGGTCGGCCCGCCGATCTCGGGGATGATCATCGACGGGCCGATCCATGCGTAACAACGCATATCTAGGGCGAAGTATGCCGCGCGCCGTGTGGTGTCGAGCACACCGTTACGGCAGGACGACCGAGATCTCGTCACTCAGGTTGTAGCCGGGCGCCAGGGGAAGCGTGTCGCCGCTCCAGAACTTGCCAGGGTCGAACCAGTTCGTGTCCTTGTCCGTCGCCAGCAGACCCATCTCCTGGTAGGTCACCGCGACCGTCTCGGCGCAGTACGCGGTCTCCAGACCCACCTTGCGTCGTTCGGCCCGCTTGCGCCCGGTGCGCTTCCGGACTTGGTCGTCCAGTACCGGAATCCCCTTGGTCCAGTCGGTCGCCGTCGGCACACGTCCGCGGAACCACCGCGCGGTGAGTCGCGCAGTGGTGGGAAACGCGGTGCCGTCCATCCGCGCGATGACCCGCAGCAGCGCGTCCTCCTGCTCACGCGTCGCGTACGGCGTCATCTGCCGCAGCCAGCACCGCTGGCCGTAGGTGAGCATCCAGCGCTCGACGGCCTGACGCAGGTCATTGAGCTGAACGCCGCGGTGGGTGCTGCCGCTCCACATGCACTCCAGCTTGTCGCCGAGTTCGGCATGCCAGATCAGCGGCGGCAGATCGTCGATCGCGACCGTCATGCCGACGTGGTTCACCGGCGCGTTGGTCATCGTCTGGATCGCCCGGTCGGGGCCCGAGTCGCCGCGAAACAGCCAGATATCCCCGGTCCGCGTCTCGGCCAGCGCGCGGTCAAGCGTCACCGTGTTCGCATTCACCAGCGAAGCTTAGGCAGAATCTGGTCATGCGAGGCATATGGAAGTGGATCGGTATGGCTGGTGTCGCCGGCGTGGTAGCGGGCGGCGTCCTGGTCGCGCGCGATCAACGCAAGCGAAACTCCTACACCCCGGACGACATCCGTGCGCGTTTGCACCAGCGCTACGCCGAGGCCAACCCCGTGGAATAGCGGGTCACAGCGTCAGTGCATACAACCGGTGGGTCCCGCTGAAGCCCTTCAGTTCTACGTCGCGGCCGTCGTCGAACGCGATGCCGTCGCGATCGTCGACCGCCTCCCGCACCGCTTCGCTGACCAAGACCTCGCCGCCGTCGGCTGCCGAAGCCACCCGCGCCGCCATGGCGACATTGCGGCCGAACAGGTCGTCACCCCGCAACACCGACTTGCCGGTGTGGATACCGATCCGAACCCGAATGCCGTTGTGGCGCTTGGCTAGTTCCCGTTGAATGTCCCCGCTGCACCGGACCGCCTCCTCGGGTTGCGCGAACGCGATCATGAACCCGTCGCCCTGGCTCTTGACGACGTGGCCCGCGTGCCGCTTCACGTGGCGGCTGACCATCTTGTCGTGCCGGTCGATCAACCGGACCCAAGCCCGGTCGCCGATGCGCTCGTTGAGCGCCGTGGATTCCTCGATGTCGGAGAACAGGATGGTTACCCGGCCGTTCGGCGCCAACCGGGCCAGATCGGGGCGCTCCACTTCGGCCCAGTCGGCGAGATCCTCGATGGAGGACCGCACCGCCGCGCCGAAGCCTTCCTTGCGAAGGATGTTCGCGGTCTGCCAGACGGTCTTGACCGCCTCGCGACCGCCGGAGATCAGATTGGCGCGGGTGTCGACCCGGCGCTGCAGGTTGGCGAGTTCCTCGTCGCGTTGATTCAACCGTCGCCGCAGCACGATCACGGTGATCGCCTCGATGATCGCGACCGCCGCCAGCGCGTACAGCGCGATCATCATTCCCGTCACCGCTCAATTATTGGATGCTGAGGCGATGATGCCCGGCAAGCCGCCCTATTACGAGAGCCGTTTCGTGCGCGCCAACCACCCCGACCGGGCGATGGCGCTGTGGCTGCGGGAGACGTTGCTCCTGCCGACGGTCGGGGAATCGGTTGCCGACGTGTGGGTGATGATCTTCGATCCGGAGGGCGCGGGGAACCGGGCACTCAAGGTCGGCCATCCGATGCGGGTGGCCGACTATCGCTATGGGAACGGCGGTGCCTGGACCGCGCGGATCGGCGACACCTCGATCGACGACCAGTCGGTGCGGGGCTCCGTCACCGGCGGCGGCCGGTCGGCGGCGTGGGAGCTACGCGTCGATCCCGGCGGCGAGCTGCCCGTGAAGCTTCTGACCGAGAGCGGGTACCGGGCGCCGTTCCCGACGGCCAAGACCTTGGTCCGGCATCCGCTTGCGACGTTCGACGGACGGGTGGAGCTCGACGGCGCCCGACTGGACCTCGAGCAGTGGACCGGCAGCGTCAACCACAACTGGGGCAGGCGCCACACGCCGGCATATGCGTTCGGGCAGGTGTGTGGATTCGACGACGCGCCGGGGTCGAGCCTCGAGATCGTGACCGCCCACGCCGCGGTCGGACCGGTCTCGCTTCCGGCGGTGACCCTCTTCGTGTTGCGCCACGGCGGAAGGGAATTCGCCGTCCGGTCGATCCTGGCCGCCCGGCATACCCGTGGTGAATACCGCCCGTTCTCGTGGACGTTCGGCGGCCGCGTCGGCGATGCTCGATGGAGGGCGAGATCACGGCCGAGCCGTCCGACGTCATCGGGTTGACGTACTCCGACACCACCGGCAAGACCAAGTACTGTTACAACTCCGCCCTGGCGACGTGCCGGATCCGCCTGTCGGGCAAGGCGTTCGGCCACACTGAGCTCGTCGCCTCGCGTCGAGCCATGCTCGAGATCCTGCTGCCCGAGCCGCACGGAACGGTGAAGTTACTGGCCTAGCTGTCGTCCGCGGGTTCGGGTTCCTCGTCGGACTGGGGTTCGTCGGGTTGATCGGCGTCGTCGTTCGCCCGACGGGGTCGAGCGGTTGCGGTTCGCCTGTGTCGTCGTCGGGCTCGGGTTCGGGTTCGTCGGGTGGGTGCAGGAGTCGTTCGGGTCGGTGGTAGTAGTTGACTCGGGCTTGGCCGGTGTCCAACGGTGGGGGTGGGGCCCATTCGACCTCGCCGCGGGCGTTGATGCTGGTGGTCCAGCCACCGTCCTGTCGACCATCCGGTTGTCGGGTCCGCAGGCCAGGCCGAGTTCGTCGACGTTGGTCTGCCCGCCGTCGCCCCAGTCCCGGGCGACGTGATGGACCTGGCTGCCGTAGGCGCCGACCGTGCAGCACGGTTTGGTGCAGCCACCTTCGCGCCCGATCAGCATGATCCGCTGCGCCGGGGAAGCCACCCGTTTGGCGCGGAACAGGTCCAGCGCTGATCCGGTGCGCCTGTCGAACACCGCCAGGTAGTGGTTGGCGTGGGCGGCCAGCCGGATCACGTCGGTGATCGGCATGATGGTGCCGCCGCCGGTGACCCCGACCCCGGCCCGGCTCTCCAGGTCTTGGATGGTGGTGCGGATGATGATCGAGACCGGTAGTCCGTTGAGTTGGCCGAGTTGTCCGCTCATCAGGGCGATCCGCCCGACCGCGATCAGGGCGTCGTGTTGGCGTTGGGCCAGGCTGCGGTGATCGTTGTCGATCTGGGCTTGGGTCGGGGTGCCGGAGGTGCAGGGTTCGGGATCGGCGGGGTTGCACATGCCGGGGGCGGCGTACTTGGCGAAGATCACCTCCAACCCCGCCCGCGCTTCGGGGGTCAGTTCCCCGCTGAGGGTGCTGTTGCCGCCGCGGCGTTTCTGCCGGCCGATGGTGATCCCGCGCGTGCGGTTGCGTTCGGTGTCGTCGGGTGCGGGGCCGTCCTGGTCGAGCAGGAACAGGGTCAGCTCGGCGACGTCGTCGAGTTCCTTGGGTCCGACACCGGCCGCGGTGCGGACCAGGTCGGCCTCGAACTGGTCCCGGGTGCCGCGCGTCGACGAAACCGGGCAGTTTGGTGATCGACTTGCGGATCACCTCGACGTGCTCGGGGGTGATCTGCCCGCGGGCCTGGGCGGCCGCAGTGCACGCGAGCACGGGTTCCAGGGGTTCGCCGAGCAAGTGATCGTCGTGGTCCCAGCAGCGCGGCCTCGGTCAGCCGGCGGTGCGCTTCGCTGGTCGAGATCCGCCACCGGATCCTCAGCACGTCCTTCCAGGACTTGGCGCCCATCTCCTTGGGCGTGGCCTCGGCCTGCAGCCGGGCCAGAACGCGGTGACTCTGGGTGGGCAGCTGACAGGTCAGGGTCTGCAACTCGTCGCCCGCGGCGAGCAGTTCGGCCAGGGTCAGCGAGTCGAGTCGCAGGCGACCAGGGCGTCGTGCGCGGCGCGCATCGCCGCGATGCCCTTCCTGCACGACCGTCCCGGACATACTTCGAACATACGTGCGACCACCGACACAACCCGCCGCAGTGTGACTACTGAAACCACAGTGACACAAGGGATTACACCTGTGCACAACTCCCACGGCCTGTGGATGAATCAAGCACGAGCCGGCACATCGGAGTACTCTGCGCTCCGCCGCGCTCTAGCCGAGCGCGGCCGTAACCGTCGCCATGTCGAAGTAGTCCCGCCACGCGGCGATGCGGCCGTCGCGCACCTCGAAGACGCCCATCACGGGCAGTTCCAGGCGGCCACCATCCGTGCGTCGCATCACGTCGGTGCGCTCGTTCATCACGACGTTGCCCTGGCTGAACTGCCGGTGCACCGTGAAGTCGATGCCTGCGAATCCATCGAGCATGAGACCGAGGAACTCCTTGATGGCGGAACGCCCTTGGGCCGGCGGCATCGGAATGTTGTGGTACACCCCGTCTTCGGTGAAGTAGCTCAGGATCTTCTCGGGATCCGGGTTGGACCACAGGGCGCAGAATTCGGTCACCAGTTCGTCGGCGGATTGCGTCATGCCTTGATCCTGGGTCATGCCTTGACGAAGCGCACCGACACGGCGTAAATCAGGCCGGCCAGCGCTGCCGAACCGATGGTGCTGAGGTCGACGCCGCCCGCGATCTCGGCGAGCGGACCGACGTACAGCTCGGTGTTGACGGTCAGCACTCCGAACGCCGCACCCACCGTCCACGCCACCACGGCCGGCAGGTTCCAGCCACCGGTGAACCAGTACTGGCCACCGCGCCTGCCGTTGGCGAACGCCTGCAGGTCGACCGGATCGTAGGAACGGGTGCGGATGGCGCCGATCGCGAGAATCGCGACCCAGGGCGTGATCACGGCGTTCAGGGCGATGGTCATCGCGGTGACCGACTGGACCGCGTCGAACACGAAGACGCCCACGTACAGCAGCACGATGGCGACGGCGGCGGTGATGATCGTCGTCTGCGTCCGCTTCAGCCGGGGCGTCAGACCCTCCAGGTCAAGGCCGCTGGCGTAGATGCACAGCACACCCTGACTCAGCCCGCCGAGCAGGGAGATGACGACGATGGGCACGACGAACCACGCGGGAGAGGCGGTCACCAGGTCGTCGAGGTACGAGTCGGTCGGGTTGGCGAAGGACAGAGCGGTGAAGGCCCCGAACAGGCTCGGCACCATGACGCCGATGAACATGCCGCAGCCAAGTGCCGCGCAGATCTGCTTGTTGCTGAACCGGATCGGGGAGAGGCGGCGCGTGTAGTCGCCGATCGTCGGCCCGTAGGAGATCGGCGCCGCGGCGAACAGCACGGCCGACAGCGCCCACGTCTGCCAGAAGCCACCGAGGGCGTATTCGCCGCCGGACGCGGCCAGGTCGACGTTGCCTGCGAACGCGAAGAAGCCCAGCACCATCAGCGTGCCGACGACGGGGATCACGAGCTTCTGCATCGCGACGATGGTCGCGTGGCCGTACAGGGCCACGGTGACCATCAGTGCGGCGACGACGGCGTAGGCGATCCCGTGGACCACGTCCGTGTCGGGGGTGCCCAGTAATCGATGGCCGGCGGCGACGAGCGCGTCGCCACTGGTCCACACCGTCACCGCGGCGAAGCCGAGTGCGATGGCCAACGCCAGACCCGAGCCGATGAACCGGCCGCGGATGCCGAAGAACGCCCCGCTGGACACCGTCATGTTGGTGCCGGTGCGCGGTCCGATGATCGCGGTGGGCAGCACTGCCAGCGTGCCGATCGCGGTGCCCACCACCATCGAGGCGACCGTCTGCCAGAACGACAATCCGAACAGGATCGCGAACGCGCCGAACACCACGTTCGTCCACGTGAGGTTGGCGCCGAGGAAGACCGCGCCGAGGTTGCGCGGCCGCGAGTCGCGGGCGTCCTCGGGTAGGTACTCGACGCCCGCGGACTCGACGGCACCGAAGTGGTCGTTGGCCAGGGCGGTGGCGCTCAGGTCGGGATGCGGCGCAATAGCGGTCATGGGCTGCTCGATTCGGCTTGTTGATGGGTACATCAATAGTGTTGATGTAGTGTTCAATAACAATCGGGATTCGTCAAGAGGAGGAACGGAAATTGACCGTCGAAGTGCGTGACGCGAAGCGCAAGCTACCCGCGGAAAGGCACGGTGAACTGCTGGCGAAGGCCGTGGCGATCAGCCAGGCCGAAGGGCTGTCGGCGGTGACGCTGCGCCGCGTCGCCACCGACCTCGGCGTCACTCCGGGCCTGGTCAGTCACTATTTCTCGGCCGCCGAGCAGTTGATCGCCGCCGCCTTCCGCACGGCCGCCGTCGCGGATCTGGCGGAGGCGCGCACCCGGGTTGAGGCCGCGCAGTCGCCGACGGCCAAGATCGACGCGCTGATGAACTACGTGCTGGACGATGTCAGCGAGGAGGCCAGCGCACTGTGGCTGGACGCGTGGAGTCTGGGCAGGCGCAATCCGACGCTTGCCGCCGAGGCCACCGCACTGACCGAGGACTGGCTGGAGTTCATCGGTGACGTCGTGAGCGAAGGCGCCCGGTCCGGGGACTTCAGCGTGCCCGACGTGGCAGTGACCGCCCGCAGGCTGCTGATCCTGATCGACGGCCTCGGCGCACAGAAGGTGATCCGCGACGCGCCGACCGACGAGATCAAGCACATCGCCCGGTCCTACGTGTCGTCAGAGCTGGGGCTAGACGCCCGTTGACGACCCTGGTCGCACGATCATCAGGATCGTCACCGCCACCCAGATCAGGTTGAACATTCCGGTGGTCATCGCGAGCCGGCCCACCGGCGCGCCACCGAGCACGGCCCGCTGCGCGGGCAGGATGCTGGCCACCAGGATTGCGGCCGCAACGACGGTGAGCGCGATCGACACCAGCACCCAGGCGTCGGTGAGCACCCCCATCGCCACCGCGGTCGCGATGCCGAGCAGCGGCACCGCCACGCCGACCACGGCGTACGTCACGCAGATCCGGTGCAGCACCGCGGCGACGGGCGGCGTTTCGGCGTAGCGGGGAAAGATGCTGGCCGCCACGGCAATCGGGCCGATCGCGAGAATCGCCAGCACGACGTGGACGCAGAGCAGGATCGCGGACATCACCGTCTACGCTAGGACACCGGCGCAGCTTGCACCGCCGCCGGAAGCGCCAGGAATCGACGGGATCTGGCCAGTGCTACCAGCCCTCGGTCAGCACCCGGTCCAGCGTGTCGACGTAGAAGTCGGCGCCATCGACGTCAATGCACAACGGCGGCTTGGTCTTCAGGATGTTGAGGTGGTCGCCGGTCGGCTGGATCACCACACCGAGTTCGAGCATGCGGTCGCAGATCGCCGCGGTCTCCTCCGTCGCGGGCGCCAACGTCTCGGGGTCCCTGACCATCTCGACGCCGAGGTACAGCCCCATGCCGTGCACGGTGCCGATGATCGGGTGCTTGTCCCGCAGCGCCAGCAGCCTCGCCTTGAGATGCCCACCCACGCGGGACGCGTTGCCCTGCAAGTCCTCGTCGCGCAGCACGTCGAGCACGGTGAGCCCGATCGCACACGACAGCGGGCTTCCGCCCGTCGACGAGAAGAAGTAGCCCTGCGAGCTGAACGCCTCCGCCACCGCGCGGCTGGTGATCACGGCGCCCACCGGATATCCGTTGCCCACCGACTTGGCCACCGAGACGATGTCGGGCACCACCTTCTGCTGGTGAAAACCCCAGAACCATTCGCCGAGCCTGCCGTAACCGACCTGAACCTCGTCGGCCACCGCCAGACCGCCGTTGGCGCGCACCGCCGCGTACACCTGCTGCAGATAACCGTCGGGCAGCGCCATCCCACCGGCATTGCCGTACACGGTCTCGCAGATGAACCCCGCGGGCGGGCGGCCCGCGGCGACGAGTTCCTCGATCTCGCGCACCGCGTCGACCGCGTACCGGCCGGCGTCGGCGCCGCGGTACTTGCCGCGGAAGCTGTTCGGCGACTCCACCGTGTGCACCCAGTCGGGACGGGTGGTGAGCGCATTGGGGTTGTCGGCCGTCGACGTGGACACCGCGTCGGTGGCGTACGTCCACCCGTGGTACGCCTCGCGGACCGCGACCACGTCGCGGCGACCCGTCGCCGCCGTCGCCAGGCGCACGGCCAGATCGCTTGCCTCCGAGCCGGAGTTGACCAGGAACACGGTGTCCAACGGCTCGGGCAGGGTGGCGACGAGGCGCTCGCTGAACTCGACGACGGCTTCGTAGTTGAACCGCGAGTTGGTGTTGAGCCTGCGCAGTTGACGTGCGGCGGTATCGGCCACCCGCGGGTGGGCGTGGCCGAGCACCGTGACGTTGTTGACCATGTCGAGGTACACCCGGCCCGACGTCGACATCAGGAAGTGGCGCCAGCCGCGCTCGATCTGCGGCGGTTCGCGGTAGTAGTGCTCCTGCACCTTGGCGAAGCTTTCGTCCCTGCGCGCCAACAGGTCTCGTTGCCCGTCGCGCGCAGCGCGCGGCCAGGCCCAGCAGCGGCGCCGGGTCGCGGGCGAGTGCCAACCATCCCGGCGCCAACTCGGCAGTGACGAAGGTGGGCGCGGACGGGGCGCCGACTGGGCGGACGCCGACGTCGAACCAGCGGTCCGGCGCGGCTGTCGCCAGCGGCGCACCCTGCTCGACGGGACCGGCGGACGCGGCGCCGTCGACGCCGGTCAGCGTCAGCTCGAACTCGTCGCCGCGCAGCACCAGGCCGTCGCCGGTGCGGTCGATGACTCCCGGCCACGGGGCGGTGATCGTGGTGGTCTGCGCCGGCCACAGCGAAACGCCGGTGGGGATCACCTCGGGGCTGGTCTGGCTCAGCGCGGGCGCTCTGGTCAGACGCGGCTCGCCGAACCGGGTGCTGACGAGCGACGCGCCGTCACGCACTGCGGCTCTTGCCAATTCGTCCTCCAGGCCGGGTGGCAGCCACCCGCCGGGCAGGAAGGCGCCGTCGTACGACTCGGACGTCGGCGACAGGTCGAGGGTGGTCACCGAGGCAGGGTCGAGGCCGGCGATGAGCGGCCCACCCGACACCGCAGCGGGGGTGGTGGCCAGGTCGAGTTCGGCGCGGATCACGCCCGTCATCGTATCGATCGGCAATGAGGTGGCCTGTTCGAACATGCGCACCTCGTCTTCGGACTGGTTGGTGACGTAGTCGTTGTCGGGGTCCAGCGCGGCCTGTTGCGCCCCGCTGACGATGAGCACCGCCGTGCGCAGCACCAGCAGCGGCCACAGCGCGTCGGCCTCTACGGCCGACAACGGGCGAATCGCGTGAAATGCCTTGATGCCGGGCAGGATCGAGGTGGGTGTGGTGCCTGGGTGGCCCAGCACGGACGACAGGGTGATGGCGAGCTCGGAAACCGCCCAGGTGTCCGAGAGGTCGCCGAAGTCGATGACGCCGTCGGGTCGCGGAGCGGCCCCGTCGATCCGGGTCACCACGACGTTGGCGTCGGTCAGGTCGATGTGCGCGGCCTGGCGCGGGAGGTCGTCGGCCAGCGGCGCGATCCGCGCCCACGCGGCCGCCGCGGCAGCGGTCAAACGGTCCCGCTCGGACTGGTCGGCAACGTGTGAGACGAGGGCGTCGACGACGTCGTGGCCATGGCGCAGATCCCATTGCAGTGCCCGATCCAGGCCGGGATGGCTGAAGCCGGCCAACGCCCGGCTCACCCTGGCCGCGACGCTCGCCCATGCCGGCAACCACCTCGGGCGACAGGTGCCCGGCGCCGACCAGCGTGCCGCCGGGCAGGTATCGCAGCAATCTGACGTGGGCGGTGCCGTCCAGCAGATCCGTTACCGTCGTGCACTTCTCACCGGCCAGGTTGGGCAGCGGCACCGCGACCCGCAGCGTCGGCTCCGCCTCGGCGATCAGCT
This sequence comes from uncultured Actinomycetota bacterium, assembly GCA_963735245.1. Taxonomy (GTDB): domain Bacteria; phylum Actinomycetota; class Actinomycetes; order Mycobacteriales; family Mycobacteriaceae; genus Mycobacterium. The sequence continues at coordinate 74,102 of CAVTKI010000009.1, forward strand.
CGGCGGCCGCGTCCTGCGCTGCCAGCTCGACCGCCGTGAACGCCGGGTTGGCGATCTTCAGCACGCCGAGCAGCCGGTCCTCGGGATCGAACACCAGGAAGTTCTTGTCCTGTTGGCTGCCAAGCGATTCCGCGCGGGCGGTCAGTCCGTAGTGGACTGACAGAAGGCGTTCGGCCTGCGCCTCGCTTACCTGGGGAGCCGGCAGCTCGGGCTGCTCCAGGAAGTTGAACCCGGCAGTCACGGGTTGACGAACCGGACGACGACCTCGCTGAACGCGTCGTTGTCGTCACCAGCCGCGGTGTGCCCGGCCTCGGAGAGTTCGACGAATTCAGCCCCTGGGCACCTTCGCCAGGAAGTCCTCGACCCCTTCGGCGCTGACCACGTCGGACAGCTTGCCGCGGATCAGCAGGATCGGGATCTCCAGGTTGATCGCCGCCTGCTCCAGCATGTCCACCCTGGCGAACGGATCGTCCTGGGGTTTGGTCAGGAACGCCGGATCCCAATGCCAGTACCACCGGCCGTCGCGCTCCCGCAGGTTCTTCTTCAACCCCTCCGGACTGCGCGGCTTGGGTCGGTGCGGCAGGTAGGCGGCGACCGCGTCGGCGGCGTCCTCGAGGGAATCGAAGCCGTCCACGTTGGTGAACATGAAGTCGCGAATACGGGCGCTGCCGTTCTTCTCGAACCTCGGCACCACGTCGACGAGCACCAGCTTGGTGACGAGTTCGGGGCCGGCCTGGTGTGCGGCGAGGATGCCGGTCAGCCCGCCCATGCTCGCGCCGATCAACGCCACCGGCCTGCCGATCTGGTACAGAACCTGCAGCGTGTCGGTGCACAGCGACTCCACCGAATAGTTCGCGGTGGGGGAGCGGTCGCTGTCGCCGTGCCCGCGGCTGTCCATGGCGATGACGTGGAATCCGGCGTCGGCCAGGATCTGGCCGGTGTTCTTCCACGAATAGCGGTTCTGCCCGCCGCCGTGCAGCATCAGGATCGACGGGTGGGCCTCGGCCGACGCGGCGCCGCGGTTCCATTCGTCGGCGATCAGGCTGAGGCCGTCGACTCCGCGGAACGTCACCGTCTCCGGGGTGTTGCTCGCAATGCTCACGGACATCCTCTCGACCGGTCTCCTGACCTCACGTTACCCAGGCGATTTACGGGGATCGCCGCGGCCCCGGCTGGGCCGCGATGAGTTTTCGCGCCGGGCGGAGTCGGATCATCATGGGTTCCATCACGCCATCGCTCTGGTTCGACGGCGATCTGGAGGAGGCCGCACGGTTCTATACGTCGGTCTTCCCCAACTCGTCGATCGAAGGGTTCCATCGCTACACCGACGCCGGTCCGGGCACTCCGGGCGAGGTGATGTCCGGAACGTTCGTGCTGAACGGCACCCGGTTCGTGGGCATCAACGGCGGCCCGGAGTTCCCGTTCACCGAGGCAGTGTCATTCGAAGTGCGGTGCGCCGACCAGGACGAGGTGGACTACTACTGGAACAGGCTCGTCGACGGCGGCGAAGAGTCCCAGTGCGGTTGGTGCAAGGACCGGTACGGCCTGAGTTGGCAGATCGTGCCCGAGCGGCTGCACGAGTTGGTGTACGACCCCGACCCGGAACGCGCGGCCGCGGCGACCCGGGCCATGCTCGGCATGCGCAGGATCGTGATCGCCGAACTCGAGGCGGCAGTAGCCACCGTGTGATCCGTGGCTCCCCGCAGGCCGGTCGTCGATGGCACGAGGCGCTGGCGGCTTCTTCGCGACGACGCCGGACACGTTCGAGCTGATGTTCCCGCGCCCGTTTGCCGGACGGGATTGCATCCTGGAGACATGGTTGGTGCCACGCTCTCGGGGCAGGACATTCCGCAGTTGCCGCCGGGGTCGCCACCTGCGCAAGCCGCGCCGCCTCCGGCGCAGGCGCCGCCGCCGATCGCGGCCGCCGAATACGACCCCGCAACGGGCACGTACGTTGGACCGGACGGGCATGTCTACACACAGGCCAATCTGGCCCGTAGCGCCACAGAGGAGCAAACATGGCAGACGATGCTGCTGCCCCCGAAGGCGGGGAGTCGAGCGAGCCGGTAGCCGGGCCGGTCGAACCGGCATCCGATCAGGCCGACGCGGACGTGAAGTCCGGCGCCAAGATGCTCGACGAGGCCGAGGACGCCACCGATGACGAGGCCGCCCCGGACGAGGACGCGGACGATACCGTCGCCGACGATGACGCCGAGGAGCCGGCTCTCGAGGACGACCCCGCCACACCGGCGATGTCACACGTCCGGCTGGCCCTCATCGCGGGTCTGGTGCTGGTGCTGGCACTCGGCGGGCTGACGGGCTGGTTGGGCTTCCGCGCGTACCAGTCACACCAGGTCGACGCGCAGCGCAAGGTCTTCCTGCAGGTCGGCCGCCAGGGTGCGATGAACCTCACCACGATCGACTTCCAACACGTCGACGACGACGTCAAGCGCATCCTCGACTCGGCGACCGGGACGTTCTACGACGACTTCCAGCAGCGCGCCCAGCCGTTCACCGAAGTGGTCAAGCAGGTGAGGTCGAAGTCCGTCGGCACCGTGACCGAGGCCGGCCTCGAGTCGGAGTCGGCCGACGAGGCGGAGGTGCTCGTCGCGGTGGCGGTGCACACCACCATCGAGGGCCAACCCGAACAGCAGCCGCGTGCCTGGCGGATGCGCATCCTGGTGCAGAAGGTCGGAGACGACACCAAGGTTTCCAACGTGGAGTTCGTGCCGTGACAGACGACGAGAAGACGACCGTGGTCGACGCCGAGAAGACGACCGAGAGCGACCCGACGACGAGAAGTCCGACGCGACAACGGTCTCCGATGAGGTCGAGGCCGACGAGTCGGAGGCCGACGAGTCCGACGGTGACGATGCGGAGACCGCCGCCACCCCGCGAGCCTGCGGCCCGCCGCCGCACCGACTGGGCCAGGGTGGTGGCCTACGGGCTGCTGCCGGCACTGGCCCTGGTGTTGGCGCTGGCCGCGGGTTACCTGAAGTACGTGGACAACTCGGTGCGCGACGCCGCCGTCGCCCGCGTGGAGTCGATGCAGGCCGCCAAGGACATCACCGTCGCGATGCTGTCGTATCAGCCCGACACCGTCGACGCACAGTTGAACAGCGCACGGGATCTGCTCACCGGCAGTTTCAAGGGTTCCTACACGTCGCTCATCGACGACGTGGTGATCCCCGGCGCCAAGCAGCAGCAGATCTCCGCGGTCGCCACGGTGCCGCGCGCGGCGTCGGTGTCGGCCGAACCGAATCACGCCGTGGTACTGGTATTCGTCAACCAGACCGTCGTCGTCGGTACCGACGCGCCCACCAACACGGCTTCGAGTGTGCGGGTGACGCTCGACAAGCAGGGCGACAAGTGGCTGATCTCCGAGTTCCAGCCCGTATAGGCCGATGGCCCTGATCGAGCCTCGGAGCTTCGACGTCGTCACGCCCGACGTCACGCTGCGGGCGCTGACGTGGGGGCCGGAGGACGGTCCGATCGCGTTGTGCCTGCACGGGTTTCCCGATACCGCACACGGCTGGCGCAAGGTGGCCCCCGTGCTGGCCGAAGCGGGCTGGCGGGTGGTCGCGCCGTTCATGCGTGGATACGCGCCGTCCTCGTTGTCGTCCGATGGCAGCTACCAGGTCGGGGCGCTGATGGACGACGCACTGCGCGTCCTCGATGCGGCGGGCCCAACGGGTCGCGACGTCCTGATCGGGCACGACTGGGGCGCGATGGCGGGCGCCGGCCTGGCCGCGATGCCTGACAGCCCGTTCGACAAGGCCGTACTCATGTCGGTGCCGCCCTCCGCGTCGTTCCGTGGCAAGGTCCCGAACGTGGGCGGTCTGGTCGCCAGGCTGCCCCGCCAGTTGCTGCGCTTCTGGTACCTCGGGTACCTCCAATTGCCCTGGCTGCCAGAACGTTCCGCGTCGTGGATGGTGCCGCGGCTGTGGCGGCGGTGGTCGCCCGGATACGACGCCACCGAGGACGTCGCCCTGGTGCTGGACGCGATCGGCGCGCCTGCGAACTGGCACGCCGCAATCGGCTACTACCGGGCGACCTTGCGCGGAAGCAGGCCACCGGAACGGTACGCCGACCTGCACGGCCACTGGCTGTCGGCGCCGAGGCTGCCGACCCTGTACCTGCACGGCACCGACGATGGCTGCTGCCACATCGGATTTCGCCCGCTGGGTGAGGCCCGTGTTGCCCGAGGGCAGCCACGTCGAGATCGTCGACGGTGCCGGGCACTTCCTGCAACTGGACCGACCGGACGTCGTCGCGGGTCACATCCTGGACTTCGTCGGGCGTTAGCGCTTCTTGAGCGCGGGGTGGCTGCGGGTCAGGATCGGCAGCAGCAGGCGGCGTGGAAGGTGTTGATACGCGGCGGCGCCGACCTTGTTGAAGACGCCGGGCACGATCACCGTCTGCCCCGACTCCAGCCCGTCGATCGCGGTGCGGGCCACCTCGTCGGCGTCGATCCACATCACCTTCGGCATCGCGGCCTCGGCGGCCTCGTCCGGAATTCCCGCCTTCTCACCGAATCCGGTCTTCACCGGGCCGGGACACACCGTGGCGGCCACGACGCCGGTGCCGCGCAGTTCCGCACCGAGCGCCTGGGTATAGGACAGCACGAAGGCCTTGGCCGCGCCGTATGCCGCCTGGCCGGGGAGCGGACCGAATGCGCCGACGGAGGCGACGTTGAGTACCGCGCCGCCGCCGCGTGACACCATCCCCGGCACGAATCGGCTGCACAGATCGGCCACGGCGGCGACGTCGACCTCGATGAGGTTGAGCTCGGCGGCCGGGTCGGACTCGGCGATCGGCCCGGCGGTGCTCAGGCCCGCGTTGTTGACCAGGACGTCGACGACCAGGCCGAGCTCGGCCACCCGATCGGGCAGCGCGGCCCGCTCGTCGGGCTTGGACAGGTCGGCGGCCAGCACGTCGGCGCGCTGGCCGAGCGCTGCGGCGAGCGCATCGAGTTTGTCGGCCCGACGGGCCACCAAGACCACGTGCCGCCCGCGCCGGGCGAACTCCCGCGCCAGCTCCTCGCCGATACCCGATGACGCACCCGTGACGAGGACGGTTCCGTTGCCACTGGCCGCTGGAAGCATGTCGGCAGCCTAACCTTGGCCCATGAGCACGCGGCGACTGACGCCGACCGATGCCCAGACGTACTGGTTGTCGGCCAAGATCCCGAACGACACCTTCCTGCTGTTCGGGTTCGCAGGCGTCCCGCCGGATCTGGATGCGGCCCTGGACGACGTCGCCTCGCGTGCCCGCCACCATCCGGATCTGACCGTGCGCATCGACGACGGTGGGTTTCTCACCTATCCGGCCTGGGTGCATCGGGACGTCGACCGTTCGCAGTTCGTGGTGCACGACGTCGAAGACCGGACCTGGGCGGGTTGCCTGCACGCCGTCAGCACGCTCATCGACGACCAGCTGGACGCCGGGGCGATGACATGGCGCCTGCACGTGTTCACCGGCATCGACGGCGTGCCGGGAGTCGTGAGGCCCGGGCACGGTTGTGGTGCTGCAGATCTCACACGCGCTCGGCGGCGGTGGCCGCACCTCGGCGCATGCGGCCCTGATGTTCGGCCGCGTCGGCGCCGAGGTGCCGGGGATCAGCCCGCCGTCGGCGGGGCCGCTCGCGCTGCCGGTTGCGGGGTTCCGCGCGGCCCGCGCCCATCGTCGGATGCAGGCCGACATCGACGCGGGAAGCGTTCCGCCACAAGCGGAGCTGCGACCGCTGCTGCGAACGAACGCCAGGCCGTCGGGGCAGCGCGGCCTGCGCACGGTGGTCAGGAAGCGTGCCGAACTCGCAGGCGGGACGGTGACGGTCGCCGGTGCTGTCCGGCGTGTCGGCGGCGCTGGCCGAACACCTCGCGGCTCTGGGCGACGACCCGTCGATGCTCGGCGCCGAGGTTCCGATGGCCAAGCCGCCACCGCGGCTGGCGTACAACCACTTCGGCAACGTCGGTGTCGGCCTGCTACCCGGAACTGGCCGCCGATGCGCGCCGTCAACGGATCGCCGACGACCTCGCCACCCGGCGTCGACGCGCCGGACATCCCGCGATGCGCGCGGCGGATCTGGCCTTCGCCGCAACGCCTGCGCCGTTGTTGCGTTGGGGGATGGAACGATTCGACCCCGACGTCCGGCCCCCGGCGGTCACCGGCAACACCGTGGTCTCCAGCGTGAACTGTGGTGCAGCCGACTTCGCGTTCGGCGGCGCGCCCGTCACGCTGGCGGCGGCCTTCGCCGGAGTGTCGCCGATGATGGGGCTGACGCACGTCGTCGTCGGCGTCGGGGACACCGTCACGATCGGCGTGCACGCCGCCGAGTCGGCCGTTGGCGGCCCCGGCGGGCTGGACGCCTACGTCGCGCGCCTCGAGGCCGCACTGTCCTCGACCTAGGCGCGCAGCCCGGCGATGCCGACGTCGAGGGCGGCCTCGAGATAGCTGATGTCGCCGGTGCTGAGCAGCACCGACACCCCGCCCTGGATGCCTGCCAGCAGCGCCGCCGCGGCCCGCGATGGGTCGACCGACCCGGCGATCTTGCCCTGCTCCTGCATCGCGCGCACGCCCGCCGCGATCTCGCCGCGCCACTGCTCGATGAGCGCCGACGTCACGGCCTGCGCGCCCGGCGTGCGGCCGATCTCGGACATCACCGTCGACAGCGGGCACTGCTGTCCCTGCTTGCGGTAGCGCTCGACCACGACGTCACGCCACCGCTGCCACGCCGCCCACGACGTCAACCTGCTCAGGTGCGGCTGCTGGTCGGTGAGCACGCGGGCAGCCTCCTGCTCGGCCACCGCGAGCAGCAGCTGCTCCTTGCCGCGGGGGAAGTAGTGGAACAGTTGGCTCTTCGAGGTGCCGGTGTGCGCCATCACGTCGTCGAGCGTGGTGGCGACCGCACCGTTGACGCGGATCTCCGCGGCGGCGCCGTCGATGATCCGCTGCCGGGTGGCCCGGCCCTTGGCGGTGAATCTCTGCACGTCGGTGTCCGTCGTCAACGCTGCGCTCCTGGACTCACGGGTCCAAACAGTACCCGGCCGCGACGCTGGTCGGCGCCCGTCACGGGCTCCGTCGGCGGGCTCGGGCTCGGCGGAAGGCTGGGCAGCGACTTAACAGATCCACTAGATTCTGTTGCGTGACTGCCTACGACTTCGGGATCCTTCTGCTCCGGGTCGTGCTCGGCCTGACGATGGCCGCGCACGGCTATAACAAGTTCTTCGGCAAGGGCGGGCTGGCAGGTACCGCGGGCTGGTTCGACAGCATGGGCATGAAGCCGGGCATGTTCCACGCGCGCATCGCCGCCACCACCGAGATGTCGGCAGGCCTCGGGCTGGCCGTCGGGCTGCTGACTCCCATTCCGGCAGCGGGCTTCGTCGCGCTGATGTTCGTCGCCGCGTGGACCGTGCACCGGCCGAACGGCTTCTTCATCGTCAAGGAGGGCTGGGAGTACAACCTGATCCTCGCGGTGGCCGCGGTGGCGATCGCGACGGTCGGGGTGGGCAGGATCAGCCTGGACTACGCGCTGTTCCGCGGCACCGGCCTCTACGACTACCTGCACGGCTGGTGGGGCCTGGTCATCGCGGTGGTGCTCGGACTCGGCGGTGGCATCGGCCAGCTCGCGATCTTCTACCGGCCACCCGCCAAGCAAGCCGCCTGACCGCCCATGACCTCGACATCGCAGGGTGAGCAGCCCGACTATCCACAGATGGCGGCGCAACGCGGCAGGGTCGAACCCTCGCCGCGACGGGTCCGCGGGTACGCCGACGGCCAACTGGTGTTCGACACGACCCACGCCCTGTACGTGTGGGAGGTGCCGTACTACCCGCAGTACTACGTGCCGCGGTCGGACGTCGCCGATGAGTTCCTCGTCGACGACGATCACCCGCAGAAGGTGCAGTTCGGGCCGTCGCGGCAGTACTCGCTGCGGACCCGCGACGCGGTCCGGCCAGGCGTGGTGCGCGTCTTCGACGCCGACGGGGGAGGCCCGGTGGCGGGCACCGTGCGGTTCGACTGGGACTGCCTCGAATGGTTCGAGGAGGACGAGCCGATCGTCGGCCACCCGCGCAACCCGTACGCGCGGGTCGACGCACTGCGCTCGCACCGGCATGTCAGGGTCGAACTCGACGGCGTCGTGCTCGCCGATACCAGCACGCCGGTGTTGCTCTTCGAAACCGGTTTGCCGACAAGGTATTACATCGACCGCACCGACGTTCAGTTCGCGAACCTCGAGCCGAGCGACACGCAGTCCCTGTGCCCGTACAAGGGGATCACGTCGGGCTACTGGTCGGTGCGGGTCGGTGAGACCGTGCACCCCGACCTGGCGTGGACGTATGACTATCCGCTGGCGGCGGTCGCCTCGATCGCCAGGATGATCGCGTTCTACAACGAGAAGCTGGACATCATCGTCGACGGCGTGACGCTGCCGCGGCCGAAGACCCATTTCGGCTAGGTCGCCCCGGCGATCACCTGCGATGCCAAGATTTCGCGGCCAACTGAATCCGCTCGGCTAGAACACGTTCTAGTCTTGCGGCCATGGGTTTTCTCAAGCAGGACACTCCCGTGGTCGATTACGCGGAGTGGAGCAAGGGCACCCGCGCCGAGAAGATCGTCCCGATGGCCAGGCACTGGGCGGAGGTCGGCTTCGGAACGCCGGTGGTGCTGCACCTCTTCTACGTGGTGAAGATCCTGCTGTACGTCCTCGTCGCGTGGCTGATCGTGTTGACCACGAAGGGGATCGACGGCTTCACCGCCGTCACGTCCTGGTACGCCGAACCGATCGTCTACCAGAAGGTCGTGTTCTACACGATGCTGTTCGAGGTGATCGGGCTGGGCTGCGGCTTCGGGCCACTCAACAACCGGTTCTTCCCGCCGCTGGGTTCCATCCTGTACTGGTTGCGGCCCAAGACGATTCGGCTCCCGCCGTGGCCCAACCGGATTCCGCTGACCAAGGGCGACTCGCGGACACCCGTTCGACGTGCTGCTCTACGCGGCGCTGCTCGTCATGCTGGTCGTCGCTCTCTTCTCCGATGGCACCGGCCCGATCCCGGCGCTCGGCACGCAGGTGGGCGTGCTGCCGGTCTGGCAGACCGCGACCATCCTTGGCCTCCTTGCGGTGGCCGGCCTGCGCGACAAGGTGATCTTCCTGGCCGCCCGCGGTGAGGTGTACGGCTCGCTCGCGGTCTGCTTCCTGTTCAGCGGCGTCGACATGATCATCGCCGCCAAGCTCGTCTGCCTGGTCATCTGGATCGGCGCCGCGACGTCCAAGCTCAACAAGCACTTCCCGTTCGTCATCTCGACGATGATGAGCAACAACCCGGTGTTCCGGCCGCGGTGGATCAAGCGGAAGTTCTTCGAGCACTTCCCCGACGACCTTCGTCCCGGCCGGCTGTCGCGCTTCGTCGCGCACTTCAGTACCGCCGTCGAGGGTTTGGTGCCGCTGGTGCTGTTCTTCTCCCACGGTGGCTGGCCGACGGCGATCGCCGCATTCGTCATGCTGTGCTTCCACTTCGGCATCCTGTCGTCGATTCCGATGGGGGTGCCGTTGGAGTGGAACGTGTTCATGATGTTCAGCGTGCTGGCGCTGTTCGTCGGCCACGCGGGGATCGGTCTTGGTGACCTGCAGAGCCCGTGGCCGATCGTGCTGTTCGTCGTGGTGGCGGGCACCGTGGTGCTGGGCAACCTGTTCCCGAGGAAGGTGTCGTTCCTGCCGGGGATGCGGTACTACGCGGGCAACTGGGACACCTCGCTGTGGTGCCTCAAGCCGTCGGCCGAGCAGAAGATCGCCGAGGGCATCGTGGCGATCGCGAGCATGCCCGCCGCGCAGATGGAGAAGTTCTACGGCAGCATGGAGACGGCCGAGATGTACCAGTACATGGGATACGCCTTCCGCGCCTTCAACACTCACGGCCGCGCCATGTTCACCCTCGCCCACCGGGCGATGGCGGGCCAGAACGAGGCCGACTACACCCTGACCGACGGCGAGCGGCTGGTGTCGACGGCCATCGGCTGGAACTTCGGCGACGGCCACATGAGCAACGAGCAGTTGGTTGCGGCGCTGCAGAGTCGATGCGGATTCGAACCCGGCGAGGTGCGGGTGCTGATGCTCGACGCTCAGCCCATCCACAAGCAGCAGCAGGAGTACCGCCTCGTCGACGCCGCGACCGGGGAGTTCGAGCGGGGTGTCGTCCTGGTCGCCGACATGGTCACCCGGCAGCCGTGGGACGACACCGTGCCGGTGCACGTGACGTGGTCCGCGCCGTCACCGCATGACGTCGCGGACCTTGACGGTCTCCAGCCCCTTGAGTAGCAGTTCGCGTGCGGTGTCGAGGTGCTTGCGCCAGTGCGCCTCAGCCCCTGCGCCGTCGCCCGCGCGCAGCAGCGCGAGCAGGCGCCGGTAGGACCGGAGAAGCTTGTCGTAGTCGGCCTTCGACACCTGGCGGCGTTCCTTGATGGCGAACGCCGTGTGGCGCACGGTGATCTCGTGCAACATGCCCGAGATGATCGTCAGCGTCGCGTTGCCGGACATCTCGACCATCCGCCGGTGAAACTCGCCGGTGGCCTCCGCCATCCGGCCCGACTCCCACCCGGCCGGGACGTCACCGGCGAGCATCTCCTCCAGCTCGTCGAGCTGCTCCGCGGTGGCCGACTCGGCAAGCAGGCGCACCGCCAGCGGCTCGATGCCCGAACGCGCGACCAGGACGTCGGCGATCGTCGCGCCGGACAGTTCCAGGAGCAGGCCGGCCGGGCGGGCGACGATCTCGGCACCGGGTACGCGCACCCGCGCCCCGGTGCGCGAGCCACGCCGCACCTCGACGAGCCGCTCGGATTCCAGCACCCGGACGGCCTCGCGCAACGTCGGCCTGCTGACGCTGAAGTGCGCCATCAGCTCGGCCTCGTTGGGCAGGAAGTCGCCTTCCTTGAGCTGGCCGTCGACGACCATCCGGCGTAGCGTCCCGGCGACCAGTTCGGCGGTCTTCGGTGAGCGGATCGCAGTACCCGCCTGGACGGCATCGGGGCCGATCATCGGCGCCAGCGGCGTACTTCGCGTCACAACGTCTCCAAACGATGGTTGCCCTCGAGCTAGGCAACTCAGTAAACCATGTGACGTCGGTGTGACGCTCCATGCGTTTGACTGTGCAAGCGGCCATCGCCGCAGGTAACCGATGCGTTCTGCCAGCGTAGCGGCTGCGGGAGCGCGACGATGACCAGCGTGAGCAGCGGGGGCGACGTGCGCACGGTGTGGCCGCGCGATGACCCGTGCCCTGCCTACCAACCAGTAGGTTGACCTAGTAAACTTTGTTCATCTACGTTCGGGATGACACCACCCAAGTCTTCGAAGGAGAACCCCCATGGCTGAAGCCGTCATCGTCGAGGCCGTCCGGTCGCCGGTCGGCAAGCGCAACGGCGGGCTGTCGGGTGTGCATCCCGGCGAGCTTTCTGCGCAGGTGCTCAACGGGCTCGTCGAGCGGGCCGGGATCGATCCAGGGATCGTCGACGACGTCATCTGGGGCTGCGTCATGCAGGCAGGGGAGCAGGCGCTCGACATCGCCCGCACCGCGGTGCTGGCCGCGGGCTGGCCCGAGAGCGTTCCCGGCGTGACCGTGGACCGGCAGTGCGGATCGAGCCAGCAGTCGGTGCACTTCGCCGCGGCAGGCGTGGTGGCAGGCCACTACGACGTCGTCGTCGCCGGTGGCGTCGAGTCGATGTCGCGCACCCCGATGGGCGCATCGCTGTCCAACGGCGGACATCCGTATCCCGAGGCCTTCCGCGCCCGCTACACCCAGACCCCCAACCAGGGCACCGGTGCCGAGATGATCGCCGAGCAGTGGGGCCTCGACCGCACCACGCTCGATCAGTACTCGCTCGACTCGCACGAGAAGGCCGCCGCCGCACAGGATTCCGGTGCCTTCGACGACCAGATCGTGGGCATCAAGGACCAGGACGGCAACATCATCCTGAAGGACGAGGGCATCCGTCGCGGCACGCCGATCGAGAAGATGGCCCAGCTCAAGCCGGCCTTCAAGGAGGACGGCGTGATCCATGCCGGCAACTCCAGCCAGATCTCCGACGGCTCGGCGGCGCTGCTGTTCATGTCCGCGGAGAAGGCGAAGTCGTTGGGGCTCAAGCCGATCGCCAGGGTGCACACCGCGACCCTGGCCGGGGCCGACCCGGTGATCATGCTGACCGCGCCGATCCCGGCCACCCAGAAGGCGCTCAAGCGTTCGGGTCTGCGGTTGGAGGACATCGGGGTGTTCGAGGTCAACGAGGCGTTCGCGCCCGTGCCGCTGGCCTGGCTCAAGGACATCGGCGCCGACGAGAAGAAGCTGAACCCCAACGGCGGCGCGATCGCGCTGGGCCACCCGCTCGGCGGCTCCGGTGCGCGCATCATGACCACGATGCTCTACCACATGCGGGACAACGGAATTCAGTACGGACTGCAGACCATGTGCGAGGGCGGCGGCCAGGCCAACGCCACCATCCTCGAGCTGCTGTGACCGAGGCTGCGACCGCCCCCGCCGCTCTCACCGAGCGGCGGGGCAACGTCCTGCTCATCACGATCAACCGCCCCGAGGCGCGCAACGCCGTCAACGCCGCGGTCAGCACCGCGGTCGGTGACGCACTGCAGGAGGCGCAGGACGATCCCGAAGTGCGCGCCGTGGTGATCACCGGTGCCGGTGAATCCTTCTGCGCGGGAGCCGATCTGAAGGCCATCTCGCGGCGGGAGAACCTGTACCACCCCGACCATGGCGACTGGGGCTTCGCGGGCTACGTGCAGCACTACATCGACAAACCGACCATCGCCGCCGTCAACGGCACCGCCTTCGGTGGCGGCACCGAGCTGGCGTTGGCCAGCGATCTCGTCGTCGCCGAGGAGCGGACCAGGTTCGGGCTGCCCGAGGTCAAGCGCGGCCTGATCGCCGCCGCCGGTGGAGCCTTCCGCATCGTCGACCACCTGCCGCGCAAGGTCGCGATGGAGCTGCTGTTCACCGGCGAGCCGATGTCGTCGGCCGACGCTCTCAAGTGGGGGATGATCAACCAGGTCGTGCCCGACGGCACCGCGGTGGACGCCGCACTCGCGCTCGCCGAACGGATCACCTGCAATGCGCCGCTGGCGGTCTGGGCCAGCAAGCGGGTCGCCATGGGCGTCGACGACGGTGTCATCACATCCGACGAGGCCGGTTGGGCACGGACCATGCGCGAGATCGGGACACTGATTCGTTCCGAGGACGCCACGGAAGGGCCGCGGGCCTTCGCGGAGAAGCGTCAGCCGGTCTGGAAAGCCAAGTAGGAGAGACGATGAAGCGACTGGTATTCGAAGCCGAGCACGAGCAGCTGCGGGATACCGCACGCCAGTTCCTCGAGAAGGAGTGCGCGCCGAATGTCGAGAAGTGGGAGAGCGAGCGACTCGTCGACCGCGAATCCTACGTCGCGGCAGGCAAGTACGGCCTGATCGGGTTCAACCTGCCGGAGAAGTTCGGTGGCGGCGGCGTCGACGACTTCCGGTTCAACGCGGTGATCGTCGAGGAGTTCAGCAAGTTCGGGTCCGCCACACCGGGTCTGAGCCTGCAGAACGACATCGTCGGCCCGTACTTCGCGAACCTGGCCAACGAGGAGCAGCAGGCCCGCTGGCTGCCCGGCTACATCACCGGTGAGCTGATCGGTGCCGTCGCGATGACCGAGCCCGGCGCGGGCAGCGATCTCGCGGGCATCAAGACCTCCGCGGTGCGTGACGGCGACGACTGGATCCTCAACGGCTCCAAGACATTCATCTCCGCGGGCATCAACTCCGACCTGGTCGTGGTGGTCGCCCGCACCAACCCCGAAGCCGGCCACAAGGGCTTCTCACTCCTGGTCGTGGAACGCGGCATGGAGGGATTCACCCGCGGCCGCAAGCTCGACAAGATGGGTCTGCACGCCGCCGACACCGCCGAACTGAACTTCGAGAACGTCCGGGTGCCCGGCGCCAACCTGCTCGGCAAGGAGGGGCAGGGCTTCTACCACCTGATGCAGAACCTGCCATCGGAGCGGCTGTCCATCGCGATCGCCGCGATCGCGGGTGCCCGCTCGACGTTCGGCGAGACGCTGCAGTACGTCAAGGACCGCAAGGCCTTTGGGCAGCCGATCGGCAGCTTCCAGCACAACCGCTTCGTGCATGGCAGAGCTGGACACCGAGCTCGAGATCGGCGAGCAGTACATCGACCGGTGCCTGCGCGCCGTCGTCGACGGCGAGTTGACGGCCGTGCAGGCGTCCAAGGCCAAGTGGTGGTGCACCGAACTCAACAAGCGGGTCGTCGACGCCTGCGTGCAGCTGCACGGCGGCTACGGCTACATGAACGAGTACAAGGTCGCGCGCGACTACGTCGACGTGCGGATCCAGACCATCTTCGGCGGCACGACCGAGATCATGAAGGAGATCATCGGCCGCGACCTCGGGCTCTAGGCGATTTGTGCACGCGACCGGCGCTCACCGCGGTCAGCGCGCACAAATCGCAGGGGGGTCAGCCGACCGGCGCGTCCGCGGCGGGCGTCGGCGCCGCCGACGTGGTCGGCTTGCCGGTGCCGTCGAAGGACGTCTTCGGGGTGAGCGGCTCCGGCGGCGAGTCGGGGTCGAGCACCGAGTCGATGATGTAGATCCTGGCGTTGCTGGCCTGGATGCCACCGCAGATCACCTTGGTGGTGTCGTTGATCTTGATGTCGCCGTCCTTGCCGACGACCTTGATCTCGTTGCCCTGCTGGGTGGGCCGCTGACCCGCCACGTCGCCGGGGCCGAGAAGGCCGAGGAACACGTGGTAGTAGTCCAGCTTGGTGAGCGCGGCGGGATCGGTCTTCAGCGTCTCGAGCTGAGTGGGATCGAGCTTGGCGAACGCATCGTTGTTCGGCGCGAAGATGACGTACGGGCCGTTCTCGAGAACGGGGACGATGTTCACGCCGGGGTTGAGGCCGCCGTCGATCGCCGAGGTGAAGGTGCTCAGCGACGGGATCTTGGCGAGCGCCTGGCCGACGGGCAGCTTGTCGAGATCGGCCAGCGTCGTGGTGCCTGCCGTGGACAGCTCCTTGCGCACCGGGTCGCAGTCACCCTGCGGGTCCGGCGGCGGCTTCACCGCGACCGGCTCGGACGGCGGCGGGTCAGCGTAGGCGTTGATCGCCAACGGCACCGATGCCACGATCGCGGCGATCGCTGCTGCGGCACCCAGAAACTTGCTGGTGTGAGTCTTCAACTCTCGGCTCCTCAGGTCTGCGGCGCGCCAATTCACGAGGCGGCGCCCGGGGAAGCGTAATTGCTCCGATAACGAAACGGCAAAGTCACCGCGGCCGGATTGGCCCCGTCAAGGGGTGCTGACCTGCACGTTTCGCACGTTGAGGCAGAGTAGCGCGGCGACCACGCACAGGCCCGCCGCGAGGTAGAACGCGAGGTCGTAGTCCCCTCGCATGTCGCGAATCCAGCCTGCGCCCGCGGCGGCGACCGCCGCGCCGAGCTGGTGGGAGGCGAACACCCAGCCGAAGACCACCGGGGAGCGGGTGCCGAAGTAGTTCCGGCACAGCACGATGGTCGGCGGCACGGTCGCCACCCAGTCCAGGCCGTAGAAGACGATGAACACCCAGGTGCTCGGCTCGGCGTGGGGCGAGAGCAGCGACGGCAGCAGCAGCAGCGAGACGCCGCGGCCCGCGTAGTAGACGACGAGCAGCAGGCGCGGGTCGACGCGGTCGGTGAGCCAGCCGGAGAACACCGTCCCCGCGACGTCGAGGACGCCGATGGTGGCGAGCAGCCCGGCGGCCACCGTCGACGGCATCCCGTGGTCGTTGGCGGCCGGGATGAAGTGCGTGCCGATGAGGCCGTTGGTCGTCATCCCGCAGATCGCGAAGCTGCCTGCGAGCAGCCAGAACGCCGGAACGCGGGCGCCGATCCTCAGCCCGTCGAACGCGGCGCGGAAACTGCCCGTCGGGACCTCGGCCGGCGCGGACCGCTCGTCGGTCGCCCCGTACGCCGTCAGGCCCACGTCCTGCGGGTAGTTGCGCATGAACAGCAGGACCAGCGGGACGACGGACAGCGCCGCGGCGGCGACGATCAGCGACGCCCAGCGCCAACCGTGCCGGGTGGTGACCTCGGCGACGACCGGCAGGAAGATCAGCTGACCGGTGGCGCTGGCCGCGGTCAGCACGCCGGTGACCAGCCCGCGCCGCTCTTCGAACCAGCGGGTCGACACGGTCGCCACGAATCCCATCGAGATGGCGCCCGTGCCGACGCCCACCAGCACGCCCCACAGCAGCACCAGCTGCCAACTCGTCGTCATGACGACCGACAGCGCCGAACCCGTGGCGATCAGCACCAGGGCCGCCGAGAGCACCGGGCGCACGCCGAGGCGGTCCATCAGGGCGGCCGCGAACGGCGCCGTGAGGCCGAACAGCGTCATGTTGACCGACATCGCCAGCCCGACCGTGCCGTGCGACCAGCCGAACTCGTGGTGCAGCGGGTTCATCATCACGCCGGGCACCGAGCGGAAGCCTGCGGCGCCGAGGATCGCGATGAAGCTGACGGCGGCCACCACCCACGCCCAGTGCAGGCGCGGCCGGCGGGTGGTGTCGTCTCGCGTCGTAACCGTCACCCGATCACTGTCGCGTCCGTCGTCCGCGTGGCGCCAGTGGCATGAATGACACCAGTCGTCAAAAACATGCCATTATGGTCGTCGTGCACCGCGTCGCCGTCCTTCTGCTCCCACCCGTCGTCGGCTTCGACGCCACGATTCCGTCGACGCTGTTCGGCGCCGCCGTCGATGGCGACGGCAATCCGCTCTACGAGGTGGTGACCTGTGGCGCCGACCACCGGGCGCGTGCCGTCGACCAACGGTTTCGACATCGTGCCCGCCGCCGGACCCGAAGCGCTTGCGGCCGCGGACACCGTGATCGTGCCGGGCACCCGCTATGCGCCTGCCCGGGACGACGGCACCCTGGCGCCCGACGTGCGCGCCGCACTCGATTCGATCCGACCCGGCACCCGCCTGGTGTCCATCTGCACCGGCGCGTTCGTGCTCGCCGCGGCAGGCCTGCTCGACGGGCGCCCCGCGACCACGCACTGGAAGTTCGCCGACGCGCTTCGGCGAATGCACCCCGAGGTGCGAGTCGACGAGCGGGTGCTGTTCGTCGACGACGGCGACGTGCTCACCTCGGCAGGCCTGGCCGCCGGAATCGACTTGTGTCTGCACATCATTCGGTCCGACCACGGCGCCCAGGTGGCGAACGCGGTGGCCCGCTACTGCGTGGTGTCGCCGTGGCGCGAGGGCGGCCAGGCGCAGTTCATCGACCGGCACGTGCCGACGACGGACGACGCATCGACCGCCGCCACCCGCGAGTGGGCGCTGCGCCATCTCGACGACGAACTCACCGTCGAGCGGCTGGCGAGCCACGCCCACATGAGCACCCGGACCTTCAGCCGCCGGTTCCGCGACGAGACGGGCCAGGCGCCGGGAACGTGGATCCGCAGCCGCCGCGTCGACCGCGCGCGCGAGCTGCTCGAGTCGCGTGAGTTGTCCGTCGACGAGGTGGCCCGACGCTCCGGTCTCGGCACCGGCGGCAACCTGCGGCACCAGCTCCGTCGGGGCATCGGCATGTCGCCGTCGAGTTATCGCAAGGTCTATCAAGGCGCTTGACCGCCGCCGCTACGATGTCGGCCATGCCAGAGCCGCTGATCCTGCCCATCCGCGGTCACGCCCCGCAGCTCGACGCCGAGTCCTGGGTGGCCCCGAACGCCACCGTGATCGGACAGGTCACGCTCGGCGCGCGGGCCAGCGTCTGGTACGGCGCGACCCTGCGGGCCGAGTTCGAGCCGATCGAGATCGGCGCGGGCTCCAACCTTCAGGACGGGGTCACCGTCCACGTCGACCCCGGGTTCCCGGCCACCATCGGTGCGAGCGTCAGCGTCGGCCACAACGCCGTGCTGCACGGCTGCACGATCGAGGACGGTTGCCTCATCGGCATGGGCGCGGTCGTGCTCAACGGTGCGCACGTCGGGCGTGGCTCACTGGTGGCGGCGGGGGCCGTCGTCGCCCAGGGCGCCGTGATTCCGCCGGGGTCGTTGGTGGCCGGCGTGCCGGCCAAGGTCCGTCGCGAACTCAGCGACGACGAGGTGACCAACAACCGCAACAACGCGGTGGGCTACGAGCATCTGAGTGAGTTACACCGGAACGCAATCGAATAGCGCCGCTGCGGGTACATGCCTACGGTGAACAACGTGCGAGTACTCGTTACCGGCGCTACCGGCTATGTCGGTTCCCGGCTGGTCAGCGCCCTGTTGAACGAGGGGCACGAGGTCGTCGTCGACCAGTCGCGACGCCTCCAGGCTCACCGACTTCGGCTGGTACGACGACGTGACGTCGGTCTCACTGGACGCCCACGACGAGGCCTCGGCGAAGGAGGCGTTCACCGAAGCGGGCCCGATCGACGTCGTCTACTACCTGGTGCACGGCATCGGCCAGGCGGACTTCCGTGACGCCGACAATCGCGCCGCGGCCAACGTCGCCGCCGCGGCGCGCGACGCGGGCGTCGGCCGCATCGTCTACCTCGGTGGCTTCGTGCCCGACGGCGGTGAACTCTCGGAGCACCTCGCCAGCCGGGCCGAGGTGGCCGGGGCGCTGACGCTCGACGACGGTCCCGAGGTCGTCTGGCTGGGTGCGGCGATGATCATCGGCGCAGGGTCGACGTCCTTCGAGATGCTGCGGTACGTGACCGACCGGTTCCTGGTCATCCCCATGCCGAAGTGGGCACACAATCCGATGGACCCGATCTCGGTCAGCGACGTGCTGTACTACCTCGTCGCCGCGGCCGATCGGGACAAGGTGCCCGCCGGTGCCTATGACATCCACGGCTCCGAGACCACCACCTACGGCGAGCTCCTGATGACCTACGCCCGGCTGTCCGGGAAGTGGCGCCACGGGCTTCCGGTGTGGGGCGTGCCCATCCCGCTGGTGTCCCTGGTGACGGCAGCGGCCTTGCCGGTGCCCAGTGGCCTCGCCGCGGATCTCGTTGAATCCCTTGACTATCCGATGCGGGCGTCGACGGACGGCCTCGGCGGACTCGTGCCCGATCCGCCCGGCGGGCTGGTCGGCATCGAGGATGCCGTCGCGCGCTCGCTGGCCGGCAGCAGGCGCGCTCCGGTCAACGCGTTGGCCGACCCGCACCACCTCGCCGACACCGACCCGGACTGGGCGGGCGGCGACGTGCCGCGCATCCAGCACCTCGCCGCGATCGTCACGCCGGCGTTCACCAGGCCGGCGCTCGGGCTCTTCAACGCGATGCCCGGGCCCGCCGCCGCGTGGTTGCGCACCGGGCTGGACACGCTGATCGGCCTGGCGCCGAGAGGCTCTTCGTGACGGGCCTGGTGGCCGAGATCGGCGCGATCGTCGGCACTGCCGGCCGTCCACCACGACGAGCCGCCGTCGCTGGTCCGCAGGCGACGCATCGTGGTGATCGTCGTGCTGATCCTCGGCGCGGGGCTGCTCGGAATCTCGTTGAGCCGCAAGCCCGGCGACACGTCGTTCTACTTGCTGACGTTCGCCCTGGCCGCGGTGTGGGCGTTCGGTGCCCGCCTCTCGGGCCCGCTGCACCTCGGGTGCGTGACGTTCCGCGGCCGCCAGCGCCGTCCCGTCATCACGGGCGCCGCGATCGGCGTGCTGCTCGGTGCGGTGTTCATCGTCGGCGGCCTGGTGGCCCGCGAGATCGCCCCCGTCCGCGACTACATCGTCCAGGTGCTCCAGTACGCCAACTACGGCTCACTGTGGCTGGTCGTGCTCATCACGGTGATCAACGGCGTCGCCGAGGAGATGTTCTTCCGCGGGGCGCTGTACTCCGCGCTCGGCAGGTTCCATCCCGAAATTCTGTCGACGGTCGTCTACGCCGTCGCGGTGTCCGCCGCGGGCAATCCGATGCTCGGATTCGCGGGCATCATCCTCGGCGCGGTGTGCGCCTACGAGCGCCGAATCACCGGTGGAGTGCTCGCGCCCATGCTGACCCACTTCTTCTGGGGGTTGGTCATGGTGCTCGCACTGCCACCGATGTTCGGCGTCTGACTCCCGCTCACCGCAGCGGGTTGGCGATCTCGTCGCGCGGCATCCGGGCCGCCGCCATGGCGACCGCGGCGAGCAACACCGGAACCAGGCCCGCCATCAGGAAGATGGTCTCCATCGACACGACCTTCGACAGCGGCCCGGCGATCGCGAACGACAGCGGCAGGAGGGCCAGCGACACGAAGAAGTCCAGGCCAGACACCCGGCCCAGCATCTCCGTCGGCACCCGCCGCTGCAGCAGCGTTCCCCAGATCACGCTCGCGG
This sequence comes from uncultured Actinomycetota bacterium, assembly GCA_963735245.1. GTDB lineage: Bacteria > Actinomycetota > Actinomycetes > Mycobacteriales > Mycobacteriaceae > Mycobacterium. The sequence goes on from CAVTKI010000009.1 coordinate 94,432, forward strand.
CGCCGTCGGTGACGCCGATGACGAACGTCGAGGCCGCCATCACGGGAAGTGACGACGTCACGCCGACCAGGACCAGCGGCACGGTGCCGACACTCCACATCGTCATCATCACCGTCAGGTAGCGCCGCGGCAGCCGCCGCGACGACACCGCCAGTGCGCCGATCGCGCTGCCGACTCCGAAGAACGCCAGGATGAATCCGTATGCCTGCGCACCGTCTTCGAAGCGGTCCTGCGCGATGAACGGCAGCAACACCTCGATCGGGCCGAGCACCACCAGCACGAAGACGCACGCGAACAGCAGCGTCCACAACAGCCACGGCGTCCGCACCATGAAGGCGAAGCCGCTCTCGAGATCGCGCAGCACGTGCGGCCGCTCGCCGTCCTCCCGCGGTGCCGAGGCGCTTGGTCGCCGGGCCGGGTGGCGACCAGCAGCACCAGGCCGACGGCGAACAGCGCGGCCACCGCGGACGGCGCCCAGCGCGGGGAACGTCGCGCCCACCAGGATGCCCGCGACCGCCGGGCCGATGCCCTGCTCGAACACCGGGCGCACGACGCCCTCGACGCCGTTGGCGGCCAGCAACTGTTCGGCGGGCAGGATCCGCGGCAGGAGCGCGCTGTAGGCGGGGAAGAAGAACGCGGCCGCGATGCCCAGCACGCCGGCCGCCACGGCCATGTGCCAGATCCGCAGCGCGCCAACCGAACTCAGCACCGCGACGCGTCGACACCGCGATCACGTTCACGGTCTGGACGGCGATGATGATCTTGCGCTGATCGATGCGGTCGGCGGCGATGCCGCCGACCAGGACGAACGCGACCAGGCCGACGCCGAGGCACGTCGCGACCAGCGACAGCGACGCCGGGTCGTTGGAAAGCGCGATCACCTGCAAGCGCCATCACGACGGCCCACATGCCCTCGGCGAAGATCGAGATCGACATGGCGCCGATCAGCAGGCGGTACTCGCGGAACCGGAACGGTGCGAGCACGCGCCATCGGCCGGTGGTCACCGGCTGCTCGATGTCGAATTGCGTACTCACTGAACGATGATCGCTGACCGACCCCCGCCGAGTCGAATGATTTTCCGCGGTAGCCGGGCGCCCGTACCGCCCTCGTCGCCGCGAGATCGACGTCACGCAACAACGCACTCGCACTTCTGTTGCGTGGTGTCGATCTCGCGAAATGACGGGTCTGGGGCGTGCGAGGGCTCAGTCGTCGGTGAACGTCGCCGGGCGGCGCTGCTGGAATGCCTTGGTTCCCTCGCGGAAGTCGTTCGAGTCGAGCAGGTTCAGCTGGCCCTCGGTCTCCCGCTCGAATGCGGCGTCGAGTTCGGTCAGCGTCGCGGCGTTGATCGCCTGCTTGGTCCTGCGCAGCGCCACCGCCGGGCCGGACTTCAGCGTCGCGACGACCTGGTCCACGGCGGCGTCGAGTTCCTCGGCCGGGTAGACCGCGCTCACCAGGCCCGCCGCGAGGGCGTCGGCGGCGGGCAACCGTTCGGCCAGCAGGGCCAGCCGCATCGCCCTGGTGCGGCCGATCGCCGCGGCCACCAGAGCCGACGCGCCGCCGTCCGGCATCAACCCGATCTTGGTGAACGCCAACAGGAAGTACGCCTTGTCCGAGGCCAGTACGATGTCGGCCGAAATCGCCAGCGACACACCGACTCCCGCCGCCGGACCCTGCACGACGGAGACCACCGGCTTGGGCAGTGCCACGATCGCGCGAACGGCGCGGTTCGCCGCGGCGAGCACGTCGGCGGGGGTGCCGCTGGCCCCGGGATTGGCGTGGTCGGCCTCGCTGATGCCCGCACCGGAACTGAAACCGCGACCCGCCCCACCGAAGCGGACCACCCGCACCCTGGGATCGGTGGCCGCGCGCTCCAGCGTCGTGCCGATGGTCTCGAGCATCGGCGCCGTCAGCGAGTTGAGACTGTCCGGGCGGTTCAACGTCACCGACAACACGCCATCGCTCAGTGACACGGTGAGATCGTCGATTCCGGTGTAGGTCTCGGAGTTGTTCATGCCTCGCCTTGGGTTTGGCGAGCCCGAGGCCCGCAGCCGATCGACTTGGTTATACAAGTAAGCTTTGTCGGCGGTCAACTAGGCCTACTCGAGGAGGGCGTTGCGCGATGGCTGGACCACTGCACGGATTGCGGGTCGTCGAGTTGGCCGGCATCGGCCCGGGCCCGCACGCGGCGATGATCCTCGGGGATCTCGGTGCCGACGTGGTCCGCGTCGAGCGCCCGCGCAAGGGTGGCGGCGTTCCGACGCCGAGCCGGGACTCGATGTTGCGCAACCGGCGCTCGGTGGCCGCCGACCTCAAGAGCGACGAGGGCCGCGAGCTGGTGCTCACGCCTCGTCGCCAAGGCCGACGTGCTGATCGAGGGCTTTCGACCGGGCGTCACCGAGCGGCTCGGCCTGGGTCCGCAGGACTGCGCGAAGGTCAACGAGCGGCTGGTCTACGCGCGGATGACCGGCTGGGGTCAGGACGGGCCCCGCGCGCTGCAGGCCGGCCACGACATCAACTACATCTCGCTCAACGGGCTGCTGCACGCGGTCGGCCGGAAGGGCGAGCGCCCGGTGCCGCCGCTGAACCTGGCAGGCGACTTCGGTGGCGGGTCGATGTTCCTGATCGTCGGCATCCTGGCCGCGTTGTGGGAACGCCAGACCTCCGGCAAGGGGCAGGTGGTCGACGCCGCGATGGTCGACGGGTCCAGCGTGCTGATGCAGATGATGTGGGGCTTCCGCGCGACCGGGATGTGGAACGACGTGCGTGGCACCAACATGCTCGACACCGGCGCGCCGTACTACGACACCTACGAAACCGCGGACGGCAAGTACGTCGCGGTCGGCGCGATCGAACCGCAGTTCTATGCGCTGCTGCTCAAGGGGCTCGGGCTGGACCCGGCCGCGCTGCCGGACCAGAACGACGTCGGCCGCTGGCCCGAGCTGCACGCGACGTTCACCGAGGCGTTCGCCGCCCACGACCGCGACCACTGGGCGAAGGTGTTCGACGGCACCGACGCCTGCGTGACGCCGGTGCTGAGCTTCGCCGAGGTCGAGACCGAGCCGCACATCACCGAACGCGGCACCTTCTTCCATGACCGTTCGGGTGACGGCGACAACCTGGAGCCGATGCCCGCGCCGCGGTTCTCCCGCACCGCGCCGCTCGACGCCGACGCCGCCGGGGGTGCCTGGCGCCGACAACGAGGCCGTCCTGCGCGACTGGGTATAGTCCCAACCAACCGGTAGGTCGAGAGTAGGCGTCGGCCGTCACAGTGAGTACGAAAGGAATGCATCCGTGCAGATCAAAGACGCCGTAGCAGTCGTCACCGGAGGCGCGTCGGGCCTGGGCCTGGCGACCACCAAGCGCCTGCTCGACGCGGGCGCAAGCGTGGTGGTCATCGACCTGCGGGAGGGCGACGAACTCGGCAAGCTCGGCGAGCGCGTGAAGTTCGCCTCGGCCGACGTCACCGACGAGGCCGCCGTCGGCCAGGCGCTCGACCTGGCCGAATCGCTCGGCCCGCTGCGCATCAACGTCAACTGCGCGGGCATCGGCAACGCGATCAAGACGCTGGGCAAGGACGGCCCGTTCCCGCTGGACTGGTTCACGCAAGATCGTCGAGGTCAACCTGATCGGCACCTTCAACGTGCTGCGCCTGGCCGCCGAGCGGATCGCGAAGACCGAACCGCTCGGCGAGGAGCGCGGCGTCATCATCAACACCGCGTCCGTCGCGGCGTTCGACGGCCAGATCGGCCAGGCCGCGTACTCGGCGTCCAAGGGCGGCGTCGTCGGCATGACGCTGCCGATCGCGCGCGACCTGTCCCGCGAGCCTGATCCGCGTGGTGCACCATCGCGCCCGGCCTGTTCAAGACCCCGCTGCTCGGCTCGCTGCCCGAGGAGGCGCAGAAGTCGCTGGGCCAGCAGGTGCCGCACCCGGCCCGGCTCGGCGATCCCGACGAGTACGGCGCGCTGGCCGTGCACATCGTCGAGAACCCCATGCTCAACGGCGAGGTGATCCGGCTGGACGGCGCGATCCGGATGGCGCCGAGGTAGACGATGGCGATCACGACGAAGTTCACCGAGACGTTCGGCGTCGAGCACCCCATCGCCCAGGGCGGCATGCAGTGGGTGGGGCGCGCGGAACTCGTTGCGGCCGTGGCCAATGCGGGCGGGCTGGGGTTCATCACGGCGCTGACCCAGCCGACGCCCGCCGACCTGGCCAGCGAGATCGCCAAGACGCGGGAGCTGACCGACAAGCCGTTCGGCGTGAACCTGACGATCCTGCCGTCGATCAATCCGCCGCCGTACGACGAGTACCGCCAGGTGATCGTCAACGAGGGCATCAAGATCGTCGAGACCGCGGGCTCCAACCCGGCGCCGCATCTGCCGATGTTCCACGACAACGGCATCAAGGTGCTGCACAAGTGCACCTCGGTGCGGCACGGGGTGAAGGCGCAGAGCCTGGGCGTCGACGGCATCAGCATCGACGGCTTCGAGTGCGCGGGTCATCCCGGCGAGGACGACATCCCCGGGCTGGTGCTGATCCCGGCGGCGGCCAAGCAGATCGAGATCCCGATGATCGCCTCGGGCGGCTTCGGCGACGCCCGCGGGCTGGTCGCGGCGCTCGCGCTCGGCGCCGACGGCATCAACATGGGCACGCGGTTCATGTGCACCGTCGAGTCGTGCATCCACCAGAACGTCAAGGAAGCGATCGTCGCCGGCGACGAGCGCGGCACCGAGCTGATCTTCCGCAGCCTGCACAACACGGCGCGCGTGGCGAGCAACACGGTGTCCCGCGAGGTGGTGGAGATCCTCACCCACGGCGGTCAGTTCGAGGACGTCAAGGATCTGGTGGCCGGCGTGCGCGGGCGGCGGGTGTTCGACGAGGGCGACCTGGACGCCGGCATCTGGACCGTGGGCACCGTGATGGGGCTGATCGATGACATCCCGACGTGCGGGGAACTGGTGTCGCGGATCGTGGGCGAGGCCGAGGAACTGATCACGGGACGCCTGAGCGGAATGGTCACGCCGTCGAACGCCGCGGTGTCCGCGTAGCGGAGTCGCAAGACTCGATGCACTCAGGGCTGTGACATAGAAGAAGCCGCCGACGGTAACTGTCGGCGGCTCAGTGCGCTGAGGCACGGGCATCTGCCGTATGCGCAAACCCATCACGCGGTCAGGGCTCAGACGAAAGGCGGGCGGACCCGCCTGCGCGTCAGACGGCTTGAGCGAGGTCGGGGAACTGCTCGGAGCAGTCACCCTCGACCAGGAAGTCCCCGTGGTAGAGGGCTTCGAAATCAACCTTGATGACATCTGCACTGGTGTCGTCGATCCACATGTACTGGACAGTAACCATCACTATTAAGAGTTCTTTGAGTCACGATTGTGACTACAGTGGCAATTCTTACCTGCCAGTAGGTTCTAGCCTGCCGGGCTGCTGAAGTGAATCGGGTTGGTCCCGTTCAGCAAGATCCAGGTAGCTACCGCCGCCGCGATGGCCACCACGAACAGCCCGACCGTGACGAAGCCGGGCCAGCGCGGGCGGCCGAAGATCTTCGCGTCCACCGAGAAGACGCCCGCACCGGTGAAGAGCAGGGCGGTTGCGCCCAATGCCACGATGAACGGGACGTTGAACGGCTCCGACCAGAACGCGCCGGCCGACACGTTGACGGCCCAGGCGTCGATCATCGCGGCAATCACGGCGCACGCCGCCACCGGCGTCAGCAAACCCAGGAGAAGGCCGATCCCGCCCGCGGTCTCGGCGACGGTGACCAGGATTGCGGCGAACTTCGACATCCGCCATCCGGTGCTCTCCATGAATTCGACGGCGGAGTCGAGGTCGAACGCCTTGATCAGGCCCGCCTGCACCATCGTGGCGCCGGTGGCGAAACGCAGGACCAGCAGGCCGAACGAGCTCAGCGAATCGGCGGAGTCGTACCTTCTCGTGGTCGCGTCGGTCATCGCCATGGCAACGAGGATAATTGTCTGTGAGGGCGCTGGGAAACGCTCGTGAAGTGAACGTTGCGGCGCCCGGCCCCGTGATCACTGGGAAGGGGTAGCCGTGGCGATCCTGAGTTATCGTTGATAAGTTAACGCCGATATTGTCGCTGTCCGGAAGAGGTCCGAATGTTGCGCAGAATCGCCCTCCTGGCGATCGCCGCCCCGCGGCGCGTCCTCGCCGTCGCGGCTCTGCTCATGGTGGCCGCCGCGGTGTTCGGCGTACCGGTGGTCAAGAGCCTGTCGGCGGGCGGCTTCCAGGACCCGACGTCCGAGTCCGCGCAGGCGACGAAGCTGCTGACCGACAAGTTCCACCAGGGCGACATGCAGCTGCTCGTCACCGTCACCGCACCCGACGGCGTCAAGGCCCCGAACGTCACGGCGGTCGCCACGGACATCGTCAACCACCTCAAGCAGTCGCCTCACGTCGCCGACGTGACCTCTGCCTGGACCGTGCCGCAGCAGGCCGCCGCCGACCTGATCAGCAGGGACGGCAAGACCGGCCTGATCGTCGCAGGCATCACGGGCGGCGAGAACAACGCGCCGAAGTACGCCGAGACGCTCTCCGACGAGGTGGTGCACGACCGTGACGGCGTCACCGTGCGCTCAGGCGGCCTGGCCACGGTGTACGCGCAGATCAACGCAGCAGACCGAGCGCGACCTCCTGTTGATGGAGTCCATCGCGATCCCGCTGAGCTTCCTCGTTCTGGTGTGGGTGTTCGGCGGGCTGATCGCAGCGGCGCTGCCGATGGTCGTCGGCGGATTCGCGATCGTCGGCTCGATGACCAGTGCTGCGACTGCTGACCTTCACCACCGACGTGTCGATCTTCGCGCTCAACCTGTCCACCGCGCTGGGGCTGGCCCTCGCCATCGACTACACGCTGCTGATCATCAGCCGGTACCGCGACGAACTGGCCGAGGGCGCGCCACGGGACGTGGCTCTGATCCGAACCATGTCGACGGCAGGCCGCACGGTGTTGTTCTCCGCGACGACGGTCGGGCTGTCGATGGGGGCGATGCTGTTGTTCCCGATGTACTTCCTGAAGTCGTTCGCCTATGCCGGCGTTGCGACGGTGGCGTTCACGGCCGCCGCCGCGGTGATCGTGACCCCCGCCGCCATCTGGCTTCTCGGCGACCGGCTCGATGCGCTCGACGTGCGGCGACTGTTCCGGCGGGTGTTGCGCAGGCCCGAGCCGACACCCAAGCCCGTCGAGCAGTTGTTCTGGTACCGCTCGACGCAAGTCCGTCATGCGGCGCGCGATTCCCATCGGTCTGGCGGTCATCGTGCTGCTCCTTGCGCTCGGCGCACCGTTCCTCGGCGTGAGGTGGGGCTTCCCGGACGACCGGGTGCTGCCCACCTCGGCCTCGTCGCATCAGGTCGGCGACCAGTTGCGCAACGACTTCGCCGACGACTCCTCGACCGCGGTCACCGTCGTCGTGCCCGACGCCGACGGCCTCGCCCCCGCCGAAATCGAGCGCTACGCCGCCGATCTGTCCCGGGTGCCCGACGTCTCGGGGGTGTCCGCGCCGACGGGCACGTTCGTCGGCGGCCGCCAGGCCGGTCCCCCCACCGCGCCCGCAGGTGCGGCCGACGGGAGCGCGTTCCTGACGGTCGCCAGCACCGCGCCGCTGTTCTCCGACCGCTCCGAAGCGCAACTCGACCGGCTGCACCAGGTGCCGGGACCCGACGGGCGCGTCGGTCGAGATGACCGGCAATCGCGCAGGTCAACCGCGACAGCGTGGTCGCGATCACCGACCGCCTGCCCTGGGTGCTCGGCTTGATCGCCGTCATCACGTTCGGCCTTCTCTTCCTTCTGACGGGCAGCGTGGTGCTGCCGCTGAAAGCCGTTGTGCTGAACGTGTTGTCGTTGACGGCGGCGTTCGGGGCGCTGGTGTGGATCTTCCAGGACGGGCATCTGAACGCGCTCGGCACCACGGCGACGGGAACCCTGGTGGCCAACATGCCGGTGCTGCTGTTCTGCATCGCCTTCGGCCTCTCGATGGATTACGAGGTGTTCCTCGTCGCGCGGATCCGCGAGTACTGGCTGAAGCTGCGGGCCGACGGCGACGCCACGCCTTCCGGACCGCACGCGATGACGATCGCCCGTGCCGACAACGACGAGGCGGTGGCTCTCGGGTTGGCTCACACCGGCCGGGTGATCACTGCCGCCGCCGTGGTGATGTCCATCTCGTTCGCCGCGCTGATCGCCGCGCAGGTGTCGTTCATGCGGATGTTCGGCATCGGGCTGACCCTGGCCGTCCTGGTCGACGCGACGCTGATCCGGATGGTGCTGGTGCCCGCCTTCATGCACGTGATGGGCGGGTGGAACTGGTGGGCGCCGCGCCCGCTGGTCCGACTGCATCAGTGGATCGGAATCAGCGAGTCAGGCCCGGATTCCGACGCCGAACCGCACCCGACCGGATCGACATCCGACCGCGCCATGGTCGCCATGACGGAAACTGGGTAGCGTGACGATTCAACCGCTCAAGCGTCGCCGTGCCCCGCGCGGCTCCGGCGAGCACCTGCGCGAGGAGATCCTCGACGCCACCACCGATCTGCTGATGGAGACCGGCCACGCCAAGGCCGTGTCCATCCGGTCGTTGGCACAGCGCGTCGGCGTCACCCCGCCGTCGATCTATCTGCACTTCGCCGACAAGGACGCGTTGCTGGACGCGGTGTGCGCCAGGTACTTCGAGCAACTCGACGAGGTCATGCAGCAGGTGGCCGTCGATCAGCCGTCGACCATCGACCGGCTGCGCGCCCAGGGCCTGGCGTACGTGCGCTTCGCGATGAAGACGCCCGAGTTGTACCGCATCGCCACCATGGGTGAGGGCCGACCGGGCAGCGATGTCGACCTGACGCTGAACAGCTCGGCGTTCGTGCACATGCGGACGTCCATCGAGTCGCTCATGGCCGAGGGCATCTACCCGCCGGGTGATGCGACCATGGCTGCGCTGGAACTGTGGACCGTCGCGCACGGGGTTGCGGCGCTGCTGATCTCACGGCCGTACCTGCCGTTCGGCGACGTCGAGGAGTTCGCCGACCGGGTGATGCGCTCGGCATGCGTCGGGCACATCGTGACCGCGTCGATGGGTATCGACACACCGCCGCAGGAGACCGTCGCATGGTTGAAGGGACTGGCCGATGACTGACGCCGCGGGCACCGGAACCGTGAACAACCCGTTCTTCGCGCGGGTGTGGACGACGTTGTCGGCCCACGAGCCGGAGTCGATCCGGCGACTGCGGCGGGAGAACCTGGCCGGGCTGACCGGCCGGGTCCTGGAGGTCGGTGCGGGTACGGGCACCAACTTCGAGTTCTATCCCGCCGCCGTCACGGAGGTCGTCGCCATCGAGCCGGAGCTGCGCCTCGCGCTGCTCGCGCGGCAGGCGGCCGACAAGGCGCCGATCCCCGTCACGGTCAGCACGGACACCGTCGAGCGGTACGCCGCGTCGGTTACGGAGCAGCCCTTCGACGCGGTGGTCTGCTCACTGGTGCTCTGCTCGGTCGACGACCCGGATGCCGTTCTGCGCCAGCTCTTCTCGGCCCTACGGCCCGGCGGTGAGCTCCGGTACCTCGAACACGTGGCGAGCACCGGCCCGCGGGCGAGGATGCAGCGGCTGGCCGATGCGACGGTGTGGCCGCGGCTGTTCGGCAACTGCCACACGCACAGGCACACCGAGCAGTACATCGCCGACGCCGGGTTCGAGGTGGGCGGCGCCCGGCACGAGTGGGTGATGCCCGCATGGGTGCCGATGCCCGGATCGGAGACCGCGATCGGGCGGGCCGTCAAGCCGGCCTGACGCCCCGTCAGCCCAGCAGCGCGGGCAGCCGCTGCAACAGGTTGGGCAGCGCGGTGGCCGCCGTTTCGCGCAACGAGATCGACGCGCTCTCCGACAGCGGTGTGCGTTCGGGGTTCACCTCGATCACCGGGATGCCACTGGCCAGCGCGAGCTCGGGAAGCCCGGCAGCGGGATAGACGACGGCCGACGTGCCCACGACGATCGCCACGTCGGCGGTGGTGACCGCGTCGACCGAACGGTCCCACGCCTCGCTGGGCAGCGCCTCCCCGAACCACACCACTTCGGGCCGGATCAGGCCGCCGCACGAACACCGCGGCGGCTCGACCGACTCGACGGGCTCGGGCATGGCGGGCAGTTCACCGAGGTACGGCTTCTGACAGCGGTCGCACCGAAATTCGAACAGGCTGCCGTGCAGGTGGTAGACCCGCGTGCTGCCCCCACGCTCGTGCAGGTCGTCGACGTTCTGCGTGACGACGTGCACCTCGGCGTAGTCCTGCCACGCGGCGACAGCGCGGTGGGCGTCGTTCGGCTCGACCGCCTTCATCATGTAATGCCGCCACAGATACCACGCCCAGACCTTCTCGGGATGGCGACGCCAGCCGTCGGCGCTGGAGATCTCATAGGGGTCGACCTTCGCCCACAAACCCGTCTCGACGTCTCGAAAAGTCGGCACCCCGCTCTCGGCGGAAATCCCGGCGCCGCTGAGCACGGTCACTCTCACGCCACCAAACTAGCCGTTTTTTGTGATACTGAGCACGTGACCGATTTGGGGGAATGGGTCCACGTCGATCCGCGCGCTGCAAGGCCGTTGTTCGATCAGTTGCGGACCCAGATCATAGAGGGAATCAGGGACGGCAGGCTCTCGCCGGGGATGAGGTTGCCCACGGTTCGGGAGTTGGCCGTCGAGACCAGCATGGCGGTGAACACCGTCGCACGTGCCTATCGAGAGCTCGAAACCGCGGGACTCGTCGAAACACGGGGAAGATTCGGCACTTTCGTGGCGCGGGCGGATCCGTCCGACTCGGCGATGGCGTCGGCGGCGCACACCTACGTGGTGGCGGCGCGGGCACTCGGGGTCACCAAGGCGGCCGCACTGCGCTATGTGGAGGCGGCGTTCGGTTAGCTAGCCGAACTCCAGCAGGGTCAACGCGGGACGCACGGGATCGAACAGCGGGATTCGCTGCACCGTCCACATCACCGCGTTGAGCACCGTGCCGCGGCCCGCGTGGCAGCGGCACGTCGCGAACGGCGCGGACGCCGGGCACCACGTCGACGAGCTCGGGATGCCTCGGCCGCCGACATGGCGAACGGCATCGGCGGAACCCGATAGCGCAGCGATGTCCGCATGCCCCGGCGCGCCAACGCAGGCGAACCACGACGGCGGCAGGTCGAACATCATCCGGCCGCCGGGGAACCGTCGCGCGCATTCCGTGATCAGTCCCATCGCCTCGGTGGGCTGCAGGTACATCAGCAGCCCCTCCGCGGTGATGAACACGCCATCGGAGTCGGTCGGTCCGACCGATCCATCCAGCCGTAGTCGAGCGCGGACTGCGCGCACACCGTCACCCGGTCCGACGCAGGCAGCAACCTGTTGCGCAGCTCGATCGATCGGCGGCAGATCGACGGTCAGCCACCGGAACCGGTCGCCGACGTCACCGGCGGCGATGCGGTAGAAGCTGGTCTGCAGGCCCTCGGCGAGCGCGACGACGGTGGCGGCCGGGTGGTCGACCAGGTAGGCGCGGGTGGCGTCGTCGAATGCCAGCGCGCGCAGCGCCATGTCCTGGCGTCGGGTGTAGCCGAACTTGGCGAAGTCGTACTCGATGGCGTCGACCAGTTCGATCGCCATCGGATCGTCGATGATGCCGTCGGGCCTGCGCGCCTCCGTCGCCCGCACCTTCAACGTCAGCAACGCGGTCTCCGACACGCCGGTCAGCACGGCGCCGTCGACCTTGGGTTCTGAGCTCACCGTCGTGAATCTACTCAGGCTCCGGCCTTGAGCACCTTGTCGATGGTCCGCAGGTTGCGCGTGGTGGTCGACGACTTGTACCGCTTCTTGCCCATGGTCTTGCCGATCGTGGTGTCGAGCGTGCCGGTCTTGGGCACCTGCCAGTAGATGACCCCGTCGCCGCGCTCGATCAACTCGTCGGGACCCGCGTCCTGCGCGAGCTCCGCCAGCTCGTCGAGCACGTCCGCGTCGGTGACGAACGTGACGTACGAGTGGTGTCCCTCGACCTCGCGCTGGAACGGGTAGGCGGCCGAGACCTCGCGGACCACATCGAGATCGTAGGCCAACACCCAGGCGTCGTAGCCGAACGTATCACGCAGCGCCGCTTCGGTTTTCGTACGCACGGCCTTCACCGAGGACTTGCTGTCCAACAGCACGTTGCCACTCGCGAGGATGGTCTTGACCGCGGTGAATCCCGCCTCGGTGAGCGCGTCGGCGACCTCGGCCATCTTGAGGTTCACTCCGCCGACGTTGACGCCGCGGAGGAACACCGCGTAGCGCGTCACCCGAACTCCAGCAGGGTCATGCTCGGCCGCATGCGGCGGAACGGGCCGATGCGGTCCAGCGGCGGCCAGCTGGCCAACCGCCACCACCCGCGGCCAGGCGGCAACGCGATGTCGCGGGCGGCGCGCACGCCCGGCAACGCTGCCTGCCAGTGCGACGCCCTCGTCGGCGCTGAGGCCGAACGGCATCGCGGGAGTGCGGTAGCGGTCCGAGAGCCTGAAGCCCTGCCAGCGTGCGCTGCTGAAGGGATCGAGTCGAACATCATCTGGCCGCCGGGGAAGCGGGCCGCGCAGTCGCGGATCAGGCCAAGCGCGTCGGCGGGGTCGAGGTACATCAGCAGCCCCTCGGCGGTGATGAACACGCCGCGGGACGAGTCGACCCGGTCCATCCAGCTGCGGTCCAGCGCGGACTGCGCGAGTTCGACGATCCGGTCATCGCGCGGCAGCAGCTGCCGCCGGAGGTCCATGACCGGGGGCAGGTCGACCGAGTACCAGGTCGAGCCGTCGATGACGCCGGTCCGCTCCAGTCGCCAGAAACTGCTCTGCAGACCCTCGGCCAGGGCCACCACCGACGCCCCGGCATGTGTGCCGAGGTAGTCGCGGGCGGCGGCGTCGAAGGCGACGGCGCGCAGACCGTGCGACTGGTTGGGCTTGCCGAACTTGCGGTAGTCGTAGTCGATCGCGTCGAGCAGCGTCACCGCCCACGGGTCGCGGATGACGCCGTCGGAGCGCTTGGCCTCGCTGCCGCGGTTGTGCAGCGTCCAGAGCGTGGTCGCCGAGACGCCCTCCAGGGTGTTGCCGTCGATGGCGGTCATGGACCCATGTTAGGGATGCGGTGGGCGAATCCGGCCGGTTCCCCTGGCGGCAGCCGTACGCTGGCCACATGACCCGGCTCGTGTTCGACGAGAAGTTGTTGGCCGTGATCAGTGGCAACTCCCTCGGTGTGCTGTCGACCATCAAACGCGACGGCAGGCCCCAGTTGTCCAACGTTTCCTACTACTTCGATCCGCGCACCGTGGCGATCCAGGTGTCGGTCACCGAACCGCGCGCCAAGACCCGAAACCTGCGCCGCGACGCGCGGGCCTCCATTCACGTCGGGGCGGACGACGGCTGGGCCTACGCGGTCGCCGAGGGCGACGCCCTGCTGACGCCGCCGGCGTCGGCTCCCGACGACGACACCGTCGAGGCGCTGATTGCGTTGTACCGCAACATCGCCGGTGAGCATCCCGACTGGGATGAATATCGACGTGCGATGGTGCAGGACCGCCGCGTGGTGCTGACCCTGCCGATCACACACCTCTACGGCCTTCCGCCGGGCATCCGCTGAGTAATCCCGTCGATCGAAGGGCCCGTTGCAGGCTAGTCTTGGCCCCATGGCCGAGGAACCCGAAGACGACAACAAGCGCAAGTTCCGCGAGGCGCTCGAGCGCAAGAAGGCCAGCGCGGGGGGCGGGTCCGCCCACAAGGACGCCGGCAAGAAGCAACCGCGGGCACACGGGCCGCTGGAGAGCCGCCGCGAGTTCAGGCGCAAGAGCGGCTAGGTCACTCCGCCACGGTGACTCACGTGCGCGCCTCGGCGGGCTCCCGTCGCTCCTGGACCACGATCGCCGCCAGGCAGATCGCCGAGAGCACGGCGATCGCGATCGCGAAACTGACTCCAGCGGTGCGCAATCCCCAGTGTTGGGCGGCCAGCCCCACACCGAGGACCGGCAGCGAGAGCCCCACGTACGCCACCACGAAGTAGGTCGAACTGACCTCGGCGCGGCGATCGGCAGGCGTGTTTTCGACGACGTCGGCCAGGCCGCGGCTGAAACTCAAGCCTTGGCCGACACCGGCGATGGCCGCAGCGACGAGCAACCCCGACAGCGACGAAAAGTGCAGGGCCGCAGCAATTAACAGCGCGCCGACCACCAGGAACGCGCACCCGACGGCGACGGCGCGGCGCGGCGGAATCCGCCGGGCGGGCGACTGCACGAGCGCCGACGCGACGAAGAGTCGAACCGGCCACTGCGCCCGCGACGGCGTGATTGCCGATCCCGAAGACCCCCGAGACGAACGACGGGGCCACCGCTGAGAACAGCCCCATCACGGCGAAGCCCGCGAACGTGGCGGTGGCGCCGGTGACGAAGACCTGCCGTACCTCGGCGGGCACCGACAGCCGCTGAAATCCGATGCGGCCGGTCCGCGCCGACGTCTCGGGCGCCAGCAGCACCGCGCCGGCCGCGAGTACGACCAGCACGATGTGCACGACGAACGACGTCTGCAGTGGGCGCGGCACGTACTGCACCAGCAGCCCGGCCAGCACCGGGCCCGCGCCGAGCCCGCCGACGTTGGCGATCGTCGCCGCAACCGCAGCACGGTCACGCTGCGCCGGCGGGACCGCCTCGACGACGGCGGCGGTGGCGGTGCCGGTGAAGATGCCCGCCGACAGACCCGAAAGCAGACGCCCGATCAGCAGCAGCGGGATGTCGTCGGCGAACAGGAACACCACGGCGCTGAGCAGAGCGAACGCGGCGCCCGACAGCAGCACCGGCCGCCGGCCGATCGCGTCCGACCAGCGGCCGAACAACAGCAGCGCGCCCAGCACGCCGATGGCGTAGGTCGCGAAGATCACCGTGGTGGTGAACAGCGCGAAGTGCATGCGCTCGGCGTAGAGCGCGTACATCGGCGTCGGAAGCGTGGTGCCGATCATGATCGCGGCGAACGCGTAGGTGAGCAGAGCAAACCCGTAGCGGCGAGGTCGGTCGTTGCGGGTCACGCGCCGAGTCTCGGCCACGTGGGGAGTCAACGTCGACCGGACCCCCAGGCTTCCCGCCCGGACTCAGGTCAGTGCGCGACCGCCTTCTCGGCCCCGACGCCCGTGAGCGAGCGAACCTCCATCTCGGCGTCGAGCACGGGGACCGACGACGTCAGCATGCCGACGGGATCATCGCCGTCGTCGCGCCGGACACCGCGGGGGAGAAGACGATCAGCACCAGCGTCGAGATCAGCCCGCCGTACATGCTCCACAGTGCGCCGCGGGTGTTGAACCGCTTCCAGTACAGCGAGTACACGATCGTGGGCAGGTTGGCTGCCGCGGCGATCGCGAACGCCAGCGCCACCAGGAAGGCGATGTTCTGTCCGTTGGCCAGGATGCCGAGTCCGATGGCCAGCATACTGAGAGCTGGGTCACCGTAGGTGCGTTCTAGACTGACCCGATGGCGAAGCTCCAATTGGTTCAAGATCCGGCGGCCGATGCGCTGCTGGAGGCGAATCCCTTTGCGCTGCTGGTCGGTATGATGCTTGACCAGCAAATACCGATGGAGGTTGCGTTCGCTGGGCCGAAGAAGATCGCCGACCGGATGGGCGACGTCGACGCCCGCGAGATCGCCGACTACGACCCCGAGAAGTTCATCGCGCTGTGCTCGGAACGTCCTGCCGTGCACCGGTTTCCGGGGTCGATGGCCACGCGGTTGCAGACCCTGGCGCAGACCATCGTCGACGATTACCACGGCAACGCCGCCGCACTGTGGACGGCGGGCGAGCCCGACGGCAGCGAAGTGCTGCGCCGACTGAAGGCGCTGCCCGGGTTCGGCGAGCAGAAGGCCAAGATCTTCCTGGCGCTGCTCGGCAAGCAGTACGGGGTGACGCCGACGGGATGGCGCGAGGCCGCGGGGGACTACGGCAAGGCGGGCACGCACATGTCGGTGGCCGACGTCGTCGACGCGGGGTCGCTGGAGAAGGTGCGGTCGTTCAAGAAGCAAGCCAAGGCGGCAGCGAAGGCGAAGGCCTGAGCCATGGATGAGGCGAAGGCGAAGGCCTGACCGTTCCCTGTCTCGTGTCTGTGCCTCGTCACGGCGTGCGTTCGATCGGGCTAGTCTGGACGAATGAAGCATGTCTCCCTTGGTGGTCTGGATGTTTCGCGGCTCGGCCTTGGATGCATGGGAATGTCGGCTTTCTACGCCGGAGCGAGCACCGATGACGCTGAATCGATTCGCACCATTCACCGCGCGCTCGACCTGGGCATCACGTTCTTGGACACGGCCGAGATCTACGGCCCCTACATCAACGAAGAACTCGTCGGCCGCGCCATCGCCGGGCGTCGGGACGATGTGGTCCTGGCGACCAAGTTCGGGATGGTCAGCCACCGCGACGGCGACGACGTGGTCGGCACGCTCGACAGCTCGCCGGAGAGCATCCGGGTTGCGGTCGAGGGTTCGCTGCGACGGTTGAACGTCGACCACATCGACCTGTACTACCAGCATCGGGTGGACCCTGCGACGCCGATCCAGGAGACGGTCGGTGCACTCGCGGAACTCGTTGGGGCGGGCAAGATTCGCTACATCGGCCTGTCGGAGGCCGCGCCCGACACGATCCGGCTGGCGCACGAAACGCATCCCATTGCCGCGCTCCAGACCGAGTATTCGCTGTGGACGCGCGATCCGGAGGCCGAACTGCTGCCGCTGACACGTGAACTCGGCATCGGCTTCGTCCCGTATTCCCCGCTGGGGCGCGGCTTCCTGACGGGTCAGATCCGATCGCGGGCGGACTTGGACCGCAACGATTTTCGCAGCGACAACCCGCGGTTCTCGGAAGACAACTTCGACCAGAACCTGCGCATCGTCGGAGAGGTCCGCGCGGTCGCAAGTGACCTGGACGCCACACCAGGGCAGGTCGCGCTCGCCTGGCTGCTTGCGCAGAGCGACCACATCGCGCCGATTCCGGGTACCAAACGGGTCGCGCGCCTCGAGGAGAACGCGGCGGCGGACGGGATCACCCTGAGTGCGCAGCAGCTGGCGCGATTGAACGCCATCGCGCCCGCCGCAGGCGAGCGTTACGCCGACATGTCCAGTATCGACCGCTGATCAACCGCCGAGCGGTTGGCCGTCGAAGCGCTCGCGGGTGACGAACTCGGCGACGGGCCTGCGGGTGAGCTTGCTGACTTGATGCACCGGCTTGCCGAGCGGCATCACGGTGGCGACGGCGTACCCGTCGGGCAGATGCAGTAGCTCCCTCACCCGCGGCTCCTCGGCCACGGCCATCGTGTTGGTGACGCCACCGAAGCCCTCGTTGCGCGCGGCCAGCATGACGTTCCAGACGAACGGGTAGACCGACGCGCCTGCGATCACCCCGATGCGGTCGAGGTCCTGGTCGGTCGCGGCGACCACAGCCGAGATCCACGGCGATCACCAGCACGACCGGCGCCTCGAGCAGCGGGTCGATCATCGGCGCGGGCGCGTCGGTGGCTGCGATGGTCTGCGCGTCGACGCCGCACGGGTGCAACGGGTTCCACGGCGACTCGCCGTTGGCCGACTTGGGCCGCATAGCGACGGGCGGCCGGGACCGACAGCTGAGCCAGAGTCGCCGCGCGTCGCCTCGTCGCGGATCACGATCACCCGCACGCCCTGCCGGTTGCCGCCGCTCGGCGCGAACCGCGCGTTGTCGAGGATCCGCTCGAGAACGTCATCGGGCAGCGGCTCGTCGGTGAAACGTCGGACCGCCCCCGTGGTTCGCATAACGTCGTATAGCTCCATGGCCCCCATCATGCTCGTGGGATCGTGAAGCATGGCGAAAACACATCTCAACTGCCCCTGCGGCGAGGCCATCACCGGCACCGACGAGGACGATCTGGTCGAGAAGGCTCAGACCCACCTCTCGGAGTCACATCCCGGCCGGGAGTACGACCGGGAGATGATCCTCTTCATGGCCTACTGAGTCACCCGGGAGTCCGGGGTCAGGGCACCACCGTCGAGCCGATGGTGGGCATGAACTGGCACTCCTTCTCGGTGGTCGAGACCTGACCGAAGATCGTCGACATGATGCTGCCCGAACCGGTGTCGACGATCGCGGTCAGCGTCGTCGGGCCATCCGGGTTGATGTTCGATTGCGGCTTGAGCGTGGCGCCACCCGACTTGCCCGTCGTGAGGTTGACCCAGGTGACGTTGAGTGGCAGCTTCTGCACGGCGGCGGGGCCCGGCGTGCCGATGGCGGTGAACACGTAGGCGGTCTGGCCGGGTCCGGGCCCGGGGTCCGGGATCTTCGCGGGGCCGGCCACCGAGATCGCCGTCGCCAGAACGTTTCCGCCGTCCTTCGTGCAGCCGTTGCTGATGGACGGGTACATGAAGTCCTGTGTCACTGGCGCGTCCGGGCCGAAGTTGGGTGCGGGGGCCGGGCCCGGAGCGGGGGCGCCGTCCGGCGCCGGTGCGGGTGCGGCGTCCGGCGGCGCTACCGGCACGCCGTCGGGTGCCGGTGCGGGTGCGGCTTCCGGAGCGGGCGCTGACTCGGGTGCCGCCTCCGGGTGCCGGTGCGGGCGCCGCCTCGGGTGCCGGTGCGGGGGCTGCCTCCGGGGCGGGTGCGGCGGGAGCGGCCTCCGGCGCGGGTGCAGCCGCAGGCGCGGCCTCTGGCATCGCCTCAGGCGCGGGCCCGACGGCGTGCGCGGGGTCCACGCCCTGGGGGAGATGCGCCTCCGTGCCGGGCAGTGCCCCGGCGGCGGGCACGTGTGCCACCTGAGGATCGGCGACGAACTGATTCACCGCCGCGGCCATGTTCTTCGAATCGGCGGGCGCCGCGCTGTTACCCGCGAACGCCGCCGCCGCGGCCATCAGCATCGACGCGGCGTTCGACGGATCGGCCGCCGCCTGCTGGATGACGGGCCCGAGGCTCTGCATCGCCGGCAGCCCCGGCGCCTGCAGACCAGTGATCGGCATCGGCAACGGCGGCGCAGGCTCCGCATGGGCGACCGGAAGGCCGCCCAACGTCAGAGTGGCCGACGCGCCGAGTGCGACGAGCAACGTCCTGGTCGATGACATGATTCTCCCCGTGGTGTCAGTGGCTGCTGCGGCTGCTCAACGTGGTAGGGCTCAGGGCAGCGCAGAGGTCGGGAACATCAGCGGTGCCAGCCCCGACATTCCGGTGGCAGGCGCCGGGATCGCGGGTGCCGCAGCCGCGGGAATGGCAGGAACGGCGGGAACTGCGGGCACCGCGGGAACGGCGGGCACCGCCACGGGTGACTTCGGCAGGAGGTTGGCCAGCGGGGTGCCCGCGGGCATCAGCGAGGCCAGGTCGCCTGGGAAGGCGAGCTGCTGCGGCAACGGCAGCGGGTTCCCCGGCACCTGCGGAAGCTGGACCTCGGCCGACGGCACCAGGCCCTGCGCCGGAGCCGCTGCGGCAGGCGCCGCAGCGGGCGCTGCGGCGGGCAGGCCGGGAATGGCAGGCGCGCTCAGGGGGGCCGCGGGCGCCGCGGGGGCCTGCGGCAGCGTGACCGAGGCCGTCGCCGCGGGTGCGGGAGCTGCGGCTGGTGCGGCAGCCGCGGCCGGAGCCGCCGCCCCCGACAAGGCCGACGCAAAGCCCTGCAGTAGCTGCGGCGCGCTGCTGAGGAACGACATGCCGCGGAATGCCGGGGATGGCGGGTGCGGGTGCCGGCACGGGGTCGGCCATCGCCGGGGCGCTGAGCGCCAGGGCAACGGGAATCGCGCCCGCGGCGGCAATCATGCTGGCGGCGAACAGTTTTCTGGTGAAGTGCATGGTTCTCCCGATCCGTTGACGGCACGTCTGTCACCGAAGCTACGGAGTTACTGAAGTTACTCAAGTGACACGTGTGGCATTTATCCGACCGTTACGCACATGACGGCATACGGTGACCGATCGCTAGAGTCGGGCGGATAGACGTCCAACCCGTCCCACCCGTGGCGCAACGGGCCGCGACCCGCCTGGCGACGATGGCGCCATTGCTGCTGGCGGTCAGCGTCGCAGCGCGGTTCGCCTGGACGTATCTGGTGCCGAACGGCGCGAACTTCGTCGACCTGCACGTCTACGTCGGCGGGGCCGCCACCCTCGGCAGCGGTCAGCCGCTCTACGACTACGTCTACGCCGACCAGACGCCCGACTTCCCGCTGCCGTTCACCTATCCGCCGTTCGCAGCCGTCGTGTTCGCGCCGCTGCACCTGGTGCCGTTCGGCCTCTTGGCCTTTGCGTGGCAGGTCGGCATCATCGTCGCGCTGTACGGCGTGGTGTGGTTCAGCCTCCGACTGCTCGGCCGCTCCGATCACCGCCTGGCGATGCTCTGGACCGCGGTGGGCATCTGGACCGAACCGCTGCGCAGCACCTTCGACTACGGCCAGATCAACGTCATCCTGGTGCTGGCGGTGCTCTACGCCGTCTACAGCAGCCGGTGGTGGTTGTCCGGGCTGCTGGTCGGACTCGCGGCAGGGGTGAAGCTGACGCCTGCGGTCTCCGGTCTCTACTTCCTCGGCGCGCGCCGGTGGCGTGCCGCGGTGTTCTCGGCGGTGGTGTTCTTCGCGACCATCGGCGTGTCGGTGCTGGTGCTCGGCGATCAGGCCCGGTTCTACTTCACCGACCTGCTCGGCGACGCCAGCCGGATCGGCCCGATCGGCACGTCGTTCAACCAGTCCTGGCGCGGCGGCATCTCCCGCATCCTCGGCCACGACGCCGGGTACGGGCCACCGGTTCTCGTCGCGGTGGCGATCACGGCCGTGCTGGCCATCCTGGCGTGGCGCGCCGTCGGCGCCGACGATCGGCTCGGGGCGATCGTCGTCGTGCAGTTGTTCGGTCTGCTGCTGTCCCCGATCTCGTGGACGCATCACTGGGTGTGGTTGATACCGCTGATGATCTGGCTACTGCACGGCGCGCTGGGTGACCGGCGCGGCGCCCGCATCCTCGGCTGGGGGTGGCTGGTCCTGACCCTGATCGGCGTGCCGTGGCTGCTGAGTTTCGCGCAGCCGACGATCTGGCAGATCGAGCGGCCCTGGTATCTGGCCTGGGCGGGCCTGATCTACATCGTCGCGACGCTGGCGACGCTCGGCTGGATCGCCGCTAGCCGCCGACGATCGAGTTGATGTCGCGCGCCATCGCCACGTCCTTGTCGGTGATGCCGCCCTCGGAATGCGTGACGAGCGCGAAAGTCACTGTCCGCCAACGAATGTCGATGTCGGGATGGTGATCCTTCTGCTCGGCGTGCTCGCCGACGCGGCGCACCGCGTCGATCCCGGCGAGGAACTCGGGAAACTTGACCGACCGGCGCAGCGCGCCGTCCGAGCGTTCCCAGCCGGCGAGGTCGGGCAGTGCGGCGTCCACTTGTTCGTCCGTTAACACAGCCATCACCCGACCGTATACCGTCGCTGCCGTGCCGAACCAGATCGTGGTCGCGGGGGCGCTGGTCTCCGGAGGCCGGCTGCTGGTGGCGCAGCGCGCACGCCCGCCCGAGCTCGCCGGGTTGTGGGAGCTGCCTGGCGGCAAGGTGGGGCCGGGGGAGAGCGACGCCGTCGCCCTGGCGCGTGAACTGCGCGAGGAACTCGGGCGTCGAGGTCGCCGTCGGCGCCCGGCTGGGTCACGACGTCCCGCTCGGCGCGACCATGACCTTGCGCGCCTACCTGGTCACCAGGACCGGCGGCACCGTCGAACCGCCGCGATCACCGTGCGCTGCGCTGGGTGACGGCCGACGAACTCGACGGGCTGGCGTGGGTGCCTGCCGATCGCGGCTGGGTTCCGGACCTGAGAGCGGCGTTGGGCTCCGACTAGGTCGGTACGTCACGCGTTCGCACACGCGAAAGATGCTCATGGGCGGGCAATTTCAGCACCGCCGACCCCGAGCCGGGCTGGATGCCTGCGACCCGGGTGGTGGTTCGACGAGACGGCCCGCCGGCCACGCCGTGACGGCTAGTACCGGAGCCGGTCGCCAACCACTCGGACCTCGGTCAGGCTGTTCGGGTGCCGCGCCGCGTACACCGGGTGCAGCAGCACCGGGTGCCTGCAGTGCGCGCACGACCCCTGGGCCTGGTTGGCCGTCGAGAACGTCAGGTGGTGACATGCCGCACACCGCACGACGTAGAACGCGCCCATCCAGTTGAGCAGGCCGAGATAGATGGCCGCCGTCGCTGCGGCAGCCAACACGAGCGACGAGAACGATGGTTCCCACTTCGTAAACCGTCATGGTGCATACCTCCAATCCCCGAAGGACACACTCACCGTACGCCGCTGTTCTGCGAGGTAGTCAGGACTTTCTCGTGCGTTTGAATACTTTCTCGAGCTCCTTGCCGCGCAGGCCGGACAGCTCGGCCTTGCGGACTTTGTGCAGGACCACGGGGCAGCGTTTGCAGCGCGGCTTGCTGCGGCAGCACTTCTTCTTCGGCTTGATTCCGACGAACTTGCTGGACTTCACCGGTTCCTTCCGCGCCTTCCGCCGTTTTCGCGATTGGATACCCACGCTGCGACAATCGTGGACGTGGATTCTCGCCCGGACTTTCGCAACGTAGCCATCGTCGCTCACGTCGATCATGGCAAGACGACGCTCGTCGACGCGATGCTGCGCCAGTCCGGCGCCCTCAGCCATCGCGGCGACGACTCGATCGAGCGCCTGATGGACTCCGGTGACCTGGAGAAGGAAAAGGGCATCACCATCCTGGCGAAGAACACCGCCGTGCACCGCCAGCACCCCGACGGCAGCATGACGGTGATCAACGTCATCGACACCCCTGGTCACGCCGACTTCGGCGGCGAGGTGGAACGCGGCCTGTCGATGGTCGACGGCGTGCTGCTGCTCGTCGACGCGTCCGAGGGTCCGCTGCCGCAGACCCGCTTCGTGCTGCGCAAGGCGCTGGCCGCGCATCTGCCGGTGCATTCTGGTGGTCAACAAGACCGACCGGCCCGACGCCCGGATCGCCGAGGTCGTGTCGGAGAGCCACGACCTGCTGCTCGACGTCGCCACCGATCTGGACGACGAGGCCCAGAAGGCGGCCGAGGACGCGCTCGGCCTGCCGACGCTGTACGCCTCGGGCCGCGCGGGCATCGCCAGCACGACCGAGCCCGCCAACGGCGAGAACCCCGACGGCGAGAACCTCGACCCGCTGTTCGACGTGCTGCTCGAGCACATCCCGCCGCCGCAGGGCGATCCCGAGGCGCCGCTGCAGGCGCTGGTGACCAACCTCGACGCGTCGGCCTTCCTCGGCCGCCTGGCGCTGATCCGCATCTACAAGGGCAAGATCAAGAAGGGCCAGCAGGTCGCCTGGATGCGTGAGGTGGACGGCCATCCCGTCATCACCAACGCCAAGATCACCGAACTGTTGACCACCGAGGGCGTGGACCGCACGCCCCACCGACGAGGCGATCGCCGGCGACATCGTCGCCGTGGCGGGCATGCCCGAGATCATGATCGGCGACACCCTCGCCGACGTCGAGCACGCCCACGCGCTGCCGCGGATCACACGTCGACGAGCCCGCGATCTCGGTGACCATCGGCACCAACACGTCGCCGCTGGCCGGCAAGGTGTCCGGGCCACAAGCTGACGGCCCGCATGGTCAAGAACCGGCTGGACAGCGAACTCGTCGGCAACGTGTCGATCAAGGTCGTCGACATCGACCGCCCCGACGCGTGGGAGGTCCAGGGCCGCGGTGAGCTGGCGTTGGCCGTGCTGGTCGAGCAGATGCGCCGCGAGGGCTTCGAGCTGACCGTCGGCAAGCCGCAGGTGGTCACCCGCACGATCGACGGCAAGCTGCACGAGCCGTTCGAGGCCATGACCATCGACTGCCCCGAGGAGTTCGTCGGTGCCGTCACCCAGCTGATGGCCGCCCGCAAGGGACGCATGGAGGAGATGGCCAACCACGCGGCGGATGGGTCCGGATGGACTTCATCGTGCCCAGCCGCGGCCTGATCGGCTTCCGCACCGACTTCCTGACGCTGACCCGCGGCACCGGCATCGCCAACGCGGTGTTCGACGGCTACCGGCCGTGGGCGGGCGAGATCCGCGCCAGGCACACCGGCTCGCTGGTCTCGGACCGGACCGGGTCGGTGACGCCGTTCGCGATGACCCAGCTGTCGGACCGCGGCCAGTTCTTCGTCGAGCCGGGAGACGACACCTACGAGGGCCAGGTGGTCGGCATCAACCCGCGCGCCGAGGACCTCGACGTCAACGTGACGCGCGAGAAGAAGCTGACCAACATGCGGTCGTCGACGGCCGACGTCTTCGAGACGCTCGCAAGGCCGATGGAACTCGGCCTCGAACAGGCGATGGAGTTCTGCGCCGAGGACGAATGCGTCGAGGTCACACCCGAGATCGTGCGAGTCCGCAAGGTCGAGTTGGTGGCCAGCCTGCGGGCCCGTGCCAAGGCTCGCGCCAAGACCCGCAATTAACAGGCCGATAACCTGAACAACGTGCCAACGACATCGCGACGCCTCTTCCGCGTCGCAGGCGCGTTGGCCTCGGCGTTGATGCTGGTCACGGCATGTACCGTCAGTCCGCCGCCTGCGCCGCAGAGCACCGAGACCTCGGAGAGCACGCCGCCGCCGCCGCCAAGGCGACGCAGATCATCGTGGCGATCGACTCGATCGGCCCCGGTTTCAACTCCCACCTGCTGTCCGATCAGTCTCCGGTGAACGCGGCGATCTCGTCGCTGGTGCTGCCCAGCTCCTTCCGTCCGGTCTCCGACCCGGCCACGCCGACCGGCTCGCGCTGGGAACTCGACCCCACGCTGCTGGTGTCGGCGGAGGTGACCAACGAGATCCCGTTCACCGTCACCTACAAGATCCGGCCCGAGGCGCAGTGGACCGACAACGCGCCGATCGGCGCCGACGACTACTGGTACCTGTGGCGGCAGATGGTCAGCCAGCCCGGCGTCGTCGATCCGGCCGGCTACGACCTGATCACCGGCGTGCAGTCGGTCGAGGGCGGCAAGACGGCGGTGGTCACGTTCGCGCAGCCGTACCCCGCGTGGCGGGAGCTGTTCAACGACATCCTGCCCGCACACATCGTCAAGGACGTGCCTGGCGGGTTCGCCGCCGGGCTGGTCCGGGCATTGCCGGTGACCGGCGGACAGTTCCGGGTGGAGAGCATCGACCCGCAGCGCGACGAGATCCTGCTGGCGCGCAACGACCGCTACTGGGGTGTGCCCGCCAAGCCGGACCTCATCCTGTTCCGGCGCGGCGGGAGCACCCGCTGCGCTCGCCGATTCGATCCGCAACGGCGACACCCAGGTCGCCCAGGTGCACGGCGGACAGGCCGCCTTCGCCCAGTTGAGCGCGATCCCCGACGTGCGCACCGCGCGCATCGTGACGCCGCGGGTGATGCAGCTGACGTTGCGTGCGCAGCAGCCCGCGCTCGCGGATACCCAAGTGCGCAAGGCGATCCTGGGCCTGCTCGACGTCGACTTGCTGGCTTCGGTCGGGGCGGGCAGCGACAACACCGTGACCCTGGCGCAGGCGCAGATCCGCTCGCCATCGGATCCCGGGTACGTTCCGACCGCGCCCCCCGCGCTCACCAAGGAGGATGCGCTGGCGTTGCTCGCCGAGTCGGGCTACCAGGTGCAGCCCGTGGACACGCCGCCGCCTCCGACGCCGGGCACGCCCGCGCCGGACAACAATCGCGGCCGCATCACCAAGGACGGCCAGCCGCTGACCCTGGTACTCGGGGTCGCCGCCAACGACCCGACGTCCGTCGCGGTGGCCAACACGGCGGCCGACCAGCTGCGCAGCGTCGGCATCACGGCATCGGTCCTTCCGCTCGATCCGCCGGTGCTCTACGGCGACGGATTGAACCAGAATCGGTTCGACGCGATCGTCGGCTGGCATCAGGCCGGTGGCGACCTCGCCACCGCGCTGGCGTCCCGGTACGGCTGCCCGGCCCTGGACGCAACGACGGTCCCGACGACCACGCGCATCGGGCACCCCGGCCGGCGTCGACGTCGCCGAAGCCGACGTCGTCTGCGTCACCCCCGACCACCGTCACCAGCCCCACTCCCGCGCCGGAGTCCGGTGAGTTGGTCCAGGCGCCGAGCAACCTGACCGGCATCTGCGACCGCAGCATCCAGCCGAAGATCGACAATGCACTCGACGGCACCGAGGACATCGGCGAAGTCCTCGACGCGGTCGAACCGCGGTTGTGGAACATGTCGACCGTGCTGCCGATCCTGCAGGACACCACGATCGTGGCGACCGGGCCGAGCGTGCGGAACGTCGGCCTTTCGGGTGCGGTGCCCGTCGGCATCGTCGGCGACGCAGGCAACTGGGTCAAGACTCCGCAGTAGCAGGACTGCCCAGCAGTCGGAAACGAGGGTGGCCCCCTCCGCAGTGCGGAGGGGGCCACCGTTCTCTTGGGGTTACTTCTTGGCGTGCTTGCCCGACGCCGAGTCGTGCGAGCCCTGCGAGTCGTGCGAGCCGCCCGACTTCTTGTCGCCGTCGCCTGCCTTCTTGCCCGTCGCGTCACCCTTGTGGCCGCCATCGTTGGCCGCGCCACCCTTGGTGTCGCCGCCGGACTTGGTGCCGGTGTCACCCTTGGCTCGCCGCCGGTGGTCGCCCGTCGTCGAGGTGTCGCCGGTCGACGAGCTGCCGCTGGCGGTGGTGCTGTCTGCGGGGTCGCCCTTCGTGGTGGTGTCACCCTTGGACGACGCCGCCGAGGATGTGCTCGAGTCAGGGCGTCGGTCGAGGACGTCGAGGACTTGTCGGTCGCGTCCGTCGCGCTGGAATCCTTGGCCGCCGCGGACGTGTCGGTCGCCGTCTTGGCTGCCGGCGCCTCGATGGCCTTGGTGGCCGGAGCGGTCGTCAAGGCCAACGTCGTAGCTCCCGCCGCTGGGATGGCGGCGGGACTAGTCGACGAACTCTTCGCGTCGGCCGTGGCGGTGGCGGCGTCGGCGTGAGCGCATTCGCAAACGCCGTCACCAGGGTCTTGCAGCGAGTTCGATGAGCACCGGGAAGCGACGGATGGGCACCGCGCATCGGCGATGACCGTGAGCGCCCGCTGAGAAGGCCGCCGGCCACGACCGGTGATCAGTCCGGGGCAGGCCCGCAAGCGACGACAGGTCGGGTCCGTACCCGCCGTTGAGGACGCCGTCCAAGATCGTCGCGGGGCCATGGACGACGGCGTTCAGCGCGGCCTGCGGATCGCCCGCAGCGATGGCGTTGCCGACGTTGTCGACCGCAACGCCGAACGCGCCTGCGCCGCTGATCGCCGGACCGAGGAGCCCAGTGACGGCAAGCAGGGGTGAAGGCACGTCCCAGCAGGCCTACCTGGACGGCGTTGATCGCGTTCACCAGGTTTGTCATCGGCTGCGTGAACGCGGCTGAGACGGCCGGGATGAACCCAGTGATCGGAAACGCTGTCGCCAGGGTGGCGCCCAGCACGTTGTTGATCGCTCCCTCGACGTTGCCGGTCGCGAGGTCATTGAAGGCGGCTTGGAGCAGTGGCGGCACCGTCGTCGTCAGTGCGCTGCCGATGGCTCCGCCAGTCGTTTGAAGCGCCGTCGCCAGGTTTTGGATCGTGACGGCCTGGTTGTGAGCGACCTGCGACAGAATCGGAGCCGGGTTGGCCGCAAACGTCGTCAGCAGGGCTCCGTGCATTGGCAACGGCTTCCTGAATGACCTGCGCCGTAGGACGGGGAGGCCGGGGCCAGCGATGCCGCGGCGAGCTCGAACCGATGCAACCACATGCGCCGGGTTCGGGAGGTGGACATCGGGTAGTCGGCGGTGCGAGCGGGCAAACAGCGATGACGCTGGCTCCGACCAGTGCGATACCGGCGTTGAGACGTGGGCGAGAAGCAACTTGCATTTCGTTCCTTAACAAGATTGTGACCTGGACGGCCGGAAATTTACTCGCAAGTAAGGAAGGAGGGAAGCCATTTTTGGAAGAATTGCTTGAAATCAGCTCTGACCTGCATGCACGCAATCATTTCACTGACCTTGCCGTCAAAATAGCTGCACTAAGATTGGCTCTCGAATTTCCATTCGGAATGGCAAACGATGGAATTCGAACACCCCCGAACGGTTGTTCCGAAACTGGCAGGGCCAGTCAACTTACCGGTCAGTAGCTAGAAATGGCAGGACGCCAGCGTTGCGGCTGCGGCGCGTTTGCCGGCACCGGCCTGCCGACAGGCCTGCGCGGGTTCGGAATCGGTGGGCCGTCGACGGCGTCAACGGGAGCGGCAAGCCGGCGGGTGGCCCCTCGGCCGAATCAAGTTTCTTTGCTTAAGTAACGACATCTCATTGCTTCGCCCTCGCCGCTGCTCGCGCAGCAACCGGATGCCGTGCGCGGTGAAGGCGGCCACCAGGAAGACGATCAACAGCCAGTAGGGCGGTCGCGCGAGCTCCCAAACGAACAACGCAGCGAACGCGGGCGCCCGCTGGGTGATGGCCAACACGCCCGCGGCGCACGTCAGCGACACCGCGGAAACCTGCAGGTCGGTCCCTGCCAGATGGTTGAGTGCGAGGGCGGCGACCGACCCCGCCGCGGCACCGGTCGCCAAGGCGGGCGTGATCATGCCGCCGACCGCGCCCGTGCGGAGGAACAGCGCGGTCAGAAGGGGCTTGAGGACCAGGATGATCGCCGCGCCGCCGAGCGTCATGCCTGCGTTCATGCTCACCGTGAGGATGCTGCGGCCGTTCCCGGGCAGTTCCGGCCACCAGATCGAGCAGATGCCGATGGCCAGCCCGGCCGTCGCGACGGCCGGGATCAGCATCCACGACCTGATCTGCGGCTTCGGTCTGGCGAGCGACATGACCTTGTCGAATGCCAGGCCCACCGCGACCGCCAGCGGCGCGATGGCCAGCGCGAGGATGACGAACAGATAGGACAGCCGCGCGTCGGGCCACGTCAGGGTGTGCTCGAGGTGGGTGACCGGCGATGCCACGGCGACGGCGAGGCTCGACGTGATCAACGCCGTCCCCATCGCTCGGGGATGCCACGTGCCAAGCAGGATTCGCGTCGCGAAGAACGCGCCGCCAAGCGGCACGCTGTACACCGCGCCAAGGCCTGCGCCCGCGGCGCACGCAAGCAGGATCTCCCGGTCGCGTGCGGTGAGCGACAGACGCGACGTCCCGAGATCGCCGAACGACGCTGCGAGCTGACGGGGCGCCCCCTCGCGTCCGAGCGAGGCGCCGGATCCGACGAGCAGTACCTGCAGCCCGGCATCGAGTGACATCCGCAGTCGCGGGATGGGTCGGTGCTCGGCGATCGTCGCCGACAGGCCGGGCACGTCGCCCCGGCGCCGCAGCAGCCACCAACCGAAACCCGCGAGCGCGCCACCGAGCATGGGTCCGAGCGCGCGCCGCAGCGGGCTGCTGTCGCCGACGCCGGTCAGCAGGGTGCCGAAGGAGTAGTGGTAGGTGAGATGTTCGATCGCGTGCAGCGCCACGGTGGTCGCGGCACCCGCGATCCCGGCCAGCAGTCCCATCACCAACACGGCACACGCGTAGTCAACGGTGCGCCGCTTCACCGGAGGAATCTATCTTGTGCGCATGGAGGTTCCACGTTTTCTCTTCGTCCATGCCCACCCCGACGACGAAACCCTGACCACCGGGGCCACGATCGCGCACTACGCGGCGCGCGGAGCCCGCGTGCAGGTCGTGACGTGCACGTTGGGCGAGGAGGGCGAGGTGATCGGCGAGCGGTGGTCCCGGCTCGCCGTAGACCATGCTGACCAGCTGGGCGGCTACCGGATCGGCGAATTGTCCGCCGCCCTGCGCGAATTGGGGGTGGCCGAGCCGACGTTCCTTGGTGGCGCAGGCCGCTGGCGCGACTCGGGCATGGCGGGCACCGCCCCGCGCGGCAGCCAGCGGTTCGTCGACGCCGAACCGCGGGAGGCCGTCGGCGCCCTGGTCGCGATCATCCGGGACCTGCGGCCACACGTCGTCGTCAGCTACGACCCCAACGGCGGCTACGGACACCCGGACCACATCCACGCCCACGAGGTGACGACCGCTGCCGTCGCTGCGGCCGGCGGATCCGACTACCCGGGCGAGCCGTGGTCGGTGCCGAAGTTCTACTGGACCGTGTCGGCCCGCAGCGAGATGGAGGCAGGCGTTCGCGAACTCTCCGAGATGGCCCTGCCTGCGGACTGGAAGGTGTTGCCCGCGTTCGAATTCGAGTTCGGCTTCGACGACGGCAAGATCGATGCCGTCGTGGCCGCACCCGAGAGTCGGGAGGCCAAGGTCGCCGCCCTCCGTGCACACGCGACCCAGGTCAGCGTCGAACCCACCGGCCGCGCATGCGCACTGTCCAATTTCGTGGCGCTACCCGTCGCCGCGACCGAGTATTACGTCCTCGCAGCGGGTGTGGCCGGCGAACGCGACCACCGCGGCTGGGAGACCGACCTGCTCGCGGGCCTGAACCTGGGATAGCGCGCCGGCAACACGGTAAGCTCCGGGCAACCAGCAGCGACGAAGGGATGGCGATGGACCCGGACCTTGATCCCAACCTGCAGCACTGGCAGGACCGCTTGGACAGCCTGCAGTGGGTCGAGGGTTCTCTCGTAGCACTGCTCGACAGCATCCCGACCTGACCACCCGCGCACCCGACGGGGCGCGCGTCGTCATCCTGGCGGTTCTCGCGTTCGACGGTGTGTTGTCGGCGGTGGTGGGGGCCCTTCTCCTCCCGCTCTACGTAGGTTCGATTCCCTTTCCGATCAGCGCCCTGATCAGCGGCCTGGTGAACGCCGCCCTGGTGTGGGCCGCACTGCAGTGGACGGCGGCGCCACGGGTGGCCGCGTTGCCGCTGTGGGCCTGGCTGTTGACGGTGGCGGGCCTGACGCTCGGCGGCCCTGGCGGTGACATCGTGTTCGGCGGTGTAGGCGTCATGGCGTATTCGCCGCTCGTCTTCATCGCCGTTGGCGCGGCGCCACCGGCGTACGTGCTGTGGCGCCACCTGCGGTCGGGGGCCTAACCCTTCGCCTTCTCGGTGTCCTTGCCCGTGTCCTCGTGCGCGTGCTCGTGGGTGCCCTTGCCGGTCTTCTCGACGCCACCTGCGGCCGACGCGCCTGGCTTGTCGGCGGCCGAAGCCGTGTCGTTCCCGTTCCTTGCCTGCGCCCTTGTCCTTCGTGGCGTCGGGCTTCTTGTCCTGGGCAGGCTTGGCGTCCGGCGAGCCGTCGGTGCCGCCCCGCACCTCGCCCTGAGCTGCGACGCCGTTCGACGATGACGATGACGTGACGGTGGTGGAGGTCGTGGCGGTCGTGGTCGTGCCGGTGGCGTTCTCCGGCTCGGTTTCCGGCTGCGAAGCGACGGGTTCGGCCTCGACCACGTCGCCCGTGGGGCTCTCCGCGGACGCGGGCTCGGCCGGCGTCTGCGTCTCGGTGGGTGTCGACAGTGTTGCGGAGTCGGCAGGCTCGGCCTGGACGGGCTCGGTCTGCTCGTCGGTCGCGGCGGGCTCGGCCGGATCCGCGGTCTTGACCGCGGTGAGTGCATCGGCGTCGACGACATCGGTGGCCGTCGCCGCCTGCTTCGCGAGGACCGTGGTGTCATCCGTGGTACCAACGGCGGGCTCGACCGACTCCGCGGCGAGCTTCAGAGTGGTGGCCTCCGTCGCGGCGAGGGGAAGCGGCGGGAGCGGCGGGATGAGCCACCCGAAGAAGTAGTTGAACTCGGCGATCCCGAAGTTGATGAAGGAGTTGACCGTCGTGGATCCGACGGCCACGGCACCGTTGACGTACGACGCGAGGTTCAGCGGATCGTTGACCACGGGGATGATGAGGTCGTAGACGACGCTGTCGGAGATCGGCAGCACCAGGGTGTCGTAGACGATGCCGATCTGGTTGCCGATCAGGTATCCGTACGGAATGAACTGCAGCGCGTACTGCGCCAGGTCGACGCCGTAGCTCACCCAGCCCTGAAGCCACTCGTACGCCGAGGCGATCGAGTTGGATGCGGCGTTCAGTGGCGCAGGCGCGGCCTGCGGCAGCAGGCTCGCGGCCTTGGGGTCGATCCGGCCGATCACGGTCCGGGCGGTGTCGAGCTGCTTGGGTGTCATCGGCGTGACGACCAGCGGCTTGACCGCTGCCGCGAGTGCCACGCGTGGCGCAGACGACTCTTGGGCGTCCGGTCGTGGTGTTGGCGTCGTCGTCGGCGCGAGTACGACCGCCGAAGCGGTGATCGCGGCGATTCCCACGGTGAGCCTGGCGCGAACGGAACCACTCATGCTGTGCTCTCCCTGGAGTCCCTGTCCCGACGCGCTCAACTTACGCGGCTGTCAGCAACTACGCGGGAAGATGGCACCCATCGTGTCGCCGCCCGGGGACTACTGTGACCCCTATGCGAGGCGCACTGGTTTCAGAAAATGGGACGCGCGGATGATTCTCGATGACTCCGGGGTTACAGGGGAGTGGCTCTGAACCCGCAGCGTGGCTCCGATCTGCCCAGCCCCGTAGTCCCGCCGAAGCCTGGCGTGGCGAGTCCGGCCGCGTTGCGGCGGGTACTGCGACGGGCGCGCGACGGCGTGGCGCTCAACGTCGATGAAGCGGCTATCGCGATGACGGCCCGCGGGGACGATCTCGCCGATCTTTGTGCCAGCGCGGCTCGGGTGCGCGACGCCGGGCTCGAGGCTGCGGGCCGACGGGGACCGTCGGGCCGGCTTCCGGTCAGCTACTCGCGCAAGGTGTTCATCCCGGTGACGCACCTGTGCCGCGACACCTGCCACTACTGCACCTTCGTCACCGTGCCGGGCAAGCTGCGCGCGCAGGGCATGGGCATGTACATGGAGCCCGACGAGATTCTCGACGTCGCTCGGCGCGGCGCGGAGTTGGGTTGCAAGGAAGCGCTTTTCACCCTCGGTGACCGGCCCGAAGCGCGGTGGGACGAGGCGCGGCAGTGGCTCGACGAGCGCGGGTATGACTCGACCCTTGACTACGTGCGGGCGATGGCGATCCGGGTGCTCGAGGAGACCGGGCTGCTGCCACATCTGAATCCCGGCGTGATGAGTTGGTCGGAGCTGTCCCGGCTCAAGCCGGTGGCGCCGTCGATGGGCATGATGCTGGAGACCACGTCGCGGCGGCTGTTCGAGACGAAGGGGTTGGCGCATTACGGCAGCCCGGACAAGGATCCGGCGGTGCGGCTGCGCACGTTGGACGATGCGGGCAGGCTGTCGGTCCCGTTCACCACCGGACTGTTGGTCGGCATCGGCGAGAATCTGGTCGAGCGCGCCGAGACCATGCACGCGATCCGTCGCTCGCACAAGGAGTTCGGGCACGTTCAGGAAGTCATCGTGCAGAACTTCCGGGCCAAGGAGCACACCGCCATGGCGGGGGTGCCCGACACCGGCATCGACGACTTCGTGGCGACCATCGCGGTCACCCGGCTGGTGATGGGGCCGAAGATGCGGATTCAGGCACCGCCGAACCTGGTGTCGCGGCAGGAGTGCCTGGCTCTGATCGGTGCCGGTGTCGACGACTGGGGCGGCGTGTCGCCGCTGACCCCGGATCACGTCAACCCGGAGCGGCCGTGGCCTGCGCTGGAGGAGTTGGCTGCCGTCACCGCCGAGGCCGGCTACGACCTGGTGCAGCGGCTGACCGCTCAGCCGCAGTACGTGCAGGCCGGTGCGGCGTGGATCGACCCGCGGGTACATGGACACGTCGGCGCGCTGGCCGACCCGGAGACCGGCTTCGCGCTGGACGTCAACCCGGTGGGCCGGCCGTGGCAGGAGCCCGACGAGGCCACCGAGTCGCTGGGGCGGATCGACCTGCACACCGCCATCGACTCCGAGGGGCGGCTCACCGAGACCCGCAGCGACCTGGGTAGCGCGTTCGGCGACTGGGAGTCCATCCGCGAGAAGGTCAACGAGTTGGCCGCTCGCGCACCCGAGCGCATCGACACCGACGTGCTGGCTGCGCTGCGCTCCGCCGAGCGTGACCCGGCCGGGTGCAGTGACGACGAGTACCTGGCATTGGCGACCGCTGACGGACCGGCTCTGGAAGCCGTTGCGGCGCTGGCTGATTCGCTGCGCCGCGACGTCGTCGGTGACGAGGTGACGTTCGTGGTCAACCGCAACATCAACTTCACCAACATCTGCTACACCGGCTGCAGGTTCTGCGCGTTCGCGCAGCGCAAGGGTGACGCGGACGCGTTCTCGCTGTCCACCGACGAGGTCGCCGACCGGGCCTGGGAGGCGCACGTCGCCGGTGCCACCGAGGTCTGCATGCAGGGTGGCATCGACCCGGAGCTGCCCGTGACCGGGTATGCGGATCTGGTCCGCGCGGTCAAGGCGCGGGTGCCGTCGATGCACGTGCACGCGTTCTCGCCGATGGAGATCTCCAACGGGGTCACCAAGAGCGGGACCTCGATTCGCGAGTGGCTGATCAGTCTTCGCGAAGCGGGGCTGGGCTCGATTCCCGGCACCGCCGCCGAGATCCTCGACGACGAGGTCCGCTGGGTGCTGACCAAGGGCAAGCTGCCGACCTCGGCGTGGATCGAGGTCATCACGACCGCTCACGAGGTGGGGCTGCGGTCGAGTTCGACGATGATGTACGGCCACGTCGACACGCCCAAGCACTGGGTCGGGCACCTCAACGTGCTGCGCGGCATCCAGGACCGCACCGGCGGCTTCACCGAGTTCGTTCCGCTGCCGTTCGTGCATCAGAGTTCGCCGCTGTATCTGGCGGGCGGGGCCCGCCCGGGACCGACCCACCGCGACAATCGTGCCGTGCACGCCCTGGCTCGGATCATGTTGCACGGCAGGATCGATCACATCCAGACCAGTTGGGTGAAGCTCGGTGTCGAGCGCACCCAGGTGATGCTGAACGGGGGCGCCAACGACCTCGGCGGCACCCTCATGGAGGAGACCATCTCCCGGATGGCCGGCTCGGAGAACGGCTCGGCCAAGAGTGTGGCCGAACTCGTCGCGATCGCCGACGGCATCGGCAGGCCCGCCCGCCAGCGCACCACCACCTACGACGCCCTCGCCGCCTGACGGCAAGCCCCGGTATCACGCCTGCCCGCTCTGGATGAGGATCGCCTTGTCCCGCGACAGGTGGGCGGGCACGCGTCGGTATCCATCCTCGACGAGTGCCCATTCCGCGTCTCATCCGAACAAGGTCGCCGAACAAGGTCGCCGAACAAGGTCACTGAAAGCGGGCTCGGCGCGGGTGAAATTGCGCATGTCGTGAACCGGAAACCCTGTTCGCCACGTATACAGAGGACAGCCCATCGTTGACAGCCCCGAGCCGAGGAGCGTCATGACCACGATCACCGGGATACCCGCCCATGCCCTGCTGGTCCACGCCATCGTCGTGCTGGCGCCCCTGACGGCGCTGCTGGTCATCCTCTGCGGGTTCTGGCCCGCGGCCCGCCGCCGGTTGGTGTGGCTGGTTCTGGCGCTCGCCGTGGTGACGGCGGTGCTCACGCCGCTGACCATCAATGCGGGTGAGTGGCTGTACGACCAGAGTTCCAGTCACGCCCCGATCCTCGAGGAGCACGCCGAGCGCGGCGGCTGGATGATCTACTTCTCCGTCGCCCTGCTCGTCGTTGCGGTGGCGCTCGCCGTGCTGCACTGGCTCGAGAGCCGATCCGACAGCCGACGGACGGTGGCGACCGTGGTGGTCGCGATCGTCGCCCTCGTCGTCGGAGTCTCGTCGATCGTCACGGTGGTGCGCATCGGGGATTCCGGGGCCCACGCGGTGTGGGGTAGCGGAGTCTGAGGGTCGGTCAGCCGTTTCCTGGCGCGCGTGCTAGTCAAGGGTGTGACTTCAGCCCAGACGCATACCCCTGACGGACGACCACGGGCCAGGGGACTCCAGATCTCCCTGCCCGGTGAGCCGGGACCGCTCAACGCGATCACCGACGTCGCGGGCATCGAGGTCGGAGCCGTCACCCTGATCGACGGGCACGGCCCGCTGGAGGTCGGGACGAGGGCCGGTACGCACCGGCGTCACGGCGATCCTGCCGCGCGGACGCGACGGGGTCGGCCGTGCCTGCGCCGCCGGCTGGTACTCGCTGAACGGCAACGGCGAGATGACCGGCACCACGTGGATCGAGGAGGCCGGCGCGTTCAATCTGCCCGTCCTGCTGTCGAATACGCATGCGGTCGGCGCCTGCCACACCGGTGTGGTGAGTTGGGTCAACCGCGTCCATCCGCGGCTGGCGCGGCAGTGGTTGCTGCCGGTGTGTGCCGAAACGTGGGACGGCTACCTGAACGACATCAACGGTGCACACGTGCGGCCGGAACACGCGGAGGCCGCGCTCGACGCCGCGACGTCAGGTCCGGTGGCCGAGGGATCGGTCGGCGGCGGTACCGGGATGAACTGCTACGAGTTCAAGGGTGGCAACGGGACGGCTTCGAGGGTGGTGCGGTACGGCTCCCACGCCTTCACCGTTGCGGCGTTCGTGCAGGCCAACTTCGGCTCGAGAGGCGAACTCGTGGTGGCCGGTCGGCACGTCGGGGCGTTGCTCGCCGACGACAATCCACAGGACAGCGATTGGTTCGC
Organism: uncultured Actinomycetota bacterium; assembly: GCA_963735245.1. Lineage (GTDB taxonomy): Bacteria > Actinomycetota > Actinomycetes > Mycobacteriales > Mycobacteriaceae > Mycobacterium. The sequence goes on from CAVTKI010000009.1 coordinate 130,896, forward strand.
CACGGACCTCGGCGCGCCGCCGGGTGCCGGTTCGGTGATCGCGGTCATCGCCACCGATGCGCCGCTGTTGCCCGGCCAGTGCAAGGCGCTGGCCCGACGGGTACCGCTCGGCCTGGCGCGGACCGGCACGACGGGTAGCCACTTCTCGGGCGACATCTTCCTGGCGTTCTCCACCGCGGACGCGCCGGGCCTGCACAGCGGCTTCCCACTCGGGCCGCCTGGTGACGACGAGTTCGGCACGATGACCTTCATCCCGTGGGGGCGGATGGACCCGTTCTACGCCGGCGTCGTCCAGGCCGTCGAAGAGGCCGTGCTGAACGCGCTGGTGGTCAACGACGACATGGTCGGCCGGGACGGTCACCGCTCTCCTCGCCTGCCCATCGACCGGCTGTCCGCACTTCTGGCCGACGGACGGCAGGGGGCGGAATAATTCGGACTGCGGTCCGCTTACACTGGTGAGGCGCCGGGAGGGCCGGCGTCCACAGCCAAGGAGACACTGACATGACCGCAGCAGTAGCCACCGACCTGAGCACCGGAACCTGGACCATCGACCCCGTCCACTCGTCGATCGGATTCTCGGTACGCCACCTGGTCGTGAGCAAGGTGCGAGGGCACTTCGGGACGTTCAGCGGCGCGATCGTCGTCGCCGAGGACGGCACCCCGTCGGTGAGCGCCGAGATCGCGATCGACTCGGTCAACAGCGGCAACGCGCAGCGCGACGAGCACGTCAAGTCGGCCGACTTCTTCGACGTCGAGAAGTACCCGACCGCGACGTTCGTCTCGACCGGTGTGCGTGCCGACGGCGACGACTACGTGGTCGACGGTGACTTCACCCTGAAGGGTGTCACCAAGCCGGTTGCGCTCACGCTGGAGTTCAACGGCGTGAACCCGGGCATGGGCCACGGTCAGGTCGCCGGCTTCGAGGCGTCGGTCGTGTTGAACCGCAAGGACTTCGGCATCGACATCGACATGCCGCTGGAGACCGGTGGCGCCGTGGTCGGCGACAAGATCACCATCACGCTGGAGATCGAGGCGCTCAAGCAGGCCTGATCCTTCGATCGTGACGCCACTGCGAGGACTCGGCCGATTCTTCGCAGTGGCGTCATATTCGGGTGCCCAGAGTCGTCGGGTATACCGGTGCCATGCCCGAAGCGCAGAACGCTACCGAACCAGTCACCTTCGTCAACGTCTTCGAACTCGACCCGGACAAGGTCGATGAGTTCATCGAGGTCTGGAAGGGGCGGGCGGACATCATGCGCAGGCAGCCGGGTTTCCGGTCGTTTCACCTTCATCGTGCGCTGACGCCCGACACGTCCTACCAACTGGTGAACGTCGCGGTGTGGGACAGCGTCGAAGCCTTGCGCGCTGCGACGGCCAACCCCGAGTTCCAGGCCGGCCTCCGTGAGGCCGCCGCTCGCTTCAGCGCGGTCGCCCATCCGGGTGTGTACACCAGCGTCGTGGCGGCGACGGCCGACTGAAGCGGCGCCCGCCCGGCTACAGGTTCGCGGCCAGCTCGGTGCCCTGCCGGATGGCCCGCTTGGCATCGATCTCCGCGGCGACGTCCGCGCCGCCGATCACGTGCGGCTCGATGCCGTTGCGGCGCAGCCCCTCTTCGAGATCGCGGACCGACTCCTGCCCGGCGCAGATGATGACGTTGTCGACCGCGAGCACGCGGGCGTCGGAGCGATCCGAGCCGAAGCTGATGTGCAGACCCGCGTCGTCGATGCGCTCGTAGTTCACCCCCGAGAGCTGTTGCACGCCTTTGGCCTTGAGCGATGCGCGGTGCACCCAGCCCGACGTCTTGCCGAGCCCGCGGCCCTGTGGGCCCTTGGTCCGCTGCAGCAGATAGACCTCACGGGCGGGCGGCAGCGGGATGGGCGTGGTCAGCGCGCCGCGTGCCTCCTGCGGGGCCTCGTGTGGATTCAAGACGCCCCATTCCGCCTTCCACTCCTTGAGATTCAGCGTCGGTGACGAGTCGGTGACCAGAAACTCGCTGACGTCGAAGCCGATGCCGCCCGCGCCGACGACGGCCACCGACTTGCCGACCGGCCTGCCCAGGATCGCCTCCGCATAGGACAGCACCATCGGATGGTCGATCCCCGGGATGTCGGGCAGCCGCGGGGTGACACCCGTGGCGAGCACCACCTCGTCGAAGCCCGACAGTTCGTCGACCGTGGCTCGGGTGCTCAGCCGCACCGTCGACGTCGTGCTTGTCGAGCATCCGGGTGTAGTAGCGGATGGTCTCGGCGAACTCCTCCTTGCCGGGAATCCTTCGCGCCAAGTCGAATTGGCCGCCGATCTCGGTCCCGGCCTCGAACAGCGTCACGCGGTGCCCGCGCTGCGCCGCCGTCACGGCGGCGGACAGCCCCGCGGGTCCGGCGCCGACGACGGCGATCCGCCTGGTGCGCCTCGTCGGGCCGAGCACCAGCTTGGTCTCGTGGCCTGCCCGCGGATTGAGCAGGCAGGACACCGTCTGGTGCACGAATGCGTGATCGAGGCAGGCCTGGTTGCAGGCGATGCACGTGTTGATCTCGGCGGCGGCGTCGGCCATGGCCTTGTTCACCCAGTCCGGGTCGGACAGCAGCGGTCGCGCCATCGAGATCAGCTGAACCTGGCCGTCGGCGAGGATCTGCTCGGCCGACTCGGGCATGTTGATGCGGTTGGACGCCACCACGGGGATCGTGACGTGCTCGGCCACCGCATTGCTGATGTCGACGAACGCGCCGTTGGGCACCGACGTCACGATCGTGGGCACGCGGGCCTCGTGCCAGCCGATGCCGGAGTTGATGATGGTGGCCCCGGCGGCCTCGACTTCGATTGCGAGCGAGACGATCTCGTCCCAGCTCTGGCCGTCCTCGACGTAGTCCGCCATCGACATCCGGTAGCAGATGATGAAGTCGTCGCCGACCGCCGCCCGGGTGCGACGCACGATCTCGACGGCGAAGCGCCGCCGCTTCTCTGCCGTGCCGCCCCATGCGTCGGTCCGCTTGTTCGTACGCGGGGCAAGGAACTGGTTGAGCAGGTAGCCCTCGCTGCCCATGATCTCGACGCCGTCGTAGCCCGCCTCACGGGCCAGCAGCGCGCATCGCACGAAGTCCGCGATGGTGTCCTCCACGCCGCGCGAGGACAGCGTGCGCGGCCGGAATGGATTGATCGGCGCCTTGATCGACGACGCGCTGACCGACAGCGGGTGATAGGCGTACCGGCCCGCGTGCAGCACCTGCAGCAGGATCTTGCCGCCCTCGTCGTGCACGGCCGAGGTGATGCGGCGGTGGCGCCTGGCCTCCGCCGAGGACACCATCTGTGCCGCGAACGGCAGCAGCCAGCCGGTGCGGTTGGGGGCGTATCCGCCGGTGATGATCAGACCGACCCCACCGCGGGCACGTTCGGCGAAATAGGCTGCCAGCCGGTCGATGTCGCGGGCGCGGTCCTCCAGTCCGGTGTGCATCGAGCCCATGATCACCCGGTTGCGAAGCGTCGTGAAGCCGAGATCCAGCGGAGCCAGCAGATTCGGATATGGTGCGGTCACGGTGCCCCTCCCAGCGCGCCGAGCACTTCGTCGAGCCAGTCGACCGAGCCCTCTTCGGCACGGATGCCGCCACGCAGCACCAGATACTGGTGCAGGTCCGCGCCGTGCAGGGCGGCCGGGTCGGGGAACTGGCGTTTCGCGAAACTCAGGTAGGTGTCCAGTAGTTCGGCGCGCTCGCGGCGCAGGGCGACCACCTGCAGGCGCAGCGCGTCGAGGTCTCCGTAGGCGGCGCCGCGGATCTTCACCGCCAGTTCGCGGGTGCGCGAGTCGGTGACCGAGCTGCCGCGGCCCGACAGCGGTTCGGCGATCCAGCGCGCCAACTCCGCGCGGCCGGCGTCGGTCACGGAAAAGACCTTCTTGTCCGGCCTGCCCTGCTGCTCGACGGGTTCGACGTGCACCCAGCCGTCGTCCTCCATGACGCGCAGCGTCCGGTAGATCTGCTGGTGCGTGGCGGCCCAGAAGTAGCCGATGGATCGGTCGAACCGGCGGGCCAGCTCGTAGCCGGACCCGGCCTGCTCGCAGAGCGACACCAGGATCGCGTGGGGGAGTGCCACTGCGGGAGCGTATGTGATACCGGAGGTCCTATGCAACTAGTTGCACATGGCCGGACGTGAACCGCGGTGTGGTGACTAGGCGACTGGTATCTGCAACGTCTAGTATCAGTAACCACGCGCCACCCTTAACGGGCGGCGCGCAAAGTTAGGGCACACTGAGACAGTCGTCCAGGTATGGGCAACGCATACTTGCGACGGCTCATCAACCGAGCCCAGTCAGACTGACCAGACCCGCAGCCCGATCAGGAGTCGAGGAGACCTTCGTGACGTACACGATCGCCGAACCTTGCGTCGATATAAAAGACAAGGCGTGCATCGAGGAATGCCCCGTCGATTGCATCTACGAGGGCGCTCGCATGCTGTACATCCACCCCGACGAGTGCGTCGACTGCGGTGCCTGTGAGCCGGTCTGCCCGGTGGAGGCCATCTACTACGAGGACGACGTCCCGGATCAGTGGAGCGGCTACACCCAGATCAATGCCGACTTCTTCGCCGAGCTCGGTTCGCCGGGCGGCGCCTCCAAGGTCGGACAGACCGACAACGACCCGCAGGCCGTGAAGGATCTGCCGCCACAGGGCGAGGACTGACCAACGGCCAGGTCGCTCGCTGGCCCGCTTTCCGGGTCGCTACCCGTCTTCCCCTGGGACACGCTGGCGGACGTCACCGCCCAGGCCAGGGCCCATCCCGACGGCATCGTCGACCTGTCGGTCGGCACGCCGGTGGACCCCGTCGCCCCGCTGATCCGGGCCGCACTCGCTGAGGCCAGCGCCTCACCGGGATACCCCACCACCGCAGGCACCGCGGCGTTGCGCGCGTCGGCGGTGGCCGCGCTGCACCGCCGCTACGGGATCACCGACGTCGCCGAGAAGCGCCGTCCTGCCCGTCATCGGCACCAAGGAACTCATCGCCTGGCTGCCGACGCTGCTCGGCCTCGGGTCCGACGACGTCGTGGTGGTCCCCGAACTGGCGTACCCGACCTACGAGGTCGGTGCCCGGCTCGCAGGCGCGCAGGTGCTGCTCGCCGACTCGCTGACCCAACTCGGACCCCGGGTGCCGAAGCTGGTCTACGTCAACTCGCCGAGCAATCCCACCGGGGCCGTTCTCGGCGTCGAACACCTCCGCAAGGTCGTCGGCTGGGCCCGCGACCGCGGCGTGCTGATCGCCTCCGACGAGTGCTATCTGGGTCTGGCCTGGGAGGCCGAGCCGCTCTCCGTGCTGCACCCGTCGGTCTGCGACGGCGACCACACCGGCCTGCTCGCCATCCACTCGCTGTCGAAGACGTCGTCGCTGGCCGGCTACCGCGCCGGCTTCGTCGCCGGTGACCCCGCGGTGGTCGACGAGTTGCTGGCCGTGCGCAAGCACGCCGGGATGATCGTCCCGACCCCCGTGCAGGCCGCGATGGTGGCCGCGCTCGACGACGACCCGCACGAGTGGGAGCAGAAGGAGCGCTACGCGCGCAGGCGCGTCGCGCTGTTGCGTGCGGTGCGCGACGCAGGCTTCACGGTCGATCACTCGGAGGCAGGCCTCTATCTGTGGGCGACGCGCGGGGAGCCCGGCCGCGACACCGTGGCCTGGCTGGCGCAACGGGGAATCCTCGTCGCCCCCGGCGAGTTCTACGGGCCGCGCGGCGCCTCCTACGTGCGGATCGCATTGACCGCCACCGATGAGCGCATCGACGCCGCGGTGCAGCGGCTGAGCGCCTGAGTTCTCCGGTCACGGGGCGCGCAGTCGACCGGTCGAAGTGCCACGACGTCCACGCCGCGAGTGCGGGCGAAACGCCTCGGCGCTGCGTCGAGCCCGTGACCTTCTTCCAACCGCCTGTCAATCGCGTTTGTGTGCAATGGCATTCACTGGTCGTGGCAGAGCGAGCGGTTCGACCAGGACGAACTCGAACAGCTGAACGCGTCGGCCTGCCGGGAAAGCACACGGACGGTGCGCTTTTCACCGGAGAGGTCAGCGCCGGGCAGTTCGAAGGTTTCGCGGTCCTCGCCGTCGTGACATCACGCCGGCGATCTCGATGCGCCTCGCGCGGGTGAAATGCGTCACGAAATGAAGCTGACCGCGTGATCGACCGTTATAAAGATCAGGATGGTGAGCAACGGCCGTCGGCGAAAAGCGCTGCGGCATTGGCCCACTACGGCTTTGTAGGTACGATCCAATCGTAAACCATGCTGATGGCGGGATACGTGCGGCGCCCGCCGTGCACTCGATGTTCGGCTCGGAGCATGGGCCAACCGAGGTCAAATCATCGTGATCTGCGATGTGGCGCTCGTCTCGGGTAGCGGAGATAGTCTGGAGTCCCAAAGTGCAGAGCGTCAGGCGTAACGGGCTGGGCGTAAGTTGTGCAGCCGACATGGTGGCATTCATTCGGGAAGTGGCGCGCGACCCGGTCGGCATGGGTGCCGTGTTTCCCAGTAGCGTGCAGCTCTCACAGGCGATGACGATGCCGGTGCGAGCGCTGGCCGGGCAGCCGATTTCGGTACTCGAAGCGGGCGCCGGAACCGGCGCCGTAACCCGCGCTCTCATTGCTGAGTTGCCCGCTGGCAGTCGGCTCGATGTGATCGAAGCGAATCCGCGACTTGCCGCCAAGCTGAACCGCATCGCCGACGCGCAGCCCGTCGGAAACGCCCAGATTCGGGTTCATCGCACCCGTATCGAAGGGCACCAGGCAGACGCGCCCTACGACGTCATCGCCTCGTGTCTGCCCCTCAGCAACTTCCCGCCTCAACAGGTTGAAGCGATCATGCAGCGGTATCTCACAATGCTGCACCCGGGCGGCGTGCTGATCTACTTCTCCTACCTCGGTATGCGTTGGGCTCGTGCGTTGGTGGCGTCGCGGGAGGCGACTCGTCGCCACCGTGCGGTCGACCAACTCCTCGCCGGGTTTCAAGGCCAATACGGGATACAGAGCCGGCGAGTATGGGTGAACATGCCGCCGGCGGCAGTACGGCAGTTGCGGCGCCCTCCACAGCTTTCTGCTGAGCCGCATCATCTGTCCGTGTCGTAGTACCGAAGCGCAGCCGTGCGCCGCTCACGGGGCGCGAAGGCTCAGCGAAAGCAGCAGTCGGACATCGGGATCGGCCAGCGAGGTGTTCAGCGACTCCTCGATCCGACGCACCCGGTAGCGGACGGTGTTGGGGTGGACGTGCAGCGACTGGGCCGCGGCGGCGACGTCGCCGAAGCTGTCCAGGTACGCCCGCAGGGTGTCGGCCAGCACCGAGTCCCGCTCGCGCAACTCGCGCACCCGTGGATCGATCAGGCGTTCGTCGGCGGCGATCATGGTGACGATCTCGTCGAGCACCACCGTGGTGCGGGCCTCGGCGAGCGAGGTGACCTGACCGATGGCGCCGGGGTGCCGCTCGGCGCTGTCCAGGACCCGGTCCACCTCGGCGCGGGCGGCGGCGACCGCACTGAGTCCCGTTGCGGGAGTGGCGATCACGGCCCGCAGTTCCAGGCCGAGCTCGGTGTGCAGGGCGCCGATCGTGCCGCGGATCCACGACGTCACCGACGCGGCCCTGCCGGTGTGCGGGAACAGCACGTAGACCCGCGACCCACGCGCGGCCACCTGGGCGTCGGGGCGAAAGGCGCTGGCGCTCAACGCCAGCACGTCGGCCAGCCGCGACGGCGCCTCGGCCGCGCAGTCGAAGCCGATCACCGCGGCGCGGCCGTCGGCGACGATGCCGAGCTCGCGGGCGAGCTCCGCGACCTGCGTGTCGTCGCCCTGACCGTCGCGCAGGCCGAGCAGTTCGGCAACCCGCACCGAATGCGTCGACGGCGTCGCCGCCAGCCGCGACATGATGCGAGCCGCCAGGACCGCCGCCCCGCGCAACACGTCGTCGGCGTCGTCGGCCAGCGGCCGGGAACCCTGTTGCACCCAGATGGTGCCGCCGAACACGGATGCCCGGCGCCGATCGGGGCCGGGCTGATGGATGCCGATCGCCCGGCGCGGGCGCAGACCGAGCTCGGGCCGTTCGTCGACGCGGACCACGTCGTCGCGCGCACGCAGCGCGTCGAAGATGCCCCACTGGCCGATCCATGCCAGGTGCTCCGGCGGGCCTGCGCGCCCGAGGATCGACAGCCGCCGCAACTCGTCGGCCTCGTCGTTGGAGGCGGAGTAGGCCAACACGTGCGACTGCGCGTCCTCGATGCTGACCATGCCGTGCGTCCGGTCGGCGATCGACTGGGCGAGGCCGAACAGGTCGGTGCCCGAGTCGTACAGCGGGTCGGCGTGGTCGCCGTGATGCTCGAAGACGTGGTCGACAAGACGGTAGAGGCGTTCCCAGCGCGCCCGCGGTTCGACGGCCACCACCGCCGTCCCAGCGGCGACCGCACGGGCCACCACGGCGTCGGCGGGTTCCTTGACGAAGATCGCCGACGGCACGCGCCGGTGGACCTGGTGGTCCAACCACGCGACCGCGTCGTCCTCGCCGATGCCGAGCAGAAAGAACACGTCGGCCGAACCCGACCCCGCCGCGAGGCCGAGCCGGACGTCGTCGGAGTCGATCAGGGCGGCCGAGGCCACCTGCAGGTCGAGGCCGCGCGGTGCGTCGACCAACGTCACCATGGTCGCGTCCAGCGCCAGGATCAGCTGACCGAGGCTGACCCCCGATCGTCGTCATGTTGTGTGATCCTACCGACGCCGGCACTGCAGCTTGTCCGATCGGCCAAAGGTTTGGCGGTCGTCATACGAGATGGTTGTGCACATGAACGCCTTCGCCGCCATCACCGACGTCCCGGCGCCGACCAACGAGCCGGTGCACGAATATGCCCCGGCAGCCCCGAGCGCGCTCGCCTGACCGCCGCGCTGGACGCCCTGGTCGGCGATGCCATCGACCTTCCGCACGTCATCGGCGGCACCCACACCATGGGCGCCGGCGAGCGCATCGACGTGGTCCAGCCGCACCGCCACAGCGCGGTGCTCGGCACCCTGACCAACGCCGGGCACGCCGAGGCCACTGCCGCGGTCGACGCCGCCGATCGCGGCCAAGGACGCGTGGGCGGCGACCCCGTTCGACGAGCGCGCCGCGGTGTTCCTGCGCGCCGCCGACCTGCTTGCCGGTCCGTGGCGGGAGACGATCGCCGCGGCCACGATGCTCGGCCAGTCCAAGACCGCCTACCAGGCCGAGATCGACGCGTCCTGCGAGCTCGTCGACTTCTGGCGGTTCAACGTCGCCTTCGCCCGCCAGATCATGGCCCAACAGCCGATCAGCGCCCGCGGCGTCTGGAACCGCACCGACTACCGTCCGCTGGAGGGGTTCGTCTACGCCATCACGCCGTTCAACTTCACCGCCATCGCGGGCAACCTGCCGACCGCGCCGGCGCTGATGGGCAACACCGTGGTGTGGAAACCGTCTGTCACACAGACGTTCTCGGCGTACCTGACCATGCAGCTGCTCGAGGCCGCCGGTCTGCCGCCCGGGGTGATCAACCTGGTCACCGGCGACGGCTATGCGGTGTCGGAGGTGGTACTCGCCGATCCGCGGCTGGCGGGCATCCACTTCACCGGATCGACGGCGACGTTCCAGCATCTGTGGCGCGAGGTCGGCACCAACATCGACCGGTACCACACCTACCCGCGGCTGGTCGGCGAGACCGGCGGCAAGGACTTCGTCGTCGCGCACGCGTCGGCGCGCCCGGACGTGTTGCGCACCGCACTGATTCGCGGCGCGTTCGACTACCAGGGCCAGAAGTGCTCGGCGGCATCGCGGGCGTTCGTGCCGCGCTCGGTGTGGCAGCAGATGGGTGACGACTTCCTCGGCGCCACCGACGGCGCTGAGCTACGGCGACGTCACCGACCTGTCCAACTACGGCGGCGCGCTGATCGACGAGCGTGCCTTCGCCAAGAACGTGCAGGCCATCGAGCGGGCCAAGGGCGCGTCCGGTGTCACGATCGCCGCGGGCGGCGAATACGACGACAGTGAAGGCTATTTCGTCCGGCCCACCGTGCTGCTCTCCGACGACCCGACCGACGAGGCGTTCAGCAACGAGTACTTCGGTCCGATCCTCGCCGTGCACGTGTACGACGACGACCGCTGGGACGACATCCTCGGCGTCGTCGACCGCGGATCCAAGTACGGCCTGACCGGTGCGGTGATCGCCGACGACCGGTCGGCGGTGCTGGCGGCCGAGAACCGGTTGCGTTACGCCGCAGGCAACTTCTACGTCAACGACAAGCCGACGGGCGCCGTGGTCGGCCAGCAGCCGTTCGGCGGATCGCGTGCCTCGGGGACGAACGACAAGGCGGGTTCGGCGCTGAACCTGCTGCGCTGGACGTCGGCCCGCTCCATCAAGGAGACCTTCGTGCCGCCGACCGACCACGACTACCCCCACATGGAGGGCTGACGCCATGGGCCTCTTTCAACAGGTCGCACGCCCGCGTCATCCTGGCCGCCGCCAGGTCCGACGGGCTGCGTCACACGGCCGAACGCATGCCGGTCACCCGCGACGTGGTGCACCGCTTCGTGCCCGGCGAGACCGTGCCGGACGCACTGGCAGTCCGTTGCGACGCTGCGGGATTCGCGACGGTTCGTCTCCGTCGACTACCTCGGTGAGGACGTCACCGACACCGATGCCGCCGACGCCACCATGCGGGCCTACCTCGAGCTGCTCGACGCCCTCGGCCAGCCGCGACCGAGAGCGGCGACGGGCCACGGCCGCTCGAGGTGTCGCTCAAGCTCTCGGCGCTCGGCCAGGCGCTGCCGCGCGACGGCGCGAAGATCGCGCTCGAGAACGCACACACCATCTGCGAGAAGGCCCGCGACGTCGGCGCCTGGGTGACGGTGGACGCCGAGGACCACACCACCACCGACTCGACGTTGTCGATCGTGCGCGACCTGCGCACCGACTTCGACTGGCTGGGCACGGTTCTGCAGGCCTACCTGAAGCGCACCGAGGCGGACTGCGAGGAGTTCGCGGCCTCGGGTGCCCGGATCCGGCTGTGCAAGGGCGCCTACGACGAGCCCGCGTCGGTGGCCTACCGCGACGGCGAGGACGTCACCGACTCCTACCTGCGCTGCCTGCGGGTTCTGATGGCGGGCTCCGGCTACCCGATGGTGGCCTCGCACGACCCGGCGATCATCGACGCAGTGCCCGCGCTGGCGCCGCGAATTCAACCGCGGGGTGGACGATTTCGAGTACCAGATGCTCTACGGCATCCGCGACGCGGAGCAGCGCAGGCTGGTCGAGGACGGCAACCACGTGCGGGTGTACGTGCCGTTCGGCACCGAGTGGTACGGCTACTTCGTGCGCAGGCTCGCCGAACGCCCGGCCAACCTGACGTTCTTCCTGCGGGCGCTGGCCGAGCGGCGACGCTGAGCCTTGCGTGACCGCACCGAGTGTGCGGTGAGATCGCGAAATCGGCGGAAATCGGCGGAAATCGCGATCTGAGTGCACACTCGACGGCGTGACGGATGCCGGCCCTGGTGCAGAACAGCGACGCATCGATGGATTCGGTCGCCTCGATCTCGGGCTTCGACAGGCCAGCGAGTGGTACCTGTGGGGGCCGTACCTCAGTGAACGGCAGTGGGGGACGGTCCGCGAGGACTACAGCGCCGACGGCGACGCCTGGAACTATCTCCCGCACGATCACGCTCGATCGCGTGCCTACCGCTGGGGTGAGGAAGGCCTGGCCGGGTGGTGCGACATCGAGCAGCGGCTGTGCCTGGCGTTGGCGCTGTGGAACGGCCGGGATGCGACGCTGAAGGAGCGCGCGTTCGGGCTGAACGGTCACGAGGGCAACCACGGCGAGGACGTCAAGGAGTACTGGTGGTATCGCGACGCCGTGCCGAGTCATGCGTGGAACACCTGGCGATACCACTATCCGCAGCAGGCGTTTCCCTACGAGCAGCTGCTCGAGGAGAATCGCAGGCGCGGCAGGCTCGACCCCGAATACGAGTTGCTCGACACCGGGATCTTCGACGACGACAGGTACTGGGTCGTCGACGTCACCTACGCCAAGGCCGATCCGACCGACGTCCTGATGACGATCGACGTGACGAATGCGGGACCCGACACCGAGGTGCTCCACGTGCTGCCGACGCTGTGGTTCCGCAACACCTGGTCCTGGGATGACCGAGGTGACCAAGCGCCTCAGCTGACGGCCACGTCGGGCGACACGGTCACCCTCGATCATCCCCATCCTCGGCCCACTCGAAATGGTCTGCGGCACAGATCCGCTCGGCGCCGCCCCCGAGTTGCTGTTCTGCGACAACGAGACCAACGCCGCCAGGCTCTACGGCATCGCGGCAACGACGCCGTGGCCCAAGGACGGGATCAACGACCACGTGGTGTCCGGTGCCGATACGGTCAACCCGGCGCGACGCGGCAGCAAGTGCGCGGCGTGGTACCGGGTGACGGTGGCGCCGGGGCAGACCGCGCAACTGCGGCTGCGTCTGAGGCCTTCCGCCGCCGAGCCGGCAGCGATCGGACGACTTCACCCGCGTGAACGACCTGCGACGGGCCGAGGCCGACGAGTACTACGCGGCGCTGACGCCGGTGCCGTGCTCGTCGGACGAGACCGCGGTGATGCGCCAGGCATTCGCCGGGCTGTTGTGGAGCAAGCAGTTCTACCACTACGACGTGGCGCGGTGGCTCGACGGTGATCCCAATCAGCCGCCTCCGCCGCAGCAGCGCAAGGACATCCGCAACGGCCGCTGGCGCAACTTCCAGGCGCTCGACATCATGTCGATGCCCGACACCTGGGAGTACCCGTGGTTCGCGGCATGGGATCTGGCGTTCCAGTGCGTCGCCCTGACCCACGTCGACCCGGCGTTCGCCAAGTACCAGCTCAGCCTGTTGTGCCGGGAATGGTTCCAACACCCCAACGGCGCATTGCCCGCGTACGAATGGGACTTCAGCGACGTCAATCCGCCGGTGCAGGCGTGGGCCGCGCTCGAGATCTTCGCCATCGACGGCGGCCGGGACATCGACTTCCTCAGCCGCATCTTCGACAAGCTGCTGGTGAACTTCACGTGGTGGGTGAACCGGGAGGACAGCGAGGGCTCGAACCTCTTCGAGGGCGGCTTCATGGGCCTGGACAACATCGGGCCGATGAACCGTTCGCACCTTCCGATCGACGGTGTGCTCGAACAGTCCGACGCGACCGGCTGGATGGCCACCTACGCGCTGTGGATGGCGATGATCGCCACGATCCTGCACGTGTCGGGCCATCGGCCTGCGCTCGATCTGGTGCAGAAGTTCCTCGAGCACTTCGCAGCCATCGCCGAAGCCCTTGACACCGTTGGGGTCTGGGACGAGGAGGACGGCCTGTTCTACGACCGCATCGTGATGCCCGACGGCAGTGCGGTGCCGCTGCGGGTGCGTTCGATCGCCGCGGTGATCCCGCTGCTGGCCGTCGCCGTCGTCGATGACCAGGCGTTGGACCTCACCCTGGTGACCAACAAGCGCTTCGCGAGTTATCTGCGGCGCCAGCAGGGGCGCCGCGAAGAGGGTCTGCACGCGGGCGGGATCCTGCACGGCAAGGAAGGTCAGCGTCAGATCCTGGTGGGCGTCACCAGCGGCGACCGGGTGCGCAGGGTGTGCGAGAAGCTGCTCGACCCGGACGAGTTCCTGTCGGCGTACGGGCTGCGCTCGCTGTCGGCGTACCACCGCGACCATCCGTACACGATCGAGGTGCAGGGCGTGAGCGCAGGCATCGACTACGAGCCCGCCGAGTCGACCACCCCCATGTTCGGTGGCAACTCGAATTGGCGTGGGCCGGTGTGGTTTCCGCTGAACTACCTCATCGCCCGGGCCCTCGAGCGATACCAGGAATTCTTCGGCGACGACTTCACCATCGAATACCCGACCGGCTCGGGAACGCCGACGACTCTCGGCGTGGTCGCCGCGGACCTGTGGCAGCGGTTGGTCGACATCTTCCTGGTCGACGGCGACGGCCGCCGGCCGTGTTTCGGCGGAGTCGAGCGGCTGCAGAGCGACCCGCGATGGCGCGACAACGTGTTGTTCTTCGAATACTTCAACGGCGACAACGGGGCGGGACTGGGGGCGTCCCACCAGACCGGTTGGACCGCTCTGGTGGCCGACGTCATCCGCCGCAGGCACGGCACGCTGCCGACGATCGCCGAGATCATCGCCCGCGTCATGCGCGACGCCGACTAGGCCCGCCGCCTGCCACGCTAGGTCATCATCGGGAACGAATGGTGTTCGTGCACCACGACCCAGCGGCCATCGCGCTTGCGCAGGCCGATGGTCATCCGCAACCGGTTGTCCGGGTTGTCGGCGAAGTCGGCGGGGGTGCCGCACCGCAGCAGGGCGTAGGCGAAGGCGACGTCGGCGCCCGCCACGACGTCGAGTTCGACGAGCTCGAATGTGCTTCCCTGGCGCAGCCATTCGAAGAACGGTCCCCACGATTCGCGGTACTCGTCGATGCCGCGCACCCCGCGGTACGGCGGTGGCACGTCGAACATCACGATGTCGGAATCATGCTGCGCCAGCACGCCATCCAGATCGCAGCCGGCCACGGCGGCGACCCATCGGGTGATCAGGCTCCGGATCTCGTCGACGTCACTCACAGGTCGAACCTAGTGGCGCCGAACGGTTCCGTTGCGCCGAACGCGTACACCTGGGACGGGTCGACGCGGTACACGTAGTACGGCGGCTTGCCCGCCGACGGTGCGCTGAACTCCGCGGTCAGTGCGTCGCCCTCCACGCTGGCCGGCCAGCCCGCGTCGACGTATGCCGCGCACACGGCGGCCAACTCGTCCGCGTCGGTGACACGGCCCGCGGTGCCCTCGACCACCAGGTCGAACGGGTCGGTCGCCAGGGTGACGACGCACCGCGCATCTCTTCCGATGTTGCGCGCCTTCACCGTGTCGAGGCTGGCATTGAAGTACCAGAAGCCGCCGTGCCGCACGATGCCCACCGGCCTGACGTGCGGCATTCCGTCGGCATCGATCGTGGTGAGCCACGCGGTGTGCCTGCTGGGTCCGCCGGTGCCGGGCGCCTGCGGGAGCTGGATCGCCATGGTCTGCTGCACGCGGTCCCATTCGATGGGCTTCGTGCCGTATCCGTCGAGGTTGCGATGCTTGATCGCCATGAGACCTCTCCTTCCTGTCACTGGTATCGACCAAGCGGGAGCGGAGAACTCATCGTGGCGCGTGCCGTGTGGTCAATCCTTCGAAGGGCACGACACGTCGATGTAGACCGTGGTGTTCTCCTTCTCCGCCTGGCTGGCCGAGTCGTCGAGTCGCGGGTGGGTGCCAAGCACGGAACACTCCGACAACGAGGCCGAGACGCTGCCGTTGAACGCCACCCGGTAGCCCTCGGCTTGCAGGCCGGCCGCGGTCTCTGCCGCCGTCTGGCCCTGGGGAACCGCGCCTGCCGGGCCTGCCAGTCCCAACGCTGCGGCCGCCAATGCGCTGAAACCCAGTGTGGTGACGATGAACTTGCTCATGTGGAGCCTTCCTTCTGGCGAGCGGACGGTGGGCTCGCGGATGTGCTTACGAAGGAAAATGGTGCCGTTGTCCGCGACGTGGGTCTTGGAGGTCGCGTGGAGATCAGCGGGAGATCGTGCGGTGGCGCGCGCTAGCGGCTAACGCCCGGCCAGCCGGAGCAAGGTCCACGCCGCGATGGTCTGCGCGTCGGTGATCACGCCGTCGACGATCATCCGCTCGATCTGCGCACCGGTGAACCATTCGCTGTGCATGTCCTGTTCCTCGGGCTCGCGCTCGTGGTCGCCCTCGGTGATCCCGGTCGCGAGGAAGACCCAGCCGCGCTGGTTGCTCATCCCCGGCGCGACGTCGAGCTGGCCGAGGACCTCCATCGAGGCGGCCCGAAGGCCGGTCTCCTCCCGCAGCTCGCGCGCGGCGAGGTCGGCGGCGGGCGGTTCGTCACCATCGAGCGTCCCTGGCGCCGTACCCTGCGGAAACTCCCAGCGGCGCAGCCCAATCGGATAGCGGAACTGCTCGACGAGCCGGAAGCGGTCGCCGTCCCGGGCGACCACCAGCGCATAGGTCGGCTTGACGATGACGCCGTAGATTCCTGCGCTGCCGTCCTGCCTGCGGACGTCGTCCTCCCGCACGATCATCCACGGGTTCCTGTACACCTCCCGGGAGGCGATGCGCTCGATGGGGTCCACGCGTCAAGTATCCCGGGACAACCTGGAATATGCCGGGACGGACGTCGGTGGGCGCGGGTAGCGTCGCTGTCGTGCTGCTGGCCTCGTTGAACCCCGCTGCCGTCGCCGGGGGACAGGACGTCGGTGACGCCGTGCGGATCGACGGAGCGACGCTGAGCCGCAGCGACCTCGTCGGCGCTGCGACGTCGGTCGCCGAACGCGTCGCGGGCGCGCACCGGGTGGCCGTCCTTGCCACGCCCACCGCCGTCGACGGTGCTCGCCGTCACCGGCTGCCTGATCGCGGGCGTCCCCGTCGTCCCGGTGCCCGCCGACGTCGGCGCGGCCGAACGCCGTCACATCCTCACCGACTCCGGTGCCCAGGCGTGGCTCGGGGATCTGCCTGACGAGGCCGAGGGCCTGCCGCACGTCCCCGTTCGGCTGCACGCGCGGTCGTGGCACCGCTACCAGGAGCCGCCGGCCGACGCCACCGCTCTGGTCATCTACACCTCGGGCACCACGGGGCCGCCCAAGGGCGTGCTGATCAGCCGCCGCGCCATCGCCGCTGACATCGACGCCCTCGCGCAGGCGTGGCAGTGGACACCCGACGACACCCTGGTGCACGGCCTGCCGCTGTTCCACGTGCACGGCCTGGTGCTCGGGCTGCTCGGATCGCTGCGGATCGGAAATCGCTTCGTGCACACCGGAAGACCGACGCCCGAGGCGTATGCGGCGGCGCACGGTTCGCTGTACTTCGGGGTGCCGACGGTGTGGTCGCGCATCGTCGGTGACCTGGACGCCGCCCTGGCGCTGTCCTCGGCGCGACTGCTGGTGTCGGGCAGCGCCGGGTTGCCGGTGCCGGTGTTCGACGAACTGGTCCGGCTCACCGGCCACGCGCCCGTGGAGCGCTACGGCAGCACCGAATCGCTGATCACGCTGAGCACCCTCGCCGACGGGGAACGACGGCCCGGCTGGGTCGGGTTGCCACTCGCGGGCATCTCCAGCAGGCTGGTGGACGACGACGGCGCCGAGGTGGCCCACGACGGGGAAACCATTGGCCGCCTTGAGGTTCGAGGCCCAACCCTGTTCGACGGATACCTGAACGCGCCGGAGGCCACCGCGGAGGTCTTCGACGCCGACGGGTGGTATCGCACCGGAGACGTGGCCGTCGTCGACGGCGGGGGCATGCACCGCATCGTCGGGCGGGAGTCCGTCGACCTGATCAAGTCCGGTGGCTACCGGATCGGCGCAGGCGAGATCGAGACCGTGCTGCTCGCACACACCGGGGTCAGCGAGGTGGCGGTGGTCGGGATTCCCGACGACGACCTCGGCCAGCGAATCGTCGCATTCGTCGTCGGCGACGCCGAGCCGACCGAGCTGATCGACTTCGTCGCCCAACAGCTTTCGGTGCACAAGCGGCCCCGCGAGGTGCGGGTCGTCGACGACCTTCCCCGCAACGCGATGGGCAAGGTGATGAAGAAGGAGTTGATCGAATGACCATGACGTTCGACGAGATCTGCATCGACGCTCGCGACGCCACCGCGCTCGGGGCATGGTGGTCGCAGGTGCTCGGCTGGCGCCAGGACGTCGACTCCGACGGCGACGTGGTGCTGCACACACCGCCAGGAGCGGGGCCCGAACTGGCTCTTCATCGCGGTGCCCGACGACAAGGTGATCAAGAACCGCATCCACTTCGACTTCCGGCCCGACGATCAGCAGGCCGAGGTCGACCGGGTCCTCGCGCTCGGGGCGCGACACGTCGACATCGGTCAGGGCGACGAGTCGTGGGTGGTGCTGGCCGATCCCGAGGGCAACGAGTTCTGCATCCTGGCGCCCAACGACTGACGCGCCCAACGACTGAGGCGCCCGGGCCGCTCAGGCGCTTCGGGGCCGACTGCCAGACTGCGATGTCACGATTGCCGCGTGCGTCGTCTCTGGAGTCTGGCGGTCTGCGTCGGCGTGCTCGCCGCGTGTACGTCGCCGACGCCGCAGCCACCCCTGCCGCAGGCGCCACCGATGGGCTGGAACTCCTGGAACTCCGGGATCACGCTGACCGAGCGCACCGTCGAGCAGACCATCGACGCGATGGTGTCGTCGGGCATGCGCGACGCCGGGTACCGCTACGTCAACCTCGACGCAGGCTGGGCGGCGCCGACGCGCGACGCCGACGGCAACCTGCGCGCCGACCCCGACCGGTTTCCGCACGGCATCGCCGCACTGGCGCGCTACGCACACGATCGCGGAATGCTCCTCGGGTTGTACGACAGCCCGTTCAACCAGGGCTGCGGGCAGGATCCGCGCACGGCGGCGGCGGGTCACGAGCAAGCCGACGCGCACACGTTCGCCGACTGGGGTGTCGACTACCTCAAGTACGACTGGTGTCGGCTCGAGGCCGGACACGACGAGCAGGTCAAGTACTTCACGGCGATGCGAGATGCGTTGCGCGCCAGCGGCCGTCGCATCGTGTACAGCATCAACCCGAACAGTTCCGGCGATCCAGGGGCTGGACCGCAAGTACGACTGGTCACGCATCGCCGACGTGAGCCGCGATTCGATCGACCTCGTTCCCGCCTGGGGTGATGACGGCCTGTGGGCGGAGGGCGTCGCGGGTGTCACCCAGGCGTTCGGCCAGGCGGTGCCGTTGGCGCCGCGCAGCGGGCCCACCCACGTCAACGACCCCGACATGCTCGTGGTCGGCATTCCGTGGGCCGAGTTCGCCACCACCCACACCTCGATGGTCCTCGGCCCGCAGCGGCCCGATCTGACCGACGCCGAACAGCGCGCGCACTTCTCGCTGTGGGCCATGCTGGCCGCGCCGCTGCTCGCGGGCAACGACGTCCGGTCGATGAGCGAGCAGACCCGCGACATCCTGACCAACCGCGACGTGATCGCCGTCGATCAGGATCCGCTGCTGGTTCAGGGCCGCCCCCTCGCGGCCGACGGCCGGGTGATCATGAAGCCCTTGGCGGGCGGCGCGGTCGCGGTGGCGCTGTTCAATCCCGACGCAGGTCCGGTCGCGATTCGCACCGACGCGAGGGCGCTCGGACTGAGCGCGGCCGACTGCTTCAGCGACCGCGACCTCTGGACGCACGCCGACAGCACCACCACGGGAGTTCTCGAGCAGACGGTACCCGGCCACGGCGTCGCGATGCTGCGGGTCGCGCCGGGTTGCCGGTGACGCGTCAGTTGGCGTGCAGTGCCTCGTTGAGCGTGATGCCGCCGCCGTCGCGGCCGACCACCTCGACGGCGCCTGACACCGAATTGCGGCGGAACAGAAGGCTGTTCGCGCCCGAGAGCTCGCGCGCCTTCACGGTCTGACCGTCCGACGTCGTCACCTTGGTGCCACCGGTGACGTACAGGCCCGCCTCGACCACGCAGTCGTCGCCGAGCGAGATGCCCAGGCCGGAGTTCGCCCCGAGCAGGCAGCGCTTGCCCACCGAGATCACTTCCTTGCCGCCGCCGGACAGCGTGCCCATGATCGAGGCGCCGCCGCCGATGTCGGAGCCGTCGTCGACCACCACCCCGGCGGAGATCCGGCCCTCGACCATCGAGGTGCCGAGCGTGCCTGCGTTGAAGTTCACGAAGCCCTCGTGCATGACCGTGGTGCCCGACGCAAGGTGCGCGCCGAGGCGCACGCGGTCCGCGTCGGCGATCCGGACGCCCGAGGGCACCACGTAGTCCACCATGCGGGGGAACTTGTCGACGCCGTACACCGCGACCGGGCCGCGCCGCCGCAGCCGGGCCCGGACGAGCTCGAAGCCGTCGACGGCGCACGGGCCGTAGCTGGTCCACACCACGTTGGCGAGCACGCCGAAGACGCCGTCCATGTTGGCGCCGTGCGGCGCGATCAGCCGGTGTGACAGCAGGTGCAACCGCAGGTAGGCGTCGAACGCGTCGGCGGGCTTGTCGTCGAGCGACGCGATCGTCGTGCGAACCACGACCGTCTCGACGTCGCGATCGTCATCGCGACCGGCCAACGCCGCCAGATCCTCGGTCACCTCGGCCACGGAGAGCCGGTTCGTGCCGGTGACGGCGCCGTCGTCGTCAGCCGACAGCTCGGGGGCGGGGAACCACGTGTCGAGAACCGTTCCGTCGGCCGCGATGGTGGCCACGCCGACGCCTGATGCGGAAGTCACGGGGCTCAAGGCTTCCAATCGCTCGCTCCGCCCGTGAGATCACGCCCCATCTTCAGCTCGGCCTCGAGCAGAGCTGCGGCGGCGGCGCGTGCGGCGACCGCGGCAGAGGGGTCCCGGTCCATGCGCGCGCTGATCCCCGCTCCGTCGTAGATCAGGTGGAGCTGGTGGCCGAGCATTGCCGGGTCGGCGACGCCGGCATCGCGCGCGAGTCGGATGAACAATTCGCGGATGTCGTTGCGGTAGTCGTCGGCGGCCTGCTCGACCAGGCCACCCGGCGGAGCCTCTGCGCTGGCCGAGATGAAGGCACATCCGCGGAAGTCGGGCTGCGCGAACATCCGACCCTGGGCTTCGAAGACGGCGAGCAGGCGCTGCACGGGGTCGGTGTACTCGTCGACGGCGGCGGTGAGCCGTTCGGTCGTGCGCGCGTGGCGGCTCTCCAGATAGGCCCTGACGAGTTCTTCCTTGCTGCCGAACGTGTTGTAGAGCGATGCCTTGGCCACGCCGGCGTGTTCGATGATCCGGTCGATTCCGACCGTTTGTGTCCCTTCGCGGTAGAAGAGTTCATTGGCCGCGTCGAGCAGTCGCTGGCGAGCCGATCTCCGGCCATCGGTCTTGGAATCCGTTGTGGTGGACATCGATTGACTCTCCTACGCGGTCGGTTCGAGCAGCATCACCGGGATGTCCCGGTCGCCGGCCTTTGCGCGGTATTCGGGGAAGTGCGGCCAGTCGCGCTCGGCGATCTTCCACCAGCGGGTCTTCTCCTCGCCGTGCACTTCGCGGGCGCGCAGCCGATGCACCGTCGCGCCGTCCTGCAGCGACACCTCGGGGTGCGCCACGACGTTGCGGTACCACGCCGGATGGGTCACGGCGCCTGCGTTGGAAGCCACCGCCACGTAGACGTCGCCCTCCTTGATGCGCATGACGGGATTCTTGCGGATGCTGCCGGTCTTGACCCCCACTGTGGTCAGGATGACGACCGGTCGGTCCTCGAGCGTTCCGCCCTCGCGGCCGTCGGATGGCCTCGTAGAGGGCTACCTGTTCGCGCACGCGATCGCTGGGGCTCGGTTGGTAGGTCTCGGTCATGATCGTCACACCGCCGTCCGGCCGCCGTCGATCGGGATGACCGCGCCGGTGATGTAACTGGCCTTCGGTGAGGCGAGGAACGCGATGACACCGGAGATCTCCTCGGGTTGCGCGCCACGCTTGAAAAGCGTTGTCGTAGCGAGGTTGTCGATCAGATCGCGCTTGGACTCATCGGTGAACACCGGCCCGGGCGCGACGGTGTTGACCCTGACGCCGGACGGGCTGAACTCCGCCGCCCAGGCGCGGGTCATCGCCGTCAGCGCGGCCTTCGTCGCACCGTATGCCGCCCCACCGGCCAGGCCGACGTGCCCGGCCATGCTGTCCACGCTGACGATGCTGCCGTGGCCACGTTCGGCCATCCCGGGTGCCAGCGCCGCCACCAGCTGGTAAGCGGCCCGCACATTGCTGGCGAACAGGTCGTCGAACGTGTCGGTGTCGAGGTTCGCCGACGGTCCGAACCAGGAGAACCCGCCGTTGTTGACCAACACCTCGACGTCGCCGGCCTGCTCGGCGAGTGCGGACACCGCGTTCGCGTCGCCGAGGTCGGCTGCGATGAAGCGGGCCTGGCCGCCCTCGGACTCGATCTCCTGCACCGTCTCGGCGCCGCGGCCGGCGTCTCGCCCGTGCACGATCACGCTGAACCCGTCCCGGGCGAGATCGAGCGCCACCGCCCGCCCGATGCCGGACGTTGCTCCCGTGACGAGTGCGACCGGGGCGTCTGACCGCTGTTTCCGTCATGCGAACTCCCATCCTAGTGAGTAGACCGGTCTGTCTACCGTTGACGGTCAATGTACAACTAGACAGGTCTGTCTGTCTAGTGGGTCGGGCAGGCGGTCTACGCGGCCGTGACCGTCGCGGGTGCACCCTCTACCGTGGATGCCTGTGGGCCTGGACTTGCGTGCTGATCCGATCGAGCTGACCGCTGCGCTGGTGGACATCCCCAGCGAGTCGCGCCACGAACAGCGCATCGCCGACGAGATCGAGGCCGCCCTTCGCGAACAGGCGTCGGGTTACGAGGTCGTCCGCAACGGCGATGCCGTGCTGGCCAGGACCAACCTCGGCAGGAAGTCGCGGGTGCTGCTGGCCGGCCACACCGACACCGTGCCCGCCGCGGACAACCTGCCAAGCCGGCTGGTGGACGGCGAGCTGCACGGCTGCGGCACCTCCGACATGAAGTCGGGTGACGCGGTCTTCCTGCATCTGGCCGCGACCATCGCGGACCCCGCGCACGACATCACGCTGGTGATGTACGACTGCGAGGAGATCGAGTCCAGCGCCAACGGCCTCGGCCGGATCGAGCGCGAACTGCCCGACTGGCTGCGCGCCGACGTCGCGATCCTCGGCGAGCCGTCCGGGGGATTCATCGAGGCGGGCTGTCAGGGCACCATCCGCGTCGTCGTCCGGGCAGCGGGCACCCGGGCGCACTCGGCGCGATCGTGGTTGGGCGACAACGCCATTCACAAGCTCGGCGCGGTGCTCGACCGGCTCTCGAGCTATCAACCGCGCAGCGTCGACATCGACGGGTGCACCTACCGCGAGGGGCTCTCGGCCGTGCGCATCGACGGCGGGGTCGCGGGCAACGTGATCCCCGACGCCGCGTCCGTGACGGTGAACTTCCGCTTCGCGCCCGACCGCAGCGTCGAGCAGGCCGAAGCCCACGTGCGCGAGGTGCTCGACGGCCTCGACCTCGACATCGAACGCACCGACGGCGCATCCGGTGCGCTTCCCGGCCTGACCAAACCCGCCGCCGCCGCACTGGTCGAGGCCGCCGGGGGACAGGTGCGGGCCAAGTACGGCTGGACCGACGTGGCGCGATTCGCGGCGCTGGGCATCCCCGCCGTGAACTACGGCCCCGGCGACCCGAATCTCGCCCACCGCGTCGACGAGCGCGTGCAGGTCGACCAGATCACCGCCGCCACCGAGATGCTGCGCAAATATCTGCTTGCCTGACGCCGCTACCATGGTTGGCGTACCCGTAGTCGGACAGAGGTGGGCCGCAAACATGCTGGGAGACGACATCTCCGGATAACCCGGAGCTCGTGTTGGTCGTCCATTCCCCATGCCGTGGCCCGGTGCCGCGGACCCACCGAGAGATCTCGTGTCATGTCCGACGTCTCCATCGTTTCCTCCCATCTGTCGTTCGGCTGGCCCGACGGCACCCCGCTGTTCGCCGACCTGACCTTCACCGTCCCCGGTGGCCGCACCGGTCTCGTCGCGCCGAACGGCGCGGGCAAGAGCACGCTGCTCAAGCTCATCGCCGGCGAGTACCGGTCCACCGCAGGCACCGTCACCGTCGACGGCACGCTGGGCTATCTGCCGCAGACGCTGCCGTTCTCCGGCTTTGGAGCCGACCGGACCGTCGCCGACGTCCTCGGCGTCGCACCGGTCATCGCCGCGCTCGACGCACTCGCCGCAGGCGACGCCTCCGAGGACGTGTTCGCCGCGATCGGCGACGACTGGGACGTCGAGGAGCGGCTGCGCGCCCAACTCGACCGGCTGGGCCTGGCCGGCCTCGGCATGGACCGACCGCTTGGATCGCTCAGCGGTGGCGAGGTGGTGTCGGTCGGTCTGGCCGCCGAACTGCTCAGGCGTCCCGACGTGCTGCTGCTCGACGAGCCGACCAACAACCTCGACGGGCACGCCCGCCACCGCCTCTACGCCGCCCTCGACGAGTTCGGCGGCACCCTGCTGGTGGTCAGCCACGACCGCGTGTTGCTCGACCGGATGGATCGCATCGCCGAGCTGTACCGCGGCGAAATGGTGTTCTACGGAGGAACTTTCACCGACTACGAAGACGCGCTCGACGCCGCGCAACGGGTCGCGGAGGCCGACGTGCGCAACGCCGAGTCGATGCTGAAGCGCGAGAAGCGTCAGATGCAACAGGCCCGGGAACGCGCGGCACGCCGTTCGGGCACCGCCGCCCGCAACGTCAAGAACGCCGGGCTGCCGAAGATCGTGGCGGGCAAGCTCAAGCGGGACGCCCAGGAATCCGCCGCCCGATCCGATGACGTGCACGGCAAGCGGGTCGACGACGCCCGATCGCGGCTCGACGAGGCCGAACGCGCGATGCGGGACGGCGACACCATCGTGCTCGACCTGCCCGACACCGACGTGCCGGTCGGCCGCTCGGTGCTCGTCGCCAGGGGCCTGCAGATCAGCAGGGGTGGGCGAAAGCTCTTCGGGGACAACGGTATCGACCTGGACATCCGCGGCCCCGAACGGATCGCGCTGACGGGACCCAACGGGGCGGGAAAGTCGACCCTGCTGCGTGTCATCACCGGCGACCTGCCACCCGCGCAGGGTGCGATCCAGCGGGCCGATGGCCGGATCGCCTACCTGTCACAGCGGCTGGATCTGCTCGACCAGGACCGCACCGTGGCCGAGAGCCTCGCCGCGTTCGCGCCCAGCCTGACCCACACCCGTCGGATGCATCTGTTGGCGCAGTTCCTGTTTCGCGGCGATCACATCCACCTTCCGGTCGGTGCGCTCTCGGGTGGAGAACGATTGCGCGCGACGCTGGCGTGCGTGCTCAACGCCGAACCCGCTCCGCAACTGCTGTTGCTCGACGAGCCGACCAACAACCTCGACCTGGTCAGTGTGGGTCAGCTCGAGTCCGCGCTGAACGCCTACCGCGGCGCGTTCATCGTCGTCAGCCACGACGAGAGCTTCATCGACGCCATCGGTGTGCAGCGCAGGCTGGTGCTGTCCGGCCGGGGCGAGCGAAGCGACGGGGGAATGTCCGGAGCCGGTGTCGGTTAGAGCGGCGACTGCTGCGGGCGGGTCTGCGCCGGCTCGGCACGCTCTGGGCGCGGCGGCTCGGGCGCCCTGCCCTGCTGGGCGGTCTGGCCCGGTGCGGCGCCGCTGTTGTCGGACTTCTGGTCGGGCACCCGGGGATGGTTGGGGTCGTGGCGGTCTTCGTCCTCGCCCTTCCGACGGTCGGGATCTTCGTCCTTCTGGTCGGGTTCGGCATGCTGGCCGGCCTCGGCGCCCTCGCCCGCAGCTCCGGCCGCGCCCTGGGTTGCCGACTGGACCATGCCCTGGACGGCCTGCATGACCTGCTGCGGAAGCTGCTGCAGGCCCTGGGCGAGACCCTGCAGCGGTTGGGCGATGGACTGCGCCATCTGGCCGACCTGCTGGCCGATCTGGCTGGCCATCTGGCCCGCCATGTCGGCACCGCCGGTGCCGCCCGCCGCTCCGCCTGCACCCGAGCCCGCCGCACCCGGCGCCGCGGCACCCGTCGCACCCGGGCCGCCTGC
Organism: uncultured Actinomycetota bacterium; assembly: GCA_963735245.1. Taxonomy (GTDB): domain Bacteria; phylum Actinomycetota; class Actinomycetes; order Mycobacteriales; family Mycobacteriaceae; genus Mycobacterium. The sequence goes on from CAVTKI010000009.1 coordinate 156,524, forward strand.
CGCGGCGGCGCCGTCGGCGTTCTGCAGCGCTTCGGCGGCCGCCCGCAGCGTCTCGGCGCCCTTCTGGTCGCCCTGCTCGTACATCTGGGCCGCCCGCTGGAGCAGGTCCGAGATGGTCTTGCCGGACGTCGACGTGGCCTGCAGCGTCCCTTGCCTGCTTCCGAGGACCTGGCCGAGGGCGCCGCTGACGGCCGACGCGATGGGCCCGTGCGTGGTCTCGACGCCGAGCGCTTCCGGCGCCGCCGAACCCATCACCTGGGACAGGGCGGCGACGACCTGGTCGTGGATCTGCGCGAAGGAGCGCACGCCGTCGGTCTGCACGTAGAGCGGGTCAGTCACGCGGGTTTCCTCGGTAGCCGGTTCATGCTGGTCTCGATTCTAAGGGGCCTTAGCGGAGCCAACCGCCGGAAGTTTCGGCAGGCCACGCAGCGGCGGGATCACTTCTTCGCGGGCTCCGGGGTGCAGGTGGCGAGGAACGTCTTGCCGTCCTTCTCGGCCACGGCGGCCTGGTCGAGCCAGCCGACGTCCTGAAACCAGTACGTGCCGTCCGGGTGCTGGGCGGAACCCTTGAGCACCTCGGCGAGGTCCACACTCGTGCCCTGATCCGGCGTGGCCCCGCGGACCACGAGTTGCAGCGACTGTTGCTTGCGCCAGTCGAAGCCGTCGGGCAGGTCCTTGGTGACCGCCAGCCCGGGCACGGGCTCGCCGAGCGTCAGATGCTGGAACTCCACCCCGGCCGCATCGGAGGCAGTCAGCACCTGATCGACCTGGCCGGGCTTGAAGATGAGCGACACCCCGGTGGTGGCCGCACACGGCGAGCCCGTCCAGATCCTCAGCTTCCCGTCGGTGACGCGCGCGCCGAAGGCCGCGGGCAGCGACGAGGCCTTCGCCGGGTCCGGGGTGCAGGTGGCCAGGAACGTCTTGCCGTCCTGCGCGGCGACTTCGGCGGGGTTGAGCCAGCCGACGTCCTGAAACCAGTAGGTGTCGTCGGGGTGGTCGGCGGACCCCTTGAGCACCTCGGCGATGTTCACGCTCGACCCCCAGCTCGCGGGTTCGCTGTCGACCCAGAAGTCCACCGATTCCTGCTTGCGCCAATCGAATCCGTCGGGTAGCGGTTCGGTGACCTCGAGCCCCGGGTAGGGCCCGCCGAGGGTGAGGCGTTCGACGTCGGCCGACTTTCCCTGGGGTGCGGTCAGCTCGAGTTCGGCCTGGCTCGGCCTGAACACCAGGGTGGCCCTGGTGGCGTCGGCGCACCGCGAGCCGGTCCAGATCCGCAGCTGGCCGTCGACGACGCGGGCGCCGAACGCGGGCCGCAGCGACGGCGCGAACGGTGCCGTCGGCTTCCAGTCGTCGTGGCCGCGGTCGCAGGCACCGAGCGCGACGACTGCCACGACCGCGGCGACCAAGGCAACCGCCCGGCGGATCACCGGTAACCGCCGTCGGAGAGGCCGGCGTCCTCTTCGAGCCGGTTCGGGTAGCCGGCCTTCTCCCTCAGCCATTCCCAGCCGTACTCCTTCAGCATGGTGGTGTACCCCTTCTCGGCCCACTGCTGGGAGTGGCGCTCCTCGTGGTGGAGCAGTCGATCCAGGTCGAGGCTGCCCTGACGGCCGTTGCCGTCCGGCGCGGGGTACCACATGTCTCCGGACTTGACGATCTGGCGGAGCTGCTGCGCGGGATCGTCGGGGTCGTCGATGTTGACCATGAAGATGTCGCCCCAGGTGGTGCCGCCGCCCTCGCTGAACAGATCCTGCAACCCGTTGCCGCCGAGACCCATGAGCATGCCGTTCGGCGTCGTCGCCAGCCGGCCACCGTTGCCCTCGACGAAGGCGACGTCCCGGTCGTAACTCCAGGCATTCGCCGCCTGCCTGTCGATGATCCGCTGAATCTCATTGGCGGAGTACGGGGTTTCGGTGAAGTCCTTCTTGCCGCTCGCCTCGCCGTAGTCGGTGCCCGCGTTGAGGATGTAGGTCATCAGCGCCGCCTTGCGCGCGTCGTCACCACTGGTGCCCGGCGGCATCAGGAAGAACGACTTGCCGTCGCGGTCGGTGATCTTCTCCATGCCGTCGAGGACGTCGAAGTCCTCCGGGGTGATGTCGTGGCGCCGGGCGATGTCGACGATGACGCTCGGTGGCACGCCCTGACGTTTGGCGTTCTCCAACCACTCCTTGTAGTAGCCGTCCGGGGGAGGCCCGGTGAGAAGGCCGGCATCCCGCAGCGCCTTCTCGTATTCGTTCTCGGGTTGCGCGCCGGGATCGTCGCCCTCGCCCGTCTTTGGCGCGAACTTCTGCTCGCCGAGTTCGTCGTACTCGGCGCCGATCCCGCGGATCCGGCCGGCGATCGTGCCGAGGTCGCCATGGGATTTGGTGACGATCTCGCTGAGCTGACCGAGACCCTTCTGCACGATCGGCAGGAGCATCTGTTCGCGGTTCTTGCCAGGGGGTACGGACGCCGCGGCGTCGATCACCCACTGGCGCACCGAGTCGAGGTTGCGCCTGCCCGCGTCGACCACCTGCGACGACTGGTCCACCTGGGCGCTGAGCCGTTGATCGAGCCCTGCGAGCCTGCCGAAGACGTCACCGTGGTTGGTGTTGGCGGTGCCGTAGGCGCCTGCGGCACCGCCGGTCCACTTCGAACCGGGGGCCGCCGACTCCACGTTCGATTGCATGGCGCGCAGCGAGGCGCTCTGGTCGTACCGAGCGCCGGTCTCGGGAGCGCCTTCACCGAAGGTTGATCGCGCGCTGGACCACGTCGACAAGAAGGCGTTGAGCACGCTCACCCCGGCACCTCACTCGATCGCTTTCGTTGATTGTATTGGCCGGTCAGCGGGTCGCGGCGCACCTATTTCCGCAGCCGGTCGGCTTGCGTGGAGGCATCGGCCGCGGCGCCGTGCATGCCGATGCCGGTGAACGCCGCCGCCACGGCGTCCAGCGCCTCTGCGTCGTGGGCGGCCAGGGCACGCCCGTGGTCGAGGGCGAGCCTGCCGACCACGCAGTCGAGGCTCAGCCGCGCAATGCCGTCGGCCGCGCGCACGTCACCGAGTCGCACCGCGTCGTGCAATGCCCGCAGCGTGACCGCCGACTGGCCGCCGCGCTCGGCCGCGCGGGCGGCTTCCCGTGCCGCGTCGATGGCGCCGTGGCTGTCGCGCTTGGCCGCACACGTCCAGGCCCTGGCGATCGCCAGCTCGGGGGCGAACAGCATCGACTTCAGTGCCGTGCCTGGCCTCCGCCCTGGCCAGGATGCGGCCCGCTTCCGCGGTTTCACCCTGCTGACCGAGCGCCCTGGCCAACAGCATCCAGGCCAGCGGCCCCCAGGAGTATCCGGTCGGCGCCAGCGCCGCGGCGGCGCCGCGCAGCAGCGCCACGGCCTCGTCCAGATCACCCCTGGCGATCAGCACGTCGGCCACCAACACCTCACCGATCGCGCGGCCCGGCTGCACGCTCTGCGTGAAGTCGAGCAGCCGCTGCGCCAACGCCTGCGCCTCGTCCAGTTCGCCTGCCAGCGCGTGCGTCGTGGTCTGGCCGAAGCCGGAGGTGAACCGGAGCAGGCCGGGATGCCCGGCGGTCAGTGCCCGCTCCGCAAGGGAATCGACCTCGGTGAACAAACCCATCCGCGCGGAGCTCAACGCGGCCGCTGCGGATGCCCAGCCGACCGCCGTGTCGTCGGCGTCGGGCGACTCGAGCACCTCGGTGGCGATCTGCATGGCGCGGCTCGGGCTGCCCGAGTTCATCGCGAACGTCGCCGACAGCGCATCGAGCGTGGCGCGCGCGGCAGGCGTCGTCACCCGGTTGCGCGTCGTCTGCAGGAACGCCGTGGCCCGCTCGGGTTCCGACAACATCCAGAACTGATTGGCGGCCCGCGGCAAGGCCCACGCCATCAACTCGGTCTCGGACAACGTGGCCGGATCGACGTCGGCGAGCACGGCATCGGCGTCGCGGCCGCGGCCCTGCCAGGCCAGTGCGTAGGCCAGCGGCAGCCTGGCCGCCATCCCGCCGTCGGCAAGCGCGGCCCTGCCGAACCGCTCGCTGAGGTCGAGATCGCCGAGCCGCAAGGCGTCGTCGGCCGCAGCGACGAGTTCGGTCACCGACGGCGGACGGTCACTGCTCAGCGCCAGTGCCGCGCGCTGCAGCCGCCCGACGACGCCGGTTGCGGCGGGCAGCTTCTCGACGAGGTCGGTGCGAACCCGTCGTTCCCGGTTGGGGTCCAGTCGATTTCGCGCCGCTCCCGCGAACAGGGGATGGGCGGGACGTGCCTCGGCGCCGTCGACCGCGACCGCGCCCGCCGAGGTCGCCGTCGACACCGCGTCCGCACCCGCCAACTCGGTCAGCGCGGCGACCGGCAACGGTTCCGCTACGGCGAGGTACTCCAGCACGGCGGATGCCGCCGAGGGAAGCCCTGCGACGAAGGCGCCGACCTGCTCGTCGAGCAGGCGCGCATCGTAATCGGTTGGGAGAACCTCGATCTGGGCCACCAGGTCGTCGCGGACGAGCGTCGACAATCCGTCGGGCATGGACTCATCCGAGTCGACCACGAGGATCAATCGCGCTGCCCCGCTGACCGCGAGTTGGTGCACCAGCGCGGCCGACAGCTTGTCAAGGGCGTGGGCGTCGTCGACGAACAACAACACGCCGTCGCCGAGCGACTCCCGCGCAGCGCGCAGCACCGCCGCCGTCTTGCCGGTGTCGGCGACGTCGATCAGATCGCCGAACGCCGCGAACGGGATCGCCGATGCGGCGGCCGTCCCGGTGACCGTGACGACGCGGGTGAAGTCGGCGGCGAGATCGGCCACGGCCGCGCGGGCCAGCGATGTCTTGCCCACCCCTGCCGGTCCCACCAACATGGCGCCGGCCCCGCTGCGGACCGCCGCTTCGAGATGGCCCAGCAACGGTTCCTCCGGCACGGTCACCCAGTCGACAGGCACCGCCGGATCCTATGGTGCTCCCGACGGGCCGCACCGATGAATGCGTCAAATGTCGGCTGGGTCGCTCCGCTCTCTGCCCGCAAGCGGGGGGACCCCCAGCGCCGAACCCGCCTCCTAGAGTTGTCGGCGTGCCAGAAGACACCGAACTCCCCGAAGAAAACGACCGCCAATGGGCGGTGTGCGTCTACTGCGCGTCGGGACCGAGGCATCCCGAGCTGCTCGCGGTGGCGACCGGCGTCGGCTCCGCCATCGCCAACCGCGGCTGGACCCTGGTGTCCGGCGGAGGCAACGTGTCGGCAATGGGCGCAGTGGCTTCCGCCGCCCGCGCGCACAACGGCCGAACCGTAGGGGTGATCCCCAAGGCCCTGGTGCACCGCGAACTCGCCGACGTCGACGCCGACGAACTGATCGTCACCGACACCATGCGCGAGCGAAAGCAGGTGATGGAGGAGCGCGCCGACGCATTCATCGTGCTGCCCGGCGGGATCGGCACCCTCGAGGAGTTCTTCGAAGCGTGGACGGCGGGCTATCTGGGTATGCACGACAAGCCGTTGGTCATGTTGGACCCCTACGGTCATTACGACGGACTACTGGCATGGCTGCGCGGCCTGGTCGAGAGCGGTTACGTGGGGCCCGCCGCGCTGGACCGATTGGTGATCGTCGGCGACGTCGACGCCGCCTTGGCGGCCTGCGCACCGCCGCCAAGGTAACGGCGATCACCGCGCGGTTATGGTGTTGCCGAACGAGGACGGCCGGAGGGGACGCATCACATGACCGACGCGAAATCGGGAACACGCAGCTCGGTCGGGCTGCTCGACATCGCCACCCAGGTGCCGGGCCTCATCATGGATGCGCCGGTGATCCTTCGCGGCGTGGTGACCGGCTTCCTGGCGCGCCCGACGGCCAAGACGTCGATCGGCAAGGTGTTCCAGGAGCGGGCGGCGCGCTACGGCGACAAGGTGTTCATCAAGTTCGGCGACGAGCAACTGACCTACCGCGAGGCCAACGAGACGGTGAACCGCTACGCCGCGGTGCTCGCCGCGCGCGGTGTCGGACACGGTGACGTCGTCGGCGTCATGTCGCGCAACGCGCCGCATGCGGTGCTGCTGATGCTCGCCGTGGTGAAGTGCGGCGCCGTCGCGGGAATGCTGAACCATCACCAGCGCGGCAAGGTGCTGGCGCACAGCTTCGGTCTGCTCGGCGCCAAGGCCGTGGTGGCCGAGACCGAGTTCATCGAGCCGATCGGCGAGAGCGGCGCCGACACCGACGGGTTGATGACGGTCGACGAGCTGGTGCAGTTGGCCGCCACCGCGCCCGTCGTCAACCCGGTCACCACCGCGGCCGTCCTGGCCAAGGACAAGGCGTTCTACATCTTCACCTCCGGCACCACCGGCATGCCGAAGGCCAGCGTGATGACGCACTACCGCTGGTTGCGTGCCCTGGGCGGCTTCGGCGGCCTCGGGACGCGGCTGACCACCGACGACACGCTCTACTGCTGCCTGCCGCTGTATCACAACAACGCGCTGACGGTGGCGCTGTCCTCGGTGCTCAACTCGGGATCCACGCTGGCACTTGGCAAGTCGTTCTCGGCGTCGAAGTTCTGGGACGAGGTGATCCGCTACGACGCGACGGCGTTCGTCTACATCGGCGAGATCTGTGCCTATCTGCTCAGCCAGCCGCCCAAGCCGACCGACCGCAGGCACCGCGTCAGGGTGATCGTAGGCAACGGGCTGCGCCCGGCGATCTGGGACGAGTTCACGAAGCGGTTCGCCATCCCGCGCGTCTGCGAGTTCTACGGCGCCAGCGAGGGCAACACGGCCTTCCTCAACGTCTTCAACGTCGACAAGACGACGGGTATCTGTCCGTCGCCCATCGCGTTCGTCGAATTCGACGAAGAGACCGGAGGACCGGCGCGCGGCGACGACGGCCGGGTCCGCAAGGTCAAGACCGGCGAGCCGGGACTGCTGCTGTCGAAGGTGAGCAACTTTCAGCCGTTCGACGGCTACACCGACAAGGACGCCACCGAGAAGAAGCTCGTCCGCGATGCGTTCAAGGACGGTGACGTCTGGTTCAACACCGGCGACCTGATGCGCTCGCAGGGCTTCGGGCACGCCGCGTTCACCGACCGGCTCGGCGACACGTTCCGGTGGAAGGGCGAGAACGTCGCCACCACCGAGGTCGAGGCCGCGGTGTCGACCGACCCGCAGGTGGAGGAGTGCACGGTGTTCGGCGTCGAGGTGGACGGCGCGGGCGGCAGGGCGGGCATGGTGGCCATCCAGCTCAAGGACGGCCAGGAGTTCGACGGCAAGGCGCTGGCCAAGTCCGCCTACGAGCACCTGCCCGGATACGCGGTGCCGCTGTTCGTGCGGATCACCGAGGGCCTCGCGCACACGTCGACGTTCAAGAGCCAGAAGGTGGACCTGCGCAAGGAGGGCTACGGCGGCGGATCGGGTGACGACGACGACACGGACGTCGACGCAGGCAAGATCGACGACCCGCTGTACGTCCTGGCCGGCCGCGACGAGGGCTACGTGCCGTTCTACGACGAGTACCCGTCCGAGGTCGTCGACGGCAAGCGCCCCAAGTCCTAGGGATTTCGGCGCGCTCAGCGGCGCTCACCGCGGCTGAGCACGCGCACAAATCGCTGAGCGCCCGTAGCCTGGAAGTGTGCAGTCCACGTTCTGCGGTCGCCCTGTGGCCGGCGATCGCGCCATGATCATGGCGATCGTCAACCGGACGCCGGACTCCTTCTACGACCGCGGTGCGACGTTCACCGACGACGCGGCCAAGGCGGCCGCCCACCGGGTGATCGAGGACGGCGCCGACGTGGTCGACGTCGGTGGCGTCAAGGCAGGCCCCGGCGCCGACGTCGACGCCGACGAGGAGACCGCCCGCGTCGTGCCGTTCATCGAATGGCTGCGCAGCACCTTCCCCGACCAGCTGATCAGCGTCGACACCTGGCGCGCGGCGGTGGCCAAGCAGGCCTGCGCGGCCGGCGCCGACCTGATCAACGACACCTGGGCAGGCGCCGATCCCGGGTTGGCCGAGGTGGCCGCGGAGTTCGGGGCGGGCCTGGTGTGCTCGCACACCGGCGGCGCCACGCCGAGGACGAGGCCGTTCCGGGTCAGCTACGGAACCTCGGAGCGCGGCGTGGTCGACGACGTCATCGCGGAGGTCACCGCGGCGGCCGAACACGCGGTAGCCGCAGGGGTGGCACGCGACGCCATCCTGATCGACCCGACCCACGATTTCGGTAAGAACACTCATCATGGTCTTAGTTTGTTGCGCCACGTAAAAGATCTTGTAAATACCGGATGGCCTGTCCTGATGGCGCTCAGCAACAAGGACTTCGTCGGGGAGACTCTGGGTGTGGGCTTGACCGAACGCCTGGAGGGCACCCTGGCCGCGACGGCACTCGCCGCCGAGGCGGGGGCCGCCATGTTCCGGGTACACGAGGTCGGGCCCACGCGACGCGTACTCGAAATGGTCGCGTCGATCCAGGGCGTGCGTCCACCGACGCGGACCGTGAGGGGACTGGCGTGACCTTGACACCTGAACTCGACTCAGCCGATGCAGTCGCGGGACACCGCTGGATGACCGATCACAGCTGGGGCAGGCCATCGTGGACCATCGCCGAGCTCGAGGCGGCGAAGGCCGGACGCACCATCTCCGTCGTCCTGCCCGCGCTCAACGAGGAGGACACGGTCGGCTCGGTGGTCGAGACCATCACGCCGCTGCTCGGCGGGCTCGTCGACGAGCTGATCGTGCTCGACTCCGGTTCCACCGACGACACCGAGATCCGCGCGATCGCCGCGGGCGCCAGGGTGATCAGCCGGGAGGCCGCGCTGCCCGAGGTCGAGCCGCAGCCGGGCAAGGGCGAGGTGTTGTGGCGGTCGCTCGCCGCGACCACCGGCGACCTGGTGGTGTTCGTCGACTCCGACCTGATCGACCCGGACCCGATGTTCGTGCCGAAGCTGCTCGGTCCGCTGCTGACCGCGGACGGCGTACACCTGGTCAAGGGGTTCTACCGCCGTCCGCTCAAGGTCAGCGGCAGCGAGGACGCCAACGGCGGCGGTCGGGTCACCGAACTCGTCGCACGCCCGCTGCTGGCCGCGCTGCGCCCGGAGTTGACCTGCCTGCTGCAGCCGCTGGGCGGCGAATACGCAGGCACCCGCGAACTGCTGACGTCGGTGCCGTTCGCACCGGCCTACGGCGTCGAGATCGGCCTGCTGATCGACACCTACGACCGGCTGGGCCTCGACGCGATCGCCCAGGTGAACCTCGGGGTGCGCACGCACCGCAACCGGCCGCTGACCGAGCTCGCCGCGATGAGCAGGCAGGTGATCGCCACGCTGCTGTCCCGGTGCGGCGTCCCCGACTCCGGGATGGGCCTGACGCAGTTCTTCGCCGACGGCGACGACTACACCCCCCGCACGTCGTCGGTGTCGCTGGCGGACCGGCCGCCGATGATCACCCTTCGGCCCCGTTGATCCCCGGGTCCGCCCGGCGCTAAATCCCCTGTTGCTGATCCCCTGGCTTGCGGCGTCGTAGCCTTCCGGCAGTATCGATGTCGTGACCTTGATTCTGCTGTACCTGGTCGTTCTGATCCTGGTGGCCGTCGTGCTGTTCGGTCTGGGCAGCGTGCTGTTCGGCCGCGGCGAGCGGTTGCCGCCGCTGCCGAGGGGCACCACCGCCACGGTGTTGCCCGCGTCGGGGGTGACGGCATCCGACGTCGACGCCGTCAAGTTCACCCAGACGCTGCGCGGCTACAAGACCAGCGAGGTCGACTGGGTGCTCGACCGGCTGGGCCAGGAACTCGATCTCCTGCGTGGACAACTCGCTACCGTGCGCGGCGTGCAGGACCTCGACGGAGATGCCGACGAGACCGGCGACGAGGTGCATCAGGGTGCCCACTCGCTGCCCGACGACCAGGGCGCCGATCGGTGAGTGTCACGGCCGAGGTGGATGGGCGGATTCGCTGCAGCTGGGCCGACTTCACCGGAACACGTTCCGCCGCACCCGATTCCGTGCTCTACCGCGACTACCACGACTACGAGTGGGGGAGCCCGCTGCACGGCGCCCGTGAGTTGTTCGAGCGGATGTCGCTCGAAGCGTTCCAGAGTGGGCTGTCGTGGTTGATCATCCTGCGCAAGCGGGAGAACTTCCGCCGTGCCTTCGAGCAGTTCGACATCGCGAAGGTGGCCGCGTTCACCGACCGTGACGTCGAGCGCTTGATGGCCGACACGGGGATCGTCCGCAACCGCGCCAAGGTCGAGGCCACCATTGCCAATGCCCGCGCCGTCGCCGACCTCGACGCCGATCTGAGCGAGTTGCTGTGGTCGTTTGCTCCCGCGGCGCGGCCCCGCCCGGTCGACATGTCCGCGGTGCCCGCAGTCACCCCCGAGTCGACGGCGATGGCAAAGGAACTGAAGCGCCGCGGGTTCAAGTTCGTCGGCCCGACGACGGCATATGCGCTGATGCAGGCGACCGGAATGGTCGACGATCACATCGCTTCGTGCTGGGTTCCGGTCAAGGCGTGAGCGCGCCTGCGGCGAGGTCGCCCGGAGAGCTTCGCCGGGTCTTTGCACACCGAACCCCGCTCATAGGGAACAATGTAGGAAGTTCAGTTTGCAGTTCAGTGCCGGGAGCTGTCGACGGGTGGGCAGTCCTGGCTCGATGGTTCCGCTCACGCGGGCCCGCACGTGCGGAGGGAGCACTCGAATGGCGGCGATGAAGCCCCGGACCGGCGACGGTCCACTGGAAGCAACCAAGGAGGGGCGAGGAATCGTGATGCGGGTACCACTGGAGGGCGGCGGACGTCTCGTCGTCGAACTCACTCCGGATGAGGCAGCTGCCCTCGGCGACGAACTCAAGGGCGTGACCAGCTAGTCCCGTTGCACGCTGGGGCCCAATTCGGGCGCGCTGAAGCGCGCCGGCGGTAATCGGGAAACGCCGACTTCCCTACGGCGTGACCTTGCGATAGATCTCGAGCGTCTGCTCGGCGATGTGCGCCCAGGAGAACTCGTCGATGCAGCGTTGTCGACCGGTCCGCCCGTACTGCTGGGCCCGCTCCGGCTCGGCGACAAGTGAGTTGACCGCGTCGGCGAGTCGGACCTCGAAGGATGCGGTGTCGGCCGGGTCGTAGTGCACGAGCAGCCCGGTCGTACCGTCGGCCACCACCTCGGGGATGCCGCCGACGTCCGAAGCGACCACCGCCGTCCCGCACGCCATCGCCTCCAGATTCACGATGCCCAGCGGCTCGTACACCGAGGGGCACACGAAAACTGTTGCAGCCGAAAGTATTTCGCGAATCTTCGGCGTCGGCAGCATTTCCCGCACCCAGAACACTCCGGTGCGCACGGCCGCCAGCTGCTCGACCGCCGCGGCGACCTCGGCCGCGATCTCGGGGGTGTCCGGGGCGCCCGCGCACAACACCAGCTGCACGTCGGGGGCGAACCGGTGCGCCGCCGCGACGAGGTGAGCGACGCCCTTCTGCCGGGTGATCCTGCCGACGAAGGCCACGATCGGCTTGGACGGGTCGACGCCGAGGTCGGCCAGCACCGACTCGCCCGGCTGCGGCTCGGCCGGGTACCAGACCTGGGTGTCGATGCCGTTTTTCACGACGTGCACTCGGTTGGGGTCCAGCGCCGGATAGGTGGCGAGCACGTCGTCGCGCATGCCGGAGCTGACGGCGATCACGGCGTCGGCGGCCTCGACCGCGGTGCGCTCCACCCACGACGACACGCGGTACCCGCCACCGAGTTGTTCGGCCTTCCACGGCCGCATCGGCTCGAGCGAGTGCGCGGTCACCACGTGGGGCACGCCGTGAAGCAGCGCCGCGAGGTGGCCGGCCATCCCGGCGTACCAGGTGTGGGAGTGCACCACCGTCGCCGACGCGGCGGCGTTGGCCATCACCAGGTCGGCCGACAGCGTGGCCAGCGCCGGGTTGGTGCCCTTCAGTGCGGGGTCGGGCTGGGCCACGAACACGCCCGGCCGCGGCGCGCCCATACACAGCACGTCGACCTCGCACAGCTGCCGAAGTTGCGCGACGAGCTCGGTGACGTGCACACCGGCCCCGCCGTACACCTCGGGTGGATACTCCCGTGTCATCATCGCCACCCGCATGGTCACGACCGTAGTAGCCAAGCGCGGCCACCGCACCCAATTGTCTTGACCTACAGTCCGACAGAACTCTCGCTTATTAGTGCGAATGCCTAGCCGCAGTTCGTGGCGGCCGATAGGTTTGACCCATGAGGGAATTGCCACACGTGCTCGGCATCGTCCTGGCCGGCGGCGAGGGCAAGCGTCTCTATCCGCTCACGGCCGACCGGGCCAAGCCCGCGGTCCCGTTCGGGGGCGCCTACCGGCTGATCGACTTCGTGCTGTCCAATCTGGTCAACGCGCGCTACCTCCGGATCTGCGTTCTGACGCAATACAAGTCGCATTCGCTCGACCGTCACATCTCGCAGAACTGGCGGCTTTCCGGGCTTGCCGGGGAGTACATCACCCCGGTTCCTGCGCAGCAGCGCCTCGGCCCGCGCTGGTACACCGGGTCGGCCGATGCGATCCTGCAGTCGCTGAATCTGATCTACGACGAGGACCCCGACTACGTCGTCGTGTTCGGTGCCGACCACATCTACCGCATGGACCCCGAGCAGATGCTCCAGTTCCACATCGAGAGCGGTGCGGGCGCGACGGTCGCGGGCATCAGGGTGCCGCGGGCCGAGGCCACGGCGTTCGGATGCATCGACGCCGACGAGTCCGGCCGCATCCGCGAGTTCGTGGAGAAGCCCGCCGACCCGCCGGGCACGCCCGACGACCCCGAGCAGACCTTCGCGTCGATGGGCAACTACATCTTCAGCACCAAGGTGCTCGTCGACGCCATCCGCGCCGATGCCGACGACGACGATTCCGACCACGACATGGGCGGCGACATCATTCCGCGGCTGGTGCGCGACGGCATGGCAGCGGTCTACGACTTCAACGACAACGAAGTGCCCGGGTCGACGGAACGCGACCACGGCTACTGGCGAGACGTCGGGACGCTCGACGCCTTCTACGACGCGCACATGGACCTGGTGTCGGTGCACCCGGTCTTCAATCTGTACAACCGGCGCTGGCCCATCCGGGGCGAGCCGGAGAACCTCGCGCCTGCCAAGTTCGTCAACGGTGGCTCGGCGCAGGAGTCGGTCGTCGGCGCGGGCAGCATCATCTCGGCGGCGTCGGTGCGCAATTCGGTGTTGTCGTCCAACGTCGTCATCGACGACGGGGCGATCGTCGAGGGCAGCGTGATCATGCCCGGGGTCCGGGTGGGGCGCGGCGCCGTCGTCCGGCACGCCATCCTGGACAAGAACGTCGTGGTCGGCCCCGGCGAGCACGTCGGTGTCGACCTGGACAGGGACCGCGAGCGGTTCGCGATCAGTTCCGGCGGCGTGGTCGCGGTCGGCAAGGGCATCTGGATCTAGGCCGGTACCGGGGTTCTAACGGGCAGACGCCGCGCGTCGTCGTCTGCGTCGCAACAGTGCCACCACGGCCCAGATCAACACGACCAATGCCACCAGCACCAGAATCGGCAACAGGATCGCGGCGAATACCAGGCCGACGCTGGTGATGTCCTCCATCGTGCTCAACACCGGAGCGGCCACCCCCGCCGTCGCGACGTTCGCGGCCGGGCGCACCGCCGTCTTCGTCAGGTGCACGGCGAGCGCGGTCACCACCCCGATGGCGATGGGGATCCACTGGCCCGACGTGGCGAAGGCGCCGGGATCGGTGACCGCCGCGGTCTGCGCGGCGGTGCCCGAACCGAAGACGATGCCGCCCGCCGTCGGCCGGACGAAGGTCTGAATGGCGTCGTTGACGCTGTCGAGCGCGGGCACCTTGTCGGCGACCACCTCGACGGCCAGCAGCACCGCCACGATCGCCATCACCCAGCCGTTCTCCAGCCAGGCCCAGCCGTGCGGGAGCGTCACCAGGTCGGTGAAGCGCGCCAGCAGCCCCAGCGCCAGGAGCGGGATGTAGGCGTTCAACCCCGCGGCCGTGGCCAGGCCGAAGCCGGTCAGCAGTTCCACGGCTTCAGTATGGGGTGTCGGTCAGTCCAGAATGGCGAGGTCGAGCACGCGAAGTCGGGCCGGATCGGCGACGATGCCGATCCGGGTGATCACGTTGCACTCGACGGCGAAGCGCAACACCAGTGCCAGCCGCCCGCCCGGTGCGACGACCAGCCCCACCGAACCGTCGATCAGCGCGGGCTCGCTGTGACGCGCGTTGCCTGCGAACATTCGCGCCCGCGACGCCACCTCGGATGCGCCGCGCACGGTCAGCGGCTCGCCGGTGCCCGTCGCAGCGGCGTCGACGTCGAGCACCACCTCGGTGTGCAGCGCCGCGAGCAGGGCATCGAAGTCGCCATCGCGGGCCGCGGCCAGGAAGGCGTCCACGACGCGACGCGCGGCGGCGAGATCGGCCGCGGGCGTCGGCGTCCTGCCACGTACCCGTCTGCGTGCCCGCGACGCCAGTTGCGCGGCCGCGTTCGGCGAGCGACCGACGATCGGCCCGATCTCGGTGTAGGGCAGGTCGAACATGTCGTGCAGGACGAGCGCGAGTCGCTCCGGCGGCGACAGCGTCTGCAGCACCACCAGCAGCGCGACCCCGACGGCATCGGCGAGTAGCACCTCCTGCTCCGGATCGACCCCGTCGCCCGCGACGTCGTGACCGATGGCGTCGAGCGACTCCTCCCGGTGAGCTCCGCGGCTCCGCAACACGTCGAGGCATATCCGCGCGATGACGGTGGTGAGCCAGCCGCGCGCGTTGTCGACGTCGGAGACGTCGCCGCGGTTCATGCGCAGCCACGTCTCCTGCACGGCGTCGTCGGCATCGCTGCGCGAGCCGAGCATGCGGAACGCGACCGCCCGCAGATGGTCGCGATGATCTTCGAAGTCGATCACCAAACCTCCCGTGTCATGTTCGATCGTCGAGATCCGTCATATCTCATGACGAACCGGGACGCGTTGACGTGACGAGAGGACGACGATGATCGAGGCGACGGGGCGGCCACCGATCCTGCTGCGGACGGTCCTGCTGATACATGGTGCGATCACGCTGTCCGGGGCGGTGCTGATGATCGTCTTCCCCCGGGCGATTCCGGCCGCGGTCGGCATCGATCTACGGCCCGACGACTACCTGCTGGTCTACCTCGTCGCCGCGGCCGAACTGGCGGCGGCCGTGCTGTCGTTCGGCGCCGTGCGCCTCACCGATCGGAGCGCACTGCGGCTCGTCGTCGCGACGCTCGTCGTGTTGCACGGTGCCAGTGGGCTGCTCAACGTGCTCTATGCGAGCCAGATCGGTTGGAGCACGGTGCTTGTCGTCAACACCTGCGCGCGGGCGGCCGCGGTCGCGGTGTTGCTGTTCGCGTGGCGTTCGAGCATGCGCGTTCGCGCTCACCAGACGTAGGGCACCAACCGGTAGCGCACGTCGTGCATGTAGGCGTCGTAGCCGGCGAGGTCCTGGCGCAGCATCTTCTCCTCGTCCAGGATGCGGATGCAGAGGGCGAGCAGCCCCGGCACGATGGCGATCAGGCCCCAGTACGAGTCCAGCGCGAACGGCGTGCCCACCATCATGATCAGCGCGCCGACGTACAGGGGATGGCGGACCATGCCGTAGAGGCCCGTCGAGACCAGCGGCTGATCGTCCTCGACCCTGATGGTGGCGGCCGCGTAGCCGTTCTGGATGACGACGAATTGAGCGAGCGCGAGGCCGACGCCGACCAGGACGTTGCCCGCCACCACCAACGACGTCGGCACGTCGGACCAGCCGAACCGGTGGTCGAGCGCGCTGATCACCATGATGGCGACGACCGAAAGGGTCGTGCCCACCATGACGAACTTCTGTGTCGGTCCGGGTCTCCGCGGTCGGGCCCGCGTGCAGGCGCCGTCGGAGCGCGTCCGGATTCGTCACGGCCAGATAGATGCTCGGAATGACCGTGGCGGCGCTGAACACCGCGATGAACACCCATGCCTGCCAGTAGTGGAATGTCCAGGCGGGCAGGAACAAGCACCACGCCGAAGAAGATCAGGCCGATCACCATCGACGACGACGGTTTGCAGAGCGAGCTTCATGGTTCTCCTCCTCAGTGAAGGTCTCGGCGTCGAAAGGCCAAGGCGCCCAAGGTGATCAGTGCGATGTCGAGCAACAGGAGCCACAGCAGCGGCGTCGCCGTGAAGTCCCCCGATCCGACCCGCGGAGTGTGGGTGAACGGTTCGAGGTCGAGCAGCCATTGCGGCGAGTTCGCCAGCGATCCCAGCAGGTAGATCGCGATGAACGCGACGAGAACGCCCCACGCGACCGGCGTGAACCGGGGAAGCAGGCCGAACACCGCGACGGTGATGGCCACCATCAGCCAGACCGCCGGGAGCTGCACGACGGCCGTGCCGAGCACGGTCGGCAACTTGCCCCCGATGTCGCCGGCGGCGGCACCGTAGGTCAGGCCGGTGACCAGCCCGGCGATCAGGATCGCGACGGCCGAGCCGAGCGATCGCGAACACCAGATGGCTTGCCAGCCAGCGCATCCGGCCCGTCGCTGCCGGCCAGTACCGTCTCCGCGCGCTGGCCGGACTCCTCCTGGTGCAACCGCAGTGTCAGCGAGATCGCGAACGCCGAGGCCACCATGCCGAGCATGCTGAACGCGACGGCGATGAAGGCCTGCTCCATCGCGTCGGTGCCGCCAAGGCGTGCCACGATGTCGTGCGCCGATGCGCTGCCGCCGATCTCGTCGCCGATGCCGTTCACCACGCTGCCGATCACCAGGCCGTAGAGACAGAGGCCGACCGTCCACAGGATCAGCGACCCACGGTTGAGTCGCCACGCCAGGCCAAAGACGCCGTCCAGCAACGCTCCTGCGCTCGGCGGTCCGGGGCGCTCGGCGATCATCCCCGCTCCGACGTCGCGCCGGGCCAGCAGTCGGTACGCGACGGCGACGAGCACGGCGGTGGTGGCGATGTGCAACAACAACACCCAGAAGCGGTCGCCCGCATACGGCCGCACCTGCAACGACCAGCCCAGCGGCGACAACCAGGACAGGAAGTCGTCGCCCGCGTCGCCGACGGCGCGCAGGGTGAAGGCCGCGGCCAGCACGCCGAACGCCGCGCCGCGGGCGAACCGCGCGCGACGGCGACAGCTGCGCCGTCACCGCGGCGACCGCGGTGAACACCAGACCGGAACACGCCAGCGCCGAACCGAAGGCCAGCGAGCCTGCGGCGGGGACGTCGAGGGTCAGCAGGCCTGCCGTGCCGATCACGCCGGTGAGGATCGGCGCCCCGCGCTCAGTGACAGCGCCGCCGTCAGGTTGGCGAAGCGGCCGACGGCGGTCGAGTCGATCAGTTCGGCGCGCCCCGTCTCCTCGTCGGCGCGGGTGTGTCGGATCACGGTGAGGATCACCGCGACGGCGATCAGCACGTGGAACATGCCTGCCTTCCAGATGCCGGTGGCGCCGAGGCTGTCGCCGTAGACGTTGCCGTACAGCGCGCGCTGCGCCGGGCTGGCCATGATCGACGCGGCGAAGCCGGCGCGGTCGGCCTGCGGTCGGATAGACCGCCTCGATGCTGCCGACGTAGACGGTCGCCAGCGGCACCGACAGCAGCAGCACCCACAGCGGTGCCACGATGCGGTCGCGACGAAGGTAGAGCCGAAGCAGCCCGAGGGTTCCCGAGAAATTGGAACTGCGGGACGGAACCTGGTGCGCCGGTTGGTGCGGCCGGTCGAGGAGGGTGCTCATCACGCGTTCACCTTCTCCGTGGGCGCACCGCCGACGTCGTAGTGCCGCAGGAACAGATCCTCGAGCGTGGGCGGCTGGCTGATCAGGCTGCGCACGCCGGCGTCGCCGAGGACCTTGATGACCTCGCCGAGGCTGTCGCTGTCGACCTGTGCGCGCAGGGTGTTGCCCTCGACGCTGACGTCGGCGACGCCCGTGATCCGGCGGAGATCGCCGGGGTCGCCGATCATCTCGGCCTTGATCGACGTGCGCGACAGGTGGCGCATCGATCCGAGGGTCCCGCTCTCGACGGTCCTGCCCGCGCGGATGATGGTCACCCGGTCGCAGAGGGCCTCGGTCTCGGCGAGGATGTGGCTGGACAGCAGCACCGTCGCGCCGCGGTCGCGGGCCTCGGCCGACGCACTGCTGAAAGACGTTCTCCATCAACGGGATCCAGGCCGCTGCTCGGTTCGTCGAGCAGGAGCAGCCGCGGCGTTCGACGAGAAGGCGGAGATCAGCGAGACCTTCTGCCGGTTGCCCTTCGAGTAGGTGCGGGCCTTCTTCGTGCGGGTCGAGGTCGAAGCGTTCGACGAGTTCGGCGCGTCGCTTCTCGTCGATGCCGCCGCGCATCCGGGCCAGCAGGTCGATGGTCTCGCCGCCGGTCAGCGACGGCCACAGGGTGACATCGCCTGGCACGTAGGCGATCTGACGGTGCAACTCGACCGCGTCGTGTCCACGGGTCGCCGCCGAGCAGTCGCACGGTGCCGGAGTCGGCCTTCACCAGACCCAGCAGGATCCGGATCGTGGTGGACTTGCCGGCGCCGTTGGGTCCGAGGAAGCCGTGCACCTCACCTTCGCGCACGGTCATGTCCAGTCCGTCGAGTGCCCGCACCGAACCGAAGCTCTTGGTCAGCTTCCGAATCTCGATGGCGTCGCGGTCGGCGGACGGAGTCCTTCTGCGTATGGGCTTGGTGGTCATGGTCGGTCGGCTTCCTTTCCGGTGTCGGGTTCGGTAGAGGTGACGATGGGGATGCCCTTGTCGTGCTGGGCCAGGAATGCGTCGTACATCGTCGAATCGGTCATCAGGCCCTGCGTGTAGACCTCGAGCGCGGGCAGCACCATGTCCTGCGCGTAGTCGTGCAGCACCGCCCGGATGTCCGTCGGGGTTGTCGTGCATCTGCAGATAGAGCATGAAGCCGCCGCCGCCGGTCATCGCCAGGAACAGTGCGCGCGCCTTGGGATCTCGGCTCGGCTTGATGGTGCCGGCGCGGACGCCTTCGTCGATGTAACCCTCGGCGTTGTCGATCATGGTGCGCCACAACATCTTTGCCAAGTCGCCGCCGGACTGCATGCTGCGCACCAGGTAGGCCATCATCGGCGCGAACGATTCGATCTCGGCCATCTGGCGCGAACCAGGCGGCGGATCGGATGTCTGCAGGGACTCGCTCTTGGTGGCGCGGATCGTCTCGGCGACGTAGTCGTCGCACGCCTTGCGCAGGCCGTCCTTGGAGCCGAAGTGGTGGATCACCAGCGCCGGCGCTCACGCCCGCCGACTTCGGCGATGGCCCGGATGCCGATCGCCGAAGCCGTGCTCACCGAATTGCTCGATGGCCGCATCGCGGATTCGGGCCGTTGCCGTGAGATCATCCACTGAACGCATGTTTAATACGCTAAACACTCGTTCAGCGGAGTGTCAAGGGTGAGGGCGTCAAGAAGTCGTAAAGATCGCCTTTTTGCGCGAGCAGACACAAAAGCCCCTGACACGCCGAGGATAAAGGGGCTTTTGCGTCTGCTCGCGGGGAGAGGGTGCGGCGCGTGTGGGGAGGGGTGGCGGAAGGGGAGGGGTCAGTCGCGGGCGGCGGCCAGCAGGCCGTCGCCCAGCGGGACCAGCACCGGCGTCAGGCGCTCGTCCTCGGCGATCAGCCGGGCGGCCTCCCGCACGGCGCTGACCTCCTTGTCGGCGGCGCTGGCGTCACCCGCGCGGCCACCGAGGGCGGCCCTGTGCACGACGATCGCGCCGCCCGACCGCAGCAGCCGGATGCCCTCGACGACGAACTGCGGTTGGTCGACCGGGTCGGCGTCGATGAACACCAGGTCGTAGGAGTCGTCGGCCAGCCGGGTGAGCACGTCCTGGGCGCGGCCGCTGATCAACCGGGTCCGCGACGGCCCGATGCCCGCCTCGACGAACGCCTGCTTGGCCAGCCGCTGATGCTCGGGCTCGACGTCGATCGTGGTCAGGACGCCGTCGGTCGCGCATCCCCGACAGCAGCCACAGCCCACTGACGCCCGCGCCGGTGCCCACTTCGACCACGGCCTTCGCGCCTGCGAGCTTCGCCAGGACGCTCAGCAGCGCCCCGACCGCAGGGGTGACGGCGCCCGCTCCGCTGTCGTCGGCACGCTCCCGGGCTGACGCGGTGATCGCATCCTCGGTGATCGACTGCTCGGCGTGCGTCACGATCGATTCGGCGCGACTGGGCCGTGCCTGACTCTCGTCGGTGCTGGCCATGCCCGCAGCGTAGGCGAACCGGCATCACCCAAGCTGCGACACGCCCGCGCCGATGCGCGAAATTCCGGTTGTGATGGGCCGGTTTGCCCAGCTTGGGTGAGGGGTAAGCAGCTTTCTCAGGAAATGTTCAGTTTGCTCATATGCCAGCCTCACCAGGGTCGGAAACGGTACTCGCATGGAATACGACGGAACCCGGCGACCAGGGAATAACCATCGCGAGGATTCCGCTTTAGCCGATGTTGGGCCGCTGTTCATCGATGCGGGCCCCGCACACTGATCTGGAGGATCTGACGACCACCACCCCTGCCCCTGTGTTCATGGCTCATCTCGAGCAGGCCGGCGACGGCGACTGGGTTGAGCCTTCCGACGAGTTGACGGGCACCGCGGTATTCGACGCCACCGGGGACAAGTCCGCCATGCCGTCGTGGGATGAGTTGGTGCGCCAGCACGCCGACCGCGTATATCGGCTGGCCTACCGCCTGTCGGGCAACCAGCACGACGCCGAGGACCTCACCCAGGAGACGTTCATCCGGGTCTTCCGTTCGGTGCAGAACTACCAGCCGGGCACGTTCGAGGGATGGTTGCACCGCATCACCACGAACCTGTTCCTCGACATGGTTCGCCGTCGCAGCCGCATCCGCATGGAGGCGCTGCCCGAGGACTACGACCGGGTCCCCGCCGACGCCCCGAACCCGGAGCAGATCTACCACGACTCCCGTCTTGGTCCCGACCTGCAGGCCGCCCTGGACTCGCTGCCCCCCGAATTCCGTGCCGCAGTGGTCCTGTGCGACATCGAAGGTCTGTCCTACGAGGAGATCGGCGCCACGCTGGGCGTGAAGCTCGGCACGGTGCGCAGCCGTATCCACCGCGGACGCCAGGCCTTGCGCGACTACCTGGCTACCCACGGGGACGCCCATTCGGACGACGCGGCCAGATCCGCTTGACCTTCACGGGTGTCGTACCGGGCCCGTCGGGTTACATTCGAAGTGAGAGTGTTGATCTGTGATGCGCAAGACCGAAGGGGAGTGGGTGATGGTCGACGCGGGAGACGTGTTCCGTCGCGCGTTCTCGTGGCTGCCTGCCCAGTTCGCCTCCCAGAGTGATGCGCCGGTAGGTCCACGACGGTTCGGATCGACCGAGCACCTGTCCATCGAGGCCGTCGCCGCGTTCGTGGACGGCGAGCTCACCATGAAGTCGCACCTGCGCGCCGCCAGTCATTTGTCGCTGTGTCCGGACTGTGCGGCCGAGGTCGAGGCACAGGGGCAGGCGCGCAGTGCTTTGCGGGACTCATGCCCCATCGTCATACCCACCGCTTTGCTGGGAATGTTGTCCCAGATCCCGCACATTCCGCCGCCCGAGCCGCCGGTGGAAGCGGAAGGTCAACAGTTTGCTGACGAGTCCATGCGGGCTCGTCGCAAGCGCCGGTAGGCTGGTGCTGCGTCGATCGACCGCGGCCGCCGACTAGGCGGCCGCTCTAATGGAGAGTGACTAACGGGTGACCAATCAGGACCAGTCCGGAAATGGCAACCGTCTGGCGCCGCGCCCGGTGTCGCGACCGCCCGTCGATCCAGCATCCACGCGTGCGTTCGGCAGACCAGACGGTTTCAAGGGTTCGTTCCTCGGCACCGACCAGACACGCGACCAGGGCGACTACACGCCGACCAATCAGTCGCCCGATCCCGTGCTCGCCCAGGCCTTCGGCCGTCAGAACGGCAACGGCGAATCGCTGCAGCGCCACCCCGCCGATGCGGGCGCACTGGACGCAGAGCGTGACGGCGGTCAGCCGGATCAGGCCGCCGACCCGTGGCGTGATCCCTCCGCCACGCCGTCGCTCGGCACCCCGGCACTTCCGCAGCCCGCACCCGTCGTCGTCCACGCCCCGGTGGGCAAGCTGGGCGTCCGCGACGTGCTCTTCGGCGGCAAGGTGTCCTGGCTCGCGCTGGCGACGCTGCTGATCATCGCCATCGTCATCGCCTTCATCGGCGGATGGGTCGGCAACAAGACCGCCGAGACCGTCGAGGCGTTCACCACCTCGAAGGTCACCCTCGAGACCGACAACAATCCGGAGGCACCCGCGGGCAGGTTCGCCACGGTGGCCGCCGCAGTCGCCGACTCGGTGGTGACCATCGAAGCCATCAGCGACACCGAGGGCTCGCAGGGGTCCGGCGTCGTCGTCGACGGCCGCGGTTACATCGTCACCAACAACCACGTGATCTCCGAGGCCGCGACCAACCCCAGCGCCTACAAGATCTCGGTGGTGTTCAACGACGGCAAGGAAGTCCCCGCCAATCTGGTCGGCCGCGATCCCAAGACCGACCTCGCCGTGCTGAAGGTCGACAACGTCGACAACCTGGTCGTGGCCCGGTTCGGCGACTCCGACAAGGTCAAGGTCGGCGAGGAGGTGATCGCCGCGGGCGCGCCGCTCGGCCTGCGCAGCACCGTCACCCACGGCATCGTCAGCGCGCTGCACCGCCCGGTCCCGCTGTCGGGCGACGGATCCGACACCGACACCGTGATCGACGGCATCCAGACCGACGCGTCGATCAACCACGGCAACTCGGGTGGCCCGCTGATCAACATGAGCTCCGAGGTGATCGGCATCAACACCGCCGGTAAGTCGTTGTCCGACAGCGCAAGTGGGCTGGGCTTCGCGATCCCGGTCAACGAGGTCAAGGACACCGTGCAGACGCTGATCAAGGACGGCAAGATCTCCCATCCGACACTCGGCCTCAACGCGGTGTCGGTGAGCAACTCGGTTGCCTCCGGTGCGCTGATCAAGAACGTCGTGGCCGGTGGGCCCGCCGACAAGGCGGGCATCCTCGAGAACGACGTGGTGGTCAAGGTCGGCAACCGCAAGGTGGCCGACGCCGACGAGATGGTCGTCGCGGTGCGCCAGCTCAAGATCGGCCAGGACGCGCCGATCGAGGTGGTCCGCGACGGGCGACCCGTCACCCTGATCGTGAACCCCACTCCCGACAACGCTGCCTAGCCATGTTCGCCAACGTCGGCTGGGGTGAGATGTTGGTCCTGTTGGTCGCCGGCCTGGTGATCCTCGGGCCCGAACGTCTGCCCGGCGCCATCCGCTGGACGACGGGCACCCTCAAGCAGGCCCGCGAGTATCTCAGCGGCGCGACCAGCCAGCTGCGCGAAGACCTCGGGCCCGAGTTCGAGGATCTGCGTCAGCCGCTCAGCGAGCTGCAGAAGCTGCGTGGCATGACGCCGCGCGCCGCCCTGACCAAGCATCTGCTCGACGGCGATGACTCGTTCCTCACCGGCAACTTCGAGAAGCCCGTCGAGAAGCCTGTGTCGCCGGGCGGCGCCAACGCCGCAATGACACCGGCGACGCCAGTCCGGTGCCCACGCCGGTCGAACCGCCTGCCAGCACGCCGTTCGACAGCGACGCGACCTAGCCGTTCGCAGTGCGCGCGCCGGCGGCTCAGCGTCGCGCCGGATCCAGGCCCAGCGACATGCCGGCCAGCCCGCGCTTGCGTGACGACAGCGCGTCGGCGACCTTCCGCAGTTCCTTGCCCGCCGCCGAGTCCGGTGCGCTGAGCACCAGCGGGACGCCCGAATCGCCCGCGGCGACCAGCGCCGGATCCAACGGAATCTGCCCGAGCAGCGGCACGTCGGCACCGACCGCACGGGACAGGCTCTCGGCCACCTGCACGCCGCCGCCCTCGCCGAACAGGTTCATCGTGGTGCCGTCCGGCAGCAGCAGACCGGACATGTTCTCGACCACGCCGACGATGCGCTGGCGGGTCTGCAGCGCGATCGCGCCCGCCCGCTCGGCGACCTCGGCGGCCGCCAGCTGCGGGGTGGTGACCACCAGGATCTCCGCGCCGGGGATCAACTGCGACACCGAGATCGCGATGTCGCCGGTGCCGGGCGGCAGGTCGAGCAGCAGCACGTCCAGGTCGCCCCAGTACACGTCGGCGAGGAACTGCTGCAGCGCGCGGTGCAGCATCGGCCCGCGCCACACCACCGGGGTGTTGCCCTGGGTGAACATCGCGATCGAGATGACCTTCACGTCGTGTGCGATGGGCGGCAGGATCATCGACTCGACCTGGGTGGGCCGGTCCTCGGTGCCCATCATCCGCGGCACGGAGTGGCCGTAGATGTCGGCGTCGAGCACGCCGACGGACAGGCCGCGGGCGGCCATCGCGGCCGCCAGGTTGACGGTCACGCTGGACTTGCCGACGCCGCCCTTGCCGGAGGCGACCGCGTAGACCCTGGTCAGCGAGCCGGGCTGGGCGAACGGGATGACGGGTTCCCGCGAGTCGCCGCGCAGCAGCTTGCGCAGCTCGGTGCGCTGCTCGTCGTTCATCACGTCGAGGGTGACCGTCACCGCGCCGGTGCCGGGAACGTCCTGCGACGGCCTGGCGGACGCGGTCGGTGATCTCGGTCTTCTTCGGGCACGCCGAGGTGGTCAGGTAGATCTCGACGTGCACGGCGCCGCCGGCCTCGACCGCGACGTTCTTGACCATGCCGACCTCGGTGATCGGCCTGCGCAGCTCGGGGTCGATGACCTTGGCCAGCGCGGCGCGGACGGCGGATTCCAGGTCATGGGGTGTAGGGGACATCACCTGCGAGTCTAGGCCGACCGCAACGGCCGCTTCGGAGCGGTCAGTTCGCCGGGCCCGGCAGGGGGCCGGTCGGCGCCAGCACGGGTGCGGGCGCCGGGCGCCGGGGCTCGGCGGCGGGCGCCAGGGGCGCGAACGGAAGGGGCGGCGGTGGCGGTGGCGGCGGGAACAGCGGTGGCGGCGCGAACGGTGCGAACGGCGCGTCCGGGGCCGGCGGCAGCTCGGCCGGCGGCGCGGCCGGAGGCTGCTGGACCAGGCAGAACACCGCACAGTTCTGCTGCGGCGCCAGCGGCGCGGTGGCGGCGGGCCCCGGCAGCGGCCCTGGCGCGACGCCGAGCCGGGCGGCGGTGTCGGGCAGCAGCGGCGTCAGCGCCAGCGGATCGGTGGCGGGTAGTCCCGCTGCATTGACGCGGCAGGCCGGGGCCGAGGCCCTCGGGGTTGGCGTCGAGGTGGGCGTCGCCGAGCGGTGCGGGCCCGGTGATCGGCGGCAGGTTCACCGGGACGACGCCCGTCGCGTACGCCGCCGCCCAGCCCAGCACGTTCTGGGCGTAGGCCACCGAGTTGTTGTAGCGCAGGATGGCCGTCATGACCTGCGACCGGTCGCGCAGGTTGAGGCCGCCGCTGCACAGATAGCGGGCGGCGGCCAGCGTCGAGTCGTACAGGTTCTGGACGTCGGCCTTGCCGTCGCCGTCGCCGTCGGAGGCGTAGCGCGCCCAGGTGCCGGGCAGGAACTGCATCGGGCCCATCGCGCGGGCGTAGGTGACCCGGCCGGACTGCACGCTCTGCACGATGACCTCGTTGCCGGGCAGCGTGCCGTCCAGCGCAGGGCCGTAGATCGGGTTGACGGGGGTGCCGTGCGCGTCGGTGGCGCCGCCGTTGGCGTGCATCGACTCGATGCGGCCGATGCCCGCCAGCAGGTTCCAGCTGATGCCGCAGGCCGGGTAGGCCGCCGCCATCATCCGCTCGGCGTTCTGGTAGGCATTCAGCGCCATCGCCGGAATGCGAAGGCTGCCAGGCGAATTCACCACGACCGACGGTGGCGGCGCGGAGACGTTGGCGACGGCGATGTGGAACGGGCGTGGCGGCCTCGTGACGGCCGCGACCACCTTGGCGCCGGCAGCCGGTGTTCGCCACGGCGGCAAGCGGCGTGATCCCGTTGTCGTCGACGGACGCTCGCGGTGTCGGCGAGGAGGCGCCGACGGCTCCCACGAGCATCAGCGGGGCGAGCACGACAACACCGAAGGCAGGTGTCCGCACGACGCGGGCTGCACTGCGCCGCACCTTTGCGAAGGCTGCAGAGGCGGGGCCTCCCCCTATGGGCACTCAACCGTCCTAGCGTGACCGAGCAACGTAGTGAACCAGGTCACCATACAGTTTGAAGATTCATGCGTTGCAGCAATTCCGAAGCCGGTATCAGGTCGTTCTCTTCGAGCGCTTCTCGGCGCCGTCGGCCTTGCTCGGCTTGTCCTTCGTGGCGCCCGGTTCCGACGGCCGCATCTCGTTGATCAGATCGCGCAGCTCCTCGAGTTCGCGGCGCAGGTAGTCGCGGGTGGCGACCTCGCCGACCGCGAGGCGCAGCGCGGCGAGTTCGCGGGCGAGGTACTCGGTGTCGGCCTTGGTCTGTTCGGCGCGGCGCCGGTCCTCCTCGAGCGACGACCCGGTCGCGGTTCTCCTGGCGGTTCTGCGCGAGCAGGATCAGCGGCGCCGCGTAGGCCGCCTGCGTGGAGAAGGCCAGGTTGAGCAGGATGAACGGGTACGGATCCCAGCGCAGCGACACCGCGAACAGGTTCAGCAGGATCCAGACGATGACGAAGACGGTCTGAATGGCCAGGTAGCGGCCGGTGCCGAGGAAGCGTGCGAACGGCTCGCCGAACCGGCCCGACGGCCTCGACGTCGAACTGCGGCGTGAGCCGCCGCCGCGACGTGCGGGGCGTGTCGAGCCGCTGGCGCGCCGACGAGGTCGCTCACGATCCAGCCTCCGGTCGCGGCGTTATCGGCGGGCAGCTCGGGTTCGTCGGCGCTGACTCGCCAGTCGTGCGGCAGCAGATGATCGAGCACGTCGTCGACGGTGACGGCGCCAAGCAGGTGGTTCTCCTCGTCGACCACCGGCCCGCACACCAGGTTGTAGGCGGCGAAGTACCGGGTCACGCGCCGCCAGCGACGTGTCGGGGGTGAGGTTGGGCAGGTCGCTGTCGACGATCCCGCTGACCAGCGCGGCGGGCGGTTCCCGCAAGCAGCCGCTGCAGGTGCACGCAGCCCAGGTAGCGGCCGGTCGGGGTGGACGTCGGCGGCCGCACCACGAACGACCAGCGACGCCAGCGCCGGGGTCAGGTCGGGATCGCGCACCCGGGCCAGTGCCTCGGCGACCGTGGTGTCCGGGGCCAGCACCACCGGCTCCGAGGTCATCAGGCCGCCCGCGGTGTCGGGGGAGTGCTTGAGCAGTCGGCGCACCGGCTCGGAGTCCTCGGGGTCCATCCGGGCCAGCAGCGACCTCGGCGCGCGATCGCACCGAGTTCGCCGAGCAGGTCGGCGGCGTCGTCGGGATCCATCTCCTCGAGCACGTCGGCGGCGCGCTCGGTGTCGAGCTGTTCGAGGAGCTCGGCCTGCTCGCTCTCCGGGCAGCTCCTGCAGGATGTCGGCCAGCCGTTCGTCGTCGAGTGCGTTGACCACCTCGTAGCGCCGCTTGGCGGGCAGCTCGCGAATGGCGTCGGCCACCTCGATGGGGCGTTGCCCCTCGAACTGCTGCGAGCAGCTGCGCGACGCCCTGGCCGGGCAGCGCCAGCGCCGACGGCGTGAGCCCGGCGACGTTCTGCCAGTCGACGACGTGCACGGTGGTGCGGCGGCCGAGTCTGCGGTGGCTGCGCACGGCGATCCTGGTCACCATCCAGTCGCGGGACCGGACCTGCTCGATGCGCCAGATCGGCGACGACCACGTCGACGCCCGCCAGGTGTTCGCAGCTCGGGATCGTTGACGCGGACCCGGGTGTCGAGGACCTGGCCGAGCACCAGCACCTCGCCGGGGCGCTGCGCGAACCTGCGCAGCGACACGTTGGCGGTGGTCAGCGTCACCGCGTTCGGCTCGATCGCCGTGACGCGCAGGATCGGTACGAAAATCCTTCTGCGAGTGAGCAATTCGACGACCAGGCCCAGCACGCGCGGCTGTTGGCGGACGCTGCTGATGCTGATCACCACGTCGCGGACACGACCGATGGACTCGCCGTCGGGACCGAGCACCACCATCCCCGCGAGTCGGGCCGCGTAGACCCTGTTGACCGCCACCATGCCTCAAAGGGTAGAGAGTGAACACGTGGACAACCTGTATCGCCCCCGTCGAACGTGCCTTTCGGTTCCAGGCAGTAGCGACAAGATGATTGAGAAGGCCAAGCAGCTGCCCGCCGACGAGGTGTTCCTCGATCTGGAGGACGCCGTCGCACCGGATGCCAAGGCGGAGGCGCGCGCTCGGGTTGCGGCGGCCCTCGCCGAGCCGGGTTGGGCCGGCCAGTTGCGCGGTGTCCGGGTCAACGACTGGACGACGCCGTGGACGCACGCGGACGTCATCGAGGTGGTCGCCGCGGCGGGCGCGCACCTCGATCTCGTGGTGCTGCCGAAGGTGACCGACGTCGTCACACGTCACGCGCTCGATCTGTTGCTCACCCAACTCGAGACCATCCACGGGCTGCCTGCCGGTCGGATCGGCGTCGAGGCGCAGATCGAGAACGCCGCCGGGCTGACGAACGTCGATGCGATCGCGGCCGCTCCGCGGGTGCAGGCGCTGGTGCTCGGACCTGCCGACATGATGGCCAGCCTGAACATGCGCACCCTGGTGGTCGGCGAGCAGCCCGAGGGCTACGACGTCGGCGACGCCTACCACCACGTGCTGATGCGAATCCTCGTCGCCGCGCGCACCCACGGCATCAACGCCATCGACGGGCCGTATCTCAAGGTGCGCGACGTCGACGCGTTCCGTCGGGTCGCCGGGCCGGTCGGCCGCGCTCGGTTACGACGGCAAGTGGGTGCTGCATCCCGATCAGATCGCCGCGGGCAACGAGATCTTCAGCCCGCGCCAGGCCGACTACGACCACGCCGAGCTGATCCTGGAGGCCTACGAGTGGCACACCTCGCGGGCCGGTGGCGCGCGGGGCGCGGTGATGCTCGGCGACGAGATGATCGACGAGGCCAGCCGCAAGATGGCGCTGGTGATCGCGGGCAAGGGGAGGGCGGCGGGCATGGCCCGCGGCGGCGACCCGTTCCGGCCGCCGGAGTGACCGCTAGACGGCCGACCAGCCGCTGGCGTAGAGGCCGATGATGAGCAGGAAGTAGAGCACCCAGCCCACGGTGACGAGGCCACCGACGATGACGCCTCCGAGCGCGAGACCGTAGCCGTCCTGACCGGTGCGTCTGGTCTCGCGCATCGCGATGACGCCGAGGATCAGCCCGACGATGGACGGGCAGCCCGCAGAACAGCAGACCGGCCAGCGAGGTGACGAGCGCCGCGATCGCCTTGCCGTTGGTACCCGGCGGCTTCGTCGCCCGGTACGGGTCGTAGGGATCGGTCCCGTAGGGATATGCGCCCGCGTAGGGCTGATATCCGGGGGGCGCACCCGGGTAACCGGGCGGCGGGTAGCCGGGTGCTGGCGGCGGATAGCCGGGCGGCGGATATCCGGGCCCGTAGACCGGCGGCGGCAGGCCGGGGTTGGTGGGGTAGTCCACCGGGGCGTACGGGTCGGCCGATGGTGGCGAGTTCTCCAGCGGACGAAGACTCCGCGCCGCGGAACGGCTGCTCGGGACCGCTGGTCACCGTCAGGAACCCAGTAGGGCGACGGTCCAGATCAGGCTGATCAGCAGCGAACCGGCTCCGATGGCGATGCCCGCGATGGCAAGACCGCGGCCGTTGCCGCCGGTGGCCTTGACCTGGTTGAGCGCGATGATCCCCAGCACGATGCCGATGATCGATCCGATGCCGCAGAAGAACCCGATGACCGACGCGACGATCGAGGCGATCGCCATGTTGTTGGTCGACTGGCTCGGCGCGCCGTACGCGTTGTAGCGCCGTACCCCGCGGGCGGCGGCGGTGCGCCGTATCCCGGTGGGGCACCGTAGCCCGGCGGCGCGCCGTAGGGCGGCGGCGGTGGCGGTGGCGCGTATGACGGCGGCGGATACCCGTACCCGGCTCCCGGCGGTGGGTAGGCCTGCGGATCGGCCGGCGGCGGGTAGGAGCCCTGATCGAAGGACGGCGGCGGATAGGACGGCGCGTCGTAAGTCGGCGGCGGTAGGACGGCGCGTATAGGACGGCGCGTCGTAGGACGGCGGTGCGTCGTAGGACGGCGGCGAATGGGGCGGCGCGTCGGAGGACGGCGCGTCGTAGGTCGGCGGAGGGGTGCTCGCCGGAGGTTGCTGGGACTGTTCGATCGGCGGCGCCTCGTAGCCGCCCGCCGATGGC
Source organism: uncultured Actinomycetota bacterium (assembly GCA_963735245.1). Taxonomy (GTDB): domain Bacteria; phylum Actinomycetota; class Actinomycetes; order Mycobacteriales; family Mycobacteriaceae; genus Mycobacterium. The sequence goes on from CAVTKI010000009.1 coordinate 186,710, forward strand.
TCGGCTCCACCTGCTGGCGTCTCGGGTGACGGCGTCTGGCCAGCGTCTCCGCCCGGATTCGTCATGGCGTCAAACCTAGCGCACGTGCCGAAGCCCGGTGGGCGGTCGGCTTTCGGGGCACCATTGTGGGTGCCAGAGCGTTGTCCGTTCGAACGTCGACTGGTTGGCTGTCCGAAGGCCGGAGGAGAAGAAACGATGAGCAGTCCGCTAACACCTGGACAGAAACCGGGCCGCGGCGGGCCCGCCGGGCTGCCGACGCCGCCGAAGGGTTGGCCGATCGGCTCGTACACGACCTACGCCGAGGCGCAGCGAGCGGTGGATTACCTGTCCGACCAAGAGTTTCCGGTCCAGCAGGTGACCATCGTCGGCGTCGACTTGATGCAGGTCGAGCGCGTCACGGGACGCTTGACGTGGCCGCGCGTGCTCGGCGGCGGTGCCCTGACGGGTGCATGGCTCGGCCTGTTCATCGGGCTGGTCCTTGGCTTCTTCAGCCCGAGCCCGTGGGGTTCGCTGATCGCCGGATTGGTCGCCGGCATCTTCTTCGGCCTGATCACGTCGGGGCTGCAGTACGCGATGGCTCGCGGCACAAGAGATTTCAGCTCGACGATGCAATTGGTCGCCGGCCGCTACGACGTCCTGTGCGACCCGCAGAGTGCCGAACAGGGCCGGGATCTGCTGGCGCGCTTGAAGATCTGATCGCGCGGGCGCACCCCCCGCCAGTTCGCTGAGGTACCCCCCGCAGGTCACGATTGCGACGCGCGGGGCCGAGAGTGTTGCATATCACGCACAATTCGCTCTACGGTTTGCGCGCGGGATGAACCCGCGCGGACAGGAGGCGGGCGTGCGCGCTCTGCGGCTGCGGGCTGCGGTGTTGGCTGCGCTGACGACGGCGTCGATGGTTTCGGCGTGTAGTTCGCAGTCCAGCGGAACCGTCATCAACTTCTACACGCCGGCCAGCGAGATGGCTACCTTCACCGCGGTGGCGAAGCGGTGCAACGACGAGCTCGGCGGACGCTTCACCATCAAGCAGATCAGCTTGCCGAAGGGCGCCGACGATCAGCGCCTGCAGCTGGCGCGCCGGCTCACCGGGAACGACAAGACGCTCGACCTGATGGCGCTGGACGTGGTCTGGACGGCCGAGTTCGCCGAGGCCGGTTGGGCTTTGCCACTTTCCGACGATCCGGCGGGAGAGGCCGAGGCGGACGCCCGTGCGGACACGCTGCCCGGACCGCTGAAGACGGCCGAGTGGCAGGACAAGCTGTACGCCGCCCCGGTCACGACCAACACCCAATTGCTTTGGTACCGAGCCGATTTGATGGACGAGCCGCCGCAGACCTGGGACGGCATGGTGGCCGAGGCGACGCGCCTGCACGCGGCGGGCAAGCCCAGCTGGATCGCCCTGCAGGCCAAGCAGTACGAGGGCCTGGTGGTGTGGTTCAACACGTTGCTGGAGAGCGCGGGCGGTCAGGTGCTCTCCGACGACGGCAAGACCGTGACGCTGACCGACACCCCCGAGCACCGCGCGGCGACGGTGAAGGCGCTGCAGATCATCAAGGCGGTCGCCACGGCACCGGGTGCCGACCCGTCGATCACGCAGTCCGACGAGGGCACCGCGCGGCTCGCCCTTGAACAGGGCAACGCCGCGCTCGAGGTGAACTGGCCGTTCGTGCTGCCCTCGATGCTGGAGAACGCCGTCAAGGGCGGCGTCTCCTTCCTGCCGCTGAACGACCGGCAGGATCTGGCGTCCGCCATCAACGACGTCGGCACCTTCGCCCCCGATGACGAGCAGTTCAAGGCCGCCTACGACGCCAGCAAGAAGGTGTTCAACTTCGCGTCCTACCCGGCCGTGGAGCCCGGACAGCAGGCCAAGGTGACCATCGGCGGGCTGAACATCGCGGTCGGCAAGAACACGCAGCACAAGAAGGAGGCGTTCGAGGCCATCCGCTGCCTGCGCAACGTCGAGAACCAGCGCTACACCTCGGTCGAGGGCGGCCTGCCCGCGGTCCGCGCGTCGCTGTACGACGACCCGGCGTTCCAGGCCAAGTACCCGCAGTACGCGATCATCCGCGACCAGCTGACCAACGCCGCGGTGCGGCCCGCCACGCCGGTCTACCAGGCGATGTCGACGCGCATCTCGGCGGCGCTCTCGCCGATCAACGCCATCGACCCGGAGCCCATGGCCGACGAACTCGCCGACCAGGTGCAGAAGGCCATCGACGGGAAGGGGCTGATTCCGTGACGGCGCCCGCGAAGGAGAAGACGGCGGGAGGTGCCACCGACGACCGCCGCTCGGACCGGCGACTGGCGTTCTGGCTGGTCAGCCCCGCGGTGGTGCTCATGCTCGCCGTGACGGCGTACCCCATCGCGTATGCCGTGTGGCTGAGCCTGCAGCGCTACAACCTGGCGGCGCCCGACGACACGAAGTTCATCTGGTTCGACAACTACGTCACGATTTTGAGCGACCGCTACTGGTGGACCGCGTTCGTGGTCACGCTGGCCATCACGATCGTCTCGGTCGCCATCGAGTTCGTCCTCGGGATGGCGCTGGCGCTGGTGATGCACCGGACGATCTTCGGCAAGGGCGCGGTGCGCACCGCGGTCCTGATCCCGTACGGCATCGTCACCGTCGCCGCGTCGTACAGCTGGTACTACGCCTGGACACCCGGCACGGGTTATCTGGCGAACCTGCTGCCCGCGGGTTCGGCGCCGCTGACCGAACAGCTTCCATCGCTGGCCATCGTCGTCCTCGCCGAGGTCTGGAAGACGACGCCGTTCATGGCGCTGCTGCTTCTGGCCGGGTTGGCGCTGGTGCCACAGGATCTGCTCAACGCCGCGCAGGTCGACGGTGCGGGCGCGTGGACCCGTCTGGTCAAGGTGATCCTGCCGCTCATCAAGCCGGCCATCCTGGTGGCGTTGTTGTTCCGCACGCTCGACGCGTTCCGCATCTTCGACAACATCTACGTGCTGACCGGTGGCGCCAACGACACGGGCTCGGTGTCGATCCTGGGCTACGACAACCTGTTCAAGGCCTTCAACCTCGGGCTCGGGTCCGCGATCAGCGTGCTGGTCTTCCTGTCGGTCGCCGTGATCGCGTTCATCTACATCAAGGTGTTCGGCGCTTCGGCGCCGGGCTCCGACGAGGAGGGGCGCTGATGAGCGCTTGCGCGAAGAGCAGAGGGCACCGATGAGCGCTTGCGCGAAGAGCAGAGGGCACTGATGACCGAGCGGGTCGACGCGCGACGGGGGACCGGCTGGACGATCGTCAACGTGCTGGTGCTCCTCTACGCACTGTTCCCGGTGCTGTGGATTCTGTCGCTGTCGTTGAAGCCGTCGTCAAGCGTCAAGGACGGCAAGCTGATTCCGGGGCAGATCACGTTCGAGAACTACAAGGCCATCTTCCAGGGCAACATCTTCAGCTCGGCTCTGGTCAACTCGATCGGCATCGGCCTGATCACCACGGTGATCGCGGTGGTCGTCGGCGGGATGGCCGCATACGCGATCGCCCGGCTGGCGTTCCCCGGCAAGAAGGCGCTGGTGGGCGTGGCACTGCTGATCGCGATGTTCCCGCAGATCTCGTTGGTGACTCCGCTGTTCAACATCGAACGCAGGATCGGTCTCTTCGACACCTGGCCCGGCCTCATCATCCCGTACATCACCTTCGCGCTGCCCCTGGCGATCTACACCATGTCGGCCTTCTTCAAGGAGATCCCATGGGATCTGGAGAAGGCGGCGAAGATGGACGGCGCCACGCCGGCTCAGGCCTTCCGCAAGGTGATCGCCCCGCTCGCCGCGCCGGGCATCGTCACCGCGGGCATCCTGGTGTTCATCTTCGCCTGGAACGACCTGCTGCTGGCCCTGTCGCTGACGGCCACCCAGCGGGCCATCACCGCGCCGGTGGCGATCGCGAACTTCACCGGCAGTTCACAATTCGAGGAGCCGACCGGTTCCATCGCCGCGGGTGCGATGGTCATCACGGTGCCGATCATCATCTTCGTACTAATCTTCCAACGACGGATCGTCGCCGGTTTGACGTCCGGTGCGGTGAAGGGGTAATCGATGGCCGAAATCGTGCTCGATCACGTGAACAAGAGCTATCCCAATGGCGCTGTGGCCGTTAAGGATCTGTCCATCAGCATCGCCGACGGTGAGTTCATCATCCTGGTCGGGCCATCGGGTTGCGGAAAGTCGACCACCCTCAACATGATCGCCGGGCTGGAGGACATCAGCTCGGGCACCCTGAGCATCGGCGGCGAGCGGGTCAACGAGAAGGCGCCCAAGGACCGCGACATCGCGATGGTGTTCCAGTCGTACGCGCTCTACCCGCACATGACCGTCCGCCAGAACATCGCGTTCCCGCTGACCCTGGCCAAGCTCAGCAAGGCCGACATCACGACCAAGGTCGAGGAGACGGCGAAGATCCTCGATCTCACCGAGCTGCTCGACCGCAAGCCCGGGCAGCTGTCCGGTGGCCAGCGCCAGCGGGTGGCGATGGGACGCGCAATCGTGCGCGACCCCAAGGCATTCCTGATGGACGAGCCGCTGAGCAACCTCGACGCCAAGCTGCGCGTGCAGATGCGCTCGGAGATCGCCCGGCTGCAGAACCGGCTGGGCACCACCACGGTCTACGTGACGCACGACCAGACCGAGGCCATGACGCTCGGCGACCGCGTGGTGGTCATGCTGGCCGGGGTGGCGCAGCAGATCGGCACGCCCGAGGAGCTCTACAGCCGGCCGGCCAACCTCTTCGTCGCCGGCTTCATCGGGTCGCCGTCGATGAACTTCTTCCCCGCCACGCTGACCGACGGGGGCGTTCGGCTGCCCTTCGGCGACGAGATCTTGCTCTCCCCAGAGGCCCTCGAGACGTTGGCGAAGCATCCCAAGCCCACCAACGTGATCGTCGGCGTGCGTCCCGAGAACCTCGAGGACGCCGCGCTGATCGACACCTATGCGCGGATCAGGGCGCTGACCTTCCAGTGTCACCGTCGACTTCGTGGAATCGCTCGGCGCCGACAAGTACCTGCACTTCCGCACCGAGGGTGCAGGCGCGCAGGCCGCCCAGCTCGCCGAACTCGCCGCCGAATCCGGTGCGTCCGAGAACCAGTTCGTGGCAAGGGTTTCCGCCGAGTCCACGGTGACCGCGGGTCAGACCGTGGAACTGGCCTTCGACACCTCGAAACTGACGCTGTTCGACGCGGACACCGGGGTCAACCTGTCGATCCCGCCCGCCGAGTGACGGACGTCCTCACCGAGGTACGCGCGCGGCTGGACGAACACTTCACCGCCGAGCCCATTTCGGCCAGCGTGACGTTCCTCGGCGCCGAGGCCATCGACGTGCTGCGCTACGGGCCGGATGGGGACGGCGTCCATCGCTATGTGTCGCTTGGATGTTCGCGCCACCCGATGGTCGATCCGACCGAGATGGTCGCCGATCCGACCACGGGCCCGCGCGCCGAGGTGGTGGTGGCGTTGCGCGGGCCGACGCCCAACGGGTTGGCGCGGTCGATCGCCGTGGTCGCCGCGGCGCCCGCCGTCGAGGGCCTGATACTCGTGGTCGATGCGCTCATCGATCTCGAGACGCCGCTGTGGGAGGGCGCGCCGTTCACCGCGATGCTGTTGGGGCACAGCGACATCGGCGACATCGAACTGCCCGCACCGCAGGATCCGGTGACGGTGTTGTCGGCGACGCCGATCACGGCGACCGAGGCGGCGTGGGTGCGGCTGAAGGGGGCCGACGCGATGCGGGAGGCGTGGCGGACCGATGGGGTCGACGTGCTCGATCCCCGGCGGCCCGCCGCTCAGCCGCGCTGAGCCTGCGTTCAGCTCCCGCTTGCCGCCGCATCGATCATCGGGGGTCGCCAGTGTGGCGGAGGGGTATTCGCCGAACCGGTCTCGGTACAGCCGTGAGAAACGGCCAGCGTGAAAGAACCCCCACTTATTGGCGATGTCGACGACGCGCATCGCGGACTGCGACGCCGCCTCCAACTCCACCTTGGCCCGCTGCAGGCGGGCCATGCGCAGGTACTGCGCGGGAGTCGTGCCGAGCTCGCGGCGGAAAGCGAGCTGCAGTGCCCGCACGCCGACGCCCGAGCCGGAGGCCAGGTCGGCCAGTGTCAGATCGGCGCCCTCCTCGACGGCGATCAGCTCCAGGGCCGCTGCCACGGGCCGCGGTGTGCGCCGCCTCGGTCGCGGCGCGAGCAGGGCGTCCGACTGGTAGTGCCCGACGCTCAGGAGCAGGGTGTTGACGATCGCCTGACGCAGGTTTGGCCACCACCGCGTTCGACAGCCGCTCGCTGGCATTGCCGGTGTCGAAGATGTCGGCCACCAGACGGGCCTGACTGAGCAGGAGTCGCGCCGCGTTCCCGGTGATCGACGTGGTGTGAAACGACGGAACTTTCGTACCCTTGCCGAAGAGCCGCGCGGCGCCGCGGGCGAGCTGCGACGGTGAGACGGCCAGCGACAGGATCTGGCTTTCCGATCCCCAGCGCATGGTCAGCGGCTCCGGTCCGAGCAACACGCCGTCACCGCGGGGGTGCTCGGCACCGAACTCCTGGTGTCCTTGGCGAATGAGTAGGCTCCCGCCGATGGGAAACAGCAGTCCCACGTAGCCGCTGTTGGGTCCGCGGTCGACCTCGACGTCCGATCCCCATGTGACGTAGTTCACCGACACGCCACCGAGGTCGGCCACGTTCGCCTGGGCGTCAAAGCTGCTGCGGCGTCTCACGACACGCAGACGGTGGCGGGCGAAGAGCCTGCCGGCCTCGCGGTGGGCGACATCGGGATTGGTGGTGCGGTACACGTTGTAGCTTTGCAGCGGTGGCGCATGCCATGACCGGTCCGCTTCCATGAACATCCGACCCTCCTGTCGTGGTCGATCACGTCGGCGACGCCGTCCGGGAGAAGGGGTGAGAGGCGTCACCGTCTTGGAGGGGCCGAGACGAAGCGTTGCCGAAGTTCACCGATGTCGAGCTCGGCGCTGCTGACGAATTCGTCCCCGAGGTTCACGTCCAGCGTAAGTCAGCCCGACGGCGGAGAGCTGCGAGGGGCTCCCGAGGTGCTCAGCGCGGCGAAGTCGGGTGGTGCCCGTCAGTCGGCACCGGAGGTATCGGCGGGGATCACCGGCAACAGGACGTGGGCGTCGTAGCAGCCGCCGGTATGCAGGATGTGGTTCCCGGCGTTGCGGGTGCGACGGTGGCCGGCGACGAAGGTGCCATCGGGGTAGGACTGGATGTCGCTGCCCTGTATCAGCAGCCGGAGTCGTTCCCCGCGGTGCAGCACGGTGCTCGACGGCCACAACTCGATCGAGACGTCGACGATTTGTCCGGGGGGCACCGGCGTCTCGGAGGTGTGGGCGTGCACGGGCTGAGCCGCCAATTGCCCTGTTGATTCTTCGATTTCGCGATGGGACAGGCGCTGCCAGCCATGTGTCATCTGGCCGTCGTTCTGCAGGGTGAAGTACGGAAAGTTGACGACGTGGCCTGACGCGTCGATCTTCTGCAGGGCAACGAACAGGTCGGCGTCATCCGTTTCGTCGAGTGAGATCCAGAGTTTGACCATGGCGTGCCCAGTGATCTCGAGGTCGGCGGTGACGGTGAGGTCGAACACCGCGCAACCATCGGGATCTGTTGCTGAGTAGGTGCATTTCGGCCTCCTGTGGCCGCGGCTCGTGGTGCAGCGTCGCGGTGGCTGCGTCCAGGTAGTAGGCCACGTAGTCGGTTCGGGCCAGCGGCCACTCATGCTCGTCGCGCCATGCTCCGTTGGTACCGCCTTCGCGCACCTCGATCCGCACCCTCGGCCAGGTGTCGACTTCGTTGGGCGTGCCCTTGAGGTAGCGGTCGAAGAACGCGATCTGACGTTCGACGCTCTCGGCCCAGTAGTAGCGTGACCACTTCTTCTGACCGTGGACCTCAAGGTATTTGCTTTGCGAACCTATCCGTTTGAAGCCTTCGAGAGTGCCGCGGGTGTGGATGCCGTGATCGGTCCAGCTGGCCACGACGTAGGCCGGGATGTCGATGGCCTCCAGGTCGGGTTGTTTGCTACGCCAGAATTCGTCGAGAAGGGGATGGCGGTCAAGGGCCAGCCGCCAATCCTCGGTGAGCTCGGCGGCCCCACATGGTCTTGCCGTAGTTCCACATTCCGATGAATTGGTCGTTGGGAATGCCGCCGTGGAATGCCAGCTCTCGGTAGGCGTCGGTGGCGCCGTCGTAGGGTTGGATCGCCTTGAGGTGCGGGGGCACCATCGAGGCGGCCTGCCACTGCGACCAGCTGAAGTAGGACATTCCTGCCATGCCGACATTGCCGTCGCACCAGGGTTGTTCGGCGATCCATTCGACGGTGTCGTACATGTCCTGGCGTTCCTGTGGGCTCTGAATCGTGAAGTCACCGTCGGAGCCCCAGGTACCGCGGGGGTCCACGGCGACCAGTGCGTATCCACGCCGGCACCAGACCGCGGGGTCGGGGCACTCGATCAACGTCATGGGTGACAGTCGGTCGACGTCGACCTCACTGCCCTCGAACATCGCCCAGGTGACCGGACCGTGCTTGCCGTATGGGCTCCATAGCAGCAGGGTCGGCAGCGCCGTGGTCGCTTCGGAGTCGCGATAGAGGTCAGCCCTGATCACCGATCCGTCGCCCATCGGAACGGCGAGATCGTGGTCGATGGCGATGCCATCGCAGACGTCGCGGCCCTGCCGCACTCCGGGGTAGTTGCAGTCGTCGGGGTTCCGTGCGGGAACCATGACGTCACTGTGCAGAATGTCCGGGTGCGCCGACGAACGGTCTTTCATAACACCATCTTTCATCGTTCCTGGCCTGTTGAGTCGCAGTGGTCGCCGAGAAATCCAGGCTCGGGTAGTCGGTGTAGCCGTGCTCATCGCCGCCGTAGAACGTCATGGGGTCAGGTCTGTTGAGTGCGATGCCGCGGCGCAGCCGCTCGGGCAGATGGCCAGCCGCGGAGGGCTGGGTGCCCCCGGCAAAGAGCAATCCGAAGGACGCGCGCTGCGCAAAGTAATTGGCGTCGAGTGTCGTTGGAGTGCCGTCGGGCAGCGCCCGGTTGCGCGTCATCGGGGACATCGCGAGGCGATGCGGCAATGTCAACGGGCCCAGTGTGATTGGGTTCCAGAGGGTGGAGTGCACAGTCACATCGTGAGCAGGCGCCGGACGGCGTTGGTGACGTCCCCAGGCCGCTCCATCGACCAGTAGTGGCCGGCGTCGATGAAGACGACTTCGGCTGCCGGTGCGTTTGGGAGATAGCGCTGCACGTCGACGTAAAACTCATGCGGCTGCGTCCTGCTGGAATACCCCTGAATGAGCAGCACCGGGGCACGCCAGTCTTGGAGGAGCCGACGTCGCCGCTGCAACCACTCCTGCCGAAACGTCGAGGAGTGGAAGTACCGCGGCACCGCTCGGTCGATGCCTGGATACGCGAACTCCTGAATGGTTCGGCGCATCTCGTCGTCGGGCAGGTCGTACTTGGCGATCGTGGTGTGGATCCACACCACGAAGTGCGCGGTGTCGTTCATGATGCCCGTCCACGGGGCTTCCGCGAACATGCGCGCCTGCGGCGCGAGATCGTCGTGGAAGTGGTACAGATGTTGCTCACCCCGGCCGTAACGCAGCACGGCCTGCGGATGGTTGGCGGTGATGAAGTCTGCCTGGACGGTACCGCGATCGTGGGTAACCAGGTTGAAGCGATCGACCCCGATCATTTGCAGCGCCCCAAAGAGTTGCTCGGCGGCGCCCTCGTGGCGGTAGTCACCCGGTGACTTCTCGGACTGACCGTATCCCTTCAAATCGAAGGCTATGCACCGGTGAGTCGTCGACAGCGCGGCCATCTGATGGTGCCACTGATACCAGGAATCCGGGATGCCGTGCAGGAACACGATCGGCTCACCCTGGCCGGCTTCGACGTAGTGGAAGCGCACGGTTTCCTGATCGCCGGGAGCGTCCACGAAGTGGTGCGTGAACGTCACACCGTCGAGTGTCTCTGTGTCGCCGTCGTTGTCGCCGGGCCTGGGTTGCACGTCGGCGAAGAGCGCATACCGGGCCTGCACGCGCTCCTCGTCTGGCACGAAGTTCTCGATCTCTTTGCGTGCCCTTGGGGGAATCTCGGTGTACTGCAGTTGTGTATCCATTGCGCGACAAGACTCCAACGTCGGTGCCAAATGTGGCGGGCTGCTCCCGGGCCCGAACGCCCGCGAGATGATTCGAGGCTAGGACGACCGGGCGCTGCCGCCTAGCCATCGGGCGAACGTCGGTGACGTCCGTAATGCGAACAGCGCACCAACTTCGGGTCGACGGGCCGGATGCAGACCTCCGGTTCCTGCCCGTCGGCGGTGACGGCCGTGCCGCCGGCATCATCGGCTTCAGCGTCGTCGATGCGGTGTACCCGAAAAACCCTCTGCGGCAAGGCCATTGCTCACCAGGGTGCTGGTTCGTGCGACAGCTGCGCGGCACGCGGCACTCGAAGGTGGACCGTCGCCGAACTCGCCAGGGCCGCAGCCGTTGCGTCGGCGCCGACCCGGGATGCCTAGAGCCAGTGGTTCTTTCGGAAGGTGCGGTAGAGCACCGTGCACACCGTCGCCATCAGAATCAGCACCGCGGGATAGCCCCACACCTGATGCAGTTCCGGCATGTGGTCGAAGTTCATGCCGTAGATGCCCGCCAACGCGGTCGGCACCGCGGCGATCGCCACCCACGCCGAGATCTTGCGCATGTCGGTGTTCTGCTGCATCGACGACCTTGCCGACCGCTGCCTGTACCAGCGAGCTGAGCACCTCGTCGTAGCTGGCGATCCGGTCGGCGGCCTGCGTGTTGTGGTCGAGCACGTCGCGCATGTAGCGCCGGACCTCCTTGGAGATCAGGTCGTTGTGGTCGGTGCCGATCCGCTGCAGCGCCAGGGTCAGCGGGAGCGACGGCCCGGCGCAGCTCGACGACTTCGCGCTTCATCAGATAGATGTGCTCGATGTCGGTTTCGGTCGTCCGGCGAGAAGACGTTCTCCTCCATCGCGTCGATGTCGGTCTCGACGAGATCGGTGACGTCGAGGTAGTGAGTCGACCACGTGGTCGGCGATCGCGTGCATCACCGCGTACGGGACCGAGCTTGCAATTGCGCGGGCGCGCTGTCCATCTTCCTGCGCACGCCTGCCAGGCCGCCGTGGTCACCGTGGCGGACGGTGACCACGAAGTCGCGTCCGACGAAGATCATGATCTCGCCGGTCTCGACGATCTCGCGGGCCATGGCCACCGACTCGTGCTCGACGTAGTTCACGGTCTTGAGCACCAGGAACAGCGTGTCGTCGTAGCGCTCGAGCTTGGGCCGCTGGTGGGCGTGCACGGCGTCTTCGACCGCGAGTTCGTGCAGGCCGAAGACGTCGGCGACGGCCTGCATCTGGTGTTCGTCGGGTTCGTGAAGACCTATCCACACGAAGGCGGGGACGCCGTCCTGCTCGAGTTCCGCACCTTGGCCAGGGCGGCGGCGTGGGTGTACTTGCCGGGCAACCTGCTGCCGTCGGCATAGACGCCACAGTCGACCATCGCCCGCGCGACGGGCACGTGAATCGAGTGCGCGTCCAGGCGGCCCTCCCGTCGGTTGGCGGGCCTCAACATCGACGGCTGCAGGGCGCGAAACGATGGCATGCGTGACCTCCCCTCGGCGGGCGGAGTAGCCCCGTCGGGGGCCTCGAAACAACCGTTGAAATGGTACGCCCAGAGCCTGGCAGGACACGGTCACGGTTCAGCTCACGAGTGGCCAACCCGGCCGGGTGAGGGGTCGCGGTGAAGTACCCTGACGCCGTGGCTGCAGAGTCGTGGTTCCTCGCGCGAGCGCTCGTCAGCGACGCGCACCCCAAGTCGTCATCAATGATGCGGAGATCTTCGCTGCTCACGAGGGCGGCAAGCTCTCGGTCGCGCTGAAGGCGCCGCTCGACACCCAGCGCGCGCTGTCGATCGCCTACACCCCGGGCGTGGCCCAGGTCAGTCGGGCGATCGCGGCCGATCACACGCTGGCCGCGAAGTACACCTGGGCCAACCGGCTGGTCGCCGTGATCAGCGACGGCAGCGCCGTGCTCGGGCTCGGCGACATCGGCCCGTCGGCGTCGCTGCCGGTGATGGAGGGCAAGAGCGCGCTGTTCAAGACGTTCGGCGGCCTGGACTCGATCCCGATCGTGCTGGCCACCAACGATCCCGACGAGATCGTCGAGACGATCGTGCGGCTGCGCCCGACGTTCGGCGCGGTGAACCTCGAGGACATCTCGGCGCCGCGCTGCTTCGAGATCGAGCGCCGCGTCATCGAGGCGCTGGACTGCCCGGTCATGCACGACGACCAGCACGGCACGGCGATCGTCGTGCTCGCCGCGCTGCTGGGCGCGGCGAAGGTTCTCGACCGGGACATGCACTCGCTGCGCGTCGTCATCTCGGGTGCGGGCGCCGCGGGCGTCGCCTGCGCCAACATCCTGCTGGCCAAGGGCATCACCGACATCACCGTGCTCGACTCCAGGGGCATCGTGCACACCGGCCGTGACGACATGAACCGCTTCAAGGCCGAGCTGGCCGCGAGGACCAACCCGCGAGGGCCGCACCGGTGGGCATCGCCGAAGCGCTCGACGGCGCCGACGTGTTCCTCGGGCGTCTCCGCCGGACTGGTGCCCGAGGAGCTCATCGCGACGATGGCTCCCGGCGGCATCGTGTTCGCGCTGTCGAACCCGGACCCCGAGATCCACCCCGACGCGGCGCGCAAGTACGCCGCCGTCGTGGCCACCGGCCGCAGCGACTTCCCGAACCAGATCAACAACGTGCTGGCCTTCCCCGGCGTGTTCCGCGGGGCGCTCGACGCGGGCGCCCGGCGCATCACCGAGACGATGAAGGTGGCCGCCGCCGAGGCGATCTTCTCGGTGGTCGGCGACGACCTCGCCGTCGATCACATCGTGCCGAGCGCGCTCGATCCGCGGGTCGGCCCGGCGGTCGCGGCTGCGGTGGCAGCGGCGTCGAAGGTCTGAGCCGCGTCGATGCGCCGGCTGGCGGTCGCGCTCATCGCGCTGCTCATCGCCGGCTGCGGGGGACAGACAGCGACCGCCGTCGATCGCGGTCGGCGCGGGCGATGACCCGAATCGACACTGCTGGCGCAGTGTATGCCGCAGCACTGCGGTACTACGGCAGCGCCGCGCACGTCGAGCCGAGCGCCGATCCGGTGGCCGATCTGGACACCGGCGACGTCACGGTGGTGCCGGGATTCACCGGGCGACTGCTGCAGCCGCTTCGATCCCGATGCGACGGCGCGCGGCGACGAGCAGGTGTACCGGTCGATGATCTCAGCGCTGCCCGAGGGCATCGCCGCCGGTGACTACACCCAGTCCGCCGCAGGACAAACCCGCGCTGGCGGTCATCGAGGCGACGACGCGGAAGTGGGGCGGCAGCGACGTGACGGCCCTGGTCCGGCACTGCGCCGGGCTGGACGGTGGGCGCCGTCGCCGGCGCGCGCCGCGCACCGGCGGCGGTGGGCACCTGCCGGCTTCCCGCGGCGCGCGAATTCCCCGACGCCGCAACGCTTTTCGCGGCGCTGCGGTCGGGCCAGGTGATCGCGGCGTGGACGTCGACCGCCGCGCCGAACCTGCCCGACGACGTCGTGGTGCTCGCCGACCGCACGTCGCTGATCCGCGCCGAGAACGTGGTGCCGCTGTACCGGCGCAACGAGCTGACCGAGCAGCAGGTGCTGGCGCTCAACGAGATCGCAGGCGAACTCGACACCGGCGCGCTCGGCCGACATGCGCCGCCAGGTCGCCGATGGCGCCGATCCGGCGCGGTGGCGGGCGCCTGGCTGGCCGACCACCCGCTCGGCCACTGACGCACCCGCGCGGCGTCAGTGCACCGGCGGCATCAGCTTCGACGTCACCGTCGGAGAACAGCTTCTGGTAGCCCGACCCGGTGATCCGCACGATCAGGTCGAGCGCCTTGGCGTCGGGACCGACGAGCACGCGGGCCTTGTTCTTGCGGACCGCCTCGAGGATGATCTTCGCCGCCTTCTCGGGCGTGGTCATCGTCAGCTTCTTGTCGAAGAAGTCCGTCAGCGTCGCGGTGTCGACGCCCTCGGCGGCGGTCGAGTTGCGCATGATGGCGGTCTTGATGCCGCCGGGGTGCACCGTCGTCACCTTCACGGGATGCTTGGCCACCGTCCATCTCCTGGCGCAGCGCCTCGGTGAAGCCGCGGACGGCGAACTTGGCCGAGTTGTAGGCGGCCTGGCCGGGCACCGAGAAGATGCCGAACAGGCTGGAGACGTTGACGACGTGACCGTCGCCGGACTCGATGAGATGCGGCAGGAACGCCTTGGTGCCGTTGACGACGCCCCAGAAGTCGACGTCCATCACGCGCTCGATGTCCTTGAACGGCGTCACCTCGACGTCGCCGACGTACGCGATGCCCGCGTTGTTGTAGATCTGGTTGACCTTGCCGAAGTGCTCCTTGACCTCGTCGGCGTAGAGCTCGAACGCCTCGCGCTCGGTGACGTCGAGCCGGTCGGCCTTCACGTCGGCGCCGATGGCCTTCAGCCGCTCCTCGGTGACGGCCAGGCCCTCGGTGTCGACGTCGCTGATCGCCACCTTGGCGCCCGAGCGGCCGAGTTCGAGGGCCAGCGCCTGCCCGATGCCCGATCCGGCGCCGGTGACGACGCAGACTTTCCCGGCGAAGCCCTCCATGAACACTCCCTTTGCGTAGCTATTGGACCCGTGTCGAGCTAGACAGTACCGGCGGTACCGCAGTCGGTGGGTAACGGCCCGGCGTTCGGCCACGATGCCTTAGGTTATGAAGATGAAGCGAACGAGCGTCGCGACCGTCGCATCCCTGGCACTGTCCGTCGGCATCATCGGCGCCGCGACCACGCTGGCCGCCCCCGCGCAGGCCGATCCAGGGGCTGACGACTTCCTGTCGAGCCTGAGCTCGGCCGGCCTGGGCGACATCGATCCGGCGACGGCCGAATCGGTGGGGCAAACGGTCTGCCCGATGCTCTCCGAGCCTGGTCAGCAGCTCGCCGACGTCGCCGCCAACGTCTCCGACGCCATCGGCAAGCCGCTCGGCCCCGCCACGACGTTCACCGGCCTGGCGATCACCATGTTCTGCCCAGGGGCCGTGGCGTCACTGGCCAAGGGTGAGATGCCGATCCCGCTGGGGATGCTCGGCTTCTACCCGCACTTCGACCAGGGCGCATCCCGCGGAGCGCAGCTCGCGAAGTCGCGCAGGAGCTGGTCAGCCGAACGCCTCGTCGAGGATCTCCTGCTGCTCGACGGCGTGCACCTTCGAGCTGCCCGACGACGGCGCCGACATGGCCCGCCGCGAGATCCGCTTGATGCCGGCCAGCTTGTCCGGCAGCTGCTCGGGCATCGCCAGCCCGAACGTCGGCCACGCACCCTGGTTGGCCGGCTCCTCCTGCACCCAGAAGAACTGGTCGGCGTTCGGATACTCGTCGAGCGTGGCGGCCAGGCGATGGTTCGGCAGCGGGTAGAGCTGCTCGATCCGCACGATCGCGACGTCCTCGCGGTTGTCCTTGGCCTTGCGGGCGACCAGGTCGTAGTAGATCTTGCCGCTGGTGAGCAGGATCCGCTTCACCTTCGACGCGGTCGCCGATGCCGTCCTCGTAGGTGGGCTCCTCGAGGATCGAGCGGAACTTCTGTCTCGGTGAAGTCGCGGATGTCGCTGACCGCGGCCTTGTTGCGCAGCATCGACTTCGGGGTGAAGACGATCAGCGGGCGGTGAATGCCGTCCATGCCGTGGCGCCGCAGCAGGTGGAAGTAGTTCGCGGGCGTCGACGGCATCGCGACCGTCATCGAACCCTCGGCGCACACCTGCAGGAACCGCTCGATGCGGCCCGACGTGTGGTCGGGGCCCTGGCCCTCGTGGCCGTGGGGGAGCAGCAGCACGACGTCGGACAGCTGGCCCCACTTGGCCTCGCCGGAGCTGATGAACTCGTCGATGATCGACTGGGCGCCGTTGACGAAGTCGCCGAACTGCGCCTCCCACAACACCATTGCGTCCTGGTTGCCCACCGAGTAGCCGTACTCGAAGCCGACCGCCGCGTACTCGGACAGCGCCGAGTCGTAGACCATGAACCTGCCGCCGGTCGGCGTGCCGTCCTCCTTGAGCGTCAGCAGCTGCAGCGGGGTGAACTCGGCGCCGGTCTTGCGGTCGATGATCACCGAATGCCGCTGCGTGAACGTGCCGCGGCGGGTGTCCTGGCCGGACAGCCGCACCAGCTTGCCCTCCGCGACCAGCGTGCCCAGCGCGAGCAACTCGCCGAACGCCCAGTCCACCTTGCCCTCGTAGGCCATCTCGCGGCGCTTCTCCAGCACCGGCTTGACGCGGGGGTGCACGGTGAAGCCCTCGGGTACCGCGAGGTGCGCGTCGCCGATGCGGGCCAGCAGCGACTTGTCGACCGCGGTGCTCAGCCTCTGCGGGCAGTGACCTGGTCGGACTCCACCGACTCGCTGGGCTCGATCTCGTGCTTCTCGAGTTCGCGGACCTCGTTGAACACCCGCTCGAGCTGGCCCTGGTAGTCGCGCAGGGCGTCCTCGGCTTCCTTCATCGAGATGTCGCCGCGGCCGATCAGCGCCTCGGTGTAGGTCTTGCGGACGCCGCGCTTGGTGTCGATGACGTCGTACATCCCCGGCTGGGTCATCGACGGGTCGTCGCCCTCGTTGTGCCCGCGACGGCGGTAGCACAGCATGTCGATGATGACGTCCTTCTTGAACTTCTGCCGGAAGTCCACCGCCAGGCGGGCCACCCACGACGCCGGCCTCGGGATCGTCGCCGTTGACGTGGAAGATCGGTGCGCCAACCATTTTCGCGACGTCGGTGCAGTACTCGCTGGACCGGGAGTCCTGCGGTGAGGTGGTGAAGCCGATCTGGTTGTTGACGATGATGTGGATGGTGCCGCCGGTGCGGTAGCCGCGCAGCAGGGCGAGGTTGAGCGTCTCGGCCACCACGCCCTGGCCCGCGAACGCCGCGTCGCCGTGCAGCATCAGCGGCACCACGGAGAAGCCCTCGGGCCCGTCGCCCTTGTCGAGCAGGTCCTGCTTGGCGCGGACCAGGCCCTCGAGCACCGGGTCGACGGCCTCGAGGTGGCTGACGGGTTGGCCACCAGCGACACGTCGATGTCGTTGTCGCCGAACATCTGCAGGTAGTTGCCGCTCGCGCCGAGGTGGTACTTCACGTCGCCGGAGCCGTGCGCCTGCGACGGGTTCAGGTTGCCCTCGAACTCGCTGAAGATCTGCGAGTACGGCTTGCCGACGATGTTGGCCAGCACGTTGAGCCGACCGCGGTGCGGCATGCCGATCACGACCTCGTCGAGGCCGTGCTCGGCGCCCTGGTCGAGCACCGCGTCCATCATCGGGATGACGGTCTCCGCGCCTTCGAGCGAGAAGCGCTTCTGCCCAACGTATTTCGTCTGCAGGAACGTCTCGAACGCCTCGGCGGCGTTGAGCTTGCTCAGGATGTACTTCTGCTCGGCGACGGTCGGCTTGTCGTGCTTGACCTCGACGCGTTCCTGAATCCACTTCTGCTGCTCGGGTTCGAGGATGTGGGTGTACTCCACGCCGACGTGGCGGCAGTACGCGTCGCGCAGCACCGAGAGCACGTCGCGCAGCTTCTTGTACTCGGCGCCTGCGAACCCGTCGACCTTGAACACCCGGTCCAGGTCCCACAGCGTCAGGCCGTGGGTGAGGACGTCGAGGTCGGGGTGGCTGCGGAACCGCGTCTTGTCCAGCCGCAGCGGGTCGATGTCCGCCATCAGGTGGCCGCGGTTGCGGTACGCCGCGATCAGCTCGATGATCCGCGCGTTCTTGTCGACGATCGAGTCCGGGTTGTCGATGCGCCAGCGCACCGGCTCGTACGGGATGCCGAGCTCGCGGAAGATCTCGTCGAAGAAGTCGTCGGACAGCAGGAGCTGATGGATGGTGCGCAGGAAGTCACCCGACTCCGCGCCCTGGATGATGCGGTGGTCGTAGGTCGACGTCAGCGTGATCAGCTTGCCGACGCCGATCTCGGCGATCCGTTCCTCGCTGGCGCCCTGGAACTCGGCCGGGTACTCCATGGCGCCGGCGCCGATGATCGCGCCCTGGCCGCGCATCAGCCGCGGCACCGAGTGCACGGTGCCGATGGTGCCCGGGTTGGTCAGCGAGATCGTCACGCCCGCGAAGTCCTCGGCGGTCAGCTTGCCGTCGCGCGCGCGCCGCACGATGTCCTCGTAGGCTGCGATGAACTGGCCGAAACGCATTGTCTCGCAACGCTTGATCGCCGCCACGACGAGGTTGCGCGCTGCCGTCCTTGCCCGGCAGGTCGATCGCCAGGCCCAGGTTGGTGTGGGCGGGGGTGACGACGTTCGGCTTGCCGTCGATCTCGGCGAAGTGCCGGTTCATGTTGGGGAACGACTTGACCGCCTGCACGATCGCGTAACCCAGCAGGTGGGTGAACGAGATCTTGCCGCCGCGGGTGCGCTTGAGGTGGTTGTTGATGACGACGCGGTTGTCGATCATCAGCTTGGCCGGGATGGCCCGCACGCTGGTGGCCGTCGGCACGTCCAGCGACGCGTTCATGTTCTTGACGACGGCGGCAGCGGCACCGCGCAGCACGGACGACTCGTCGCCCTCGGCGGGCGCGGGTCCTGCGGCGGCCTTCGGCTTCGCGGGTTCCGGCGCCGGCTTGGCCGGCTCGGGTGCGTCGGCCTTGGGCTTGGCGGTTTCGGGTGTCGCAGGCGCGGCCGGGGCGGGAGCCTTCGCGGCGGGCGGTGGGGCCGGCGCGGCGGTCGGCGGTGTGACCGGCCGTCCGTTGCCGTTCGAAGCCGTTGCGTCGGTGGTCGGTTCGGGGGAGTAGTCGACGAGGAACTCGTGCCAACTCGGGATCCACCGACGAGGGATCCTCGCGGAACTTTCGGTACATCTCCTCGACCAACCACTCGTTCTGTCCGAATGGTGAAGGTGAACTGCTCACGGCAGCTACTCGCCTCGATTCCTTCTGCCCGGCGAGCGTGGTGTTCGCTCGCTGACTTCTTCTCTGTGGTTACCCGCCCCTGCGCCCAATAAAGGCTATCCCTCGGGACCGGAGCAGACCACGGCAACGGGGTTGTGATCATTGTGGTCTGCGCCTGTGGTCTGCGCCCGTGGTCTTCGGCCCGGCTACTGCCTCGGTGCCGGCAGCACGTGCAGCGTCGACGGCCAGCGCGGCGGCGGGCTGCCGAACGCCTGTCGGGCGTTGGCGATGATCTTGCTGCCCATCATCCGGTTGCCGACGCCACCGACGACCGCCCCGATGCCGACGGGCAGCAGCTTGCCGAAGGCGATCGCGCCGCGCTTGAGCGTGTAGCGCTTGACGAAGTACTTCAGCAGCCGCGAGTTGAGCTGGGACACCGCGGGCAGCGGCAGCGACGCCGCACCGTCGGACATCCAGGCCCCGCTGGTCCGGCCCGGCCCGATGAGGTCGGCGACGGCGTGCTTGCTGTCCTCGCCGACCAGCACCGCGAGGACCAGCGCACGACGCCGCTCGCGGTGTTCGGCCGGAATGCCGTACACCTCGGCGACCGCGAGCGACGAAGACGGCCGTGGCCTCGAGGAACACCACCGTCTCACCGGCGACCGCCGACAGCGCGACCAGCGTGCCGATGCCGGGGAACGCCGCGGCCGAGCCGACGGCGGCGCCACTGGCCATCACCGCGGCCAGGTAGTGCTTCTCGAGCTTGCCGACGATCTCGGCGGGCGTCGCCTCGGGATCGTGCTGGCGGAGTCGTTCGACGTAGGCCTTGACGGCAGGGGCCTGCACGCGGGCCCCGCGCTCGATGATCTGAGACAGTGCGCGCGCTGCCGCACCCGGGTGGTCGTCGACGACTGCAGGCAACTGGCTCTTGGCGCTGGAACGAGCGCTCATTCTTTCGGCCTCCTGTGCGTACCGGCGGACTCTCAGGTTACGTCCAACTCAACGATCGCCGGTGGTCGCAGGGTGCCCGGAAGTGACAGCAGTCACGCAGGGTTGCCCGATTGCCCGGCTCGGGAAGAAAATATTGCTACGCGGTGCTAACAATCTCCGTGGCATCATCGCCACCCGTGGACGTCAGGAGCGCCGAAACCGTGGCAGTCGAAACCCGGTCGGAAGCTCGATCCCGCGCCCAGTCGGCTCCGGATGATCGTGGTGCTCGGCCTGCTCGTCGCGCTCGGCCCGTTGACCATCGACATGTACCTGCCTGCGCTGCCCAGCATCGCCGACGAGCTCTCCGTGTCGTCGTCGGTGGCGCAGCTGACGCTGACCGGGACGCTGGCGGGGCTGGCGTTCGGCCAGCTGATCGTCGGTCCGCTGTCGGACTCCCTGGGCCGCCGCCGCCCGTTGATGGCGGGAATCGTCCTGCACATGCTGGCCTCGGTGCTGTGCCTGTTCGCGCCGAACATCGCCGTGCTGGGCGTGGCCCGCACCCTGCAGGGCGTCGGTGCGGCCGCCGCGATGGTCGTCGCGATCGCGATCGTCGGGGACCTGTTCACCGATTCGGCCGCCGCCACCGTGATGTCCCGGCTGATGCTGGTGCTCGGCGTTGCGCCGGTGGTGGCCCCGTCGCTGGGTGCGGCGGTGCTGTTGGAGGCGTCGTGGCACTGGGTGTTCGCGGTGCTGGTGGTGCTGGCCGGCCTACTGCTGCTGCTGGCCGTGCTGGCCCTCCCCGAGACGCTGCCGAAGTCGCACCGCAGGCCGCTGAAGGTGAGCGGGATCTTCGCCACCTACGGCGAGCTGCTCCGCGACACCAGATTCGTCATCCTCGTTCTCGTCGCCGCGCTTGGCATGTCGGGGCTCTTCGCCTACGTGGCAGGCGCGTCGTTCGTGCTGCAGGACCACTACGGCCTCAATCAGCAGGCGTTCGCTCTGGTCTTCGGCGCGGGTGCGGTGGCGCTGATCGGTGCGACCCAGCTCAACGTCGTCCTGCTGCGCCGGTTCACCCCCGCGACGATCGTGGTGTGGTCACTGGTCGCCGCCGCGGTGTTCGGGGCGGTGTTCGTCGGGCTTGCCGCGGCAGGGGTGGGCGGCCTCCTCGCGTTCGTCGTGCCGGTCTGGGCGATCCTGGGGGCGATGGGCCTGGTCATCCCCAACGCGCCTGCGTTGGCGCTGTCCCGTCATCCCGATGCGGCAGGCACGGCGGCGGCGTTGCTGGGAGCGGCCAGTTCGGCTTCGGCGCGGCGGTCGCCCCGCTGGTCGGTGTGCTCGGCAACGACGAGTTGGCTCTCGCCGCTGGTGATGACCGCGGGTGTGGTCGTCGCGCTGTTCGCGCTGCTCGCGGCCGGTGTGCGCGGCTCGGATGACGAGGATGAGGTCGCGGTCGGATTGGTCGCCGACGCCGCCTGAGCCCGGTCGTGGACCCCGTGTCCGACTTGTCGGGATAGGGGTGGGTCCGTAGCGTCGGCTAAACCGCTTCGTTACGCATGGCCGAGTAGATGTTGCAGACAGTGCTTCCCCAGCTGGTTCCCCCCGGGTCCCGCGCCGTCACGGCGCGGCTCGTGCCGTGTCGTGAGCAGGCCGGGGCGCGGCGATGACGTCGAGCCTGCGGGGGCTGCCGATCTTGCCGACGGCGTCGCCGGACAATCCGTGGCACGCGCTGTGGGCGCTTCTCGTCGGCTTCTTCATGATCCTGGTCGACGCGACGATCGTCGCGGTGGCCAATCCGTCGATCATGGAGCACCTCGGCGCGGACTACGACGCCGTCATCTGGGTGACCAGCGCGTACCTGCTGGCCTATGCGGTACCGCTGCTGCTCGCGGGCAGGCTCGGCGACCGCTTCGGTCCGAAGAACCTCTATCTCGTCGGGCTGGCGGTGTTCACCGCTGCCTCGCTGTGGTGTGGGCTGGCAGGCAACATCGAGATGCTGATCGCCGCCCGCGTCGTGCAGGGGCTCGGCGCGGCACTGCTCACCCCGCAGACGCTGTCGACGATCACCAGGATCTTCCCGCCGGAGCGCCGCGGCGTCGCGCTCAGCGTGTGGGGCGCGACGGCGGGCGTGGCGACCCTCGTCGGGCCGCTGGCCGGCGGAGTCCTCGTCGACGGGCTTGGCTGGCAATGGATCTTCATCGTCAACGTGCCGATCGGCATCATCGGGCTGGGGCTGGCCTACTGGTTCTGGTGCCCGAGCCTGCCCACGGAGAAGCACGCCTTCGACGTCCTCGGGGTGGTGCTGTCGGGCGTGGGGATGTTCCTCGTCGTGTTCGCGCTCCAGGAGGGCCAGTCGCACGACTGGGCACCGTGGATCTGGGGCATGATCGCCGCGGGCGCGGCGTTCGTCGCGGGCTTCATCTACTGGCAGGCGGTCAACCCCAACGAGCCCCTGATCCCGCTGAAGATCTTCCGCGACAACGATTTCAGCCTGTCCAACGTCGGCATCGCCGTGATCGGCTTCGCGGTGACGGCGATGGTGGTGCCGGTGTTCTTCTACGCCCAGGCGGTGTGTGGGCTGTCCTCGACCCGGGCGGCGCTGCTGACGGCGCCGATGGCCGTCGCGACCGGTGTGCTGGCACCGTTCGTCGGCAAGCTCGTCGACCGCGCGCACCCGCGGCCGATCGTCGGCTTCGGCTTCTCCACGGTGGCGATCGCGCTCACCTGGCTGTCGATCGAGATGACCCCGACGACGCCGATCTGGCGGCTGGTGCTGCCGTTCATCGCCATGGGTGTCGGGCATGGCGTTCATCTGGTCACCGCTGGCCGCCACCGCCACCCGTCACCTGCCGGGTGCTCTGGCGGGCGCGGGTTCCGGCGTCTACAACGCCACCCGCCAGGTCGGCAGCGTGCTCGGCAGCGCCAGCATGGCCGCCTTCATGACGTCGCGGATCAGCGCCGAGATGCCCGGTGGCGGTCAGCGACCGGCAGCCGAGGGATCGGTCACCAAGCTGCCCCCGTTCCTGCACGAGCCGTTCTCGGCCGCCCTGTCGCAATCGCTGCTCCTGCCTGCGTTCGTCGCGCTGTTCGGCGTCGTCGCCGCGTTGTTCCTGCGCGGGTTCGGCGACGGCCCGTCGACCGGCGCAGGCCGAGTTCGACGACGGGCCGGACGAACGGCAAGCGTTCACCCCTTCGCGCAGCGCCGGTTACGACTACTTCCCCGATGACGACGAATACGTCGAGTACACGATCGACTGGGACGAGCCGTATCCGCCGCGCCGCGCCGTTCCGCAGCAGGCCGCCGCTCCCGAGGTGTTCTCGGGCGACGAGAGCGACACCGAGGTTCTGCGCGTCCACGTCGAGCACCCGTTGCACGCACCTGCCGAGAGCTGGCACGGCGGTCCCGTCGAGACCTGGCACAGCCTGCTCGACGACGAGGTGTCCGACGATCCCGTCGAGGTCGAGCCGCCGCGCGCGCCGTACGCCGTGCCGCCGCGCGCGCCGACGCCGTGCCGGCCGTGGGGGCCGACCCCGTCGCCACGGCCGACGTCGATTCCAACGGTGACCGGCCGTGGCGCAGCATCCTCGACGATCTGCTCAGCGACATGCCCGCGCCACCGACGTGGGCTCCCGAACCGATCGGCTTCTCCCACAACGGGTTTCACGTCGACCACGAGCAGCACTTCCAGGTGCCGCCTCCGGTGGCCGAGCCCAGCAGCAGAGGACGGCACGCCCGCCGCGACGACGACGACTCGGGAACCTACGGCCGGCACTCGATGCGGTTCCGCGACTAGGCGAACAGCACCGCGGGGTTGAGGTAGCCGACCGGATCGAAGGCGGTCTTCACGGCGCGCATGGCGGCGATGTCGGCGTCGGTGCGCGACATCGACAGGTAGTCGCGCTTGCGGCTGCCGACGCCGTGTTCGGAGCTGACGTTGCCCGATGAGTCGGCGATCAGCGTCATCATCGCCGAGTACAGCTCCTTCTCGCGGTCGCCGTCGAGCGTGCAGCGCACCAGGTTCAGGTGCAGGTTTCCCTCGCCGACGTGACCGAACAGCACCGGGATCGCGTCGGGCGCGTGCGCGGCGACGAGCTCGGTGGCCGCCGCGGCGAAACCCTCGATCATCGACAACGGCAGGGAGACATCGAACTTCAGCGGCGGACCGTAGCGTCCGAGGACCTCGGCGATCGCCTCGCGAACCTGCCAGAGGCGCTGCTGGGCGTTGACGTCGACGCCGACGGCGGGCTCGCCGACCAGCTCGGCGTGCTCGAGCGCCTCGGCGAGCCGGTCGGTCTGGTCGGTGTCGCCTGCCAGTTCGATCAGCAGCTGCCAGGCACCCTCGACCGGCGCGCCGACGTCGAGGTGCTCGGCGGTCAGCGCGCTCGCCCGCGCATCGATCAGTTCGAGGGCGGCGATGCCGTCGGCGTCGCGGAACTCGCGGCCGACGTCGATCAGCGCGCCGAGGTCGGCGAAGCCGGCGACGGCCGTCACGCGATGCGCGGGGGTGGGATGCAGCCGCAGGTCGAGCCCGGTGATGACGCCGAGAGTGCCTTCGGCGCCGATGAACAGCGACGCCAGGTCATAGCCGGTGTTGTCGCGGCGCACCTCGCTGTGCCTGCGGACCAGTGAGCCGTCGGGCAGTGCGACGTCCAGTCCGAGCACCTGCTCGCCCATGTTGCCGTAGCGGACCGTCCGCAGTCCGCCCGCGTTGGTGGACGCCATGCCGCCGACCGTCGCCGAGTCCCGTGCGGCGAGGTCGACGCCGAACACCAGACCCGCGGCCGTCGCCGCGCGCTGCACCGCGGCCAGCGTGGCGCCTGCGCCGACGTGCACACGCCGCTCGACGGTGTCGACGTCATCGATGCCCGCGAGTCGTTCGGTGGACAGCAGCACGTCGTCGTGTTCGGGCACCGTTCCCGCCACCAGCGACGTCCGGCCGCCCTGCACCGTGACGAAGACGCCCGCGTCACGGCACACCCGGAGCACCGCGGCGACCTCGTCGTCGGATCCCGGCCGCACCAGCGCGCCCGCGTGGCCCCGGTAGCGGCCGGTGTGGTCGACGCTGCGCCCGTCGAGCACGTCGGGATCGGTGCTGACGTGGCTGGCGCCGACGATCGCCGCGAGCCGGTCGGTCAGGTTGTCGGTCACTCCGCCGGTGTATCACACGACGCCAGCGCCAGGAACGCGCCGAGATCGATGAGGCCCTGCGGGGTCGACGGCAGGTACTCGGTCAGCAGCGCCGAGCGGACGATGACGGCCGCGTACTTGGCCCTGCTCACGGCGACGTTGAGCCGGTTGCGGTTGAGCAGGAAGGAGATTCCGCGCGGCACGTCGTCAGCCGACGAGGCCGTCATCGACACGAAGACGACCGGTGCCTGTCTGCCCTGGAACTTGTCGACGGTGCCGACCTCGACGTCCGGCAGGCCGGCGGCGTCGAGCCTGCGCCGCAGCGTCACCACCTGAGCGTTGTACGGCGTGACGATCAGGACGTCCTTCTGCCCAAGCGGCCGTGGTGCCCGACTCGTCGGTCCACGGGGTGTCGAGCAGGGCGCCGATGCGCCCCGACGATCGCGTCGGCCTCCTCGGGGCTGTCGGTCGAGTTGCCGTCGTGGTCGACGCTCAGCACGCTGCACGCCGGGCGTCACGCCTTCGAGGCGGCGGGCGGCGCTGACGTCCTCGCGGGAGTGCAGCTGCCCGTCGTAGGACAGCCGGGACACCGGGCCGCACACCGCGGGGTGCATGCGGTAGGAGCAGGTCGAGGAAGTAGCCGCGGTCCGGCGGAAGGACGGGGTGCCCCTCGACCAGCCAGCCCAGCGCGGACTCGTTGACGGGTTCCGGGTGGGTGCCCTGGCTGACCTGCGGCAGCTGCTGCGGGTCGCCGAGCAGCATCAGGTTCCTGGCCGACGGGGCCACGGCGATGGTGTTGGCCAGGCTGTACTGACCGGCCTCCTCGACGACCAGCAGATCGAGGCTGCCAGGCGCGGAATCTTGTTGTCGTTGGCGAAGTCCCACGCCGTGCCGCCGACGACGCAGCCGTCGTGGTCGGCGATGAAGCCGGCGAACTCCGGGTTGGTGATGTCGGTCCAGCCCGTGTTGACGGTGTTGAGCTTCTTGGCCGACCCGCGCCCCGTCGACGCCCGCCGCGATGACGTCGCAGAACAGGTTCTCGACGACCGCGTGCGACTGCGCGACCACGCCGACGCGCCAGCCGTGCTCGTTGACGAGTCGTTGCGATGACCCGGCCGAGGTGAACGTCTTGCCGGTGCCGGGCGGCCCGTGCACCGCCAGGTAGGACGAGTCGAGGTCGAGCAGCGCGGCGGTGATGTCATCGGCGATCGACCCGGTGCGGGGGAGCGGGCCACCGCTGATCGTGCGGGGTGCGCGGCGCAGCAGGATGTCGGTGACGGCGTCGGCGGGCAGCGCGGGCAGCCCGGTCGCGCGACGGCGGCCGCGGTCGCGCCGATCGACTCCTGCAGTGGCTTGGTGTTGATCGGCGGTCCCGGGGTCAGGGCGAACGGCAGTTGGTCGAAGACGTCGCCGTCCTTGGGCTGCTTCTCGACGATGACGACCTCGGTGGGCGCCTCGGGGTTGTCGCACTCCGACCACCGTCGACCGAGCCGAACGCGCGCCGGTCCGGGTCGTCGGCGAGGCCGGCGGGTGCGGGCGGGTCGTACAACGCGTACATGCTCGTCGGCCGAGGTCGCCGTTCGCGATGTCGCCGATCAACCGGACGTGCCGCTGCGGCTTGCGCGCCCGTGGCGGCTGGTGCCAGTCGGCGACGATCTCGGCGCGCTCGGCGATGAAGACGTCGCTGTTGTCGGCCCACTCGTCGACGGGATTGTTGACCCGGTCGAAGTGGGCCCACCAGAACGGCTTGTCCTCGCGCTTGTGGAAGCCGCGCGCGGCGGCCACCATCGCGACGGCGGTCTGCTCGGCGGTGCGCTCCTCGACGCCGTCGCCTGCGAACCTGCAGCAGCTTGCGTTCGAGGTCGTCGGCGGTCTCGACCGGCGCCGCCGTCGGCGCACCGGCTGCGGGCCGCGCGGCGGGACCCCGGATTCGATGGCCCGCGCCATCAGCCAGTCGCGCAGCCTGCGCGTCGACCGGCAGTCGTAGCGGTTGTAGTCCTCGATCTCCTTGAGCACGATCGCCGCCTCGTCGGCGCGTTCCCTCGTCGCGCAGTTCGCAGAAGCGGGCGTACTGCGTGATCGAGTCGGTGGCCGTGGTCACCTCGCCGCTGCGCAGTTCGTTGCCCATGTAGAGCGGCTCGAGCGTACTTGATGCTGTAGCTCTCGGTGCCGACCCGAATGCTCTTGCGCACCAACGGATACAGATCGACCAGCACGCCGTTGCGCAGCAGGTCGTCGACGTCGTGCTCGCCGACGCCGTAGCGGCCGGCCAAGCCGCAGCAGCGTGCTCTTCTCGTACGCCGCGTAGTGGTAGACGTGCATGCCCGGGTAGCGCTTGCGGCGCTTGCGCACCATGGCGAGGAAGTCGACGAGCGCCTGGCGCTCACTGGCCCGGTCGTGCGCCCAGTACGGGGTGGAACTCGTCGGTGGTGGTCAGCACGCCCCACAGGTATTCCAGTCCCCACTCGCGGCCGTCGACGCGTCCACAGCGGGTCGCCCTCGAAGTCGAAGAACAGGTCGCCCTTGTTCGCGTCGGGCAGCACCATGAGCGGCTGGGCGTCGACGACCTCGTAGGGCGGCTTGCCGTCGACGCCGGTCGCGACCTGCAGCCGGGCCTGCGCGGTGAGCGCGTTGACCGTGCGGGCCGACAGTTCGGGCACCGGCCCGCGTGTGCGCGGCCAGCTGCGTGCAGGGTGCTCGACGCCCGCGTCGATGCAGGCGTGCGCGTTGGCTGACCCGCATGCCCGCGACCAGCAGCAGGTCGTCGTGCGCGCGGACCTGGATGGCGCACTCGGGACAGCGGAAGCACGCGCGCACCTCGGCGTCCTCCCACGACACCGGCGGCGCCGCCGGCGAGGTGGCCGTCGAGCAGCCGCTGCAGCGCGGCCCGCCGGGGCAGGTAGACCGGGAGCAGCTCGTCGACCCGGTAGCTCGCCACCGCGCCGTCGCCGAGCACCAGCTCGACCTCGTCGGCCACCGGCACGCCGTCGGTGGCCAGGGTGTCGGCATACGCGGCGAGTTGCAGCAGCGCCTCGACCTTCACCGAGCGGGCCAGCTTGGTGTCGCGCAGCCGGTACCGGTCGCCGCCTCGGCTCGAGGACCAGGAAGTCGGCGAAGCCGACGAACCGGCCGTCGAACATGGCGGCCTGATAGATGACGGGCGACGCGGCGCTCGACGGCGTCGCGGGTGGCTGTCGCCGCTGCGGTCAGGCCGGCGACGGTGTAGCGCGGGCCTGCCGATGACGACGACGTTGTCGTCCGCCGCGGCGCGCAGTTCGTCGAGATGGCGTTGCTCGTGCTCGTCGCCGAGCTTGCGCGGTGCGGGCCAGCAGTTCGTCGTCCGCCGACACCGCGGGACCCCGGCCGAGCTGCGCGTCGAACGAGCGCAGCAGGGCGTACTCGCACCGCGCTGCGGCGGCGAGATCGGATGCGCTGTAGATGACGTCGGCCGTCGAGCTCGCCGAGCAGTCGACGTAGTCGCCGCCGGGGCGGCTCCCTCGGACGCCGAACACGTTCGCCACTGTAGGTCAGCGCACCGACGCCTCCGGTGAGCGTCGGAAGCGCGCTAGCCCGTGTTGCCGATGAGCTCGACTCCGTTGCCGTTCCAGTGGAATCGCACCACGCTCTTCAACCCGCTGGTGCCGTTGGCGTACATCAGCGCAACGGTGTCGCCGGTGGTGGCCGTCTCGTCGATGCCGTTGAAGCCGTAGGTGTCGGGCACGCCCGTCGGGATGAACTTGCCGAGGTGGAACATCACCGCCCGGGTGTTCGGATTGTCGGCGTTGGTGTTGGCCTTCACGATCACCACCGACAGCGGCGCGCATTCGTTGAAGTTGCCCGCCAGCGGCTCCGGACTCCACGGCTGGTTGCTGCGCGGATCGCGCGGCAGGTCGGACACGGCCTTGGCGATCTCGGGTGCGGCCAGGTTCACCGCGCACGGATCGGCGGGCGCGGCGGTGGCGGTCGGGCCGGCCGCCACGGTCGGCGCGGGCGCCGGTGGCGCGCTCGACGCCGTCGTCACCGACGGCTCGGGTGTCTTCGAGACGGTGGAGTCGCTCGACCCGCATCCGACGAGCGCGAACGCCGCCGCCAGGATCGCGACCCACTTCACAACACGGCACGGTACCCGTACGGCTGCGGCTCGGCAGATGACACCGCGATCTACCCGTAGACTGCCTACCTCGATGACCTCGCCCGACACCGAGGTGCACGACGCTGCACCCACCTTTGCCGACCTGCAGATTCACCCTTCCGTGCTGCAGGCCGTCGCCGACGTCGGCTACGAGACGCCGTCGGCCATCCAGGCCGCGACCATTCCCGCGATGCTGGCGGGCTCCGACGTCGTCGGCCTCGCGCAGACCGGCACCGGCAAGACCGCCGCGTTCGCGATCCCGATCCTGTCCAAGATCGACACGTCCAGCCGCATCACGCAGGCGCTGGTGCTGGCGCCGACGCGCGAGTTGGCGCTGCAGGTGGCCGAGGCGTTCAGTCGCTACGGCGCGCACCTGCCGGTGAACGTGCTGCCGATCTACGGCGGCTCCGCCTACGGCCCGCAGCTCGCCGGGCTCAAGCGCGGCGCCCAGGTGGTCGTCGGCACTCCCGGCCGGGTCATCGACCACCTCGAGAAGGGCAGCCTGGACCTGTCGCACCTCGACTACCTGGTGCTCGACGAGGCCGACGAGATGCTGCAGATGGGCTTCGCCGAGGACGTCGAGCGGATCCTCGAGGGCACCCCCGAGTACAAGCAGGTGGCGCTGTTCTCGGCGACCATGCCGCCCGCGATCCGCAAGATCACCACGCAAGTACCTGCACGACCCCGTCCAGGTGAAGGTCGAGTCCAAGACCGCGACCGCCGACAACATCACGCAGCGCTACATCCAGGTGGCCGGGCCGCGCAAGATGGACGCGCTGACCAGGCTGCTCGAGGTCGAGCCGTTCGAGGCGATGATCGTGTTCGTCCGCACCAAGCAGGCCACCGAGGAGGTCGCCGAAAAGCTCCGTGCGCGTGGGTTTTCCGCGGCGGCGATCAACGGTGACATCGCGCAGGCCGAGCGCGAGCGCACCATCGCCAAGCTCAAGGACGGCAAGCTCGACATCCTGATCGCCACCGACGTCGCCGCCCGCGGACTCGACGTCGAGCGCATCTCGCACGTGCTGAACTACGACATCCCGCACGACACCGAGTCCTACGTGCACCGCATCGGGCGCACCGGGCGGGCCGGACGGTCGGGCACCGCGCTGCTGTTCGTCACGCCCACGGGAGCGTCACCTGCTCAACTCGATCGAGCGGGTCACGCGGCAGAAGCTGGTCGAGTCCAGGCTGCCGACGGTCGACGACGTCAACGCCCAGCGCGTCGAGAAGTTCCGCGACTCGATCACCGAGGTGCTTGAGCTCGCCGGGAATCGAGTTGTTCCGCAAGCTCATCGAGGACTACGAGCGCGACAACGACGTGCCGTTGACCGATATCGCCGCCGCGCTGGCCGTGCAGAGCCGCAACGGCGAGGAGTTCCTGATGAGCGAACCGCCGCCGGACCCGCGGCGAAGGGACGACCGTCCGGCCCGCGAGGACGGCGGCTCCCGCAAGCAACGCGAGCGGCGCGGCGATCTCGCGACCTACCGCATCGCCGTCGGCAAGCGGCACAAGGTCGGCCCCGGCGCCATCGTCGGCGCGATCGCCAACGAGGGTGGCCTGCACCGCAGCGACTTCGGTCACATCACCATCAAGGTGGACCATTCGCTGGTCGAGCTACCCGAGAAGATGTCCAAGCAGACCCTGAAAGCTCTTGAGAACACCCGTATCTCAGGCGTGCTGATCAACCTGGAGCCCGAACGTGGGCCCAAGGCGCACCATAAGCCGAAGTGACGCTGCGGCCACGACTCGACGCAGAAGGCGGGCTGGAATCAGTATCGGCCGGCCGGCAGGACTCGCTGACCGGTATCCGCGCGGTCGCCGCGATCCTGGTGGTGCTGACGCACGCGGCCTACACCACCGGTAAGTACACCCACGGCTACGTCGGCCTGGTCTACTCACGCATGGAGATCGGGGTGCCGATCTTCTTCGTGCTTTCCGGGTTCCTGTTGTTCGGTCCGTGGGTGCGGGCCGCGGCGGCCGGCAGGCCTTGGCCGTCGGTGCGGCGCTACGCCTGGCACCGGGTGCGACGCATCATGCCCGCCTACGTCATCACGGTGCTGGCCGCCTATCTGATCTACCACTTCCGTATGGCAGGACCGAATCCCGGCCACACCTGGATGGGTCTGTTCCGCCACCTGACGCTTCACGCAGATCTACACCGACCACTACCTGTTCACCTATCTGCATCAGGGCCTGACGCAGATGTGGAGCCTCGCCGTCGAGGTCGCGTTCTACGTGGCGTTGCCTGCGCTGGCGTGGCTGCTGCTGGTGGTGTTGTGCCGCAGGCAGTGGCGCCCGGTGCTCCTGTTGGTTGGCCTGACGGCGCTGGCGTTGATCACGCCGGCGTGGCTGGTGCTGGTGCACACCACCGACTTCTTGCCCGACGGGGCGCGGATCTGGCTGCCCACGTATCTGGCCTGGTTCATCGGCGGCATGATGCTGGCGACGCTGCGCGAGATGGGTGCCCGCGCCTACGCGCTGGTGTGCATCCCGCTGGCCGTCGTCTGTTATCTGATCGCGTCGACGCCGATCGCCGGTGCGCCGACGACGTCGCCGGAGCAACTGCGCGAGGGCTTGGCCAAGGCCGCCTTCTACGCGGTCATCTCCGCCCTGGCCGTCGCCCCCCTCGCCCTCGGCGACCACGGCTGGTACGCCCGGTTCATGGCCAGCCGGCCGATGGTCTTCCTCGGCGAGATCTCCTACGAGATCTTCCTGATCCATCTGATCACCATGGAAATAGTGATGGTCGAGGTCCTCGGCATGCAGGTCTACACCGGGTCGGTGCTGTGGCTGTTCGTGGCGACGATGGTCGTGACGATTCCGCTGGCCTGGCTGCTGCACCGCGTGACGCGGGTCAAGACGTAGGCGATTCGGCCGCGGCCACCGCAGCGTTTATTAGGTTATGCTGCCCTAAGTTGATACGAAGGGGCGGGACATGTCCGACCAGAAGCCGTCGCGCGGGCTGTCCGGCGCACTCGTCAAGTTGTGGCGGGGCGGCGACTACGAGCTGACCGTGACGGGCCGCACCGAGATCACGCCGAACTACCTGCGCGTGCACTTCGCAGGCAAGGAGCTGCTCGCCGAGCGCCCGCTGCATCCGACGATGTGGGTGCGCGGCTGGTTCCCGGACGGCGCCAAGTCGCATCAGCGTGGCTACACGCTGGTCAACGCCGATCCCGATGCGGGCACCGTGGACATCGACTTCGCCATCCACCAGGGGCTGGCCACCCGCTGGGCGACGCAGGCCGAGGCGGGCGACACCCTGGAGGTGACGGTGCTCGGCAGCAACTTCGCGTTGCCCGAACCCGCCCCGGCGGGCTACGTGATCGCCGGCGACGCCGCGTCGCTGCCCGCGATCAATTCGCTGCTCGACGCCATCGGTGACACGCCGGCCAAGGTCTTCCTCGAGGCCGCGCACGACGACGACCGCGAGCTGCCGGTCGGCAAGGCCGACGTGACGTGGGTGGATCGCAAGAAGGCCGGGGAGGCGCTGGCCGAGGCCGTCGGCGCGGCGGCGTTCGACGCCGCCGACCACTTCGGCTGGGTCGCCTGTGACAACCGGACCACCCGCGCGGTGGCCAAGATCTTCCGCGAGGACTACCGGATTCCGCGCAAGTCGATCAAGGCGCAGGCGTACTGGGCGTCCTAGCCAGCTGGTTCCGAAGGATCGTGCCGTCGGCATCCACGCGCAGCGTCACGCGGTGCTCGCGGTTGGTGTTCGCCCAGACGATCCACGGAAACACGAAGAACCCGGATGTGATCAGCGTGAGGCACGCGAACGTCAGGTGCATCAGGACATTGCCGCTGCCGTAGGCGATACTGCCGCTGCCGTAGACGATGACGGCGTCGCCCGGAGTGCGTGACTTCAGCCGTCCGCCGTTGCGGATCTCCTCGGCGACCGCCGCGTCGAGCCCGTCCATCGGCGATGGTTCGGTCATCTTCCCCCACAATTCCCCCCACGGTCCGCCCCCGGATCCCGGTGGAGATTCTGCCGTCGGCGGCGACGCATGTTCACGGAACGGCCAGCCCGGGCGCCACCAGAGGCAGCACGAACTCCTCGAGCATGGCCCGCTCGTCGGCTTCGTCGTGACCCGGGAAGACCAGCAGCGAGATCATCACGCGCACCAGCCAGCGGGCGCGCGCGCTCGACGTCGTCGATCCCGAGCGACCGCCAGATACGCCTCGGTCAGCGCCTTGATCACATCGGAGCGTTCGGCCATCTCGCCGCCGATCGGACGCTGCGTCGGGGCGAACCACGAAGAGAGGGCCGGGCTTTCGCGGACCCGACGCAGCGACGCGAGGACGCCTTCGACGAGGCGTTCGCGCGGGTCGGCGATACCTGCGATGCTGTTCGCCCATCGCGCCGGAACACCCGGTGGGTCTCGCGGTGCACGTACGCGGTGTAGAGCGCGTCGCGGTTCTCGAAGTAGCGATACAGCGTGGCGCGGGAACATCCTGCGGCCTTGGCGATTTCGTTCATCCCGACGGTGGCGGCATCCTGCGGGTGAACAACTCGTCGGCGGCGTCGAGGATCCGGTCGGCCGCCACCTCGGTGCGGCTGCTCGGCCAGCCAGTCGCCGCCACTATTTCACCCGGAACGGCATCGACAGCGGACGTCGCACGTAACTGCCTCCCGCCCAGATGATTCCGTCCTCGTCGACCTCGAAGTCGGGGATGCGGGCCATGAGCTCCTCGAGTGCCACCCGCGATTGCATGCGGGCGGCCGCCGCGCCGAGGCAGTGGTGCGCGCCGTGGCTGAAGGTCAGGATGTTGCGCGGCTTGCGGGTCACGTCGAGCTCGCCGGCGTCGTCGCCGTACTGCCGCTCGTCGCGGTTGCCCGAGCCGTAGAGGAACATCACCCGACGGCCTGCCGGAATGGTGGTGTCGCCGATCGTCACGTCGCGGGTCACCGTGCGGCCGAGCATCTGTGCCGGCGCGGTGAGCCGCAGGAACTCGTCGACGGAATCGCCGATCAGGTCCGGGTTTTCGGCCAGCAGGGCGCGTTGGTCGGGTCGCTGGTGCAGCAGCTGCACCGAGCCGCCGAGCATGCCGGTGGTGGTGTCGTTGCCGCCGGTGACCATCGTGAAGGTGAACGCCAGGATCGACAGCACGCCCGCGATGTCGCCGTCGGCGCCGACGCCCGCGGCCACCAGATGCGACACGGTGTCGTCCTCGGGTTCGACGCGGCGGCGTTCGATCAGCGCGGTGAAGTACGCCATCATCCCGCCGAGCGCGTCGCCGAGCGTCTCGAGCGCGCCGGCGATGCCGCCCTCGGCGGTGTTGGCCGCGACGATCGCCTCGGTCCATCCGTCGAACTGGTCCCGGTCCGCCTCGGGCACACCGAGGTAGTGCGCGACGACCATCGACGGCAGCGGCTTGAACAGCTCGGTGACGATGTCGCCCGCCGCCGTTGGACTCGCATGCGCTCGATCCGCTCGACGACGTACTCGCGGACCTTCGGTTCGACGGCCTCGACCTGTCGGGGCGTGAAGCCGCGCGACACCAGCTTGCGGAACTCGGTGTGCACCGGCGGGTCCTGCATCACCATCGGCGGGTTGTCGGCCAGCCCGATCAGTTCCAGCTCGCCGTAGTTGACGGTCAGGCCCTGCGCCGAGGAGAAGGTCTCGTGGTCGCGCGCGGCGGTGAAGATGTCGGCGTGCCGGGACAGCACGTAGTAGTCGTGGTCGGGGTTGTCGGGGACGACGTGGTGCACGGGATCGTGGTCGCGCAGCGCGCGGTACATCGGCCACGGGTTCGGCCAGGTGGCGGCGGTGGCCAGCTGGAACCGCGCGGGAGTGTCGTGAGACAAAGTCGCTGTCATGTCTTATGCATACGACAGATGGGCATCAGATGTCAATGCCGGCGGCACGCCCTTTCCCGCGAGCAGACGCAAACGCCCCTGATTTAGGTGCAATCAGGGGCGTTTGCGTCTGCTCGCGGGCTGTTCCCGGGGTGGCGTGTCCACCAATCGGGGGGTGCGCGATTCATCCGGTCAGTCCACCGTTCGCCCGACAGACGTGGCGGCTGCGGTGCGACAGGGTTGTCTCATCGCCGGAAACCACCGGAGGACAACCGAAACACACACCCACACAAAAGGATTGATGACATGACCAGAAGCACCCGTAACCTCGTCCGGTTCGTCGCAGTGCCTGCGATCGTTTGCGGCGCGGCACTCGGCCTCATCGGGCTGGCCGGCCTGGCCAGCGCCTCGCCGACCACCACGACCACCACGCCTGCACCGGTCGGCCCCGGTTACCAGTACTACCCGGACGTCTACGCCACGCCCGTGCCAACGCAGGCTCCCGGCTGGAACAACCACCACGGCCCGGGGCACATGAACTGAGTCACCAGGCGGCAAGCCCTCCCCCCGCGGGGAGGCAATTTGCCGCGCATTCAGCCTGCAGTCGTCAGCTCCGATCCCTGAGGTCGGGGAGCCCACGCCAAGACTCCGCCTTCGCGGTGCCACGGGTCGCGCGGAGCCGCGTCCTCCGGTGGTAGAGGTTTCGTCATCGCGCGGAGATCGGACATCGAATCATGCTGTGTCGATCGAGGTTTGGCCGACCACCCGTCCGTGGTCACGCCGTCGAGCCGGCGCCACTGGGTCGCCGACGATCGTCGCAAGCGCGGGTGGGAGATCGCGCGGGCACGTCAGCCACGGCTAGATCGCCGCGCCAGGATTGAGGATGTTGGCCGGGTCCAGCGCCTGCTTGATGCGCCGGTTGAGCTCCATCGCCTCGGGCCCGAGATAGCCGGCCAGCCACGGTTGTTTGAGTCGGCCGACGCCGTGCTCGCCGGTGATGGTGCCGCCGAGACCGACGGCCAGGTCCATGATCTCGCCGAACGCCAGCTGGGCGCGCTCGGCCTCGTCGTGATCGGTGGGGTCGAACACGATCAGCGGATGGGTGTTGCCGTCGCCCGCGTGCGCGATCACCGAGATCATCAGGCCGTGTTGCTCGGCGATCTTCGCCACGCCCGACACCAGATCGGCCAGCGCGGGCAGCGGCACCCCGACGTCCTCGAGCAACAGCGATCCCTTGGCCTCGACCGCGGGGATCGCGAACCGGCGCGCCGCGACGAAGGCGTCGCCCTCGTCGGGGTCGTCGGTGGTGAACACCTCCGTCGCACCGTGTTCGGTGAACACCCGCGCCATGAATTCGGCGTCCTCGGCGCCCGCGGGCCCACGGTCGTCGGACGCGGCGACCATCAGCGCCGCGGCGTTGCGGTCCAGGCCCATCTTCAGCTTGTCCTCGACCGCGTTGACGGCGACCGCGTCCATGAACTCGAGCATCGACGGCCGGATCTTGCCGGTGATGGTCACGACCGCCTCCGCGGCGGCGGCCACCGAGTCGAACGACGCGACCACCGTGCAGCCCCTGTGTTGCGGCGGCAGGAGCCGAAGCGTCACCTCCGTGATCACGCCGAGCGTGCCCTCGCTGCCGACGAACAACTTCGTCAGGCTCAGTCCCGCAACGTCTTTCAGTCGAGGGCCGCCCAGGCGCACGGCGGTGCCGTCGGCCAGCACCACCTGCATGCCGAGCACGTAGTCGGTCGTCACGCCGTACTTCACGCAGCACAGGCCGCCCGCATTGGTCGCGATGTTGCCGCCGATGCTGCAGATCTCGTACGACGACGGGTCGGGTGGATACCACAGCCCGTACTCGGCGACCGCCTTCTTGACCTCGGCGTTGAACAGTCCCGGCTGCGTCACGGCGGTGCGGGTCACGGGGTCGACGAAGATGTCACGCATCCGCTCGGTCGACAGCACGATGCCGCCGTCCAGCGCAGTGGCGCCGCCGGAGAGTCCGGTGCCTGCGCCGCGGGGCACGACGGGCACCCCGTGCTTGGTCGCCCACCGCAGCACCGCCTGGACCTCCTCGGTCCGCCGCGGCCTGACCACGGCGATCGCGGTGCCCGCGTCCGGGTCGGCGGCGCGGTCCTGCCGGTATGAGGCGACGATGTCGGGATCGGTGACGACGGTGCCGTCCGGAAGCTCGGCGACGAGCTCAGCGAGCATTTCTTCGGCCACCCGTCGATGCTACGAGGTGCGTGACGGACGTCACGGCACCAGCCCGAAAAGTCACGGCACCATCCACGACAACACGGGCGAGGCCTGCAGCGCGTTCAGTCCGCACAGCAGCACCAGGAACAACAGGCTCCACAGGATCACGCGGCGGAAGATGTCGCCCTCCTTGCCGTCCATCCCGACCGCGGCCGCCGCGATCGCGAGGTTCTGCGGCGAGATCATCTTTCCGAGCACCCCGCCCGAGCTGTTGGCCGCGGCCATCAACACGTCCGACAGCCCGGCCTGATTGGCCGCGGTCACCTGCAGGGCGCCGAAGAGTGAGTTCGACGAGGTGTCCGAGCCGGTGACGGCCGTGCCCAGCCAGCCGAGGATCGGGGACAGCAGCGCGAACGCCCCGCCTGCGGCGGCCATCCAGGTGCCGAGCGTGATCGTCTGACCGGACAGGTTCATCACGAACGCCAGCGCCAGCACCACCATCACGGTCAGGATCGCGAAGCGGAGCTGATGCAGCGTCGCCCCGTACGCCTTGACGCGCGCGGCCGAACGAGAGCCGCAGCACCACCATCGTGATGAGCCCTGCCACCAGCATCTGCGTGCCGGGCGAGGTGAGCAGGTTCAGTGAGAACTTGACGAGGCTCACCGGATCGCCGTCGGTGTCGAGCACGTGCAGGCCGGGCCAGGCGATGGTGAAGGTCGCCTTGTCGAGCAGCTTCTTCACGGCGCCGATCTGACAGACCACGAAGACCGCGATGATGATCGCGTACGGGGCGTAGGCCCTCACGACGTCTGCGCGAGAGTCGGTCCGGTCGTCCGTGTGTGTGATCGGTCGTCCCGCACGCTCGGCGAATTCCGGGGTCGGTTCGTCGGCCGCACCACCCGCGACCACCGCGGGTTCGGTGTACGCGCGGCGGGGGTGCCAGACCCGCACCATCGCGACGATGGCGGCTGCGGACAGCAGCGACGCCACGACGTCGGCGAGCGGGACGGAGACGAAGTTGGAGGTTGCGTACTGCGCGACGGCGAACACGACGCCGCACACCACGGCGGCAGGCCATGTCTCGACGGATACCCCGCCAGCCGTCGACGATGGCCACCAGCGCCAAGCGGGACGAACAGCGCCAGGATCGGGGTCTGCCGCCCGACCATCGCGCCGAGCGTGTCGACGGGCAGCTCGGTGACCTTGCCCAGCGTGATGATGGGCGTTGCCATGGCGCCGAATGCCACGGGCGCGGTGTTCGCGACCAGCGCCAGCACGGCCGCCTTCATCGGCTTGAAGCCGAGCGCGATCAGCATCACCGACGTCACCGCCACCGGGGTTCCGAAACCGGCGAGGGCCTCCATCAGCGCCCCGAATGAGAACGCGATGATGACGGCCTGGATCCGCTGGTCGTCGCTGACCTGGCTGAAGGAGCGCCGTAGGACGTCGAAATGTCCTGTCTCGACGGTCATCTGGTAGACCCAGATCGCGTTGATGACGATCCAGAGAATCGGGAAGAAGCCGAACGCGGCTCCTTCGGACCCGGCCAACAGGGTCTGGCCGATGGGCATGCCGTAGACC
Organism: uncultured Actinomycetota bacterium; assembly: GCA_963735245.1. Lineage (GTDB taxonomy): Bacteria > Actinomycetota > Actinomycetes > Mycobacteriales > Mycobacteriaceae > Mycobacterium. The sequence continues at coordinate 225,425 of CAVTKI010000009.1, forward strand.
GCGACGGCGATGACGATGCTGACGGCGAGCGAGATCACCGACGCCTTCCATGCGGTCATCTTCAGCGCACCCAGCAGGACGAAGAGCAGCAGCAGTGGCAGTGCCGCGAATACGGCGCTCCACGCGAGGGAGTTGGCGACCGGATCAAGAACCTGCTGGTACATGGCTGACCTCGATTGTGGCGTTTATCACATTTGCGATCGGGTTACCCGTATTGCAGACCGTTGTAAACGCGACGTCGCCTCACCGTTCGTTTGGGCAGCGCATCCCGTGGTGGAACGACCGCTAGGTGTGCTCAGGGGCGTTGTCGAGATCCCGCAGCGACGGCAACCGCAGCGCGACCAGACCCAGCACGATCATCGGCAGCGAGAGCGCGAAGAACGTCGCCTTCAGACCGGCGGAGTCGGCCAGTGGCCCGGCGAGGATCAGCCCGAGCGGCCCCGCGGCGTAGGCCAGCGAGCCCATCACCCCGACCACCCGGCCGCGCAGGTGCTTGGGCGCACGGGTCTGCATGACGTAGTTGTAGATCGGCGCGATCGGCCCGTAGACGAAGCCGACGATCGCGCACCGCACCAGGATCACCGGCAGTGGTGGCAGGAACGCGATGATCGTCATCGCCACACCCAGCGTCAGCACCGCGATCAACATCGTGGTGCGCCGCTTCATGTACTTCGACATCACCGCGTAGCCGAGCGCGCCGACCAGGCCGCCGACCGACAGCGCCATCAGCACCCAGCCCAGTTGTGCGGGCTCGTTGCGGTCGGTGAAGTACTTCGGGAACAGCACGCTCTCCATCGGCATGAAGAGCCCCGTCGCGGTCAGGTCGATGAACGCCAGCGTGCGCAGCACCTTCATGTTCCACACGAACGAAAGCCCTTCGACCACACCGGACCACACCCCGTCGGGCAGGGAGTCCTGGTCGGGCTTGCCCGTGCCCTCGAGGCGCAGCACCGTGATCGACAGGATCGACAGCAGGAACGCCCCTGCCGTCACCCACATGGTGTTGACGCCGCCCAGCGTGGTGATCAACAGGCCGCCGATGCCGGGGCCGACGATGTAGGCCAGGTTGAACGTCGCCTCGTAGACGCTGTTGGCGCGGTCCAGCGTCCAGCCGGCCCGCTTGGCTGCCTCGGGCAGCATCGTCTCGCGGGCCGTGATGCCCGCCGGGTCGAAGAACGCGCCGAGGGCGGCCAGGCCGGCGAGCACCGCGACGTTGATGGACGTCGACCCCGAACGTCATGGCGATCACGGGCACCGCGGCCACCGCCAGCGCCGACAGCGCGTCGGAGATCATCGAAACCCGCCGTCGTCCCAGGTAATCGACCGCCGCGCCCGCGATCAGGGTGGCCACCAGCAGCGGCAGCGTGCCCGCCATCGCCACGATCGACGCTTCCAGCGCGGACCCGTTGCGCTGCAGGACCAGCCATGGGAACGCGATCATCGAGATCCCGTTGCCGGCGCCAGCCATCAGCGCGGCCAACAGGATCAGATACAGCGGGCCGCGCTTTTCGTTGCTCATGAGGTATCGCGGCCGAATCTAGCAGTGCACCTCACCCGGCCGCGGCGCATTTTCCGCGACGTGCACAGTGTTGGGGTGAGATTGCCGCATCCGAGGACCGGCGAGCCGTTCGAGTCGCCGGTGCCCGCCGGGTCGGGCTGGCCGGGTGATCCGGCGTCGCCCGACACCGTGGTCGCGACGACGGCCGCGCGCGTGCGGTCCATCGCGAAGCGCACCCGCGCGATCGACGATCTGGACGCGGAGGTCAGCGTGTGCCGGGCCTGCCCGCGGCTGGTCGAGTGGCGGGAGCGCGTCGCCGTGGAGAAGCGCCGGTCCTTCGCCGCCGAGCCGTACTGGGGCAGGCCCATTCCCGGCTTCGGCGCCGAGCGGCCCGCGATTCTGATCGTCGGTCTCGCACCCGCGGCCAACGGGGCGAACCGGACCGGGCGGGTGTTCACCGGCGACCGCTCGGGCGACGTGCTGTTCGCCGCGCTGCATCGCGCGGGTCTGGCCACCTCGCCGTTGAGCGTGGACGCCGCAGATGGCTTGGCGCTCAAGGACACTCGCATGGCGGCCGCGGTGCGATGCGCTCCGCCGGACAACGCGCCGACCCCGGCCGAGCGCTCGACCTGCGCGCCGTGGCTGGATGCCGAGTGGCGGCTGATCCGGCCGCACGTGCGGGTGATCGTCGTGCTCGGCGGGTTCGCGTGGCGGGCGACGCTCGACATGGTGCGCGCGGGCGGCGGAACCGTGCCCGTGCCGCAGCCGAAGTTCGGGCACCTCGCGATCGCCAAGCTCGACGGCGTCGATCTGCTCGGGTGCTATCACCCCAGCCAGCAGAACACGTTCACCGGCAGGCTCACCCCGGCGATGCTCGACGACGTCTTCGCGACCGCCAAACGCGTCGCCGACCTGTGATTTCGTGCGCGTTAACCCGCGCTCACCGCGGGTGAGACGCGCCCAAATCGCGGGAAGGGGAACGATCGGGCGGGGCCAACGGTTGAATAGCTCGTGCGACTCTCGGTACTCGACCTCGTCCCCGTCCGCAGCGATCAGACCACGTCGGACGCGCTGGCCGCGACCGTCGGGCTGGCGCAGATCGCCGACTCGCTGGGCTACACCCGCTACTGGGTGGCCGAACACCACAACATGCCCGCGGTCGCCGCCACCAGCCCGCCCGTGGTGATCGCCTACCTCGCCGCGCAGACCAACGCAGCTGCGGCTCGGCTCGGGTGGCGTCATGCTGCCCAACCACGCGCCGCTGGCGGTCGCCGAGCAGTTCGCTCTGCTGGAGGCCGCCGCGCCGGGACGCGTCGACCTCGGCATCGGCCGTGCGCCCGGCTCCGATCCCGTCACCTCGATGGCCCTGCGCGGCGCCGCGGGCCGCGACGACACCGACATCGAGCAGTTCCCGCAGTACCTCGACGACGTCGCCGCCCTGATGAGTGCGACGGGCGTGCACGTGAAGTTGCGGGGCCGAAGCCTGTTGGACCAGAACTACGTTCTGAAGGCGACGCCCGCCGCCGCCAGCGAGCCGCGGCTGTGGCTGCTCGGCTCGTCGCTGTACTCGGCGCACCTGGCCGCCGCCAAGGGGCTGCCGTACGTGTTCGCGCACCACTTCTCGGGTCAGGGCACCGAGGAGGCGCTGGCCGTCTACCGCTCGGAGTTCCGGCCGAGCGATCTGGCCGCCGAACCCACCACGTTCATGACCGTCAACGCATCCGTGGCGCCGCACCCGCGCCGAGGCCGAGGCGCTGATGCTGCCGAACCTGCACATGATGGCGTGGCTGCGCACCGGGCAGCCGCTGCGGGCGCTGGACCTCGTCGAGGACGCGCAGGGCATCGAACTGAACCCCCAGCAGCAGGCCATCGTCGACTCGGGGCTGGCCCGCGCCATCGTCGGCTCGCCGACCGAGGCGGCCGATCAGGTGCGCGACCTCGCGGAGCACTTCGGCGTCGACGAGGTGATGGTCAACCCCGTCGCGTCGGCCTACCGCGGCGTCGACCCCGCGACCGCGCCCGCCCGCGAGCAGACGCTGGAACTGCTCGCCAAGGAGCTGTTCTAGGGCGTCAGCGCGATGATCGGAATCGGCCGCGTCGTGCGCTTCTGATAGCCGTCGTAGCGGTTGGAGTTGTTGTCGTTGACCAACTTCCACAACCTCGGATAGTCCGGGTCGTCGGCTCCGATGATCCTCGCGTCGGCGGGGAGCCGCTTGGGTCCGATGTTGATCTCGACCTTCGGGTTGGCCTTCAGGTTGTGGTACCAGCCGGGCGCCTTCGGGTCGCCGCCCTTCGACGCGACGACCAGATACGCGCCGCCGTCCTCGGCGTAGCTCAGCGTGTTGGTGCGCTTGATCCCCGTCTTCGCGCCGACCGTGTGCAACAGCAGGCTCGGCGGGGCGCCGGGGATCCGGTGCCCGATCCGGCCGTCGGTCTTCTTGTAGATCGTGTCGTGGATCCCCAGCAGGGGGATCCCGATGTAGCGCTCCCACAGCGGCATGTTGCTCATGGCGTCACTCCTCGAATGTGTCGATCTTGGCCAACGCGTCGCGCAGGATGCGGCCCGTGGCCTCCCGGTCTGGATCGTGCCGCACCACCAGGCCCTTGGCGAATGACAGCTTGTCGCCGGACTTCCGCGGGGCCACGTGCAGGTGGATGTGGAACACGCTCTGGAATGCGGCCTTGCCGTCGTTGATGACGACGTTGTTGCCGTCGGCCTTCAACTCGGAGACGCGGGCCGCCTGGCCGATCCGCTGCCCGATGCGCACCATGTCGGCGACCGTCTCCGGCGGCGTGTCGGTCAGGTCGGCGGTGTGCTTCTTCGGAATGACCAGCGTGTGGCCGCGGACGATCGGGCGGACGTCGAGGATGGCCAGGTAGTCGTCGTCCTCGTAGATGCGCACGGCCGGCGCGTCACCGGCGACGATGGCGCAGAACACGCATGACATAGGGCCACCGTAGTGCCCAGCTACGCGTTCTCCTTCGCCCACTCGGCCAGCCGACGGTCGCGCTCCTCGGCGTCGACCTGCTCGACGCGGGTCATCACCGCCCAGCGTTGCCCGAACGGGTCGATGATCGAGGCAAACCGGTCGCCGGTGACGAACGTCTGCGCTGCCTCGCGGATGGTGGCGCCCGCCTTCTCGGCGCGGGCAACGACGTCGTCGACGTCGGGGCAGTACAACACCATCGAATGGGTCACCGACTCCTTGCGTTCCGGCGCCTCCAGCTTGTAATCGGGATTCGGGTCGGACAATTGGAGTCGACCATCACCGAAGTCGAGCTCGGCATGCGCTATCACGTCGAGCCGTCTGCGGCCTGTCCATCTTCTCGATCAGCGTCGCGCCGAACACCGCGGTGTAGAACTCGATGGCCCCTGCGGCGCCGTCGATGACCAGGAATGGGGTCAGGCTGGTGTAGCCCTCGGGAATTGGGTTCACGGACATGTCAGCCAGTTTCGTAGGCGTGATGAGCATGGGCGCTTGGAAAAACGCGTCAGCGGATCCGGCCGCTCCCCAGTTGGGGGTGGTCGGGCGCGCGGGTTCCACGTCGGTGTTCGAACTCGACCGGTGGGCCCCGTCCGACGATGCGGCCCGCTGGGTCGACCACTTCTGGTCGGTCAGCTGGGATCTGCGCGGACGCCCCCCGTTCGCCAGCGCGGTGATCACCTTCCCCGCCGTGCACCTCACCCACGAATGGGGCACCGACTCGCCGCGGCACGGGCATGCCGCTGCCGAGCACCCTGATTCAGGGCGTGGTCGAGCGGGTCTTCACCACCACGCTGTCCGAGCAGGGCGCCGTGGTCGGCGCCCGCTTCGCGCCAGGCGGTTTCGCGGCCCGGTTCGATCGCGACGCGGGCGAGCTCACCGGCCGCACGGTCCTCGTCGACGACGAGCTCTTCGGCGGCCCGCTGGTCCTCGACGACGATCGGGAGTCGGCGGCCGCCGTCTGGATGAGGCGATCGCCGCGCACCGTGGCGATGTCGACGCCACCTACCTGGCGCTGGGCACGCTGGTCGACCGGATTCGCGACGACGACACGCTGCACCGCGTCGAACAGGTCATGGCGCATTCGCCGTGGAGCGCGCGCACCACACAGCGGGTGTTCCGCCGCTACGTCGGCGTTCCGGTGAAGTGGGTGCTGTGCCGCTACCGGTTGCAGCACGCCGCGCTCGAGATCGAGACGGATCCGGCGGTGGACTTCGCCGATCTCGCGGTGCGGCTGGGCTGGTACGACCAGGCGCACTTCATCAACGACTTCCGCTCGATGCTCGGCTGCACGCCGGGGGAGTACGCCACCAGACACGGCTAGCTCCAGCGCTCTCTCGTATTGTCGGGCAGGTGGACCCTCGCGATCTCGCCTACACCGGTGCCGCGGAACAGGCTCGCCTGCTCGCTGCGGGCACCGTCACCGCGCCTGCCCTGCTGGATGTCTATCTCGACCGCATCGCCCGGCTGGACGGTGAATTGCGTTCGTACCGCGTCGTTCTCGCCGATTCCGCGCGCAGGGAGGCGGCGTCGTGCCAGGACCGGCTCGACGCGGGGGAGCGGCTGCCGTTGCTCGGCGTGCCGATCGCGGTCAAGGACGACATCGACGTCGCGGGCGAGGTGACCACCTACGGATCCAGCGCGCACGGACCGGCCCGCACCGCCGACGCCGAGGTGGTGCGACTGCTGCGCGCGGCAGGCGCCGTGATCGTCGGCAAGACCTCCGTGCCCGAGCTGATGATCTGGCCGTTCACCGAGACGTTGACGTTCGGCGCGACCCGCAACCCGTGGAACACCGACTTCGCGCCGGGCGGCAGTAGCGGGGGCAGCGGTGCTGCGATGGCCGCGGGCCTTGCCGCGTTGGCCCTTGGCTCCGACGGCATGGGCTCCATCCGGATCCCGTCCACGTGGAGCGGGCTGTTCGGCATCAAGCCGCAACGCGACCGGGTGCCGCTGGCGCCGCACGACGGGGCGTGGTGCGGGCTGAGCGTCAACGGCCCGCTGGCGCGGACGGTCGAGGACGCTGCGTTGTTCCTCGACGTGACGGCCACGGACACCCCGGACGGCGGCTTCGTCGCCGCGGCGGCGCGCGCACCGGGCCGGCTGCGGATCGCGTTGAGCACCAAGCCACCGCCGCTGCTGACCGCGCGGGTGGGCAGGGCGCAGCGCGCCGCGGTCGCCGAAGCGGGCGCACTGCTGCGCGAACTGGGGCACGACGTGGTCGAACGCGATCCGGACTATCCGCCGAAGGCGGTGTACGGCCAGGTGATGCCGCGTTACTTCCGTGGCGTGCGCGACGCCGTCGACGAGCTACCGCGGCCGGAACGCCTCGACCGCCGCACGCGCGGCTTCGCGCGGATCGGCGGGCTCGTCTCACAGCGGCGGATGGCGGCCATCCGCCTCGCCGAGGCGGACGTGACCGCGCAGGTCAACACGATCTTCGACGACGTCGACGTGGTGATCACGCCGGGCACGGCGACCGGCCCGTCGCGCATCGGTGCCTACCAGCGTCTCGGCGCTCTCTCGACGCTCGCGCTGATCGCTCCCCGGGCGCCGTTCCAGGCCATGTTCAACGTGACCGGTCAGCCCGCCGCCGTGGTGCCGTGGGGCCTGGACGGCAACGGCATCCCGACGTCGATTCAGCTCGTCGGCAGGCCGTTCGACGAGGCCACGCTGCTGTCGCTCGGCGCCCAGATCGAGTCCGCCCGGCCGTGGGCGCACCGCAGGCCGCCCGTCAGCTAGACACGGTCAGGTTGTCATCGACGGTGAGCGCGTCCGCCGAACGGGTGTAGGAGTCAAGGTTGTCGATCTCGACGGCGGCGAAGCCGGCGGACTTGCACCCCTCGATCCACGGTTCGACGATGGCCGCAAGCCCTGCACGTTTGGCGTCGGTCGAGGTGTCGTAGAGGTATTCGTCGGGCCAGTTGGGATCGATCAACGGCTTGTCGCCGTCATGTAGGACCAGGTCGGGATGCTGGCGTGCGAATTCCTTCGAGTCAGCCGCTTGTGTTTGAAATCCGTTGACGTAGCAGATGTCATAGCCGGCGCCGGCGGGTTGGTCGGTGCGGTCACGCTCCACGATGGTCACTCCGGGCGGTGGGGCGTAGCCGCCGCCGAGTTGGTAGTCGAAGCCGGCAGTGCGATCGGGCAGAGGCAGCGCGGCGTCCACCGGCGACGCTGACGTCGCACTCGGTGGCACGGGTGTAGAGGGTTCAGCGGCCGAGCAGCTCGCCACGGAGGCAGCGACGACAACTCCGGCGCGAAAGTACTGCGGCCGAGCGAGGGGAAGAACATCATCGGAATCGAGCTGTCTGGCGAGCCAGTGCCGGTCCGCGGCTCCAACGACGCCGAAGGACACCGTGGATCGGCGTCAGCCGCCCCGACCTCGCGCCACCGGGCGAGCTTGTCCGCGAACGACATGGGCAGCGCTCCGCTGCTCGACGGCAGCCGGACGGCGGGCAGCGCGGTGTCGACGTGGCGGCCGAACAACTCGAAGGCGGTCAGCCCGTTGACGAACACCCGCTCGATACCGGGGTGCTGCGCGAGCAGCGGCCCGAAGTCGTTCACCACCAACGACTTCCGGTCGATCTTGGCATCCATGCTGCCCGCCCGGCGGCAACTGTGCACGACGTCCCACAGGGCCACGCCGTGCTGCGTCACCGCCGCGATCCGATCGGCGTAGGCGACGTCGGCGTCGAATCCGAACACGGCCCCCAGCAGCGGCCAGAACTGATTGCGCCGATTGGCGTAGTACTCGCCTGCCACCAGGGACCGTTCGCTCGGGAACGACCCGAGGATCAGCACGCGTGCGCCGTCGCCGACGACGGGTGCCAGGCCCTCGCGCAGCGGTTCGGTCATCAACTCAAATGATGCACCCATCAACTCAAATGATGCACCCATCAACTCAAATGATGCACAGCGGCCAATCCGTAGACCGGCGTGGGGATGCCCTCGTGGCGCGCCTTGAGCTGCAGCGCCAGGTACAGCGAGTAGTGCCGCGACTGGTGCAGGTTGCCGCCGTGGAACCACAGGTTGTCCTGCTGGGTGGGCTTCCACATGTTGCGCTGCTCGCCCTCCCATGGCCCGGGGTCCTTCAGCGTGTCGGATCCGAGTCCCCACACCTTGCCGACCTTGTCGGCGACGTCCTGTCCGATCAGGTCGGCCGCCCAGCCGTTCATCGAGCCGTACCCCGTCGCGTAGACCACGACGTCGGCGGGCAGCACGGTCCCGTCGGCGAGCACCACCGAATCCTCGGTCAGATGGTCGACCTGGCCGTGGGCCAGCTTGATGCGTGCCGTCGGCGATCAGGTCGGATGCGCCGACGTCGATGTAGTAGCCCGACCCGCGGCGCAGGTACTTCATGAACAGTCCGGAATTGTCCTCGCCCCAGTCCAGGTCGAAGCCCGCGGCGGCCAGCCGATCGTAGAAGTCCTTGTCCCGCTCGCGGATTGCGTCATAGATCGGGATCTGGAACTCGTGCAGGATGCGGTAGGGCAGCGACGCGAACGTCAGGTCGGCCTTCTCGGTGGTCATCCCCGAGTTCACCGCGCGCTCCGAGTACAGGTCGCCGAGACCGAGGTCCATCAACGAGTCGGACCTGACGATGTGGGTCGAGGACCGCTGCACCATCGTCGTGTCGACGCCGTTCTCCACCAGCGCCTTGCAGATGTCGTGTGCGGAGTTGTTGGAGCCGATCACCACGGCGCGCTTGCCCACGTAGCGGTCCGGGCCGGGATGCGCGCTGGAGTGGTGCTGTTCGCCGCGGAAGACGTCCTGGCCCGGCAGCGTCGGCACGCTCGGCTTGCCCGACATCCCGGTGGCCAGCACCAGCTGCGTCGGCCGCAGCGTGACGCGCTCGCCGTCGCGGTCCACCTCCACGGTCCAGCGCTGCTCGGCCTCGTCGAAGGAGGCCGACAGGCACGTGGTCTTCGACCAGTACGGCACCTCCATCACGCGGGTGTAGGACTCCAGCCAGTCGCCGATCTTGTCCTTCGGCGCGAACACCGGCCAGTTCTGCGGGAAGGGCAGGTACGGCAGGTGGTCGTACCAGACCGGGTCGTGCAGGCACAGCGACTTGTAGCGATTGCGCCACTGGTCGCCCGGTCGCTCGTGGCGGTCGACGACGATGGCGGGCACGCCGAGCTGACGCAGCCGGGCGCCGAGCGCGATGCCACCCTGACCGCCGCCGACGATCAGCGTGTACGGCTGTGTGGTGTAGCCGAGCTCGGCGTCTTCGTCCCGACGCTTCTCGCCCCACGACCTGGTGTCGGGGTCGCTGCCGTGCACGGCGCCCATGACCCGTGACGCGCCCTTGCGCTCCTCGTGGCCCTTGAGTTCCTGCATGGCGGTCAGCAGGGTCCACCCCTGATCGTCCTTGAGCCGCAGGTGGCCGATCGCCGCGCCCGACGGCGGTCTCGAACTCGATGAACGCCGACACGACGCCGCCGCCGTCGTCGGTCGCGGGCTCACGGGTGCGGAACCCGGTCGGATCGGTGGGCGCCAGCCGCTCGGTCAGCATGTCGGCGATGCCGTCGCGACCCTCCACGGTCTTGATGTTCCAGGTGAAGGCGACGAGGTCGCGCCAGAAGGAGTCGACGGCGAACTTGCCGACGACCCGCTCGATGTCGCGGCTGGCCAGCGCCAGCTCGAAGTCGGCCAGCCACGCGTCGATGCGTTCCTGGGGCGACGTCGCCGCGGTGGTGCCGGCGTCAATGGTCTGTGTCATGTGAGTCAGAACACACCGTCACGGCGGCGGTGGCAAGGGTTGCACGGAGTTGCATCCCGGTTTCCTCACGCACGGGCTCAGCGGATGCAACGTGTTGCAACCCTTATGCGATGTGCCGCGGATCACATAGACATGCCCAATGAAAGCAGCTGTGTACTACGGACCGAACAAGCTCGAAGTCGCCGACGTGCCCGAACCCGAACCGACGCGCAGGCACGGTCAAGGTGAAGGTCGGGTTCAACGGCATCTGCGGTACCGACCTGCACGAGTACTACGCCGGGCCGATCTTCATCCCCACCGAGCCGCATCCCCTGACCGGTCAGCAGATGCCGTTGACGATGGGTCACGAGTTCTCCGGCGTCATCACCGGCGTCGGTGACGGCGTCACCGACTACGCCGAGGGCGACCGGGTGGCGATCATGCCGCTGTACCGCTGCGGGCACTGCCCTGCCTGCAACGCGGGCAACTACAACATCTGCGCGCAGATCGGCTTCCACGGGCTGATGTCCGACGGCGGGATGGCCGAGTACACGGTGGTCCCGACCGACATGCTGCACCGGCTGCCCGACAACGTCTCGCTCGAACTGGGCGCGCTGGTGGAACCGATGTCGGTGGCCTACCACGCCGCGACCCTTGGCGATCCACGCGCCGACGGCACCGCGATGGTGTTCGGCGCGGGCCCCATCGGCATCGGGCTGTGGTTCGCGCTGCGCGGCAAGGGCGTCGACGACGTCTTCGTGGTGGAACCGTCGGCCACCCGGCGTGCCGCCATCGAGGCGCTCGGCGCGAGCACGCTGGACCCGACGAGCGTCGACGTGCCCGCGTTCATCGCCGACCACACCGGCGGCAGGGGAGCCGATGCCGTGTACGACGCGGCGGGCGTGGCCCCCGCGGTCGAGACGGCGCTGGCCTGCGTGGGTGCGCGACGGACGATGGTCAGCGTCGCGATCTACGAGAAGCCGTTGGTCACACCGCTGCTCAACCTGGTGATGAACGAGTCCCGCATTCAGGGGTCGCTGTGTTACACGGCGCCGGACTTCGCGGCGGTGATCGATCTGATGGCCCGCGGCATGTACGACACCACCGGCTGGGTGACGCCGATCGCGATCGACGACGTCATCGACGAGGGCTTCGAGGCACTGCACGCCGGCACCAAGATGAAGGTTCTCGTCGACCCGTCCAACTGAACCCCCTCAACCGCATGAAAGGTCTCGAGAAATGACCAGATCCATCCAACCGCCACTGCTCGACACGGTCGCCCTGGTGACCGGCGCGGGCCGCGGCATCGGTCGCGGCATCGCCATCGAGCTCGCCCGCCAGGGTGCCGACGTCGCGCTCGTCGACGTGTTCCCCGACGGGTTGGCCGCCGTCGCGGACGAGGTCGGCGAAATCGGCTCCAAGGCAACGACGTTCGTCGCCGACGTCAGTGACAGGGCAGCAGGTGTTCGCCGCCGTCGACCATGCCGCGTCCGCGCTCGGTGGCTTCGACGTCATGGTCAACAACGCCGGGGTCGCGCTGGTCGGCCCGATCAGCGAGGTGACTCCGCAGGAGCTGGCCCGGCTCTGGGCGATCAACGTCGACGGCGTGCTGTGGGGCATCCAGGCCGCGGTGGCGAAGTTCAAGGAACTGGGGAACAAGGACAAGGGAAAGATCAGCAAGATCATCAACGCGTCGTCCATCGCCGGGCACGAGGGATACGCGATGCTCGGCCCGTACAGCGCCACCAAGTTCGCGGTGCGCGCGCTCACTCAGGCCGCGGCCAAGGAGCACGCTGCCGACGGCATCACCGTCAACGCCTACTGCCCCGGCGTCGTCGGCACCGACATGTGGGTCGAGATCGACAAGCGGTTCGCCGAGCTCACCGACGCCGCGGAGGGTGAGACGTTCGAGAAGTTCGTCGCCACCATCGCGCTGGGCCGTGCCGAGACACCGGACGACGTGGCGGGCTTCGTGGCCTACCTGGCCGGCCCCGGCGCCGACTACATGACCGGCCAGGCGGGGGTCATCGACGGAGGCATGGTCTACCGGTGACGCGTCGTTGGGTGCCCCGGCGTGACAGCTGATGTGACGGAGCGCACAATCGACTTGATGCCAAGTCCAGCTGGGACGCCAGAACCCGCGGTCGCGGTCGGCGACGATCCGCGCAGCTACGCCCTGCTGCTCTCCGAGGTCTATGACGCGACCATGGCGGGCAACCGCGGGCCGGCGCGCCCACGCGACGTCATCGCCGACTCCTGGAACCGGTTGCTGGGCAAGGGTATTGATCCCGAACGGCATTCGCCGCCCGACGTCGACACGGGTGGGCTCGACGTGTTGCGCCAGGCCTCCGGGCTGTTCGCCGTGCTCGACGACGTCTCCCGCGGCCTGGAGTCCGTGATCGAGGGCGGCGACAACATCCTGGTCGTGGCGGACGCCCGCGGCCGCGTGCTGTGGCGGTACGGCTCGACGCGGGTGCTCGGCCACGCCGATCGGCTCGGGCTTCGTCGAGGGCGCCACCTGGAGCGAGAACGCCGTCGGCACCAACGCCATCGGCACCGCGCTGGTCTCGCACCGCGCCGTTCAGGTGTTCTCGGCCGAACACTTCCTCCGCAGTCACCACCCGTGGACGTGTGCAGGCGCCCCGATCAGGGATCCGCGCACCGGGCACGTGGTCGGCATCGTCGACGTGTCCGGACCGGCAGCCACGGTGCACCCCACCACGATCGCGCTGGTCGACCTGGTGGCCCGGCTGGCGGAGTCGCAGCTGCGCGAGGCCCACGACCGCACGCTGAACCGGCTGCGCACCGTGGCCGCTCCCATCCTTGCCAGGGTCGGCAGGCCCGCACTGGCGGTGGATCCCGACGGTTGGGTGGCCGCAGTGGACTCGCTGCCACCGCACAACCGGATCATGTTGCCCGACAACGGCGTACCCGGACGGACCTGGATACCGTCGCTCGGCGCGTGCGACGTCGAATCGCTGCCAGGGGGGTGGCTGGTACGCCTCGTCGACGAGATCGGGGACGGCCCGGGAGCGTCGAAGATCACCCTGGACCTGCGCGACGGCGCGGCGCCGGGGCTCGACGTGGTCGGGCAGATCGGCCGCTGGCGCCGCGACATCTCGCCGCGACATGCCGAGATCCTGCACGTGCTTGCGACCCACCGGCAGGGCCGTTCGGCGCAGGAGTTGGCCGACGACCTGTACGGCGACCGCTCGCGGGTGGTCACCGTCCGTGCCGAGATGTCGCGGCTGCGCAGGCAGTTCGTCGGCCTGGTGCTTGGCAAGCCGTACCGGTTTCCGGAGGGCGCCACCGTCGACGTCCGGTATCCCGATGACATGACCATGTTGCTGGCATCGTCGACGGCCCCGGCAATCCGGGCGGCACGCGGTATACGTTGACCCTGTGTCCGAACGCGTCGACCTCGAAACGACCGGGCTGCTCGACGGTTTGGAGGGCAAGGCACGCGCCGAGCGCGCCGACCTGATCGAGTGGCTGCTCGCCGAGGGATCCACCGTCGAGCAGATCCGTGATTCGTTCTCGCCCATGCTGCTTGCGTCACGGCGGATCCTCGGTGACGACGGAACCCTGGTGTCGGCCCGCGAGATCAGCGAGCAGAACGGCATCGACATCGACCTGCTTCAGCGCCTGCAGCGCGCCGTGGGGCTGCCGAGGGTCGAGGATCCCGACTCGGCCGTGCTCACCCGGGTCGACGAGAACGCATTCGCGTACGCGAACCGGTTCGCCGAGCTGGGCATCACCCCGGACCAGATCGTGCTCGTGGTCCAGGTGCTGGCCGAAGGTCTGGCCCGTGCCGCCGACGTGATGCGCAACGCCGCGCTGGCGGCGGTCATGGAGCCAGGGGCCACCGAACTCGACACCGCGAGGGCATCCGAGGCGCTCATCCGGGACGTGGCGCCGCTGCTCGGGCCCATGATCGAGGACATGCTGCGGCTGCAGCTGCTGCACATGATGGAGACCGAGGCCGTCACCACGACCGAGCGCGCCGAGGGCGTGCCCCTTCCCGGCGCACGGCTGGTGACCATCGCGTTCGCCGATCTCGTCGGGTTCACCAAGCTCGGCGAGGCCGTGCAGCCAGAGGATCTGGAGAAGCTCGCGCACCGACTGACCGATCTGGCCCGCGACGTCGCGTCGCCGCCGGTTCGGTACATCAAGAGCATCGGCGACGAGGTGATGCTCGTCAGCACGGATGCCGGGGCGATGCTGATGGCCGTGGCCGAACTGGTCGACGCCGCCGAGGCCGATGCGGACCTTCCGGCCCTTCGGGTCGGGGTGGCGACCGGTATGGCGGTGAGCCGGGCGGGTGACTGGTTCGGCAGTTCCGTCAATCTGGCAAGCCGGATCACCGGCACCGCGCGGCCGGGGGCGATCCTGGTGGCCGAGGCGACGCACGATGCGATCGGCGACGACGACGACCGGTTTGCGTGGTCGTTCGCGGGAGCGAGGCGCCTGAAGGGCATCAGCGACGAGGTGAAGCTGTTCCGGGCGAGGCGGGCGCCGGGGGAGTAGGGCGCGGCGTTCAATACCACGAATTTGTCGTCGCGTGCTTGATTCATCCACAGGCGGTGGGGTTTATCCACAGGGTGTAATCCCTTGTGTCACTGTGGTTTCAGTAGTCACACTGCGGCGGGTTTTGTCGGTGGTCGAACGTATGTTCGAAGTATGTCCGGGACGGTCGTGCAGGAAGCGATCGCGGCGATGCGCGCCGCGCACGACGCGCTGGCCGCCTGCGACATCGACTCGCTGACCCTGCCCGAACTGCTCGCCGCGGGCGACGAGTTGCAGACCCTGACCTGTCAGCTACCCACCCAGAGTCACCGCATCCTGGCCCGGCTGCAGGCCGAGGCCACACCCAAGGAGATGGGCGCCAAGTCCTGGAAGGACGTGCTCAGGATCCGGTGGCGGATCTCGACCACCGAAGCGCACCGCCGGCTGACCGAGGCCGCGCTGCTGGGACCACGACGGACCTTGACCGGCCAACCCCTGCCACCCGTGCTGGCGTGCACTGCGGCCGCCCAGGCCCGCGGGCAGATCACCGCCGAGCACGTCGAGGTGATCCGCAAGTCGATCACCAAACTGCCCGGTTTCGTCGACGCGTGCACCCGGGACCAGTTCGAGGCCGACCTGGTCCGCACCGCGGCCGGCGTCGGCCCCAAGGAACTCGACGACGTCGCCGAGCTGACCCTGTTCCTGCTCGACCAGGACGGCCCCGCACCCGACGACACCGAACGCAACCGCACCCGCGGTGATCCACACGGCCGCCAGACAGCGCGCGGCGGCAACAGCACCGCTCAGCGGGGAACTGACCCCCGAAGCGTGGGCGGTGTTGGAGGTGATCTTCGCCAAGTACGCCGCCCCCGGCATGTGCAACCCCGATGATCCCGAACCCTGCACCTCCGGCACCCCGACCCAAGCCCAGATCGACAACGACCACCGCAGCCTGGCCCAACGCCAACACGACGCCCTGATCGCGGTCGGGCGCATCGCCCTGATGAGCGGACAACTCGGCCAGCTCAACGGGCTGCCGGTGTCGATCATCATCCGCACCACCCTGCAAGACCTGGAGAGCCGGGCCGGGGTCGGGGTCACCGGCGGCGGCACCATCATGCCGATCACCGACGTGATCCGGCTGGCCGCCCACGCCAACCACTACCTGGCGGTGTTCGACAAGGCCACCGGATCAGCGCTGGACCTGTTCCGCGCCAAACGGGTGGCCTCCCCGGCGCAGCGGATCATGCTGATCGGCCGCGACGGCGGCTGCACCAAACCGTGCTGCACGGTCGGCGCCTACGGCAGCCAGGTCCATCACGCGGCGCCGGGACTGGGGCGACGGCGGCAGCACCAACGTCGACGAACTCGGCCTGGCCTGCGGACCCGACAACCGCATGGTCGAGCGACGGTGGCTGGACCACCAGCATCAACGCCCGCGGCGAGGTCGAATGGACCCCACCCCCACAGTTGGACACCGGCCAAGCCCGGGTCAACTACTACCACCGACCCGAACGACTCCTGCACCCACCCGACGAACCCGAACCCGCCGACGACACAGGCGAACCCGACCGCCGAGCCGATCGGGGATGGCGGCTGCGGCGAACCGGAACCGTTCGACCTCGTGGGGAACGACGACGCCGATCAGCCCGACGAACCCGACCGCGATCGACGACGACACGGTGAATCTCCACCGCCCGAACCGATCGGGGATGGCGGCTGCGGCGAACCGCAACCGTTCGACCCCGTGGGCAACGATCGACGCCGATCAGCCCGGCGGACCCGCGCCGCCCGACGACCAAGCGGCTTGAGGGTCGCAGCGTGTCCGGCGTGAGGTCCTTCAGCGACGCGATCACAACCGAATTGACCGCGCAGCTTGCAGCGGTCGGAGGCGTCGTGGTGGACGTGAGGTCGCTGATCGCCGATGCTGGCGGTAACGGATCAGATCGAGGCCGCGGAAGGCGACGTCACATAGCCAGGGCCTAGGCTGCCATCTAGGCGAGCATGCGCCCGCACGACGATTGGAGAGTCCGTGTCAAAAGGGAGAGGCAATAGCAGATCCGCGACTTTCCTTGCCGCTCGACCGTTTACGCGAGAAGAAGTGTTCACCGAACCGGGCCCGGTTCCCAGCATGCCGGGGGTCCAGGGCTGGTGGTTCCGCACCGTACCCGGAGCCATCGACGTATCGGGTTGCGAACAGAAGGACGGACTGACGCTGCTGTACGTCGGGATCAGCCCGACTGCGCCACCCAAGAACGGCAAGCCTCCCAGCACTCAGGATCTGCGCAAGCGCATCCGGTATCACTTCGGCGGCGGCAGGGCCGATGCCGAGGGTTCGACACTGCGCAAGTCACTCGGCGTGCTGCTCGGCGACGAGCTCGGCTTCAAGCTGCGCCGCATCGGCACGGGAGACAGACGCACGTTCGCAGGCGGTGAGGCCATTCTCAACCAGTGGATGGCCGACAACGCTCTGGTGTCGTGGCTGGTTCACCCCGAGCCGTGGCTGCTCGAGGAGAAACTGATCGCCGCACTGGACCTCCCGCTCAACAACCAGGCCAGCAACAAGGACAACGCCTTCTACCCGGAGCTGAACAGGCTGCGACGCGAAGCCACGCTCACTGCGAACAAGTTGCGCGTACTCAAGGAGTGGTGAGCTACCGCGTCGGCGTGAACCGGCGCAGCCGCAGGCTGTTGCTCACCACGAACACCGAGCTGAAAGCCATTGCCGCACCGGCGATCATCGGGTCGAGCAGTCCCAGCGCGGCCAGCGGGATCGCGGCCACGTTGTAGGCGAACGCCCAGAACAGGTTTCCCTTGATCGTGCGCAACGTCGCGCGGGCCAGACGGATCGCATCGGGCGCACCGCGTAGGTCCCCACTGACGAGCGTCAGGTCCGAAGCCTCGATCGCGACGTCGGTGCCGGTGCCCATCGCAAGGCCGAGATCGGCCTGGGCCAGCGCCGCCGCATCATTGACGCCGTCACCGACCATGGCCACGACCCTGCCCTCGCTCTGCAGCCGCTTGATCTGGTCGACCTTGTCGGCGGGCAGCACCTCGGAGATCACGTCGTCGATGCCCACCTGGTGGGCCACCGTTCGGGCGGCTCTCTCGTTGTCGCCGGTCAGCAGCACGGGGGTGAGGCCGAGAGCGCGCAGGCTCGAGACCGCCTCGGCCGCAGTGCCCTTCACCGTGTCGGCCACCACGATCACAGCGGCGATCCGGTCGTCCACCGCGACCCACACCGGTGTGCAGCCAGCCGCTTCGGCCTCGTCGGCCGCCTCGAGCAGATCGGTGGGAACGGTGCGGTCCCCGCGCAGCCAAGCCAGCCGACCCGTAGCCACCTGGTGTCCGTCCACCACGCCGCTCACACCCATGCCGCCGTGGTTGGCGAAGTCGGCAACGGCAGGCAACGGCCCCGCTTCCGCGGCCCGCGCCGCGACCGCACGTGCGATCGGATGTTCGGAGCCGCTCTCCAGGGCACCCGCCAGCCGCAGCACCTCGTCATCGGCGGGGTGAGCGGCGATCACGGCCATCCGGCCGGTGGTGACGGTGCCGGTCTTGTCCAGCACGATGGTGTCGACGCGTCTGGTCGACTCCAGCACCTGCGGCCCCTTGATCAGGATGCCGAGTTGCGCGCCGCGACCGGTGCCGACCAGCAGAGCGGTCGGCGTCGCAAGTCCCAGCGCACAGGGGCACGCGATGATCAGCACCGCGACGGCAGCGGTGAACGCCGCGCTCGGTGAGCCGCCCGCGACCAGCCAGCCGACGAGCGTCAGCAGCGCCAACCCGATCACGACCGGAACGAAGATCGCCGACACCCGATCCGCCAGCCGCGCCACCTCGGCCTTGCCGCTCTGCGCGTCCGCGACCAGCCGGGCCATCTGCGCCAGCTGCGTGTCGGCGCCCACCCGGGTGGCCCGGACGTGCAGGAGACCGCCGACGTTCACCGTGGCCCCGACCACGTCGTCGCCGGGGCCGACGTCTACCGGCACCGACTCGCCGGTGAGCATCGACACGTCGACCGCGGACGCACCGCTGGTGACCACGCCGTCGGTCGCGACCTTCTCCCCGGGTCGGACCACGAAGACGTCACCGACCGCGAGTTCGCTTACGGGAATGCGTATTTCGCCGGATCCGTCGCGCATCACCGCGACGTCCTTGGCGCCCATGTCCAGCAGCGCGCGCAGCGCCGCACCGGATTGCGTCTTGGCCCGCGCCTCGAAGAAGCGTCCCGCCAGGATGAAGGTGGTGACCACCGCGGCGACCTCGAAGTAGAGGTGCTGCGACGGGTCGCCGAACACCGCCCACGTCGACCACAGGTACGACGCCAGGACGCCGACCGAGATCAACGTGTCCATCGTCGCCGCGCCGTGTCGCAGGTTCGTCCACGCGGCCCGGTGGAACGGCCACGCGCCCCACAGCACCACGGGCGTGCTCAAGGCCAGGGCCAGCCACTGCCAGCCCGCGAAGTGCAGGGCGGACACCATCGACACCAGCAGCACCGGCACGCTCAACGCGGCGGACACCAGCAGCCGGGTCAGCCAGGACTCCCCGGCGGGCTGCTCGGGGGCGGGCAACGCCGCCGTGTAACCGGTGGCCTCGACGGCGGCGACCAGGTCGTCGCGGGTCACGGAGTCGGGGAAGGCGATCGATGCCTGCTCGGTGGCGTAGTTGACGGACGCCTGCACGCCGTCGATCCGGTTCAGCCGCTTCTCGATTCGCGCAGCGCACGACGCGCAGGTCATGCCGCCGACGGCCAGGGTGACGGTGCTCATGCCGCGGACGCGACGTCGTAGCCGGCGTCCTCGATCGCTGCCATGACCTGCGCCGCGTCGGGGGTTCCGCCGACGCGCACCGTTCCGCCGCCGAGATCCACGTCCACTCCGTCGACACCGGGCAGCGCTGATACGGCCGTGGTGATGGCCGCGACGCAGTGCCCGCAGCTCATCCCACTGACTTCCAAGACCATGCTCATGACTCCACTATATACCCGTAGGGGGTATGGGTAGCGGGACTTCTCGATCAGCCGGTGAAGTCCCTGGCGAGCGCCTTCTTGTCGACCTTCTCACCCGCCAGTGTCGGCAGCGGCTCGGTGCGGATCTGCCAGCGCGTCGGCACCGCGAAGTAGGCGTTCAGGCCTAGGCTGCCATCTAGGCGAGCATGCGCCCGCACGACGATTGGAGAGTCCGTGTCAAAAGGGAGAGGCAATAGCAGATCCGCGACTTTCCTTGCCGCTCGACCGTTTACGCGAGAAGAAGTGTTCACCGAGCCGGGCCCGGTTCCCAGCATGCCGGGGGTCCAGGGCTGGTGGTTCCGCACCGTACCCGGAGCCATCGACGCATCGGGTTGCGAACAGAAGGACGGACTGACGCTGCTGTACGTCGGGATCAGCCCGACTGCACCACCCAAGAACGGCAAGCCTCCCAGCACTCAGGATCTGCGCAAACGCATCCGGTATCACTTCGGCGGCGGCAGGGCCGATGCCGAGGGTTCGACGCTGCGCAAGTCACTCGGCGTGCTGCTCGGCGACGAGCTCGACTTCAAGCTGCGCCGTATCGGCACGGGCGACAGACGCACGTTCGCAGGCGGTGAGGCCATTCTCAACCAGTGGATGGCCGACAACGCTCTGGTGTCGTGGCTGGTTCACCCCGAGCCGTGGCTGCTCGAGGAGAAACTGATCGCCGCACTGGACCTCCCGCTCAACAACCAGGCCAGCAACAAGGACAACGCGTTCTACCCGGAGTTGAACAGGCTGCGACGCGAAGCCACGCTCACTGCGAACAAGTTGCGCGTACTCAAGGAGTGGTGAGCTACCGCGTCGGCGTGAACCGGCGCAGCCGCAGGCTGTTGCTCACCACGAACACCGAGCTGAAAGCCATTGCCGCACCGGCGATCATCGGGTCGAGCAGTCCCAGCGCGGCCAGCGGGATCGCGGCGACGTTATAGGCGAACGCCCAGAACAGGTTTCCCTTGATCGTGCGCAACGTCGCGCGGGCCAGACGGATCGCATCGGGCGCACCGCGCAGATCACCACTGACGAGCGTCAGGTCCGACGCCTCGATCGCGACGTCGGTGCCGGTGCCCATCGCAAGGCCGAGATCGGCCTGGGCCAGCGCCGCCGCATCGTTGACGCCGTCACCGACCATCGCGACGACCCTGCCCTCGCTCTGCAGCCGCTTGATCGTGGTCGACCTTGTCGGCGGGCAGCACCTCGGCGATGACGTCGTCGATGCCCACCTGGTGGGCCACCGCTCGGGCGGCTCGCTCGTTGTCGCCGGTGAGCAGCACGGGGGTGAGGCCGAGCGCGCGCAGGCTCGAGACCGCCTCGGCCGCAGTGCCCTTCACCGTGTCGGCCACCACGATCACTGCGGCGATCCGGTCGTCCACCGCGACCCACACCGGTGTGCAGCCT
Organism: uncultured Actinomycetota bacterium; assembly: GCA_963735245.1. Classification (GTDB taxonomy): domain Bacteria; phylum Actinomycetota; class Actinomycetes; order Mycobacteriales; family Mycobacteriaceae; genus Mycobacterium. Next base: position 246,529 of record CAVTKI010000009.1, read on the forward strand.
GCCGCTTCGGCCTCGTCGGCGGCCTCGAGCAGATCGGTGGGAACGGTGCGGTCCCCGCGCAGCCAAGCCAGCCGACCCGCAGCCACCGCGTGTCCGTCCACCACGCCGCTCACGCCCATGCCGCCGTGGTTGGCGAAGTCGGCAACGGCGGGCAGCGGCCCCGCTTCCGCGGCCCGCGCCGCGACCGCACGTGCGATCGGATGTTCGGAGCCGCTCTCCAGGGCACCCGCCAGCCGCAGCACCTCGTCATCGGCGGGGTGAGCGGCGATCACGGCCATCCGGCCGGTGGTGACGGTGCCGGTCTTGTCGAGCACGACGGTGTCGACGCGTCGTGGTCGACTCCAGCACCTGCGGCCCCTTGATCAGGATGCCGAGTTGCGCGCCACGCCCGGTGCCGACCAGCAGGGCGGTCGGCGTCGCGAGTCCCAGCGCACAGGGGCACGCGATGATCAGCACCGCGACGGCAGCGGTGAACGCCGCGCTCGGTGAGCCGCCCGCGACCAGCCAGCCGACGAGCGTCAGCAGCGCCAACCCGATCACGACCGGAACGAAGATCGCCGACACCCGATCCGCCAGCCGCGCCACCTCGGCCTTGCCGCTCTGCGCGTCGGCGACCAGCCGGGCCATCTGCGCCAGCTGCGTGTCGGCGCCGACCCGGGTGGCCCGGACGTGCAGGAGACCGCCGACGTTCACCGTGGCCCCGACCACGTCGTCGCCGGGCCCGACGTCGACCGGCACCGACTCGCCGGTGAGCATCGACACGTCGACCGCGGACGCGCCGCTGGCGACCACGCCGTCGGTCGCGACCTTCTCGCCGGGTCGGACCACGAAGACGTCACCGACCGCGAGTTCGCTTACGGGAATTCGTATTTCGCCGGATCCGTCGCGCATCACCGCGACGTCCTTGGCGCCCATGTCCAGCAGCGCGCGCAGCGCCGCACCGGATTGCGTCTTGGCCCGCGCCTCGAAGAAGCGTCCCGCCAGGATGAAGGTGGTGACCACCGCGGCGACCTCGAAGTAGAGGTGCTGCGACGGGTCGCCGAACACCGCCCACGTCGACCACAGGTACGACGCCAGGACGCCGACCGAGATCAACGTGTCCATCGTCGCCGCGCCGTGTCGCAGGTTCGTCCAGGCGGCCCGGTGGAACGGCCACGCGCCCCACAGCACCACGGGCGTGCTCAAGGCCAGGGCCAGCCACTGCCAGCCCGCGAAGTGCAGGGCGGACACCATCGACACCAGCAGCACCGGCACGCTCAACGCGGCGGACACCAGCAGCCGGGTCAGCCAGGACTCCCCGGCGGGCTGCTCGGGGGCGGGCAACGCCGCCGTGTAACCGGTGGCCTCGACGGCGGCGACCAGGTCGTCGCGGGTCACGGAGTCGGGGAAGGCGATCGATGCCTGCTCGGTGGCGTAGTTGACGGACGCCTGCACGCCGTCGATCCGGTTCAGCCGCTTCTCGATTCGGGCAGCGCACGACGCGCAGGTCATGCCGCCGACGGCGAGGGTGACGGTGCTCATGCCGCGGACGCGACGTCGTAGCCGGCGTCCTCGATCGCTGCCATTACCTGCGCCGCGTCCGGCGTTCCGCCGACGCGCACCGTTCCGCCGCCGAGATCCACGTCGACTCCGTCGACACCGGGCAGCGCTGATACGGCCGTGGTGATGGCCGCGACGCAGTGCCCGCAGCTCATCCCACTGACTTCCAAGACCATGCTCATGACTCCACTATATACCCATAGGGGGTATGGGTAGCGGGACTTCTCGATCAGCCGGTGAAGTCCCTGGCGAGCGCCTTCTTGTCGACCTTCTCACCGGCCAGTGTCGGCAGCGGCTCGGTGCGGATCTGCCAGCGGGTCGGCACCGCGAAGTAGGCGACCACGCCTGCCAGGTGACGCGAAAGGTCCTCCTCGGAAGGCGGCGGCAGATCGGAGCGGTGCACCACGACGGCGACGAGCTCTTCGCCCAGGTCGGGATGCGGAATCCCGAGCACGGCGACCTCGACGACGGCCGGGTGCGTGGCCAGGGCGGCCTCGACGTGCGGGCAGGCGATGTTCTCCCCGCCGCGGATCACGACGTCCTTGCTCCGGCCGTCGATGAAGAGGTAGCCGTCCTGGTCGAGGTGGCCGAGATCGCCGGAATGCAGCCAGCCGTCGGCGTCGACGGTCTCGGCGTTGGTGCGGTGATCGGCGCCCACGTAGCCGAGCATCACGGTGGGCGAGCGGGCCAGCACCTCGCCGACGCCCTGCGTCGTCGGGGTCCGCGATCCGCAGTTCGACCACCGGATACGGCCGCCCGACGGTGCCGGGACGCTGGGCGAGGTCACCGCCGTCGGCGACGGTGAGGAAGCCGCCCGCCTCGGTCATGCCCCAGGTGTTGCTGAGCCCACGGTCGCGCAATCGGGGCAGCTTGGCCCGGATCCGGTCGAGCAGATCGGTGGTGACGGGGGCGCCGCCGAGCGGCCACGACCGCAGGCTGGACAGGTCGAACGAGTCGAAGTCGGGGTGTGCGAGCAGGCGAACGGCCATGGTGGGCACCGCGCCCCAGATCTGCACGCCCTCGCGCTCGATCAGTGCGAGCACCTTGCCTGCGTCGAACCGGCCCTCGGCGAGCACGATCTTCCCGCCGGTCAGAAAGTGGGTGAGCAGGCTGGACAGTCCGCCGACGTGGAACATCGGCGTCGTGGCGAGGCTCACGGCCTGCGGCGAGTCGGCCGCGAGCAGGTGCGGCAGGCGCCGGTTGCGCTGCAGGATGTTGTGCTGGTTGCTGATCACCGAACGGCGCGACAGCTCAACGGCTTTCGGCATACCCGAGCTGCCGGAGGTGAACAGGATCAGTGCGGGTTCGTCCTGCGAGCGCAACGGCGGCGGCACGTCGTCGGCCGAGTCGGCGTCGAACGCGGCGCGTAGGTCGGCGAGTGCGGTCGTCGGCGTGTCCACGGGCAGTTCGGTGTCGGCGAGCACGTGGCGCGGGGCCAGCAGGTCGACGGCATGCTTGATCTCGGCCGCACTCCACCACCGGTTGGCCAGCACCGGAACGGCGCCCGCCAGCCACAGCGCCCACAGCGCCACCACCCATTCGGGGCTGTTGTAACCGAACACCATGACGCGGTCGCCGGAGCGGATGCCCAGGTCGTCGACGATGCGGCGCGCCGACGCGATGGCGGCGCGGAACTCGGTGAACGAGATGCGGCGCTCACCGTGTACCAGGAACGTCCGGTCGGTCCACTTCTCGGTCGCCGCGATCAAGATCCTCGAACGTCGACGGGCCCTCGTCGTACGTCAGGCCTTCGTATGTCAGGCCATCGTGCCCGCCGAACGAACCCTTGCGAACATCCGCACCCCAGACGCGTAATGCCATGTGCGCCATGCCTACTGCACCGGAACCTGAATGCCCTCCGACGGTTGCACGATGACGAAGCCCTGGCCGTAGAACGACACCTGCAGCGCCTCGCCCGAGCCGCGGCCGATCAGCGCTCCCGCCTTGAAGCTCGTCTTGAGCTGGGTCTGGAGGTTCGCCGACCACGCCACCACCGCGTTGGTGTCCGCGAAGGTCGGGGCCTCCGCGGCGTTGAGCACCACCGGCGGACCGTCCGTGGTCAATGCCACCCAGCCGGTGCCGCGCAACGTCGTGTTGAACAGGCCGCCCGTCGCGATGCTGCCGCCCTTCACCCGCTCGATGTTCCAGTCGAGGCTCGACGAGAAGGCGAGCACGTTCTTGCCGCTGATCGAAAGGCCGGCGTTGTTGAGGTTGAGCATGTGCACGTCGTATGCCCGCTCGGCGAGGAAGACGTCGCCCTGGCCCTGGCAGCGCATCAACGGAAGGCCCTCACCGGTGAGTGCCTTCTTCAGGAACTTGCCTGCCCCGCCGCCCTCGAAGGAGAAGTCCACATTGCCCTGATAGGCGACCATCGAGCCCTGCCGGGCCATGAACGGTTCACCGAGCCGCACCCGCAACAGCTTCGAGTTCTGATTCGCGATCGGCTTGGCTTCCTTCTCGCTGAAGCGTCCGTCGACCAGATCGCCGGTGATGCCTGCGAAACCGTCCCCACCCTGTGGGGGGCCACCGGCGGCGGGCTGGGGCGTGGCCTGCTGTTCCGGTTGGGCCTGCTGCGCAGCGCCGCCCATCGGCGCCGTGCCGGGCCTGCCCTGGTGGGAGACCTGGTCGGTCCAATTCCGGCCGTCCCACCAGCGATACTCGAAGCGGCCCTCGGGGTCGGGTTGCCAGCTGCCAGGTCCAGTCACCGTTCGCTCCTTGCGATTGATGGCGGTGTGTCGAACACCCGTCACTTTGGACACTAGGGCAATCCGGACGGCGAGCGTGGTTTCCCGCCCCTGAAACCGGCCTCGACCTGGCATCCTGAGCAGATGGCAAAGGAAATCGACCCGGTGCGTGCACGCAGCGCCGTTGCGGTCATCAGGCAGCACCCCGGCATGGTGCTGTTCCTCGCGACGCCTGCGCTTGTTGGTCGTGGGCGTCGTGTGGCTCCTCACCGGTAGTGCGGCGTGGGCGGCGTTGCTCGTCGTCGCCATGGTGCTGGGTGGGGGAGCCGCGCTGTACGCCGGCATGAAACGGCGCTAGCAGGCGACCGCCGTTCGCTCTTGGAGAACTGCGCACTCCTTCTTCTGCAACGGTGTAATCATGTAATCATGAGACAACATCATCACGCGCACGGACGCCGATCAGGACGTTCCGGCGGTTGGCAACAGTCACAGCAACCCGATGCGGGCGACGCAGCCGAGTGGATCGCCGGTCGCCTTCCCGAAGATTGGTTCACCGGTGACCCGACCGTGGTCATCGACCGCGAGGAGATCACGGTCGTCGGCCGGCTGCCCGAGTCCGACGGCGAGGAAAGCGAGGCCCGCGCCTCCGGACGCGCCGCCCGGTTCCGCGAGGAGACCCGGTCGGAGCGGATGCGCATCGCCGACGAGGCCGAGGACCGCTACGGGCGCAAGGTCGCCTGGGGCGTCGAGGTCGGCACCACCGAAAACCCAGAGCAGATCCTGTTCACCCACATCGCCGTGCCGGTGATGACCAGGCTCCGGCAGCCGGAACGCCAGGTCCTCGACACCCTGGTCGATGCGGGTGTGGCGCGGTCGCGATCCGATGCGCTGGCCTGGTCGGTGCGGCTGGTCGGCGAGCACGCCGATGAGTGGTTGGCCAAGCTGCGCGACGCAATGTCAACGGTCGATGACCTACGCGCAGAGGGCCCCGAACTCTAGGCGATCGACAACTCAAGGGTATTCCCCGATTCCTGCCCACCCCTCCGCTCGGTAATTTCCTATGCGTCGAAGAGTTCGGACGCGATGTGGAGGGGACAAAGCGACCCGGAGTCAGAGAAGCGCAGTGGCTTGGTGTGGAAGTGATGACACGGCGTCGGACGCGGCAAGGCGTCCGGCACCGGGGTCGCCACCGCCGAATCGGGGGATAACGGCGGTGTAGCGGCCACGCATCCACACCGACGACACCGGCGCACCTGCGGTCGGCCTGGGGGGACGGCTGCGGGTGCGTCGGGGTCGGACCCCGACGCACGTCACGATCACGGTCGAGCCGCGCCGACCTACAACCGCTCGAGTCCGACGTAGGACGAACTCAGCGTCGAGGTCTGCGAGAGCGGGTCGATCGACTCGCCGTCGATCAGCAGGTTGCGGTTCACCCCGTAGGACTGCGGCGCGTCGCCGCCACGGGGGTCGAAGATCCTCGAGCCCCAACCGTGGTCGACCACCACGAGTCCGCGGCGCAGACGTCCGGACAGCGACGCGTCCAGCTCGATCTCACCGACGCGGGAGAACACCCGCACCCGATCGCCGTCGAGGATCCCCAACGTCGCGGCGTCGTCCGGGTTGATCAGCACCTCGTTGCGCTTACCCGCGGGATGCAACCCCGGCAGCTCGTTGAGCCAGGAGTTCATCGAGTGCCGGTGACGGCGGTTGCCGAGCTGGAACGGATGGCGTTCCGGCGCAACGGGAACCGTGGCGGCAAGCAGTTCCCTGGCGCGTGCCACGAACTCGGGCGGCGCGGCGTGCACACGCTTGTCGTCGGTCCGCAACGCGTCCCTGAAGTGGCCGAACTCCCGCGGGCCCAGGACCAGGCCGTGCGGGTTGTCCATCACGTCACGCCACTTCAGCCTGCGGCCGTTGATCTTTCGCGACGTCGCCACCAGCAGGCGATCGATCCAGTGCGGGCCGAACGCGAGGCCGGGTCGCCGTGTGGCGGTCGCGAGCCGACGGGTGCCCTTGATGAAGGCGTTGACTCCCTTCGCGCCGAACAGCGGCCGCCGCATCGCGATGGCGAGATCGACCCAGATGCGCCACTCCTCGCGGGCGCCCGGCGGCGGCTCGACCGCCTTCGCGCCGTACTGGACGTACGGTTCGTCGTGCATGCTGCTGGTGAAGGCGGGCAGGTCGGCGCGTTCCAGCCAGTGCACGGCGGGCAGCAGCCAGTGCGCGTGCCGGTGGCTCTCCCGCTGCACGAAGTCGATGACCACCAGTAGGTCCAATCGTTCAAGGGCGGCATCGAGTTTCGCGCCATCGGGCCCTGAAACCACGGGGTTGCCCGAGTTGATCACCATCGCCCGGATCTGTCCGGGACCCGGCGTGGTGATCTCGTCGGGCAGCTCACTGAGCCCGTGTGCGCCCGCCACCATCTCGCGGCCCCGAAGCCTGCTCCGATGAGGTGCGGCCTTGGCCAGGTCGGCCATCCGCAGAGCGTCGACGTAGCCGCGTTCGAACCGACGCCCGCCGGGCCGGTCCATCCGCCCCGTGACGACGTTCAGGACGTGGCCGAGCCACTCGGCGACGGTGCCCGCCTCGTGCAGGGAGACCCCCGTCCTGGTGACGACCATGGCGCCCCGTGCGCCGGCGAAGTCCCGCGCGACCTCCTCGATCTGGTCGAGTTCGCACGTCGCAACGCGCGGCGAGCTCGTCGAAGATCGGCGTCGGCGACCAGCGCGCGCAGGTCGGCCACCCCGGTGGCGAGGTCCCGGCAATCTCCGGCGTGCTCGAGGCCCTCGTCGAGGATCACCTTGACCATCGCCAGCAGCAGCGCCCAGTCCTGACCGGGTCGCACCGCGAGGTGTACGTCGGCCTTCTCCGCGCTCTCGGTGCGGACCGGGTCGACCACGACGATCGTCGCGCCGCCCTTCTGCCGGTCCAGTGCCCGCCGCCAACCGCCAGGCACGGACTCCAGCCAATTCCACGCGCTGACCGCCGGATTGGTGCCGACCAGAAGGAAGTAGTCGCAGTTGTCGACGTCGGACACCGGCGACATGAGCTGCGAGCCGTACATCGCCTCGGCCACGACGTGCATGGCGTTCTGGTCGACCGACCCGACGAAGTAGCGGCTGTGGGTGCCGACGGCGTCCAGCCATCCGTTCATGAAGATGATGTTCGACGACGAGAAGCCGGACGGATTGCCGTAGTAGACGCCGACGGCGTCGGGACCGTCGGCCTCGATCAAGCGGTTCATCCGCGCCGCGATGTCGCCGATGGCCTCGTCCCAGGTGGCCTCGACGTATGAATCACCCACGCGGCGCATCGGATTCAGGATCCGCCGGGGGTGTTCGACCAGCTGGTTGGCCGTCCTGCCCTTGGCGCAGAAGTCGTGCCAACTGTGCGGGTTGCGTTTGTCGGCCGAGATCTTGGTGATCCGGTTGTCCTGCACCGTCACGTCGATTCCGCACGCCGCCAGGCAGTACCTGCAGAAGGTGTGCACCGTCTCCGGGGCCGGGTCAGCGCTCATCCGGTCATCCTGCCCGAACCGCACTTCACCGATCCGCCGATTGGAATTGAGCACACCGCTCACTTCCCCGCGATTTGTGCACCCGCACCCGCACCGCGCTCAGCGCGGCTGCGCGTGCACAAATCGCCGGAGTCAGACCTGCGTCATCGCCCAGTACTCGCCGTGGCGGGCCAGCAGCTCGGCGTGGTCGCCGCGCTCGACGATCCGGCCCGCCTCCATCACCAGGATGACGTCGGCGTCGCGGATGGTCGAAAGGCGGTGCGCGATGATGAAACTCGTCCGGTCGCGGCGCAGTTCGGCGGTGGCCTGCTGAATCAGGAGCTCGGTGCGGGTGTCCACCGAGCTGGTGGCCTCGTCGAGGATGAGCAGCTGAGGGCGGGCCAGGATCGCTCTGGCGATCGTGATCAGCTGCTTCTCGCCCGCGCTGATGTTGCCGCCGTCGTCGTTGACCACGGTGTCGTAGCCCTTGGGCAGCGTGTGGACGAACCGGTCGACGTGCGCAGCCTTGGCGGCTTCGACCACCTCGGCCTCGGTCGCGCCCGGCCTGCCGTAGGCGATGTTGTCGTAGATGGTGCCTGCGAAGAGCCAGGTGTCCTGCAGCACCATCCCGATCCGGGAGCGCAGGTCGTGACGGCGCAGCGCCGAGATGTCGACACCGTCGATGAGGATCCGTCCCGAGTCGACCTCGTAGAAGCGCATCAGCAGGTTGACCAGCGTGGTCTTGCCCGCGCCGGTCGGGCCGACGATCGCGACGGTGCTACCCGGTTCGGCCACCAGGGACAGGTCCTCGATGACGGGGGTGCCGGGCCGGTAGGCGAAGTTCACCCGATCGAACTCCACCCGGCCGAGGCCGCCGGGGTCCAGGGGCACCGGGACCTGCGGGTCCGGCTGCTGTTCGTCGGCGTCCAGCAGGTCGAAGATCCGCTCGGCGCTCGCGATCCCGGACTGCAGCGTGTTGTACATCGCCGCGACCTGGGTGAGGGGTTGGTTGAACTGACGCACGTACTGGATGAAGGCCTGGATGCTGCCGAGCGTGATCTGGCCGGTGGCCACCTGGATGCCGCCGACGACGGCGACGCCGACGTAGCTGAGATTCCCGACGAATGTCGTTGCGGGCGACACCAGGCCGGACAGGAACTGCGCACCGAAGCTGGACTGGTAGACCTCGCCGTTGAGCTGGCGGAACTTGTCCTCGGCGGCGGCGCGGTGCCCGAACGTCTTGACCAGGTTGAAGCCGCTGTAGGTCTCTTCGATGTGCGCGTTGAGCCTGCCGGTGTTTCGCCACTGCGCGACGAACAGCCGCTGCGAGCGCCGTGCGATCGCCCGCGTCGCGAGCAGCGACAACGGCAGGGTGAGCACGGTGATCAGCGTCAGCAGCGGCGAGATCGTCAGCATCACCACCAGTACCGCGACGACCGTCAGCACGGAGGTGAGCAACTGGGAGATCGTCATCGACAACGACGTCTGGATGTTGTCCACGTCATTGGTGACGCGGCTGAGCACCTCGCCGCGCTGCCGGGAATCGAAGTAGGACAAGGGCATCCGGTGCACCTTGTCCTCCACGTCGGAACGCAGTCGCACCATGGTGCGCTGCACCACGACGTTGAGCATCCGCGCCTGTACCCAAACCAGCAGCGCGGCAATCAGATACAGGCCGAGGGCCAGCAGCAGGGTGCGGCCGACCGCGTCGAAGTCGACCCCGTGACCGGGAACGACGTTCATCCCGGACAGCAGGTCGGCGAAGGTGTTGTCACCACGGGCCCTTGCGGCCTCGATCGCCTGCTCCTTGGTGATCCCCGCGGGCAGCTCACGGCCGATCACGCCGTTGAACAACAGGTCGGTGGCATGCCCGAGGATGCGTGGGCCGATCACCCCGATCGCGATGCCCGCGATGCCGAGCAGCAGCACCGCCGCGGTCATTCCCCGTTGCGGCGTCAGCCGTTTCACCAGCCGGACCGCCGACCCCTTGAAGTCACGCGACCGCTCCGTCGGCGCCTGCACCACGCCGCCGAGCGTGCGACGCATCGGCCGGGTCATGCCGGGCCCCCCGCGCCGGGGTCTGATGTCGCCGCCGCCCGCCCCCGCCCCCGACGGACTGCGAGTCCGCGAACTCGGCGTAGATGGGGCAGTCGGTCAGCAGCGACTCGTGCGTGCCGGTGCCCACCACTGCGCCGTCGTCGACGACGATCACCTGGTCGGCTTCGGCGACGGTCGAGATGCGTTGCGAGACGATGACAACCGTTGCGTCGGCGGACACTTCGCGCAGGGCGGCGCGGACCCGCACGTCGGTGTGCACGTCGAGCGCCGAGAACGCATCGTCGAACAGGTAGACGGCAGGGCGGCGGATCACCGCGCGCGCGATGGCGAGCCGCTGCCGCTGGCCACCGGAGAAGTTGATGCCACCCTGGGCGACGGGCATGTCCAGCCCATCGGGGTGCGCCGAGACGAAGCCGTCGGCGGCGGCCACCCGCAACGCCTCCCACATCTCCTCGTCGGTCGCGTCGGCCTTCCCGTAGCGCAGGTTCTCGCGAACGGTCCCGGAGAACAGGTAACCGCGTTGCGGCACCAGGCCGATCGCCGACCACAGCTGTTCGGTGTCGTAGTCGCGCACGTCGACGTCGTCGACGATCACCGCGCCGTCGGACACGTCGTACAGCCGGCAGATCAGCGAGATCAGCGTCGACTTGCCCGAGCCGGTCGAGCCCACCACGGCGGTGGTGGTTCCCGGTCGCGCCGTCAGCGAGACATCTTGCAGCACTGGGCGATCCGCACCGGGGTAGCGGAACGTCGCGGCCTCGATCCTGATCTCGCCCGCCACCGTCGCCGGCCGCGTGGGATTCAGCGGGCTGCTGATCGCAGGGACCGTCGACATCACCTCGGTGATGCGTTCGGCGCACACCGCGGCGCGGGGCAGCAGCACCAGGATGATCGTCACCAGGAGCACGGCCATCAGGATCTGCATGAAGTAGGACAGGAACGCGATGAGCGAGCCCACCTGCATCTCGCCGTCGTCGATCCGCTGGCCGCCGAACCAGATCAACGCGACGCTGGAGACGTTGATGACCAGCGTCGTGACCGGCAGCATCAGGGCCTGCCACCGACCGACCGACAGCGCGGTGTCCGAAAGTGCCTGGTTGGCCTGCGCGAACCTGACCTGTTCGATCGGTTCCCGCGCGAACGCACGGATCACCCGGATGCCCGACAGCTGTTCGCGCATCACGCGATTGATGCCGTCGATCAGGCCCTGCATGGTGCGGAACAGCGGCAGCAGGTGCCCCACGATCCAGTAGTTGGCCAGCCCGAGCAGCGGCACGCTGACGAGCAACAGCCAGGACAGCCCGGCATTCTGGTGCACGGCCATCACGATGCCGCCGATGCTCATGATCGGCGCCGTGATCAGCATCGTGCAGGTCAACGCGACCAGCAGCTGGATCTGCTGAACGTCGTTGGTGGTGCGGGTGAGCAGCGTCGCCGCGCCGAACCGCGCGGTCTCCTCGGCCGACAGCCCCGTCACGTGGTGGAAGATCGCCGAGCGCAGATCCCGGCCGAACCCCATGCCTGCCCGCGACCCGAAGTAGACAGCCCCGATCGCGCACACCACCTGCAGTGCGGTGACCCCGAGCATGATGCCGCCGAGTTCGGTGATGGTGCCGGTGTCACCCTTGGCCACCCCGTCGTCGATGATCGCCGCGTTGATCGTCGGCAGGTACAGAGAGGCCAGCGAGCTGACCAGCTGGAGTGCCGCGACGACGGCGAGCAGCCAACGGTAGGGCCGCACGTACTGGCGTAGCAGCGCCCACAGCATCCCGCTACTCTCGCACACCGGCCGCGCGCGGATACCGTTCGGCGGCACCCGTCGACATGCCAAGAAAAGCCCTGGTCAATCGGCATGTCGGTGGTTGTGGTTCGCGGCTGCCGCTACAGTTGCGGGCGTGATCGGACGACGCGGCGACCTGAGAAGCAGGCGCAACGCGAAAGCGCTGGCCCCCAAGTTTGCTCTGGTGGCCGCCGCCATGATTCCGCTTCTTGCCGCCTGCTCGAGCTCGGGTGGGTCGACGGGGCCGGCCGTGCCGTCGACCACCGCGCAGGCCGCGGGCGCCAAGCACGGGCCGATGTTCCCCGAGTGCGGAGGGATCAGTGATCAGACGATCGCCGAACAGACCCGGGTGACCGGACTGGTCAACACGGCCCGCACGTCCGTCGGATGTCAGTGGCTGGCCGGTGGAGGCATCCTCGGGCCGCACTTCTCGTTCTCCTGGTACCGCGGCAGCCCGATCGGCCGCGAACGCAAGACCGAGGAACTGTCGCGCGCCAACGTCGAGGACATCAACATCGAGGGCCACAACGGGTTCATCGCGACGGGCGACGACCCGACCCTTGGCACCCCGCTGTGCGAGATCGGCATCCAGTACGACGACGACTTCATCGAGTGGTCCATCAGCTTCAACGAGAAGCCGTTCCCCGATCCGTGCGACGTCGCCAAGGAACTCACCCGCCAGTCGATCGTGAACGCGAAGTGACCGGGCGCAATCGGAACCGCCGGGTGATGGCGGGCATGGTGGCCGTTCTCGCGGTCCTGATGATGCTGCTGGGCTGCGCGCGCACGGTGCAGGGCACGGCGGCCAAGGCGGGCGCAGGCGACAACCCGCGCAACGAGAACTCGGAGAAGCAGTACCCCAACCTGCTCAAGGAATGCGACGTGCTGACCGAGGACATCCTCGCGAAGACCGTCGGCGCGGATCCGCTCGACATTCAGAGCACCTTCGTCGGCGCGATCTGCCGCTGGCAGGCCGCCAATCCGGCCGGTCTGATCGACATCACCCGGTTCTGGTTCGAGCAGGGCAGCCTCGACAACGAGAAGAAGGTCGCCGACTTCCTGAAGTACCAGGTCGAGAACCGGTCCATTGCGGGCGTGTCGTCGATCGTGATGAAGCCCAACGACGGCAACGGCGCGTGCGGCGTGGCCAGCGATGCGGGCGGCGTGGTCGGCTGGTGGGTGAACCCTCAGACTCCCGGCATCGACGCCTGCGGCATGGCGATCAAGCTGATGGAGCTGACGCTGGCCACCAACTCGTAGCGCACGGCAGGAGCGAAGCGACCCGGGATGCCCGGCGGGCAGGAGCGAAGCGACCCGGGGAGTCGCAGGGGCTAGCGCGGCACGTGGAACGCGATCAGCGCCGCTCCGCGCATGGTGAGCGTCTCCCACGGTTCGGCGGTGCCGAGCATGGCGACCGCCGAGGTGGGGAACTTCATCGTGATGTGTTGTGCGGCGGCCTCGTTGCCCTCGTTGTCCAGGCCGAGGGCGAGCTGCGACATCGTGGGCTCGTGGCCGACCACCAGCAGTGTCTCGACGTCGGCGGCGAACAGTGAGTTCACCCCGTTGACGACGTCGATGACGGTGCCTGGCACGGCGTCGTAGAGCCGGTCGACGTACTCCACCGGGGCGTCGATCCCGGTGTACGCCAGCGTCTGGCGGGTGCGCGTGGCCGTCGAGCACAGCACCGCGTCGACGGCAGGCGCGTTCGCCCGGATCCAGTCCCCGGCCAGCGGCGCCTCGCGGATGCCTCGCGGCGCGAGCGGCCGTTCGTGATCGGGCACGCCCGCCGGGTAGTCCGACTTCGCGTGCCGCAGCAACAGCAGTGTCCTGCTCATGTCTGCCAACGTAGACCGCGGCGTCCCGCAACGCCCGCCCACATGCCGATCGAGGTCCACGGACTTGTCGGCGCCCGGACCTACACTCGCCTTGCCCGATCAACGACGCCAGGACCACAGCGAGGAGGACGCCGAGATGCGCTTCGTGCACACCGCCGATTGGCAGCTCGGCATGACCCGGTACTTCCTCAACGGCGAGGCGCAGCCGCGGTATTCGGCCGCGCGTCGCGAGGCGGTCGCCTGCCTCGGCCCGCTGGCAGAAGAGGTGGGGGCCGAATTCGTCGTCGTGGCAGGCGATGTGTTCGAGCACAACCAACTCGCCCCGCGCGTCATCAGCCAGTCGTTGGAGGCCATGCGTGCCATCGGCGTTCCGGTGTATCTGCTGCCCGGCAACCACGATCCGCTCGATGCGTCGTCGGTGTACACCAGCGCGCTGTTCCTGGCCGAGCGCCCCGACAACGTGACGGTGCTCGACCGCGCGGGCGTGCACGAGGTGCGGCCGGGCCTCGAGATCGTCGCCGCCCCTTGGCGTTCCAAGGCGCCCACCACCGATCTGGTCGGTGACGTGCTGGACGGCCTGCCCGCCGACGGCGTCACCCGCATCGTCGTCGGCCACGGCGGCGTCGACGTCTTCGAGCCGGACCGCGACAAGGCGTCGCTGATCCGGCTGGCGGCGGTGGAGGCCGCGCTCGCGCGGGGAGCCGTGCACTATGTGGCATTGGGCGACAAGCACTCTCGCACCGAGGTCGGTGCCACGGGCAGGGTCTGGTACTCCGGCGCGCCGGAGGTCACCAACTACGACCACATCGAGTCCGATCCGGGCCACGTGCTCGTCGTCGACGTCGACGAACACGACGAAAGCAGGCCGGTACGGGTCGACGCCCGCCGCGTGGGGCGGTGGAAGTTCGTGTCGCTGCGGTTCACGGTGGACGGCAGCCGCGACATCACCGACCTCGGCCTGAACCTCGACCTCATGCCCGACAAGGACCGCACCGTGGTGCAGTTGGCGCTGACCGGATCGCTGACCGTGACGGACAAGGCCGAACTCGACGCCTGCATCGACAAGCACACCCGGCTCTTCGCGGCACTGACGTCGTGGGACAGCCAGACCGATGTCGTGGTGGTGCCCGCCGACGGAGAGTTCGACGACCTCGGCATCGGCGGGTTCGCCGCCGCGGCCGTCGATGAGTTGGTGGCTACTGCGCGCGACGACGGCGAGCAGGCCGACGACGCCCGCGGCGCGCTGGCACTGCTGCTGCGTCTGGTGGACCGGGGTGCCGCGTGAAGCTGCACCGTCTGATCCTGCGCAACTACCGCGGAATCGCCTACCGCGACATCGAGTTTCCCGACCACGGCGTGGTCGTGATCAGTGGCGCCAACGAGATCGGCAAGTCGTCGATGATCGAGGCGCTCGACCTGCTGCTGCACTCCAAGGACCGCTCCTCCAAGAAGGAGGTCAAGCAGGTCAAGCCGACGCACGTCGACGAGGGCGCCGAGATCACCGCGGTGATCTCGACCGGTCCGTACCGCTTCGAGTACTTCAAGCGCTTCCACAAGCGCCCCGTCACGGAGTTGACGGTCACCGCGCCGCGCCGCGAGCAACTCACCGGCGACGAGGCGCACGAGCGCGTGCAGGCGATCCTCAAGGAGACCGTCGACATCGACCTCTGGCAGGCCCAGCGCGTGCTGCAGTCCGCGGCCACCGCGCCGGTCGACCTGTCCGGATCCGACGCGCTGTCCCGCGCACTCGACGTGGCTGCAGGACAAGCGGTTTCGCTGTCGGGGGCCGAGCCGCTGCTGGTCGACCGCATCGACGCCGAGTACCGCCAGTACTTCACCGCCACCGGCCGACCCACCGGCGACTGGGGCGCGGCGATCAACGGGTTGCAGGCCGCCGAACAGTGCGTGGCGGCATGCGAGGCAGCGGTCGCCGAGGTCGACGACGCGGTGGCCAGGCACTCCGGGCTGACCGACCAGCTGGCGCGTCTGACGCTCGATCGCGCCAAGGCCGCCAAGCGCCTCGACGCGGCACTGGCGGCGGCCGAGACCGTCAGGAAGCTCACCGAACGCCTCGTCCACGCCCGCGCGCTGGCCGACGCGGCCGAGCAGAAGCGCGCCGCAGCCGTGGCCGCGCTCGGCGAACGGCGCCGGTTGTGCGCCGACCTCGAGGCACGGGCCGCAACCATCACGGACCTGGAGTGCTCCGTCAAGCAGGCCGCCGCCGACGAGACGGCAGCGCGCGGCGCGAAGGAATCGGCCGACGCCGCCGCGGTCCATGCCAAGGCCGCCGTCGACGCGTGCCAGGTCAGGGTCGACGCCGCGCGGCACGCCGTCGAGCAGATCGCCCATCGCGAGGAAGCCAAGAAGCTGACGGCAAGGCTGCAGCGGATCGACGCCGCCGAACGCGAGTTGCAGGGCATCGCTCGCGAGCTCGCGGGCATCGCGCTGACCGACGGCTCGATGCGCGGCCTCGAGACGGCGGCGGCCGCGGTCGAACTGGCTGCCGCACGCGCCGAATCGGCCTCGGCCCGTGTGGAGCTGATGGCCGAGACCGACGTCGAGCTGCGGATCGGCGGCCAGATCGTGGGATTGGCCGCCGGCCAGAGTTGGTCGGCGAGCGCAGGCGAACCCACCGCCGTCGAACTGCCGGGAGTACTGACCGTGCGCGTGCTGCCCGGTGAGCCGGCGGCCGACAGCCAGGCGATTCTCGACGCCGCGCGCGAGCACCTGGCCGCCCAGCTGGAACGAGCAGGCGTGGCCGACCTCGACGCCGCGCGGGAGCTCGACCGACGACGGCACGACTTGTCGGCGTCGGGTGATCGGGTGCGGGCCACCCGCGAAGCGCTTCTGGGCGACGACTCCGTCGCGGCGTTGCGGACGCACCTCGCCGAACTGCGCGATGCTCAACCGACCGACGTGGTCGGTGACGCCGACGCGGCACGGGCCGAACTCAAGGCCGCCCAGGCGGACCACCGCACGGCAGTGGCCGCGTGCGACCTCAGCCGCGAATCGGCCAACTCGGCGGCGCGGGCGGCCACCGAGCAGACCACCCGCGTGGCAGTGCTGGGGGAGAAGCTGAACACCGCCAACTCGGAGCTCGCCAGGGTCGGTGAGCTGCTGGCCACGCAGCGGCAGTCGGCCGCGGACGACGAGCTGGCCTCGCGGGCGGACACCGAGGCCGAGAAGGCCGGCGAGCTCGCGGCCGCGACCGAGGCCGTCGAGGCCGAGCTGGCAGGCGCCGCGCCCGCCGCCGTCGCCGAGGAACTCGACGACGCCAAGCGCTGCCATGCCACCGTCGTGCGCGGGCACGAGGAGATCGGCGAACAGCTGCGGGACACCACCGCCCAGCTGAGGGCCTACGGCACGCAGGGTCGGCGGGGTCAGCTGGATGCGGCCCAGGTCGAACTGCAGCACGTCGCCGCCGAGCACGCCCGGCTGGGCCGACGCGCCGGGGCGGTGCGCGTGTTGCGCTCGGTGATGCTGCGGCACCGCGACGACGCACGGCTGCGCTACGTCGAGCCGTTCCGCGTCGAGGTGGAGCGCCTCGGCCGCATCGTGTTCGGCGCCGACTTCGAGGTCGAGATCGACGCCGAGCTGCGCATCTGCAGCCGCACCCTCGCGGGACGCACCGTGCCGTACGAATCGCTGTCGGGCGGAGCCAAGGAGCAACTCGGCATCGTGGCGCGGTTGGCGGGCGCGGCGCTGGTGGCCAAGGAGGACGGTGTGCCCGTCCTGATCGACGACGCCCTCGGCTTCACCGACGCCGACCGGCTGACCAGAATGGGCGAGGTGTTCGACGCCGTTGGAGGCGACGGCCAGGTGATCGTTCTCACGTGCAGCCCCGAGCGTTATGCGGCCGTCGGCGACGCACTGCACATCGAATTGACTGCCTAGCGGCCTACAGCCACGACGTGCATGGCGTTCTGGTCGACCGACCCGACGAAGTAGCGGCTGTGGGTGCCGACGGCGTCCAGCCACCCGTTCATGAAGATGATGTTCGACGACGAGAAGCCGGACGGATTGCCGTAGTAGACGCCAACGGCGTCGGGACCGTCGGCCTCGATCAATCGGTTCATCCGCGTCGCGATGTCGCCGATGGCCTCGTCCCAGCTTGCCTCGACGTACGAATCACCCACGCGGCGCATCGGATTCAGGATCCGCCGGGGGTGTTCGACCAGCTGGTTGGCCGTCCTGCCCTTGGCGCAGAAGTCGTGCCAACTGTGCGGGTTGCGTTTGTCGGCCGAGATCTTGGTGATCTTGTTGTCCTGCACCGTCACGTCAGGATTCCGCACGCCGCCAGGCAGTACCTGCAGAAGGTGTGCACCGTCTCCGGGGCCGGGCCTGCGCTCATCCGGTCATCCTGCCCGAACCGCACTTCACCGATCCGCCGATTGGAATTGAGCACACCGCTCACTTCCCTAGACCTGCGTCATCGCCCAGTACTCGCCGTGGCGGGCCAGCAGCTCGGCGTGGTCGCCGCGCTCGACGATCCGGCCCGCCTCCATCACCAGGATGACGTCGGCGTCGCGGATGGTCGAAAGGCGGTGCGCGATGATGAAACTCGTCCGGTCGCGGCGCAGGTCGGCGGTGGCCTGCTGAATCAGGAGCTCGGTGCGGGTGTCCACCGAACTGGTGGCCTCGTCGAGGATGAGCAGTTGGGGGCGGGCCAGGATCGCTCTGGCGATCGTGATCAGCTGCTTCTCGCCCGCGCTGATGTTGCCGCCGTCGTCGTTGACCACGGTGTCGTAGCCCTTCGGCAGCGTGTGGACGAACCGGTCGACGTGCGCAGCCTTGGCGGCCTCGACCACCTCGGCCTCGGTCGCGCCCGGCCTGCCGTAGGCGATGTTGTCGTAGATCGTCCCTGCGAAGAGCCAGGTGTCTTGCAGGACCATCCCGATCCGGGAGCGCAGGTCGTGACGGCGCAGCGCCGAGATGTCGACACCGTCGATGAGGATCCGTCCAGAGTCGACCTCGTAGAAGCGCATCAGCAGGTTGACCAGCGTGGTCTTGCCCGCGCCGGTCGGGCCGACGATCGCGACGGTGCTACCGGGCTCGGCGACCAGGGACAGGTCCTCGATGACGGGGGTGCCGGCGGGTAGGCGAAGTTCACCCGATCGAACTCCACCCGGCCGAGGCCGCCGGGGTCCAGGGGCACCGGGACCTGCGGGTCCGGCTGCTGTTCGTCGGCGTCCAGCAGGTCGAAGATCCGCTCGGCGCTCGCGATCCCGGACTGCAGCGTGTTGTACATCGCCGCGACCTGGGTGAGGGGTTGATTGAACTGACGCACGTACTGGATGAAGGCCTGGATGCTGCCGAGCGTGATCTGGCCGGTGGCGACTTGGATGCCGCCGACGACGGCGACGCCGACGTAGCTGAGATTCCCGACGAATGTCGTTGCGGGCGACACCAGGCCGGATAGGAACTGCGCTCCGAAGCTGGACTGGTACACCTCGCCGTTGAGCTGGCGGAACTTGTCCTCGGCGGCTGCTCGGTGTCCGAACGTCTTCACCAGGTTGAAGCCGCTGTAGGTCTCTTCGATGTGCGCGTTGAGCCTGCCGGTGTTTCGCCACTGCGCGACGAACAGCCGCTGCGAGCGCCGTGCGATCGCCCGCGTCGCGAGCAGCGACAACGGCAGGGTGAGCACGGTGATCAGCGTCAGCAGCGGCGAGATCGTCAGCATCACCACCAGTACCGCGACGACCGTCAGCACGGAGGTGAGCAACTGGGAGATCGTCATCGACAACGACGTCTGGATGTTGTCCACGTCATTGGTGACGCGGCTGAGCACCTCGCCGCGCTGCCGGGAATCGAAGTAGGCCAAGGGCATCCGGTGCACCTTGTCCTCCACGTCGGAACGCAGCCGCACCATGGTGCGCTGCACCACGACGTTGAGCATCCGCGCCTGTACCCAAACCAGCAGCGCGGCAATCAGATACAGACCGAGGGCCAGAAGCAGGGTGCGGCCGACCGCGTCGAAGTCGACCCCGTGACCGGGAACGACGTTCATCCCGGACAGTAGGTCGGCGAAGGTGTTGTCACCACGGGCCCTGGCGGCCTCGATGGCCTGCTCCTTGGTGATCCCCTCGGGCAGCTCACGGCCGATCACGCCGTTGAACAACAGGTCGGTGGCATGCCCGAGGATGCGTGGGCCGATCACCCCGATCGCGATGCCCGCGATGCCGAGCAGCAGCACCGCCGCGGTCATTCCCCGTTGCGGCGTCAGCCGTTTCACCAGCCGGACCGCCGACCCCTTGAAGTCACGCGACCGCTCCATCGGCGCCTGCATCACGCCGCCGAGTGTGCGACGCATCGGCCGGGTCATGCCTGGCCCCCCGCGCCGGGGTCTGATGTCGCCGCCCCCGCCCGATCCGATGTCGCCGCCGGGGCGGCTCCGAACACGGACTGCGAGTCCGCGAACTCGGCGTAGATGGGGCAGTCGGTCAGCAGCGACTCGTGCGTGCCTGTGCCCACCACTGCGCCGTCGTCGACGACGATCACCTGGTCGGCTTCGGCGACGGTCGAGATGCGTTGCGAGACGATGACGACCGTTGCATCGGCGGACACTTCGCGTAGGGCGGCGCGGACCCGCACGTCGGTGTGCACGTCGAGCGCCGAGAACGCATCGTCGAACAGGTAGACCGCAGGGCGGCGGATCACCGCGCGCGCGATGGCGAGCCGCTGCCGCTGGCCACCGGAGAAGTTGATGCCACCCTGGGCGACGGGCATGTCCAGCCCATCGGGGTGCGCCGAGACGAAGCCGTCGGCGGCGGCCACTCGCAACGCCTCCCACATCTCCTCGTCGGTCGCGTCGGTCTTCCCGTAGTGCAGGTTCTCGCGAACGGTCCCGGAGAACAGGTAACCACGTTGCGGCACCAGGCCGATCGCCGACCACAACTGTTCGGTGTCGTAGTCACGCACGTCGACGTCGTCGACGATCACCGCGCCGTCGGACACGTCGTACAGCCGGCAGATCAGCGAGATCAGCGTCGACTTGCCCGAGCCGGTCGAGCCCACCACGGCGGTGGTGGTTCCCGGTCGCGCCGTCAGCGAGACATCTTGCAGCACTGGGCGATCCGCACCGGGATAGCGGAACGTCGCGGCCTCGATCCGGATCTCGCCCGCCACCGTCGCCGGCCGCGTGGGATTCTGCGGGCTGCTGATCGCAGGGACCGTCGACATCACCTCGGTGATGCGTTCGGCGCACACCGCGGCGCGGGGGAGCAGCACCAGGATGATCGTCACCAGGAGCACGGCCATCAGGATCTGCATGAAGTAGGACAGGAACGCGATGAGCGAGCCCACCTGCATCTCGCCGTCGTCGATCCGCTGGCCGCCGAACCAGATCAACGCGACGCTGGAGACGTTGATGACCAGTGTCGTGACCGGCAGCATCAGGGCCTGCCACCGACCGACGGACAGAGCGGTGTCCGAAAGTGCCTGGTTGGCCTTCGCGAACCTGACCTGTTCGATCGGTTCCCGCGCGAACGCACGGATCACCCGGATACCCGACAGCTGTTCGCGCATCACGCGATTGATGCCGTCGATCAGGCCCTGCATGGTGCGAAACAGCGGAAGCAGGTGCCCCACGATCCAATAGTTGGCCAGCCCGAGCAGCGGCACGCTGACGAGCAACAGCCAG
This sequence comes from uncultured Actinomycetota bacterium, assembly GCA_963735245.1. GTDB lineage: Bacteria > Actinomycetota > Actinomycetes > Mycobacteriales > Mycobacteriaceae > Mycobacterium. The sequence continues at coordinate 267,560 of CAVTKI010000009.1, forward strand.
GACAGCCCGGCATTTTGGTGGACGGCCATCACGATGCCGCCGATGCTCATGATCGGTGCCGTGATCAGCATCGTGCAGGTCAACGCGACCAGCAGCTGGATCTGCTGAACGTCGTTGGTGGTGCGGGTGAGCAGCGTCGGCGCGCCGAACCGCGCGGTCTCCTCGGCCGACAGCCCCGTCACGTGGTGGAAGATCGCCGAGCGCAGATCCCGGCCGAACCCCATGCCGGCCCGCGACCCGAAGTAGACAGCCCCGATCGCGCACACCACCTGCAGTGCGGTGACCCCGAGCATGATGCCGCCGAGTTCGGTGATGGTGCCGGTGTCACCCTTGGCCACCCCGTCGTCGATGATCGCCGCGTTGATCGTCGGCAGGTACAGAGAGGCCAGCGAGCTGACCAGCTGGAGTGCCGCGACGACGGCGAGCAGCCAACGGTAGGGCCGCACGTACTGGCGTAGCAGCGCCCACAGCATCCCGCTACTCTCGCACACCGGCAGCGCGGATACCGTTCGGCGGCACCCGTCGACATGCCAGGGAAAGGCCTGGTCAATCGGCATGTCGGTGGTTGTGGTTCGCGGCTGCCGCTACAGTTGCGGGCGTGATCGGACGACGCGGCGACCTGAGAAGCAGGCGCAACGCGAAAGCGGTGGCCCCCAAGTTTGCTCTGGTGGCCGCCGCCATGATTCCGCTTCTTGCGGCCTGCTCGAGCTCGGGTGGGTCAACGGGGCCGGCGGTGCCGTCGACCACCGCGCAGGCCGCGGGCGCCAAGCACGGGCCGATGTTCCCCGAGTGCGGAGGGATCAGTGATCAGACGATCGCCGAACAGACCCGGGTGACCGGACTGGTCAACACGGCCCGCACGTCCGTCGGATGTCAGTGGCTGGCCGGTGGAGGCATCCTCGGGCCGCACTTCTCGTTCTCCTGGTACCGCGGCAGCCCGATCGGCCGCGAACGCAAGACCGAGGAACTGTCGCGCGCCAACGTCGAGGACATCAACATCGAGGGCCACAACGGGTTCATCGCAACGGGCGACGACCCGACCCTTGGCACCCCGCTGTGCGAGATCGGCATCCAGTACGACGACGACTTCATCGAGTGGTCCATCAGCTTCAACGAGAAGCCGTTCCCCGATCCGTGCGACGTCGCCAAGGAACTCACCCGCCAGTCGATCGTGAACGCGAAGTGACCGGGGGCAATCGGAACCGCCGGGTGATGGCGGGAATGGTGGCCGTTCTCGCGGTCCTGATGATGCTGCTGGGCTGCGCGCGCACGGTGCAGGGTACGGCGGCCAAGGCGGGCGCAGGCGACAACCCGCGCAACGAGAACTCGGAGAAGCAGTACCCCAACCTGCTCAAGGAATGCGACGTGCTGACCGAGGACATCCTCGCGAAGACCGTCGGTGCGGACCCGCTCGACATTCAGAGCACCTTCGTCGGCGCGATCTGCCGCTGGCAGGCCGCCAATCCGGCCGGTCTGATCGACATCACCCGGTTCTGGTTCGAACAGGGCAGCCTCGACAACGAGAAGAAGGTCGCCGACTTCCTGAAGTACCAGGTCGAGAACCGGTCCATTGCGGGCGTGTCGTCGATCGTGATGAAGCCCAACGACGGCAACGGCGCGTGCGGCGTGGCCAGCGATGCGGGCGGCGTGGTCGGCTGGTGGGTGAACCCTCAGACTCCCGGCATCGACGCCTGCGGCATGGCGACCAAGCTGATGGAGCTGACGCTGGCCACCAACTCGTAGCGCCGCGCCGGCTAGCGCGGCACGTGGAACGCGATCAGCGCCGCTCCGCGCATGGTGAGCGTCTCCCACGGTTCGGTGGTGCCGAGCATGGCGACCGCCGAGGTGGGGAACTTCATCGTGATGTGTTGTGCGGCGGCTTCGTTGCCCTCGTTGTCCAGGCCGAGGGCGAGCTGCGACATCGTGGGCTCGTGGCCGACCACCAGCAGTGTCTCGACGTCGGCGGCGAATAGTGAGTTCACCCCGTTGACGACGTCGATGACGGTGCCTGGCACGGCGTCGTAGAGCCGGTCGACGTACTCCACCGGGGCGTCGATCCCGGTGTACGCCAGCGTCTGGCGCGTGCGCGTGGCCGTCGAGCACAGCACCGCGTCGACGGCAGGCGCGTTCGCCCGGATCCAGTCCCCGGCCAGCGGCGCCTCGCGGATGCCTCGCGGCGCGAGCGGCCGTTCGTGATCGGGCACGCCCGAGGGGTAGTCCGACTTCGCGTGCCGCAGCAACAGCAGTGTCCTGCTCATGTCTGCCAACGTAGACCGCGGCGTCCTGCACCGCCCGCCCACATGCCGATCGAGGTCCACGGACTTGTCGGCGCCCGGACCTACACTCGCCTTGCCCGATCAACGACACCAGGACCACAGCGAGGAGGACGCCGAGATGCGCTTCGTGCACACCGCCGATTGGCAGCTCGGCATGACCCGGTACTTCCTCAACGGCGAGGCGCAGCCGCGGTATTCGGCGGCGCGTCGCGAGGCGGTCGCCTGCCTGGGCCCGCTGGCAGAAGAAGTGGGGGCCGAATTCGTCGTCGTGGCAGGCGATGTGTTCGAGCACAACCAACTCGCCCCGCGCGTCATCAGCCAGTCGTTGGAGGCCATGCGTGCCATCGGCGTCCCGGTCTATCTGCTGCCAGGCAACCACGATCCGCTCGATGCGTCGTCGGTGTACACCAGCGCGCTGTTCCTGGCCGAGCGCCCCGACAACGTCGACGGTGCTCGACCGCGCGGGCGTGCACGAGGTGCGGCCGGGCCTCGAGATCGTCGCCGCCCCTTGGCGTTCCAAGGCGCCCACCACCGATCTGGTCGGTGACGTGCTGGACGGCCTGCCCGCCGACGGCGTCACCCGCATCGTCGTCGGCCACGGCGGCGTCGACGTCTTCGAGCCGGACCGCGACAAGGCGTCGCTGATCCGGCTGGCGGCGGTGGAGGCCGCGCTCGCGCGGGGAGCCGTGCATTACGTGGCATTGGGCGACAAGCACTCTCGCACCGAGGTCGGTGCCACGGGCAGGGTCTGGTACTCCGGCGCGCCGGAGGTCACCAACTACGACCACATCGAGTCCGATCCGGGCCACGTGCTCGTCGTCGACGTCGACGAGCACGACGAAAGCAGGCCGGTACGGGTCGACGCCCGCCGCGTGGGGCGGTGGAAGTTCGTGTCGCTGCGGTTCACGGTGGACGGCAGCCGCGACATCACCGACCTGGGCCTGAACCTCGACCTCATGCCCGACAAGGACCGCACCGTGGTGCAGTTGGCGCTGACCGGATCGCTCACCGTGACGGACAAGGCCGAACTCGACGCCTGCATCGACAAGCACACCCGACTCTTCGCGGCACTGACGTCGTGGGACAGCCAGACCGATGTCGTGGTGGTGCCCGCCGACGGAGAGTTCGACGACCTCGGCATCGGCGGGTTCGCCGCCGCGGCCGTCGATGAGTTGGTGGCTACTGCGCGCGACGACGGCGAACAGGCCGACGACGCCCGCGGCGCGCTGGCACTGCTGCTGCGTCTGGTGGAGCGGGGTGCCGCGTGAAGCTGCACCGTCTGATCCTGCGCAACTACCGCGGAATCGCCTACCGCGACATCGAGTTTCCCGACCACGGCGTCGTCGTGATCAGTGGTGCCAACGAGATCGGCAAGTCGTCGATGATCGAGGCGCTCGACCTGCTGCTGCACTCCAAGGACCGCTCCTCCAAGAAGGAGGTCAAGCAGGTCAAGCCAACGCACGTCGACGAGGGAGCCGAGATCACCGCGGTGATCTCGACCGGTCCGTACCGCTTCGAGTACTTCAAGCGCTTCCACAAGCGTCCCGTCACGGAGTTGACGGTCACCGAGCCGCGCCGCGAGCAACTCACCGGCGACGAGGCGCACGAGCGGGTGCAGGCGATCCTCAAGGAGACCGTCGACATCGACCTGTGGCAGGCCCAGCGCGTGCTGCAGTCCGCGGCCACCGCGCCGGTCGATCTGTCCGGATCCGACGCGCTGTCCCGCGCACTCGACGTGGCTGCAGGACAAGCGGTTTCGCTGTCGGGGGCCGAGCCTCTGCTGGTCGACCGCATCGACGCCGAGTACCGCCAGTACTTCACCGCCACCGGCCGCGCCACCGGCGACTGGGGCGCGGCGATCAACGGGTTGCAGGCCGCCGAACAGTGTGTGGCGGCATGCGAGGCAGCGGTCGCCGAGGTCGACGACGCGGTGGCCAGGCACTCCGGGTTGACGGACCAGCTGGCGCGTCTGACGCTCGATCGCGCCAAGGCCGCCAAGCGCCTCGACGCGGCACTCGCGGCGGCCGAGACCGTCAGGAAGCTCACCGAACGCCTCGTCCACGCCCGCGCGCTGGCCGACGCGGCCGAGCAGAAGCGCGCCGCAGCCGTGGCCGCGCTCGGCGAACGGCGCCGGTTGTGCGCCGACCTCGAGGCACGGGCCGCAACCATCACGGACCTGGAGTGCTCCGTGAAGCAGGCCGCCGCCGATGAGACGGCAGCGCGCGGCGCGAAGGACTCGGCCGACGCCGCCGCGGTCCAGGCCAAGGCCGCCGTCGACGCGTGCCAGGTCAGGGTCGATGCCGCGCGGCACGCCGTCGAGCAGATCGCCCATCGCGAGGAAGCCAAGAGGCTGACGGCAAGGCTGCAGCGGATCGACGCCGCCGAACGCGAGTTGCAGGGCATCGCTCGCGAGCTCGCGGGCATCGCGCTGACCGACGGCTCGATGCGCGGCCTCGAGACGGCGGCGGCCGCGGTCCAACTGGCTGCCGCACGCGCCGAATCGGCTTCGGCCCGTGTCGAGCTGATGGCCGAGACCGACGTCGAGCTGCGGATCGGCGGCCAGATCGTGGGATTGGCCGCCGGCCAGAGTTGGTCGGCGAGCGCAGGCGAACCCACCGACGTCGAACTGCCCGGAGTGCTGACCGTGCGCGTGCTGCCCGGTGAGCCGGCGGCGGACAGCCAGGCGATTCTCGACGCCGCGCGCGAGCACCTGGCCACCCAGCTGGAACGAGCAGGCGTGGCCGACCTCGACGCCGCACGGGCGCTCGACCAACGGCGGCACGAGCTTGTCGGCGTCGGGCGATCGGGTGCGGGCCACCCGCGAAGCGCTTCTGGGCGACGACTCCGTCGCGGCGTTGCGGACGCACCTCGCCGAACTGCGCGATGCTCAACCGACCGACGTGGTCGGTGACGCCGACGCGGCACGGGCCGAACTCAAGGCCGCCCAGGTGGACCACCGCACGGCAGTGGCCGCATGCGACCTCAGCCGCGAATCGGCCAACTCGGCGGCGCGGGCGGCGACCGAGCAGACCACCCGCGTGGCAGTGCTGGGGGAGAAGCTGAACACCGCCAACTCGGAGCTCGCCAGGGTCGGTGAGCTGCTGGCCACGCAGCGGCAGTCGGCCACGGACGACCAGCTGGCCTCGCGGGCGGACACCGAAGCCGAGAAGGCCGGCGAGCTCGCGGCCGCGACCGAGGCCGTCGAGGCCGAGCTCGCAGGCGCCGCGCCCGCCGCCGTCGCCGAGGAACTCGACGACGCCAAGCGCTGCCATGCCACCGTCGTGCGCGGGCACGAGGAGATCGGCGAACAGCTGCGGGACACCACCGCCCAGCTGAGGGCCTACGGCACGCAGGGTCGGCGGGGACAGCTGGATGCGGCCCAGGTCGAACTGCAGCACGTCGCCGCCGAGCACGCCCGGCTCGGCCGACGCGCCGGGGCGGTGCGCGTGTTGCGCTCGGTGATGCTGCGGCACCGCGACGACGCACGGCTGCGCTACGTCGAGCCGTTCCGCGTCGAGGTGGAGCGCCTTGGCCGCATCGTGTTCGGCGCCGACTTCGAGGTCGAGATCGACGCCGAACTGCGCATCTGCAGCCGCACCCTCGCGGGACGCACCGTGCCCTACGAATCGCTGTCGGGCGGAGCCAAGGAGCAACTCGGCATCGTGGCGCGGTTGGCGGGCGCGGCGCTGGTGGCCAAGGAGGACGGTGTGCCCGTCCTGATCGACGACGCCCTCGGCTTCACCGACGCCGACCGGCTGACCAGGATGGGCGAGGTGTTCGACGCCGTCGGAGGCGACGGCCAGGTCATCGTGCTCACGTGCAGCCCCGAGCGTTATGCGGCCGTCGGCGACGCGCTGCACATCGAATTGACTGCGTAGCGGCACGCCGCCTCCTACACTCCGCGACGTGGAAGCGGACTACGTCGTGGTGGGCAGCGGCTCGGCTGGCTCGGTGCTGGCCAACCGACTCAGCGCCATACCGGGCGTGCGGGTGGCGGTCGTGGAGGCAGGCCCGCCCGACAAGGACAAGTTCATTCACATACCGGCCGCCTTCTCCAAGCTGTTCTGCAGCGCGGTGGACTGGAACTACCTGACCGAACCACAGAAGGAACTCGACGGACGCCAGATCTACTGGCCACGCGGGAAGACGCTCGGCGGATCGTCGTCCATCAACGCCATGATGTGGGTGCGCGGGTTCGCCGCCGACTACGACGAGTGGGGTGAGCTAGCAGGTCCGGACTGGTCCTTCGCGTCCGTGGAGAAGTACTTCAAGCGGATAGAGAACGGCCCGCTGGTGGTGTCGAAGCAGCGCAGCCCGCGCAGTTCCACCGCCACCTGGCTCGCCGCGGTCGAGGCGCAGGGCCACCGGGTCGAAGCGCCGAATCAGGCGTCGCCGGAAGGGTTCTGCGAGACGCTGGTGACGCAGCGCAGGGGAGCGCGGTGGAGCACCGCCGACGCGTACCTCAAACCCGCGTTGCGCAGGCAGAACCTGAAACTGCTCACCGAGGCCACCGTGACCCGGGTGCTGTTCGACGGCAGACGCGCGGTCGGCGTCGAGGTCGACACCGGCGGCAGACGCGAGGTGGTCAGGGTGCGACGCGAGGTGCTGCTGTGTGCCGGTGCGATCAACACGCCGCAGCTACTCATGCTGTCGGGCATCGGGGACCGCGACCAGCTCGCCGAGCACGGCATCGATTCGGTCCACCACTCGCCGGAGGTCGGCGCGAACCTGCGCGACCACCTGGCGGTTCTGCTCGGCTTCGAGTGCCCGAACGACACCCTGGTCGCCGCGGAGAAGCCGCGGGAGCTGATCAACTACCTGACCCGGCGCCGGGGCATGCTCACGTCCCCGTTTGGTGAGGCGTACGGGTTCGTCCGCAGCAGGCCCGATCTGGAGCTCCCCGATCTCGAGCTGATCTTCGCTCCTGCCCCGTTCTTCGACGAGGGCATCGGCGAGCCGTACCCGGGCCACGCCGTCGTCACGGGCCCGATCCTGTTGAAACCCAAGAGCAGCGGCACGATCACGCTGGCCTCGGCCGACGCGAACGTCAAGCCGCTCATCGACCCGCGGTACCTGTCCGACGACGCCGGCGAGGACCGGGCCGCCTTGATGGAGGGGCTGCGGATCACCGCCAGGATCGCCGAGTGCCCCGGGATGCGGTCGGTGATCGGTGGCATCGCGCGGCCCACACGGCGTCAGCGAGCTGACCGAAGAGACGCTGGAGAGGGCGCTGAACACGTTGTCGCACACCCTCTATCACCCGGTCGGGACGTGCCGGATGGGTGCCGACGACGCCAGCGTGGTGGATCCTGCGCTGCGGGTCCGTGGCGTCGACGGACTGCGCGTGGCCGACGCGTCGGTGATGCCGACGATCATCCGCGGCCACACCCACGCGCCGTCGGTGCTGATCGGCGAGAAGGCGGCCGATCTGGTCCGCTCCGCCCGCGACTGACCCGCGATTTGTGCGCGCCGCGGCCGCGCTCACCGCGGCCGAACGCGCACAAATCGCTAGAAGTAGGCGTTGGCGGGCAGGGCCGTGCCGTGCAACAGGTTCTGGCCGATCACCCTGGCCTTGTAGGCCACCGGGTTGTGCAGCGTGATGGTGCGGATGTTGCGCCAATGCCGGTCGAGGTTGCGCTGTCTGCTGGCCGCGCTGGCGCCGCCCAACTCGAGCAGCCGGGTGGCCGCCTCGGGGGCGACGTCGTCGAGGTGCACCTTGACCTTGGCGACCTTGAGTTGCGCCTCGGCGGCCAGCTCGGGGTCGGGGCCGTCGCCGGAATCGGACGCGGTGGCCCGCGCGATCGCCTCGGCGGCGTCCAGGACGGCAGCCCTGGCGATGTAGGCGGTGCTGGCCAGCACGCCGAGTTGGCGCTGCAGGAGCGGATCGTCGGTGGGCTTCTCGGTGGGGGCATGGCTGAAACTGCGGTCGCGCGAACGCAGCAGCGCCACACCGTCGTCGACCACGGCCTCCAGCACGCCCGCGACCACCGCGTGGATGTAGAGCTGCAGCGACGCGTACTGCACCGTCGGCGCGGGCTCGGCGTCGTAGGGCGAGTCGGAGAGCACCTCCTCGGCCGACACCGCCACGTCCTTGAAGATCGTCGTGCCGGTGCCGGTGCGGCGCTGACCGAAGCCGTCCCAGTCGTCGATCAACCGCACACCCGTCCGGTCGGCCGGCACGATCACGACGGCCACCGAGTCGTGGTCGGTCGTCGCGGTGGCGGTCAGGTAGTCGGAGAACAGGGTGCCGGTGCTGTAGAACTTCTCGCCGGTCAGCCGGAAGCCCGCGGTGGGGTCGGGCAGCAACCGGGTGTTGAACACCAGGCTGCCGACCGCCAGCGAACCCTTCTCGCTGAACGCGTTGCCGAAGATCTTGCCGTCGGCGACCTTGCGCAGCCAGCGCTGCGATACCGCCTCGTCGGCGACGCGAAGACGCTCTTCGGTGAACCAGAAGTGGGTTCGAAAGATGTGCGCCACAATGGGATCGGCCCGAGCTACGTCGATCACCGCGGAGAACAGTTGTGGCACGGTGTATCCCGCGCCGCCGAGCTCCGTCGGCAACCGCAGCGTGCCGAAGCCCGCCCGCTTGAGTGCGGCGACCTGATCAAAGGGGTTCTCGTCGTTGAGGTCTCGGTCCTTGGCGCCGGCGGCGATGCCGGCCAGCAGCTCGGTCCACTGCGGCGAGCCGGGCAGGATTCGGTTGATGTTCTCGACGGTGGTCATGAGTCCGTTGTACGCAAGCCCCGCGGGCCGGTGCACGGCTTTGGCTCAGCCCGAACCTAAGGACACCCCGCCGCCCTTCCCGCGAGCAGTCCGCAAGCGGCTCCAGCAAAGGTGTCGCGACACGCCGCGAGCGGCGCACATTTGCGACTGCTCGCGAGAGGAGATGACCCCGCCGGGGGCAGAATGGAGCGCGATGACGATGAACGCCAAACGCCGCAAGGCGCACGACAGGCTTGCCGGGCTGCCCGGTGTCCGCCCGGTCCGCAGACCGGTGGGCGGGACACGTCGGGCCGGCGAGGAGTTCGACCTCTACTACGCCCGCACCGGCCGCAAGTCGGAGCATCCGCTGGTCATCATTCCCGGCGGACCGGGCGCGGCATCCGTCGCGCTGTACAGGGGACTGCGGCGCCGGGCGGCCGCCGATGGCCTCGACGTGATCATGGTGGAACACCGTGGCGTGGGTATGTCGCGGCACGACGACGCCGGTGTCGATCTGCCGCCGGAGGCGCTGACCATCGATGCGGCCGTTGACGACATCGCCGCGGTGCTCGACGACGCCCACGTGGAGTCCGCGGTGGTGTACGGCACGTCGTACGGCACCTATCTGGCCGCCGGTCTCGGCGTGCGCCATCCCGGCCGCGTGCACGCGATGGTCCTGGATTCGCCGTTGCTCTCCGCCGACGACATCGATGCGGTGCGCACGGCCACCCGGCGGGTGCTGTGGGACGGCGACGACCCGGACACCGCCGAGTTGGCTGCCAAGGTGCGACGCCTGGTGGAGGACGACGCGCTCACTCCCGTCGACCGCGCAACTCGCCGCGGGCATGTACGGGTTTGCGGGCCCTGCCGTGTTGCGCCGCCAACTCGACCTGCTCCTGACGGGCCACGACTGGTTGTGGGGCGCACTCGGCTTGGGCACCAGGCTGCTGCTGCAGCGCAAGACGCCCTATCACCACGAACCCGACCTGGTCGGCCGGATCGGCTACCGCGAGCTCAACTACGCCGCCGTGCCCGACGGCGGGCCGCTCGACCCGGCGGTCGCCTTCCGCGAGACCGCCACCGACGACGTGGATTTCGTGGCCGAGCCGTACGATCTCGTCGCGGCCATGCCCAGCTTCGGGTGGCCCACCGCGGTGATCTCCGGGGGCCGTGACCTCGTCACGCCGCGAGCGGTGGCGCAGCGGATCGTCTCGTTGCTCCCCGATGCCGTGCTGGTCGACCTGCCGACTGCGGGGCACAGCGCCATCGACACCAGGGAGCGCACCGCGCTCGACGTCGTCAAGGCCGTATACGCGGGCACGTTGGACGAACTGCCAAGCCGCTCAGCGCAACTGGATGCAGAACCCGGCGGGATCGGGGTCCGGATGTTGGTGTGGGCGATCGCGGCCGCCGCGGTCGCCGAGTCGGTGGTCCCGTCGGCGGTTCCGCGGGTGGTCCGCTACGTCACTACTTCATGAAGCCGATCGTGGTGTAGTCGATGTCACCGATGCCCGCAGGCCCGAAGTTCGCCAGGTTGCTGCGCACGGCGACGTTGCCAGGCGACTGGAACAGCGGCAGGCTGAATCCCTCGGCCCAGATCAGCTTGTCGAGCTCATTGGCAAGTGACTGTGCCTTCTCGGGGTCGAGTTCGTTGAAGACCTGTTCGGCCTTCGCGTCGATCTCCGGGCTGCTGATCTTGCCGAAGTTGCTGTCCGCGCCCGTCGTGTAGATCTGGTTCAGGCAGCACAGCGAGAACGCGTCGCCGACCCAGGAGAACTGCGCGATGTCGAAGTCCCCGACGATGATGTAGTTGGTGAAGAAGCCGCCGCCGGATTTCGCGTCGAGCTCGAGCTTGACCCCGATCTGGGCCAGGGTGTTCTGCGCCACCTGACCGACCTGCCTGGTGGTCTGCGAGTCGTAGAGCACGTCGCGGATCACCAGTTGCTTGCCGTCCTTCTCGCGGAACTGGCCGTTCATCTTCCAGCCGAGCGCATCGAGTTCCTGCTTGGCCTTCTCCGGGTCGTACGCGACGACCTGGCTGTTGTCCTGGTAGCCGTCCTGGCCCGCAACGTAGATGTGGTTGTTCAGCGTCGCCGGCTTGTCGACCAGGCCGTTCTGGGTCACGTTGGCGATGGCCTGCCGGTCGATGCCCTTGGCGACCGCCAGGCGCAACGCCTTGTCGGCGAGGATCGAACCTGGCGCACCGTTGAACGTGAAGTGGTACCAGCTGGGGCTCGGGGCGCGCCGGATCGCGATGCCCGCCGTCTTGCGCGCGATGGTCAACTCATCCAGCGAAGCCACCCCGGTGGCGTCGAGCGCGTTGTTCTGCAGCGCAGGGATCCGCGCCGCATCGTCGAGGACCAGGTAGGTGATGGAGTCCAGCAGCGGGGGTCGTGCCCCACCACTTCGGGTTGCGGGTCAACGTGATTCGTTGCGCGGTCCGGTCCAGCGCGGAGATGATGAACGGCCCCGCCGCCGGGCCGGGCCCGTTCAGCTGGCCCTTGTTGAACACGTCGGGATTGGCCGTCATGCTCTTCGGCAGCAGCATGGTGTTGCCCGCGAACATGCCCCTCCAGTCGGCGAAGGGCTTGGCGAACGTCATGATCGCCTGGCGGTCGTCGACGCCACGGGTCACCGACGCCGACCCGGTCGCTGCCGTTGGTGCTGGCGATCGCGAAGTCCTTGTTCTTGCCGCTGGTCGCGTCGATCTGGGACTTGATGTCCTCCCACGTGATCGGCGTGCCGTCGCTCCACACCGCCTTGGGGTTGATGGTGTAGGTGACGACCTGCGGACTGGTGCTGGTCAACTGCACGTCGGTGAAGAAGTCCTTGTTGACCGACGTGGTGCCGTCCGACGCGATCCGGAAGGCGCGCGGCATGGTCGCCCGCAGCATCGCGCCAGCGTCCGCCATGTTGCCGTCGATGTGCAGCGAATTGAAGTTCGACGGGAACTCGGTCAACGCCAGGCGCAGATTGCCGCCCTGGCGCAGCGTGGCGGGATCCTGCGGGTTCAGGTCGCTGGTCTTGCCGACCTCGGCATTGCCGCCCGCGGGCGGTGGAGCCTGGGGCCCACTCGAGCAGGCGCTGATCGTCAGGGTCAGGACCAGCGCAGCGGCGCACAGGCGTCGGATTCTCACGACGCCGACTCTAGAGGTCGTTGCCGAAGTCCGTGGATATCCGGGGTCCCGCGCCTCGCGGTGGCGTTGCGACGGCGGTCACAGGCTGGTGATCACGATGCCGGTGAAGGCGATCGCGGCTCCAACGATGCGAGCGCGGCCCAGTGGTTCGCGGTACAGGATCCTGCCGAGGATCGCGGCGATGACGATGCCGATTTCACGGGTCGCGGCGATTGCTCCAGTTGCGTTGGGGGATTGGGCTTGTGCCCAGATCACCGCCGCGTAGGCCACGAAGGACACGACGCCACTGGCGAGGCCGATGCGCAGGTACGGGCGCACCCTTGCCCACATGCGGCCGGGGGGAATCACCGCGCCGAGGCAGGCGAGGATGAGCGGTCCCTGCAGCAGGAACATCCAGCCGACGTAGCCGGCGACGCTTTGGCTGTAGCGAACGCCGACTGCGTCGATCAGGGTGTAGGTGGCGATGCACAATCCGGTGGTGATCGCCGCCACCGAGGCGGGCCGCGACGGTCTGCTGGAACCCGGCGGTCGACCGACGGCGACCATGGCGATTCCGGAGCAGAGCAGAGCGACGCCGATCCACTGTTGCGCGGCGGGGTGCTCGCCCAGAACGGCGACCGAATAGCCGGTGACGACCACGGGAGCGACGGCACGCGCGATCGGGTAGGCGTGACCGAAATCGCCGAGGCGGTAGCTGCGCATCAGTTGCGCCGTGTAGACCAGGTGCATCAGCGCTGACGCGACGATGAAGGGCCATGCACCGGGCCGCGGTGCCGCCGCCGCCACGGCGACCGGGGCGGCCGCGAGCGTGTAAGCCACGGCGATCGTGACCTGCGCGGCAACCCTGTCGGCGATCGAGTGCGCGGCGGCGTTCCAGCCGGCATGAAGCACACCGGCCAGAGCGACGACCGCCAGTACGCCGACGGAAACACCGGCGGTGTGCAGTTGGGCGGTGAAGTGGACGTGCGACAAACCAGGGCCCCTTGCCTCCGGTTGCTGTACGTCCAAGACGCGCAACAACACTCGTACAGTGAGCCCTCTAGGCTTTTGTCCCTTGGGTGTGGATGGCGGCGCTTCCCAGCGTGACCACCTGGCGACGCTCGGACCAGACCGCCATCACGGGATGGCGCGGAACCCTAGACGCACGGATCGTTTTGGATGTTAACGCTGCGGACCCGTGTGCGTCCACCAGCACCGGGCGAGTCCGGCC
>CAVTKI010000010.1:0-87598 GCA_963735245.1 uncultured Actinomycetota bacterium
CGACGACGAAGTAGAACTGCAGGCCGATCCCGCTGCCCACATAGGTGGAGGACACGGTGATCGCCGTGTAGGCGACGGCGAAGAACATCACCGGCGGGAGCACATCTCCGAACCGGTACAGCTGGGGGATGAGTAGGAACACCACGGCGCTCGCCAGGTTCACATAACCGAGCCACAGCGCGTCGTGTGCGATGAGGAACTGCTGGACGCCGAAGAACACACTGACGGCCGCACCGATCCGCGTCGTGACGATCAGCACGCGCATCTGGCGGGCCGTGCTCTCCAACTGATGCTGGCTGCGGCCGCATGCACCGCTCCTGCGCGCCGGGCTCAGGCCCCCGACGAATCGTTGCCATCCCCCATTGCCACGACTCGAGGGTAACTCGGACAAGATCAGCCGCTTGCTGTGGTTAATGTGCCACTCCGATCGATGTTTGTTTGCTAGATCGAGAGCGAACATCACCGTACGTTTGGTCTTTATTGGCTGTAGCTATCCTGATGCGCACGTCGTCATGCCCCTACCCGGTACCGGGTTACTGTCGTGTGTTAAATCAACCGCTATCAACTGGTGTTTTTGACGTTACGGGATCTACCGGCAGCGATGTGATGTTAATGCATACCACTTTCCACGATTATTTGCTAGATCTGCTTCATCTGGTGAAATTTGCAGGTGCTGTCAGTTTTGTCAGAGAGTTCCCAGGTGAACATCGGTTGCAGTTCCCATAGATAGCCATACATATTTGCTGCGGCGTGGGTAAATTGGGCCGACCGGTTGACGGTGTTGTCGATACTTCGCAGAACGAAAGAGGACTGCCCCCATGATCAAGACCCGAGGCGGGTTGTTGCGCACCGTTGCGACACGCGCCGTGATTGCAGTGATCCCCGCCGCGATGGTGAGCGCTTACGCCAGCGGGATCTTCATATCGCCACCGCGGATCGCCTCGTACGAATTCACCCCGGTTGCGGAGATCACCGCCGATCCGACCACCGTCGGCATCGCCGCGTCGAACCTGTACGGCATGTCGGCGGCGGACATCAACGCCCAACTCGACCAGATGCAGGCCATCGGCGTGCAGAACATCCGGGTCTTCGTACCTTGGGGCTTGGTCGAGTACGCCGACAACACCTACAACTGGCAGTACATCGACGCCGTCGTCTCGGCGGCGGCCGCCCGCAACATGGGCGTGATGGCGGAGATCAACGGCACCCCGGTCTGGGACAACGCGACGTTGCCGCTCGGCGCCGGCACGCCCGACCCGGACAAGTTCGCCGACTTCATGAAGGCCTTGGTCAGCAGGACCACCCCCGACGGCGTCAGCTACGCCAATACCATTTCGGCGTACGAGATCTGGAACGAGCCCAACGGCGTCCTGTCCTCGAACCCCATCGATCCGGTGGCCTACGCTCACCTGCTCGAGGCGGTGTATCCCATCATCAAGGGACCTCGATCCAACCTCCACGGTCGTCGCCGGCGCGCTGGGCCACGTCTTCACCGTCAACGGCTACACCATGGATCCGGTCGAGTTCGTCCAGGCGATGCTGGACGCAGGCGCGGGAGGTTCGTTCGACGCGTTGTCGTACCACCCCTACGACGAAACCGCGCCTTTCTCCGACGGGGACACCAACGCTCCATGGGCCTCTGACACTGCCTACAACCAGATCAAGGACATCCAGGCCTTGATCGGCAACAGGCTGGTCTGGCTCTCCGAGTACGGCGTGCCCACCACCGACGGCACGGCGGAGGAAGAGGCCAAACAGGCTGCGTACATCAAGGACCTCCTGGACACCTGGTATGCATTGGGTCAAGCCGGGGGGAACGTCGGCCCGGTCTTCCTCTACACCGGGCAGGACGACCTTCCGGTGGGTGCGAGCACGGACCCCAACAACTACTTCGGTCTCTGGTACAAGAGCGGGGCGTGCACTGCGACCGGCTGCGCGAAGGACGCCGTCGCGATTCTGCAGAAGTGGCTGGCCGATCATCCTCAAACGCCCACCGGCCCAACAGGTCCGACGAATCCGACCGATCCCGCGGCCGCGTTGCAGGCGGCGTTGCAGGCCTTCGCCCAGCAGGTCGCCAATGCGATCTCGCAGGCGCTTGCCCAGGCCTTCGCGGGGGCGCTGGGTCAGCAGATCGTGAATGCGATCGTGGACGCGATCTCGAATGCGCTTGCCGGGACTCGGTCAGTCGGCAGCGCCCGCCGCGGCACCGCTGGCGATGAAGATGGCGTCGGTGGAGTCGACGGACGCCACCACCTTGGCCGCGACAACGGATCCGGAGGTGGCAGGTACCGAGCAGGTAGCCGCCAAGGACGGCGCCAAGACCGAAACTGCGGCAACGGAAACCGCGACGGAGACGGCCGCTACGGACGCGACGGCTACGGACGCGACCCCGGCCGGGGCCGAGGCCGCGGCTGAGGCCCGGATGAGCCGACCGTAACGAAGCCGGAGGCCACCACGCCCGCCGAGCCGCACGCCCACCACGCCCGCACACCCGGAACGACCGGAACCACGACGGAGACCGGGACAACCGGAACCCCCAGCGGTTCAACGGCTTCCACCGAGTCGCCGACCGATGGCAAGGCGGGCGAGTCCGGCGATGCCGGGAAGCCCAGCGACTCCGGGAAGTCCGGTGACGCCGACAAGCCCGGTAAGGACGGGAAGTCCGGCAAGGACGGTCAGACCAAGTCGGAAAAGGACGGCGACCACAAGGACGGCGACCACGAGGACGGTTCCGGCAGGCACGAGCGCGGCGGCAAGCGTGGCGGCGGCTCGGACTCCGAGGGCAAGGTCAAGGCCGAGGGCGCCACGGCGGGCGCTACGGCTGGTGCCGAGAAGGCTTCCGAATCGACCGCCGGTGCGGCGAGCTAGGAAGGCGAATCCGCCTGCGCTTCACGATCCAGGGGCCCTCGACGTCGAGTCGAGGGCCCCTGGCTCGTCTCGAGGTAGGCGACGATGGCGTTGGTGAGACCTCGCCGCGCCATGTCGAGGTCGGAGTACGTGCCCAGCTGCCGTTCGGACGTAATGCCCCGCATGGCACCAGGAATGAGGGCCGCGACTTCCCGCACCCGGTCGGGGTCGACGTCCAGGTCTGCAAAGGCGTTCTGGCACGTCTCGAGCCAGCCTTGCCCCCACGACGACAGTTCCGCGGCGGTGCGTGGGTAGAGCTGCTCCAACTCGGCGTGATCGCGCGGCAGCGCCGCACGCAGATTCTCGATGGCGCGAGAGTCGGTCGACGTCAACCCTTCGTAGAGCGTGTCGATGATGTCGGCGACGCGCTGGCGCAGTGGCGCCGTGGTGTCGGTGAAGGAGAGCACGTCGGCCCTGCGCTCTGCGGTGTACTGCAGCACGGCGGCCCAGAGTCCGTCGTTGTCGCCGAACTGATACTTGACCGCACCCCAGGTGGCGCCGATCTCCCTCGCGATCTTGTTGGCCGACACGGCGCCGGGATCGCCGGTGGCCAGTGCCTTGACGGCCGTCCTCAGCATGTTCTCGCGGGTGGCGTTGCCGCGTCGATTGGTGCGCCGGGCAGAGCCATCCCCGTCGGCCATGTTCCGAATGGTAATGCTCACGAGCTGTCTCCGTCCGTGCCGGCGTGATAGTTTCACAGTACCCACTGTGATTCAGGTTCTTGGGGAGAGGACACGGGATGGCGAGACCGCCGCTGTCGATGAAGCCGACGGGATGGTTCCAAGTCGCGTGGTCCGACGAGGTCGGCGATCGGCGAGGTCCACCGGATGACGTACTTCGGCCAGGAGATGGTGGCCTGGCGGGCGCAATCGGGCCGGTTGACCGTGATGGACGCCTACTGCGAGCACCTGGGCGCCCACCTGGGGTTCGGCGGCCACGTCGAGGGCGACGTCATCGAATGTCCGTTCCACGGCTGGCAGTGGAACGACGAGGGCCGCAACGTCTGCATCCCCTACGAGAACCGGCCCAACCGCGGCAGACGCATCCGCACCTACCCGGTGGCCGAGCGCAACGAGTCGGTCTACGTCTGGCACGACGTGCAGGGACGCGAGCCCTACTTCGACGTCCCCGACGTGTTCGCCGGATTCGGCGACGGCAGCAGCCTGGCCGACTACTACCCGGTCGCCACCATGTACCGGACGGGTCTGGAGCTGCATCCGCAGTACGTGCTCGAAAACGGCGTCGACTTCGCCCATTTCAAGTTCGTGCACGAGACGCCCATCGTGCCCGTGTTCACCCGGCACGATTTCGGCGATCCGGTTTCCTACGTCGACTTCACCATCACCTTCGAAGGTGACGACGGCCAGTCCATCGATGACGTCAACAGCGGGGTGGAGGCGATCAACGGCGGCCTCGGGGTAGCGGTGACCAAGAGTTGGGGCATGGTCGACAACCGGACGATCACCGCGGTCACACCCGTCGACGACGACACCTCCGACGTCCGGTTCAGCGTCTACATCGGGCGGACGCCGAGCTCCGATCCGGTGAGGGCGGAGAAGAAGGCGCAGGAGTTCGCCAAGGAGATCATTCGCCAGTTCACCCAGGACGTGCACATCTGGCAACACCAGCGCTACTCCGACCCGCCCGCGCTGTCGAGCAGCGAGTACGAGGGGTTCACCGCCATCCGCAACTGGGCCAGGCAGTTCTACCCCGACGGGCGTGGCGGCAGCGCCGCCGAACTGCGGGCCCAGTCTCCAACCCAGGCACTGAAAGGCT
This sequence comes from uncultured Actinomycetota bacterium, assembly GCA_963735245.1. Lineage (GTDB taxonomy): Bacteria > Actinomycetota > Actinomycetes > Mycobacteriales > Mycobacteriaceae > Mycobacterium. The sequence goes on from CAVTKI010000010.1 coordinate 4,684, forward strand.
GATCTGCATGAGCGTGACCAAGCCCGTCCGCGTGTTCCAGGTTGCCACCGGCAACGTCGGCACCGAGATGATCAAACGGATCGCCGCTCATCCCGATCTCGAACTCATCGGATTGCACTGCTACACAACGGAGAAGGTCGGCCGCGACGCCGGCGAGATCGCGGGACTGGCACCGAACGGCGTGATCGCGACCGGGTCGGTCGACGACATCATCGCTGCCAGACCCGACGTGCTCACCTTTCACGGCGTGTTCCCCGACGAGGACCTCTACGTGAAGGTCCTCGAGGCGGGGATCGACATCGTCACGACCGCCGACTGGATCACCGGCTGGCACCGCGACACCAATCATCCGCACCCATCGGGCAAGCCGGTCACGCAACTGCTGGCCGAGGCCTGCGAGCGCGGCGGGTCGACCTTCTACGGCACCGGCATGAACCCTGGCGTGAACCAGATCCTCGGCGTGGTGTGCTCCGCGGACGTCGCCGAGATCGAGAACGTCACCACGCTCGAGTCCGTCGACGTGTCGTGCCACCACAGCAAGGACACCTGGATCGAGGTCGGCTACGGGCTGCCGGTCGACGACCCGAGCATTCCTGGCAGGTTGGAGAAGTACACCCGGGTGTTCGCGGACAGCGTGCTGATGATGGCCGACTGCTTCGGCCTGGAACTCGACGAGGTCACGTTCGGCTACGAGTTGGGCGCCTGCACCAAGGACGTCGATCTCGGTTGGTACAAGATGCCCAAGGGATCGCTCGGCGGCAACTACATCAAGTACCAGGGCATGGTCGACGGCGTGCCGCGCGTCGAGACGCATCTGGAGTGGCAGATGACTCCGCACACCGATCCGAGCTGGGATATCAAGGGCTGCTACATAACCCAGATCAAGGGCGACCCGTGCATCTACAACAAGCACATGATCTTCCCGAAGCCGGGAGTCGATCTGTCCAACCCGGAATCGTTCGCCTCGATCGGCATGACCGTCACCGGGCTGCCTGCGCTGAACGCGATCGCATCCGTCGTCGCCGCCCCGCCGGGATTGCTCACGAGTGCCGATCTCCCGCTACGCGGTTTCGCGGGGCGGTTCAAGACCTAGGACGGTGACGGCCATCGCGTGGTGACCGGGCTCGTGTCGGAGGGATCACAACCGATACTCAGCGGTGAGGATGTCGCCGGCGCGCTCGCCGATGATCACGCACGGCGCCATGGTGTTTCCGGTCGTGATTCGGGGCATGATCGACGCGTCGGCGATCCGGAGACGTTCCATTCCATGGACTTTCAGATGCCCGTCCACTACAGACGTGCCATCACGGCCCATCTTGGCCGTACCGGTCGAGTGGAAGACGGTGACCGCCGCGGCACGGATGAAGGCGGCCAGCTCGCGGCCCTTCAGGTCACCTGGCATCACCTCACGCTTGGCGAAGGGCCGCATGGCCGGCGAATTGCCGATGTCCCGAGACAACTCGACACAAGCCGTCATGGCGGTCGTATCGTCGGGGTGCGACAGCAGGTTGGGGTCGACCCGAACCGGGTCGCCGGGATCCGGACCCGTCAGCCGGACCGTGCCGCAACTCCGGGGACGCGCCACCATCGCGGAGATGGTCCAACCCTGCTCGGGCACATCGAATTTGGCGGCGCACTCGGCACTCGTCACCGGCATCTGGGTGAGGGCGACCTGTAGATCGGGGCCGTCCAGAGCCGACGGGCTCCTCCAGAACAAGGTCGCGTCCCCGGCGACGTTTCGTGGCGGCAAGATCTGCTCGTACTCCCAGATGCAGTCGACGCGAGGGTGATCCTGATAATTGCGGCCGACACCGGGCAAGTCCGCGGCGACCGGGATCCCGAACCGTTGCAGGTGGGCCGCATCGCCGATGCCCGACTGCATCAGCACCTTCGGAGTGTTGATGGCGCCCAAGGAGAGAATCACTTCCGATCCGGCGTCAACGGTTCGGGTTACTCCTTCGTGGTCGATCGTCACGCCGGTTGCGCGGTTGCCGTCCAGCACCACTCGCGTCACCAGTGCGCCATCGAGCACCGTCAGGTTGGGGCGGTCCAGTACGGGGTGGACATATGAGCGGAAGATGGACTGACGCCGACCGTTTCGGGCCCGACAGTCGAAGATGGCCGCACCGCCGGCACCTTCCATCATCGCCCCGTTGTTGCTGTCGTAGACCGGGATACCGACCGAGCGGGCGCCGTCGAGCAGAGCGCGGGTAACCGCGTTGGGATCCGGGGCGGGTTCGATGTATACCGGGCCACCGATTCCACGATGTTCGGGATCGGGCTTCCCGTGCCAGTCCTCGATACGCCGGTAGATGTCGAGCACCGCTCGATGACTCCAGGCGTCGTCACCGGCTTCGGCGGCGAAGTAATCCCAGTCGTTCGCGTGACCCCGTGCCCAAACCATCCCGTTGATGCTGGAGCTGCCGCCCAGCACCTTGCCCATGGGCAGCGGAATCGACCGGTTGTCCAGCTGCGGGCTCGGTTCGGATAGGAAGCCCCAGTCGCGTTCGCTGCCGAGATTGAGCGGCCACAGTGCGGCATCCGTCACCGCGGGTACGTCATCGGTGCCCCCGGCTTCCAGCAGCAAGACGGTGACGTCGGGGTTTTCGGCCAGTCGCCGGGCTATCACGGATCCCGATGAACCCGAGCCGCAGACAATGAAGTCGTACCGGGGTGTGAGTCGATCAGCTGACATGAGTGCTCCGGTTCGGTCGGCAGACGATTGAGGTTGGGCCCTCAATTGGTCGAACGGAGCGCAATCTCCATGCCGATACCGTGGTCGGACGTCGCCCTCGTCACATCACCAGCGGCGATGGCACGATTCATTGGGCGTCCTGGCGCCACGTCGTGCGCGTTGACGAGGTCGCGGGTTTGCCCAGCCGGCTCTACTTCGTGAATATGGCTCTGAGCTGGCCACTATGTGGTGCCCTCGGTGAGATTCGAACTCACACTGGACGGGTTTTGAATCCGTTTCCTCTGCCAGTTGGGATACGAGGGCTCAGCGCGTGCGGTCTCCCACCATAGAGGATCGTTCGGAGGGCCCGTGAATGCCCCGAGGTCGCTGATCAGCGCCCGTCACGCGACAATGTGCACATGACCGGGTCAATGACGGATGCCGACAAGCCGCGCCGTGTGCTCATCGCCGAGGACGAAGCACTCATTCGCCTCGATCTCGCCGAAATGCTCCGCGAGGAGGGTTACGACGTGGTCGGGGAGGCCGGCGACGGGCAGGAGGCCGTCGAGTTGGCCGAGTCGCTCAGGCCCGACCTGGTGATCATGGACGTCAAGATGCCCCGCCGCGACGGCATCGATGCGGCGGCCGAGATCGCGAGCAAGCGCATCGCCCCGATCGTCGTACTCACGGCGTTCTCGCAGCGCGACCTCGTCGAGCGGGCCAGGGATGCGGGTGCGATGGCGTATCTGGTGAAGCCGTTCTCGATCACCGATCTGATCCCGGCGATCGAGGTCGCCGTGAGCCGCTTCGGCGAGATCGCCGCGCTGGAGCAGGAAGTCGCGACGCTGACGGACCGTCTCGAGACCCGCAAGTTGGTTGAACGTGCCAAGGGTTTGCTCCAGCAGAAGCAGGGGATGACCGAACCCGAGGCGTTCAAGTGGATTCAGCGCGCCGCGATGGACCGCCGAACCACCATGAAGCGGGTCGCCGAAGTCGTGCTGGAGACGCTGGATTAGCCGGTCGACGGGTAACAACTGCGTTTCCGGACCAGCCGTTTGACCCGGCGACACAGCGAATACGCAGGGCGCATTTACCAACATGACGCACTAGAGCCACGGGTTGGCTATGTTCTACCCGAAGCATCGGCGGGCGGTTGACATGCGCTGTGCCGTGGATGTCGATGACAACTCTGACTCGGAGGTGAAACGTGCGAGGTCGCGTGGCACGTAGTGCATTTGCTCTCGGTAGTGCGGGCTTGGTGGTGCTGGGCATTGCCGGCTGCAACCAGTCCGCCCCCGAAGAGAATCAGTCGCAAGCGAATCTGAAGATCGTCGAGCAGGTCCAGATCGACGAGAACGGTGCCGAGGTGAAGGCGGCCGAGGGTGCCGCACCCGCCGACCCTGCCGGCGACGGAAAGGCGACCTGCCCGCCCGTGTCGATCGCGATGGCCGGTGCCCTCAACGGTCCCGACGCCGCGCTTGGCATCAACATCAAGAACGGTGTCCAGCTGGCCATCGACAAGCACAACGCCGCGAACCCGGGCTGCCAGGTGCAGCTGAAGCCGTTCGACACCGAGGGCGACCCGCAGAAGGCCACCGCGATCGCTCCGCAGATCGTCGACGACCAGTACACCATCGGCCTGGTCGGTCCGGCCTTCTCCGGTGAGACCAAGGCCACCGGCACGGTGTTCGACCAGGCCGGCCTCGTCGCGGCCACCGCATCGGCCACCAACCCCACGTTGAGCGAGAACGGCTGGAAGACCTTCTTCCGCGGCCTGGCCAACGACGGCGTGCAGGGCCCGTCGGTCGCCAACTACCTGAAGAACACGCTCAAGTTCAAGAAGATCTGCGTCGTCGACGACAGCACCGACTACGGCCTCGGCCTCGCCACGGCCGTGCGCGAGACCCTCGGCCCGGTGGCCGACACGGCGTGCAACATCCAGGTGAAGAAGGGCGACAAGGACTTCTCCGCCGCGGTGACGCAGATCAAGGGAGCCAGCCCGGACGCCGTGTTCTACGGCGGCTACTACGCCGAGGCGGCTCCGCTCGTCCAGCAGCTCAAGGACGGCGGCGTGACGGCGACCTTCGTCAGCGCCGACGGCACCAAGGACCCGGAGTTCGTCAAGCAGGCCGGCGAGGCATCCAAGGACGCCATCCTGTCCTGCCCGTGCGGCCCGGCCACCGGGCCCTTCGCCGACGAGTACACCAAGAAGTTCAACCAGGAGCCCGGCACCTACAGCACCGAGGGTTACGACCTCGGCACCATCCTGCTGAAGGGCATCGACTCGGGTGCCATCACGCGTCCGGCACTGCTGGACTTCGTGAAGAACTACAACGGCCAGGGCATTGCACGCAAATACCAGTGGACGGACAAGGGTGAGCTGACCACCAACCTCATCTGGATCTTCAAGGTTCAGTAACTCGCTAGACGAGGCGCGTCCGAGACCGAATGGCTCGGGCGCGCCTCGTTCGTACCCCGCTAGGAGCCCGCCACCGGATGATCCACGAGTGCGCCGACCAGGTCGTCTGTCAGGCCGCCAATATCAACTTCAACGTCGATGGCCTGTTGAATGGCTTCTGGCAGTTAACGATCGACGGTCTGTCGTGGGGCGCGATCTACGCGCTCGTGGCCGTCGGCTACACGCTGGTGTTCGGCGTGCTGCGTTTGATCAACTTCGCGCACTCCGAGATCTTCATGCTCGGCATGTTCGGCACGTACTTCTGCCTTGACTTCATCCTCGGCTTCACGCCGAGCGGCAACGCGTACAACAAGGGCATCGCGCTGACGATCCTGTATCTCGGCGATAGCGATGATCTTCGCGATGCTGGTCTCCGGAACCGCCGCGGTGGGACTGGAATTCATCGCCTACCGTCCGCTGCGACGACGCAATGCCCGGCCGCTGACGTTCCTGATCACCGCCATCGGAATGTCCTTCGTGCTACAGGAATTCGTGCACTTCATCCTGCCGCACATCATCAAGGGCTACGGCGGCTCCAACGCCCAGCAGCCGATCATCCTGGTGCAGCCGAAGACTCAGTTCACGATCTTCGGTGCGACCGTCACCAACGTGACGCTGGTGATCGTCGCGTCGGCGCTGGTGCTGGCCCTGCTCACCGACATCGCGATCAACCGCACCAAGTTCGGCCGCGGCATCCGGGCCGTCGCGCAGGATTCGACCACGGCGACCCTCATGGGCGTGTCCCGCGAGCGCATCATCATGACCACGTTCCTCATCGGCGGTCTGCTGGCGGGCGCCGCGGCACTGCTCTACACGCTCAAGGTGCCGCAGGGCATCATCTACTCGGGCGGCTTCCTGCTCGGCATCAAGGCCTTCTCCGCGGCCGTCCTCGGTGGCATCGGAAACCTCCGCGGTGCACTGCTCGGCGGTCTGCTGCTCGGCATCATGGAGAACTACGGGCAGGCGGTGTTCGGCACCCAGTGGCGCGACGTCGTGGCATTCGTGCTGCTCGTCCTGGTCCTGCTGATCCGCCCGACCGGCATACTCGGTGAGAGCCTCGGGAAGGCGCGCGCATGACCGCCACAGTCAGAAGACTGCTGGCCCCGGGTGACGGCCTGCGGCAGTGGTGGGCCGATCTGAGTCGGCCGGGCGAAGTGGATCTTCGGCGTCATCGGCTTCGTCCTGCTCGGCGTTGTTGCCGTTGCACACGCCGGGGTTCCTCGACACCCCCGGCATCAGCTTCGGCGGCACCATGGCGGCGTTCGTGATGGTCGCGATCATCGCCGATCGGCCTCAACGTGGTGGTCGGTCAGGCAGGCCTGCTCGACCTCGGTTACGTCGGTTTCTATGCGGTGGGCGCCTATACCGTCGCGTTGCTCACCAGCCCCGACAGCCCGTGGAACAAGCTGGGCGCCACCGGGTTCTTCAGCAAGGACTGGGCGTGGCTGTCCTGCGTGCCGCTGGCGATGGCGGTGACCGCGCTGGCGGGTCTGATCCTTGGCACGCCGACACTGCGCCTGCGCGGTGACTACCTGGCGATCGTGACGCTCGGATTCGGCGAGATCATCCGACTGCTCGCCGACAACCTCTCCGACATCACCAACGGCTCTCGCGGCCTGAACGAGATCGCGTATCCGCGGCTGGGGGAGAGCGAGCGGCTGCCCAACGGCGTCTTCTCCAGCGGCAACTCGTCGGGCCACGCCAACTACGGCACCTGGTGGTTCTGGCTCGGACTGGTGTTGATGGTCGGCATCCTGCTGCTCGTCGGCAACCTGGAGCGCAGCCGGGTCGGACGGGCCTGGGTCGCCATCCGGGAGGACGAGGACGCGGCAGAAGTGATGGGCGTCAACACGTTCCGGTTCAAGCTGTGGGCCTTCGTGATCGGTGCGGCCATCGGTGGATTGTCCGGGGCGCTCTACGCGGGCCAGGTGCAGTACGTCGCGCCGACCAACTTCAACATCATCAACTCGATGCTGTTCCTGGTCGCCGTGGTGCTGGGTGGTCAGGGCAACAAGCTCGGGGTGATCTTCGGCGCGTTCATCATCGTGTACCTGCCCAACCGGTTGCTCGGCGTGCATCTGTTCGGGGTCAACCTCGGCGACCTGAAGTACCTGTTCTTCGGCCTGGCGTTGGTGGTGCTGATGATCTTCCGGCCGCAGGGTCTGTTCCCCGTGCGCCAACAACTGCTGGCCTACGGCAAGTCCGCGCGAAAGCTGTTGCACGCGGCCGACGATTCGAAGGCGGCGGCATGAGCGAAGCCCGGTGCAGTCATCGACGAGGAACTCGCGGCGCTGCACCGCGACGTCCACGCGGCCGAGGGCGAGCCGCTGCTGGAGACCAAGGACCTCACCGTCAAGTTCGGCGGCCTCACCGCGCTGGACGAGGTGACGTTCGACATCAAGCGGGGTGAGATCCTCGGGCTGATCGGACCCAACGGCGCGGGCAAGACCACGTGCTTCAACGCGATCACCGGCGTGTACCGGCCGACGTCGGGCACCGTGATCTTCGACGGTGCGCCGCTGGGGCAGATCAAGCGGCATCAGATCACCCGGCGCGGCATCGCCAGGACATTCCAGAACATTCGGCTCTGGGGCGAGATGACGGCGTTGGAGAACGTCGTCGTCGGCACGGACGCCCGGCACAAGACGTCGGTCCCCGGCGCGCTGGTCCGGACACCTCGGCACCGGCGCGAGGAGAAGTCGGCGATCGAGAAGGCCGCCGCACTGCTGCAGTTCGTCGGCATCTCACAGCGTGCCGATGAGAAGGCGAAGAACCTTCCGTACGGCGATCAGCGACGGCTGGAGATCGCCAGGGCCCTGGCCACCGAACCCAAGCTGCTGTGCCTCGACGAACCCGCTGCGGGGTTCAATCCGAGTGAGAAGTCGGCACTCATCGAGCTGATTCAGGCGATCCGCGACGACGGCTACACCGTGCTGCTCATCGAACACGACATGCGCCTGGTCATGGGCGTCACCGACCGCATCGTGGTGCTCGAGTTCGGCCGCAAGATCGCCGACGGTCTGCCTGCCGACATCCGCGACGACCCGGCGGTCATCGCCGCATATCTGGGGGTGCCCGATGACGAACTCGACTGACACGCCGGATTCCGATCCGCGACCGGTCCTGCTCGAGGTCCGCGACGTCGTCGTGCACTACGGCCGGATTCAGGCCCTGCACGGGGTTTCGCTGGTGGTGCACGAGGGCGAACTGGTCACGCTGCTCGGCTCCAACGGCGCGGGCAAGACCACGATGATGCGGGCCATCTCGGGCCTGCGGCCGCTGTCGTCGGGGTCGGTCTGGTTCGACGGCGCGGACGTCTCGAAGGTCAAGGCCCACAAGCGGGTCGCCGACGGGCTGATCCAGGCGCCCGAGGGCCGCGGTGTGTTCCCCGGCATGACCGTCACCGAGAACCTCGAAATGGGCTGTTACGGACGGAAGTTCCCGAGCCGGGCCGAGCATCGCGAGCGGCTGGACTGGATCTTCGAGACGTTTCCCCGGCTGGCCGAACGTCGCAGTCAGGTCGGCGGCACGCTGTCGGGTGGTGAACAGCAGATGCTGGCCATCGGACGGGCGCTGATGGCGCGGCCCAAGGTGCTGTTGCTCGACGAACCGTCGATGGGCCTGGCCCCGATGGTCATCTCGCAGATCTTCAAGATCGTCTCCGAGATCAACAAGCAGGGCACCACGGTGCTGCTCGTCGAGCAGAACGCCCAGCAGGCGCTGACCCGCTCGGACCGGGCCTACATCCTGGAGACCGGCAAGGTCACGCGCAGCGGGGTGGCACGGGACCTGTTGGCCGACGACAGCATTCGCGCCGCCTACCTCGGCGTGGCCTAGTTCTTCTCTGCGCGAGCAGACGCAAAAGCCCCTCAATCCGTGCGATTGAGGGGCTTTTGCGACTGCTCGCGAGGAATCTAGCGCGCGACGATCACCGACGACCCGTGGCCGAACAGGCCCTGGTTCGCCGTGACGCCCACCTTGGCGCCCTCGACCTGCCTGCCGGTGGCCTGCCCCTTCAACTGCCAGGTGAGCTCGCACACCTGGGCGATCGCCTGGGCCGGAATCGCCTCACCGAAGCAGGCGAGACCGCCGGATGGGTTGACCGGAATTCGGCCGCCGATCGTCGTCGCGCCGCTGCGAAGCAGCTCCTCGGCCTCGCCCTTGGGGCACAGCCCAAGGTGTTCGTACCAGTCGAGTTCGAGCGCGGTGGACAGGTCGTACACCTCGGCCAGGCTCAAGTCCTCGGGTCCGATACCGGCCTCGGCGTACGCGGCGTCCAGGATCTGGTCCTTGAACACCCGGTCGGGACCGGGCACGACTGCGGTGGAATCCGTTGCGATGTCCGGCAATTCGGGCAGGTGCTGCGGATAGCGCGGGGTCACGGTGCTGATCGCACGCACCGACGGCACGCCCTCCAGCGAGCCGAGGTGCTCACGGGCGAACTTCGCGCTCGCGACGATGAGCGCGGCCGCGCCGTCAGAGGTGGCGCAGATGTCCAGCTGTCGCAGCGGGTCGGAGACGACCGGGCTGGCCAGCACGTCCTCGACCGCAGACTCCTTGCGATAGCGAGCATTCGGATTCTGCAGGCCGTGCCGCGAGTTCTTGACCTTCACCTGGGCGAAGTCCTCTGACGTCGCACCGTGGAGGTCCATCCGGCGGCGGGCCAGCAGCGCGAAGTACACCGGGTTCATCGCGCCGATCAGGTGGAAGCGCTGCCAGTCGGGATCGTTCTTGCGTTCCCCTCCCACGGGTGCGAACGCGCCCTTCGGGGTGGTGTCGGCGCCGATGACCAGGGCGACGTCGCAGAACCCCGCCAGAATCTGGGCGCGCGCGCTCTGCAGAGCCTGCGATCCACTGGCACACGCCGCGTAGCTCGAGCTGACCGGGACACCGTTCCAGCCCAACTTCTGCGCGAACGTCGAGCCGGCGATGAATCCCGGGTAGCCGTTGCGGATGGTGTCGGCACCGGCGACCAGCTGGATCTGGCGCCAGTCCAGGCCGGCCTCTGCCAGCGCGGCACGGGCGGCGACGACGCCGTATTCGGTGAAGTCGCGGCCCCACTTGCCCCACGGGTGCATGCCGGCGCCGAGGATGTAGAGGGGGTCCGGCGGGCGGGAGCTCATCGCGATCCTCCATGCGTAGACGCTGCGCACGAAGCCGTCGTCGTCGGTGTAGAGCGGCATGGTGGTCAGCTCCATCTCCATGCCGACCTTCAGGTCGGCGGCCAGGGTGCCCTCGACGACCTTGCCCAGGATGATGAGACCTTCGTCGGCGAGTTCCACCGCGGCGATGGCGAACGGCTCGAAGTCATCCGACGCCGGATACGGGGCAGGTGGCGGATACCGATTCTCGGTGTAGCTCCACACCTTTCCGCGGCGCGACAGCGGAACCTGCTCGAGCTCGTCGCCGGTACACGCCGGGTTGGGGCAGTTGTTGGCCCGCGGCGGGAAGACGTAGGTACCGCACTGGCTGCACTTGCCTGCGATCAGGTGGGGGTGTCCGGCGTCGTCGGTGGCGAACCAACCGTCGATGGCCGGTAGCTGATTGGTCGCGTCGATTGCTCCTGGCACGGGCCAAGACTACCGATTCGTGCGGCAAAACTGAAACGTGTTGCAATTTTATCGGCTGCCCGTGTCGAGCAGGATGCGAAGCAGGTCGTCGGGGTTGTCCCGCATCAGGTTGTGCTTGCCGTCCAGCTCGTGCGTGGTCCACGTCGGGTCGTCGCGAACGCGTTCATAGGACGGGCGCAGGGGTGAATCACCCGGCCAGTCCAGCGCATAGACGAACACGCGGCGCCGGAACTTGCCGAGGTCGCCGGACAGCGCGATCGGCTGCAGGAAGGACGCGAGGGGATGGGCGCTCGCACGCGGATCGAAGAACGGCAGTGGCGGCACGCCGTAACCGGTGTGGTCGACGCCGAGGTACCACTGCCGCTCCTCGTCGTTGACCAGGTCCCAGCACGACTCGCCGTTGCGGGGCACCAGGGCGTCGAGATAGACCAGCGCATCCACCCGTTCGGGAATGCGGTCGGCGACACCGGTGATGACCATGCCGCCGTAGCTGTGGCCGACGAGGACGAGGTCGTCGGCATCGCTGTCCACGGACAGTGCGGCAAGGACGTCGGTGAGGTGCGTCTCGAGGTTGACGCCCGCGTGCAGCAGATGGGCCCGCTCGGCGATCCCGGTGAGTGTGTACGCGAGGACGCGGTGGCCGTGTGAGCGCAGTGCTGCGGCGAGCTCGTCGAAGCACCACGCGCCGTGGCAGGCGCCGGGAATCAGAACGTAGGTGGTCATGCCGTCGTCCTGTCCGCGTCGGTGTCGTTCCGGTATTTCGCGGTGACTTCGGCGAGGTCCTCCGCGCTCTGGGTGGCGCCCGACTGATGCATGTCCCGGTTGGCGGCGATGACGTCGGCCGTCGCCGCCCTGCGGTCGTCCTCGTAGGCGCGCAGGCCGGATTCGGGGTTGCGGTGCAGCTCGTTGGCCAGCACGCGCGCGTCCACGATGGCCTGCGAACCACCGTTGGCCCCAACGGGATACATCGGGTGGGCGGCGTCGCCGAGCAGTGTCACGTTGTCACGGCCCCACCAGGGCAGCGGGTCCCGGTCGACCATCGGATACTCCAGAACGCTGGTCGTGCGCCCGACCATGTCCGCTGCGTCCAGCCACCCGAGTCGCCAGCCGGCGAGGTGACCGATCACGGTGTCGGGATCGGCAGGCGCGTTCCACCCGGCGTCGCCCGGCAGCGGCCCCGGTGCCGATTCGGGCACCTGCACAACCCAATTCACCAATCCGCCGCCGATCGGATAGGTGATCAGATCGATGCCGTCGGCGCCCTTGACGATCGCCATGGTGTGGCCGTCCAGGAAGGCGGGCATCTCGGCCGCGCCGCGGTACATCCGCACACCGGACCACATCAGAGGGTCGGGTTCCGGATGCAGTCGGGCACGGACGACGGAGTGCACGCCGTCGGCGCCGACCAGCACCCGCGCGTCGATGTCGCCGGCCGCGGTGTGCGCCGTGACGCGGTGACCGGATTCGTCGAAACCGGTGAGGCGTGCGCCCGTCCGCACCGCGTCGGGCCCCAGCCGGTCACGGACCGCGGACAACAGCAGCATCTGCAGTTCACCGCGGTGCACCGAGTACTGCGGCCAGGCGTAGCCACCTGCGATGCCGCGGGGCTCGCTGAACAGCAGCCGGCCGTCCGCGTCGAAGAACGAGATCGCGCTCGGCTCGGCAGCGACGCGCGCAAGTTCGTCGGAGAGGCCCAGTTCCTGCAGCTCACGGACCGCGTGTGGCAACAGGTTGATGCCGACGCCGAGCGGCTTCATTTCGTGCGCGCTCTCGATGACGGTCGACCGGACGCCCTTGGCGTGCAGGGTCAGCGCGGCGGTGAGCCCGCCGATGCCCGCGCCGACGATGAGGATTTCCGTTGTCTCGTTCATGTCTCCAGGCTGGCCGAAGCTCGAGTCATAAGTCCAAGACGGAGTTATTACACAAACTATTGTGATTGGTTATGGAACTGAGGCAGCTCGAGTACTTCGTCGCGGTGGCCGAGGAGCACAACTTCACGCGGGCGGCCGAGCGGGTCCACGTCGCCCAGCCCGCGGTGAGTGCGCAGATCGCACGTCTCGAGCGCGAGGTGGGCCATCGGCTGTTGGACCGCAGTCGCCGCGAAACACGCCTGACCGCCGCGGGTCACGCGGTGCTTCCGTACGCCAGGGCGGCTCTGAGCGCCGTCGCGAACGCGCGCCTTGCGATCGACGAGCTCGACGCAGTTGGTGAAGGGCACCGTGACGCTGGGCACCGTCACGTCGCACAACGTGGACATCCCGACCCTGCTGGCCGACTTCCACCGCGCACATCCGGCGGTGGAGATCACGCTGTCCACGGACGGCTCGGACGCGCTGATCGACGGCGTCCAGTCGGGAGCGCTCGACGCGGCGATCGTGTCCGTCGGCCCCGACGAGGTGCCGTCGGGGCTGGCGGTCGAGGTGGTCACCGACGAGGCGATCGACGCCGCGGTCTGCCTCGACGATCCCTGGGCGGGACTGACCTCGATCGGCCTGGCTCAGCTGGTCGAGCGTCCGTTGATCGCCCTCCCGCGAGGTGCGGGAATCCGGGCCCAACTCGAACGGGCTTGTGCTGCAGCAGGACTCACGCCCCACGTCGCGTTCGAGGCCAGCACGCCCGTCGCTCTCGCCGAGCTGGCCGAACGCGGACTCGGGGTCGCAATCGTGCCGCAGTCGGTGTCGCGCACGCATCCCGGGCTGTCGGCCATCGAGATCAGTCCGGACCTGCGCGGCCGACTGGTGTTCGCGTGGCGGTCGTCGGGTCCGATGAGCCCGGCCGCGCGCGTCCTCGTCGACATGGCGCGGCGCCTGCTGCGATGACCGTCAGCCGCCGATCTGCTGAACGGCCCACTGGTTGCCGTCGGGGTCGGCGAAGTACACGAACCGTCCCCAGGGCAGGTCCTCGACCGGGCTGACGTCGATACCGCGCGCCTCGAGGTCGGCGTGGGTTTCGTCGGCGTCGGCCACCACGACCTGCATGCCGCGGACCGAACCTGGCGCCGCGTCGGTGACACCCTCGCCGATCGCGATCGAGCACGCCGAGCCGGGCGGGGTGAGCTGCACGAAGCGCAGCTCGGGTGTGACCCGGTGATCGTGATCGAGGGTGAACCCGGCGCGAACGTAGAACTCCTTCGCCCGATCGACGTCGCTGACCGGAATGGCGATCAGTTCGAGCTTCATGTCCATGAGGGTCCTCTCGATGGTTGGTGACGAAATCACGCTATCCGCGGGATAGGACGGATCCGGTCCGCTGAAAACGGGCGGCACCACCGGTGCGATGTCGGGACGAGTGCATAAGGTAGGGCCGTGAGCCCGACCAAGACAGCATCCGAGAAGAAGTCGACCACCGTCGACGAGAAGCCCACACTGATGCTGTTGGACGGCAATTCGTTGGCGTTCCGTGCGTTCTACGCTCTGCCCGCCGAGAACTTCAAGACCCAGGGCGGGCTGACCACCAACGCCGTCTACGGGTTCACCGCGATGTTGATCAACCTGCTGCGGGACGAGACGCCGACGCACGTCGCCGCGGCCTTCGACGTATCGCGGCAGACGTTCCGGTCGGAGCGCTACCCGGAGTACAAGGCGGGCCGCTCCGCGACGCCCGACGAGTTCCGCGGTCAGATCGACATCACCAAGGAAGTCCTCGCGGCGCTGGGCATCACGGTGCTCGCCGAGCCGGGGTTCGAGGCGGACGACATCATCGCCACGCTGGCCACCCAGGCCGAGGCCGAGGGCCTGCGCGTGCTGGTGGTCACCGGCGACCGCGACGCTCTGCAACTGGTCAGCCCCGACGTGACGGTCCTGTACCCGATCAAGGGGGTCAGCGAGCTCACCCGGTTCACGCCGGAGGCCGTGTCGAACAAGTACGGCCTGACGCCAACGCAGTACCCGGATTTCGCGGCCCTGCGCGGCGATCCCAGCGACAACCTGCCGGGAATCCCCGGTGTTGGCGAGAAGACCGCCACCAAGTGGATCGCCGAGTACGGGTCCCTGCAGTCGCTGGTCGACAACGTGGATCAGGTCAAGGGCAAGGTCGGTGACGCGCTGCGCGCCAATCTCGCCAGTGTGGTGCTGAACCGGGAACTCACCGAGCTGGTCAAGGACGTGCCGCTGGCGCAGACTCCCGACACCCTGCGGATGCAGCCGTGGGACCGCGACCACATCCACCGGCTGTTCGACGACCTCGAGTTCCGCGTCCTGCGCGACCGTCTGTTCGACACGCTGGCCTCCGCCGATCCCGAAGTGGACGAGGGTTTCGACGTGCGGGGCGGTGCACTCGAACCGGGTGCGGTCGGCGCGTGGCTGGCCGAGCACGCCAGCGACGGCAGCAGGTCGGGGCTGTCGGTCATCGGCACCCACACCGCGTTCGACGCCGACGCCACCGCGGTGGCCATCGCCACCACCGACGGCGACGGCTGTTTCATCGACACCTCGCTGCTGACCGAGCAGGACGACGCGGCCCTCGCGGCCTGGCTGGCCGACGACACGCAGCCCAAGGCCCTGCACGAGGCGAAATGGGCGATCCACGATCTCGACGGGCGCGGTTGGCATCTGGCCGGCGTCACGTCGGACACCGCGCTCGCGGCCTACCTGGTGCGGCCGGGGCAGCGAAGCTTCGCTCTCGACGACCTTTCGCTGCGTTATCTCCGTCGCGAGTTGCGCGCGGATAACCCTGAGCAGCAACAGCTTTCATTGCTCGATGACGATGAGGGCGTCGACGATCAGGCGGTTCAGACCCTGATCCTGCGCGCCCGCGCCGTCGTCGACCTGGCCGAGGCGCTGGACGTCGAACTCGAACGCATCGACTCGCGGGCCCTTCTCGGTGACATGGAACTGCCCGTCCAGGGCGTACTGGCGGGCATGGAGACCGTCGGGATCGCCGTCGACCTGGACCAGCTCACCAGCCTGCAGAGCACGTTCGGCGACCAGATCCGCGATGCCGCCGAGTCGGCGTACGCCGTCATCGGCAAGCAGATCAACCTCGGCTCACCCAAGCAGCTGCAGGTCGTGCTGTTCGACGAACTCGAGATGCCGAAGACCAAGCGCACCAAGACCGGCTACACCACCGACGCCGACGCGCTGCAGTCGCTGTTCGACAAGACCGGGCATCCGTTCCTCGAGCACATGTTGACCCACCGCGACGCCACCCGGCTCAAGGTCACCGTCGACGGGCTGATCAAGTCGGTGGCTGCCGACGGGCGCATCCACACCACGTTCAACCAGACCATCGCCGCCACCGGCAGGCTGTCGTCCACCGAGCCCAACCTGCAGAACATCCCGATCCGCACCGACGCGGGCCGCGAGATTCGCGACGCCTTCGTGGTGGGAAGCGGCTACTCGGAGCTGATGACCGCCGACTACAGCCAGATCGAGATGCGCATCATGGCGCACCTGTCTCGCGATGAAGGCCTCATCGAAGCGTTCAACACGGGGGAGGACCTGCACTCCTTCGTCGCGTCGCGGGCGTTCGGAGTCCCCATCGACGAGGTCACCGCCGAACTGCGCCGCCGGGTGAAGGCGATGTCCTACGGTCTCGCGTACGGGCTGAGTGCCTACGGCCTTGCCGCCCAGCTGAAGATCTCCACCGAGGAGGCGAAGGTCCAGATGGACCAGTACTTCTCCCGGTTCGGTGGGGTGCGCGACTACCTGATGGCCGTCGTCGACCAGGCGCGCAAGGACGGCTACACGTCGACCGTGTTCGGCCGCAGGCGCTATCTGCCCGAGTTGGACAGCAGCAACCGCAACGTCCGCGAGGCGGCGGAGCGGGCCGCGCTCAACGCTCCGATCCAGGGCAGCGCCGCCGACATCATCAAGGTCGCGATGATCGGAGTCGACCAGGCGCTGCGAGAGGCCAAGCTGACGTCGCGCATGCTCCTGCAGGTGCACGACGAGCTGCTCCTGGAGGTGGCCGACGGCGAGCGCGAGCAGGTCGAAGCGCTGGTGCGCGACAAGATGGGCAGCGCGTACCCGCTCGACGTTCCCATGGAGGTGTCGGTCGGTTACGGCCGCAGCTGGGACGCCGCGGCGCACTAGTCGCCGCGATCGGCTCCAGCGGCGCACTAGATCCCGGGTGGGCGGTACCCGGCCATCGTGTGCAGCGTCGGCGCGGCGGCCCGCGCCACCGACACCCAGTACGCCTCCTCGTTCTGCAGCGCGTACACCCGTTGGTCGCCGAAGCCCCGGTCGATCCGATCGCGCACGTAGGCGAGCTCGACCACCTGCGCGGCGAAGTCCTTGACGCCCTTGCGGGCCGGCTTGCCGCCGAGTCGGGCCGCCTCGCCGATCGCGACCTTCCTGGTGCGGATCGAGCCGAGCCAGGTCGCCTCGTTGGGGGTGACGAGGCCCGCCGCCACCATCCCCGGCAGCTTGGCGGCGACGAGCTTCTGCTCCCGGCGGCGGCTGGCGACGGCGAGTGCGATCGCCAAGCCGAACACCGGCATCATCCACAGCAGGTAGACCAGGAAGTACGTCTCGACCCCGACGAGTGACGATCCGTTCCACAGCGCGTGCATGAGCACCGCGCCGAGGTAGCCGAGAAGGATGCAGCCCGCCTTCGCGGCCAGGCTCTTGCGGTTCAGGGCGAAGTAGACCCCGATGCCGGTCATCGTGGTGAACAACGGATGTGCGAACGGGCCCATGATCAGCCGCAGCCCGGCGGTGAGGAGCGATTCGGAGAGCGACGCGCCGTTGGCGATGTAGAAGATGTTCTCCAGCCAGGCGAAGCCGGCGGCGGTGATGCCCGCGTAGACCAGACAGTCGGTCAGCGTATTGAGTTCGTTTCGGCGCAGGCCGGACATCATCAGCACCAGGAACAGGCCCTTTGCGGCCTCCTCGATCACCGGGGCGCCGATCGCGACGCTGCCGAAGCTGGTGGCCGACTCGGTTTCGCCGAGCAGGTTGCCCACCCACAGCTCCAGGATCACCGACACCACGACCGCGACCGATGCTCCCCAGATGAACGCGAGGATCAGCAGCCGCGGCGGCTCGGGCTCCCAACGGTCCAGCCACAGGTAGGCGAGCAGGACGACGGTCGTCGCCAGGCTGGCCAGGACGAACCCGATCGCCGTGCCGACGGGGCTGACCGCGGTCAGGAGGATCACGATGAGCCCGACGACGGTGCCGAGCGCGATGATCACGCCGAGCGGCGCTCCGACCTTGCGGATCCGCCTCGGCAGCGGTGGAATGAACGGGCGCGGCTGTTGGGGTTGCGGCGGCACGGCGGGATGCGACACCAGAGCAGGGTAGCCATGGAGGTCGCTGTCCATCGGCGTACTACGCGGTATTGAACCCGACCCGGGTTTGTCCAGCGTGTGCACAGTCGAGTAGGCTCATTGAGTGCTCGTATGTGCGTGAACGCGAGTCACACCAATAACATCTGTCCCTACGATTGAACCTGTCCGGAGCAACCCAACAATATGCCAAGTCCCTCCGTCACCTCTCCGCAAGTAGCCGTCAACGACATCGGCTCTGCCGAGGACTTCCTCGCCGCCATCGACAAGACCATCAAATACTTCAACGATGGCGACATCGTCGAAGGGACCATCGTCAAGGTTGACCGTGACGAGGTGCTCCTCGACATCGGTTACAAGACCGAAGGTGTCATTCCTTCCCGCGAACTCTCCATCAAGCACGACGTCGACCCCTCAGAGGTTGTGTCCGTCGGCGATGAGGTCGAGGCGCTGGTCCTCACCAAGGAGGACAAGGAAGGTCGTCTGATCCTGTCCAAGAAGCGCGCGCAGTACGAGCGCGCCTGGGGCACGATCGAAGAGCTCAAGGAAAAGGACGAGGCCGTCAAGGGCACCGTCATCGAGGTCGTCAAGGGCGGCTTGATCCTCGACATCGGCCTGCGCGGCTTCCTGCCCGCGTCGCTGGTGGAGATGCGTCGGGTCCGCGATCTGCAGCCGTACATCGGCAAGGAGATCGAGGCCAAGATCATCGAGCTCGACAAGAACCGCAACAACGTGGTGCTGTCGCGCCGTGCGTGGCTCGAGCAGACGCAGTCCGAGGTGCGCAGCGAGTTCCTCAACCAGCTGCAGAAGGGCGCCATCCGCAAGGGTGTCGTGTCGTCGATCGTCAACTTCGGCGCATTCGTCGACCTCGGCGGCGTCGACGGCCTGGTGCACGTCTCCGAGCTGTCCTGGAAGCACATCGACCATCCCTCCGAGGTGGTTCAGGTGGGCGACGAGGTCACCGTCGAGGTGCTCGACGTCGACATGGACCGCGAGCGGGTTTCGTTGTCGCTCAAGGCCACTCAGGAAGACCCGTGGCGCCACTTCGCCCGCACCCACGCCATCGGCCAGATCGTGCCAGGCAAGGTCACCAAGCTGGTGCCGTTCGGTGCGTTCGTCCGCGTCGAGGAGGGCATCGAGGGCCTGGTGCACATCTCGGAGCTGTCCGAGCGCCACGTCGAGGTCCCGGACCAGGTGGTCCAGGTCGGCGACGACGCGATGGTCAAGGTCATCGACATCGACCTGGAGCGCCGCCGCATCTCGCTGAGCCTCAAGCAGGCCAACGAGGACTACACCGAGGAGTTCGACCCCTCGAAGTACGGCATGGCCGACAGCTACGACGAGCAGGGGAACTACATCTTCCCCGAGGGCTTCGACGCCGACACCAACGAATGGCTCGAGGGCTTCGAGAAGCAGCGTGACGAGTGGGAGGCCCGGTACGCCGAGGCCGAGCGCCGGCACAAGATGCACACCGCTCAGATGGAGAAGTTCGCCGCGGCCGACGCCGAGGCAGCCTCCAGGCCCGCCACCGCCAACGGCTCCTCGTCGTCGTCGTCCAGCTCGGGTGAGCCCTCGTCCGGCGGCACGCTCGCCAGCGACGCTCAGCTGGCCGCACTCCGCGAGAAGCTGGCCGGTAACGCCTAGCGCACCATCGTTTGACGGAACTCCCCGGCTCATCCGAGCCGGGGAGTTTTGCTTTGGCACACTGTTGCGGTGCTGCGCATTGGATTGTCCGGAGGTATGGGAGCAGGCAAGTCGACGGTGTCCGCCACGTTCTCGGATTGTGGTGGGATCGTCGTCGATGGCGACGTCATCGCACGCGAGGTCGTCGAACCGGGGACCGAGGGGCTGGCGAAGCTGGTCGAGGCGTTCGGGGAGGAGATCCTGCTACCCGACGGCGCGCTCAACCGTCCCGCGCTGGCGGCGATCGCGTTCCCCGACGACGAGAAGCGCAAGACGCTCAACGGCATCGTGCATCCCCTGGTGGCCAAGCGCCGCGCCGAGCTGATCGACGCGGCGCCGGCGGATGCCGTCATCGTCGAGGACATCCCGCTGCTGGTCGAATCGCAGATGGCGCCGATGTTCCCGCTGGTCGTGATCGTGCACGCCGACGTCGAAACCCGCGTGGCCCGGTTGCTCGAACACCGGGGCTTCAGCGAAACGGACGCCCGGGCCCGGATCGCCGCACAGGCCACCGAGGAGCAGCGCCGGGCCGTGGCCGACGTCTGGCTCGACAATTCGGGTAGTGCCGACGGGCTCAGGCAGCGTGCCGTCGATCTGTGGCACGACCGCATCGTGCCGTTCGCGCACAACGTCGCGGCCGGAGAACGGGCGCACGTGGCGCCGCGGTTGGTGCCGTCCGACCCGACGTGGCCCGACCAGGCGCGTCGCATCGTCAACCGGCTGAACACGGCCTGCGGCCACCGGGCCGTGCGCATCGACCACATCGGGTCGACGGCGGTCCCGGGGCTGGACGCCAAGGACGTCATCGACGTTCAGGTCACCGTCGCATCCCTCGACGTGGCCGACGAGCTGACCGACGCATTGTTGGCCGCCGGGTACGTCCGCGGGGACGCGAGCACGGACGTCGCCAAGCCGGACGCCCGCAGCACGGTCGCCGAGTTCGACCACACGGACGATCCAGCGTTGTGGCACAAGCGGATTCACGCTGTCCGCGGATCCGGGAAGGCCGACCAACGTGCACATGCGGGTCGACGGGTGGCCCGGTCAGCAGTTCGCGCTGTTGTTCCGCGACTGGCTGATCGCCGACGCGGGGGTGCGGGCGGAATACCTCGACCTCAAGCGCAGCGTGGCGGCCGAGGGCCACGCGACGACGGGTGACTACGCCGACGCCAAGGAGCCGTGGTTCGTCGATGCCTACCGCCGCGCATGGGCGTGGGCCGATGAAACCGGCTGGCGGCCCTAGACGAGTGGAGCGGGGGCAGGCGGCGCGGGTTGGGCCGGCGCATTCGGATCGACGGGCGGCGCGTCCTCGACGGGGTCGCTCGGCGCGGTGTTGCCGGTGGGGAAGTTGGTCACCGAACCGCAGCTGAGCACGCCGTAACCGGGATCCTGGTGCTGCGGGGTGAGGCGTGGCGCGACGAACTGGTCGGCCTCGGCGATGATCTGGTCGTTCACCAGGATCTCGCAGTGCAGGCTCGCGGAATACGGCCACTGGATGGAGACCTGCATGCCTGCCTGGTCGGAGCGGTCGACCACGCCGGTGGCCTCGAAGGTACGGCCGGGCACCATCGTCGGATTGGCCGTGTTGACCTCGGAATCGGAGATCTTGTACGAGATCGTCGCTCCGCGCGAGACACCGTCGACCCGCGCCCGATAGGTCACGTTGTACGGGCCGGGGCCGAGGTCGGGAACCTGTCCCTCGGGTGGTGGTGCCGGCGCGTCGGCGCTTTGCTGCGTGGCGTCGGGCTCCGGCGGCGGAGTGCCCGGGTCGGCCTGCGCAGGGCCTGCGCCGAACGGTGTGCTGGACAGCAGAAGGGCGGCCACCGCGGCCACGATCCATCCGCCCTTGGTAGAGCTCATGGCAGCTGACATTACCTTCCCCGCCAGGTCAGGGTCATTTCGTGGTCCGCCAAATAGCGTTCCAGGTGGTAGTCGTGCCGGGACAGGCCGTCGATCGCGGCCACCGCGGTCTGCACCGCCCGTTCGCCCACCTCGGGCGTGAGCAGGCCGTGCCGGACTGCCGTCAGCAACTCGTCGACGTCGGACAACTCGGCTCCGACGCCGGTGCGCACGATGAGATCCAGGTAGTGGTCCTCGGCGTGCCACACGGTGGCGCCGGGCTCGTAGGCGCCGACGTCGAGGTAGTAGTCCTGGTCGAGCTCGTAACCGGGGTTGAAGTGGAACACGGTCGCCCGCAGACCCAGTGATGGCAGGAGCCACGACTCCAGGTAGTGAAACTGGGCCCGGCCCGGTGTCGGCCTCGCCATGTACAGGCCCCACGGCTTGACGGTGTAGACGTCGACGGCTCGCACGATCCCCTTGGGATCGGTGTTGGTGCGGGCGGTGAGATCGAATGTCTCGTGCTTGGGCGGGTGAATGGGGCCAGCATAGAGGGCGAGGCTGGGTCGCGGCAGGAGCGGAGCAGACTCGGGAATCACGCTTGTCGGTGGATGGTTCTAACCTGTGAACATGGCATTCGCTACCGAACACCCCGTCCTGGCGCACTCGGAGTACCGCGCCGTCGACGACATCGTGCGCGCGGGCGGCCAGTTCGAGGTGGTCAGCCAGTTCGCGCCTGCGGGCGACCAGCCCGCGGCGATCGACGACCTGGAGCGCCGCATCACCGCGGGCGAGCGCGACGTCGTGCTGCTCGGCGCCACCGGCACCGGCAAGTCGGCCACCACGGCGTGGCTCATCGAGCGGCTGCAACGGCCCACCCTGGTGATGGCGCCCAACAAGACGCTGGCCGCGCAGCTGGCCAACGAGCTGCGGGAGATGTTGCCCAACAACGCCGTCGAGTACTTCGTGTCGTACTACGACTACTACCAACCCGAGGCGTACATCGCCCAGACGGACACCTACATCGAGAAGGACAGCTCGATCAACGACGACGTCGAGCGGCTACGGCACTCGGCGACCTCGAGCCTGCTGTCGCGGCGCGACGTGGTCGTGGTCGCGTCGGTGTCCTGCATCTACGGCCTCGGCACCCCGCAGTCCTACCTGGACCGCTCGGTGGAGCTCAAGGTCGGCGACGAGGTGCCCCGCGACGGCTTGCTGCGGCTGCTGGTCGACGTGCAGTACAACCGCAACGACATGGCGTTCACCCGGGGATCGTTCCGGGTGCGCGGCGACACCGTGGAGATCATCCCGTCGTACGAGGAACTGGCCGTGCGCATCGAGTACTTCGGCGACGAGATCGAGGCGCTCTACTACATGCACCCGCTGACCGGTGACGTCGTGCGCAAGGTCGACTCGCTGCGGGTCTTCCCTGCCACGCACTACGTCGCAGGTCCGGAGCGGATGGCGCACGCCATCTCGTCGATCGAACAGGAACTCGAGGAGCGCCTCGCCGAACTCGAGGGTCAGGGCAAGCTGCTCGAGGCGCAGCGGCTGCGGATGCGCACCAACTACGACGTCGAGATGATGAAGCAGGTCGGGTTCTGCTCCGGCATCGAGAACTACTCGCGCCACATCGACGGCCGCGGCGCAGGCACCGCCCCGGCCACCCTGATCGACTACTTCCCCGAAGACTTCCTGATGGTCATCGACGAGTCGCACGTCACGGTGCCGCAGATCGGCGGCATGTACGAGGGCGACATGTCGCGCAAGCGCAACCTGGTCGACTTCGGCTTCCGGCTGCCGTCGGCCGTCGACAACCGGCCGCTGACCTGGGAGGAGTTCGCCGACCGCATCGGCCAGACGGTCTACCTGTCGGCCACGCCGGGTCCGTACGAGCTGAGCCAGGCCGGCGGCGAGTTCGTCGAGCAGGTCATCCGGCCCACCGGGCTGGTCGATCCGAAGGTGGTGGTCAAGCCGACCAAGGGCCAGATCGACGACCTGATCGGGGAGATCCGCACGCGCACGGAGCTGAACGAGCGCGTCCTCGTCACCACGCTGACCAAGAAGATGGCCGAGGACCTCACCGACTACCTGCTGGAGACCGGCATCCGGGTGCGCTATCTGCACTCCGAGGTCGACACCTTGCGCCGCGTGGAGCTGCTGCGGCAGCTGCGGTTGGGCGAGTACGACGTGCTGGTCGGCATCAACCTGCTGCGCGAGGGACTCGATCTGCCGGAGGTGTCGCTGGTGTCGATCCTCGATGCCGACAAGGAAGGCTTTCTGCGGTCGGCCCGCAGCCTGATCCAGACCATCGGTCGCGCCGCCCGCAACGTGTCCGGCGAGGTGCACATGTACGCCGACAAGATGACGGACTCGATGCGCGAGGCCATCGACGAGACCGATCGTCGTCGCGCCAAACAGGTCGCCTACAACGAGGCTCACGGCGTCGACCCGCAGCCGCTGCGGAAGAAGATCGCCGACATCCTCGATCAGGTCTACCGCGAGGCCGACGACACCGACGCAACCGTCGAGGTCGGGGGTTCCGGCCGCAACGCGTCGCGGGGCAGGCGCGCGCAGGGGGAGCCGGGCCGGGCGGTCAGCGCAGGCGTGTTCGAGGGCCGCGACACCAAGAGCATGCCGCGCGCCGAGCTCGCCGACCTGATCAAGGACCTGACGGCGCAGATGATGGCCGCCGCCCGCGACCTGCAGTTCGAGCTGGCGGCCCGAATCCGCGACGAGATCGCCGACCTGAAGAAGGAACTGCGCGGCATGGATGCCGCCGGCTTGAAGTAGTTCCTTGATCTCAACCGCGGTTGAGCTCTTACGGTAGTCAGCGTGACTCAGGCTGATGCGGTGACGAGCGCCGGCTGGCGGGACCTGTTGGGTCCGAAGTACCTCGGCGCGTCCACCGTGCTGGCCGGTGGCGTCGCGCTGTACGCCACCAACGAGTTCCTCACCGTCAGCCTGTTGCCGAGCGCGGTCGCCGAGATCGGCGGTCAGCGGCTCTACGCCTGGGTGACGACGGTGTATCTGGTCGCATCGGTGGTCGCGGCGACGACCGTCAGCGCCACGCGTCGCCCGGCTGGGGCCCAGGTGGTCCTACCTGGCCGCTCTCGGCGTGTTCGCGGTGGGCAGCACGATGGCCGCGGTCGCTCCGACCATGGAGCTGCTGTTGGTCGGCCGCACCGTGCAGGGCGCCGCGGGCGGTCTGCTCGCCGGGTTGGGTTACGCCGTGATCAATTCGGCTCTGCCGCCGTCGTTGTGGACGAAGGCGTCGGCCCTCGTCTCGGCGATGTGGGGCGTCGGCACCCTGCTCGGTCCCGCCGCGGGTGGGTTGTTCGCCCAATTCGGTTCCTGGCGTTGGGCATTCGGTGCGCTTGCGGTGCTGACGGTGGCGATGGCATTCCTGGTGCCCTTCGCGTTGCCTGGGCGCCGTCCGAGTGACGAGCCGAGGACGCCCAGCCGGATTCCCGTCTGGTCGCTGCTCCTGTTGGGTGCCGCGGCGTTGGCGATCAGCGTGGCGGGCATCCCGCGCAATGTCGCCATCACCGCTGCGCTGCTGGTCGCGGGCGTGCTGCTGGTCGGAGTGTTTCTGGTGGTCGACCGCCGGTTGACGGCTTCGGTGTTGCCGCCCAGCGCCTTTCGGCCCGGACCGCTGAAGTGGATCTACCTCACCCTCGGACTGCTGATGGCGGCGACGATGGTGGACATGTACGTGCCGCTGTTCGGTCAGCGCCTCGCGCATCTGGTGCCGGTGGCGGCGGGATTCCTCGGCGTGGCTCTGTCGATCGGCTGGTCGGTGGGCGAGATCATCAGCGCCTCGGTGACCAGGTCACGGCTGATCGTCCGGATTGTGGCGGTGGCGCCCCTCGTCATGGCCGTCGGTCTCGGGCTGGCCGCGGTGAGTCAGGTCGAGAACGCGCCGGTCGGTGTGATCGCCGTGTGGGTGCTGGCTCTGATGATCACCGGGGCGGGCATCGGGGCGGCCTGGCCTCACCTGTCGGCGTGGGCGATGGGCAGTGTCGACGAGCCCGGCGAGGGCGGTGTCGCCGCGGCGGCGATCAACACCGTCCAACTGATCTGCGGCGCGTTCGGCGCAGGCCTGGCGGGCGTCGTGGTCAACCTGACCGACCGAGGCGACGAGACCGCCGCGCGATGGATGTTCGGCGTCTTCGCCGTTCTGGCGGTGGTCGGAACGTTGGCGTCGCACCGCGCATCCCGGGGCCAGCACACCCGGCTAGACCGATAGCCGGACGTCCTCGAGGTCGATCCAGACCATGAGTTCGTCGAGGATGGCCGTGCCGTCCTCGCCACGGCGGTACGCCCGCCGCGTGGTCGGTACCCGGATGCCGTCGACCTCGACGAGGTTCGACACGTACTGGATCGCCGCGAAGCCACCGGCCACGTCGACGCGGTAGTCGTGGCGGGCCAGCAGCAGATCGGGGCCGAAGTAGAACTCCTGGTCGACGCTGTGGCTGACGAAGCCGGGCGGGAAGCGCACCTGAAGACCGGCCATGCGTGATGCCGCCGTCCTCGATCGGATCCAGTTCTCGGACCGTGAATCCGGGGAGCGCCAGAAGGAACGGACTGGTGAGGTAGGTCCACAACGCGTAGCCGTTGAAGTACGCGCGCTGCAGCGGATCCCACGGCGTGGTCAGGACGTGCCCGGCGAACGATTGCTCCGGATCGTGTCGCTCGGCGACGATGCTGCCGTCGAGTTTCTCGATGGCGATCCGGTCCGGGGTGAAGTCGGTCTGCTGATCGTCGGCGCCGAAGGGTCGCACCGATGACCATTCGCGCTGCAGGGCGACCGTCATGTGCCGCGGAGTGGGGTCCTGCGGTATGCCCTTCATTTCGAACAGGAGGCCGCCGCTGGTGATGGTGGCATCGATGCGCTGGAACCCGAGCCAGCGATCGAATCCGCCGTGTGCGTCCAGAACCGAAGCCAGAAGGCCGGTCGCCATGTCAGTCCGCCTTCAGTCGGGGTCCTCGTCGAGCTGCCGGATGGAGGTGATGCCCTCGATTCCGGCGAGCACCGCGGGCGCCTGGAGAATCCCGCGCCCCGACAACGTGAGGAGCACCCCGGACTGACCGGGTGCGGCGCCGAGCGGTTCGCCGGGAGGATCGGACGCCAACTCGGTCAGCTGCCACTGCCGACGCTCGCATGCGTGCAGGAGGGCTGTGAGCACGCCTCGACCCTCGGCATACGTGACGTGCAGCCGGGTGGACCCGCTCAACCGCGACGCGAGCCGTCGGGCGATCGGCATGAATCCCAGCACGATGAGGAAGTGCATCGCGGTGACCGTGCAGGCGAGCAGTAACAGCCCCGAGCCTGCGGCCATGCCGATGGCCGCCGATTCCCACACCGCCGCCGCCGTGGTGAGCCCGTGCACCGAGCCGCGGCGGAAGATGATGATGCCTGCACCGAGAAAGCCGATGCCCGAAACGATCTGCGCGGCAACGCGAGACGGGTCGACGACCACCAGCCCGTCTTGCAACACGTCGAGGAATCCGTACTTGCTGATGAGCAGGATCAACGCCGCAGCGGTGCCCACGATGGTCTGGGTGCGCAGTCCGGCGCTCTTGCCCTGGATCTCGCGCTCGATGCCGATGAGTGCCGTCAGTCCGAACGCGACGAACAACTCGACGATCTGACGAGTGCCCTGTCCCGGCCCGCCGAAGAACGGCGGGTCCGCCAGCCAGAAATGCATGGGTACGAAGTTATCCCGAATTCGGCGCTCCGCGATGACTCTTCGCCGTACGTCGAGTCAATACGGGGAGAACACGATTCGAAAGGAAGTCGAATGTCCGCATTCCCAGACATCGCCACCCGCGACGCGTGGCTCGTCGAGCGCCGCAAACTACTGGCCCGCGAACGCGAGGTCACCCATGAACGCGACGCCGTCAACGCGCAGCGTCGCAGGTTGCCGATGGTGAAGGTCGTCGAGGACTACGTCTTCGAAGGTCCCGATGGTCAGCTGCGCCTGCTCGACATGTTCGACGGCAGATCACAGCTCTACATCCATCACTTCATGTGGATCGACGCCGACGACCGGGGCTGCCCCAGTTGCACCACCGCCGCCGATCTCACGTTCACGGAACGGGACCGGGCACTGCTCAACGCACTCGATGTCACCTTCGCATGCGTGTCGCGCGCGCCCTATGCCAGCATCGCCCGATACCGCGACGAGCACGGCTGGACGTTCCCGTGGTACTCGTCGCGTGACGGCGATTTCACGTACGACTACCACGTCACGCTCGACCCCGCCCGCAAGCCGGTCGAATACAACTACAAGAGCCTCGACGAATTGCACGCCGACGGTTGGACCGACGACGATCTGCGCGGCGACTGGCCAGGGGCGAGTGTGTTCCTCCGGCGCGGGGACGAGGTGTTCCACACCTATTCGGCGTACGCGCGCGGACTCGACCACACCGGCGCCGGCTATCCGTTCCTGGATCTCACCCCATACGGCAGGCAGGAGAGCTGGGAGGACTCACCCGCGGGCTGGCCGCGCGACAGGGTGGCCGTTGGGGTGCCACTGCAGTAGCGATCACGCGGAGCGAAAGGCTGGGCCTGCGCCGACGGTACTGGCATCGTCGTTGGCAACGCGGGTGTGGCTGAATGGCTAGGCACCGGCCTGCAAAGCCGTTTAAACGGGTTCGAATCCCGTCATCCGCTCCAAGTGCAGAATCGCGCAACCTACTCGGAGGTCGCGTGATAGACGTGCATTCATGACGAATTTCCCAGACGATCGGGTCTCGGCTTCCATCGCTGCCGATCCCGACCGCATCTGGGACATGATCAGCGACGTCACACTGATGGGTCAGTGGAGTCCCGAGTGCTACAGGGCTATGTGGCTCACGTCCAAACGGGGCGAGGGCGCCGTATTTCTTGGACTCAACAAGGATCGCGGTCTGAGCTGGCCGTCACCTGCGATCGTCACCGAGTCAGTGCGCGGCCAGGTATTTGCATTCCGAGCCGCCAGCGGAGTGCTGTGGCGGTATCGATTGACGGCAGAGAACGGAGGTTGCGTCCTGGTGGAGGAGCGCATCACCTCGGGTGAGTTCCGCTGGGTGAAGGGTGCCTACCGACTGTTCCTCGGCGGGTATGACCTTCGCATGGACGTTCTGCGGGCCGGCATGCAGCGAACCGTCGAAAACATCAGAGCTGCCGCGGAAATCGCTAGCTAGTGCACGTTCTTCGATGCGGCGCTAGACCGCATATAGCCTCCACCGACCCGGCACACCCTTGAGTGCGTCTCGCCGCGTGCGTGGAACTCGCGTCCTGACCCAGTGACGATCTCCCGCACCGTCGACGAAACCAGCACTTCACTCGGGGCGGCCAGAGCAGCTATGCGCGCCCCGATGTGGACGGCCATGCCGGCAACGTCGACACCGCGAAGCTCCACTTCGCCGATGTGGATGCCGACACGGATCTCGATCCCCAACGGGCGCGTCGCGGCGACGATCGCTGCCGCACAGTCGATCGCCGCACTGGGGCTGCTGAAGACCGCTAGAAATCCGTCGCCGACGGTGTTGACGTCACGGCCACCGAAGCGCTCGATCTGCCGGCGAATGATGTTGTCGTGGTTGTCCAAGAGATCGAGCCACCGGTCGTCGCCGAGGTCCGCGGCACGTTCCGTCGAGCCGACGATGTCGGTGAAGACGATCGTGGCGACGACTCGGTCGCTCCCAGTGCCCGCACGCACACCGGTGACGAATTCCTCGACCTCATCGAGCAACTCACCGGTATCGCCAACCCAGTACAGCGTGTCGGCACCCGGCATTCGAGAAGTCGCCCTGTGCCATCGAGGTGGAACCGGGCGACGAGGTCGGCAAAGAACGCCTCCGGATAGCCGGGCCTGTATCGCGCGTAATGCCAGGCAGTTCCTGTGAACAGGGCGCAGCTGGATCTGCCGAGTGAATCGGTCACGCTCATCTCCTGCGCTTCGACTGAGTGGCCATACTCCCATGTTGCGCGTTGCGCCTACAGGTCCGATCCGCGGCAGCCCCGAGATGTCGGTGGTGACAGGCAAGATCGTGCCGTGCCGCACCGCGACGACCCTCTGTCGTGGTCGAGACCAGAACAGGAAGGCCCGATGAGCAGCCACGACCAAGTGAGCGGTAATGACGATCAACCCGTTGGTGCGCTGGTCGGTGGACGGTCGTTGGCACTCACCCGCGGGGCCGCCGTTCTCATCACCGTCGGTATCGGCGCGGCGAGCTTCGTGTTGTCGTTCGCGGCACTGCGCGACCTCGCCTCCCGCGCCGGCATACCGGGGCAGTTGGCGTGGCTGTGGCCGATGATCGTCGACGGCACCATCCTCCAGGCCACCATGGCGGTGGTCGCGCTCGCAGGGCACCGGGATCAGGAACGCAGCCGCCGCTACTTCTGGATCGTGTTGTCGTCGTCGGCAGCGGTCAGCGTGGGAGCCAACGCATTACACGCCGTCATTCCCGGCTCAATGCCGTTGAGTCCGTGGCTGGCCGCCGCAATCGCCGTGGTGGCGCCGGTCAGCCTTCTGGCGACCACGCATGGACTGAGCCTCCTGATCCGGGTGCCGCGACGCCCTGATGCCGTCTGGTGGCCGGTCGAACTGGCTGATGACGCTGGGGCACACGATGTCTCGATGGTGTCGCCTTCGCACCCCCGATCGCGGACACCGATCCGACCGAGCATCCGGAGCACACCATTGCACCGGTGGCGGTCGCCGCCCTGCAACCGTGGGAGTCAATGGCCGAGGTGATCGCGTCGCGCGAGGGCGCGAAGGACTTCGCGGTCGCCGAGATCGCGAGCGTGCTTCACCTGAGCTACGAGAGGGAGTTGCCTCACCAGGCGGTCGCACGACATCTCGGCATCGATCACCGAACGGTCAGCGAGATCGTCTCCGTCAGTTCGGAACTGCTGCGCTCCGGGGATGTGAGCGTGGAGAGGGTAGCGGTGTAGGACCCTGCCGAGGGGACTTCCGAGTGATTCCGAGAGCCCGCAACACCAGCTTTATTCGCTGAGCATCGTTGCGCGACAACGGCTCTCGGATTTTATGGCGGCAAGCCCGTACTGTTCGGCTATGCCGGATTCGCGTGACACACCCGGACGCATCACCCATCGGGCTGGTGCACGGCTTCCTGGCCTCGATGCGCTGGTTCGACTGTTTGATTCCGTGCTGTCCAGGGATTTCCGGGTGATCCGTACAGAGATCGGTCACGAGGCGTCGAGCGACAGCAACGATCGTCGGTGATGGCTCTGTCCCGTATGTCGTTTCCACCACGTCACATCCGGAAGAGGCCTACGACGATGTGGTGCGCGACGTCGAAGTCTTCGGAGGCGAACGAAACGCTGGTTACGAGGTCGTTCGTCTCTGAGTCCCACCCTGCCAGTGGGCCCCCCACTGATGTTGCGATGCCCACTGCCGACTTCGAGCAGAAGTCGTAGCAGTTCCCCAGAAATACTGCCTGCTAGCCGGGTCCCCGTCTTCTGGCTAGCATCAAACTTTCTCGCAGAGTTGACGTTTCATCCAGGACCGTTGTTGGATGTGCGCTTCGTCATAGCGCGGAGCTTGCGGACGTAACGTAAATCTGGAGTATGAGACAAACCAGGGAACAACAGGTCGGACCCTCGCGGAGCGATGGCTGATCTGAACGGGTTGGCGACCTTCCTTCGGGCGCGGCGTGACCAACTCAAGCCGGCTGATGCGGGTCTCCCGAGCGGGGCGCGGCGACGCGTGGCGGGTCTTCGTCGCGAGGAAGTCGCGATGCTGGCCGGTATCAGCACTGAGTATTACCTCCGGCTTGAGCAAGGTCGTGAGCACCAGCCGTCAGATCAGGTGCTCGACGCCCTCGCTCGGGCACTGCAACTCTGCGACGACGCTGCCGACTGCATGCGCAATCTTGCCCGCCAGGCAGCTCCGCGTCACCGGGCTCCCGACGAGCCGTTGGATCCGGGTGCGCAGGCGTTGCTCGACAACTGGCACTTGACTCCTGCCTACGTTCAGGACCACCGGATGACCGTCCTGGCGGCCAACCCGTTGGCTCAAGCACTGACGCCCTACTTCACGCCGAGATGGACCTTCTGCGCGTCGTGTTCCTGGATCCGGAAGTGCAGGTGCTGCTACGCAATTGGAATTCGATCAGCGAGACTCTTGGTGTCCTGGCTGAGGTTCATGGTCGCCGAGGACAGCCGCAGTGACCCAGAGTTGGATGCGCTCATCGGTGAACTGCGTGCCGCCAGCCAACGGTTCGCCACGTTATGGGACCGCTATGACGCCAAACGCGGGACCCGCGGACCGGTCGTTCTTCGAGCATCCTCAAGTCGGCTCGTTGGATCTGCGGTACCGGATTCTTCTTCTTCCGGAGACACGCCAGGCTCTCGTCGCCTACTACGCCGAGCCCGGCTCACCCTCCGAAGAACGATTGCAGATGCTGTCCGGCCTCGCCGCGTTGTCTCGGGCCTAGGTTCCGCCGAGAGGTAACCCTGCGTCGAGCAGACGCTTGTTGTACGCATCGCCCGAGTAGGGCCGTCAACAAGCGTGCGCTCGGCGGCAACTAGTCGCAGCAGTCACGGGCGCGGCGGCCCCTTACCGCTGGGCAGAACGATCTCGAGCTGGTTGCGCGAGCTGATGTCGAGCTTGGCGAAGACCTTTCGTAGGTGGTACTGGACGGTGCGGGCGCTGAGGAACAGTCGGCCACCGATCTCGGTGTTCGACAGTCCGTCCCGGGCCAGTCGCGCGATCTGGGCCTCCTGCGGGGTCAGCTGTTCGACGCCGTGGGCGGGAGTGCTCTTGCGGGCTTTCTCACCGGTGGCCAGCAATTCGCGTCTGGCGCGCTTCTCGAAGGCCTCCATGCCCATCGTCTCGAACATGTCATGGGCGACGCGCAGTTGCGCCCGCGCGTCGGTGCGGCGGCGCTCCCGCCGCAACCACTCGCCGTAGAGGAGATATGCGCGAGCCAGCTCCGCCTTCATGTGGGTGCGGCCGAGGTGCTCGATCGACGCGAGATAGAGCCGTTCCGCAGTGTCACCGTCACTGAGCAACGCGCGTGAGCGTGCCTCGACTCCCAGCACCCAGTCGGTGCCACTTGCGTCGGCCAATTCGCGAATACGACGATGGGCCTCGACGGCGGCATCCTTCATCCCGCTGCGCACGGCCGCTTCGACGAGCTCGGCGCAGCTCCACCACCCCAAGCCTGCGAAATCGCCGGGGTGAGCGCTGCTTCGCTGCGCTGCGGCCATCGCCGCTTCGTAGTCGCCCAATCCATTGGCGAGTACTGCGCGTGCCCACTCGGCGGATGAGATGGCATTTCCTTCACCCCGGGACATCGCATCTTCGAGCGTGCTCTCGGTCAGCGCGGCAACCTCGGCGGGCCTGCCGCGGAACGCGACCAGGCCCAGCGCAGCGTTCGACGACATGCTGCTTCCGGTCACTTCGTTTACGGCCTGGATCTCTTCGATCAGTGCCGAGGCGGCGGGCAGGTTGCCGGCAAGCACGAGCGAGTAAGCACGGGAACTGAGGGCAAGGGGCAGCGCGCTGAGCGCGCCGACGTCGCGACTGAGTTGGACGCATCGCTCGGCGAGCACATGCCAGCGCTCGTCATCCCACAGATGCACCGCGACGGTGCACCCCAGATACAGCCACCGCAACTCCTCGTCAGCCGGCATGCCA
This sequence comes from uncultured Actinomycetota bacterium, assembly GCA_963735245.1. Classification (GTDB taxonomy): domain Bacteria; phylum Actinomycetota; class Actinomycetes; order Mycobacteriales; family Mycobacteriaceae; genus Mycobacterium. The sequence goes on from CAVTKI010000010.1 coordinate 37,793, forward strand.
ACATCGAAGGTGGTCAAGGCCTCTCGAAGGATCGGCACACCCGCGGCGTATCCCTCGGTGTATCGCGCAGCGATGCCGTCAAGGAGCAGATCGGATACCCGTGCGCCTTCCGGGGCGTGTGGTGCGGCGCCGGCCTCCCGTGCCACATCCAACGCAGTCACGCCCACCGCGAGACGGCCTGCGAACATCGCGGCCGAAAACGCATCGAGATAGGTGGCTCGGGAAAGCCTGACATCGATGGGCTCGAGCCGTTTGGCGGCCTTCAGCAGCAGCTGTGGCGCCTCGCCTCCACGTCTGCTCACGAAGGCAACCTGCGCCCGCACCAGATCATGCCGGGCGTGCTGAAGCTCGCTGAGCGGTCCCGCCTCGGCGGTGGTCAGCAGATCCAGTGCCGCGTCGAAGTCGCCGGCGTCGACCTTGGCCGATGCGGCGGCGAGCGCCCGCGCTGCGCGTTGCGCTCGGTCCACTGTCAGCGTCGTGGCCCGCTCCAGGAATGCCGCCGCGGCAGCAAGTCCGCCCCGCGCCCGTGCTCGACCTGCCGAACGCTCGAGTTCAGCGGCAACGTCTTCATCGGGTCCGGATGCGGCGTGGGCCCGGTGCCAGGCGCGTCGATCGGCCTCCAGTTCCGGGTCGGTGACCTCCGCCAGCGCGTGATGCACCCGTTGCCTGTCCTGAAGAGACGCAGATCGGTAGGCCGCCGATCGCACCAAGGGATGGCGAAAGCGCACTCGCGTGCCCAGCTCGGCCAGGTCGGCGTCGACCGCGGGTACCACCGCGTGGGCACTGATCCCCAATAGCGCCGCCGCGCGCCATACCAGGGCCGAATCACCGGTCGTCTCGGCTGCCGCGAGCAGTAACAACCGACGGGTCTGTTCGGGCAACGCATCAAGGCGGCGTCGAAAACTCTCTTCCATGCTGCCCGCGAACCGACCCACACGGGGGAACCCGAAACCTCCTGCGAGTTCCAGCGCAGTCAGCCCACGGGGCACCTCCACCAACGCCAGCGGATTCCCATGCGTCTCGACGACGATCTGATCGCGCACCTGGGCGTCAAGTGGCGCGGTCAACACCGCGTCGAGCAGCGCGCGTGCATCGGTCTTCGCCAGACCCGACACGACCAGCTCGGGCAATCCCGCCACATGGACACTTGGCGCACGGGCGGCAAAGACGATGGCGACTGATTCCGCCAGCAGGCGGCGCGCAACGAACGCGAGGACCTGCGCCGACGCCAGATCGAGCCACTGCTCGTCGTCCACCAAACACAGCAGCGGTCGATCGTCGGCGACGTCGGACAGCAAGGTCAGCACGGCCAACGCGACCAGGAACCTGTCGGGCGGCGGCCCCGCGCTGATGCCGAACGCCGTCCGCAGGGCATCCCGCTGCGGCGGGGGCAGACCATCGAGGCGCTCGAGCATCGGCGCGCACAACTGATGCAGCGCGGCGAAGGCGAGTTCCATCTCCGACTCGACGCCAACGGCGCGCACGATCCGACAGTTCGACGCGCGCGCCGCCAGGTAGTCCAACAGGGCGGACTTGCCGACGCCGGCTTCGCCATGGATGACGAGCGTTCGACTTTGACCGGCTCCAAGGGATTCGATGAGCTGCTCGAGCATGCGGCATTCGGGGCCGCGTCCGATCAGTTTCACCGCGAACCCCGGTTTGGTGCAGGCCCCCGGCGCTCCACGGAACTGACGGTATACCTGCGGGTGCCCCCAAGCACGCCTTCCCGATCGCGCAACGAGTTCGCCTGTCGCGCCCGCGTACTCGGGCGCACTTTGGCAACTGCGAGTCATTTGCCCGATGGCGACGGTAGCCCGGTACGGTCGAACATCAAGGGAGCAGCTTTCCTGTCGTGCAGGACGCCGGGCTCCGCCACACCCAGGACCGACGCGAAGGGCTCATCACCATGGACGTTCAGAAGACCGACACCGCAGTCGTGTTCATCGACCCACAGAATGATGTGCTGAGCGTGGAGGGTGCGAACTGGGGATCGGTCGGCGCCAGTGTCACCGAGAACGGCACGGTCGAGCACATGGAGCAGATCTTCCAAACCGCCAAGGCCAACGGCTACCACGTGTTCATCTCCCCGCACTACTTCTTTCCCACCGACGACGGCTGGACATTCAACGGGCCGCTCGAGACCGACGAGTTCACCACCCGCACGTTCGCCCGGTCGGGTCCGCTCACACTGCAGGGTTTCCTTGGCTCGGGCGCCGACTGGCTCGATCGCTTCAAGCCCTACATCGAGGATGGGGAGACGATCGTCGTTAGCCCCCACAAGGTTTGGGGACCGCAAACCAATGATCTGGTCTTGCAACTGCGCAAGCGGGGCATCGGCAAGATCATCCTCGGTGGAATGCTGGCGAACATATGCGTCGAGTCCCACTTGCGCGAACTCCTCGAGCAGGGCTTCGAGGTCGCCGTGATCACCGATGCCACCGCCGGGCCACGACACCCCGAATGGGGCGACGGCTACCAGGCCGCGATGATCAACTACCGCTTCCTGGCCCACGCCGTGCTCTCCACGGCCGACATCACCCGCGCCATGAGCGCCAAGACTCCCGGACACGTTGCGGGACCGGCCAGTTCGTAACGACCCATCCAAGACTGGAGCCCAGAATGGCACACGCCCGACCGAACGATCGTCGAAATCGGATGAGGGACAACCATCTTGACGTGAATGCGACGGAAATCACTCATCCAGGTTGGAGGAATCATGCGAGCAACAGTCATGTACAAAGCCGGTGACGTACAGGTGGAGGACGTCCCCGACCCGGTGATCAAACAGCCTTCCGATGCCATCGTGCGCATCACCCGATCCTGCATCTGCGGCAGCGACCTCTGGCCGTACCAATCGATGCCGGCGATGGAGCACGGCCGCCGAATGGGCCACGAATTCATCGGTGTCGTCGAAGACACTGGCGCAGCGGTGTCGACCCTCAAGCGCGGCGACGTGGTAGTCGCCCCGTTCGTGTGGGCCGACAACACCTGTGATTTCTGTCGTGAAGGTCTGCACACCTCGTGCCGACACGGTGGCGGCTGGGGCGCGCCGGGTCTTGATGCCGGCCAGGGCGAGGCGGTTCGCGTTCCTCAGGCAGGAGGCACGCTGGTCAAGCTGCCCGTCGCCGAGGATTCAGCCTTGATGCCGTCGCTGCTCACGTTGTCGGACGTGTTCTGCACCGGCCACCACGGGGCGGTCACCGCACGCGTGCAGCCGGGCCGTTCGGTGACCGTTGTCGGCGACGGCGCAGTGGGACTGTGCGCCGTGCTCGCCGCCAAACGACTCGGCGCAGACCAGATCGTGCTGATGGGCCGCCACGCCGGTCCGCACCGACCTCGGCCGAGAGTTCGGCGCCACCGATGTCGTCGCCGAACGCGGCGACGAAGGCATCGAGAAGGTTCGAGAGTTGACCGGAGGTGACGGCACCCATGCCGTGATCGAATGTGTCGGCACCGAACAATCGATGGCCATGGGGCTCGGGGTGGTGCGCGACGGAGGCATCGTCAGCAGGCTCGGCGCCTCCCAGTACACGCAGGTGCCAATGGATTTCGACACGATGGAGCGCAACATCACGCTCAGCGGCGGCATCGCACCGGCACGCGCCTACATCGAGGAACTGATGCCCGACATCCTCGACGGAAAGATCGAGCCAGGGCGGGTATTCGATCAGACGATCGGTCTCGGCAAGGTGCCGGAGGGCTACCGCGCGATGGCGGACCGCAAAGCCCTCAAAGTCCTCATCGAGCCCTGATGTTCGGGCGCTAACCGACGGCCGGCGTCTGACTCCCTGCGTATGTGCGAGCTGACCTCGCAAATCGTCCTGCCGCAGTGCAACTTCGAGTCATATGCCAGATGCAGCCGTGCTACGCGTCGTCGAAGATGGGATTCGAAGGGAATCCGACCGGCGCATCCTGACCCTGCTGCTACCAGGAGGACTGCGGTCTGGATAGCGCGTCGGATGGCGGTGATGCTGGTGTCAACGATTACTGCACCCGTAGGAGCAACACCGATGACGATCCGACCGCATGACGACACCTCTGATGTGGCACAGGGCTTTTCCGAACGCGTCCGCGCCAACCAGGACCGTCTCGCCATGAACGTGAAACCTCGTTACGACTTCGTCGTGTGCGGCGCTGGGACAGCGGGATCGGTGGTCGCGCGGCGGCTGGCCGAGAACCCGGACGTCACCGTGCTGTTGGTGGAGGCCGGGGGTGACGACGACGCGCCGAGCGTCACCGTCGCGAACCGGTGGTTGACCAATCTCGACAGCGAGTATGACTGGGGGTTCAAGGGAGCACCGAATCCGCGGATCAACGGCCGTGAGCTTCCCTTCTCGATGGGCAAGGTCCTCGGCGGCGGATCGGCGATCAACGCCATGGTCTGGGCCCGTGGACATCGCAGTGACTGGAACTTCTTCGCTGAGGAGGCAGACGACCCCGCCTGGGGCTATGAATCGGTGCTGGATCTCTACCGTCGCATCGAAGATTGGCACGGCGCTCCCGACCCGCACTATCGCGGCACCGGTGGACCGGTCTTCGTTCAACCCGCACCGGAGCCGAGCCCGCTGGCACCAGCGACCGTAGCCGCTGCTCGGTCGATCGGCATACCGACGTTCGACAGCCCCAATGGCGCCATGCTGGAAGCGCCTGGGGGAGCAGCGATCAGCGACATCCGTAGCCGCGACGGGAAACGTGAGTCGATATTCCGCTCCTACACCTATCCGTACATGGACCGGCCGAACCTGACCGTTCTCACCCACGCCCTGGTGACCCGCGTGCTTCTCAGCGGAACCCGAGCGAGCGCCGTCGAGATCTCCTACAGGCACACCTCCTTGGTGATCGAGGCGGACAGGGAGGTCGTCCTGTCACTCGGCACGGTCAACACCCCCAAGGTGCTGATGCTGTCCGGAATCGGCGACGAAGCCGAGCTGAAGGGGCTGGGAATCCCGGTACGTCAGCACCTACGGGGCGTTGGGCAGAACTTCCAGGATCATCTTGCGCTCTACAGCGTCTGGCAGGACCAGATCCCGCTGCCGATCCGCAACAACGGTTCCGAAGCGACGATCTACTGGACGGGGTCTGACTCCGACACCCCCGACGTGTTCATCTGCCAGACCGAGGCGCCCTATGCCAGCGCCGAGTCCGTCGCACGATTCGGACTCCCGACTTCGGGGTGGGCCTTGGCCGGGGGAGTAGCACGCCCGGAAAGCCGTGGACGCGTGCGTCTGACTGGACCTGCTCCGACGACCCGATCCTGATCGACGCCAACACATTCGCCGAACCCGACGACGTCAAGGCTGCGATCCGTTGTGTCGAGTTGTGCCGCGAGATCGGAAATGCCGACCCGTTGCGTGCATTCGTCAGCCGCGAGGTGATGCCCGGCGACCTCAAGGGTCGAGACCTCGAAGAGTTCGTGCGCCTTGCCGCAACCACCTATTGGCACCCGAGCGGCACGGCCAAGATGGGCCGCGACGACCTGGCCGTCGTCGACGGCGCGCTGCGGGTGTACGGAATCGACAACCTCCGCATCGCCGACGCCTCGATCATGCCGCGAATCACCAGCGGCAACATCATGGCACCGTGTGTGGTCATCGGGGAGCGGGCCGCGCAGATGCTCATCGCCGACCACGAGCTCTGAGCCTCGCCAGCCGCAGTCTGCACGATCACCAACGTGCGCACGACTTCTCAATGACATCGAGATGAAAGCCCTTACGTGAACCCACACACGAGACGCTGGACGCCGTCCGACGCGGACTTGACGCGCCGTAGCCGGACGCCGTCCTGGATTGCGTCCGAGCGTTACGGCGTCAGCCCCGCGCCAGGCGGGCTGGCACTCGTTCAAGATTTCCTCAACACCCGCGCCAGCATCCAACACGGCCAGGACATGCTCGGTGACACACCGCAGGCGCGGCGGTGGATCGCGAGCGCGGTGCAGGCGTGGTCGGCGCAGGGAGGGGAGGACGTAAGCGCCGCCACAGCTGACTGACCACGACGCAGATCAGCTCAGAGACCTGCGCGACATGCTCGACAGGTTGATCTCCGGAATTCCGATGCCCCCCAAGCACGTCGGCGTTGCCGCGATCAACCTTGACGTCGATGGCATGATCCGCTGGGAGCCAATCGGATTCGGGTGGCGGTGGCTCTCTTCCGCGATATGGACCGAAGTGCTCCTGAGTCAACAAGCGTCCACCTGGCAACGACTCAAACAATGCCGGAATTCGGCCTGCCGATGCACGTTCTACGACCGCTCGTGGGACAACAGCGCCATTTGGCACAACTCGACAACCTGCAGGCCACGTCCCATCGGCTAGCGACGCGGATGTTATGTGAAAGCTCGGATGATTCAGATGATCAGCGGAAGGAATTACCTTGATGGCGCCGTACCCCTCGACCATGCTGGAACCCCACACTCCACCCTTTCTGCAGACGCAGCCGCATGTGATCGTGCGCGGGGAGGGGTTGACGGTGTGGGACAGCGAGGGACGCTCCTATCTGGACGCTACCTCCGGAATGTTCTGCACGAATCTTGGGTACACCCAGCCCCGGTTGGTGGAAGCCGCCGCGCGTCAAATGGCAACACTGCCGTTCTACGCGTCGTATGCGCACCGCACCAATGACGTTGCGCTCGCGTTGGCGGATGATCTCGCCTCGCTCGCTCCGATACCCATGGGCCGCACGCTCTTTGCGAACTCCGGTGCGGAGGCGATCGACAGCGCCATCAAGCTCGCGTGGTACTACCACCGATGTGTGGGCCGTGCCGGGCGCGCAAAGATCATCTCCCACCAGCAGGGTTATCACGGAACCACCGTGGCCGCCGGCTCAGCCACCGGCTTGGACAGGATTCATCTCGGCTTCGAGATGCCGCTGCCACACTTCGTGAAGGTCGCTTGCCCCGATCCGCTGTCCGCCGATGACCCGGCCAAACTCACCGATCAACTCATCGCAGGTCTCGAGGCGGTCATCGCCGCCGAGGGCCCCGACACCATCGCCGCATTCATCGGGGAGCCGATCCTGGGGGCAGGCGGGGTCATCTTCCCGCCAACGGACTACTACCACCGCGTCCAGGAGGTGCTGGCCCGTCACGACATCCTGTTCATCGCCGACGAGGTCATCACCGGTTTCGGCCGGACCGGATCGATGTTCGGGACCCAGGAGTTCGCGCTGACACCCGACATCATCACCCTCGCCAAGGGCCTGTCATCGGCGTACCAGCCGATCTCGGCCGTCATGGTCGGACAGCGCGTCAACGACGCCATCGCCGAGGGCTCGACGAAACTCGGCACCTTCGCGCACGGCTTCACCTACTCCGGACATCCCGTGGCGGCTGCCGTCGCGCGCGAGACCCTGGCCATCCTCGCCGAGGACGACGTTCCCGGCCACGTGCGGAACACGGCGCCGAAACTGTTGAACTGGGTGGAATCCTTCCGCGGCAAGGAACTGGTCGCCGACGTGCGTGGACACGGCTTCCTGGCCGCGATCACCTTCGCCCTGCCGGACCAGCACGATGCCGCCGGGGCTACGGGCGTGGCCATGATGGCCAAGGCGGAACAGCACGGATTGCTGGTCCGCGCCATCGGCGACACCATCGCGTTCGCGCCTGCGTTGATCACCACCACAGCCGAAATCGAAGAGATCACCGGCCGCTTCGACAGGGTGTATGAGGAAGTCCTCGCCGACGCACGGCTGACTGATGCGGCCGCTACAGGGCAGCGGTGAATGGCCCCAACAACTGCCAGTTTGGCTCGGGTGCGTCGTTGAACACCGTGCCCAAGCCCCTGCCCGTCGAGGTGTACGTCCCGCCGGGGTGGTAGGGCGCGTACACCTGAGCGGTGTCTGCATCTCGAGCCTGGGTGCACTGAGCCGGCGAGCCGCCGTCCTGAACGCACACCACACTCAAGTAGGGCCTGAAGGGTCCTCCGCAACCCGCCGGGGTCACCGTGGCGGTGACCATGTTGGCGCCGGAGAGCTGCACGACCTGTGGCGGTGACAGCGTGAAGGAGCACGGCGTGCCGGGCGGCGGTGGCGGATCTGCGTGCGCGCCACCTGCGGCCGCAACGCCACTCAGCGCGACGGTCGCGGCCACCCAGAGAACCATGACAGCCCGGTTCATCCTTGGATGGTAGATCGCTGCTCCACGTCAAAAGACTTGATTGGCGGCCTTGCGCGCCAGCCGCGCAGGCAAGAGTGGCCGAAGCAGTGGCATTGTGGCCATGTGGGGTTGCTCATTCGTCTCGTCGAACTCTTGATCGTGATTGCGCCGGTCGCAGCTTTGGTCATCGCGGGCGTGAGGACCTGGCAGCGCAGCCAGACGCGTGACGATCCGCCGCCGATCGAGCCCAACGCCCGGAACTGCTCCGTCGGCCGAGCGTTCCACCGCAAGCCAGGTCGCCCAGTGGCGCACCATCACGCGCATCCTCGAGGAGCACTCGCGGACCGACGCTCGCTGGCTGGACTACGAGCTCGACTACGCCAAGCTTCTCGACTTCCCCGTCATGACGGACCTCCGGGATCCGCTGGTGACGGCCTTCCACAAGGCGAAGATCCGGGCCGATCTACTCCGGCCGGTGAAGGCGGAGGACCTGCTCGACGACCGCGAGTCGGCGGACGCATACCTCGCGGCCGTCGAGGACTACGTCACGGCGTTCGATGCGGCGGAAGCGGAGGCGATCCGCCGTGGCCACACTGACTTCTCCCAAGAGAGCCGTCAGCGGATCGTCCGTGCGCGCAGCCTCATGGCGGTGGCATCCGACGCGAGCGCCACGACGCAGGAACGCGAACATGCCTATGAGGTCGCGCGTCGGGAGCTCGCCGGTCTCGTCGTGCTGCCGGCCAGGACGCGCGCCGAGATCGAGCGCGGCATCACCGGCGAGATCGGGCGCTGATCAGGGGGTGGCAGGCGGCGGCGGACCGACCGGAGGGGGCGCCGCGAGCCGAGGTGCCAGGAAGGCGCCGAGCTGTCCGAGGATGTTGCCAGGGGAACTGGTCTCGGGTGCGCAGCCCTGCGAGCAGTCGGTCAGCTGCCACGGCTGGCAGTCCTTGGTGGTGAAGGTGGTGTCGGTCGGGTCGATCTGCACGGTCTGCGGCTTCTTGGTCATTGCGTTGTCGACGACACTGTCGCCACTGGAACGCTTCCACGAGCAGACTTCGTCCGTGACCGGTCCGGCCGAGGTGTAGGTGCCCGGCGCGATGTCCTTGCCCACCGTGTAGACGCCGTTGGCGTCGATGGTCGTCTTGGCAGGCGCGGCGGGCGCGGGTGGAGCCGGGGAGTCCGGATCGGCGTGCGCGATTCCGACGGCCGCGCAGAAGCCGGCGATGGTCAGCGCCGCAGCGGCGGCCGTTGCCTTCGTGGACCTCATGACAGTCCAGCTTAGCCGACCTAAGCACCGTGCGCGAAACCCGAGCGTCGAAGAGAGGCCTCCCGACATCACGCGTCGAGGTCGGTGGCACCGTCGCGCCAGGTATCGAGGATGCGGTCGACGCGGTCGCGCACCCGGTGTCGGGCGTCGTCGCGATCGACGCCGGACATGAGCAGGTCGTCGTAGTCGGTGTCGACGTGGCGGACGGAGGCGGTGACGGCCAGGCGGATCGCGTCGGGGTCGAGCGCGCGGCCGGCGGCGCTGCGTCCGATGCGGCCACTCCCGCGCAGGGCGGCGTGGTAGGCGATCGTGTCGGCGCGGGCAGGTGGGCAGCCGGGGAACAGTTCGCGGATGGCGACGGCGAATTCGTCGCGGAACTTCTCGTCGACTGCTGCGCGGCGCACCTGGTCGTGTGTGCGCCGCAGGGCGCGGGCATCGGCGTCGTCGAGGCACTGCTGGGCGGCCTGCTCGATGGCGTCGTTCTCGACCAGAATGCCCTGGCGTTCATAGCGTTTGCGCCTCATGCTCCAGCGCACGACCACGGCAGACAGGCGGCTGGCCTTCTTCGCGCGGCGGGTCAGGGCGGCATCGCCGGACGGCAGGAAGACCAGATGGCCGAGGTCGGCACAGTCGAGGCATATTGCGCCGGCCTTGCCGTCGAGCAGGAGATCGCCGGTCTCGCCGCACGATGCACACTCGAACGCGTTGTGGGGTGAGATCACGGTGATGCCACGCGTACGCCGGGGTGGCAGCTCGGGCGCGGGGTGGTCGGTGGCGGCCCAACGGGTGCGGAAGGCGTGTTCGGTGGCTGGGTCGCCGCTGGCCGTGAACCGGAGTTCGCGGTAGTCGGTTTCCCATGCCGGGAGGCCGTGGTCCTTGGCCCAGTCCCGCAAGGAGTTCAGGGCAGCGGCGGTCTTCGCGTCGTCGACGCCCACGCAGAGGTCAAGTGAGGTGACGAGGCCCCGCAGCCAGCGGTCGACGTTGGGCTGGGCGAGCCAGCCGAGGCCGATCAGGACGTCGATGGGCGTGACGAACTGCTGCTCGGCCAGCGTGGCCTCAGCGATGCGTGCGACGCGCGTGTCGATGCCTGCCATGACGTATTCGAGCGTAGATCTGCGGTCCGACAGCGCGCCCGGCGTTGTCACTGCCCGTGAGTAGCGTCCGCGATATGAGTGACAGACGACGTGCACGCAGGGCCAAGCAGGTCCGACGTGACGCGCGGCGGACGAAGAAGCGCGTCGCCGAAAGTTCTACCGACACGACAGTCAGGGACGCAATACGCGGTGTCCTGGCGGGTGGGCATCCACTCAGCCTGCTCGGTGTGGCCAGCTTGGCGATCCACGTGGCGAACCGCGAACCGCTGCTATCGCTGAGGTCCGGCCAGCGCGATACGAGTCGTCTGGATCGACATCCTGACCGGCTTGATCGGCGTGCGGAATCGGGAGACGACGGCGTTACTGGCCGTCATTGCCGAGCTTCTCGTCGACGATCCGATGCAACAGCTCCGATGCCGACGCGAAGTGGCTGACCGAGCGTGACCATCTGCCGCGGATGGATCACCGCGCTGCCGCGGGTCGACGTGTATCGGGCGGTGCGCAGAACCCATGTGTTCGGTGATGTCGACGAACTCGTGATCGGGATGCGACTCGCCGGTGGGCACGAGCTGACCATCGCGGTCGAGATCGACCACAACCTGTGGTCGAGCGTCGTCGATGCAGGCGTCGTATCGGATCCGATCGACGAGGCTCTCGCGCGGGTGGCCGAATCCAGCAGCGACACAGACGTTTTCGAGATGAGTCTGGCCGATGCGCGGGTGTGGATCGAGGATGCGCTGAACAAGCCGGCACTCACACCGGAGACCGACACCTGGCCGCTCTACCGGGCGCTGGTCAAGTGGTTGGTAGGTCGGCTACCTGACGGTGGTGAACACCGGTCACCGGTCGAGGAGTGGGAGGCGAACGAGGAGCTGTGCGACAGGTTCTTCACGACCAATGCCGCAGCGCCGTTCACCGACTCCAGCCATCGGGAGCTGCTGCTGGAGCTCTTCGAGACGGGTACCGGTGACCCGTTGCGGTGGAGCGCGGCGCGCGTCGAACGGGCGATCGGCGGCACGCTCCTCGGCGGGGACAGCATTCCGTTGGAGGTCGCGCTGGACGCGCCCGATCTGCTGCGGGCGTTCATTCCCTACGCTCATGCGCAGAGCGGGATTCGCGACGAACTGACGTCAGGAACACTCGCCATGGTCGACGCGCTGAGGTCCAGCTACAAGCGAGAGGTGCTGAGGGAAGCCAAGTTCTGGGATCTCGACGATGCGGTCTAGGACTGTGGTTCGGGCGGCCCGAGATTTGTCGTACCCGGGTGCGATGATGGTGTCATGTCGTCGACCGCTTCGCCTGACGCCCCGGTGGTGCGTGGGGATGCGCGTGTTGAGGTGTTGTTCGGGGAGTTGTCGGAGCTGACGGGTCAGCGCAATGCGATTGATGGGCGCATCGTGGAGATCGTCGCCGAGTTGGATCGTGACGAGTTGTGCGGGGCCACCGGCGCGCAGTCGGTGGCGGCGTTGGTGGCCTGGAAGCTGGGCACGTCCTCGGGAAACGCGAAGACGATCGCCACCGTCGCGCACCGGTTGGCCGAGTTTCCCCGCTGCGCGGCGGGGATGCGGGAGGGTCGGCTGTCGTTGGATCAGGTCGGGGTGATCGCCGGCGGCGCGGCCGACGGATCTGATGAGCATTATGCGGAGTTGGCCTCCTACGCCACGGTGTCCCAGTTGCGCACCGCGGTCAAACTGGAACCGCGACCCGAACCCGAACCCAACCCGAGCCGCAGGCCTCGATCACCAAAACCTCCTCCGACGAGCAGTTCCCTATTACCGGATCACGCTGCCGCATCTGGAGGCGGCGAAGTTCGACGCGGCGTTGGCGTCTCATCGTGAGGCGCTGGTGGCCGAGTGGAAACGCGATCACGACACCGGCGCCGACGAGTCAGGGCAGCGGCCGCCACTACCGAACACCGGCGCGGCGTTCCTGCGTCTGGTCGATGCCGGCTGGGACGCCGAGGTGGCTGCCCGCCCGCACGCCCAGCACACCACCGTGGTGGTGCATCTGGACGTCAAGGACAAGATCGCTCGACTGCATCTGGGGCCGCTGCTGTCCGACGCCGATCGCCGCTACCTGACCTGTGATGCCACCTGTGAGGTGTGGTTCGAACGCGCCGGGCAGCCCATCGGGGCGGGGCGGGCGACGCGGCTGATCAGCCGCCGGTTGCGCCGTGCCCTGGAGTACCGCCACCCCAGCTGCGCGGTGCCCGGGTGTGGCGCCACCCGGGGTTTGCATGCCCATCACATCCGGCACTGGGAGGACGGCGGCGCCACCGAGCTGGACAACCTGGTGCTGCTGTGCCCCTATCATCACCGGCTGCACCATCGGGGCGTCATCACCATCACCGGACCCGCCGAGAGGATCTGTCGGTCACCGACCGCGCCGGCCGAACGCTGAGCTCGGCATCGTTGGCCCGCCCACCGACCCGACCCCCACCGGCGGTGCCGCCGTGCCCCGGACCCACCGGGGAACGCGCCGGCTGGAAGTGGTACCAACCCTTCCAACCAAAACCACCACCAACCACCAACTAGGTTGGTTACCGGCGGCCGGTCAATACCAGCATCACGGTATCGAAGCTCAAACCGGTTGGGGCATAGAGAAATCGGCCTATCCTTCTGCCGCCACCAACGACCCCAGCTTCACGTCGGGGTTGTCCCGTTGGAAGCCCTCCAGCCGCCACCGAGTGGAGAAGAGCACCAGCATGACTCCGTCGGTGCGGGTCAGGACTTCCGCTGACACCTGCCTGTTCATGAACTCGGCGTCCGCGGGGTCGACGATCCGCGCGACCTGGTAGGACAGTGACTCCAGCGAGATCGGGGCGCCGAACTCGGTGGCCATTCGGTGGACAGCCACCTCGAACTGCATCGGGCCGACCGCGGCGAAGACCGGCGCTTGGTCGCCGCGACGGTCCGAGCGCAGCACCTGAACGACCGCCTCCTGCTCCAGCTGCTCGATGCCGCGGCGAAACTGCTTGTGCTTGCTCGGATCGGTGCCGCGCGCCACCGCGAAATGCTCGGGGGAGAAGCTCGGTATCGGCGGATACTGCACGGGCACATCGCGATAGAGCGTGTCACCCGGGCGCAGGGCGGCGGCATTGGCCAAACCGATCACATCACCCGGCCACGCGGTGTCCAGCGTGGCGCGCTGCTGACCGAACACCGATTGCGCGTACTTGGTGACGAACGGCTTGCCGGTGGTGGCGTGAGTGAGGACGTCGCCGCGTTCGAATGTGCCCGTGCACACCCGCGCGTAGGCGATGCGATCGCGGTGGGCGGAGTCCATGCCGGCCTGCACCTTGAAAACGAAGGCGCTGAAAGGTGATTCGGTGGCGCGCCGAGCTCCGTCGACGTCGACTGCTCCGCTGGGCGGCGGTGCGAGTTCGACGAGCACATCGAGGAGCTGATTCACGCCGAAGTTCAACGCCGCCGAGGTGAACAGGACCGGCGTGGCGGCTCCGCCGAGGAACTGCTCGCGGTCGTAGTCGGAACCGTCCGCGGACAGCAGTTCGGACTCCTCGACGGCGTGATCCCAGTCGTCGCCGGCAGCACCGTGCGCGTCGTCCGCCGTGATGTGCTCTTCGGGGGCCGCAGTGGCGCCGCCGGCGGTCCGGGTGAACTTTATGTAGTTTCCGGTGCGGCGGTCGAGCACGCCTTTGAAGTCTCCGGCGATGCCGACCGGCCACGTCAAAGGAGTGGGGCGCAGCCCGATTCGTGCCTGGATCTCGTCCATCAGTTCTAGGGCGTGGCGGCCGGGCCGGTCCCACTTGTTGATCACCGTGATGATCGGGATCCGACGGTGCCTGCATACCTGAAACAGCTTCAATGTCTGCGGCTCAAGGCCTTTCGCGGCGTCGATGAGCATCACCGCGGAGTCGACGGCCGTCAGCACCCGGTAGGTGTCTTCGGAGAAGTCGGCGTGGCCGGGGGTGTCGAGCAGGTTGATGACGCATGTGCGGTACGGGAACTGCAACGCCGTCGATGTGATCGAGATGCCCCTGGCTTTCTCCATCTCCATCCAGTCCGACACCGTCGCGCGTCGGCCGGCCTTGCCGTGGACCGCGCCGGCTTCGGTGATGGCCCGGGCGTGCAGTGCCAATGCCTCGGTCAACGTGGACTTGCCGGCGTCGGGATGGCTGATGACGGCGAAGGTTCTGCGGCGGCCCGCCTCTGCGGAGATACGGCCAGGTGGCGAGGCATCGGAGGTCGGCGGAGCGGCCAGGGCGTTGTCGGTCATAGCGTCACCGATGATATTGGCCCTCGTGGGCAAACCAGTAATCGGACGCTGCGCCTACAGCCTGACCGGGGTCGGCGACGGAAGTTTGCTCGGCCGCGGCAGCGGTCAAGCTGCGCGCCGATCGATCGATGCCTGCGAGTCGGCGGCGATCACCGTGACGGCACGCGGCTCTTGTTCACCGTCTTGCCCGCGGCGGTAGCTCGACAGATACCGGTCGATCTGCTCGCGGCGCAGCGGTTCGGCCCAGATGTTCGCGCCTTCGATCGGGATGCCACTGTCGTTGGACTGCGCGCGGTTGCGGGCGCCGACGCGAAAGCCCACGACCGACGCGACGAGCGAGACGACCATGCCGGCGCCGATGACCCCAGCCATACCGCTTCCGGCGGCCATCGCGTAGACGAATGTCCCCAACATCACGAACCCCAACAGCAGGCACACGTATGCCACATACGTCATGGAAACCCGCTTGAACACCTTGAACACGTCCATCACCTCTCCCACTAACCGATTCCGATACGCTACGCGTTGCGTAGCGCTACGCTTCGTGTAGCGTTTTTTCGGCCGGCGGTATTCCGCCGGTGAACGAGGAGGCGATGTTGGCGCAGCGACGTGATGTCGACGACGGCATCACCGACGCCACCTTGGCGCTACTACGTGCAAAAGGCCCGCGGGCGGTGACGGTCGAGGCGGTGGCGGCGCGTTCGGGCATCGCGAAGACGACCATCTACCGGCGGCATCGCGACCGCCGGGACATGCTGTCCGCCGCGCTGTCGCGGATGACTACTCCCGAGCCGCTTGCTGCGCAGGTCGAGGCGCCCGATCGGTTGCGGTGGCTGATCAGAGAAGCGGTCAAGACGATCGACGTCGGTATCGGTTTCGGCGGTTTCGCTGCCCTGCTCACTGACGACGATCCTGACTTCACAAAGCTCTTCCGTCGGATCCTCGCCGAGAGGCGGGCCGGACTGCACTCGGTGATCGATGCGGGGAAGGCGGACGGGTCATTTCGCGCCGATCTCGATGGGGCGACACTCGTCGACGCCATGGTCGGTGCGCACGTCTACGAGCGCGCCCGCACAGGGCGGGTTGCGTCCGGATCGGAAACGCGTCTGTTCGATCTCTTCTGGCCAGTCGTGCAGAGGCGGCCACGCTGAACGGGGCCCGCGCGGTCACGCCATGGAGAACAGCTCCTGCATCAGGATCACACTCGCCACCCGCTGCAGACCGCCTTCCACGGCGATGCGTTGATCATCCGGGCTGTCGAGCAGCCCGATCGAGCGCCGTTGAGACTTTCTTCATGTCGTAGATCGGCTGGTCCTTCGCGGCTTGCGAGGCGAACGTGTCCCGGTAGAAGGCGAGCATCGGGTCATTCGAGTTCCGGGTCGGCGGCGTCGTGAACGGATGCTTCTGCCGGTCGTACACCTCGGGGATCAACACATCCTTCGCCGCTTCCCGCAGCACGTGCTTTTCCCGAATCCCCTTGACCTTCATGTTCACCGGGACCCGCGCCGCGGCTTCGGCGACATGGTGATCGAGGAACGGCACCCGTCCCTCGATGGAGTGCGCCATCTCCATCCGATCGCCCAGATAGTTCAGGATGAAGTTCGGCAACACCGTCTTGGCATTGACATAGAGCATCTGGTTGAGCCGGTCGCGGCCGGCGACACGTTGCGCCAGCGGCAACCGATCCAGCGCGGCCACCAGCGGCTGAAACTGCCTAACCGGATACCGGGAGATCGTCACGAAACCACGGGGCCAAGCTATTCGTCTGGGCGGCAAACGTATTGAGTGTTGCCGGTAGCCAGCCGAGCCTGCGCTGCACTGCCGCCATGTCCGGGCTGTCGACCTGTTCCGGCATCAGCATCGCGCGAGTCGCCGCGTTGGCGCCGAGCATCTCGTCGAAGAGCGCCGATTTCTCGGCAGCGCTCAACGTCGCATTGTCATTGAGCGCGTCGATCCGGAAGTACGCATAGCCTCCCAACATTTCGTCGGCGCCTTCACCGGTGAACACCACCTTGATGCCCGCCGCTCGCACGGCACGGCTGAGCAGATACTTGGCAACGCCGTGACCATTCCACATCTGCGTTTCGGCATGCCACACCGCATCCTTGAACGCCTCGGCGATCTCGCGCCCTGTGATCGGAATGGGGTGAAAGGTCGCGCCGACGTGTTTGGCCTGAGCTTGCGCGATGCTGGCTTCGTCATACAGCGCGTTGTCAAAGGTGAGCGTGAACGCGCGGATCGGTCGGTCCATCTCCTGCTGCGCGAGCCCGAGGACGGCACACGAGTCGATGCCACCACTCAGATAGGACGCGACCTCGACATCGGCGACCAGTCGTTGCCGCACGGAATCGCGCAGCGCCTCGCGGAATTCGTCGACGATCTCGGCCTCGCTTCGCGTGTCCGCCCGCATCTGCTCAGCAGTCGGGATCTCCCAATCCCAATACGGATAGATGCGAACATCGCCATCCCTGGCGATCGCATAGCAACCCGGCGGCACCGTACTGATCCCGGCGAACTCGGTCTTCTCGTGCGACCGGGCCGTACCTCCGATAGCGCCCTCGAGATCCCATGCGGCCGGCACACCCAGCGCCAACAGTGCCTTGATCTCCGATGCGAAGAACACGTCGCCGTTCACCACTGCGTAGTAGAGCGGCTTGACCCCGAAGCGGTCGCGGATCGCGATCATCTCCTGTTGACGTTCGTCGGCGATGATCACCGCGAACTCACCCCGCAGTTTCGTGGCGGCCTGCAACCCGCGCTCCCGATAGAGGTGCACCGCGATTTCGCTGTCGCTGTCGGTGGAGAAGCGATAACCGCGCCGCTCGCAGATCCTCGCGAAGCTCGCGGTAACCGTAGAATTCGCCGTTCACCACCACATGAACCGCGCCATCCGGGCTGGTCATGGGTTGACTGCCGTTCCTCAAACCGATGATCGACAACCGCGTGTGCCCGAGCGTCCACTGCCCGTCCCGTGACGTCCAGGTGCCGGTGCCGTCCGGCCCGCGGTGTTCCAACAGCTTGAGCGCCGTATCGCGTCGTTCGGTTGAAAGGCCGTTCCGCGTCATCGCGGCGAATATTCCGCACATGCGTTCTGTCCTCCAGGGCGTCAGCGCCCCCGTTCGGGGGAACGCCTGGGTTGAGGCGCACCATTCCCGGGTCGACCATCTAGAAGAGTGACAGCTGGTGGGTGTTCTGGTCGCCGAACTTTTGCGGTACCGGTCGTGGGCGTACCTGCACCGGCCACCAGAACCATCGTCCGAGCAGCGCGGCGATGGACGGGGTCATGAAGGATCGCACGATCAGGGTGTCGAACAGCAG
Organism: uncultured Actinomycetota bacterium; assembly: GCA_963735245.1. Lineage (GTDB taxonomy): Bacteria > Actinomycetota > Actinomycetes > Mycobacteriales > Mycobacteriaceae > Mycobacterium. The sequence goes on from CAVTKI010000010.1 coordinate 55,797, forward strand.
GCCCAGTGCGATGGTGGTGCCGATCTGGCCGAGCACCAGCAGGTCGCTGAAGATGAACGATGCCATGGTGAAGGCGAAGACCAGTCCGGCCGCGGTGACCACCGAGCCGCTGCCGGCCATGGATCGGATGATGCCGGTGTTGATGCCGGCGTGGATCTCTTCTTTGAACCGGGAGACCAGCAGCAGGTTGTAGTCCGATCCCACGGCCAGGAGCAGGATCACGGCCAGCGGCAGGATCACCCAGTACAGCGGAGTGCCCAGGAGGTGCTGCCAGACCAGCACCGACAGGCCGACCGAGGCCCCCAACGACAGCGCGACGGTGCCCACGATGACCAGCGCCGCGACCAGGCTGCGGGTGATGAACATCATGATCAGCAGGATCAGGCTCAGCGAGGCGATGCCGGCGATGATCAGGTCGTAGTGCGCCATGTCGCCGATGTCCTTGTAGGTGGCCGCGGTACCGCCGATGTAGATCTTGGACCCGGCCAGCGGTGTTCCCTTGATCGCTTCCTGGGCGGCGTGGCGGATCGGGTCGATGTGCGAGATGCCTTCGGGGGTGGCCGGATCCACGTCGTGGGTGATGATCATCCGGGCGGCCTTGCCGTCGGGGGAGAGGAACAGCTTCAGTCCGCGCTGGAATTCGGGGTTGCTGAACGCCTCTGGCGGCAGGTAGAAGGAGTCGTCGGTCTTCGAGGCGTCGTAGGCCTGGCCCAGGGCCGTGGAGTTCTGCAGTGCCGCCTGGGTCTGGTCGTCGATGCCTGCGGTGGTGGCGTAGTTGGTCATGGTCAGGTCGCGGTTGGTCTGTTGGTTGGCGATCTGTGGCGGGATCAGCGCGAGCAGCTTGGGCTGCAGTGCGTCGAGCTTGGCGATGCTGCCCGAGACGTTGGCCAGCTGGTCGGTCAACTCATCGATGCCGTCGAGCGCGTCGAACAGCGACCGAAACGCCCAACAGACCGGGATGTCGAAACAGTGTGGCTCCCAATAGAAGTAGTTGCGTAGCGGTCGGAAGAAGTCGTCGAAGTTGGCGATCTTGTCGCGCAGGTCCTGGGCGGTGGCGACGGTGTCCTTGAACGCTTCGCTCTGCTCGTGGGTGACGGCGCTGGACTGCTGCTGCAGCGCATATTGCTGCCGCAGGACGTCGATCGAGTCGTTGATGACGCCGACCTGCTTGACGCAGGTCGGCGGCGCGGTCCTGCTGAAAGGGCAGGTTGTTGAGCTGCGCGGCGCTCGAGGTGCTGATCTGGAACGGGATCGAGGTGTGGTCCAGGGGCGTGCCCAGCGGCCGGGTGATCGATTGCACCTGGGCGATGCCGTCGGTGTGGAAGACCGCCTTGGCGACCCGCTCCAACAGGATCATGTCGGTGGGATTGCGCAGATCGTGGTCGGTTTCGATCATCAGCAGTTCGGGATTGAGCCGCGCCTTGGAGAAGTGCCGCTCCGCGGCGGCGTAGCCGACGTTGGACGGGGTGCTGGCCGGCATGTACCCGCCGATGTCGTAGCTCACCTTGTAGCCCGACAGCGCCGCGATCCCGACGAAGGCGACTGCCAGCGTGGCGATCAGAATCGGTCCGGGCCACCGCACGATGGCCGTGCCGATCCGCCGCCAGCCTCGCTTGGCCGTCTTGCGCTTGGGTTCGAGCAGACCGAACCGACCACCGATCACGATCACCGCGGGCGCCAGCGTCAACGACGCGACCAACGAGACGAGCACACCGATCGCTGCCGGAATCCCGAGGCTCTGGAAGTAGGGCATGCGGGTGAAGGACAGGCAGAACACCGCGCCGGCGATGGTCAGCCCCGACCCGAGGATCACGTGCGAGGTCCCGCGGTACATGTCGTAGAAGGCGGCCTCGCGGTCGACGCCTTCGTTGCGACGCTCGTGATAGCGGCCGAGCAGGAAGATCATGTAGTCGGTGCCCGCCGCGATGACCAGCAGGGTGAGGATGTTGGTCGAATACGTCGACAGCCCGATCACACCCGCGTTGGCCAGGAACGCGACGATGCCGCGCGCCGCGGACATCTCGATGAGCACCGTGACCAGCGCCAGGATCATGGTGACCGGCGAGCGATAGACGATGCAGCAACATCAGCGCGATCACCCCGACGGTCAACAGGGTGACCGCACGGTGCCCGCGTTGCCCACCTCGAACTGATCGGCGATCTGAGGCGCCGAGCCCGCGACGTAGGCATGGATGCCCGGTGGCGCCGGCGTGTTGGCGATGATCTGGCGCAGCGCGTCCACCGACTCCAGCGACAACGCCTCGCCCTGGTTGCCGGCGAGGAACACCTGGACGTAGGCGGCCTTGCCGTCGGGGCTCTGCGAGCCTGCCGCGGTCAGCGGGTCGCCCCAGAAGTCCTGTACGTGCTCGATGTGCTTGGGGTCGGCGTCGAACCGCTTGACCAACTCGTCGTAGTAGCGGTGCGCGTCGGCGCCCAGCGGCTGATCGCCTTCGAGCACCACCATCGCGGCACTGTCGGAGTCGAACTCACCGAACACCTTGCCGATGCGTTGAAACGCCTGCAGCGACGGTGAATCCGGAGAGCTCAACGCCACGTTGTGCTCTTCACCGACCGCTTCCAGCTGGGGCACCAGCGCGTTCGTCAGGCCGGCGATGGCGACCCAGACGATGACGATCGGCACGCAGACCCACCGAATCGACGTGGCGACCCGGTCGGTGAACGTCTGGCGCTCGGCGAGGTGGTTGCTCATCCGGACTTGTCCAGGCAGTAGATGAAGGCGTTCAGGGTGTTGGCCGTTCTCTCGTCTTTGACCGCGTCGTCGATCTTGATGCGGCAGCCGATGGAGTCACCGTCGCCCTGGGCCTGGACGTTGACGAACACCGCGGGCTGGGTGGTGGTGGTGTCGTAGGCCCACGGCAGCGTCGCGTCGTCGACCCGCTGCGGTTGGGCGTTCACGTCCAGGTAGGTGATGGTCGCCGTGGTGCCCGGCGCACCGAACACCTCCATCACGACGTGCTTGGGGTTGAACGGCACGATCTCATTGGCGCCCGCCGCTGGGGGTGGAGATGACGTCATGGGAGCCGAAGATGCCGTTCAGCCGGTACACCGCGAACCCCGCCACCGCGACGACGACCACCGCCACCAGCAACATCCACCGACGACTCAGCAGGCTGCGGAGCGAAAACCCATGCATCCGTATGCCTTTCGGCGAGCGGGGACAGTGACGTAGACCGGTTCAGGACATATCAACTAGATTGACAGTACGGTACGGGACCGGACGCCACAACACGTAGGTCACGAGCTGTGTCGGGTGAGGCTGGGGAGGATCACGTCGTCGACGAGGTCTCGCACGGTCCGGCGCGAAGGGGCCCGACCGGTCAAGATCACGCGGTAGATCAGATAGCCGGGCAGTATGTCCCAGAGGTCATCGGTGACGTCCGATGCCTTGATCTCGCCACGGTCGACGGCCAGAGCGAGGACGTGCTTCATGAGGGCCTTGCGCTGGTCGAGGAACTGCAGCTGCATCATGGCGTTGAGCTCTGCGCTCCGCGAAATCTCCACGAGCACCGCTCGGATGGTGCCGGCATGGGCAGTCGCGTGATCACAGATCGATTCGCCCAATCGCAGCAGGTCACCGCGCAGTGTGCCGGTGTCGGGCGGTACCGCCACCTGCCGGGTGCCCTCGACGAATGCAGCCAACACCAGCTCCGCCTTCGTCGGCCACCGCCGGTACAGCGTGGCCTTACTGGCCCGCGCAGTGGTGGCCACCGCATCCACGGTCAACCGGTCATAACCGTGTTCCTGAAGGAGCTGCAGCGTCACCGCGAGCAACTCTGCCTCCCGCGGAGACCACGGAGATTGGGCGGGAGATTGGGCGGGGGATTGCGCGGGGGATTGCGCGCAGCCATCGGACTTCCGGATCACGGGGACCTCCACGGAAACGATGGGACTTCGTGCGAATGAGTATCAGGCATTGTCACTCATAACCCGAGAAGAGCTGAGGCGGCCACGTCCCCGACAGCGTCAGCGCAGGCCGGGTTGGTTGGTCTGCAACGTCAGGGCACGTCGTCCGGCGCGACCGACCTGCCGTCCCACCGCTGGATGCCGGGAATCACGACGTCCAACAGCTCGAGAGCCCGTGACACGGTCTGGTCGACGACGTCGTCGAGTGAGCGCGGCAGCGCATAGAACGCGGGAACGGGCGGCATGATGATCGCCCCGTTGTTGGTAGCCCTGGCCATCAGGTCGATGTGGCCGGCGTGCAGGGGAGTCTCGCGCAGCAGGAGCACGACCCTGCGCCGCTCCTTCAGGCACACGTCGGCGGCGCGCACCACGAGTTCGTCGTTGTAGGAGTTGGCGATTCCGCTGAGGGTCTTCACCGAGCACGGCGCGACGAGCATGCCGGTGGTGACGAACGAACCCGACGAGACGGCCGCACCGATGTCGCGGGGGTTGTGGTGGTGATCGGCCAGCGAACGAACCTCGTCGGGGGCGTAGTCGGTCTCGTGCGCGATCGTTCGCTGGCCAGACGACGTCACGATGACGTGAGTCTCGACGTCGTCGACCTTCCTCAGTTGTTCCAGCGCGCGGATGCCGTAGATGGCGCCCGACGCACCGGTGATCGCGACGATGATGCGCCTCATCGGACACCCCGGGCGCAGTGGACCACTTCCGCGGACGGATGTGGCACGATAAATCTTGATTTGCTGGCCACCTTCACGCAGGAAAGTATGGGGCATCGCATCGTGGCATTCCAGGATTTTCGCGAGTTCCTCGACGCGCTGCGCGCCGCACGGCGAGCTCATCGACGTCGACCGACCGGTGGCCCTCGAACTCGACGTCGCCAAGGCCATGCGCAAGAGCGCGGCGGTCGCCGGCCCCGCAGTGGTGTTCAAGCAGAACGGCACCGGGTTCCCGCTCGTCGGCGGCGTGTACAACTCGCGCGCCAAGGCCCTGATCGCTTACGGCTGCACCGAAGACGGCGCGTTCGACGAGATCGTCACACGCTTGAAAACCCGCATCCCGCCGGAGTACGTCGACGACGGTCCGGTGCACGAAAACGTGATCCTGGGCGACGACATCGACCTGTCGATACTGCCCGTCCCGCGCTACAGCCCCGACGACGGCGGTCCGTACATCACTTCGGGATTCGTCGTCAGCCACGACCCCGAGACCGGCATCCCGGACATCGGCCACTACCGCTGCGAGATCATCGACAACAAGACGATGACGCTGATGGCGATCCCCAATCACCGGTTCGCCAAGAACCAGGCCAAGGCGCAGCGCATGGGGCACAAGACGTTTCGCGCAGCGCTCGTCATCGGCGTCGACCCCATGATCGCCTACTCGTGCCCGATCCAGGTTCCGGAGGACACCAACGACTGGGAGGTCGTCGGCGGCATGCGTGGCGAGGCAGTCGAGCTCGTCAAATGCCGTACGAACGACGTTTCGGTGCCTGCGCACGCCGAGGTGGTCATCGAGTTCGAGGTCGACTTCACCCAGACCGTCATGGAGGGGCCGCTGGGCGAGTACACCGGCTACTACACGCCCGCGGCACCGAAACCCGTAGTCCGGCCGACCGCCATCACCCATCGCAACGGCGCGTACTTCCAGGCCCTGCTGACCGGTCGGCCCACCACCGAAAACCACATCCTCAAGCAGTTGTCGTTCGAAGCGTCGTTCTACGACATGATCCGTCAGCAGTTCCCGACCGTGACGGCGGTGGCGATCCCGCCGTCGGGGGGCGTCTACTTTCGCGTGGTCATCGCCATGCGTTCGCGCTACGCCGGCGAGGCCAGGAGCGCGATCCTCGCGACCATGGGCAGCAATCTGCGACCGAAGACGGTGATCGTGGTCGACCCCGACATCGATGTGCACGACTCGGAACAGATCGAGTGGGCGATGGCCTTCCGCACGCAGCCCGCGCAGGACGTGATCATCGTCGAGAACCTGCCAGGGGGACCGCTGGACCCGACGGCCGACGAATCGCTGCCACAGGATCAGCGCACCGGTTCGGCGATCGGCATCGACGCCACCTACCCCTACGGCACGGTGATCAAGAAGGTCGGCGACGTGTGCGGGCCTGCGTTGGAAGAACACGGCGGACGGGTCGTCGAGGTGGCCGACGTACCCGGGTGGCGTGACTACGACTTCCCCGAACTCGATGCCAAGTAGGAGTGCCCCAATGCCGGAGATCGACCACGAGCTCAAGATCGACGCCACACCCGAGCAGGTCTACGCGGCCTTGACGACACTCGACGGCGTCAAGGGCTGGCACACGCCGACCGCGTCCGGGCACCGGTGAGGTCGGAAGCGAGTGGGTCTTCTCCGTTCGCCGACCATCCGGAATTCGGCTGGGAGATAACGGCATCGGACGCCCCGAGCGAGTCGTCTGGCGGTGCACCCGCGGCCCGGGGGACTCGGTGGGCACCACCGCGACCTTCACGCTGAATGCCACTGACGGACGATCGGACGCTGGTGGAACTGCAGCACGCCGGGTGGCCCGGCACGCACGGGAACTTCCGCAAGTGCAACACGACGTGGGGCGTGCTCCTGCATCACCTGCGTGATTACGTCGAAACCGGCTCTGCCGCACCCGCATTCGAGTGAAAGGCCGTCATGCCCCAACAGAGCCTGAGTGACTTCGTCGACGACATGGAGAAGGCGGGCCTGCTGGTCCGCGTCACGGAGGAGAAGCGGGTCGACGAACTGCCCGCCGTGATGGAGGCGAACCCGCTCACCGCCGTGCTGGTGGAGAACGTCACCGACTGCGAGTTCCAGTTCCTGGCCAACGCCTACTCGAACCAGGACCAGACCGCGTGGGCGCTCGGCTGCGACAAGAGCGAGACCGGCCGTCGCATGGTCGAACTCGGCAAGGGCCGGATCAAACCCGAGATCGTCGACACCGCACCGTGCAAGGAGGTCATCCTCACCGGCGACGACGTCGATCTGACCCGGCTGCCGCTCTTCCTGCATCACGATCGCGACGGCCACGCCTACACCAACGACAACCTGGTGGTGAGCAAGCACCCGGACACCGGCGTCTACGACTGGGGCATCTACCGCAGCATGTTCCGGACGAAGAACGAGAAGAACTTCGACATGACGTGCACGTCGCACCGTGCGCGGCTGAACGCCCAAGCCGCACAAGCGAAGGGGCAGAATCTCGAACTCGCGATCGTGCTCGGCGGCCCGCTGGTGGACAAGGTGGCCGCACTGACCGGCGTACCACCCGGCACCGATGACTTCGAGGTCCTCGGCAATTTCTACGGCCATCCCGCCAAGCTGGTGAAGTGCGAGACGATCGACCTCCTGGTGCCTGCCAATGCGGAGATCGTGCTCGAGTGCGAGCTGATGGCGACCGAGGGGCTGACGCACGACGAGGGACCCTACGGCGAGTTCACCGGGATGTACGGCGGCGGAATCAAGGCCAACTTCCGGGCGGTCGTCAAGGCGATGACGTTCCGCAAGGGCGGCATCTTCCAGCACGCGACGATCGGCGGCCTGCACCCCTGGTACACCGACAACATGCTGCAGCTGCCCATGATCGAGTCCGACCTCTACGGCGGGCTCGCCATGGCCGGGATCGACGTCAAGGAAGTCCGCGCTCCCTTGGGCGGGTTGTCGAACATCGCCTACGCGAAGATCAAGCCGAGGGGCGCGGGAGATTCGAAGCAGGCGCTCGGCGTGATGCTGACCTGCTCGAAGCAGGGACTTCCGAAGATTGCCATGGTATTTGACGAAGACGTCGACATCTGGGACGACAACGCCGTGCAGTTCGCGATGGCGTTTCGATACATGCCGCACCTCGACACGGTCACGCTCCCGAACGGCAACACCATGACGGTCGATCCGATGATCGCCGACGACGCGGCGCCGGGAACCGCGTCGAAGATCGGCTTGGACTGCACGATTCCGATCAGTCCGAAGTTCGAGCGGTCGCACTTCGACCGCAGCACCGTGTTCGAACTCGGTGATCCGCCACCGGACGTCGTCGTGATGTCGGAGGACGAGCTGACGACCGCCATGGGCGCGTTCATCCGCGAGGCGCCCCGGACGTGGAAGGAAATCCTCCAGCACTTCATCGGGCAGCCGTACCGCACCGTCTACGGGGCGTTCAGCAATCTTCGGCACCAACTCGGACGCTGCGACGACGAACCCTGGTACCGCTACACGTTCTCCGACACCGACTTTGCGGTCGACGTCCTGGAGTCCCCGGCGCACAACTTCGATCCCCGCCACCGGCCCTAGCGTCGAACGTGATTGCGGCGGCATCCGATTCGTCGGTATGGCGCACGTCACGTCGAACGGCGTTTTGCGATCCCGTCGGCAACGTGTGACACGCGTAGCCTTCGTCACGGCAACGCCGGCTGCGCGCGCGCCGCGGGTTAACATCACTGCCGGTAGAGGGCACGATGCTTCGTCAACCGAGCGAGTGCGTGTCGGCGAATCGACCCACGCTCGCAGGGCGACGGGTTACTGTCTCGGATGGCGTTGCAAACGATACTTGGAGGGCATCAATGAGCGGCTATCAGACCGTGGTGGTCGGCACGGACGGTTCGGATTCGTCGCTGCGCGCGGTGGATCGGGCCGGCGCGATCGCCGCCGGGTCGGGCGCCAAGCTGATCGTGGCAACGGCGTACTTCCCCCAGAGTGACGACCAGCGCGCCGCCGACGTCCTCAAGGACGAGGGCTACAAGATGTCCGGCAATGCCCCGATCTACGCGATCCTGCGCGAGGCGAAGGAGCGGGCCAAGGCGGCAGGCGCCGACGAGATCGAGGAGAAGGCCGTCGTCGGTGCCCCCGTCGATGCACTGGTCGATCTCGCCGAGGAGGTCGACGCCGATCTGCTCGTCGTCGGCAACGTCGGACTGAGCACCATCGCAGGCCGGCTGCTCGGCTCGGTGCCCGCGAACGTGGCGCGCCGCTCCAAGATCGACGTCCTCATCGTCCACACGTCCTGACAGTCGGGACCCGCTACCAGCCCATCGATCCGGGGATGCCCTTGAACGGGCCCGTCACCCAGCTGGTGATCCAGCCGCCGTAGAACCCGCCGGGCTGGGGTTCGACCTGCTCGCCGTTGACGGTGCAGCGGTCGACCTGCGCGGCCATCACCGCGACCGCTCCGGTGATGGGCTCGAAACCGCGGTGTCGGGGACGGATACGTCCACCCGGCGCGCTCGGCCACCCGGGCTTCGGTGACCAGGTCGTAGTAGCTGGCCCGGCCCTTCCACTCACACCACGACGAACCGGCCGCGTCGCGCAGCACGCCGTCGGCGAATGCCGTTCGGGGCAGGTAGTACGTCGGGGGATGACTGGTCTCCAGTACGCGCCAGGCGCGGTCGGTCGACGCGATCGTCTCGCCACCGAGTTCGATGGTGATCGATCCGGCGAACGTCTCCAGCCTGGGTGGACGCGGGTAGTCCCAGACCGACTCTGGGGGTCACCAGCCGCGTTGCTGTCCACTCGTCGAGGTGTGGGCGCTCGCGTTCCCGAGCGGTGGTGTCGTCGCCGTGACCCGGATACACGACGGTCGAGTCGGCGTAGACGTCGAAGACCTTGGTGCGTGACGTCTCCGAGGAGACGTTCGAAGTCGCCGTCCTTCCACGGTCTTGCCGACACCGCCGGGGAAGAGGCAGTCGCCGGTGAACAGCTGCACCGCATCGCCGGCGGCGGGGCCGCTGAGCGCGAGTGCGACGGAACCCTCGGTGTGCCCCTGCAGGTGGATGACGTCGAAGCGTGAGCTCACCGACCCGGATGGTGTCGCCGTCGCCGAGGATGCGGTCGGGGGTGACGGGCAGCGGTTCGGCGTCGAGTCGGTGGGCGGCGGTCGGCGCACCCGTCGCCTGCACCACCTCGGCGAGCGCCTGCCAGTGATCCGGTGCTGGTGGCTGGTGACGATCAGCGTCAGCGTGGGGGCGTACCGCTCGATGAGGTCGAGCAGGATCGGCGCGTCGTTCGCCGCATCGATGAGTAGGGTCTCACCGGTTTGGGAACAGGTGATCAGGTACGCGTTGTTGTCCATTGGACCGACCGATGCCTTCACGATCGACGCTCCTGGGAGCGTGCGGCGGGCAGCGGTGCCTGGTTCGACATGTCCGGTGTAGTTGTCCTCGACGACGGTCATGTCCGCCACGGTATCGGGCTTGTCGGTGGGGGGACATAGCATGGGGCCCGGACAGCTTTCTGCGGGTCGAGAGCAGTACGGGACCAGGAGAGGGATCAGTTGGCTGACCGCCTGATCGTCAAGGGTGCACGCGAGCACAACCTGAGAGGCATCGATCTTGATCTGCCGCGCGACGCGCTGATCGTCTTCACCGGGTTGTCCGGTTCGGGCAAGTCGTCGCTGGCGTTCGACACGATCTTCGCCGAGGGCCAGCGCCGTTACGTGGAATCGCTGTCGGCGTACGCGCGCCAGTTCCTCGGGCAGATGGACAAGCCGGACGTCGACTTCATCGAGGGTCTGTCGCCCGCGGTGTCGATCGACCAGAAGTCCACCAACCGCAACCCGCGCTCCACCGTCGGCACCATCACCGAGGTCTACGACTACCTGCGCCTGCTGTACGCGCGGGCAGGCAGCCCGCACTGCCCGGTGTGTGGTGAGCGGATCGCCAAGCAGACTCCCCAGCAGATCGTCGACCAGGTGCTCGCGATGGACGAGGGCATCCGGTTTCAGGTGCTGGCACCCGTGGTGCGCACCCGGAAGGGCGAATTCGTCGATCTCTTCGAGAAGCTGAACTCTCAGGGTTACAGCAGGGTCCGGGTCGACGGCACGGTCCATTCGCTCACCGACCCGCCGAAGCTGAAGAAGCAGGAGAAGCACGACATCGAGGTGGTCGTCGACCGCCTGACGGTCAAGGCCAGCTCCAAGCAGCGGCTGACCGACTCGATCGAGACGGCGCTCGGTCTCGCCGACGGCATCGTGGTGCTCGAGTTCGTCGATCAGGACGAGGATGCCGCGCATCGCGAGCAGCGCTTCTCCGAGAAGCTGGCCTGCCCCAACGGCCACCAGCTGGCCGTCGACGATCTTGAGCCGCGGTCGTTCTCGTTCAACTCGCCGTACGGCGCCTGCCCGGAGTGCACGGGGCTGGGCATCCGCAAGGAGGTCGACCCCGAACTGGTCGTGCCCGACCCCGACCTGACCCTCGCCGAGGGCGCCATCGCACCGTGGGCGATGGGACACACCGCCGAGTACTTCACCCGCATGCTGTCGGGGCTGGGGGAGTCGTTGGGCTTCGACGTCGACACCCCGTGGCGAAAGCTCCCGGTCAAGGCGCGCAAGGCGATCCTCGAAGGTTGCGACGAGCAGGTACACGTCCGGTACAAGAACCGCTACGGCCGCACCCGGTCCTATTACGCGGACTTCGAGGGCGTGATGGCGTTCCTGCAGCGCCGCATGGAGCAGACCGAGTCCGAGCAGATGAAGGAACGCTACGACGGCTTCATGCGCGACGTGCCGTGCCCGGTCTGCGAGGGCACCCGGCTCAAGCCGGAGATCCTGGCCGTCACACTCGCCGCGGGCGACTGACGGCGACAGGTCCATCGCACAGGTCTGCGAGCTGTCCATCGCCGACTGCTCCAAGTTCCTCAACGCGCTCACCCTCGGCCACCGCGAGCAGGCGATTGCCGGACAGGTGCTCAAGGAGGTGCAGTCCCGGCTCGGCTTCCTGCTCGACGTCGGGCTGGACTACCTGAGCCTGTCCCGTGCGGCGGGCACACTGTCCGGTGGTGAGGCGCAACGCATTCGGCTCGCCACCCAGATCGGTTCCGGGTTGGTCGGCGTGCTGTACGTGCTCGACGAACCGTCGATCGGCCTGCACCAGCGCGACAACCGCAGGCTCATCGACACCCTGGTGCGACTCCGCGACCTGGGCAACACGCTCATCGTCGTCGAGCACGACCTGGACACCATCGCGCACGCCGACTGGGTGGTCGACATCGGTCCGGCCGCCGGTGAGCACGGCGGGCTCATCGTGCACAGCGGCACCTACGCAGATCTGCTCACACAATCCCGAATCCATCACCGGCGCATACCTTTCCGGCAAGGAGAGCATCGAGGTTCCGGCGATCCGCCGGCCGATCGACCGCAAGCGGCAGCTGACCGTCATCGGCGCGCGCGAGCACAATCTGCGCGAGATCGACGTGGCCTTCCCGCTCGGGGTGCTGACGTCGGTCACCGGCGTGTCCGGTTCGGGCAAGTCGACGCTGGTCAACGACATCCTGGCGTCGGTGCTCGCCAACAAGCTCAACGGCGCCCGCCAGGTGCCGGGCAGGCACACCAGGATCAACGGGCTCGACCAGGTCGACAAGCTGGTGCGCGTCGACCAGTCGCCGATCGGCCGGACGCCGCGTTCGAACCCGGCCACCTACACCGGGGTGTTCGACAAGATCCGGACGCTCTTCGCGGCCACCACCGAGGCCAAGGTGCGGGGCTATCAGCCCGGCCGGTTCTCCTTCAACGTCAAGGGCGGCCGCTGCGAAGCGTGCTCCGGCGACGGCACCATCAAGATCGAGATGAACTTCCTGCCCGACGTCTACGTCCCCTGCGAGGTGTGCCACGGGGCGCGGTACAACCGGGAGACCCTCGAGGTGCACTACAAGGGCAAGACCATCTCCGAGGTGCTCGACATGTCGATCGAGGAGGCCGCCGAGTTCTTCGAGCCCATCTCGTCGATCCACCGGTACCTCAAGACGCTCGTCGACGTCGGCCTCGGCTACGTGCGGCTCGGCCAACCCGCGCCGACGTTGTCCGGCGGCGAGGCGCAGCGCGTGAAATTGGCCTCCGAGTTGCAGAAGCGATCAACCGGGCGGACGGTGTACATCCTCGACGAGCCCACCACCGGCCTGCACTTCGAGGACATCCGCAAGCTGCTGAAGGTGATCAACGGCCTGGTGGACAAGGGCAACACCGTCATCGTCATCGAGCACAACCTCGACGTGATCAAGACGTCGGACTGGGTCGTCGACATGGGGCCCGAGGGCGGTGCAGGCGGCGGCACGGTCGTCGCGACCGGGACCCCCGAGGACGTCGCGGCCAACCGGGACAGCTACACCGGGCACTTCCTGGCCGAGATGCTGACGGTCCCCGCGCCCGTCAAGAAACGGCGCAAGGTCAGCGCCTGAGCATCACGCCTTCGCAGTCGCGCTTCGACAACGGCGACGGGAAGCGCGGGTTGATCCGTACGCCGCCCAGCCAGTCGGTGAGCTCGGTTGGCCTGCCGCTCAAGGCCTTTGGCGTGTGGCCGTCCGACGGGCTCGAGCAGCTGGAGTTCGACGCGCCCGTCGGCGTCCTGACGCCAGCCACCGACCACCCGACCGTCGCACCACACCGTCGGGCCCGCGTTGCCGTTGCGGTCGAACACCTCGCCGCGGTGCGCGCCGAGGTACCAGTCGCGGTCCTGCCAGCCCATCGTCGTGACGTCCAGGCCCGGCAGCAGCGCGCACCACGGGTCGGCGAGCCGGTTCGGCGTTCGAGATCGTCGGGCAGCGCGAAACCGGGCGTCCCGTGCAGGTCCACCTCGACCGCCTCGACGTCGCGCAGCGCCTCGCGCGCCCACGTGAGGGTGTGCCCGAAGAACCACTTCACGTCGTCGACGGTGGCGGGCCCGAACGTCCTGCAGCCACGTCCCGACCACGGTCGCCCGCGCCTCGTCGGGCGGCATCGTCGCGGGCTGCCCACCCAGCCAGTCCGCCGTGGTCACCCACCTCGGCCGCGAGGACGTCCAGACGCCCTCGTTGTGGCCCCGGATCAGGTCGCCGCGCACGCCGAGCACGGTCATCACCCTCGGGGAGAGGGGAGTCGTTCCGCCCCAAGTCTTTCCGGGCGCCGGGTCGTAGTCGCCCGCCAGTTCCGGGAGCGCGGCACGCAGTTCGCGTGCGCTGGCATGCCCCGTGTTCGGCCAGGTGACGCAACACCGCGGCGGCCGCCGTCTCGAGCCACGCGTCGCCGTCGGCCGCGATGCCCGATTTCACCACGTCGGCGGTCAGCCTCTTGCGTTCGTTCGCGGCGACCCGGTCGCTCGCAGCGGACTGCACGGCGGGCAGGTCGGCGACGTCGAACACCCACAGCGTGCGGCGCATCGCAAGGTGCTTGGCCACCGTGCGCTCCTCGTACAGCGCGGCGTCGAGTTCGGTCACCTGGAATCCGGGAACGCGCGCCCACAGCGACAGGTACGGCGTCGCCGGATCGGTGGCGTGTAAGCCCCATGAAGCGGTGCGCGACCGCGGCCACCGATGCGTCGCCGGAGTCGGCCAGCAGGTGGCGACGGGCGAGCCGGGCCCGCCGCTCGTCGACGGTGAAGGAGCGCACCGCTCAGGCGTTGTCCGGTGCGTCGCCGTGCATCGACTCCCGGATCTGCGCCAGTCGCTCGGCAGCCGCACGCTGGCGCGCGTCGTACTGTTCCTCGACGCTGCGGCCCTCCGGGGTCTCGGCGGCCAGTTCGGCGCCACCGATCGCGGTGCCGTACCGCGTCTCGATCTTCTCCCGCACGGAGTCGAACGTCGGCACGCCGCCGGCCGTGTACCCGGTCTCGGCGGGCGGCACGGTGGTTGCCGGTGGATCGGCGGGCTCCAGTTCGGCGTCGACCACGTCGTCGCCGGGAACTGGCTCGTCAGGCGCTACGTCATCGGGCACACGGTCACCGTAGCCCGGCAATAGTTGGGATCGGTAGCAATTCGGGCCGTCTGTACTCGTATCACGACGACGCCACGGGGCGACGCGCGAAGCGAAGGGAAGTTCAATGGCAAGAGGTACGAATCGCATCCTGGTTGCCGGGGTCGGCCTCGTCGCCGCCGCCGCTGTGCTGGTCGGTTGCTCGGACGACAAGGGCAGCTCGCCGGCATCGAGCACTGCCGCCGCCAGTGGCACCGGGTCATCCACGCAGGTGAGCACGAGCGGCAACACCGAGGTCAAGGTGGAGGGCCAGGATCTGGCCGGGCTCGATCTCAACTCGGTGACCTGCGTCAAGGCCGCGCGGCAAGATCAACGTGGCGAGCGCGCCCATCGGTGGCGGCGCTCAGGGTCTTGGTCTCGTGATGACCGACGAGGCGACGCCCAAGGTCGAGTCGCTTGGGCTGGTCGTGGACGGCAGCGCGCTGGCCGTCTCCGAGATGGGCGGCATGAAGACCGGCTCCGCGGACGTCAAGGTCGACGGCAGCACCTACACCATCACCGGTGAGGCAGCCGGTGCCGACATGAAGAACCCGATGGCCGGCATGATCACGAAGAAGTTCGAGATCAAGGTGTCCTGCAGCTGATCGGTCGCACCCCGGGCGGCGGACGTGCACTGCACGTCCGCCGCCTCGCGACGTGCTCTCGTGCGACTTATGATGCAGCCGTGTCGATCCCCGGTGAGCTGGAGCGGGCCCGCCACCTGGCCCTGGCCGCCGACGAGCCGGCGGCCAAGGAGCTGCTGCTGTCGCTGATGCCGCAGATCGAGCAGGCGGACCGCGACGACCTGATGTTGGAGGCCCTGGCCCAGCTCGGCGAGCTCTACCTGGTCAGGACCGCTTACGACGGGGTGCGCGAAGGCGCCCGCCGGATCCGCGAGTGCCTGGCGGTGTACTCGTCGATCCTCGACGGTACGGCCGACGCCGGAGATCGTCGCGCGGTCGACGATGGCCGTCGCCGACATCCGGCACATGGTGTGCCGCTACTCCCGCCGCGCCCAGTGCCTGGAGACCGGCCTGGCAGCAGCCCTCGGGGATCACGAAGGCGCGGCGGCCGCACTCCGGACTCTCGATGACATGGCCACGGGGAATGGGCCGACCCGGCTCTGGCCGATCTCGCCGCCGAGCACGCGTATCTGTGCACCTACGCCCGCATCGTGTGCGCCACCGCGCTGTGCGAAGACGATCTGCACGTCCGATCGGTTGCACTGTGGCAGAACGTGATCGACGCCATCGAAGCACCGGGCGACGGCAGCGAGTCGACCGACAACCTTCTGCGTGCTCGGCGGCATCGGATACGCCAGATTCTGCATCGAGACCGGGGCGCTGGCCGAAGCCGAACCCTGGCTGCGCCGAGCGGGTGCCCGTGCCGAGGCGCGGGAGTGGGCATTGGCCATCGCCCGGACCCGGCTGGAGCGGGCGACCGTCAGCTGGGCGAAGGGCGATCGGGTGACCACCGAGGCGTTGGTCCGCGAGGCCTACCCGGTGATCGCCGAGTTTCTCCGCGCGAACGACGTGTCGCGCTGCTGGCTGTACTTCGGGCTGACCAGGATGTCGGCAGGCGGACTGCAGGTCGCCGACGAGTGTTGGGAGCATGCCGAACGGCACTGGCGTGAGCTCGGAAAGCCACTGCACATCCACCGTATTCTGTTGCAGCGCAGCTGGATTGCGATCGTACGCGGTCGCTACCAGGATGCGATCGACATGGTCGCAGCAGGCCCGCGCCTGTCTTGACGAATCACCGCGCAGCAGTTGGCTGGCCTATGCGCGCCTCGATGACCATCTCGGCTCGGTGTGGCGCGCCGACGCGCTGGCCGACCTCGGGTTCGACGGTGCCGGTCGACCGGACGAGGACTGGGCGGACGCCGAGGCCCGCTACCGCGCCGCGCATGGCGTCACGCGCGCCGAGGCAGGAAGTCCCCAGTTCCGCACCGCGATGGACAAGCTCGCACGCGCCGCCGACCTGAAGGTGCCTGCCGCGTTGGCCGTCGACTCGGTGCGCTACTCGATCACCGACGCCGAGGCGAGGGCGCAGTGGGCCGAGTGCGTGTCCGCGCCACTGCTGGCCGGGGCGTTCTCCGTCGTCTGGGAGTGGGAGAACAGCGAGCTGACCAGTGAGCTGATCGAATATCACAGCGCCAGAGGAACTTTCAGCGCAGAGGGCCGGCAGGCGGAGGTGATCGAGTTCTCGCGCGTCGCGACGGCCGCCGCCCCGATCAGTGACGTCGACGAACTCGCCCAGGTCGCTGCGGGCCCGCCGGTCCAGTCCGGTCGCTCACTGACCCGACTCGGCCCGCTGCCGCCGATGCGGATGGATCCCACCGGCGGTCCCGTGCTGGAGCGAGTACCGCAAACTCGCCCTCGACCGGTACGGCCAGCACGTCACCACGGACGAAGTCGCCTGGTCGACGTGGCCGTGACGTCATCCGAGCCGCAGCGGCCGAGCCTGGTCCTGCGGTTCGCCGACGTCGGGGTCGCCACCTACGCCAGCCTCCGGGTGGTCGGGAGACCGGAACGGACCCTCACGTGGGTCATCGAGGAGCCACTCCTGCTCGCGGCGCTGGAGGAACTCGCGGGCGCGCTACCGGAGCCGAAGCCGGGCGAGACGGTGGCCGACGCCCTCGGCCGGGCACTCGCCGCGGGCCCGTTCGCCGCGCAGCCGAGCGAGCTGACCCTGGCCTACCGGCTGGGCGTGCTGCTGGTGTCCGATCCCGCCTGGGCGCTTCTCCAGGAGTTCGTGGCCGCGCCGCGGGCGGTGCTGTTCGTCTCGCCGACCGCGCGCCTGGCCCGCGTGCCGTGGGGTCTGCTCGCGCTGCCCGCCATCCGACCCCCGGCCGAGGCGCTGCTGCAGGCCAGGGTCGCGGCCATCACGCCAACGGGCCCGTCGGCCGCCCGAATTCCCTGGCCCAGCACGGATACCGGTTCGCTGACCGAGGGGTACCGGCTGATGGAGTTGGTGGACGTCTTGATGGCCGTGCCCGCGAACATCGTGCACTCGCCGCGCCCTCGCGCCGAATGGACCGAGCGGGCCGAGCGACCTCCGCTTCTCGTGCTCGATCCCCGGGTGCCGGGACAGCGGGCGGACTCCGCGCTCGGCTCCGTGCTGGGACGACCGTCGCCCGACGCGCCGTTGGCCCGGCACTTCGCGGCGACCATCGCGCGCGGACCGGTGCTGCCGCCCGTCGCCGCAGCGGTCGAGTTGTTCCGGCGCACCGACGCCGACTGGAACTGGCTCTCGGCGAGGTTGGCCGACGGTCCGAGCCGGCTGTTGTACGTCGGCCACGCCACCGCGGCCGAGTCGGGCAGCGCCGACCAGGCCGCGCTCTACCTGGCCGACCACCGCCCGCTGACCGCTTCGGACGTGATGTCGCTGCAGTTGCCGATGCCGCCCCGGGTCGCGCTGCTGGCCTGCGCATCCGGCGGCGACTACCGCTTCGACGAGGCGACGGGGTTGGTGGCGGCCGTCGTCCTCGGTGGCGCCCAACTCGTCACGGCCACGCTGTGGACGCTGCCGACGACCGCGGGCTATCGACAGTTCACCAACCACGCCGAGGCCGATCCGATGGCCGACGTCGTCGTCGCGGTGGACGCCGCGCACCAGGCGGCCGACGCGGGATGCGAGGTCAACCGCTGGCAGCGCGACCAGATGCGCCGCTGGCGGGCGGGCGAAACGACGGCCAACCCCGTCTACTGGGCGGCACTCGTCACGTTCGCGGTCGACGGCGTCCGCTGATCCGTCAATTCGGCGGCACGCAGACCGCGACGGCCGACTCGTCGCCGCTGCGGTAGTACGCGTCGACCACGCTGCCCGGGGTCACCTCGGCCAGCGCCGATGCCGGAATCAGGGCGGTCTCGTGCGCCGGAAACTGTCCACCCTCGGGCCTGCTGACCATCAGATCGAGTTCGACCTCCCGATAGTCCTCGCGCGCCCCGCCCGTGTTGCGCACTCCCGTCACCACGCCGCGTGACCTGGTGCCGTGCCGAATCAACTCGAGCTGACCGTGGGTGAGAAGGCCCTTGCGGACGAGCATCCGGTCGAACGCCGACCTCACCGCCATGATGTCGTCGGGCAGCGAAAGGCGTTCGCGCGCAGCCGGATCGAATGCCACCAGCAACACCACTCCGGGACGTAGGTCCGGCATCGCCGCATCGCCGTCGCCGTGGCGCAGCCTGCCGACGAACCGCTGGCCGGAGACGCTCTCCACGTCGACGGTGATCGGGTCGGTCGGGTCGGTCACCGAGCGCACGGTGCCGATGCCCACCGCGGGTTGGGGCCGGCGGACGCGTGCCGGACACCGGCATGCCCGTGGGTGCGGAGGCGAATCGCCAGCGCCGCTCCGACGGCGGCGAGCGGCGAAGGCGAGGACGGCGAGGGTGATCGAGAGCGCGTCGGACATGGCACCAGCGTCGACCAACCCATCGGCTACCGAACCCAACTTTCGCCGGCGCTTATCCTGGGCGGATGAGCACCGAGCCGCAGCTGGTCACGGCGGTCGCCGCCGCGCAACCGCGCCGCGCGGTGATCGACCAGGCGTGGCGGGCGATCGGTCCCGGCGTCGAGGTGCTCAGCAGTTCGGACGGCGGCCCGCTGCGCAGGACCGTCAAGCGCATCCTGGACCCACTGGTGTTGCGGCTGAGAGCCAACCCGCAGTACTCCGCGCCCGTGCTGACACCCGAGGCCGCCGCAGCGGTGCGCGACCTGATCGTGGACCACGCCGGTCAGCTGCGTGCCGCGGCCGCGTGGTTCGCCCTTCTGAAGACCGAGCGGCGCCGGCTGCGCATCACCACCGGAAATGCGCAGGAGTTGTACTTCCCGGTCTGTTTCGAGCTGGCCGTCACCAAGGGTGCGCCGCAGCGCGACGATCGGGCCAGCTGCCGAGGCGGTGCTGCGCGACGTTCACCAGGAGCGCGACCGGACGGCGATCGAAACGCTCAACCGGTACGTCGAGGCCGACGAGGTCATCGCCAAGCTCTCCGACCAACTCGACCGCAGCTGGCGCGACGTGCGGCCGGGCGACACCATCGCCAGTCCCTTCCTCGCGGGGCTGTCCACCGTCCTCGGCACCGCCGACGGCCACACCGCGGAGGCTGCGCGGCAACGGGTCTGGTCGGCACTCGTCGCCGACGCGACGCCGTACAACCTCGGCGCCCTGGCGCGCCGCGAGTTCGCCGAGCTGCCATGGTCGATCGTCGAGGTGGGCTTGAGTTCCATGGCGCCGCAACAACCCCCGCCGATGACGAGCGAACTGGACGGGGACCGGCCGCTGGATCGGGGTGTCATCGACCGGTTGCGGGCGACGCTGCGCCGCGTCCTCGACCGTGACGAACTGCCCGACATCCCACTGCTGTGTGCGGAGGAGGTCGACCGGGCCTGTGCACCGTGGGGACTGCTGGCCGAGGACAAGCAGGCAACGCTGGTGGCCGGAATCGAGGTCGCCGTCGATCTCGCTCCGCTGCGCGAAACTGCCACGCCCCGTTATGATCTCGGCCGGCAGATCCAGGCCCGGCTGCGCAAGGAGGCGTACGTCATGCATGCCAGACGGTATCTGGCCGACGGCGGACCCCTGCACCCACGCCAGCAGCAGGTGATCGACGATCTCGCCGCGTTCGTGCGCCCGTACACCAGCAGGCTGTGGGCGCGATTGCACGGGCGCGACGTCTGGCAGGAACCCTGTGACGACGTCGACGAGGTCAGGGCACTGCTGGAGGGGGTGGCCAGGTCGGTCAGCCTCGACCATCGGCAGCGGATCAAGGCCATGCTGGAGCTGGCTGGGGCGAGCGAAGCGACGGGGGACATGCGAGGTGGCCCGATGAGACTCGTTGCGGATTCCGGGCTGTGGAGCACGGGCCCGATGGTCGCGCCTGCACCCGCGGTCGCGGTGCTCGAGCTGAGCGGGGCGGTGCTGGCGTGGACCGTCGACGATCCGTCGGCAGGAGCCCGGATCACCTTCACCGATGTGCTTGCCGCCGAATGGCTCTGGCGTGTGGTCGGCGAGGCGGGACACGTCGCCGTGCTCGCTGCGCTGGCTGACCGCACGCCAGAAGCCGGGCAGATCGTCGACGTCGCCGGTGTCGAACCGTTGCCGGACGCGCTGGGCCCGCTGCGCAGGCTTGCCGTCGGTCACTGGCTGCGGCGGTGGTGGCCTGCGAGTTCGCGCGACGGCATCGTGGCCCTCGACTCCGCGGTGCTCGACGGCGAGATCGCGCTGCTGACGGCCGCCGCGCAGGACTACTTCGACGACGAGACCTTGGACTCCGACGTGGCCGAGCTGCTGACGCGGCATCGGGGCAGCCTGGTCGCCGGTGCGCAGGGCGGCGACCCCCGCGTCGCTCAACTGGTCGACGCGTGCAGCGCGCTCGCCGACGAAATCGGCATCGACGGGTGGTCGGGTCTGGTTGTGCCACAGTCGGATTCCGAACGCCGTCGCGACGACTATGCGTTGGCCGCGGGACGGGGATCGGTGCAGACGGGGGCCTTGGCGATCGCCAGCGGTGTCGGTTCGGTGAACTGGACCGCCGTTCCGCCCGGGCTCTTCGATTCGGCCGATCGGACGGTGGACTGGGTGATCGAGATGGCCGGACCGGCGGCGGTGGCCGCGGTCCGGGTGGCCACCGCCGCGCCGGTCGCCGGGATATCGGTGCGGCTTCGATCGGGAGCCTTCACGGGTGCCGGGGTGCTCGATGCCAACGGCCTCGCCACGCTGCGGTTGGTCGACTCGGAGCAGCAACCGGTCACGGAAACCCAGGCCTGGGACCATGATTGGCCGACCACCGTCGTCACCATCGGCGCCGACACCGCCGACTCCGCCGACTCCGACGATGCCGCCCGCGCCAGGGAGCGGATTCGGGCCTTCGCCAGGGCCAGGCTCGCGCGCCCCGGTCCCGATGCCTACCTCGCCGAGATCCTCGCCGCGGAATCCGACTACTAGGCAGGGCCTACTTGGCGGCCGCCTGAAGTGACGGCCGCGCAGGGGTGGGTACGGGCAGCGGTTGCCGCGGCACTCCCGGGGTGCCGACCTGCCACGCCAGCCAGGGCAGTGCCGCCGCGAACGCACGTGCGGCGAACGGCCAGTCGTGCTTGCCCGGCTGGGCGACCACGGCGCAATTGATTCCGTTGGTCGCGCCCAGCGCGCACAGCGAGTTCGCCGCCGAGGTCTGGGCGCTGGGCCGCCCGGCGGTGTCGCGCCCACCGAGTCCGTTGCCGCCGTTGTTGGCGGCGTTCAGTGCCGTGGGAAGCGTTGTGGTCGCGGCGCTTCCGCTGATGGCGAACCATCCCGAGATCCCCGAGTAGCGCCCGTGCCGGGTGATCACGGTGGTGGGGTCGAACGCGGCGTACTGGGCCGCGTTGCCACCGAACAGCCGGTCGATCGTCTGTTGCTTCGTACCCGAATTGGGGCTGAGATCGCCTGCGATGTCCTCGAACGTGCCGAACACGTCGGGGTGCATCGTGGCCAGGTCGACCGCGCACGTCCCACCCATCGACCAGCCGACGATGCCCCAGTTGGCCTTGGCGGTACTCACGCCGTAGTTCGCCTCCATGAACGGCACGACGTCCTTGGTCAGGTGGTCGGCGGCATTGCCCCGTGCACCGTTGACGCATTCGGTGTCGTTGTTGAAGGCGCCGCCCGAGTCGACGAAGACGAGTACCGGGGCGTTCCCGGCGTGAGTGGCGGCGAAGTCGTCGACGGTCTTGATCGCATTGCCCGCCCGTAGCCAGTCGGCCGGGGTGTTGAACTCACCGCCGATCATCATCAGTGTCGGCAGCGAAGGCGGCGGGTTCGATGCGAACCAGGCAGGCGGAAGGTAGACGAACTCACCGCGGTGCTTGAACCCCGACGCCGCCGGACTGATGGTGACCGGCACCACGGTGCCCTGGGCCGGGATCTGCCGCGACTGCTGCATCGCCACCACCGTCGCCTGATCGGTCTGGTCGGGCAGCGGTCCGGCGGTCAGCTGGTTCCAGGCCGTCTGGACGGTGGGGAAGTAGCCGACCCACAGGTTCAGGGCAAGTCCCGCGCACAGGATGCACATCGGAAACGCGACGACGGCCGCACTGCGCCGCCACCACCGAGCACCGCGCCAGCCGGTCACCAGCACGACGGCCGAGATGCCCACCGCGGCGATCCAAATCCACAGCAACTTCGGAGCCGGGTCGCCGGCGAGGCCTTCGGACGAGATGTACCGATAGGCCGTGGCTGCCAGCACCGCCCCGATGCCCGCCGCCACGGGCAGCCAGACGAGCCGCCAGCGCCGATTGCGCCAGCCGATCGCGGCCAGCAGCACCACGACGGCGACGGCCTGCACCGTCAGCGGCAGCCAGCCGTGCATCAGCGAGAGGTGTTGCTGGCGGTAACCAGCGGCCGGATCCGCCAGCAGGGTCTCGGCGATCCTCGTCGTCGAAGTCGTCACGCAGCCATCGTGTATCCCGTTCCTGGAGGACGGCTGTGAGCTGCTCCTCCAGGAGATCGACTCAGCGGGGCTTCGCCAGCGGGAACGGCAACGTCTCGCGGATGCTGCGCCCGGTGATCAACATGACGACCCGGTCCACGCCGACGCCCAGCCCGCCGGTCGGCGGCATCGCGTACTCCATGGCCTGCAGGAAGTCCTCGTCGAGCTCCATCGCCTCTGGGTCGCCTCCCGCCGCGAGAAGCGACTGCTCGTGCAGTCGCCTGCGCTGTTCCACCGGGTCGGTCAACTCGCTGTACGCGGTGCCCAGTTCGACGCCCCAGGCCACCAGATCCCATCGCTCGGCAACCCCTGGGATGCTGCGGTGCGGCCGGGTCAGAGGTGACACGGAGGTGGGGAAGTCCTTGTAGAACGTCGGGTTCTCGGTGCTGTCCTCGACGAGACGCTCGTACAACTCGAGCACGACCGCGCCCGCATCCCAGTGCGTGAGGTACGGGATGCCCGCCCCGTCGCAGAGCGTGCGCAGCCGCGCCAGGTCGGTTTCGGGGTCGATCTGCTCACCGAGCGCCTCCGACACCGCCCCGTGCACGGTCTTGACCGTCCACTGACCCGAGATGTCGACGGGCTCCAGCGAGCCGTCGGCTCCCGGCCGCATGATCACCTGACTGCCGTTGGCGGCCTCCGCCGCGTTCTGGATCAGCTCGCGGCACCCGTCCACCCACACGTTGTAGTCGGCATGGGCCTGATAGGCCTCCAGGAGCGTGAACTCCGGGTTGTGGCTGAAGTCAACGCCCTCGTTGCGGAACGCGCGGCCGAGTTCGAAGACGCGTTCCACACCGCCGACGCACAGGCGCTTCAGATAGAGCTCGGGGGCGATTCTCAGATACAGATCGAGGTCGTAGGCGTTGATGTGCGTCATGAACGGCCTGGCGTTGGCTCCGCCGTGGATCTGTTGCAGGATCGGCGTCTCGACCTCGAGAAAGCCCTTGCCGACCAGGGTTTCGCGGATCGCGTGCAGGATTCGGCTGCGGGCCGTGATCAGATCGCGCGCCTCGGTGTTGATGGCCAGGTCGACGTATCGCGTGCGGACCCGTGCCTCGGGGTCGGTCAGGCCCTTCCACTTGTCGGGCAGGGGCCGCAGGCACTTACCGATGAGCCGCCACTCGTCGACCAGCAGCGACCGTGTTCCGTTCTTGCTGTAGCCCATGGTGCCGGTCACCTCGACCAGGTCGCCGAGATCGATGGCGCCGGTGAAGTCCGCGGTCGTGCCCTCGGTCAGTCGCGAATTGTCGAGGAGCAGTTGTACCTCGCCGGACCAGTCGCGTAGCTGTGCGAAGAGCACCGCCCCGTAGTCGCGGATGCGCAGCACTCGGCCTGCCACCGAAAGGGTGACCTCGTCGCCCGCGTCGATCGCCTGCGCGACCGTGTGGCTCGGGGCCTTGCCGACGGGATAGGCGTCGATTCCGCTGTCCTGCAACGCCTTCAGTTTGGCCATCCGAACCCGCACCTGCTCGGGCAACCGGTTCGGTGTTTCCTCCTTCGGGCCTCCGACGTCGAGCCCGCTGAGATCGGGCGCACTGCCGTCGTGCTGCAGTCTGCCGGTGTTGACCAGCCGGTCGGGTGCCGAAATGTGTTGTCCCGTGTGCTGTTTTGCGCGCCTGCTGAACGGCAGCACCAGGAAGCCCTCGGCGATGACCGAGGCGACGCCGACGCGCGGGATGAGGCGGGCATCCTCGTAGCAGGCGAAGCGGGGCACCCATTCGGGCATGTACTTCATGTTCGACCGGTACAGCGTCTCCAGCTGCCACCACCGTGAGAAGAACACCAGCAGCGCGCGCCACAGCCGGGCGACCGGGCCCGCGCCGAGTTGGGCACCCTCCTCGAACGCCGAACGGAACATGGCGAAGTTGAGCGAGATGCGGCTGATGCCGATGTCCTCACCCTGCAGGCACAACTCGGTGACCATGAGTTCGTTGGTGCCGTTGGGTGACTGGGGTGACCGGCGCATCAGGTCCAGCGACGCGCCGTTGGTGCCCCACGGCACCAGAGACAGCATGGCCACGACGGCATCCTGCCCGTTTCCGTCTTCCTGGATGGCCTCGACCAACATGCAATCGCCGTCGGCAGGATCGCCGAGTCGGCCGAGAGCCATGGAGAAGCCGCGTTCGGTCTCGGTGTCGCGCCAGTCGTCGGCTCTCTTGATGGCCAAGGCCATCTCGTCGGGGGACAGGTCGCGGTGGCGGCGGATGCGCACGGTGAGACCCGCGCGCCGAGCGCGCGTGACCGCCTGTCGCACGGGCTTCATGTCGGGTCCGGACAGTTTGAACCTGTCCGGGTACAGAATCGCCTCGTCGCCGAGTTCGAGGGCGTTGAGACCCGCTTCCCGGAATGCCTGTGCGGCAGTGGCACTCGCACCCATCACACCGGGTGCCCAGCCGTACGACTGGCACAGCGTCAGCCACGCCCCGATGGCGGCAGGCCAGGATCGTGGGTCACCGAGCGGGTCGCCGCTGGCCAGGCAGACGCCGACCTCGACGCGGTAGGTGATGGCGGCCCGCCCGTTCGGCGCGAACACCACCGACTTGTCGCGGCGGGTGGCGAAGTAGCCCAGCGAGTCGTTCTTGCCCCAGACCTCGAGCATTCCGCGGATGGCCGATTCGTCCTCACCGGTCAGCGCGTTCTCGGCCCGCTGGGACTGGAACAGCACGATCGCGGCGACCATGAGCGCCAGCGCGCCGAACAATCCGAGCAGCGCGTTGACGAACACGTGCGGGTGTCCGGAGAAGGTGTCGGCGTCGGCGCCTGCGAAGGCGCTCACCCGGTTCAGCGCATACAGAGGCCGGTCCGACCTGGCCAGTGAGCCGGGGAACAGCTCGAGAAGGCCCCAGCCGACGAGGGTGCCGATCGCCATCGCCGCAACGAGCGTCGCGGCGGCCTTGATCAGCGCTCCGCGCCGCACCTTCGCGTAGAACTCGGGTCGGGCCAGGATCAGGAAGCCGATGGCCGCGACGTGGAAGCCGGCCCCGATCACCTCGCCGATGTCCACGATCACCGTCTCGCTACCGGTGAGGATGTCGACGACGTTCCAGCCGACCGCGGCGACCATGTAGAGGACGAGGATCCACCAGGCGATCCGCTTGCGTGCCGCCAGCGCCGCCGCGAGCAGCGCCAGCACGAAGGCCCACGCGAAGCTGGTGTCGGGGAAGTTGAAGATGTAGTCGTTGACGAACTCCCGCGGGACCCTGATGGCCCATCGGATCAACGGGGACACGCTGGCGATCAGGGACAGCGTGGCGATGACGCCGACCGTCCAACCGGCTGCGACCGGGACCCACCAGAACGTCGAACGCTTCTTCTTAACCGCGGTCAGGGTCATAGGCCGCGAGGATATTCGGTCCACCCGGGAAATGGGTGGGAGTGCCTACCAGACAGGCCCGGTGTATTTCTCGCCAGGACCGTGTCCCGGCTCTTCGGGAGCCGCGCTCGACTCGCGGAACGCCAACTGGAGACTCTTCAGGCCGTCGCGCAGCGGTCCGGCGTGCGGCCCCAGATACTCGACCGACGCGGTCACCAGCCCGGCCAGTGCGGTGATCAGGCGCCTGGCCTCGTCGAGGTCACGGTACGGACTGTCGTCGGGGTCGGGTGCCGACAGTCCCAGCTTCTCGGCAGCCGCGCTCATCAACATGACAGCCGAGCGGGTGATCACCTCGACCGCGGGTATCTCGGCAAGTTCACGAGTGGTCGGGTCGGCGGCCTCGCTGGCGTGTTCAGGAACCTCGGTCATGCCTGCTAGACTGGCATGCGCGACCGTTCTGGCGTACGCCAGGACACCCAAGTGGAGTCCCGCTCCCACCGTTGACCACGTCATCGACGCAGGTTCATCGGTCCGGTCACAGGCGCCACGCGGCGCCTGTTCTGCGCATTGCGCAGGCGGCGTGAGCCGTGATCGGTCGGCATCGGGCCCTGCTATATGCAGGGCTTTTCTGTTCCTCGGAACGGAATGCTGATGGCGCGGACTCCGGCAAGACTACATAGGAGGCCCCATCAGCACTGAGACACGCATCAACGAGCGCATCCGCGTACCTGAAGTCCGCCTGATCGGACCTGGCGGTGAACAGGTAGGCATAGTGCGCATCGAAGATGCACTCCGCGTCGCCGCGGACGCCGATCTCGATCTCGTCGAAGTAGCCCCAGATGCCAAACCACCGGTTTGCAAGATCATGGACTACGGCAAGTTCAAGTACGAGACGGCTCAGAAGGCGCGCGAGTCTCGCAAGAACCAGCAGCAGACCGTCGTCAAGGAACAGAAGCTGCGACCCAAGATCGATCCCCATGACTACGAGACCAAGAAGGGTCACGTCGTCCGCTTCCTCGAGGCGGGGTCGAAGGTCAAGGTCACGATCATGTTCCGCGGACGTGAGCAGTCCCGGCCCGAATTGGGTTACCGACTGCTGCAGCGCCTGGGCGCTGACGTCGCCGACTACGGCTTCGTCGAGACGTCCGCCAAGCAGGACGGCCGCAACATGACGATGGTGCTGGCACCGCACCGCGGCGCGAAGACTCGCGCCAAGGCGGCGCACGATGCAGACACGCCGGCTGCCCAGCGCGCGAGCGCGCAGCCCAGCGAAGCACCGACCGACCCACCACAGAACTAGAGGACAGCATGCCCAAGGCCAAGACCCACAGCGGAGCGTCGAAGCGCTTCCGTCTCACTGGAACCGGCAAGATCGTGCGCCAGAAGGCCAACAAGAGGCACCTCCTGGAGCACAAAGCGAGCAAGCGCACCCGTCGCCTCGACGGCCGTACCACGGTGGCTGCCAACGACACCAGTCGCGTGAAGAAGATGCTCAACGGCTGAGCGCAGCACCCCGTAAAGACCGCACGAGAATAGGAACACCCCCATGGCACGCGTGAAGCGCGCACTCAACGCCCAAAAGAAGCGGCGTACCGTCCTCAAGGCCTCGAAGGGCTACCGCGGTCAGCGGTCCCGGCTCTACCGCAAGGCCAAAGAGCAGCAACTGCATTCGTTGACCTACGCCTACCGCGACCGGCGCGCCCGCAAGGGTGAGTTCCGCAAGCTGTGGATCTCCCGGATCAACGCGGCGGCCCGCGCCAACGACATCACCTACAACCGGCTGATCCAGGGCCTCAAGGCCGCAGGTGTCGAGGTGGACCGCAAGAACCTCGCCGAGATCGCGGTCAGCGACCCGGCTGCGTTCACCGCTCTGGCCGAGGTGGCCAAGGCCGCACTGCCGGAGGACGTCAACGCTCCGTCCGGAGAGGCCGCCTGACCTCCACCGGAGGGCTGGACGTTCCGCTCACCGAGCGATCGGCCCGCGTCGTGGCAGCGGTCAAGCTGCACCGCCACGTGGGCCGCACCCGCGCCGCACGTTTCCTCGCCGAGGGACCCAACCTCGTCGAGGCAGCGTTGCGGCGCGGTCTCGTTGGTGAGGTGTTCGCCACCGAGGACGCACTCCACCGGTACGGCGCGATGCTCGACGGCGCCCAGGTGCACGTCGTCACCGAGAAGGCGGCGAAGGCGTTGTCGGACACCGTGACACCCGTCGGACTGGTCGCGGTGTGCTCGATGCCCGAGGGCAGGCTGGCCGACGTGCTCGCCTCCGGGCCGCGCCTGGTGCTGGTTGCCGTCGGAATCTCCGAACCCGGCAACGCCGGGACGCTCATCCGGCTGGCCGACGCAATGGGCGCCGATGCCGTCGTCTTGGCCGGGCACGGCGTCGACCCCTACAACGGGAAGTGCCTGCGCGCCTCGGCGGGAAGCATCTTCTCGCTCCCCGTGCTCGAGGTCACCGACACCGCCGAGGTGATCGCCGCGTTGCAGGGGATCGGTGTGCGGGTGCTCGCCACGACACTCGACGGCGAGGTGTCCCTCGACGACGCAGAGCTGTCCACGCCAACCGCGTGGCTGTTCGGACCGGAAGCCCATGGGCTCTCGCCCGAGGTCGCGGGGTCGGCCGACGCGAGAGTGTCCATCCCGATGCACGGGGCTGCGGAGAGCCTGAACGTGGCTGCCGCCGCGGCGATCTGCCTGTATCAGAGCGCTCGGGCGCAGCGCGGTTAATCGCTCAGCAGCCCACGGGCCACGTGGGTGATCTGCACCTCGTTGCTGCCCGCGTAGATCATCAGCGACTTGGCGTCGCGCGCCAGTTGCTCCACCCGGTATTCGGTCATGTAGCCGTTTCCGCCGAAGAGCTGGATCGCCTCCATCGCCACGTCGGTGGCCGCCTGCGAGCAGTACCACTTCATCGCCGACGCCTCCGGCAGCGAGATGGGCGTACCGGCCTGTGCCGCCTCGATCACCCGAAAGAGCATGTTGCGCACGTTCATTCGAGCCACTTCCATGGTCGCCAGCTTGAGCTGGATGAGCTGGAACTGGCCGATCTCCTTGCCCCACAGCGTCCTCGTCTTGGCGTAGTCGACGCACAGCCGCAGGCATTCCTCGATGACGCCGAGCGCCATCGCCGCGACGCCGATCCGCTCGGAGGCGAAGTTCGATCGGGCGCTGTCGCGTCCGTCGCCCGCCTTGTTGTCCTCCGTCTCGCCCAGCAGTCGATCGCGACCGAGGCGCACGTTGTCGAAGAACAGTTCACCGGTGCGCGAACTGTGAATTCCCATCTTGCGCAGCGGTTTCGACTGGACGAAACCCGCCATGCCGCGATCGAGCACGAAGGTCAGGACCTTGCGGTCGCGCTTCTCGATACCAGCCGAGCCCTCGTCGAGCTTGGCGTAGACCACGGTGACGTCGGCATCGGGCCCGTTGGTGATGAACGTCTTCTGTCCGTTGAGGATGTAGTCGCCCGTCCCATCGGTGGCACGAACCACATAGGACTTCATGCCGCCGAAGGCATCCGAGCCCGAATCCGGCTCGGTGATGGCCCAGGCGCCGACCTTCTCGTAGGTGACGAGCCCCGGCAGCCAACGCTCCTGCTGGGCGAGGGTGCCGCGGGACGCGATCGTGGGCACCGTCAAACCCAGGCTGACGCCCATGCCCGTCACGACGCCCATGCTGACCCTGCAGAGTTCGCTCACCAGAACGAAACCCATGCCCGCCTGGTCGGTGCCGCCCCCGAACATGCCGCCCGACGGCTTCGCCGACGAGCTACCGTCGCGCATCTTGGCCAGCCGCCTCTCGAGCGACTCCTTCGCCATCGTGTCGATGCCGAACGTGGAGAACAGCTTGCGGATGATCGGGTAGGGCGGCATGTCACCGTCCTCGAGGGCGTCCAGGTGCGGCCGGATCTCCTTGTCCACGAACTCGCGAACGGCATCGCGCACGGCGACGTCGACGTCAGACCACTCGAGCATGTATCAGGCTGCCTTTCCGGGCTTTTGCCGACCGCGCGCCGGCCGCAGACCGGCCAGGGAGAAGGTGGTGTGCACCAACGATCCGGCGCGCTCGGCCAGTGACCTGCCGCGCGGCACGTAGTGCACCGGCATGTCGCGCCGGTCGCGCGGCGGCGCGGTGAACGACGGTGCCTCGGCCAATGGGGCGTCGGCAGGCAGGCGGCCCGCCGCCCGCTTGTAGGCCGCCAGCGCACGGGGATGCAGCCGGATCTCGTCGGGCACGACGACGAAGGCCATCTCGACGAGCTTGCCGAACAGGCGCAGCACCACCTCGTCGCTCGGCGTCCACCGCATGCCCGCCTTCTCGCGCACGGCGGGGTCGAACAGCCCGGCCGCGATCCATCGCTGACCGGCGACCAACGGCTTGAACATCTGGTCCCACACGGGCGTCGGCATCAGGACGAACCAGGGCTTCGGAATGCGGATCGAGAAGATGTCCAACGTGGCCTGATTGATCTCGAGCTCGTCGCGGCACTTGCTCTCCCAGTACTCCTGGAAGTCCTCCCACGACCGGGGGACCGGCCGCATGCTCATGCCGTACATCCGGTACCACTGCACGTGTTCGTCGAACAGTTGGCGCTTCTCGGCCTCGGTCAGGCCACCGCAGAAGTACTCGGCGGTCTTGATGATCAACATGAAGAACGTGGCGTGGGCCCAGTAGAAGGTCTCGGGGTTGAGTGCGTGGTAGCGGCGGCCCGCGCCATCGACGCCCTTGATCGTCTCGTGGTAGCCCCGGATCTGCGCTCCGGTGTCGGCGGCGCGATCCCCGTCGTAGACCACTCCCATGATCGGGAACACCGACCGGGCCACCCGCTGGATCGGCTCGCGGAGCAGGATCGAGTGGTCTTCGACGCCTGCGCCGAGTTCGGGGTACATGTTCTGGATCGCGCCGATCCACACGCCGAGCATCCCGGTGCGCAGATCGCCGAAGTACTTCCAGGTGAGGGAGTCGGGCCCGAGCGGGTCGGCGGTCGTCCTCGATCTCGCGGTCATCGTGTCCTCGCTGAGCGTCAAACCCCACGGATATGCGGCCCACGATAATGTTGACAACAAACGTTGTCCACGATTTCGCGGCGCGTCGCCGGGCACCGTTACCGACCTGGGACTCGGTGTCGTCGCCATCGAACTGCGCAGCGATCAGCACGGGCTCAGCCCGACAACGAGCCAGTCTTGTTGACGCTCTTTGTTTCCAGGTCAAAGACTTGCCAGCGGTCGCCCCCCGACGCCAGCTTGTCCAGGAGCGCATTTTAGGCATTCGACGGCGCGAAGTCCAGGTATTTGACGGCGCGAACCTGCGTAGTCGATTACTCACGACACCGCCGTTGACGATCATCACAATTGCCGCTATGACCGTAATCGCTGACCGACCTTCTTCGATGGCCGCGCCCGATCACTCGACCCTG
>CAVTKI010000011.1:0-142066 GCA_963735245.1 uncultured Actinomycetota bacterium
TCGGAGCACCGACAAGTCGGATCCATGGCAATTGTTGTCGGTCATGGTCGGCAGGGTCGAACATGTGTTCGATGGTTTGCCGGTCGATGGCGACGAGCTTCGCGGGGCCGATGATGCCGCGGTGATCGACGCGGTCACCGGCTGGGCCCGGCTGGGGGCGGCCGCCGATGCCCGCAAGTACGCCGCGATCGCCGAACTGGAGCGGCGCCGCAACACCGGGACGCATGCCCGCTGGGCGTGTGACGACCAGACCGCCGCGGCCGCCGAGATCGCCGCCGCCCTCAACATCGGCCACGGCCGCGCCTGCGGGGAGCTGGACCTGGCCGTGGTGCTGCGCGACCGCTTCCCGACGGTGGCCGCCCTGTTCCTGGCCGGGGAATTGAACGCGCGGCGGGTCTGGCTGATCGCCAACCGCACCTACCTGGTCACCAGCCCCGCCGCGGTCGCCACCCTCGATCGGGTCATCGCCGAGCGGATCACCGCGTGGGGCCCGCTGACCGAGGACAAACTCACCCAGGCCATCGACGTCTGGGTCGACAAGGTCGATCCCGCCGCGGTGCGGCGCACCCGCACCAGCGCCCGCAGCCGCGACTTCACCGTCGCCGACACCGATGCCACCGGCACCGCCGCGGTGTACGGCCGGCTGCTGGGCCCCGATGCGGTCCTGCTCAAACAGCGGGTGGCGGCGATGGCCCGCGGGGTGTGCGAGGACGACCCCCGCACCCTGGCCCAACGCCGCTCCGACGCGCTGGGCGCGCTGGGCGCGGGCGCCACGGTGCTGTCGTGTGCGTGTGCCAACCCGCACTGCCCGGCCGTCGTCGACGACGGCCGGGCCAGCAGCATCGTCGTGCACGTCATCGCCGAGGCCGCGACCACCGAGGCCCTGCCCGATCCGCACCTGCACGGGGAGGGACTGGCGCCCAACGAGGCCGACGCGACGAGGCCGCCGCCGACGAGGCGGACCGAGCGGCCGCCGAGGCGGCCTCGAGCCGGTCCGCTCCGGCGCCAGGCCGGCCTGCTCTTCGGCGGCGGCATCGTGCCCGCGCCGCTGCTGGCCGAGCTGATCGCCCGCGGCGCGAAGGTCACGCTGGTGGGCAGCCCGACGCGGAACCCGAACCCCGGTACCGGCCGTCGACCGCGCTGGACGAGTTCGTCCGCACCCGCGACCTGACCTGCCGCGCCCCGGGGTGTGACCGCACCGCGGTGTTCGCCGACATCGACCACACCGTGGCCCACCCCGCCGGCCCGACTCATCCCGGCAACCTGAAGTGCTACTGCCGAATTCATCATTTGATCAAGACGTTCTGGCCCGGCTTCTCAGACCGCCAACTCGCCGACGGCACCGTCATCGTCACCACACCCGACCGGGCACACCTACACCACCCGGCCCGCCAGCAGCCTGTTCTTCCCCGGCTGGACCATCACCACACCCGCACCACCGGGCACCCCGCGCGGCGCCCCGGGCGCACACCGCACCCTGATGATGCCGACCCGAAAACGCACCCGCACCCAAGCCCGCGCCGACCGCATCAAAACCGAACGCGCCCTCAACGACGCCCACCTCGCCGAACGCAACAAACCCCCACCCTTCTGACGGGTCATCTAGTAGCCAACCGGGCCGTCGTGATGACGGCATGAGTGTGGCCGATCGTCAGCGCCTCTAGTTCGAAGTCGGTGAGGCACCACGTCGCGCCCGCTTCGGCGCAGCCCGCGATCGCTGAGCAGAAGTCATCGCGCGCCGGCCCAGCATCTGCAAGCATCAAGCCACGTGAACAACGATCTGCCGCGCCCTCGGCACACGATTGGAATCTAGATGGCTGACATCACGATGTTGATACTCGCCGACCACGCCTGGTTTCGCGAGCAGTTCGCACGGCTCGACAACCTGCAGGAACGCACACCGGTGAGAAGCGATGCGCTCGAACGGGTTTGGCGCCCACTTGCCGACAAACTGGACGTGCACGCGTACATCGAGGAAAAGATCTTCTACCCACAACTGTTGCAGCGGGGCGTCGACGACCCCGAGGGCGAAACGCTCGACGCGATCGGCGATCACAACGACATCCGTGACGGTGTCAGGGACGCCAACGCGGCGGAGGTCGGCACCGACGAATGGTGGGCGGCGGTCGGTCGGGCCCGTGAGGCAAATGACGAGCACATGGGCGAAGAGGAACGCGAAGGACTGTCGGACTTCCGTCGTCATGCGCCCATCGGCCTTCGCGAGGCACTCGGTCAGCAGTACCGCGAGTTCATGGATCAGCACCCCACCACACGCGGGTTGCAAATCGTCGACCGGGATCCGCAGGCCTACGTCGACGCCGCCGAAGCAAGTCCTCCGCAGACTCCGAAGGACACCTCGCTCGGCATCGGCAGCCTCAAGGGCCAGTGAGGAGGTTCTGCGTGCCGACGACCGCGAGAAGGGCGAGCCGCTCCGCGTCCTCGGTTCCTGGCTCGGCGCTGTAGATCATGATGCGCAGGTCCGCACCCGCAACGAGAAGCACGTCGCAGTCGAGCGTCATGGGCCCCACCTGAGGGTGGTCGACGGTCTTGCGCGCCACTTCCGGCGTGCCGACGGCACCGGAGTCCCACAGCTCGACGAAGAGGTCGCTCTTCGCCTTCAACTCCGCGACCAGTCGGCGAACGGTCTGATCGGCGGGGTACCGGTTCGCCGCCGCCCGCAGGTCGGCCACCTGCGCGGTCTGCAGGGCGCGAAGACCCTCCGGGGTATGGCGAACCCGGCTGCCCGAGCCGAGGAAGTTGCGCCACACCGCGTTTCGCTCGCTGCCGTGGTGTTCACCCATCAAGGCGACGTACATCGGGTTCGCCAGCAACTGCGTACCCGCCGCGTCGAACACGGCCACGGGCGTCGCGGTCAGCCGGTCCAGCATCCGCTGAACACTCGGCGTGATGTAGGCGGGCACCGTGCCCTGCCCCGGCGCAAGGAGGCCCGCGGCGTGGAACAGGTGCTCGCGCTCGGGCCCCGACAGGCGCAGCGCCCGGCCAAGCGCCTCGACGACCTGCTCGGAGGGATTGGTCGCGCGGCCCTGTTCGAGGCGGGTGATGTAGTCGACCGAGATCCCCGCCAGTTGTGCGAGCTCCTCGCGACGCAACCCGGCCGCGCGCCGATGACCGCCGACCGGCAGCCCAGCGGCCTCCGGGGTCACCCGGTCGCGCCAGCGCCGCAACGCATGGCCGAATTCCGTCGCCACCACCACTCCACTGTGCGCCGTCGCGCGCCGAACGTCCTGGTATTGGCAGTCCTAGGAAGGCGGGACGCCTGGATGGCCGCATCAGCGCGGCGCATCCTGGGGACATGACAACGACACTGATCACCGGAGCGAACAAGGGCCTGGGCCTCGAGACCGCCCGCCAACTCGTGGCCGCGGGTCACACCGTCTACGTCGGTAGCCGCGACGCCGAACTCGGGCGTCAGGTCGCCGAGCAACTCGGCGCGCGGGCAATCCAGCTCGACATCACCGACGACGCCTCGGTGCAGGCCGCCGCGAAGGCGATCGAGGCGGACGGCGGGCTCGACGTACTGGTCAACAATGCCGCGATCGAAGAGCGTGGTGACGACAACGCCGTGATCGGCCCCGCGGACGTGACCGCCGACTTGATGCGGAAGACGTTCGACACGAACGTCTTCGGCACGGTGCGCATGCTCCACGCCTTTCTTCCGCTGCTGCAACGGTCCGCTGCTCCCGTCGTGGTCAACGTCAGCAGCGGGCTTGGCTCGCTGACCCAGTTCGCCCCAGCCCCGGCGGGCATCTACCCCGGCGTGGCCTATCCGGCGTCGAAGGCCGCCGTGAACATGGTCACCGTGCAGTACGCAAAGGCGTTCCCGAACATGCGGATCAACGCCGTCGACCCCGGGTTCACCAAGACCGATCTGAACGGCAACACCGGTATCCAGACCGTCGAGCAGGGCGCAGACATCATCGTGCGCATGGCCCAGGTCGACCCCGACGGATCCACCGGGGGTTTCTTCAACACCGATGGCCCTGTGCCCTGGTGAGTTAGCGGTTCACTGCATGCCCTGTCCGAGTAGAGCTTCCAGCGCGGCGAGCGCTGGAGGTCGTCCCGAGATCTGCACCGCGTCACCACGCGTCCACGCCCACAGCGCAAGATCGACCACTGGCGCGCGCACGGTCGCCGTCGGCTCGCCTGCGGTCGCCCGCACTGCCCTCGGTGCGTCGACGGCGGCGCCGGACTCCCCCGGCGGCCCGGTCCACGAGCCGACCTCCACCAGCCAACTCTCACCGGTGTCCGCCGCGACGAACTCCACCACGGCGCGGGCCTCGTACGTCGCGTCGGCGGGCATCCAGCCCCACATGACGTCCACCGCATGATCGACGGCGCCCGCGGCCACGTCCGCTGCAATCGGGCCGACCGGCAGGCCTGCGGTCAACTCGGCGTCGACGCGGTGCATCGTCGCTTCGTAGGTCTGCATGCGCCGGGTGAAGCCGACGGTCTGGTCGGGCGGCCACCACGACCAGCAGGGCTCTGCGTCATCACGGCTCGCCAGCTGACGCAGCAGGGCGGCCGTCGCCTGCTCGCGCAATACGAGTAGGTCCGCCAACGCATTCGGCCGCTCGGGCTTCGCCCGTTCGACTGCCTCGAGGTCGGCCTCGCTCTGAGCCTGCCGCTCGAGGACGCCTGCCCAGAAGAGGTGCACCTCGGTGAGGTGCCATAGGAGATCCGCGGCAGTCCAGTCCGGGCAGGTGGGACACGGGCGACTCAGGTCTGCCGCGGACAGCACCTCGGCAAAGCGCCGCGCTTCTGCATCGATGACTGCAAGACGGTCCATCGTTTATCGGGGAACCGAAGCAACGGGCACGGCCCAGGCGCTGCCCTGTTCGCGATCGAGCACGGTGATCCCCTTGTTCTTCAGCGCGAAGACGTAGACCAACAAGCTCACCCCGATCACCACCGTGACGTACACGATGAACAAGGTGATGTGGTCGGGCTTGGCCGCCTGGTACAGCAGCGGCGCAGTACCGCCGAACGCGGAGTTCGCCAGCGCATAGCCCAAACCCACTCCGAGTGCCCGGATTTCGGCCGGGAACAACTCCGCCTTGACGATCGCGTTGACCGAGGTATAGCCGGTGATGATGACGTAGCCGACGGCCAGCAGCGTGAACGCGAGCAGTGGCGACGTGGTCTGCGGCAGGAACGTGAGCAGGACGTAGGTGTAGAGGACGCCGCCGACACCGAAGAAGACCAGCAACGGCTTTCGGCCGATCCGGTCGCTGAGCATCCCGCCGACGGGCTGCAGCAGCATCAGGAAGATCAGCGCCAGCAGGTTGACCCACGTCGCCGAAAGCGCCTCGTCCTTCCCGAAGGTCGACTTGACGATCGCAGGCGCGTTGATGCTGTAGGTGTAGAACGCGATGGTGCCGCCCGCGGTGATGAGGAAGACCAGCAGCAGTGGACGCCAGTGCACCGTGAACAACGTCTTCATCGATCCCGCGTCCCGGTCCTTGCCCTCGCGGATGGCCTCGAGGTGCGATTCGCTGAGGGACTCGTCCATGGAACGGCGAATCCAGAGCACCACGAGGGCGGCGATGCCCCCGATGAAGAAGCCGATCCGCCAGCCCCAGGCGCTGAGCGCCTCGGTATCGAGGAAGTGCAGCGCGATGAGCAGCGTGAACTGTGCCAGAACGTGACCGCCGATGAGGGTGACGTATTGGAACGACGACAGGAAGCCGCGCCTGTTCGCGGTCGCCGCCTCGGACATGTACGTGGCCGACGTGCCGTACTCCCCGCCGGTGGCGAATCCCTGTAAGAGGCGGGCCAGCACCAAGATCACCGCCGCCCACCATCCGATGACCTCGCGGGTGGGCATCACCGCCACCACGAACGAGCACGCCGACATGACGGTGATGGAAAACATCAGCGCGGCCTTGCGGCCCCGGCGGTCGGCGAACCGGCCGAAGAACCAGGAGCCCACCGGCCGCATGATGAAGGTGACCGCGAAGATCGCGTAGATGTAGACCGTCGAGTTGGTGTCGTCCTTGTCGAAGAACTGCGCCTCGAAGTAGGAGGCGAAGACGGTGTAGACGTAGACGTCGTACCACTCGACGAGGTTTCCCGCCGAGCCCCTCATCGTGTTGAGTACGGCCCGACGGGTACTCGTTTCAGCGCGTGTCGGACCGGTCGGGGTGGACGACTTGCCCGACGTTGGCGCCCCATCGCTCATTCACAGACAATAACCGGTCAGTTCACAGCTTCGCGGCCGCTTTGCTCAGGCCTTCCAGACCGTCTTGAGGTTGCAGAACTCGCGGATTCCCGCCGCGGCCAGCTCGCGTCCGTAACCGGAGTCCTTGACCCCACCGAACGGCAACTCCGGATACGACACCGTCATCCCGTTCAGGAACACCGCGCCGGCGTCGAGATGGCGGACGAACCAGTCCTGTTCTGCCGCTTCGTTGCTCCACACCGCCGAGCTCAGCCCGAAGGTGGTCTGGTTGGCCACCCGTGCCGCCTCCTCGCGGTCGGCGACCCGGTACAGGGAGGCCACCGGCCCGAAGGCCTCCTCCATCACCAGTCGCATGTCATCGGTCAGCCCGGCCAGCACGGTGGGCGAGTAGAACCAGCCGGGGCCCTCGGGAGCGCCGCCGCCGGTGAGCACCTCGGCACCCTTGGCCACGGCGTCATCGACCAGTTCGGCGAGGTCGTCGCGTCCGGCGGCGGTGGCCAGCGGCCCGACGTCGGTGGCTTCGTCCATCGGGTCGCCGACCACCAGGGCGTCCATCTTCTCGACGAACAGGCGGGCGAACTCGTCGTAGACATCGGCGTGCACGATGAAACGCTTTCCAGCGATGCAGGATTGGCCGTTGTTCGAGACCCTGGCCTTGACCGCCACCGTGGACGGCGGCGTCGAGGTCGGCGCTGGGCATCACGACGAACGGGTCGGAGCCGCCCAGTTCGAGCACCGCCTTCTTGATCTGCTGGCCGGCGGTGGACGCCACCGAGCGGCCCGCCGGTTCCGATCCGGTCAAGGTGACGGCCTTGACGCGGTCATCGGAGATCACCGCAGCGACCTCGGCCGAGCCGATCAGCAGCGTGCGGAACGACCCGGTCGGGAAGCCGCCCTTCTCGAAGACGTCGTCGAGGTAGAGCGCGGACTGCGGCACGTTCGACGCGTGCTTGAGCAGCCCGGTGTTGCCCGCCATCAGCGCAGGGGCGGCGAACCGGATGACCTGCCACAGTGGGTAATTCCACGGCATCACGGCCAGCACCACTCCGAGTGGCTGCCACACCGTCCAGGCCTGTGACGCGGCCACCGCGGCGGGATCGGCCAGTGGTTCGTCGGCGAGGAAGGATTGCGCGTGCTCGGCGTAGAACCGCATGTTCTTCGCGCACTTGAGCACCTCGGCCCGGGCCTGGCCGATGGGCTTGCCCATCTCGAGGGTCAGCATCCGGGCGGCCCGCTCGACATCGGCCTCCATGATGTCCGCGGTGGCATTCATCCACTCGGCGCGTTGTGCAAATGTCGTGTCGCGCAACGTGACAGCGGCGGCAGCGGCCTCCGCGATGCGGCGTGCCACCTCGGCTTCGTCGTGGGGTTCAAAGGTCTCGACGGTCTCGCCCGTTGCCGGGTTCACGGTTGTCATCGACATGTGCTCGGGTTCTCCTTCGACTGTGTGAATGCGGAGCGATGAGGCCGTCAGTACTCGTTGGCGATCATGAGCTTCTGGGCCGGGAACAGGGTGAGGATCCGGGGCCCGTCCGCCGTGACGACCACCTCTTCCTCGATGCGGGCAGCCGAGAAGCCGTCCGAGGCCGGGCAATACGTCTCGAGCGCGAAGACCATGCCCTCCTTCAGCTCGATCGGCTCGGTCATCGAGTTCAGCCGCGAGATGATCGGGCGTTCGTGCAGACCGAGGCCGAGGCCATGCCCGAATTGCAGCCCGAAGGCGGCGAGCTCGTTGTCGAAGCCGAACTCGGTCGCCTTCGGCCAGACGGCGGCCACTTCGTCGGTGCCGACCCCGGGCCGGACCATCTGGATCGAGGCGTCCATCCACTCGCGGGCCTTGGTGTAGGAGTCGTGCTGGCTCGGCGTGGCACTGCCGACGTTGAACGTCCGGTAGTAGCACGTGCGATAGCCGTTGAAGCTGTGGATGATGTCGAAGAAGGCCTGGTCGCCGGGCCGGATCAGCCGGTCGGTGAAGTTGTGCGGATGGGGGTTGCACCGTTCCCCGCTGATGGCGTTGACGGCCTCCACCTGGTCGGATCCCATGGCGTAGAGCCGCTGGTTCACCAGCGCGACGATCTCGTTTTCCCGGATCCCCGGCTTGAGCGCCTCGAAGACGTCCTGGTAGACGCCGTCGACCATCGCGGCGGCCTGGGTGAGCAGCATGATCTCGTCGACGGACTTGATCTGCCGCGCGTCGAGCATGCGCTGCTGGCAGTCCACGACGGTCAGCCCTTGGCGCTGCATCTCGAACAGGAACGCGGGTTCGACGATGTCGACGCCCACCGGGGTGTCGGCCAGGCCGGCGTCCTCCAGGAGCCCCTTGATCTCGCGGACGGCCGACACCATGAGGCCGGCCGACGGCGCGACCGCACCGCGCATCCCGAGCATGCCCGGGCGGCAGTTCTCGTCGGGCAGCCAGTTCGAGTAGATCTTGTGGTGGCGCACCGCGGAGCCGAAGTCCCACAGCCACGGATCGGCGGCGTTGCGGGTGAGCAACGCGTACCGCGTCATCTTGTCGCCGAGAGCGCCACCGATCCAGGTCTGGGTCGTATAGCGGATGTTGTAGAAGTCGAACAACAGGAAGGCGCCGCACTCACTGGACTCCAGCGCCGCCTTCGCGCGACCGAGCCGGTAGTCACGGAGCCGGCCGAAGTCGACGCGTTCCTCGTAGTCGACACCCATGTGTCCCGGAGCCGGAAGAGGTCGCGGCTCACCCATTCGCGTTGGTCCCCAGACCGTCGTCGACGACCGCCTGTTCGGAGACGAGCTCCACTCCCGAGCGCCGGGCCTGCTCGAGCAGCAAGGTCGCGAAGTCCTCGCTGGTGTGGCCCGCACCGATCGCCGACGACACCATCTCGGCGGCCAATGCGGCCACGGGCATCGGCACGCCGTGCTCCCGCGCGGCCTCCAGGCCGAGGTCGAAGTCCTTGCGCAGCAACACATTGGTGAACGTCGGCGAGAAGTCGAGGTTCACCAACGCAGGCGACTTGTACCGGGTGAACACCGATCCCATGACCGAGTTGTTGAGAAACTCCAGGAATGCCTGCCTGCTGGTGCCGCCCTGCTCGGCGAGCACGGTGATCTCGGCGAGGGACTGCGCCACCACGCCGAGGAACACGTTGTGGCAGATCTTGACGAGGCGGGCGACCTCGCCCTCTCCGACGTAGGTGACGCCCCGGCCGAGGGGACGAAGCAGGTGCTCGGTGCGGTCGTAGGCCTCGCGCGGCCCCGAGATCGCGAGCGTCAGCTTGCCGGACCTGACGACCTTCGGGTTGCCGCTGACCGGCGCGGCCAGAAGCGTGGTTCCCCTGGCGGCGGCGAGGCCGCGGATCTTCTCCGAGGCGGCCGCCGAGACGGTCGAGCAGTCGATGATCACCTGGGGTGAGGCGTCGGCGGTGAGGAGCCCGTCCTCGCCGACGGCCACGGCCTCGAGGTCGTCGGAGGCCGCGACCATGATGAAGACGACGTCGCGGTCGGCGAGCTGCGCGGGGGTGTCGACGAGCTTGGCGCCCCGCTCGGCCAGCGGCTCCGCCTTGGCCCTGGTGCGGTTGTAGACCGACACGTCGTAACCGGCGTCCAACAGGCGTTCGATGAGCGCATAGCCCATGCGTCCGGCGCCAATCCACCCGACGCTCGTCGCCATCTCGTTGTCTCCCATTCGCACTCCCAAGGCTCGACTGCAATCGGTTGCAATAGTGCCGTGCGGTCTAGCCCAAGTCAATACCGCACCATGCGGGCTCGGGCCTCGTGACGGTCGCACGGACCGGGTGGTCCAAGGACAGCGAACGGTTGCAGCAGCGTCGACGCAAGCCGGTCAGGCGCTGGCGCGGCCTGCAGGCACCGGCCCGGTGGAGGACCGGACGACCATCGTCAACGGCAGGAGCAGAGAACGTGGATGGCGGGCCGGGTCGTGGAGCACTTCGAGCAACAATCGGGCCGCTTCGGCGCCGAGTTCGTAATGAGGGATGCGCACGGTCGTCATGGGCGGTGAGACCTTGTCCATGAACGGCATGTCGTTGAACCCGACCACGCTCATGTCATCCGGGACAGCGCAGACCGCGCTCGGACAGCGTGTCGTAGACGCCGAGGGCAAGCAGGTCGTTGCCCGCGAGGACCGCGGTGAACTCCGGACCCGAGTCCAACAGGGTCCGCATGCGCTTTCGCGCCGGCCAGTTCAGACCATTCCTCGCAGATGATCGTCCGGGAGCTCTCGGCGGGAAGACCGAGATCCTCGAGGCTGGACACGAACGCGCGGCGGCGGGTGACGCCGGTCGA
Organism: uncultured Actinomycetota bacterium; assembly: GCA_963735245.1. Lineage (GTDB taxonomy): Bacteria > Actinomycetota > Actinomycetes > Mycobacteriales > Mycobacteriaceae > Mycobacterium. Next base: position 10,475 of record CAVTKI010000011.1, read on the forward strand.
CAGGTCCTGAGGTCCGGCGAGATGCACGATCTTGGTGTGCCCCAGGTCGACGAGGTGCTGCATCGCCAGCGCGACACCCGCCGCGTCGTCGGAGGTGACCGACGGGATGTCGGAGCTGTTGCTGCGCCGGTTGACCAGCACCATCGGCGTCGATGCTGCGGCGAGTTCATCGAGAAGCGGATGCTTGAGATGCGCGGTCGCGAACACGTAGCCCTCGACGTTGCGCTGACGGAACGATTCGATGGCCGCCTTCTCCACGTCGGGTCGGTTGTCGGTGTTGACGATCCAGGCGTTGTAGCCGATGGGGCGCAAGCACGTCCTCGACCCCTCGCACGATGGGCGGGAACAGTGGATTGGTGAGATCGGGGATCACCAGGCCGATGCTGTCCGACCGAGAAGTCTTGAGGCTGCGCGCGATCGGGTTCGGCGAGTAGCCCATCTCGGCGGCGACCTTCTTGATCCTGGCAGCCGTCTCGGCGTTGACCAGACTCTCGGTCTGCTGGTTCAAGGCGCGTGACGCAGTGGCCGGATGGACTCCGGCCATGACCGCAACCTCACGCAGCGTGGCCCTGTGCACAGACCCCCACTCCCCTCCCCTGCTGCAAACGGCTGCAGCCTCTCGTCAATGATGGAGTTCCGCCCCGGCACGTGCAATCTATCCGGTGTTTCCCGTCGTGACGAAGGACGCTGGCGAACACGCGCGCGCTCACGTGCGGTGGCTCGTTCCGAGGGCAGCCGCCGTAACCATCGTCGGCCACTCGTCCGCCACCACGTCGAGATCCGGGCTCGGGCTGTGCCGGCGCCTCAGGTCGATCAGCGTATTGATCGAGGCTTCGTCGACCCGTCCGTCGGTGATCAGACCGTGGGTGCGATCGAGCAGGCACTCGAGGTGCGCCCGCGCTTGGGGATCCGCCAACCCGAGCAGTCGTCCCGCCGCCTCGAGAACCTCCCGTTGCAGACCGCCGGCGACGATGTCATCCGCGGTCTCGATCACCGCCTCCACCAACCGATTTCGCGAATCGGTGACGGTGTCGTCGTCGGCAGGCAGCGCTGCCATGACCGTGCCCAGGTAGGGACCGATGTCCGCGACCGTGCTCGTCACACGGCATCCGGATGCGCCCGCCCGCAGCTCGTTGCCCGCATTGAGGACGGTGGCCGCGCACGTTCCCGCCGTCAGTGCCTCGGCGCGGCGAGGGGTCGATCCCAACGACACGACCTCGTAGTCGTCCGGGCCGAGGCCGGCGCGTTCCAGGAGTGCGAACGCCACGAACGCGAAGCCCGACTGCGGCACGTCGACCCCGACCACACGATCCCTGACGTCCGCGACGTCCGCGACCGACGGCGCGAGACACAACGACAGCCCGAGTCCCCGATCGATTCCGGCGAGGATCTCCACCGGCAGGTTGCGCCCGAGTGGGTTGGCGCTGAGGAATCGGTAGGCGAGAACGTTGTCCGGGCTCGTCATCACCACGTCGAACTCGCCGGCTTCCAGCGAGCGGAACTGAGCCGGCGAGGAGGGCACGGGGATCTCGGTGACCTCGAGGTCGGCGCGGTCCAGTCGGCCGGTGGAGCGAGCAAGATCGATCAATAGCGATGGCGTGAACGTCCCGATGCGTAGCCGCGCTCGTGTCATGAGCCCATGGTGCCATACCTGCAATCGTTTGTAGAGACCCTTTCAGGTCGCCCACCTGCTCGTTCGTGACCGTGGCCGACTATTCTTCACAGCGCCCATTGACATGATCCACGTCACATCGCAGGATGGGGCAAACGATTGCAGTTAAGCGCTCGTTGCAGAGACAGAGGCTGGAGTACATGAGTCAGGCTGTTCCCTCGGTGACCCGCCAACCGCGACCGAGTGTCGGTGACTCACCGCCGACACGAGCACCGCTGATCGAGATTCGTGGCGTCAGTGCCGGCTACGAGAACAAGCGGCAGAAGACCCGGCTCATCGCGCTGCGGGACGTGTTCCTCGACGTGTACAGCGGCGAGTTCCTCGCCATCGTCGGCCCGTCCGGCTGCGGCAAGACCACGCTGATCAACATGATCGCCGGCTTCATGAAGCCCCTGGAGGGGACCATCCGGGTCGGCGGAAAGATCGTCGAGGGACCCGGTGCGGACCGGGCCATGGTGTTCCAGGACTACGCGGTGCTGCCGTGGCGCACCGTCTACAAGAACGTGATGTTCGCGCTCGAGAACAGGCACCCTCGCCCGTCGAAGGCGGAGGCGCGGGAGCGCATCGGCCATGCTCTCGAGCTCGTCGGTCTCACCGGCTTCGAGAAGTCCTTCCCCTATGAGCTCTCCGGCGGAATGCGTCAAAGGGTCGGCATCGCACGCGCTTTGGTGTCGGAGCCGTCGATCCTGTTGATGGACGAGCCCTTCGGAGCGGTCGACGCCATGACGCGCGAGGCGATGCAGGCCGAGTTCGAGAAGATCATCGCCGAGACGGGCCAGACCGTCTTCTTCATCACCCACTCGATCGACGAGGCGCTCACGCTCGCGGACCGGGTGGTCGTGGTCTCGAACCGGCCGGGCAAGGTCCTCGAGATCGTCGACGTCGACCTACCCAGATCCCGCTTCGACGAGGGCGTCAGGGGCAGTGCGCGATTCGGCGAGCTGCGCGAGCACATCTGGAGCCAGCTCCAAGCTCAGGCACTCGGAGCCAAGATCGGTGGAGGGAACCAATGAGCACGGGCACGCTGCCAACGACTGACGCGGCCGCCGACGGGGCCGCCGTCACCGAGTCGATCACGCGCAGCGCGTGGGACCGGTACCGAAGCTTCGTCATCACGGTGGTCAACCTGAGCCTGTTCTTCGTGATCTGGCAGCTGATCGCCCTGTCCGGCATCATCAATCCGCTGTTCTTCCCCAAGGCCACGGACATGTTCTCGGCGATGTACCACGGCTTCGCCGATGGCACCATCGGTCCAGAACTGCTCCACAGCGTGCAGAACTTCACCATCGGCATGCTGATCGCCGCGGCCATCGGCATCCCGCTCGGGCTGTTGATGGGCGGCGTGCGGATCATCGACCTGATCCTGTCCCCCTACGTGTGGGCGATGACGGCGTTGCCGCGCGTCGCCCTCATCCCCCTACTGATCCTCGTCCTTGGCTTCGGCAACTCCATGCAGCTCACGATCATCGTGCTGTCGGCGGTGTTCCCGATGATGGTCAACTGCATGGAGGGGGTGAAGACCGTCGATCCGTCGCTGGTGCGGGCCGGCCGGATCTTCGGTGCGAACGAGGCGCAGCTGTACGTCAAGGTGATCCTGCCGTTCACCCTGCCGTTCGTCATCAGCGGCATCAACCAGGGCATCGCCCGTGGACTGGTCGGGATGCTCATCGGCGAGCTGCTCGGCGGAGGAGGGCAGGGACTCGGATTCCTGCTGGATCGGGCAGGCGACCAGTTCGATGCGCCGATGATGTACGCCACCCTGCTGCTGCTCGCAGTCATCTCGGTGGGGCTCGTGCAGGGAATGCGGTGGATCGAACGCCGGGCAGCACCCTGGCGCGACTTTGCACGCGCGTAGTCACCCGAAACACTCACAGGAATAAGGAGATCTGCATGAGAAGCAAACGATTGCTCGCTGTGCTCGGCGTCGGTCTGACGTTCGCGACAGTGCTCACGGCGTGCGGCGGTGACAAGCCCGCGGCCGGAGGTGAAACCTCCGCCCTTCCGACCAACGCCGACCAGGTGAACGCCACGATCGACACGTCGAAGGTGAAGAAGGACATCGTCGTGGCCGTGGACAACCCGTACTACCTGTTCCACGAGGACGTCCTGGTGGCGCAGGACAAGGGCTACTTCAAGGAAGTCGGCATCGACAACGTCAAGATCGTGACGGTCGAGGACCCGCTGCCTGCGCTGATCGGAGGGTCGGTCGACTTCGCCCTCTACGACACCGATACCGCCATCACGGCGGCGAAGAAGTCCAACGCGGGAATCAAGTACCTGTCCACCTATCTCGGAGGTGAGGCCAACATCCTCGGCGTGCGCAAGGGGATCAACACGCCCGAGGACCTCAAGGGCAAGACGATCACCGGTGGACAGTTCGGCAGCCGCAACGACTTCCTGATCCGAAAGCTGCTCACCGACAACGGCATCGACCCCGACAAGGACGTCAAGCTGGTGAGCACCGGTGGTCAGTCCAACGAGCGCCTGCAGTCGGTGATCGCGGGCACGGTCGATGGCGCGAGTCTTCAGATTCGGCACAAGACACTGCTGGAGGCCCAGGGCGGCAAGTTCCTCTTCCAGGAGCTCGGACGGGCGCCGCAGAACGGTTGGGCCGCCAACAAGATCCTGACCGAGAGCCCCGAGACCGTGGCCGCCTTCCTCACCGCCACGCTCAAGGCACGCCAGTTCATCAACGACATGAACAACAAGGAAGCCGTGCTGGACCTGATGGCCGCCAAGGACTTCGACCTGCCGCAGCCGTACCGCGATGCGTACGCCGATGAGCAGAACGCCACCTACCACACCGGTGACGGGGGCTTCGACGTCAAGGACATGGATCAGTTCGTCAACGAACAGATCGAGCTGAAGGTCATCCCCCCGGGCACCAACTGGCACCAGTACGTCGACCTGGTCCCGCTGTGGCGTGCACAGAAGGCGCTTGGCCTGCCGCTGCGGCCCAGCCCTGGCGACATGGCCCAGTGACGACGGAAACCGCGTCGGCACGAGGGCTTCGGCTCCTCGGCCAGCACGACCTGGGCGGACGAGGCGATGGCATGCAGGTCATGCGTGACGGCGACACGCTCTACGTCGGACACGCGGGCACATCCGGAGCGGGCACGTCGATCCTCGACGTATCCGCTCCGGATCGTCCCGAGCTGGTGACGCAGTGGGACGCGCCCGCCAATACCCACACGCACAAGGTGCAGATCGCAGATGGGCTCCTGCTGGTCAACCACGAGCGCTTCCCGTACCGACCGAAGAAGCCGTTGGGGCCGCACTCCGCAGGCGTCGCGATCTACCGGCTCGACGATCCGTTCGCGCCGAATCAGATCGGGTTCTGGGAATCCGGCGGCAAGGGCGTTCACCGCATCGTCTGGGAGGGCGGGCGCTACGCCCACATGTCCGGTGCACCAGAAGGATTCACCGACCGCATCTGGATGACGGTTGACCTGGCCGAGCCCGAGAAGCCCGAGCTCGCAGGCCGCTGGTGGTGGCCTGGACAGTGGACCGGCGGGGGCGAGACCACCGACTGGCCCGACGGCCATCGGGTGGCGGCGCACCACGGTCTGCGCGAGGGCGACTACACCTACCTGGGGTACGACGACGCGAATCTGGTCGTGCTCGACACGTCCGATCCGACGACCCCTCGCGAGGTGTCGCGCCTGCGGTGGGGAGGCGGGGCCACCCACACGTGCATGCCCCTCGAGGGTCGCGGACTGCTCGTCGTCACCGACGAACAACAACACGACGGCCCGCACGGCGAGGAGCGACGGATACACCTGATCGACATCGCGGACCCGGCAGCACCTCGATACCTGCAAACGTTGCCGTCGCCTGCCGCATCGTTCGACGAGCTCCCCCAACGGTTCGGGCCCCACAATCTGCACGAGAACCGCACCGGCTCGTACCGCAGCAACCGGCTGGTGTTCGCGACCTATTTCAGCGCCGGGGTACGGGTCTACGACGTTTCGGACCCGCAGGATCCGCGAGAGGTCGCGCACTGGGTCAGTGAGGCACCGGCCGGGTCGCCCGTGCCACAGTCCAACGACCTCTTCGTCGACGAGCACGGCCTGATCTGGGTGACGGATCGCGGCACCGGAGGCGTCTTCTGCCTCGAGCCGCTCTCCGAGCTGGCCGATCTCATGGCGGAGGCGGCTTCGTGAGCGAAGCCGGTGGCACGGCACCCGGTTTCACCGCCGACGGCGTCGAGTTCGTCGGCTACCACGACGTCGGCGGCAAGCCCGTCTTCAAGCTGGCCATGCAGGTCGTCCCCTCCGATTCATCCGGCGGGCGCTGGTACCTCTACGCGACACACTTCTGGGAACCGCGGCTGTCGATCTTCGACGTGACCGATCCCGCCGACCCGCGCCTGGTCGGCGCGATCGAGGGCCCCGAGCACGCCGCGACCTGGCAGGTTCAGGTCGCCGACGGTTTGCTGGTCCAGGGCATGGAGCACCGGCCGCCCGCCTGGGGAGGCGACCCCGCACTCAACGGCGCCGAAGGCATCCGGTTCTTCGACGTCAGCGATCCGGCCGCGCCGAATCTCGTCGGTGAGTGGCGCACCGGCGAACACGGCGTGCACCGCAACCACTTCACCGGTGGTCGCTACGTGCACGTGACGGCGAGTCGGCGCGGGTTCGAGGGCAACATCTACGTGATCCTCGACATCGCCGACCCCAGCAGCCCGAAGGAGGTGGCGATGTGGTTCCTGCCCGAGCAGTACGTCGCCTCCGGTAAGACCCCACCTCGACGCATCTCCCTGCACGGACCGCCGTACGTCCTCGGCGACCGCGCCTACCTCAGCTACGGGGCCGCCGGGCTCGTCATCCTCGACATCTCGGACATCGAGCGGCCGACGCTCGTCTCGCGACTGGAGATCGGCGCCGCCTTCTCCAGCATGATCGCGTTGCACACCGCGATCCCGCTACCGTCGCGAAACCTGTTGCTGGTCAACACCGAGGCGATCGCGGAGCGCCAGCAGGAGCCCTACAACTTCGCAGGCATCGTCGACACCAGCGACGAGCGGAACCCGCGGCTCGTGTCGCTGCTGCCGATACCCCGGCCCGCGGCGGGTGCGGAGTATCCGAACTTCAGCATGCGTGGCGGGCGGTTCGGCCCGCACAATCAGCACCACCCGCAAGGCCCCGAACTGTTCGCCGACGACAACCTGATGTTCATGACGTGGTTCAACGCCGGACTGCGGGTCTACGACATCAGCGACGAGTATCTTCCGCGCGAGATCGCCTGGTACCTCCCGGACGACCCCACCGAACGCCGCGGCCTGCTGCCCAAGACCCTGGTCACGCAGTCCGAGGACGTGTTGGTCGACGCGCGCGGTTACATCTACTTCTCCGACAAGAATCACGGCCTGCACGTCGTCCGGCTGAGCGGGCGCTGACCAGCCCGAGGTCGGCCAGCACGGTGCGTGCGGGTGTCTCCGCAGTTTCACCAAAGCTCACGCCCGACGGTGAGAGACTGTCGAGATCTGACCGTCCGGCGATGTACCCGAAAATGAGGTGCGAGCGATGACCGACCGCCCAGCTCGAACGCAGCGCAGAACGAAGACGCCCGCGAAAGCCGCGGCTGTCAAGGCGAACCCGACGAAAGCCGTGCCCGCCAAACGCGCCGTCGCACGCGCCACGACTGCGTCGCCGTCGGCGCCCGACGGAGGTCGAGCCGGTGGATGTGAGCGTCGGCACCGACGCCGCGTTCGCGCCGAGCGCAGCCAAATCCCGCCGCAAGCTGAACAACATCTCCGAGGTCAGGCACTTCTTCCGGACGAACGTGGTGCCCATCTACTTCTTCGGGGCGACGCCGTTCAACCTGCTCGGCCTCGACCGCTGGGTGCGCAACTTTTCCTACATCACGTACTACGACGCCTGGGACGGCGCGCATCCGCGGGTCTTCACCCCGAGCCACAAGCCGTATCAGGAATTCGAGAGCGGCGAGGAAATCAACAACTGGCTGTTGTGCAATCCGGAGGTGCGCGCCTACATCGACGGCAGTACCCCGCGGGGAATTCGGCCCAAGATCGCGATGGTGTTCTTCGACGCCGAGACCGAGAACATCTGCCGGGAGCTCGGTTACGACCTCATCCTGCCGCCCGCCAGCCTGCGTGAGCATCTCGACTCCAAGATCGTCACCACGCAATTGGGCAACGAGGCAGGTGCACCGAGCGTGCCGAACGTGCTGACCAAGGTCGAGGACTGGGCGGGCCTGTCCGCCGCCGCTGAAAAGGCCGGCCTCGGTGACGAACTGGTGGTGCAGACACCGTATGGCGATTCCGGCAAGACCACGTTCTTCATCTCCTCGGAGGCGGACTGGCGCAAGCACAGCGCCGACATCGTCGGCCAGGAGATCAAGGTGATGCGCCGCATCAACAATCGCCCGGTGGCGGTCGAGGCCGTGTTGACCCGCTGCGGCACTATCGTCGGCCCGTTCATGTCGGAGCTGATCGGCTACAAGAAACTGACTCCGTCCCAGGGCGGTTGGTGCGGCAACGAGATGTATCCGGAGGTGCTTACCTACGAGAATCGCCACACCGCAACACAATTGGTACGCCGGCTCGGCGACCGGTTGGCCGATGAGGGTTACCGCGGATTCTTCGAGGTGGATGTCCTGGTCGACACCGACACCGGTGAGGTGTATCTCGGCGAACTGAACCCCCGGATCAGCGGCGCCTCGTCGATCACCAACGTCACCGCAGGCGCGTACGCCGATGTGCCACTGTTCCTGTTCCACATCCTCGAGTACATGAACGTCGACTTCGACCTCGACGTCGACGAGATCAACGCGCGGTGGGAGGAGTTGGCGTCCGAGGATGTGTGGAGTCAGATGATCCTCAAGGAGACCGACGACATCGTGCAGCGCCTGACGGCGACGCCGCGCACCGGGCAGTACTCGCTGGACGGTAGCGGCGCTCTGGTGTTCCGCAGAGGAGCACTCGACTGGCATCAGCTCCAGAACGAATCGGAGGCGTTCTTCCTGCGGATCTACGGGCCTGGGGACTACCGGTGGAAGGGCGCGGACCTGGGTGTTCTGGTGACCAAGGGGCGCCTGCAGGTCGACTCGGCCGGCAAATCGGCGCTCGCCATCCGCGCCAAGCACCTCATCGACTCGATTCGCGCCGGGTACGAGGGCACGCCCATCGTCGAGCCTGCGACGGCGCCGACGAGTGTCGGCATGAAATCGTCGTTGAGCTAGGCTCGTCAGCTAGCTACCCACGACGGCACGAGGAGGGCATAGTGATCGGCGGCGCCTCGGGTCGCGTGCCGTCCGAGCTGAGCCTGGACAACTGGCAGTCGGCGTCACATCTGCAGTGGACGTTTCAGCACATCGCGGACTTCCTTCCCACCGCCGTCATATCGCGTGGCGCCGGTCCGGTGGCGGACCTGCCGTTGGCCCGGCAGACCAGCGCGCATCCAGTTTCCGAAGTCGTCTTCTCGGACACGACGAACGGAAGGCGCCGGACCGTCGGCGACGTGATGGCCGCCACGGCCACCGACGGCTGGATCGTCGTGCAGCACGGCAAGGTCGTCGAGGAGCACTACTACGGCGAGATGGCACCCGACACCTCGCACCTGCTGATGTCGGTGAGCAAGTCGCTGATCGCGACGGTGGTCGGCGCACTCGTCGGCACGGGCACGCTGGACGTCGAGGCGGAGCTGACTCGATACGTACCCGTGCTGGCGAACTCTGGCTATGCGGGCGCCACCGTGCGGCATCTGCTCGACATGCGTTCGGGCATAGCGTTTTCCGAGGACTACCTCAATCCACTCGCCGAGGTGCGGCTGCTCGAACAGGCCATCGGCTGGGCACCGCGCACCGTGCCCGAGCTGCCGACCACCATGTACGACTATCTGGTGACGTTGCGGCAGGAGTCGGCACACGGCGGCGCGTTCCACTACCGCTCCTGCGAAACCGACGTGCTGGGCTGGGTGTGTGAGGCCGCAGCCGGGGTTCGGATGCCCGAGCTGATGTCAGCACTGGTCTGGAGCAAGATCGGCGCGGAGAACGACGCGACGATCGGCGTCGATTCGGTTGGCACCGGCATGTTCGACGGTGGTATCAACGCTTGCCTGCGCGACCTGGCCCGATTCGGCTCGCTGCTTCTGAACGGCGGCACGTCCCTGACCGGTGAACAGGTGGTGCCACAGGAGTGGATCGACGACACCCTGACCGGGGACGTCGACTCACGCGCGGTCTTCGCCGCGAGCAAGGACGACAACCGGATGCCCGGCGGTATGTACCGCAACCAGTTCTGGTTCCCGCACGAAGGCAACAACGTGGTGATGTGCCTGGGGATTCACGGCCAGATGATCTATGTCAACCGGGCCGCCGATCTGGTGGCCGCCAAGTTGTCGAGTTGGCCACTGCCCCAGGACGCCGGCAAGCTCTTCCCGACGATGGCGGCCTTCGACGAGATCGCTGCCGCCCTGTCCTGACTACGCCGAGTGCCACATGCCGCCGCGGCGACTCGCGTTCAGGGGTTGGACATCGTCGGCGTCAGCCCGAGGTCTTCGAGCACGGTGCGCGCGGTGTTGCGGCCAGGGCGACCCGACACCGAACCGCCGGGATGCGACGTCGAACCGGTCAGGTACAGGCCACCGACATCGGTGCGGTAGTCGAGCCAGCCGGGGATGACCTCCCCGTCGTCGAGCGCGAACTCGCCGCCGTGGCAGGACCCGCCGATGTTCGAGAGATTGTGCGCAGCAAGCGATGTCGGTGATTCGGGCCGGATCGCCAGGATGTCGGCGTCGTCGATCCCGTCCACATGCCGGCGCGCGATGCCGAGCAGTACCTGCGCGTACGCCATCGCATCGGCGTCCGACCACGGACTGCCGTCGCGCAGCATCGGCGCCGCGGTCAGGAACTTGAACGTGCCGCCGGGCGCGCGGTCGGGATCGACCGTCGTCGACGACATCATCAGCAGCCACGGGTCCTCGGTCTCAAGACGTCCGGACGGCAGCCCGGCGACCTGGCGGAGCAATCCCTCCGGGCTGCCGAGCCCGCCTGCGGCCGATGCGACGGGGCCGTCGGCCGATCGATAGCGCGCGTCGGCGCGAAGTGCGAAATGCACGGCGAACAACGGGATTCCCGGTCGCCAGCAGCGTGCGGCGTCGTCGGCCACGGTCGAGGCCGTCTCGAGCATCGCGGCCAGCTCGCGGAGGTGGCTGCCCGCGACGACGGCCCGGCCGGCCAGGAACTCGCGGCCGTCGTCGGTGCGTACCCCGACGCAGCGTCCGCGCTCGACGAGATACGACGTCACCCACGCCGACGTCTCGACGACGCCGCCGTGGTCGGTGATATGGGCCGCAAGGGCTTTCGGCAACGCGCCCGACCCGCCGACCGGCGTGGCCCAGCCGTAGGCCAGTCGGCCGGCCATGATCGCGGCGGGTAGTGCGCCGGTGCCGGGTCTCTCCGGTGGTTGCATGGTGGCGAAGGCCATCCAGGTCATCACCCGACGCACGACCGGGTGGTGAAACGTCGAGGCGATCACCTCCCAGGCGCTGCGGCGCCGCAACTGCTCGTAGCCGTGCGCCCACGGTTCGTCGGGCAGCGGAAGGCCTGCGGACAGATGGGCGTGCGCGATCCGCTGACCGGCGTTCCAGTCCTCGATCATGGTGACGAGGGCGTCGGCGTCCGTGCGCGAGTAGCGGGCGAACTCGGCGGCGGTTGCGGTCAGGTCCGGGTGCACCGTCAGCAGGTCGCCGTCGGCGAGCGGGAAGACCACCGCAGGGTCGGTGACGATGTAGTCCAGCCCATAACGCGCGATGAGCCCAAGCTCGTCGTCGCGGATCAACGGATTCGACTGCAACACGACGTGTGCCGTCGAGCAGGAGTCGTGCTGCCACCCCGGGAGGGTGAGCTCTTCGGTCACGGTGTTGCCGCCGATCACGTCGCGCCCCTCGAGCACGGTGACGGAGAGTCCGGCCTCGGCGAGGTACGCGGCGCACACCAGAGCGTTGTGCCCGCCGCCCACCACGATGACGTCGCTGACCGGCCGGTTCGTTGAGGATGAGGGCACTTTCGTCCTTCCGTCGGGAGCTTTCCCCCTGCTACGGTAGGAGTGAACGCAATCGTTTGCAATCATCTGTTCCAGGAGGTCTGACTTGGACGAGTACGTCGCTTCCGCCCGTTCGCACTGGGGTCCCCGGTTCACCGCCAACGGTGTCCCCGCCGCCGACTTCGCCCGCGTCGTCGATGGGCTGGAGTCCTGGGACGACTGGTGCGCCGCGTGGTCGGCCGCGGCCCGCATCCACGAGGATCTCGGGATCGAGGCACTCGAACAGGGCCGGCTGCGGTCCGCGGGGGCGCATCTGAGCACCGCGGCCGTGGTGTATCACTTCGCGAAGTTCGTCTTCGTCCGCGACCTGGTGCAGATGCGCGCCGCCCACGACGCGGCCGTCCGGTGCCTCGACGCCGCACTGCCGCACCTTGACCCGCCGGGTGAACGGATCGAATTGCCGTTCGACGGCTCGACGATCTACGGCATCCTGCGCAAGCCTGCCGGCCAATCGCCCCATCCGGCAGTGATCTTGGTGCCTGGTCTGGACTCGACCAAGGAGGAGCTGCGGGCCACCGAGGACCTCTTCCTCCAGCGCGGCCTGGCCACCTTCAGCGTCGACGGACCAGGGCAGGGCGAGGCCGAGTACGACCTGCCGATCCGCGCCGACTGGGAGGTGCCCGGTCGGGCATTCGTCGACGCCCTCGTCGCGCGCGACGACATCGACGCCGATCGGATCGGCGTCTGGGGCGTGAGCCTTGGCGGGTACTACGCTCCCCGATTCGCCAGCGGTGACGAGCGGATCAAGGCCTGCGTCAGCCTGTGTGGCCCGTACACCTTCGGTGAGAGCTGGGACATGCAAGCCTGCGCTGACCAGGGAGACGTTCGAGGTCCGGTCGCGCTCGAAGGACGCCGACGACGCCCACGCCTTGGCGCTCACGCTCACGATGGAGGGTCGCACGGCGTCCCTGCGCTGCCCGACGCTGATCGTGGCGGGCAAGAAGGACCGGCTGATCCCCTGGCAACAGGCCCAGCGGCTGCACCGCGAAGTCGAGGGAAGCGAGTTCCTCCTGCTCGAGGACGGCAACCACGGTTGCGCCAATGTGGTTGCCGCACACCGGTATCGCACGGCGGACTGGATGGCCGACCGCCTGAAGGCGTGACCGGTCAGGTCTGCGCGTCGATCGCCGCCACGATGTTGTCGTGGGTGAACGGCAGCGCCCGGACCCGGACACCGAGAGCATCGGCAAGCGCATTGCCGATCGCGGCGGGCACCGGTCCCTGAGTCGCCTCACCCGCGCCGAGCGGCGGCTCGTCGGGACGGTGCAGCAGATGGACTTCGACCTCGGGCACCTGGCTGAACCGCGCAATCGGATAGGACTCCCAGTCGGTGCTGGTGATCGACCGGCGGTCGAACCGGACCTGCTCGAACAGCGACCAGCTGGTGGCCTGGATCGCGCCGCCCTCGATCTGGTTGCGCACCCCGTCGACGTTCACGGCCCGACCGACGTCGACGGCGATCGTCAGCCGAGTGACGCGCAGCTGATCGGTGGCCTCGACGTCGGCGACGACGGCGCAGTACGAACCGCGGTTCTTGTAGCGACAGAACGCCACGCCCCTGCCATGTCCGTCCGGCAGCGGCGCTCCCCAGTCAGCAGCTGCGGCGGCGGTGCTCAGCACCTCGCGCGCGCGAGGGTCCGACAGGTGGTCGAGCCGCATCTGCAGCGGGTCGCGACCGATCGCGATGGCCACCTCGTCGATGACGGATTCCGTGGCGAACGTGTTGAGGTGACTGCCAAGCGAACGCAGCGACGACGTCCGGATCGGCATCGTCAGCAGCCGGTGAACCGTCACGTCGACCCTGTCGATGTCGTAGTACGGCACCGAGTTTCGCGCCGAACCGTAACCGCGGTCGGCGGGCGGGTCCACTGCGGGAGGCTGCATCGCGACACCCTCCCGATGGGCGTCGGCCAGCAGGCCGTGCCGTGGCGTGTAGCCGGGCCTGGCCGTGTGGCCGTTGCTCCACAGCTCATACGACCAGTCGGTGATCGTCCCGTTCACGTCGACGCTGGCTTTGACGTCGGCGACCATGGCCGGGCCGAACGGCTCCCAGGACAACTCGTCGGCGCGGCTCCACAGCACCCGTACGTGCCGGCCGGGAACCCGCATCGCCAACAGTGCGGCGTCCACGGCGACGTCGTCGGCGCCATTGTGGCCGTAGCTGCCCGCGCCCTCGACGTGCTGCACGACGACCGCCTCGGGTGGCAGATCCAGGGTCGCCGCAATGGCACGGCCCAACGTGAACACGCCTTGGCTGTGGCTCCACACGTCGAGGCGTCCGTCGTCGTATTTCGCGATGGCACAGCTGGGGCCGATCGACCCGTGCGCAAGGAAGGGCCGCGAGAAGGTGGCGCCCACTACGGCCGACGAATCGTCGTGTCGGGCGGCGTCATTGCGGATCAGGCTGGTCTCGGCCTCGGCGCTCCGCAGCCAGCCGGAAAGGTCATCGGAATCGGGCAGCTCGATGCCCGCCGACCACGACGCTGCGGCCGCCAATGCCTCGGCCGCTTGGGTGGCCTGCCCCTCGCGCCGGGCGAGGACGGCCAGGAAGTCTCCGTCGCGCACGACATCCTCGACACCGGGCATGGACGCAATCCGGGCGAGGGAGACGTCTTCGAGATGCGCCCCGGGACCGGGGGGCCGCACGACCCTGGCGTGCAGCATGCCGTCGAAGTCGAGGTCGTGGATGAAGCGCGCGCGGCCAAGCACCTTGTCGGGCAGGTCGACGCGGGCCAGGTCCTTCGACGTGGGCGGCGCGAGCTCGACGTCGAGAGACGGGTCGCCAACCCGGACGTGGAGGTCGACGATGCCGGAGAGGTCGGCATAGGACCCGATGCGGGAGCCGTCCGGGGCAGCGAACACCCCTGACGCGAGCCGGACCTGCCCGACGTCCAGTGCCGCCTTGCGCGCGGCCGCACGGCGGAACAACTCGCGCGTCTCCGCGCACACCCGCCGGACCGCCGCGCCCGAGACCGTGATCGACAGGCTGCCTGCGGTCACGCCCTCGTCCGGTGACGACACCGTGTTGGTCGCGGCGGCCAGGACCGCCTCCGGCGGGACGTCGAGCTCGTGGGCCGCGATCTGGGTCAGGGCCGTGACGATCCCCTGCCCGAGCTCGACCTTGCCGATGCGCAGCCCGATCATGCCCTCGTCGGCGACGGTCAGCCACGTCGAGATCCATGGATTGGCGACCAGTGACGCGGGCAGGTCCGTTGTCACGGTGCCGATTCCAGCGCCGAGTCTGCCGCCGCGAGCACGGCGTCGACGAAGCGCAGATGCGTTCCGCAGCGGCACAAATGGCGCTCCAACGCCGCCGTCACCTCGTCGCGCGTCGGCCGGGGATTGTCACGCAGGAGCGCTGCGGCGCTCATGATGATGCCTGCGATGCAGTAGCCGCACTGCGCGGCCTGCAGCTCCAGGAACGCGGACTGCACCGGGTGCATGGCGTCGGGCCGACCGAGGCCGACGAGGGTTCGCACCTCGCCCGCGACGTACTCGACGGGAGTGTCGCACGCCGGTGTCGGATGTCCGTCGATCCAGACGACGCACGCTCCGCACTGGCCGAGTCCGCAGCCGAACTTCGCCGACTTGTCGCCGATGTCGTTGCGCAGCACCTCGAGCAAGGAAGTGCCCGGCGGAACGTCGACGCGATGCTCGCGGCCGTTGACGGTCAGCTCGAACGAGGCCACGTCGCCGTCTCCTGCGTCGGCGGACGCCGTTGATTCAGGCGTGGCTCGAAGCCGCCCAGTAGGTGGGGTCGGCCTTGCTCGCGGCGAGCTCGTCGGCCGTCTCGAAGCCGGGGGCCATCGACGCGGACGTGCCTGCCATGTACTGGTGATGATCGATGCCGAGCAGCCGGATCCAGCTCTGCTGGCCGAAGGTCAGCGCGATACAGCAGCCCAGCTCGACCAACTCCGGCTCGGAGAAGTTGGCGTGCAGACGATCCCAGAGTCCGTCGAGGTCCTGGCTGCCCCATGCGATGGCCTCGGCGTACGCGAGGGCGGCCTTCTGGCGGTCGTCGTACAGGTCGGACGTCTCGAAGTTGAGCAGTTGGTCGTACTGCTGCTCGTGCAGGCCTGCCGATGCGGCCTTCTCCGACCGCTGGTTGCCGCAGAACTCACACTTGACCGTCCTGGAGATGTAGACCCGGCACAGGTCCTTGATCGCGTGTTCGACGACGCCGCTGTGGAACTGGGACTGCCAGCTGTCGGCGAAGGCCCAGAACGCCTCCGGTGAGTGCGCGCGGACCGCGGAGCTCTCGGGTCGTGGGGTGCCGTGCTTGGCGCAACGCTCCATCTCCGCCTTCATGCGCTCGTCCATCTGCTCGAGCGGTACGTAGCTGATGCGCTGCGTGTTGGTCGGGCCCATATCGCTCCTCAAGCTCGCTGCAATCGATTGTCGTCAGTATGTGCTGGCCAGGTCTGGGCGTCAAGACCCGTCGCTCAGTCGAACAGCAGGATCTTGACGAGCGCGACTGAGCCGATCACCACGATGAACACGCGCAGCACCGCAGGCGAGAGCCTTCGGCCGAACCGGGCGCCGAGGTAACCACCGATGAACGCTCCCGACGCGATCAGCGCAACGACCGACCAGTCGATGTGGTCGGTGGCGATGACCATGAATGCCATTGCGGCAACGGCGTTCACCAGGGTCGCCAGAACGTTCTTGATCGCGGTGAGGCGTTGGATGCCGTCACTGAGGAGCAGCCCCATCAGTCCGACGAGCAGGATTCCCTGGGCGGCACCGAAGTACCCGCCGTAAACGCCGAGGGCGAAGATCCCTGCGGTGAGCAGGACTCGCGAGAGCAGGTTCGGAGAGCCCTCGTGCCGGGCCGCGGCCGTGCGCCGTTGCACGCTCGGGCCGAAGACCACCATGAGCAGGCCAAGAGCAATGAGGACGGGCACGATCGCCTTGAACGACTCGGCGGGCAGCACGAGCAGCAGGACCGCCCCGACCAGCGCGCCTGCGATCGATGCCGGTGCGAGGCGCACCAGGATCGCCCGGTTCGGGCGCAGCTCACTGCGGTAGCCGTAGATCCCCGAGACACCGCCGGCAACGGTGCCGATGTTGTTGGAGACGTTCGCGGTCAGCGGTGGATAGCCGAACAGGAGCAGGGTCGGAAAGGTGACGAGGGCTCCCGAGCCGACGATGACGTTGATCCCGCCTGCCCACACCCCCGCCGCGAAGATCGCGACGGATTCGATCATCGGGGCCTGGCCGACTCAGCCGGCGAGGTGCTCGTCGAGGAACGCGATGACACCGTCGATCGCGCGCTCCTGCACGTCATCGACCTCCACTGCGCCGTCGGCGCCTGCGACCGGGAAGATGTAGCCGTGCAGTGGGTGGTCCCAGGTGACCCACGTGGCGTCCTTGCCGCTGGACGCCAACAGGTCGTAGCTCAGCCGGAAGATCCCCTGGAGATGGTCGTCGTCACGGCCCATCACCAGCATGGGAATCGAGATGGGTGCGATCCGCTGCAGCGCGAGCGGTTCGTTGATCCGTGAGCGCACGAACGCGGGATCGCGCATCTGCATCTCCTCGATGTTGCGGAGCTGCGTGTCCGGGTTGGTGAAGGCCGTGTCGTCCGGGGTGAGATCGAGGAACTCGTGATTGGCTGGCTCACAAGCGATTCCGGCCTTGAGCGGGCCGTCGTACTGGGACGCGATCTTGAACAGCATCTCGCCGGCATGGCTCACCCCGACGTGGCCGAGGCGGTCGGGGTCGATCTGCGGGTGCCGGGCCACGTGTTCGAGGATGGCGAGTTCGTCCTCGAACTCCAGCGGCGAGCGGTTCATCAGGTCCATGCCCTGCCGTCTGTCCACGACGAGACGCCCGCCCTGATGGAAGCCGAGTTCGACCTCGGTCCGGTACCGGCCCCATGCGCAGGCGTAGCCCGCGTCGAGCAGGCGTTCCATGATGTATCCGTGCGTCGCGACGCGGCCGCGTAGCCACTCCAGACCGCCGCCGCCGTTGCCGTATGCGAGGAACACGAACGGAAGCCCGGTGGCCGTCTGCGACGGCAGGCGCAGTGCGTAGGGGACGTAGAGGCCGTCCCAGGTCTCGGCCAGGTGGTAGCTCACCGGCCGAGAGGAACCCGGCACGGGTTCGGTGATCGCTGCATGGCTCGGTGCGGGCATGGGCCGCTCCAATCGCTCATCGGTGACCGCTGGGTGCAAACGATTGCACGTTATCACGGTGCGGCCGCCCGCCACCCTGGGTTTCGCCGGCAAACAGAGGGGTACCAGAACGTCGGCGACAAGCGCCACACACGATCATCCGTAGGAGTTGACATGGGGGCCAACCACATCAGCCGGATTCTCGGCGCCTCGATCATCGCGACGGCGGCCGCATTCATCTCATCGGCTCCGCCCGCGTCGGCTGAACCGTGCCCAGACGTCGAGATCGTCTTCGCGCGCGGCACCGGCGAGCCCCCCGGTGTCGGCGGGGTGGGCCAGTCGTTCGTCGACTCGCTGCGCTCGCAACTCGGCGCCAAGTCGGTCGCGGTGTATCCGGTCAACTACCCGGCAAGCAGCGACTTCGTGGACAGGACGGCATTCGCGAGCACCGTCGTGGACGGAATTCGCGACGCGGGTGCTCATGTGCAGGCCACCGCGGCGAACTGCCCCAGCACCAGGGTGGTTCTCGGTGGCTACTCCCAGGGTGCCGTCGTGGCCGGATTCGTCACGGCCGCCGAAGTGCCGCCCGGCATTCCGGCTTCGTTCGCACCCGATCCGTTGCCACCCGAGGTGGCCGACCACGTGGCGGCCGTGACCCTGTTCGGCAAGCCGTCGGGCGAGTTCTTGAGCCAGTACGACGCCCCGGCAATCGTGATCGGCCCGCTCTACGCGGCCAAGACCATCGACCTCTGCGCCGACGGCGACACCATCTGCAACGGAGCGCCAGGAGGTGGACCCACCGCCGCGCACATTCTGTATGGCGTGAACGGGATGACGAACCAGGCCGCCACCTTCGCCGCGGGCCGTATCTGAGCGACAACATCGCAGAACGGGTATGCGCTGAGCATGACGGTCATCGGATTTCACTGTTCGCACGAGCAGATCACCCCGGCCCAGCTGCTCCTGGACGTCCAACGAGCCGAGCGCGCCGGCTTCACCGCCGCCATGTCGTCGGACCACTTCAGCCCGTGGAGCACCCGACAGGGCGAGTCCGGCTTCGCCTGGTCCTTTCTCGGGGCGGCGCTCGCTACCACCCAGCTGCCGTTCGGCGTCGTGAACGCCCCCGGTCAGCGCTACCACCCCGCGATCATCGCCCAGGCCATCGCGACGCTCGCTCAGATGTTCCCCGGTCGCTTCTGGGCGGCGCTCGGATCGGGTGAGGCATCCAACGAGCGGGTCACCGGTGAGCCGTGGCCGCGCAAGGAACTGCGCGACCAACGCCTCGTCGAATGCGTCGGCGTCATCCGACGCCTGCTTCGGGGCGAGGAGGTCAACCACGACGGCCTCGTCACCGTGAACCGGGCCAGGCTCTGGACGCTGCCCGACGCCGTCCCCGACCTCGTCGGTCCCGCCGTCTCACCCGAGACCGCCGCCCGGCACGCCGCGTGGGCGGACGGCCTGGTCACGGTCAACCAGCCCGACGAGCAGCTCAAGAGGGTCCTCGACGCGTACCGCGAGGCCGGGGGCCGGGGCCCGGCGCGTCTGCAGATCCACCTCAGCTGGGCGCCCACGAAGGACGAAGCCATCGCCGTCGCGCACGACCAGTGGCGCAACAACGTCTTCGCCCCACCGGTGTCCTGGGACCTCGAGACGGTCGAGGCGTTCGACGTCATCGGTGAAACCGTCTCCACCGACCAGGTGATGCGGTCCGTGCGCGTCTCCAACGACCTGGCCCAGCATGCGGCGTGGCTGCAGGAGTACCTCGAGCAGGGCTGGGACGAGTTGTACCTGCACTTCGTCGGCCAGGAACAGACGGGCTTCATCGAGGCATTCGGTGAGCACGTGCTGCCGCAGTTGGCTACGACGGCTCCTCGGCCGGTGACCGCATGAGGCGCGCGGACACGGGCGACCTGTGGTGGAAGAACGCGGTGTTCTACTGCGCCGACATCGAGACCTTCTACGACTCGGACGGCGACGGCACCGGCGACATCCGCGGCATGACGGACCGCCTCGAGTACCTCACCGACCTCGGCGTTACGTGCTTGTGGCTCATGCCCTTCTACCCCACCGCCCGCAAGGACGACGGCTACGACATCACGGACTTCTACGGTGTCGACCCCCGCCTCGGGACTCTCGGCGACTTCGTCGAACTGGTCCGCACGGCCCGATCCAACGGCATCCGGGTCATCGTCGACTTCGTCATGAACCACACGTCGGACGCGCACCCCTGGTTCAAGTCCGCGCGCCGCAGCACGGACGATCCGTACCGCGACTACTACGTGTGGAGCGCGACCGAACCGAAGTCGAGCCCGAAGGACGTCGTCTTCCCCGACCAGGAGGACAGCATCTGGCAGCTCGACCCCAAGACCAACGAGTGGTACCTGCACCACTTCTACAAGCACCAACCGGACCTCAACATCGAGAATCCGCAAGTGCAGGAGGAGATCTCACGCACGCTCGGCTTCTGGCTCGAGCTCGGCGTTTCCGGCTTCCGCGTCGACGCCGTCCCCTTCATGTTCGCCAAGGACGACGTGCCTGGCAAGCCCGACGCGTTCGACCCCATCGAATACCTCTGCGATGTAAGGAACTTCGTCAATCGTCGGGTCGGTGACGCCGTCCTGCTCGGTGAGGTCAACGTCGCGTACAAGGACCAGAAGGCCTTCTTCGGCGGCCCCGACGGCGACGGCCTCAACATGCAGTTCGACTTCATCGGAATGCAGAACATCTACCTCGCCATGGCCCGCGGGGATGCCCGTCCGATCGCCAAGGTGCTGCGCCAGCGCCCGAAGCTCGACATCACCAACCAGTGGGCCAACTTCCTGCGCAACCACGACGAGCTCACCCTCGACAAGCTGAGCGACGCCGAACGTCAGGAGGTCTTCGACGCGTTCGGCCCCGACCCGGACATGCAGCTCTACGGCCGCGGGCTCCGGCGGCGGCTCCCGGCCATGCTCGGCGGCGATGAGCGGCGCATGAAGATGGCCTACTCGCTGGCCTTCTCGCTCCCAGGAACTCCGGTCCTGTTCTACGGCGAGGAGATCGGGATGGCCGAGAACCTCGACATCCCAGGCAGACTCGCGGTGCGTTCGCCGATGCAGTGGACGGGCGGCCCCAACGGTGGCTTCTCCAGCGCGACGAAGCGGCGGCTCACTCGCCCGCTTCCCGAGGGACTCTATGGGCCGGAGCGTGTCAACGCCGCCGACCAACGCCGCGATCACGGCTCCTTCTGGTGGTTCATGCGCAACCTCATCTACACCTACCGCGAACAGCCGGAGACCGGTTGGTCGAACGTCGAGATCCTCAAACAGCCCAACCGCGCGGTCCTGGCCCACGTCTGCCGGGAGGAATCCGGCTGGGCGATGGCTGCGTTGCACAACTTCGGGCCGGACAGTTGCCTCGTCGCGATCGAAATCGAGGACCTGCCGCCGGGTTCCATCCTCGTCGACCTGCTCAACAACCTCACCGAGATCCCACTCGACAACCACGGTCGGGTCGAGATCGACCTCGAGCCGTACGGCTACCGGTGGCTGCGCGTCAAACGACCGGAGGACGAGCCGATCGTGTGAGTGGCGCGACTAGCGATTGCGCGTCTTGACTCCGAGCACCTCGCGCACGCCATCGCCCAGGAAGTTGATCCCCAGCACGATCGATGCCATCGCGATGCCCGGCCCCGTGGCGATCCACCACTGGTAGAAGTGCGCCGACCCGTCGGTGATCATGGCGCCCCACTCGGGCGAGGGCGGCAGTGCGCCGAGGCCGAGGAAGCTCAACGAGGCCAGCAGGATGATGATGGTCCCGAGGTCCGTGGTGGCGTTGACGACGACCGGCGTCATCGCGTGCGGAAGCACGTGCTTGCGCAACGTCTTCCATGGGCCCATTCCGATGGCCGTGGCGGCGGTGACGTGTTCGCGCTCCTTGATGGACAGGATCTGGCCACGAATGAGGCGCGCATAGATGGGCCACCACACCACCACGATCGCGATGAACGCATGTGTCAGACCCGGACCCAGAGCCGCGGTGACCGCCATGGCCAGCAGGATCGACGGGAACGCCATCGTGATGTCGGCGAGACGCATGAGCACGGCATCGACGAAACCGCCGAAGAAGCCGGCAATGGCCCCGACCGCACTGCCGATCACCGTGGCGATCACGATGGTGACGAGCGCGATGGGCAGCGACTGACGCGCACCGAAGAGGACTCGGGAGAAGACGTCGCGGCCCAGTGCGTCCGTCCCGAGCAGGTACTGCGCGGATGGGGCTTGCAGCCGGGGACCGAGTGAAGCGAAGGGATCGTGCGGCGCGATGATGCCGACCAACAGAACCACGAGCACCCAGAATGCCACGATCACCGCACCGACGACGATCTGTGGCCGCAGGAAGGGCTTCAGTCGAAACCGCCAGCCGGGTGAGTGGATCGGCGCGGACGGCGGTTCCACTCGAGGGTCCGCCTCGGAGGGTTCGTCGTCGGAGGTGGTGCGGGCGGCGAGGGTCATGCCAGCCTCACTCGAGGGTCGATGATCGCGTAGACGATGTCGGTGACCAGGTTGGAGACCAGGAAGATCAGCCCGCCGACGAGGCAAACGCCGGTGATGGCCGGAAAGTCCAGCGAGCGGGAGGATTCGACGGCGTAGGTGCCGATTCCGTTCCAGGAGAAGATCGTTTCGACCAGTACGGCACCCATGATGACGATGCCGACGGAGACGCCGACCACGGTGACCGCCGGCGTGATCGCATTCTTCAGGACGTGGCGTTGGAGCACCTGCCCCACGGAAAGCCCCTTGGCCCGGGCGTGCGGACGTAGTCGGAGCTCTGCTCCTCGATCATCTGCGCGCGGACGATGCGGATGATCGTGCCGAGGACCGCCAGGCTCATGATGAACGCGGGCATGATCAGGTGCGCCAGCGCGTCGAAGAACAGTGGCACGTTGCCCGAGAGCAGGGCATCGACGGTGTACATGCCCGTGACATGCGGCGGCGGTTCGACCCGCGCCGTCAGCCTGCCGGGGCCGGGAGCGACGCCGAGGGTGGCATAGAAGACGAACAGGAAGATCAGGCCGACCCAGAACACCGGGAGGGCGGATCCCGCCAACGCGAATACCCGCACGACGCCGTCGACGAACCGATCCTTGTTCCTCGCCGCAATCACGCCGAGGATGGTGCCGCCGACGACGGCGATCAGCAGCGCGAATATCGCGAGCTCCAGTGTGGCGGGAAGCCGGGACGAGATATCGGACAACACGGCAGATTTCGTTCGGAACGAGGTCCCCATGTCGCCGTGGACGAGGTTGACGAGGTAGATCCGGTACTGCTCGGCGAGGCTCTGGTCGAGACCCCATCGCTTCTTCGCCGCCGCCACGATCTCGGGGTTGTTGAGGTTTCTCTCACCGACGATCGTCGCGATCGGATTCTTCGACACCGCGTGGGACAGGAAGAAGGCGATGGTGACGATGCCCCAGAGCAGCAGGGGCATCAGGGCGATTCGTTTGAGGGCGAACCGGATCATGGATCAGCTCCGACCGACTAGTGCTTGAAACCCATCACGCTGAGGTCGAGGTTGCGCGTGATGTGGTAGTTGTTCCCCGTCACGTCCGCCGAGCTGGCCAGGATGAGCTTCGGGTTGACGATCGGCAGGATGATGCTGTCGTTCCACATCATGTCGCCGAGCTGGGCGTAGGTCTTCTCGCGCTGGGCGCCGGTTTCGCTCAGCGCCGCGGCGGCCGAGTCGGTTTCCGGCTTGCTGATGGGCAACCGCGCCCGTTCGGCCCAGGTGGACCCCTGCATCAGCGAGAAGTACTGCACGTACTGGATGGTGTCCGGATGATCGGGGGCGAAATACACCGAGGTGATGGGGATTCCGCTGTTCTTCAGCCGGTCGGACCAGGCGGTGTAGTCCATTGGCGTGAGCTTCAGGTCGATGCCGGACTTCTTCAGGCTCTGCTGGACGGACTGGAACATGGTGTTGAAGTCGACGCCGTAGATGGTGAAGTTCGGATAGACCGCCTCGAGCTGCAGTCCGGAGCCGAAGCCGGCCTGGCTCAGCAAGCTCTTGGCCCCCTCGGGGTCGTACTCGGGTAGCGCGAGTCCCGACGTGCCCTCGAAGCCGTTGGCGATGCCGGTCGCCTGACGCTTGCCGTTGCCCGCCACGGTCGCGTCGATGACGGCGTTGTAGTCGATGGCCTTGCGGATGGCTTCGCGGACTCTGGGGTCGGCCAGCTTCTCGCCGCCCGTCACGCCGGGAGACAGCGCGATGTAGACGAAGTTGTAGGAGTCGACGACCTGCGAGGTGATCTTCGGGTCGGATTTGATCTGATCCAGCGCGTCGAAGCTGAGCTGCATCGCGACGTCGATGTCCCCCTGCTGGAGCTGCTGCAGCTGCGACGACGAGTCGCTCACCTCCTTGATCGTCACCTTGGAGAAGGCGGCCTTCTGGCCCCAGTACTTGTCGTTGCGCGTGAGGACCAGCTCAGATCCCGGCTTGTACGAGTCGAGCTGGTACTGGCCCGAGCCCGCGGAGTTCGACAGGAACCACTGTTCGGCCTTGTCGGTCGTCGCAGCGTTGTCGTCGGCCGTGGCCCCGTTCTGAGCGGCCAAGTCCGAGTTGACGATCCCCATGTACGAGGCACTCGTGATGGCAGGGAAGGCCGAGTTGGGTTCCTTGGAGTGCACGACGACGGTCTCCGCGTCGGGCGTGTCGATGCCCGTGATCCCTGCCATGAAATAGCTTGGGGCGCCGGCGAGGTTCTTGACGCGCTCCCAGGTCCACTTGACGTCCTTGGCCTCGATCGGGCTGCCGTCGGCGAAGACGGCGCCCGGGTGCAGGTGGAACGTGAACTGTGTCGCGTTGTCGTTCACCTCCCAGCGGTCGGCCACCAGCGGATCGAGATGCCCGTTCTGGGCGTTGGCCTTTACCAGGGTGTCGTAGACGGCCGAGTTGTAGATCTGGCACGTGTCACACAGCGAGCGGTCGGGATCGAGGGTGGTCAGGTCCATCGCGCGGCCGAGGATGATGTCGTCACGCTGGCCTGCCGTGGTGGACTGCGCCGAGCATGCCGCCAATCCGGCGATCGCCAGGAGCACGGCGGCCGCGCCTGCGGCGCCCCGTCGTGCGCTGTGGAAGCGGAGCTTTCGGATCGGGACCATGGTGCCTCCTGTTCGAAACGGATGGGGCGAGGGTGGATTTCGGGCCTTACAGGTCGAGCGAGGCGATCTCCGCGAACGCCTGCTCGGTGGCGACGAGCGCCTCGTCGATCACATCGGGGGTGTGTGCGGTGGAGAGAAACATGTTGTGCCACGGATGAAGCAGCACCCCGCGCCTGACGGCGGCATCGGTGAACGCGAACGCCTTTCGCTTCTCCGGGTCGTCGCTGAAGGTCAGCATCGGCATCTGGGCGGGACCCGACAGCATCACGGGAAGCCCCGCGTGCGCGCCCTGGGCTTCGAGCCCGGCCTTGAATCTGGTGCCCGCTTCGCCGATGACGGCGGGAGCGTCGATCTCGAGCGCATGGGTGACGGTCGCGATGCCGGCTGCCATCGGCACCGCGGAATACCAGAACGATCCCGTCACGTAGATGGAGGAGGCCGCGTCGCGCAGCGAGTCCGCGCCGACCACCGCCGCGATCGGGTGGCCGTTGGCGAGCGCTTTGGAGAATGCGGTGACATCGGGTCGTACGCCGATCCGCTCCCATGCGCCGCGCAGGTCGAGCCGCAGCCCGGTCCGCACCTCGTCCAGGATGAGCGCTGCTCCCGCCTTCGTGGCCAATTCTCTTGCTGCCCTGGCGAAGGCGGGATCGACATCCTCCTGGGGGGTGGAGGTGTCGTGGCGGTAGGGAGCGACGATGATGGCGGCGACGTCACCGCTGTTGGCCTCGACGGCGCTCGTCAGGGACGCGAGGTCGTTGTATTCGAATTCGACGATGTTGGCCCGGTCCTCGGTGGTCACTCCGGCGAGCATCGGCGTGAACCACGCGTTCGCGCCGTGGTAGGCCACCGCCGCCTTGAGGAGTTTCTTCTTCCCGGTCGCTGCCCGGGCCACACGCACCGCCGTCGACGTCGCGTCTGTCCCGTTCTTGGCGAACATCGCCCAATCGGCATGGGCGACGGTCGATGTGAGCAGTTCGGCGAACTCGACCATCCGTGCCGACGGGCCCGAGAGGGTGTCCCCCTGCGCGAGCTGGCGGCTGGCGGCAGCCTCGACGACCGGATTGCGGTGGCCGAGCACCATCGGCCCGAATGAGCAGAAGAAGTCGATGTAGGAGTGGCCGTCGACATCCCACGCACGGGCGCCGGCGCCGCGGGCCCAGTACTGCGGGAACGACGGCGGCATCGTCTTCTCGTTGACGGCCATGTGGCCGTACATCCCGCCAGGAATCACCTTCGCCGCGCGGTCCCGAAGCTCCCGATCCTTGGGGAACGAATCGGTGCGTCGTGGCATGGCGACGGTCACTGGCAGCCTCCTGGCGTGGGGAACTTCACTGGGTTTTATTTATGTCGGATGTTCGAAATAACTTAAGGTGTCGGGGCAGGTCTGTAAAGCGCAACGGATGAATCCGCGGTACAGCAATCTGTTCGATGCCGGGTGCGCTACACCTAGATGCACGACATCCGGCGCTGCCGGCTAACGAGACGACCAGGCCACAGGGGGCCCCATGCCAAAGATCGTCGACCACGACCAACGACGGCGTGAGGTCCTGGACGCGACATGGCGGGTCATCGTGCGCAGCGGACTCGACGCCACGACCATGCGCAGGATCGCCCAGGAGGCCGGGTATTCGAACGGCGTGCTCGCGCATTACTTCAAGGACAAGGAGGACATCCTCGTCTCCGCGCACGAGTTGGCGTTCTCCCGCGCCCGCGAGCGGATCGCTCAGGCCACCGCCGACCACACCGGCATCGAGGCCCTGCGCAGGGCGATGCACGAGGCGCTGCCGTTGGACGAGGAACGGCACCTCGAGGCGCAGGTCGACGTGAGCTTCCTCGGGCAGACCGTGGGCAACGAAGGGCTTCGGCGGATCCGTAGTGGCTCGAATGCGAACTCACGCCGACTCTGGACGGCGTTCGTCGAGCGCGCCCAGGCCATCGGCGAGATCCGCGGCGACGAGGACCCGCAGATCCTCGTCGACGAGATCCTGACCCTGGTCGAGTCACTGTCCGTCGAGGCGATCATCAACCCGGAGCGCATGACGCCGAAACATCAGAAGCGGCTCGTCGAGCGCTTCCTCGAGCCGGATCGCTGCGTC
This sequence comes from uncultured Actinomycetota bacterium, assembly GCA_963735245.1. Taxonomy (GTDB): domain Bacteria; phylum Actinomycetota; class Actinomycetes; order Mycobacteriales; family Mycobacteriaceae; genus Mycobacterium. Next base: position 37,564 of record CAVTKI010000011.1, read on the forward strand.
GTAACCCGCTACGAAGGCTTCGCCGCCACGTCCACCAGACCGGGTGGCTCGGCACCGATCTCGTCGGCGCGATCGCGCCAGAAGGCCAGCGTGCCCGGTAGGTCGACGATCCCGGCGTCCGAGCCGAGTCCCCCCGCGACAAGCGCCGCGGCAGCGGTCCCGAGCCGGGCGGCGACGTCGACCTGCCAGCCGCGGTGCAGCCCGATGATGAGGCCTGCGGTGTAGGCATCGCCGCAGCCGGTGGTGTCGACGACCCGGCACTCGAAGGCCGGAATCCGCTCGGCGACACCGTCGCCGAGCACGTACGAGCCCTCACCGCCCATCGTGACGATCACGGTCCCCACGCCACGGTCCCGCATGAACCGTGCGGCGGCCTCGACCTCGGCGGCTCCGGTGAGCGCGCGGACCTGGTCGTCGTTCGGCAGGAAGTAGTCGATGTGCGGCCACGCCGCCTCGAGCATGGTGAGAAGTCCCGGATCGACGACCGTTCGGAGCAGGTCGACGGTCGTGACCGTACCGTGCTCCTTGGCGAACTTCAGCAGGCGCGGGCACGACGTCGGCACCGAACGCGCCGAGCGCATCGGGGCCACCGACGTGCAGCACGTCGGCCTCCGCGATCAACTGCCAGTCGACGTCGTCCGCGGTGAGGCTGGCCGTCGCGCCAGGCGCGTGCAGGCTGGGACGCTCGCCATTGGCCCGGATCGGCAGGATGGTGGTCGACGTCTGCAGGCCAGGCTTGATCGCCAGCCGACTCGCATCGACGCCGAACTCCTGCAACAACATTCGTACCAGCCGTCCCGCGGTGTCGTCCCCGATGGCGCCGATCGAGCTGACCGTCGCACCGAGTTTCGCGAGGTCGACGGCCGTGCCGGCCGCCGTGCCGGCCGCCGTCACCCGCGCTTCCTCGAGCAGGACACCGCCCTGCCCGGCGGGAATCTCGGACACGGGCCGGGCCAACACGTCGATGATGTGGGGACCGACGCAGACCACCGACGGGGTCATGGGGCAGACCGTCGGTTGACGGGCCCGAATCACGTCGGCCAGTTCGGTTTCGGACAGCACCCGCGGCCGCCCGATGGACGTCGCGTTCACGTAGAGCGTGCACAACCACTCGAGCAGACCGGCCCGGTCGTAGGCCTCCTCGAGCGTCGCCCCGTAGGTGACGGCGCCGTGGTTCTGCATCAGCGCTGCGGAACGGTCCGCGAGGGCCTCGATGACCGATCGGGCGAGTTCCACGGTGCCATACGTGGCGTACCGGGCGACCCGGGTCGGACCGCCGAGCCGCACCGCGTAGTAGTGCAGCGGTGGCAATTCGTCGAGCACCGTGGACACCGTGACGCTCTGCAGACCGTGGTGATGGACGACGGCGCCTGCGTCGGTCTCCCGGTAGATCGCGAGGTGCATGGCCGTCTCCGAGGACGGCCGAACGGTGGTGTCGCTGAGGATCTTTCCCGACATGTCGACGATGCAGACCTGATCCTCACTGACCATGTCATAGGGCACCGAGGACGGCGAGATCGCCACCACGTCGCCGACGCGCACGCTGATGTTTCCGGCGGTTCCCTCGACCAGACCGTCACTGATCATTCGCCGCCCGGCCTCGACGACCGCGCGTCGGCCTACCGCCAACGTGGCTTCGTCGCGATGCTCCAAGGGTGTTCGACTCCACGGATTCCCCAATCATCAGAAGGCGGCGGCCGGTATGGCCGCCAGCAGGGCTTTGGTGTATTCGTGTTGCGGACGGTTGAAGATGTCGTCCGGGGTGCCGCTCTCGACGATCTGGCCCTGCCGCATGACGTGGACGTAGTGACAGATCATCCGAACCACGGCCAGATCGTGGCTGATGAAGAGGTAACTCAGGCCAAGGCGCTGCTGCAGCGACACCAGGAGTTCGAGGATCTGCGCCTGCACCAGCACATCGAGCGCGGAGACTGCCTCGTCGAGTACCACGACTTCGGGCTCCAACGCGAGTGCACGCGCGATGGCGACCCGCTGTCGCTGTCCGCCGGACAGTTCGTGCGGATACTGCTGCGCCGCTGCGGGATCCAGGGCCACCTGCGTCAACAGCTCGGTGACTCGCGCGTCACGTTGAGCGCGTGTGCCAACCCGGTGCAGGTCCAACGGTTCGCGGATCGAATCGCCGACGGTGTACCGCGGATCGAGTGCGGCATAGGGATTCTGGAACACCGGTTGGACCCGGCGGCGAAACGACATCAGGGCGGCCCCGGATATGTCGGTCACGTTCGTGTGCTCGAACAGGATCTCGCCCGACGTACTCGTCTCGAGCTTCAGCACCATCTTCGCGGTGGTGGACTTCCCCGAACCGGACTCGCCGACGATGCCGACGGACGTGCCGCGCGGGATCGAGAAGGTGATGTCGTCGACCGCTGTGAAGCGTGAACCCCTGCCCATCAACCCGAGCCGGATGTTGAAGCTCTTGCTGAGGTCGACGACATCGACGACGTTGTCGACGGGCACACCCGATTCGGCGTCGACTCCCTCGTCGGCAACACGGTCGACGAGGGCCTCCGTCGCGAAACTGGGCGCGGCCGCGATCAGGCGCTTGGTGTAATCGTCTGTTGGCGCGGGCAATACGACACCGACCGGGCCGGACTCGACGATCCGCCCGCGGTTCATGACGACGAGGTGGTCGGCCCGCTCCGCGGCCAGCGCCAGGTTGTGGGTCACCATCAGAACCGTCGTGCCCATCTCGGCGGTCAACGCGGCCAGCTCGTCCAGGATGATTCTCTGCACGGTCACGTCGAGGGCGGAGGTCGGCTCGTCGGCGATGAGCAGCTGCGGCTGGCAGGCGAGGCCCATCGCGATCAGCACACGCTGCTTCATTCCCCCCGAGAATTCGTGCGGATACTGCGCGTAACGCCGTCCCGCGTCGGCGATTCCCACCTTCTCGAGCAATTCGATCGCGCGCGCGCTTCGCCTGCTTTCCGGTTGCCACCCGGTGGATGGCGAAGACCTCGGCGATCTGCTTGCCGATGGGCAGAAGGGGATTGAGGTTGGAGGTCGGATCCTGGGGCACCAGCCCGATCTGCCTGCCACGGATCGAACTCATCTCGCGCTCCGACAGCGCCAGGATGTCCCGGCCGTCGAAGACGATCGAGCCACTGACGACCCGGCCGTTCGCGGGGAGCAGGCGATTGAGCGCGGAGGTCAGCGTGGTCTTCCCCGACCCTGACTCACCGACGATTGCGACGGTGCGTCCTCGTTCGACGGACAAGGACGCATGACTGACCGCCTCGACCTCACCCCGTTCGGTACGGAACCTGATGGTGACGTCATCGATCTCGAGCAGCGATCGATTCTCCTGTGGCATCCGCGACTCCAATTGGCCGGTGCAGTTCCCGCTACGGTCAGCTGTCGCAATTATATAGGACGGACGTCCAAAATAAATCCCGAATGGGCAGTCCGCATGGAAGTGCTTGGCGCCCAGACGGATCTGGTGTCAGAGAATCCGACAGAGCTTGAACACCATGGCCACGAAGCTGATGACGATCGCGACGACCCCCAGCACGACTGCGGCGGTCGCCGACTTGCGGTTGGTGGCCGCGCCGTCCTCGACGGCGTCCGACCCGGCCAGACCCAGCGCTACTGCCAGGCTGCCGAACAGGAGTCCAACCAGCAGCACGCTACTGAGCACGGCCAGTATCCCCAGGGCAAGGCCGGCGTAACCAACACCGTTCGCGGGGGTGGTGCGCACGGTCGGCGCCAGCAGTGGTGCAGTCATGACGCGCATGCGTAGTCACGGCTCCTGTCGACGAGCTGAGGTCCGCCACCCAGGGTCTGCCGGATGATCCTTGCGACGGGAATAAAGCCGGCCTCGAAGACGTTGCACGGACGCGTGTCCGTCCAGCCCTCCCTGACCCAACTGCCCGAGAGCGGCGCGGCGTCGCCGACCAGCACTATCGGCACCCAGGCGGACGAGAGTGTTTCGCCAGGGCCCGCTCGCCGGGCGGTATCCGGCAGTGGCCGCCATGGTCACCCTCGCGCTGATCCCCTACCTGGCGTTGTCCGCGGCATTCGATCCGCTGGTGCCGATCATCTCCGAGCAACTACACATGAGCGCCCAGGCGCTGAGCCTGAGTTCGGGCTTGGGCAATGCGGCCTACGCGGTCGGCACGGTGCTGGCGGTCCAGTTCGCCCAGCACCTGCCGCAGCGCAGGATGCTGCTCGGTTATGCGGTCGTGCTCGTCATCGGGTCGGTGCTCGCAGCGGCGGCGCAGAACGCGGGCATGTTCGTCGGCGGGCACGTTCTGCAGGGCTTGGCCACCAGCATGCTGTTGATCGCCGCCGCGCCGCCGCTGACGATCGGCTTTCCGAAGGAGAAGCTGCGCCACACGGCCGTGATCATGAACATGTGCGTGTTCGGTGCGGTGGCACTCGGCCCGTTCATCGGCGGCGCGCAAGCCGAGGCGCACGCATGGCGTCCGCTGTTCTGGATCGTGGCCGCGATCGCACTGCTTGCTCTGGTGATGGCCGCTCTGACATTCGACGACGCCCCGCCTGCCGATCTGGACGCACCGCGCGACCTGTGGGCCATCGGCCTGGCTGCGGTCGGCTGCGCCGCCGGCTTCATCGGCGCCGCGCAACTGACCAGCCACGGATTCACCGATGCGGCGGTGACCGTGCCGCTGTTCGGTGGCCTGGCGTTGATCGTGGTGCTGATCGTCTACCAGTTCAGGGCTCGTCGCCCGCTGCTGACGATCCGCACCGTGTTGACCAGTTCGATCCCCGTCGCCGGTGTCGGCGTCGCCCTGTTCGCCGCGGCCGCGTCGGTGGCGGCGACCGCATTGACCGCCAACGTGTTGTTGCAGACCTACAGCCCGGTCCGGGTGGGGCTGCTGTATCTGCCCGAACTCGGTGGCGCCGTCGTGATGGCATTCGTGTTCGGAATCGTCATCACCCGGCGCGCGATGCACTACCTTCCGCTCGTCGGGATGGCGTTGCTCGCCGCCGGAATCGTGGTCTTCCGGATCGCCCTTCCCGCCAACCAGCCCCTCGTCCTGCTGGGCGCGGCACTGACCGGGCTTGCCCTCGGCGCCACCGTCGCACCCGCGCTGTTCGTCGCGGGCTTCTCGCTCCAGTCGGCCAGCCTGCAGCGCGTCTTCGCGATCATCGAACTCTTGCGGGCGGTGGCCGCGTTCATGGTGGCGCCGATTCTCGCGCATTTCGCGGTCACGGCCGCGGCCGATCTCAACACGGGCACCGGCTACGCGCTCTGGATCGGTTTCGGGCTCGCGATCGGCGGCGCGGTCTTCGGTGTGGCGATCTATCTGCTCAGCGGAGCACGCCCACAGCGCCCCGACCTGGACGAGTTCATCGACGGCGACTCCCCGGCCTGGTACTCGCCGCCGCTGCTGGCCCGGCTTCGTCCCGGCCTGCCCGCCCCGGCGGTCGCGGTCAAGCCGACCCCGAGCGCCGCGACGTCGAAACAGCGTGGCGCCGGCGACCCGCACCGGGCCGGTGCTCTTCGCCTACGACGGATCCGAGCTCGCCGAGTTCGCGATCGCGCATGCCGCGGCGCAGTTGGCACCCCAGCGAGACGCGGTGGTCGTGTGCGTCTGGCAGCCCGTCGAGGTCGGGTTCACGCCCACTGACGCCAGGCACTTCGACGCCGACCGGGCCGTCGAGGTGCGCCAGGCCGCCGAACGGACCGCGGCGCACGGCGCGTCGCTGGCGGAAAGTGCCGGATTCCTCGCGCGAAGCATGGCCGTCGAGGCGACGCCGACCTGGAAGGGCATCGTCGACGCCGCCGACGAGCACGACGCGAGCCTGATCGTGCTCGGCCCGCACCGCCGCAACGGGCTGCTGGGCCATCTGCAGGGCAGTGTCGCGGCCGCGGTCGTCGCACACACCTCGACACCCGTCCTGATCATCCCGCAGCGGTCCTGACGGGAGTCGCCGGCGCCGTCCTCGGCGTACATGCGGGGCGGCTCATCCGTGGACGATTCGTCCAAGATGGACGTACCATCGCAGACATGTCGTATGAGGCACGCGCCGCGCGGTGGGCGCCGGTCGCCGAGGCGGTCGCTCGACTGCTGTCGCCGCACGCCGAGGTGGTGCTGCATGATCCGGCCACCGACACCGTGGTCGGCATCTGGAACGCCTTCTCGGGACGCGAGGTGGGCGATCCGTCGATCTTGGGAGAGCTCGATGAACTGACACCGGTGAGCAGCGATGTCTACGGGCCCTATCCGAAGTCCCTTCCTGATGGACGGCGACTCTCCAGCGTGAGCGCGATCATCCGCGATGACGAAGGGCGCGCCGAATTCGTTCTGTGCGTGAACGTCGACCGGACGATGTTCGATGACGCAGCACGACTTCTCGCCGGATTTGCGGCACCGACGACGGGGCAGCCCCAGTCGCTCTTCGAACATGATTGGACGGAGACGGTCAACGACCTCGTCGGAGACTTCGTCCGAAACCTGGGCGTGCCCGTCGAACGCCTCAGTAAAGAGCAACGGTACGCAGTGCTATCTCATCTCGACGGTGCTGGGGTGTTTGCACACCGGCGCTCGATGCTCGTGGTAGCGCAGGCTCTTCGAATCTCCCGCTCGGCTGCCTACCGGCTACTTGCCGAAACTCGGAAGGACCCGCATGCCCACGCTTCCTGACTTTCGTCTCGAAACCTATTTCTCCCGTTGGGAGTTCAAAGCCAAATACCATCTGACCGCGTCCGACGCTCAGACGATGTCGCTCTCCGAGTTGCTCGCGCTGGCGGATGACGACGCTCGCGAGCGTTGGGAGAACCTGAGTCTCGGCTACACCGAGACCTACGGCCTTCCCGCTCTGCGTGAGGAGATCGCGGCTACCTACCAAGATCTCGAGGCCGACGACGTTCTGTGTTTCGCCGGCGCAGAAGAAGGCCTCTATCTCGCGATGCAGACCCTGCTGGAACCGGGGGACCATGCAATTGTCGTCACCCCCAACTATCAAGCGGCCGAATCCATTCCGCTCGCAATCTGCGAGGTGACGGGCGTGGCTCAGGATCCCGAGAAGGCCTGGGCACTAGACGTCGACGAGATCGAACGGCAACTGCGCCCCACCACGAAGATGGTGTCGGTCAACTTCCCCAACAATCCAACCGGCGCGGTGCCGGACGTGCAGACATGGACACGGCTGGTGAGGTTGTGCGAAGAACGCAACATCGTTCTATTCAGTGACGAGGTCTACCGAGGCCTGGAAACCGATACGGGCGCGATGCTCCCGCAGGCAGCGGACATGTCCCCAACTGCGCTGTCGCTGAACGTGATGTCGAAGGCCTACGGCTTACCTGGCCTGCGTATCGGCTGGATTGCCTGCCGTGACCGCACCGTTCTTCGCCGGCTCGAGCGGGCAAAGCACTACACGTCGATCTGCAACTCCGCTCCCGCCGAGGTCCTGGCTGTGATGGCACTGCGCGCGCGGGACGTCATCTTGGATCGCAATCGTGCGATCGTCGCGGCGAACATCCCGCGGTTCGACGCCTTCTTCACCCAATATCCAGACCTATTCGACTGGGCGCCGCCGGCCGGCGGATGCGTCTGCTTCCCAAGCTATCTCGGCGATGACGGCGTCGAAGCGATGTGCACCGACCTCGTCGAGCAGTGCGGAATTCTGTTGCTGCCAGCCAGTATTTACCGCTCGGAGCTGACGGCGACACCTACGAACCACTTCCGTGTTGGCCTGGGCAGGCATGATCCGGATGAGGCGCTTGCGATTTGGTCCGAATGGCTGGGCAAGCGCCGATGACCCTGCCCGTCTTCGACCTTCCGCAGATCGCTGCCGTGGCCAGCAAGCCGTTGATCTTCAGCGCGGTCCGTGAAGCGCTGATAGCGCACGCCGAGGGACCGCACCCAGGTACCACCGCCGCTTCATTTGGAATTTCCCGATGCCGACGGCGACTGTCACGTCAAAGCGGGCCACGTGGCGGGCGCGCCGTACTTCACGGTGAAAGTCGCTGCAGGCTTCTACCGCAATGCCGAGCGCGGCATACCGACCAACAGTGGGCTGATCCTGGTGCTCGATGCGCAGACTGGCGTACCGGCCGCGATGCTGGCCGACGAGGGATGGCTGACGGCATGGCGCACAGCCGCGGCGGGTGCTCTGATCACCCACGCGTTGACACCCCACGACGTCGACGAAGTCGGCATTCTGGGCTCCGGTCTGCAGGCGCGGCTGCAAGTTCAGTGGTTGGGCGCGCTGCGGCCGCTGCGCCAGGTGCGAGTGTGGAGTCGGCGTTCGGAGGCTGCGCGACGGCTATGCGAAGAGCTGATCGACAGCGGAGTCGATGCTGCCCCGGCGACGATTGAGCACGCGGCGAGCATGCCGTGCGTGATCACCGCGACACCATCGACGCGACCGCTCGCAGCGGCGTCGGCATTCGTTGGCGCCAAGCATGTCACCGGTATCGGCACTGATCTACCCGGCAAGGCGGAGCTACCGCCAGAACTCTTTGCCGCCGCGACTCTTGTCGCCACCGACGACCACACCCAATGTCTCGACCACGGTGATTTCGGCAACGCGGTGCGGGCGGGGACTGTGGATGCAAACGCGGATACGGCCGTCGGCGCCATCTTGCGCGACGGCATCGACCCCGACACCGCGGGGCTGACGATCGCAGACCTCACCGGAGTCGGCGCAACCGATGCCGCGGTCGCGATGGCGGTGTATCAGGCGACGCAGTAACTGATACCGGGCCGATCTACGTCAAGAGCTTCCTCGGCTTCCGGCCTGGCGATCTGCTCGCCGAATCCCGGGCCACGCACCTGCCGTGGCACGCAACGTAGATTCCCGGATCCACTCTTCGTCCAGTAGCACTCCATAGGATCCCGTGACATGAAGATTCTGATGGTGCTGACCTCACACGACCAGCTGGGCGACACCGGCCGCAAGACCGGGTTCTGGCTCGAGGAGCTGGCCGCCCCGTATTACCACTTCAAGGACGCCGGATGGGACATCACGCTGGCGTCGCCGAACGGCGGGCGCGCACCGCTGGACCCCAAGAGCGACGAGCCGCAGTTCCAGACCGACCTGACGCGCCGCTTCGAGGCCGATGCAGAGGCCGAGGCTCAACTTGCCGCAACGGTCCGGCTGGATTCCGTGTCCGCCGACGATTTCGACACGGTCTTCTACCCCGGTGGGCACGGCCCGCTGTGGGATCTCGCCGAGGACGCGACGTCGATCAAGCTGATCGAGCGGATGGTGGAGTCGGGCAGGCCCATCGCGCTGGTGTGCCATGCGCCGGGGGTGATGCGGCATGCCACCAAGGCGGACGGCACTCCGGTGGTGGCGGGCAGGCGCGTCACCGGCTTCACCGACAGCGAGGAGGAGGCGATGGGCCTGACCGAAGGTCGTGCCCTTCCTGGTCGAGGACGAGCTCATCGCGAAGGGCGCTGAGTTTTCGAAGGCCGGGGACTTCGAGTCGTACGTGGTGACCGACGGACATCTCATCACCGGTCAGAACCCGGCGTCGTCCGGGCCCGCCGCCCTCGAGCTGATCTCGCTGGTGGAGAAGACCGAGGTGTAGCCGCGGTCAGTCGAAGACGGCTCAGCGAGGACGACGGCGCGCCCGACGATGTCGCCGCGGCCCAGTGCGTCGAGATTGTCGTTGATGGCGTCGAGCTTCACCGGGACGATGTTGTGTTTGATCTGTCCCGCGGCGGCGAGCGAGAGAACCTCGGTGAGATCGTTGTGGTTCCCCCAGAACGATCCGAAGTACGTCTTCTCTCCGTTCACGAACGGCAGCAAGGCAAGCTCGGCGCGTTGTCCCATCAGACCCACGGAGGTGAGCGCGCCCTCCGCCGCCAGGATCGAGAAACCCAACGCCAGCGATTCCGGCGCCCCTGCGCAGTCCAGGACCGCGTCGACGGTCCGCCTGCCAGTCAGGTCTTCGAGGTCGTTCTGTACATCCTCGGACAGTCTTGTCGCGAACGTTCACAGTGTGGTCGGCGCCGTTTTCCCTTGCCACGGTGAGCTTTTCGTCACTTCGGGCAAATCCGACCACTGTGGCGCCTGCGCCGAGCAGTCGGGCGTACTGGACGGCATAGGCGCCAAGGCCGCCGATGCCGTTGACCACCACGGTGCGGCCCGCGCCAAGCTTTCCGGCGGCCCGAAGCTTCTTCATGCCGCGGTACGGCGTCAGCCCGGCGTCGGTCAGCGGTGCCAACATTTCCGGTTTCAGATCGGGCTGGTCCCGTACTGCGATGACGTGGCGGTGCGGCACCACCAGGTACTCGGCGAAACCACCGGGCGGTCCGAATCCGACGAGTTGTCCTCCGCCGCAGAGCTGCTCATTGCCTTCGTGGCATTGCCGACATACGCCGTCGCCCCAGTTCGGGTCGACCACGACGAGGTCGCCCTCCGCCAGACCGGCGGATTGCGGCACGTCGGCGCCAACTTCGGTGACGGTCCCCGCAACCTCGTGTCCCGGGATGATGGGGAACGACACCGGAATGCCGCTCGAGAAGTAGCCCTCGATCAGCTGAAAGTCGCTGCGGCACATGCCTGCCGCTGCGACCTTGATCAGCACCTCGTCCGCCCCGGCGTCGGGCACCGGTATCTCCTCGAGCCGCAACGGCTCGTTGTAACCGTGCATGCGTGCCGCTCGCATCTGCATGATGCCTCCCGAAAGTACGAACCCACAAAGGTTTTTCGCAGCCAGCCGCGTTCGCTGGTCAACCTATCCGGGTCGTCTTTACGAGCAGTGGATACTTTGTTGATTCGTCGCCGGATGCGCATCGATGGTCGTCAGGAACTCTTCGGCGCGACGGACGAACAGGTGCGCCTCGCGTTCGGTGGACAGCGCGCGAGCTCTTTCGGCGGCGGCCCGGACGACCGCGACGGGCTCGCCGCATGCCTGCAGCAGCCGCGCCCGCAGCAGGAGGAGCAGACCCTCGGGGTAGCGCTGGCCATAGGCGTCGAGGTAGAAGTCGGCGCGGTCCAGCGCGACGGAGGCCTCGTCCGTCGACCCGGCCGCCAGCAGCATCTCGCCAAGCAGCGCGTACCAGGTGGCAACGCACGAGCGTGGCGGGTCGAGCAGGTTCGCGGCGATGATCCGCTCGGCCTCGACGGCGGCCGCCGGCAGGGTCGTTGCCCGGTCACGGCCAGCGCCCAGCACCGGGCCAGCCGCTGGTAGGTGCCGAGGAAGACGAACGAGAACGCGGGGTCGACGGCGATGCCGCGCTCCGCCGCGCGTAGCGCCCACGGCCGGGTCGCCGACGATCGCCGCGATCCTGGCTGCGATGGTGGCCCAGACCGTGATCGCGTAGGGGTCGTCGCCGGCGGCGGCCTCCAGCGTGTCCAGCAGCGCGCGCGCCGCGTCGACGTCGCCGTGCAGCGCGGTCGTCTCCGCGAGCATCCCGGTCATGAGCAACTTCAGATCACGCCGGACCGGGTCCTCGTCGCGCCGTGCCAGGTCGGTCGAGCAGGGTCCGCTCGGACTGGCTCAGGTATCGGAACGCCTCACCGATGTTGCCGATGTCCCACTGGTGAATGCCCCAGGCCTGCAGGCCGTACGCGCGCACGATCGGATCGGCGGATGCCTTGCCCTGCTCGAGCAACCGGCGCGCCAGCGGGCCGCTGCGGTCGAAGCTCGATGCCCTGGGCGTGGGCGACCCAGCGGGAGTACAGGAAGCCGGCTGGCCTCGAGCTCCCGGCCGAGGTCACGGGCCAGCTGCTCGGCGCGCTCCAGCAGATCGAGCGCCGACGCGCCGTACATCGATCGCATCCCGACGACCGCGATGAGCTGCGACAGGGCGGACAACTCGAGCTCGGCCAGGCCCGCCGTCCGCGCGACCTGCGCGGCCGATCGCAGCTGCCGCTCGGCGGCCTCGAACGCGGACTTGGCCGCCGCGCGGCGGCCGGCGCGGACCAGCGCGTGCGCGGTGCGGGCCGGATCGGCCAGCGGGCCGGCCGACCACAGGTGGTAGGCGAGCCGCTCGTCGACGGACTCGTCATCCGAGCCGGTCGCATCGAGCGCGTCCGCGATGCGCACGTGCAGCCGGGTCGCCCGGCGCGGCGGTGTGATCTCCGGCGACCGACTCGCGGACCAGGTCGTGCGCGAAGCGGAACGAGAACGGATCCCCTGGCATCGGCCCGAGCAGGCCGAGCGCCTGCAGCGGCTCGAGCCGGTCGAGGCAGGTCTGGACGTCGAGGTCGGCGGCGCGGGCGAGCAGGCCGAGCCCGACGTCGCGGCCGATGAGCGCGGCGATCTGCAGCAGGCCTGGGCGCCGTCGTCGAGGTCGGCCATCCGGTCGCGGACGACGTCGCGCACGGTGGACGGCACCCCGGCCCGTGCCGCTGCGTCCTCGGACGAGCAGCCGCCGTCGACGAGGAGCCGGGACAGCTCCCGGACGAAGAACGGGTTGCCGCGGTGCGGGCGTGGATGCTGCGGGCGGCGTCGGAGCCGGGGACGCTGGCCGGTCTCGCGGCGGACGAGTTCGGCCACGTCGGCCAGGTGGAGCGGGCCGAGCCGGATGCGGCGGTGGCCGGGCACCCGGCTCGCGGCGGCGAGCACCCGCGCAGCTCAGTGCCGGGGGTGGGCGCGCGGTCGCGAAGCGCGCCGATGATCGCGGTGCCGCGCGGCAGCCGGGCCGCGAGGTGACCGAACAGCTGCAGCGAGGCGACGTCGGCCCATTGGAGGTCGTCGATCACGAGCACCAGCGGCCGTCGCGCCGACGACCTCGCCGATGACGGCGACGACCCGGTCGAACAGGCGGAACTGGGCGCCGCTGTCCGGCATCACCGGCCCGGTGAGGACGTCGTCGTCGCGGCTCGCAGGAGGCTGGCCGAGCTCGCCGGCCAGCCACTTCTCCCGCGCCGCGCCGGGCAGGCTGTCGAGGACCGTGCCGACCACCTGCACCCACGGCCACATCGACGGCGTTCCGTCGCCCTCGAGGCAGCCGCCCCAGACGACGAACGCGCCGCGCCGATCGGACTCGGCGACGAGCTCCTCGCAGCAGGCGGGTCTTGCCCGCGCCCGGTTCGCCCTCGACGACGACGAGGCCGGTGCCGCCGGCGAATGCCGGCTCGACCGCCTGCCACAGGACGGCGAGTTCGTCGACGCGGCCGACCAGGCCGCCCAGCCGACCGGATCCCGGCATCGCCGGCGCCCGTTCCGTCGCAGTCGACGGTGCGGTCTGGTTGAGCACCCGGCGGTGCGCGGCCTCCAGAGCCGGGCCGGGTCGATGCCGAGGTCTTGCGGCGAGGCGCGTGCGGACCGTGCGGAACACCGACAGCGCCTCCGCCTGAAGGCCTGCGGCGCCAAGGGTGGCGATGAGGCTCGGCATGAACGGGCTCGTGCAACGGCGCGATCGAGGCGGCGAGCTGCAACGGCGGCAGCACGCGCTCCGGCCGGCCCAGCGACACGGCGAGCTCGGCCGCTGCCACACAGGCGTCGAAGAACTGATCATTCAGCCCGGCGAAGATCGGCATCGCCGAGGGTCCATGAGCCAGTCCGTCGCCCGCAGCGCCGTGCCACAGGCCCAGCGCTTCGACGTAGCGGTCGAGCGCGGCTTCGCGGCGATGCTCCGCGAGGGCGGCTCCGGCGGCGTCGACCAGCTCCCGGAAGGCGACCAGGTCGAGCGTGGCCGGGCCGGCTGCGAACAGGTATCCGTTGCCCCGCCGCGGCAGGTGCGAGCCGGCTTCCCGGGCTGGGAGGTCGGGCTCGAGCAATCGTCGCAACGCGCCGACGTACTTGTGGATCACGTTGAGCGCGCTGACCGGGGCGTCCTCGTCCCAGATCAGGTCGATCAGCTCGCCCGTGCTGGTCGGCCGCCCCTCGCGGGCCAGGAGCAGGGCGAGCAGATACGCCTGCTGCCGAGGGCCGGTGTCCAGCTCGACGTCGTCGCGCCACAGTCGCAACGGACCGAGGATCTGGAGGCGCAGGGAGCTGACAGGACCGACTGGCACAGCCACGTCCGTCACCCCCAGGGATCGACTGGACAGATTGTCCGCGCCGACCATGGCCATACGCAACGGGTCGAGCTGTCCGAAGTGTCGACCCCACTACCTCATTGCGGCGGTCACGTGCTTGATTCATCCACAGGCGGTGGAGTTTATCCACAGGGCGTAATCCCTTGTGCCACTGTGGTTTCAGTAGTCACAGTGCGGCGGGTTTTGTCGGTGGTCGAATGTATGTTCGAAGTATGTCCGGGACGGTCGTGCAGGAAGGCATCGCGGCGATGCGCGCCGCGCACGACGCGCTGGCCGCCTGCGACACTCGACTCGCTGACCCTGGCCGAACTGCTGGCCGCCGGCGACGAGTTGCAGACCCTGACCTGTCAGCTGCCCACCCAGAGTCACCGCATCCTGGCCCGGCTGCAGGCCGAGACCACGCCCAAGGAGATGGGCGCCAAGTCCTGGAGGACGTGCTCAGGATCCGGTGGCGGATCTCCAGCGGCGAAGCGCACCGCCGGCTGACCGAGGCCGGCGCTACTGGGACCACGACGAACGCTTGACCGGGGAACCCCTGCCACCGGTGCTGGCGTGCACCGCGGCCGCCCAGGCCCGCGGGCAGATCACCCCCGAGCACGTCGAGGTGATCCGCAAGTCGATCACCAAACTGCCGGGTTTCGTCGACGCGGGCACCCGGGACCAGTTCGAGGCCGACCTGGTCCGCACCGCGGCCGGCGTCGGACCCAAGGAACTCGACGACGTCGCCGAGCTGACCCTGTTCCTGCTCGACCAGGACGGCCCCGCACCCGACGACACCGAACGCAACCGCACGCGCGGGATCACCATCGGCCGACAGCGCCGCGGCGGAACGGTCCCGTTCAGCGGGGAACTGACCCCCGAAGCGCGGGCGGTGTTGGAGGTGATCTTCGCCAAGTACGCCGCCCCCGGCATGTGCAACCCCGATGATCCCGAACCCTGCACCTCCGGCACCCCGACCCAAGCCCAGATCGACAACGATCACCGCAGCCTGGCCCAACGCCAACACGACGCCCTGATCGCGGTCGGGCGCATCGCCCTGATGAGCGGACAACTCGGCCAGCTCAACGGGCTGCCGGTGTCGATCATCATCCGCACCACCCTGCAAGACCTGGAGAGCCGGGCCGGGGTCGGGGTCACCGGCGGGGGCACCATCATGCCGATCGCCGACGTGATCCGGCTGGCCGCCCACGCCAACCACTACCTGGCGGTGTTCGACAAGGCGACCGGATCAGCGCTGGATCTGTTCCGCGCCAAACGGGTGGCCTCCCCGGCGCAGCGGATCATGCTGATCGGCCGCGAAGGTGGCTGCACCAAACCGTGCTGCACCGTCGGCGCCTACGGCGCCCAGGTCCACCACGCCGCCAGGGACTGGGGCGACGGCGGCAACACCAACGTCGACGAACTCGGCCTGGCCTGCGGACCCGACAACCGGATGGTCGACAGGACGGTGGCTGGACCACCAGCATCAACGCCCGCGGCGAAGTCGAATGGGCCCCACCCCCACAGTTGGACACCGGCCAAGCCCGGGTCAACTACTACCACCGACCCGAACGACTCCTGCACCCACCCGACGAACCCGAACCCGAACACCAGTCCGACCGAACGACACCGGCGAACCGCAACCGTTCGACCCCGTGGGGAACGATGACGCCGATCAGCCCGACGAACCCGACGCACGGTGAACCCCCACCGCCCGAACCGATCGGGGATGGCGGCTGCCGCGAACCGGAACCGTTCGACCCCGTGGGGAACGACGACGCCGATCAGCCCGGCGGACCCGCGCCGCCCGACGACCAAGCGGCTTGAGGGTCGCAGCGTTCGAATACCGTGCCTCCACCAATAGTGGCGGTAGGTCAGTTGCCGCCCGAGTACCGAAAGACCCGATCAGGCGACCCTGCCCTGAGGTGTTGCTTGCCGAGCGCCGGAATCTTCTCTGCTGGAGGGCCTTTCATCGAGTGACCGCCCACCAACTGCACTCCGCGGTCAGCTGATTCTCAGGTATTTGCTAGCTGCCGTTGCAGCTAGCAGGTATGGAGTTGTTCCCGCATCCGTCCACGAGGGATGGCAGACAGCGTTAGCGACATCGGCTTCCACCACGACGAAAGTAACCCGCATCACTTCCGGCACCCATGACGACCGTTGGTCACACACCCAGGAGGCATTCCCATGACAACACCCATCGGCCGCAGCGGCAAGGGCCCCATCACCGTCCGGCAGGCGACGATCGACCTCTTGCGGACGCACGGTCTGACGACGTGGTTCGGGAACCCGGGTTCATCGGAACTGACTCTGCTGGAAGACTTTCCATCCGACTTCCGCTACATGCTCGGCCTGCAGGAGATGGTGCCGGTCGGGATGGCCGACGCCTACGCGCAGATCACCGGTCGCCCCGCGATCGTCAACCTGCACACCGCGCCCGGCATGGGCAACGCCCAGGGTGCGCTGTACAACGCCTACATCAACAAGACCCCGTTGATCGTCACAGCCGGGAATCAGCGGCGGGATCTGCAGAACCAGATGTGCCTGCTCACCAACGTCGATGCCACGAACGTGCCCAAGCCATTCGTGAAGTGGTCCGCCGAGCCGGCAGTCGCGAGTGAAGTGCCTGCAGTGCTGGCTCGCGCCATCCACATCGCCAACACGGCCCCGCGAGGCCCGGTGTTCGTCTCACTTCCCATGGACGACATGGCCGTTGAGCTCACCGACAAGCAGTCGTCCGACATCGACGTGGTCCGCACCCGCACCGTCACGCACGCCGGCGGCTTCCCCGACGACCTTGCCGCCGACATCGCCAGGCGCCTCAACGACGCCACGTCGCCCGCCATCATCGTCGGCGGAGACGTCGAACGCTTCGGCGCCTGGGATGCCGTGATCGCCCTCGCGGAACGCACCCGGTCCATCGTGCTCACCGCACCACTGACCGGCCTGTCCGGGTTCCCGGAGGATCACCCGCTGTACCACGGATCGCTCCCACCGGGTGCGGGCTGGATCTCGAAGGCACTGACCGGCCGGGACCTCGTCGTCGTCATCGGCGCGCCGGTGTTCCGGTACTACCCCAAGATCGAGGGCCCCTACCTGCCGGAGGGCACCAGCCTGATCCACATCACCAACGACCCCGACGAAGCCGCCCGCGCACCGATCGGCGAAGCGATCGTCGCCGACCTACGTTCGGCCGCGGAGGCCCTGGTTGCACACGTCGACCAGACCAGCAGAACCGCGCCTGCACCGCGCGATCCCGTCACCGACCCCGGCACGATGACCGCTCCCCTGGCACCGGAAGCGCTGTGGTCCACCGTCGGACTGAACCTTCCCGCGGACACCCTGCTGGTGACCGAAGCCGGCAGCAACGAGTTCACGATCAGCACGTGTGTGCGGCCAGGGCATCCGTTCTCCCATCTGACCGCCGCAGGCGGCGGCCTCGGTTTCGGCCTGCCCGCCGCGGTCGGTGCACAACTCGCCGCGCCCGACCGGCCCGTGGTGGCCGCGATGGGCGACGGGTCCATGCACTATGCGATCACGGCGCTGTGGACCGCCGCGCAGTACGGGATCCCACTGACCATCGTCGTGGCATCGAATTCCGAGTACGGCATCCTCAAGGAATTCGGCGGAATCGAACACACCACGGGTGTGCCCGGATTGGATCTGCCCGGCCTGGACATCGTGGCCACCGCACGCAGCTACGGCGTCGACGCGCACGAGGCGGGCACCACGGACGAGGTCGCCGAACTGCTCAACGCAGGCATCGCCGACCGCAACCGGCCCACCCTCATCAACGTCACCACCACACCCGTCAGCGCCTGATTCCGCACCACTGGTGCCACGAAAGGATTTGATCGAAATGACCACTCCCACAACGGAAAACATCACGACCTTGGACGACTCGCTCGTCGAGTTGTTCACGAAGGCCGTCGCCGGTCGCGCGGAGGTCGTCACCGACGACGCGGTCCTGACAGATCGTGGCCACGACTTCTGGGGCTTCGGCGCTACCCCCGGGCTGCTGCTGCGCCCCCGCAGTACGGGCGAGATCGCCGAAATCATGCGGGTCGCAACCGAACACCGCGTTACGGTCGTGCCCCGCGGTGGGGCGTCGAACTGTTCGGCGGGGATGATGCCGACCACCGACCGGGTGCTGCTGGACCTGTCCGGCTTGAATCGGATCATCGAGGTCGACGTCGACAACCGGCGCGCCCGCGTCGAACCCGGCGTCATCAACTCCGACCTGCAGGAGCGGCTCGCACCGCACGGGCTGTGCTTCTCCCCGGACCCGGTGTCCGCGCACCTGGCCACCGTGGCGGGCAACATCATCGAGAACGCAGGCGGCCCGCACGCCCTGAAGTACGGCGTCACCTACAACCACATCCTGTCCGTGGAGGTCGTGCTCGCCGACGGGTCCACCATCACGCTCAGTGCGGACGACGACGGACCGGACCTGCTCGGGGTCCTCATCGGATCCGAGGGCACGCTCGGGATCGTCACCGAAGCCACCGTCGCGCTGCGCCCCATCCCCGACGTCACCCACAGCCTGATGGGCGCGTTCGCCACTGCCAGAGCCGCCGCCGACACCGTCGCCGCGGTCATCGCCACCGGCGTCGTCCCCGCCGCCGTCGAATGGCTCGACCGACAGGGCATCGCCGGGCTGCAGCAGTTCTACGACACCGGCTACCCGCTCGACGCCGACGCGATCGTGCTCATCGACGTCGATGGCACCGCGGCCGAAGTCGCCCGCGACCAACCGGTCGTGGAGAAGGTACTGCGGGAGCGGGCTACCGAAGTCCGTGTGGCCGAGGACGACAAGGCGCGCACCGCCCTGTGGTACGGGCGGCTGAACGCACCCAACTCGGTGAAGCAGAGCGGCAAGGGTTTCTTCATCGGCGACGTCACCGTTCCCCGCCAACGGATCCCGGACATGCAGGAGGCCATCCAGGCCGCGGCCGCCCGTCACACCGACGGGTTGCTGTTCATCGCCGTGACCGGCCACGCCGGGGACGGCGACCTGCACCCCACCACCTTCTTCGACCGAGACAATCCCAAGGCCGCCGCCGCACTGGAGGCGGCGAACAACGAGATCATCGAAGCGGCCCTCGGTTTGGGTGGCACCATCACCGGCGAACACGGCGTCGGCACCGAGAAACGCCAATTCATGACCAAGCGCTTCACCCCGACCGAGATTGCCGCCCAGCGATCGATCAAGGAGGCCTTCGACCCGGCCGGACTGCTCAATCCCGGGATCATGTTGCCCGACTACTCCCCGGAGGAGCCCGACGCGAACGCGTTCGGCGCCGCCGTTCGTGCCGCCCTGACCCGTGATCTGAAGACGGATCCGGCCGCCACGCTGACCACCGGAGGAAACCGCGACATCACCGTGAACCTCGGCAATCTCAGCCTCGTCGTCGGTGCCGACGCCACGATCGACGAGATCAACCGCTACCTCGAGGAGCACGACGTGACCTGTGCTGCCATCCCCACCTCGGGAGGCGAGCGCACCATCGGCGAACTGGTGGCCACCGCGACCGGCGACGAACGGATCCACGTCCGGCACGCGCTTCTGGGCGCCGACGTCGCCGTCGTCGACGGCCGGGCCCCGGCCCGCTTCGGTGGGGAGAACATGAAGGACGTCGCCGGCTACGACACCAAACGCCTCTACATCGGCGCGCACGGTGCATTCGGCGCCCTGACGACTCTCATCTTCAAGATCGCGGTGAAGGGCGCAGCGCTGCCGCGGTGAGAGCGGTCCGAGGCCGGGCTGCCACGGCCGCTTCCGGCCGGAATAGTCTGGTCTCGACGACGGTTCGTCAAAGGCGTGTCGACGGCTAGGAGTGGTGCATGAAAATCGGTATCTCCACATTCGTGACCGATGACGGTATCGATCCCGTATCGCTGGCACGGGCCATCGAGGAGCGGGATTTCGCCTCATTGGTGATCGCCGAGCACACGCACATACCGGCAAGTCGGGAGTCGGCGTACCCGATGGGCGGCGAGTTGCCGTCGATCTACTACAAGACGCTCGACCCGTTCGTCACGCTTGCCGCGGCGGCCGCCGTGACCTCCAAGATCGAATTGTTCACGGGGATCGCACTGCTCATTCAGCGTGATCCGATCACCACCGCGAAGGAGGCCGCGAGCATCGATCTGATCTCCGGCGGCCGGTTCGTGTTCGGCGTCGGCGCGGGCTGGAACATCGAAGAACTGCGCGACCACGGCACGGACCCCAAGACGCGCGGTGCGCTGCTGGATGAGCGCATCGAGGCCATCAAGGCGCTGTGGACGGCCGACCCCGCCGAGTACCACGGCAAATACGTCGACTTCGAATCGTCGTTCAGTCGCCCCAAGCCGGTCCAGAAACCGCATCCGCCCATCTACATCGGTGGCGACTCCGATGCCACGGTCAAGCGGGTGATTCGGCACGACGCAGGCTGGATCTCCAACCCGTTCCCGGTGGAGCATCTGAGCAAACGCATCGGCCAGATCCGCGATGGCGCGGGCCACGACGTCCCGCTGGCGCAGTTCGGCACCCCCGCGGACCTCGACTACTGGCACGCCGTCGAGGACCTTGGTTTTGGGCAGGTCGCAATACTCCTGCCCAGCGTGCCGCTCGACGAGTCGCTCAAACTTCTCGACGAGTACGCCGCACTGGTGGCTCAGTACCGCGGCTAGAAGACTGCGGCTCAACCGTTTTCGGCGGCCGCCCTGGCTCGCTCCTTCATCGAGGCGATCACCCCGCCATCGTTGAGGATGTCGGTGCCGGTGAGGTAGCCGGCCCTGTCGCTGGCACAGAAGGCGAGTAGTTCGGCCATCTCTTCCGGCATGCCCCACCGCGGGACCGCGGCGTCGGTGACCATCGCACCCGCTCCGGCCTGCTCTTCGAGCCGACCCATCTCGGTGTCGACGGACCCAGGGGAGACCGA
Organism: uncultured Actinomycetota bacterium; assembly: GCA_963735245.1. GTDB lineage: Bacteria > Actinomycetota > Actinomycetes > Mycobacteriales > Mycobacteriaceae > Mycobacterium. The sequence continues at coordinate 58,398 of CAVTKI010000011.1, forward strand.
GACGATGCGGAGCATCCGGCCGTTGAACCGCTCGCACTGCGACGTGCTGTACCACTTGACGAAGCTCTTGCTCACGGCATAGGCCAGACCGGAGCGCGCGTCGGCGGGCGCGATGCTGCACACCGACGTCATCTGCTCCATGAAGGCGTCTTCGTCGCGCAGGGCCAGCGGGAAGTGACCTGTCGGAATGAGGCTCTCCGGCAGCATGTGCGCCGCCATCGAGGCCACGTTGACGATCGCGGAGCCCTCGCCTGCGGCCGCGAAGAAGACCTCGTTGACGTTGAGCGTGCCGAGCGCGTTGGTTCTCATGACGTAGTCGGCATCGCCCATGCTGGGGCTGACTCCCGCGGTGTGGATCACCGAGGCGACCGTGCCGAGGCCGGACGCCGTCTCGAGCAGCGCGGCGACCGATGGTCGGTCGGTGACGTCACAGTTGACGATCGTCGGATTGATTCCGAGGTCCTTCAACGTCGCCGCCGCGTCGTCGAGCCGGTCCTGCCTGACGTCGCAGAGGACGACCGTGTGGTCCCGCCCGACGATCTTCGCCGTGGCCAGACCCATGCCACCCGCGCCGCCCGTGATCACCGATACCCGACTCATGTCTGGACCGTATACGGAGCGTGATGGCGTTACGGCCCCAGCGGCGTTTCGGCAAGCGCTTCGTACCGAGCGGCCGAACGCGCATCGACTCGCAATCGGCTGTAGTACCACCATGGACGAGGAGGCGCGCCGTTGGCGTAGTCGAAGACGGCGACCAGCGTGTCGCGCAGACATGGATCGTGACGGTGTCCGTCCGCCGCACACAGCCGCTGGTACAGCCGCTCGGCGGTCTGCCCCCGCAGGTCGTCGGGCTGCTCGATGCCGACGCGCGCCAGCATGGCGGCCACTGCGGCGCCGACGTTGGGTAGGGCTCGGAGATCGGTTTCCATATCGCGTTTCTACGGGAACGCGTGGGTGCCGGTCTTGAACGAATCGGACAAGGCCTCAGCGAGCGTGACCCCCTGATTCGCACAGCCGATCCGCCGCGTACTGACGCATGGTCTCGGAGAAGCGGTACCGGGTTCGGCCGCACCGTGTTTCGGCCGTGAGCAGCGACTTGTCGACGAGCGATGCGAGCAGGTCGACCACGTGAAGGCCGTCGACGGGGCGGGCACCGGCTGCCGTCTGAGCAGCGGCCGCGTCGAATGCGCCCGGCAACACCGAGAACGCCCGTAGCGCCGCCTTCTCGGGTTCGGTGAGCAGGTCGTATGACCAGTCGACGCAGGCCTTGAGCGTCTGCTGGCGACGCGCCACCGTGCGGGAGCCGCCGATCAAGAGGTGGAACCGATCATGCAGGCCGTCGGCGATCTCGTTGAGCGACATGGCGCGCACCCGCGAAGCGGCCAGCTCGATCGCCAGCGGCATGCCGTCGAGGCGCCTGCAGATCGTCAGCACCGCGAAGACGTCTCGGGCGCCGAGGGTGAACTCCGAGCAGGCCCGGCGTGCGCGTTCGGTGAACAACGCAATCGCATCGTCGTGGAGCGACAACGAGGGCACCCGCCAGACCTGCTCGCCGCTCACCGCAATGGGTTCGCGGCTCGTCGCCAGCACCGTCGTGTTCGGGCAGGAACGCAACACGTCGCCGATGAGCTCGGCGCTCGCATCGAGCAGGTGCTCGCAATTGTCGACGACGAGAAGCAGTTGGCGGTCGCCGATGTGCCTCGCCATGCGATCTGCGGTGAAGCAGCCGCCTGGTAGTTCGGGCAACCCCAGTGCACGCGCGGCCGCGACCGGCACCAGCTCCGGATCGGTGATCGGCGCGAGATCCACGTACGCGATGGCACCCCCATATCGTTCGGAGAGGCGGCCGGCGGCCTCCACGGCCAGGCGAGTCTTGCCGACCCCACCGGCCCCGGTCAGGGTGAGCAGGCGGTTGTCCTCCAGCAGTCGGCCGACTTCGGCGAGCTCGCTGATGCGGCCCACGAAGGTCGTGAGTTGCACCGGCTGCCAGTGGAAGTCGTTGATTGGACGGGTTCGCAGCGGCGGGAAGTCGTTGTGCGTGTCGGGGTGGCATAGCTGAGCCACGCGCTCCGGACGGGGCAGATCGCGCAACACATGGCTCCCGCAGTCGGTCAACCACGCTTGCTCGGGCAGCGCATCGCAGACCAGATCGCTGGTCGTTCCCGACAATACGGTTTGCCCGCCGTGCGCGAGGTCGCGCAATCGGGCGGCCCGATTGATCGTCGGCCCCATGTACTTGCCTTCGTCGCGCAACCGTATTTCGCCGGTGTGCACACCAATCCGCAGGCGCAGGGGCGACAGGGCGGCCCGTTGCAGCGCCAAGGCACAGGCCACCGCATCGCTGGCGCGGGTGAATGCCACGACGAAGCTGTCTCCCTCGCCCTGCTCGATCGGGCACACCCCGTGGTGGGCGTGGACGAGTTCGGCCAGCACGCGGTCCAATGTGGCCAGTGCCGCCGCCATCTCTTCGGGCCGGCTCTCCCACATCCGGGTGGAGCCCTCGACATCGGCCAGCAGGAGCGTCACGGTGCCGGTCGGCAAGAGATGGTCCATGGTGTGATCAGCAAAGTCCTTCGGCGCCAACGTGAGTCGCGACGAAGATCCGATCCCCTCCGGTGTCGACGTCGACGACATCGAACGTTCGGTTGATGACATGAGAGCCCCCGCTCATCGAACATCCTCCCAGCCAAGGCCTTTCGAGGAAGTAGTTCCATCCTGCTGCGGCGGACCCCGCTTGACTACCGTGTGAGCAACACGGTTGGCGGTGGTGTGTACACCCCCTGAACGCTAAATGGCCGGGGCGTCGACGATGGCGGTGATGCGGGTGCCCCGTCCTGGCGCGGTGTCGATCGCGAGCTGGCCGCCGATGGCGGAAAGACGGTCCGTCATGTTCGTCAGCCCGATCCCGATGGTTGCGGGGTCGAATCCGCGTCCGGTGTCGCTGATCACGAGGTTGAGCGTCTGTTCGTCGGCGTGGGCCGTGACCGTCACCGAGGTGGCTGAACCACCGTGCTTGGCGGCGTTCTGCAGCGCCTCGCTACAGCAGTAATAGAGCGCAGCCTCGGTCGAAGTCGGATAACGGCCGAGGCCGTCGAGGTCAAGATGCACCGGCACCGACGCCCTGGCGGCGAGCGTCGGCAAGGCCTCACGCAAACCCCCGCTGACCAGTAGCGGGGGGTAGATACCGTGGGCGAGCCTGCGAATCTCCGCGATTGCCGTTTCCACCAGCTCGGACGCCTCGGTCAGCAGCGGCTGAGCTCGGTCGGGTTCGGCGTTGCGGGCAAGCTGGACGAGCACCGACAGTGCGACGAGGTGTTGCTGGGCTCCGTCGTGCAGATCGCGTTCGATGCGGCGCCGTTCCTCGTCGGCCGCGGTGGTCAACCGCGTGCGCGAGGCCGCCAGTTCGGCAGCGTGTTCGGCGAGGCGTTTCTCGGACGTCCTCAGCGCCGCGGCGTTGTTCCACACGATCACCAACAGGTGAAAGGCGTTGAACGGCACTCCCACGACGATGACGGTCGTCTCGAGCCAGCGAGGACCGTCTTGGACCACCTGCAGAATCGGAAGGAAGCGCGCCAGCATAGCCATCAGCAGCACGCAAATCGCGGTGATCACGGTGAAGGCCAGCCCCCGTTGCCAGCGAATGTAGGGCTCCGCGAAGGCAACGGGGACAAGGGCCACCAGCGCCATCACCGGCAGGAAGTTGGGGTTGACGACCGTCACCAGGACCGCGCTGATCCAGTTCGTGACGCAGACCAGGCTGATCGACTGCGAATACCTACCGAGCCGAGCCAGACGCAGCCCGATCGCCAGCGCAACACATTGCGGGGCGCCGATTGCAGCGAACAGCAGCACATAGGGCGCCCGGTACCAGAACACATACTCCAGAAGGGGCAGCACGACGGCGGCGCTCGCCCAGAGGGCGAAATGCCCGCTGAGGAAGACCTGATAGCGCTCCGACCTCAAGCGGTGGATCAGGTCGTGGCCCAACGACGAGGACTCGATCGCGGTGGAGAGCAGGGTTCTCGTTGCCCGCAACTGGGGCACCGATCCGGCGGCCGACGTGACCCTCAGGCGCCTGCTCGCCATATCCGTCTCAGCAAGTCAGGACTCAGGTGTTCCTTGTGCAGGTATGAGACGGCGCCGCAGTTCGCTGCGGCGGCCGGGAGGTCCTCGACGTCGTAGGTAGACATCAGCACGACCATCAAATCCGTTCGGGCCGTTCGGATTTGCCGCGCAGCCTCGATCCCGCCGATTCCCGGCATGTGGATGTCCATCAAGACGATGTCGACGTCCCCATCCGAAATGAGTTCAACCGCGGTCTCACCGGTCTCGCATTCGCCGGCCATCACGAAGTCGTCCATGGCATCGAGAGTGGCGGCGGTAGCCCGCCGGAAGGTTGCCTGGTCGTCGACGACCCAGACTCGCACGCGCTCGTCCGCCACCGTGCCATCGTGCCGGGCCGATTTGCCGCGCACCATGGTGTACACACCACCTTCGTCGATCGCGTGCAGCACGCGCTCACCCCGATCCACCGTCGCCGAGGAACATCAGCACGGCCTTGACCCGCCGATCGACGGAGTCGTCGGGGGTCAATTCCAGCTTGGCGAAGATCGAGTTGATGTGCTTCTCCACCGCACGTTGGGACAACACCAGGCGTTGGGCGACCGTTCGATTGCTGAAGCCGGTTGCCAGTTCGCTGAGCACCTCGCGTTCCCGTGGGGTCAGCCGGCTCAGAGTCGCGGCCGAACGAGGCTGTTCGAGCAGCGCCTCGACCACCAGCGGATCCAGGACCGTGCCACCGCCCGCCACCTGGTGCACGGCCTCGGCGAGCTCGTCGAAATGGGATATCCGCTCCTTCAACAGGTATCCCCGGCCCGCCGTTCCACCCTCGAGCAACCCCGCCGCGTAGCTCGGATCGGCGTAGTTCGACAACACGATCACCCCGACGTCCGGATGCGCCGTTCGCAGCCACTGCGCCAGCCGAATCCCTTCGTCGGTCGAGGTGGGTGGCATGCGTACGTCGGTGACCAGAATCGTGGGCTCGTGCCGTTCGACGAGTTCGACCGCTGAGTCGTAGTCCTCGGCGACACCGACGACCGTGACGTCGGGGTCCATCGACAGCGCCCGGGAGACGCTGTCCCGCACCAGCAGGGAATCCTCCGCGATGACGATCGAAATTCGATCACTCACGTTGCCGCCGCCCCTCCCCCGTCGATCATGATCACTTGTCACGATTGCTTGCCGGAAGCCGTCAGTGTCGAGTCTTCGAATTATCCCTCTGCCGATTCGCTGCGCCCGGCCATGGTGGTGTAGTCCTCCTGCACCGTTTCGCCGTGCTGATTCGTGATGCGGCTTCTGATCGTCAGGACGTCTGCCCCGAACGCCTGCCGCAGCGAGTCGAGGCGGATGTCGCAGTACAGCTTGTCTCCGGCCTTGATGGGTCGAAGCATCGTCAGCCCTTGTTCGACCTGGACGATCTTCTCTTCCGTGATCGGAATGTTCGCGTGGGCGAAGAAGGCCATCTGAGCCTGAAGGCCAAAGATCGAAATGAACGTCAGGGGCGCCAGAATCGCGTCGTGCCCCAGCGCGCGGGCGGCCTCGTCGTCGAAGTACGCGGCGTCCTCGTTCTTCACCGCCTCGGCGTACTCGCGGATCTTTTCCCGGCCGACCACGTAGTGGTCGGGATACGAGTAGGTCATGCCGACGATATCCGGTGACAGGGCCACAACCGTCAAACCTATCGGCGACGCAATCTCTTGACGCCGGTTCGCGGTCATCTCAGGTGGCGTCGGCCCCGTCTCGAGCTTGCGAGCCGGCATGATCGCGCATCTCGCCCAGCACGCGCACCACCACCTGGGCGGCAAGCCACAATGCCACCTGATCGTCTTCGGACACGGCGGGCAACAACGCGGCGACTCGCTGGCGCAGGACGTCGTTGCGCGCAGCCCAGAACCGCTGGCCCGCCTCTCCCAGCATGACCAACGATGCTCGGCCGTCATCGGGATCGCTCCATCGCTCCAGCAGTCCCTGTCGTTCCATCCGCTGGACCAGCTGAGTCATTCCCGATTGGCTGGCCCCCTCGGCCTCGGCCAGCGCCGTCAGAGCGCATCGGGCCCTCGCGGTTTATCCGGTTCAGCACCAGCGCGGCGCTGGCGCTGAGGTCGTCGCGGTCGACCAGGTACCGAAACATCAGGTCGGTCCCGAGAGTGATCATCTCGGCGACGGCATCGGCACCGCCGCCGACAGCTGCTTGTTCCACGTCCGATTTATATCATTGGCATGATGTAGAAAGTCGGTGCGGGGCCAGCCCGTGGTGGCATAACCTGCGATAAGTAGGCCTTACGCCTCTCGACGCAGCGGACCTGCGGTTGAACTATGCATCCTGTATCGGATATAACTTCATGGCGGTGCGAGGGCTGCGGGAGACTCCCGCGCGGATTCCGAGAGGAGATCGCGTGAGTCGACGTTCGGCCGGCAGAGCCTTCCTGGAGAGAGCATGGCTACCCCTGGTCACCGTCATTGCGCTCGTCCTTGGCGCCCTGTGCATGTGGAAGGTGCACCAAGCGTCCGCTCCAGGGCCCGTCCTCGCCGTCGACATGCCGCAGGCACCTGAGGAGTTCACTCCCAAACAACTCACCTACGAGTTGTCCGGAACCCTTGGGGACGGCGGCATGCTGGTCTACATCGACCTCGACGGACATCCGCACCAGGTCGACATCCCGTCATTACCGTGGTCGCACACCGAGACGACCACGCTCACCGTGGTGTCCGGCAGCATCTCGGCGCAGGTTCACGGCGGCCAGGTCGGCTGTCGGATGTTGGTGAACGGCGTTGTCCGCGACGAACAATCGGCGACTCGCGAGGATGCCGACGTCACCTGCAGAGTGAAATCCGCGTGAGCGCGCACCAGGCGAAGCGCCCGTTCATCGCGCGAACGGTACGCCTTCTCGCCATCCCGATCATCGTCTTCTGGGGTCTCGTCGCCGTCACGACCAACACCTTCGTGCCGAAGGTGGAAGACGTCGCGCAGGAACTCGCAGGCCCGATGATCCCGACCTACGCGCCATCTCAGGTGGCGATGCTGCACATCGGCGAGAAGTTCCAAGAGTCCACGTCGACCAGCTTGACCATGGTCGTGCTCGAAGCCGACCGACCGTTGAACGACGGAGACCACCGGTACTACGACGATCTGATGCAACGGCTGAAGCACGACACCCAGCACGTGCAATACGTCATGGATCTGTGGGGGAAGCCGTTCTCCGCGGCCGGAGCCCAGAGCCTCGATGGCAAGTCCGCGTTCGTGTTGTTGCGGCTTGCGGGCGACATCGGCCAGATTCAAGCGAACCAGTCGGTCAATGCGGTCCGCAACATGGTCGCCAACGACACTCCGCCGCCCGGAGTGAAGGTCTACGTCAGCGGCGCGGCGCCGCTCGCCTCGGACACGTTGTCCATTGCCAACGCGAGCTTGAACAACATCACGATCGTGACGATCCTCCTGATCATCGTGATGCTGCTGCTGGTCTATCGCTCGGTCAGCACCCTTCTGGTGCCCCTGGCCAGCGTGCTGTTCGAGATGCTGATCGCCAAGGGCGTCATCTCGACGCTCGGGCACTTCGGGGTCATCCCGTTGTCATCGTTCGCGGTGAACATCGTCGTTGCGTTGACCCTGGGGGCCGGGACCGACTACGGCATCTTCCTGTTGGGCCGGTATCACGAAGCGCGACAGCTCGGCGAGAGCCGGGAGGAGGCGTACTTCACGGCCTACCGTGGCGTCTCGCCCATCATCATCGGCTCGGGGCTCACGATCGCCGGGGCGGGACTCTGCTTGGGTTTCGCGCGACTCGACTACTTCCACACGATGGGACCGGCGGTCGGGATCAGCATGTTGTTCACCATCGCGGCGGCGTTGACGCTCGGCCCGGCGATCCTGACGGTGGGCAGCCTCTTCGGGCTCTTCGATCCCAAGCGGATGGTGCGTGGGCACCTGTACCGGCGCATCGGGGCAAGCGTGGTGCGGTGGCCGAAGCCGATCCTCGCGGCCAGCGCCGCAGTGGTCATGCTCGGGGCGATCTTCGTGCCGAGCTACCGGGTCAACTACGACGACCGCGCCTATCAGCCGGCCAATGCCTCGGCCAATCAGGGCTTCGCGGCCGCGGATCGGCACTTCCCGCAGAGCAAGCTGTTCACCGAGATGCTGATGGTCGAGTCGGATCACGACATGCGCAACTCGGCCGACTTCATCTCGCTCGACCGAGTGGCCAAGAGCCTCATCCGGCTCCCCGGGGTGGCGATGGTGCAGAGCATCACCCGACCCCTTGGCCGTCCGCTCGACCACGCCAACGTCCCCTACCTGTTCCTCACGCAAGGCAGCGGAAGCGGTCAACAGCTTCCGTTCAACCAGCAGCAGAACGCCGACACCGACAAGCAGGCGCAGATCCAGGCGGAATCCGTCACGGTGCTGGCGAAGACGATCGACCTGACCCAACAGATGTCCGACGAACTGCACTCGACGGTGCTCACCTTGGAGAACCTGCAGCAGGTCACCGACGACATCAATGCAGACATCTCGAATCTCGACGACTTCTTTCGGCCCCTCAAGAACTACTTCTATTGGGAGCCACACTGTTTCGACATTCCGCTGTGCTGGTCATTCCGATCGTTGTTCGACGGGCTCGACGGCATCGACGCCCTCGACGCCCAGATCGCGAACGCCGTCACCGATCTCCAGGCCGTCGATGCGCTCCTGCCCCAGATGATCACGCAGTTGAAGATGATGATGGACGACACCCAGAGGCTCCAGGCCGTCATCGTCAATTCCTACGGCCCGGCGCATCTGCAGTCCACGCAGACCGACCAGACCTACGACGATCTGATCAACGTCGGCAACGACTTCGACAAGTCCCGTAGCGACGACTTCTTCTACATGCCCCGTGAGGCGTTCGACAACGAAGACGTCAAAACCGGTATGACGCTGATGATGTCGCCGGACGGCAAGGCCGCGCGGTTCATCGTCAGCCACGAGGGCAACGCGATGGGGCCCGAAGGCATCGAACACGTCGACCAGTTCCCCGACGCCATCAAGGCAGCGTTGAAGGAGACGTCGTTGGCCGGCGCGAAGATCTACATCGGCGGCGCGGGATCCAACAACAAGGACATCAAGGCCTACGCCGCTTCCGATCTCCTCATCGTGGCGATCGCCGCGTTCGTGCTGATCTTCCTGATCATGTTGTTCATCACGCGAAGTCTGATCGCCGCCTTGGTGATTCCCGGTACGGTCGCGTTCTCGTTCGCCGGTGCGTTCGGGCTCTCCGTGCTGGTCTGGCAGCACCTCATCGGTCTGCATCTGCACTGGCTGGTGCTACCGATCACGTTCGTCATCCTGGTTGCGGTCGGATCCGACTACAACCTCCTGCTGATCGCCCGAGTCAAGGAGGAGATCGGCGCCGGGTTGCATACCGGCCTCATCCGCGCGCTGGGAAGCACGGGTGGCGTCGTGACGTCCGCGGGCCTGGTGTTCGCGTTCACGATGCTGGCGATGCTCACCAGTGATCTGAGGACCATCGGCCAAGTGGGCACGACCGTGTGCATCGGCCTTCTCCTCGACACGTTGATCGTGCGGTCCTTCGTCGTGCCCTGCATCCTGCGACTTCTCGGGCCGTGGTTCTGGTGGCCGACGCTGGTGCGCTCCCGCCCGCTGCGGGAACCGGCGGACTTTCCGGGGGTGAGACGGTGAATCTGAGCCTGTTCGCCCTTCTGGCGATCATCTTCTTCGTCGCCATCCTCGTGTTCGCGTCTCTCGGGGGGATATTCGTGGCGCGGCTGGTGCGGCGACCGACACTTCCCATGAGCGACGAAGTCGCAGGCATCCCAAGGGTTCTGCGCAAGCTGCGCAAGCGTGAGCCGATGTCGGACGAGGAGGTGGCCCTTGCGCGACAGGCTGTTTCCGATCGCGGATCCTTCCTGGCTCTCTGCATCCCCGCGACGATCTTCTGCATCGGCTGCTTCTACGTCTTCGGCAGCCTCGAGTACCTGCACGGAGCCAGGCCGTCCGAGCGGACGTTCCTCGGGGTGATCCCCATGTTCACGTCGGCGAACCTGGCCATCCGGATGCTCAAGAGTGCGAGCTTGAAGCGGCGCCTGCCGAAGGTCGCCACGAGAACCCCACGGCACGACGCACCGTCACCGACACCTGGTGCCGGGTGATTCCGGACCAATGCGGCCGCTGATGTTTCATGTCATCCCCCGCCGGGCAGTTCTCCGACGATGACCCGTCACGCCCTGATCTCGGGGGCCAGCATCGCCGGCCCCGCGCTCGCCCATCAACTTGCTGCGCGCGGCTGGCGCACGACCGTCCTGGAACGCGCCCCGCAGCGACGGGAAGAAGGCCACAACATCGACGTCCGCGGTGCGGCGCGCGAGGTCGCTCGCCGCATGGGCATCGAGGACGACATTCGCGCGGCCAACACCCGTGAGATCGGCATGCGGTTCGTCGACGACGACGGCTCTCCGGTCGCATCGTTCCCCATGGCGGCCGCCGGAAGGGTCGACGGTCCGACCGCCGAGCTGGAGATCCTGCGCGGGGAGCTGTCGCGCATCCTGTACGAACACACTTGCGGCACTACCGAATACCGCTTCAGCACGCAGATCACCGAACTGACCGACCACGGCGGTCACGTCACCGCGGCGCTCGACGACGGCACGGCGATCGATGCCGATCTCGTCGTCATCGCCGAGGGCCTGCGTTCGCGCACCCGCGATCTCGTCCTGCCACTCGAGGTGACCGAGCTCGGCATGTACATCGCCTACTTCACCATCCCCCGCCGCGACTCCGACGACCAGTGGTGGAACTGGCACCACGTGCCCGGGTCGCGCGCCGTGCACCTGCGACCGGACAACCTCGGCACCACCCGCGCGATGCTGTCCTTCCTCTCCGATGTGCGCGGCCTGGAGGACCTGGATCGGGCTGACCAGATCGCGATCCTGCGCCGCACCTTCGCCGACGTCGGTGGGGCCGCTCCCCGAATCCTCGCCGAACTCGACGCACGCGCCGCTGTACTTCGATGCGATCGGCCAGGTGCGCGCTGCACATTGGAGCCAGGGGCGGATCGCCCTCCTCGGCGACGCGGCATTCTGCGCCTCTCCGGTCGGCGGGGGCAGCGCGAGTCTGGCCCTCATCGGCGCCTACGTCCTGGCGGGCGAGCTGTCCCGCACCGACGACCACCGCTCCGCGTTCGCCCGCTACGAAGAGTTCATGCGCCCCCACGTCGACAATGCGCAGAAGGTGTCTCCCCGGGTACTGCGGGGAGCCAATCCCCGCACCGCCTCCGGCATTCGCACGCTGCACGCATCCGCGCGGCTGATCGCTAGCCGCGCCGGTCGCGCGGCAACGGACTTGGCCGGAGAGTCTGATGACCCTGGCGGTGGACGAGGTCACCTTGCCCGACTATGGGCACACGCCATCGCCTGCCGATTGGTGATCGCTGGTCTCAATCTCCGACGAACGCGGCCTCTTCGCGGGACGACGACAGCGCACGACTCAACTCGCTCATCGGTATCGCGCGCCCGAACAGGTGGCCTGGGCCAACCGACAGCGTGCGGCGAACACCGTGTCGGCCTGCAGCGTTGTTCAGACCGATTCGCGCGTGCTACTGCGTGCTGACGAACGACGCGTCGACCAGGGTCGATAGATCCAGATTCTTGACCGCCGGATTGGTGGGCGCCAGTTCCGTCACCGCAGTCTGCAGCTGCTCGACGGTGGGTGTCGGCACGTCGGGCAGCACCCTGGTGTAATACACCCAGGTTTCGTGTAATGCCTTGGGGTCGTTGACATTCAGGTGCTTGGACAGGACGCTGGTGGCGTACGCCTCGTCCGACTTCTCGCGCTTGATGCCCTGCTGCACCGCGGTCATGAAGCGGCGGATCTGGTCGCCGTGCGATTTGACGTAGTCGTCGGTGCCGGCGACGCCTACGTTCGAGGTCGGGATCTTCTGCGCGGCGAGGTCGAGCACCGAGTGGTAGCCGGCCGCTTCGAGTTGGGTTGTCGTAGGGGGATGGGACATCGCGGCGTCGATGGTGCCTGCGACGAGCGCATTGTTGACATTGGTGACCGAGCCCAGTGGCGTGAGCGAGACATCGCTGGGCTGCAGGCCCAACTGCTGGAGGGCTTCCACCGTTGCGATGTAGAGCGATCCGCTGGTCGAGGTGATGCCGATGCGCTTGCCCTTGAGCTCCTGTGGGTTGTTGACCTTGGCGAACAACTCGTAGGTGAACACCGGGGTCAGCGTGGCGAGGTAGCTCACCTGAGCGCCCGAGGCCGCTCCCGCAACCATCTCCGGCGCACCGATCGACGCGAGCTGGGTCTGGCCGGAGATCAACGCGGGGAACCCGTCTGAGCTGCTCAGGTTGGTCAGCTTGACGTCGAGACCCTGCGCCTTGAACATCCCCGCCTCGTCGGCGATCCAGAACGGAAGTTCGTCGGCGACCACTTGGCTGTAACTGAGAGTGATCGAGTTGGCGTCTCCGGACGCCTGGCTTCCGGCGTTATCGCCACAGGCGGTCATCGCCAGGGCGGTGGCCCCGGCGAGCAGCGCCGCGGCGGCTGTCTTGGTTGTGTTGAGTACGCGGTTCGATGTCTTGGATTCGATGTCATTGTGTCCCTCCATCAACGAGTTTCAAGGCTGGGGCCGCCACGCGGCGAAGCGCTGCTCGACGACGCGCAGCAGGCCAGTGAGCACCACACCGGTGATCGCGAAGATGAAGAGCCCCGCGAAGACGACCGACGTCTGGAACTGCTGACCGGCGTTGTTCATCAACATGCCGACGCCATGGGTGGCGCCGCTCAGCTCGGCGACGAACACTCCGATCAACGCTTGGCCGACGGCCAGTCGCAGGCCGCTGATGATGAACGGCACCGATCCCGGCAGCGCGATCGTGCGAAAGATCGCAATGTCGCTGGCGCCGAAACAGCGCGCCACCCGCACCACCGCGGGATCGAGGTTCTGCACGCCGCTGGCGGTGCTGATCAGGATCGGGAAGATCGCCATCAGGAAGACGATCGCGATCTTGGACGTATCACCGATTCCGAGCCAGATGATCAACAGCGGCGTCAGAGCGATGCGCGGCGTGGCGTAGAGGAAGTTGATCAGCGGGCTCGCCGCGTACGACACTCTGCGGTACCAGCCGACGAGCAGCCCCAGCGGTAGTCCGACGACGGTGGCCAGGATCAGTCCGTAGAGCAGTTCCTTGCCGCTGGTGGCCAGGTCGGCCCAGATGGTGGCGCTGGCGAACAGCTGCTGGAAGGCATGGATGACGTCGATCGGGCCGGGCAGGATGATCGCCGGCTTGATTCGAAGCGCGGCCACCAGCTGCCAGAGCGCGAGCACCGCGATGACGGCGCCTGCGCCGTAAACGTATTTCTCGTTGAACCATCGGCGGGTTCGCGGGCTTTCGGGCTTCCGGCGGGCGGTCGCGCGGCCCGGTCGTGCCGCTGTGAGAGTCATCAGTGCACGTCTCCTACTGCTCCCGCGGTGCTCAGCGTGGCGGGACTGTAGAGCAGCTCGGATATCTCCTCCACCAGTGCGAGGTACTCCGGTGACCGGCGGATGCTCTGATCGCGCGGACGCGGGAACGGCACCGAGACCTCGCGGATGATGCGGCCCGGCCGTGGGCCGAAGACGCACACCCGGTCGGCCAGCAGCACCGCCTCGCCGATGTCGTGCGTGACGAACAATGCGGTCACGTTCTGGGCGGCGCAGATGCGCAGCAACTCGACCTGCATCACCTCGCGCGTCTGTGCGTCGATCGACGCGAACGGCTCATCGAGTAGCAGCAGTTGCGGCTCGACGGCCAGCGCGCGGGCCAGGTTGACCCGCTGTTGCATCCCGCCCGACAGTTGCGCGGGATAGCGGTGGCCGAAACCGGACAGCCCGACCAGATCGAGCAGTTCCCGCGCGCGTTCGCGGGCCTGACGCCGCTTCAATCGTTTGCCCAGCTCCAGTCCATAGGTGACGTTGTCGATCACCTTGCGCCATGGCAACAGGCTGGGCTGCTGGAACACCATGGCCCGGTCGGGTCCTGGGCCAGGGATGTCGTGGCCATCGAGGCGAAGCGTGCCGCCGTTGATGGGGATGAACCCGGCGACGGCGTTGAGGAACGTCGTCTTTCCGCAACCCGATGGGCCGACGATGCAGACGAAGTCGTTGCGCGCGACGTCGAGGCTGGCGCAATCGACTGCAAGTGTGGGCGAGTCGCGGGCGTCCGAACTGCCGTATTCGATCCGAACCCGGTCGGCTTCGAGATGCGCGGGCTGTTGGCCAGGAGACATGTGGGCCAGGTTACGGTCTGACATCATACCGAATCAAGGCCAGACCATAAGACCAAAGAAACTGGTCAAAGCGGGTGGCTCAGAGCGGTCTTCGCTTGCCCGGATCGACGCCGAACCTCGGCGCGCTGGAGGCCTGCGCTGGACACTGTCAATCTACATTTCCGGATGCTCCCAGCCTGAATCTGGCTGTCTCACAAGGACGAGTAGTCGCGGAGACCCGGCCGCGGACGCGAGCCCCAAATCATTGCCTTATTGTTACCTTATTTTAGGCTTAATTTTCTTAGAAACCTGTGTACGGTTGGACTCCGAAGCCGAAGCCGTCGGCAGTGACGGAAGGGACCGATATGTCACATGCACCTGCGCGGGTCATCCTCATAACCGGCGCATCGAGGGGCATCGGCGCCGAAGCCGCACTGCAACTCGCCAGTGCCGACACTCACGTCATCGTGAACTACCGCGAGAAGTCCAAGCGCGCGGACGCCGTTGCCGAGGCAATCCGCAGCGCAGGCGGGAACGCCTCGACCCTGGGCGCCGATATCTCCGACGAAGCCGCTACCGCGGCGATGATCGAATCCATCGCTGCTCGCTTCGGGCGATTGGACACCCTGATCCTCAACGCATCTGGCGGCCTCGAACTGGGCGCAGACCCCGGTTACGCGATGCGTCTCAACCGCGATGCCCAGCGGCGCCTTGCACTGCTGACCATGCCGTTGATGCCGGCAGGAGGACGTATCGTCTTCGTCACCAGCCACCAGGCCCACTTCTTTCCCAACAAGGCGGTGCCGAAGGGTTATTCGGCAGTCGCAGCGAGCAAGCGCGCCGGCGAAACGGCGTTGCACGCAATGCGTTCGCAGTTCGACCGTGCCGGCATTCACATGACCGTGGTCTCCGGCGACATGATCGACGGAACCATCGTCGTCAGACTGCTGCAGCGACGTGATCCGGGGGCCGTGGACGCTCGCCGTACCCTCGCTCCGCTGCCGACGGTCAGCGAGTTCGCCGCGGCAATCGCCAACGCGGCGAGTACTCCCAACCCGGGCAGCATCGTCTTCGTGGGCGGAGCCGACTACCTGATGACGGCGTAAACCTCGACCGCGAGCGTATTCACTTCGTTATCGAGGTTTGTCCCAAATGCCACATGGGTAACTCTAGTAACAGCCCTCAATACGACGAAAGAGCCGAATGGAACGCCCTTATGAACACCGTCCTGTACTTCAGCGCCAACGGCGCCATCTATGAAACCCGCGCCTACAGCAAGGCCGACATCGACCAGCTCGTTCACGACCAAGGACTCCAATGCTTGACCAGCGCCGACCGGCAATTCGACTTCTGGTTCAGCCCGTCACCACATGGGTGTCAGCGCCGCGTCAATCAGAGCGCCACTGAACTATTGCTTGCGACAACCACTTTCACGGCGAAGACGGTGCCCTTACTCCGGGGTTGCATCGTGGCCGCAACTCATGATGCAGACGGCGACCTCGACGGTCTCAGCTGGCAGCAACTCGACCTGCTGGCCGAAAGGAACCGCTCACTGACACGGCGCGACGAACGGATACTCGACCGGCGAGTGTTGCGCGAGGACCGCCGTCGGCGCCGTACCGCCGAGATGCACCGGGGTGCCCCGGTGCGCGGACACGCGAGGGTCGCCGCTCCCAGTACGGCTTGAGGGTTCGCAGTCGCACGTCAGGCCGCGGTCGGCGGCGGCGCGTCGACAGCCCGCAGCGGACGGCCAGCCGTCTCTCGCATGGTCAGCACCGTCGCGAGGGACACGACCGCAGCCGCTATCACGTAGTACGCCGGGGCGACGTTGTTGCCGGTCCGATCGGTCAACCAGGTGGCCACGTACGGTGCAGTGCCGCCGAACAAGGCGACCGAGACGTTGTAGCCGATCGAGTAGCCGGTGGAACGCACCCGCGTCGCGAACAGCTCGGCCCCCGCGGCCAGCGATGTCGAGACGAACACCGCCTCGAGGGCAGCCAGCCCCGCATGCGCACCGATCGCGGCGCCAAGGGATCCGGCGTTCAGCAGGAGGAACAGTGGGTAGGAGAAGACGGCGAATCCGATGGCGCCTGCCACCAAGAGCGGTTTCCTGCCGATCCGGTCCGACAGCGCGGCCAGCGGCAGGATCAGCAGCAGCGCAACGACGCTGGCCACCGTGATCGAGACGAACGCGTCGGTCTTGGTGAATCCGAGCGTCTTGGTGAAGTAGGTGGGTAGGTAGGTGAACACCACGTAGAAGCCGACGTTGTGGATGATGACGAGGCCGACGATCTGCAATATCGGCCGCCACGCGGTTCGCACCGCTTCCTTCAGCGGGGATTCGGCGACCTCGCCCGTCTTCTGAAGCGCCTCGAATTCCGGGGTGTCCCGAAGCCGCAGCCGGATGTAGAGACCGACGACGCCGAGGACGCCTGCGATGAGGAACGGGATGCGCCAGCCGTAGGCGTCCATCGCATTCTCGGACAGGATTGCCTCCAGGACGGTGACCGTCACCGACCCCAGCAGGAAGCCGATCACGACCGACCACACCAGGAAGGCGACGACCAGTCCACGGTGCCGCGTCGGGGCGAATTCAGCCAGGAAGCAGGCCCCGCTGCCGTACTCGCCGCCGGCCGAGAAGCCTTGGACACACCGCAGAAGAACCAAGAGCACCGGTGCTGCGACGCCGATTGCGTCGTAACTGGGCACCAGACCGATACCGAGGGTGGACAACGACATGAGGACGACCACGATCGCCAGCACCCGCTTGCGACCGATCCGGTCACCGAGCGGGCCGAAGAAGAACCCGCCTAGCGGACGCATGAAGAACGCGACGGCGAAGACCGCGAATGTGCTGAGCAGCGCCGTGGTCGCATTGGCCGAGGGAAAGAACTTCTCGGCGATGTAGGTGGCCAAGAAGCCGTAGATCGCGAAGTCGTACCACTCGACGGTGTTGCCGATTCCCGCTCCGACGATCGCCTGGCGGAGTGAGCCCGGCTCGACTTCGTGCTTCTCTGACGGCGTGTCGGCGCCTGAGGTGTGAGTGGCAGACATGATGGTCCTCTCCGACGGCGTTCGCGTGTACGTTCCCGCGCAGCGCCCTCGCGTAACCATCAAGAGGGATTTGGTTCAGCACTTGACGTCGACGTGCACTGACTTCGAGACGACGGTGGTGGTGAGGCTGTCACCGGGAACTCCGCTGTCCTTGCGAATGACCTCCTGGCCGGGCCGCACGGCGCTGATCGTGCACGACGACAGCGGCGCGGAGCCAGTGCGGTTGAGGATCACGGTGTAGCCGTCGGCCTGTAGCGCGTTGACGGTGCTGCCAACGGTCGATGGCCCCGACGGGGCCGCCGTAGCCTGGCCGGCGAATCCGAGTGCGGCCGTAACCGATACTCCTGCAACAAGAGTCGCGGCGTGAAGAAACTTCATCATCATTCCTAACCTGTGGAGACCTGAACTGATCTGACCTGAAATAGCATGGCGCGCCGACCATCCTGGCGTCACGGGTGCAGTCCCCCGAGTTACCGGGGGGTTTCCCACAGGTCGCGCAGTTGCGAGCGCGACAATGCATACGAGCCGAAGGAAGGTATCCATGACCACTGAGAATCTGGCCGCCGTCTATCGCCGCTACCTCCAGTGCCTCAACGAGCGGCGATGGAACGATCTTCACGAGTTCGTGCGCGAGAACCTGACCTACAACGCACAGCCGATGACCTTGGTCGACTACCGCGCAGCGCGGCAGGCCGAAACCCAGGCGATACCAGATCTGCGCTTCACCGCAGATCTGGTCGTCACCAGTGCCGACACCGTGGCCGCTCGACTGTTCTTCCGCTGCACTCCACAGCGGCCCTTTCTCGGCTTCGAGCCCACGGGCACGCAGATCTCGTTCGCAGAACACGTCTTCTACGGGTTTCACGACGAGAAGATCGAGCAGGTCTGGTCACTGATCGACACTTCGGCAATCGCCGCGCAGACCGCTGGCCGCGTCTCATGAGTCCACGACGACCCTTGCACTTCAACGCCTTCATCTGGCCGAACGGCTACCACGAATCGGCGTGGCGCGTGGTCGACGACGATGTCCGCAACGTTCTCGGACTCTCCTACTACACCGACATCGCGCGGATCGCCGAACGCGGATTGATGGACTCGATCTTTCTGGCCGACAACATCGCCATCGCCGAGTACCGCGCCACCTACCTGCCGCAGACGCAGTTCGACCCGATCTCGGTGCTCTCGGCTCTGGCCGCAGTCACCAGCCACATCGGGCTGATCGGGACCGGCTCGACGACCTACGGCAAGCCGTGGGAGCTCGCCCGCAGGTTCGCGACGCTGGATCATCTCAGCGGCGGTCGCGCCGGCTGGAACATCGTCACCACCGTCACACCGCTGGCCGCGGCGGCCTTCGGTGAACCCGCCCACCCCGACCATGCCGACCGCTACGCGCGCGCAACACGAATTCGTCGAGGTCGTCACACTCGTATGGGACAGCTGGGAAGACGACGCCGTCATCGGTGACCGCGAACGCGGCGTCTGGGCAGACCGGAGCAAGCTGCACGCCCCTCGGTTTCACGGCCGGTACTACGACGTCGAGGGCGTTCAACCGTTTCCCCGCTCTCCGCAGGGTCACCCGGTGCTCGTTCTCGCAGGACAGTCAGGGGCAGGCATCGAGCTCGCCGCGCGCTACGCCGAGATGGCCTTTTCCGGGCCACCCTCGCTGGAGGCCGCGGTGGCCTTGCGGACCGACCTTCACGCCCAGGCCGCCGCCTTGGGCCGTGACCCCGACCAGGTGCTGGTGCTGCCCGCGTTGATGGTGACTCTGGGCGGTACCGAGGCCGAAGCCCAGGGCCGGGCACGACAACTGGAAGAACTGACCAGTCCCGAGTTCCGCTGGCAGAACGCCCTGTACACCGCCGGGCTCGATCCAGACGCCTTCGACCCGGACGCTCCGCTGCCCGCGCACCTCTGGGCCGGGCAGTCCCCGTCAACGCGTGCGGATCAGCTCTACGCCGCCGCCACGTGCACGACCGGAGGCTTCCTTGCGCGAGGTCGCCCAGCAGGTGTCGGGTGGCGCCGGACAAAAGCATTTCATCGGAACACCCGAACAGCTCGCCGACTACGTCATCGCCTGGCAGGACGCGGGCGCCATCGACGGATTCACCATCATGGGATCGACACTGCCCTACGAGCTGGCGGCGTTCGTCGACCACGTCGTACCGATCCTGCAGCGCCGGGGCCGCTACCGCGCTGAGTACACCGGACACACGCTGCGCGATCACCTTGGGCTGCGGCGGCCGTCCAGGTGAAGCCCGTGCCTGCCGACCTGCAACCAGCCTGCCCGCGTGACGCGGGCAGGCTGGCAGGCGTTGGTCTCGTCAGCTCTCAGAGAGCAGCGACGGGCGCGGCCTTCTTCTGCAGAATTTCAAGTGCCTGCAGGAGGTAGGTGCGGAAGACGGCATGGTTCTCGCTCATCGGGAAGTGGCCGATCTCCTTCATCTCGATGAACTCGCCGCCCTTGATCTGCTTCGCGGTCCTGGCACTGTCTTCAGGCGTGGTGAGGTAGTCGTAGTCGCCCGTCAGCATCACCACCGGGCACTGATCACCATCGATGTCGGCCAGCTTGTCGCGCAGGTCGTGGTCGACGGAGTAGAAGTACAGATCGCCCTTGAACGCCTCTGACCCCTGGCTGTAGTAGAACCAGGTCTTCCACCGATCGGCTTCAGGCGACTGCGGGGCCATCAGATCCCACACGCCGCTGGCACAGACCTGAGCAGCGTTGGCGTGCGGATGCTGCCACCAGTCGAGGTAGAAGCCCGGCGAGTAGTCGGCGCCTTCCACCGGAATCACGCCGGCGAAGCGGTCCGGTCGGCGGAGGGCCAACTGCAGCGCGATGTTGCCGCCGAACGAGGAGCCCATGAAGATCGGGTTCTCCAACTCGAGGGCGTCGACGAGCGCCACGATGAAGTTCGCGTAGTGATCGGCGGAGAGTTGATACTCCTCGGTCCACCACTGGGTGTTCTCCGGCGGATCGGACTTACCGTGCCGGGGCAGGTCGTAGGCGATCACGCGGTAGTTCTTGGTGATCTCCTCGTCCTCGAGGAGCCCGCGCCACTGGTGGTTGTGGCAGCCCGCGGTGTGCTGGCAGACCAGCGGTTGGCCTTGTCCGTTCTCGAGGTAGAAGACCTTGTAGAGGAGGCCGTCGACATCGACGTCGACGTAGTGCCCGGTTACTGGGGAGATCTTGCTCATGATTCTTTCCTTGGGGATGAGTACTGGAGGTGGTTGGGCGACAACGGATTTAGACGGGCACGCCAACGGTGCGCAGGAGCTCGAACTGGCGGGTGAAGCACCGCAGGTTCTGCATCAGCACCAGGATGTCGCCCTCGAGTTTGAGGTCGCGCTGGAAACTCGCCGACCAGATGCCGTGGTACATCGGCGCAGGGATGGGGACGCCGAAGTTCTGCCACGTGTCGGCGCTGGCGCGCAGCGCGAACTGGTAGGCCACATCCATTGGGCCGGGATCGATGGCGACGTTGACGACCTTGCCGCGGCTGACCTCGACGACGAACGTGCGCTCGGCCATGTCCAGCAGATACGAACAGGTGAAGTACTTTCCGTGCGCCTGAATTTCGGGATCCTCGTTGCTCGCGCGGGTGAACGAGTCAGCCCATTCGGCCGCCGTCGTTGCCGACGTAGTGACAGTCATGGTGGTTTCCTTATCGAGAGGTGAGACCGAGACAGGATTTCTGCCCGTCGATGCCGGCGGGTCCGACCCGGAACACACCGTTCCCGTCGGACTGCCGAAACATGACGCCCATCACACCTGCGGATCGTGAGTGACGTCCAATACCTATCGACAAAGGATCGATAGGTAAGAACTAATGGTGGTCATCACAGTCCTCAACTACCGTTGACCTGTGCTTCCCTCGTTGGACCTGCGACTTCTGGCGTACTTCGTCGCCGTCGCCGAGGAGTTGCACTTCGGTCGTGCGGCCGCGCGGCTGCACATCGCACAGCCGTCGCTGAGCATCCAGATCCGCAAGCTGGAGCACGCGCTGAACACGCCTCTGTTCGTCCGGACGAGTCGTCACGTCGAACTCACACCGGCCGGTGAGCTACTCCTCGATGGCAGTCGACGTCTGCTCACCGAGGCCGAACGGCTCGCGTGGCAAATCCAGGACGCCGGCCGCAGCGGCTCCGATCGCCGCCTCGTCGTCGGCTTCCAGGCCAACGCCGCCGCCGAGCTGACCCCTCGAATTCTGAACGCGTTCCACGACCTGCACCCGCGGGTCGACGTCGAGATGCGCTCCCACGATTTCACCGATCCCTACGTCGGTCTGGCCGACGGCTCGGTCGACATCGCGTTCCTGCGCCCACCCGTGCTCGTTCAGGATTGGCTCGGCATCGAGACGCTGTTCATCGAACCGCGGGTCCTGGTCGTCTCCGCAACCTCGCCGCTGGCCGGCCTCCCAGAGGTCAGTGTCGAGCAGTTACTCGACGAGCCGTTCGTCGCCCGCAAGTCTCCCGATGCGTGGCGTACGTTCTGGCTCGCCGCCGACAGCCGCCAGGGAACGCCCGTCCAACTCGGTGCCGAGGTATCGACTGTCGACGAATGCTTCGAGGCGATCCTGGCCGAGCGCGGCATGGCGTTCTCCCAGGCGTCCACCCAACGCTTCTACGATCGGCCGGGTCTCGCGTTCATCCCGGTCACCGACATCCCCCCGACGATGCTGTCGATCGCGTGGCGCACCGACGTGGACTCCCCTGCGGTGCGCGATTTCGTGGAGACGGCCAAGGCCGTCGCATCGCTGAGCCCGATCCCCGACTCGTGGGTGCCCAGCCGATTCGCCAGGGAGCAGACGGCTGCCACCAAACCTGGCGAATGGCAGCCGGTTTCACCGTTGCGACGGGTCCAGTAGCGGGGCATTCCTGTCAATGCGCCGCGCGTGGACGTGAATTTGGTTCCTCGGCGTGTTCTACCGTGATGTGAAAAGACGTATACGGGTTGGGGTCCAGCTCTGGCAGGGCGGGACGCCGGATTATGCGACGTGGCGCGCGGCTGTTCTGCGCGCCGAGGCAATCGGTACCGACGTCATCTTCGGGTACGACCACTTCCACCGGCCCGCTCTCGAAGCGATCGTCGATGCGACGGCGGTGTTGCAGTCCGACCAGCCGGACGTCAACAACTTCGAAGGATGGACGGCCCTGGCGTCCTGGGGTGAGATCACCAAACGCGCCGAGATAGGCCTGATGGTCACGGGGATTGCCTACCGCAACCCCGATCTGCTCGCCGACATGGCCCGTACCGTCGACCACATCAGTGGAGGGCGGCTAATCCTCGGCTTGGGCACCGGTTGGTATGAGAAGGACTACACCACTTACGGTTACGAGTTCGGGACGCTCGCACAGCGACTGGATCTGTTCGACGCGAATCTACGGCGCATCGAGGACCGCCTGGCGAAGTTGCAGCCCCGCACCGCAGCGCCCCGTTCCGATTTTGATCGGCGGCGGAGGAGAACGGCGGACGCTGCCTGCCGTGGCTCGCCACGCGCACATCTGGCACATCTATCCGTCGGGGATCGCAGACTATCGCCGCAAGAGCACTCTCGTCGACGAGCTCGCCGAGGCGAACGGGCGGCTCGGGGGCGACATCGAGCGATCTGTTGGCTGGACCGACGAAGTCAGCGGCGAAGAGTATCTGCGGGCTGGCGTCACGCTGTTCACGGTGTCCATTCGGCCCACCGAGCAGGGTTTCGACTTCACGGCCCTGGAGCGCCTCCTCCGGTGGCGAGACACCCTGTCCGGATGACCCAGCTACCCCTACTTCGGGTCCTGCCAGATCTCCAGCTGGATGCCGTCCGGGTCGCGCAGATAAGCCCAGCGCGAGCCGGCGAGCGGACCGTCGGTCAACGTGACGGGCGGGCCACTGAAGACGGCGCCACGCTCGACCAGCGTCGAGTACGCCGACTCCATGTCGTCCACGCGGAAGCAGACGTGGGTTGCGCCGATGTCGCAGTTGCGTGTGTCGAACGGCTTCCCGTCGGGGTGCGAGTACTCGAGGAACTCCAGGTTGACGTTGCCGATGTCGATCATCGAGAAGGTCAGCGTGGCGCCCTCGACACCGACACCCCGTTCCAGATCGGGCCCGGATCCATGGTTGACGGGACCGGGAACGACGCCGAACATCCGCGAGTACCACTCGAATGAACGCTTCATGTCGCTGACTGTCAGGCCAACGTGATGGACGCCCTGCAGGGTGAAGCTCATCTGACTCCCGCCTCGTTGAGCCGGCACGGCACGCCGACAGTGTGATTTAACACTATGCCGTCAAGTGTGTGCAGTGACAACTGACAGTGCGGCGTCGGCAGGGCGGTGGATCAGTCCCTGTCGCGCAAGAGGGCGACGTCGGATACCAGTCGAATGTGGTCGGCCATCGCGCGGGACGCCTCGTCCGCATCCTGCTTGCGTACGGCGTCGGCGATCCGGCGATGCCCCTCCAACGAGGCACGGGGACGGTTCTGTTGCGATAGCGACTCGATGCGGGTTTCCCTTATCAGGCCAGAGATTTCGTGCATCAGTTTGGCCAGAAGTGACGAGTGCGCCGCGGCGGTGATGGCCTCGTGGAACATCTCGTCGCCGAGGACGCCGCGGTCACCCGCCTCGACCTCTGCCTCCATGGTGGCGATCGCCGTGTCGATCGCGGCCATCTCCGCGTCCGTGCGGCGGGCGGCGGCCAGTCCCGCCAGGTTCACTTCGAGGGCCACGCGCGCTTCGATGATGTCGGGAATCCGGTCGGCGTGTTCACGCAGCGCGCGGATGGCGCGTTCCTCGGTCGGGCGGCGAAGCAGAATGGCGCCGTCACCGTGCCGCACCGACAGCACGCCCTGGACCTCCAGCGCGACCAACGCTTGGCTCACCGAGGCTCTGCTGACTCCGAGTTTGGCGGCGAGGTCCCGCTCGGCGGGCAGCCGATCGCCCTCCGACAGGTTCTTGTCCGAGATGTACGCGACGAGTTGCTCGACGATCACCTCGTACAGGCGGGGCCTCGTCACTGGGCCAAGTTGCTCTGCCACTGGCTCACCTACTCTCTGTGCCAAAATACCGCAGACAGCGAACCAAGAGGGTAGTCGCCACCACAAAGGGTATTGACAGGTGAGTCCGCTCACTGTTTCACTGGACTAGCCAGTGAGCCACTAAGTCTATATGCCAGCGGTACGCCCTCCCGCTGGATCACCGGCAAGGCCTCAGCGAGCGAGACCAGAATCGAGACTCTCCGTGACGATCAGTGAAGATCAGCCGCAATCGATGCACACACGCCCCGGCGGGCAGGAGCGAAGCGACCGGGGAGTGAATACCGAAGCCCGTTCGGACGAACCCGTGCGCCTCACCAAACCTCAACGCCGCGCCTTCTGGGGTTCATTCGGCGGCTGGGCCATGGACGGGTTCAACTGGACCGTCTTCGGACTCGTCCTCGCCCCCACGATGGTCGCCCTGTTGCCACGCGCCGGCATCGAACCCACGGCCGCGAACATCGGCTGGTACGGCCAGATCAGCGCCGCGATATTCCTGCTCGGCTGGGGTTGCTCGGCAATCTGGGGGCCGATCGCCGACCGATTCGGACGCATGCCTGCCATGACGGCCTCGATCCTCATGTACGGCGTCTTCACCGCGCTGGCCGGCACCGCCACCAACATGTGGGAGTGGAACGGCTACCGCTTCATCGCCGCCATCGGGATCGGCGGCGAGTGGGCCATGGCCGGGACCCTGCTTGCCGAAATCCTGCCCGAGCGGGTACGCGCACGCTTCGGCGGAGCCATGCACTCGGCCGCCTACTTCGGCGTTCTCGCCGTGTCCGCGCTCTACCTGGTGGCCGGTCCCCAGCTCGGCTGGCGGGGCATGTTCTTCATCGGCGGCATACCCGCCCTGGCCGTCTTCCTCATCCGCCGCGCCACTCCGGAGCCCGAACGTTGGCAGCAACATTCCGACGAGGTCCGTCGACAGTCGTTCTGGCAACCCGTCGTCGACATCCTCTCGCCGCCGTACCTGGCACGGACCTTGGGCAATCTGCTTTTGCTCGCAGTGTGCGTGATCGGGCTGTGGGCGGGTTCGACGTACGTCCCCACCGCCATGACCACGCTGGCCGAACATGCCGGCTACGGCCATGACGCCACCGTGCGGCTCGCGGGCATATCGGCGATGACGGTCGCGGTCTTCACCATCGCCGGTTGCTTCGTCGTTCCGCGCCTGGTCGACCGATTCGGACGCCGCAGGACACTCGCAACGCTGTTCGGGCTCTTGGCCGTCGGCACCGTCGGGACCTACGGGATCGCCTATCCGCTGCAGTCGATCGCGTTGACCTTCGCGTTCCTGCCGATCCTGGGATTCGCAGGCGCCAACTTCGCCGTCTTCACCATCTGGCTTCCCGAGCAATACCCGACTCGCATGCGCGCCACCGCATTTGCCTTCACCACGACGCTCTCGCGTTGGGTCGCGGCGATCGGAACCTTCCTCATCGGGTACGGCATTCACGCCACGGGATCGCTGACCGTGCCGATCAGCCTGACCGCCGTGGTCTTCCTCCTGGGAATCGCCGCGGTGCGTGTCGCACCCGAGACCCGCGGGCAGGTCCTGCCCGACTGAGCATTTCGTAACAACCGTCGACCGTCGGCCCGAGCTTCAACCGGGCCGGCGGTCAAACGCGTCTGGTGGCCCGGTGTGTGGCCCATCTCCCAGTCTGCTTTCCGCGCAACACCATTGACATCGCAGGTCAAACCGTGCTTTCGTAAATTGGCTAGTCCACTAGCCCACCGAGTCACTAGGCCGAAGGCGATGCCATGATCTCTCCACATCCGAACCACGCTCGCACCACCGCACCCACCGGCCCGCTCAGTGGTCTCGTCGTCGTGGATCTGACCCGCGCGCTGGCCGGACCGCACGCGGCGATGATGCTCGGCGATCTCGGCGCCGAGGTGATCAAGGTGGAGAACCCGGATGGCGGCGACGACACCCGCGGCTGGGGGCCGCCGTTCGTCGACCCCGACCACGGCGACCGCGAATCGACGTACTTCCTCAGCACGAACCGAAACAAGAAGTCGGTGACGCTCGACCTCAAGGACGAAGCCGGCAAGTCGGCCCTCGATGCGCTGTTGCGCCGGGCCGACGTTCTGATGGAGAACTTCCGCCCGGGAGTCCTTGATCGACTTGGCTTTTCCCAGCAGCGGATGGCCGAGATCAACCCGCGGTTGGTCACCCTGTCCATCAGCGGCTTCGGCCATGACGGACCCGAGGGCGGCCGGGCCGGCTACGACCAGATAGCACAGGGCGAGGCGGGGCTGATGTCGCTGACCGGCTCGGGACCGACCGACGTTCAGCGCGTCGGGGTGCCGATCGCCGACCTTCTGGCGGGCATGTACGGCGCCTTCGGAGTGCTTGCGGCACTTCAGGAACGCGAGCGCACCGGACGGGGCCAGGTCGTTCGCGCGTCGCTGCTGGCCGCGATCGTCGGGGTACACGCGTTCCAGGGCACCAAGTGGACGGTGGCCGGCCAGGTCGGCGAGGCCACCGGAAACCACCACCCGTCGATCTGCCCGTACGGCTTGTTCGATACTGCCGACGGCGCCGTCCAGATCGCCGTCGGCAGTGAGGGCTTGTGGAAACGCTTCTGCGACGGTTTCGGCTTCGATGCCGCGGCGGAGGGAATGACGTCGAATCCGGAGCGCGTGGCCAACGGCAAGCGGGTCAACGAGCTGGTGCAGGCAGCGTTCGGGCTCCACACCACCGACGAGTTGTTGGAGAAGCTCGATCGAATCGGGGTGCCTGCCGGACGAATTCGGAGCATTCGCGAGGTGTACGAATGGGAGCAGACGAAGTCGCAGGGGCTGCTCATCGACGTGGAGCACGCGACGCTGGGGACCATCACGTTGCCTGGCCCGCCGCTGCGCTTCTTCGATCAGGACGGCACCGAGCGCACCCGCCGCGGACACAGCGCCCCGCCCGTACTCGGCGCCGACAATCACCTTCTGACGGCAATGCGGGCGGAACACCGATGACGCGTCTCGGCGCACACGACGTCGTGGCGACCCTGGCCGATCCGGGATCGTGGGAATCGTGGGACCACACCCCGATCGAGACGCCGGCCGACCCGAGGTATGCCGAAGACCTGGCACGCGCCCGGGCCAAGACGGGCCTCGACGAGTCGGTGATCACCGGGTCCGCGAAGATACGCGGTCGCCGTTGCGCAATGCTGCTGTGCGACTTCGGTTTTCTGGGCGGCTCGATCGGGATCGCCGCCGGCGATCGACTGACGCAGGCCATTCGCCGGGCCACCGCGGAGAAGCTGCCGCTGCTCGCGCTGCCCACCTCCGGCGGTACCCGGATGCAGGAAGGGACCACCGCGTTTCTGCAGATGGTCAAGGTCACCGCCGCCGTCGTCGCGCACAAGGCCGCGCACCTGCCGTATCTGGTCTACCTTCGCCACCCCACCACCGGTGGCGTCTTCGCGTCGTGGGGCTCGTTGGGACATGTCACGTTCGCCGAACCCGGCGCACTGATCGGGTTTCTCGGGCCTCGGGTATACGAGGCCCTGTATGGCAATCCGTTTCCCGCAGGTGTGCAGACGGCGGAAAACCTGTGCGCCCACGGGCTGCTGGACGCCGTGATCCCGGTGTACGAACTCGCCGATGCGGTGGACCGCGCGCTGCGGCTGATCACGCACCGCCCACCCACGACCGCTGACCCAACGCCGCTGAGCAGTACGTCCCTCGACGCATCCCTCGACGTCCCGGCGTGGCAATCCGTGGCAGCGTCCCGACGCCCGGATCGTCCGGGTGTTCGCGAGCTGCTGCGCCACGCCACCACCGATGTGATGACACTCAACGGGACCGGCCAGGGCGAGAACGATCCCGGACTTCTGCTGGCGCTCACCCGATTCGGAGATACGGCCTGCGTGCTGCTCGGACAGGACCGCCATGGCCAGGCTCCCGAAACGCCCTTCGGCCCTGGGGCGCTGCGGCAGGCACGTCGCGGCATGCGGCTCGCCACCGATCTGGACCTTCCCCTGGTCACCGTGATCGACACCGCAGGCGCCGAGCTGTCGCAGGAAGCCGAGGAGGGCGGAGTCGCCGGCGAGATCGCGAGGAGCATCGCCGACATGGTTGCGTTGCCGGTACCCACTGTCTCCGTAATCCTCGGGCAGGGCACCGGCGGTGGAGCACTCGCGCTGCTGCCTGCTGACCGCATCCTCGCCGCCCGACACGGATGGCTCTCCCCACTCCCACCCGAAGGGGCCAGTGCGATCCTGTATCGCGATACGCGCCATGCCGCGGTCATGGCCGAGCGACAAGGCGTCCGGTCTGCCGACCTGCTGGCCGACGGCATCATCGACTACGTCATTCCCGAATATCCCGACGCCGCCGACGAACCCGAGCGGTTCTGCCACCGTGTCGGCGTCGCCATAGCCAACGAACTCGCGACGCTCGGAAATGTCGCAACCGCACGACGACTCGTTGAACGCGAATGCCGGTTCGAGCGAATCGGCCAACCCGGCCACGCCCTGGCGCCTGCTTGATCGGCGGCAGAGGGCCCGTCACGGTAGGAAGAAGTCCAGCGTGAACTGCTCGTAGGTGTCGGCGTTCTCTCGCAGCGTCGGGGTTTCGATGACCGCGTTCCAGGGCAGGTTGCTCCCGTCGGTGGGGTAGTAGAAGTAGTCGTCGGTGTCGTTGTAGGCGTGGGTCAGCTCGTGGATCAGGATCGACGCCTGCTTGCTGGCGGATTTGCCGGTGTTGAAGAAGTTGTTGCACACGTTGACGTCCTCGCCGCCCCAGGCCACGTAGGCGTTGGCGCCGGCACACGTTCCGCTACCGCCTTCGCAGTCGATGTCGAAGTCGTCGGATGTCGTGGCGTCGAAGACGTCGTCCAGGGTGCCATAGATCTCGAACTTGGAGTTCGAGTTGGTGGCGTTGTCCGGACCGCCGAACCAGAACTTCACCCGCGACCGGGTGATCTCCGCGCCGGATTGCGGCACTCCGGTGAAGTCGTTCAGCCACAACGACAAGACCCGGTCGGCCGACTGACCCGAGGCACGGAACGCGCGGCAGACGGGAGAGGACATGGCATCGCGGCGGGGCCTCGAGCAGCCCTCGAATTCCACCTTGATGGTCCTCGGGCCGGGCCACGGCCCGACGCAGCTGTACCACCTGTACGTCGACCGTCCGGTGGGATCGACGAACGTCATCGGATTGTTGCCGGCGTAGGCGTACGCGTTGCCCCTGTTGCGCCCGTCCTCCCAGACCCCGGCGGGGTCCCGGGTGGTGAACCGACCGGTGGCCGGCTCGAGATACCGCGACCGCACGTAGTACAGACCCGATTCCGCGTCATGGGTGTAGCCGGCGAAGGACACCGGAGGAGTGCCGCCGTCGTGCGGCGGAAGCTGCCCGAAGTCGCCGTATGCATGGGAGCGGGTGATCGCGCCGGATTCGTCGACCTCGGCCACGATGCTGCCGACCACGTCGGTGCAGAACCATCGGTCATCCTTCGGCTCGGCACCGACCATGCCGTATACGGAGCGTCCGGCTCGCACCAAACTTCTGGTGGCGGTGCCATTTTGCTCCTCGATGATGACATCGGCGTCAAAGGTGTACCGGACCTCGTGCGTGCCGGATTCGTCGGATACCGACTTCGTCAGCCGGCGGCCGAGGCAGTCGTAGCCGTACTGCGCAGCCGATCCGGTGGCATCGTTGCGGAATTCGACCATCCGGTTGAGATAGTCGTACCGCATCGTCGTGCGGTTGCCCCGCTCGTCGGTCATGGTCAGCAGGTTCCCGTTGGCGTCGTAGGTGCGTCGGTCCACCGGGGTCGCGCTGTACCGATTGGTCAGCCGGTCCACGTCATTGCCCAACGAGTAGCGGCCCTCCTCGTCGTCGACGCGCACGACCGTGCGGTTGCCCGCCGGGTCCAGGCCGTACTCGATGCGCCGACCCTCGCTGGTGGCCGATGCACGCAGCCGATCGAGCGAGTCGACGGTGTATGAGACGTCGTGTCGGCCGTGTGCGTCGGTGATCTCGATACCCGTGACGTTGGCCGACGCGTCCCAGCGGTACCGGCGCTCGTCGAGAATGTCCTGGCCTGCCATCATGACCAGCCGCTCGGGCAGGCCGACGGAGTTCCAGTCCACCGTCGCGGATACCGGCCCACGAGTCCGCGGAAATACGGTTGTGCCACCAGATCTCAGCTCGACCACCGCACCGCGCGGGTCGCGGATGCGCCGCAGCTCCGCGTCCTCGTAGTCGAAGTCGAGGCGGTACCCGGACGGGTAGCCGATCGACGTCCGCCTGCCACCCTCGTCGTAGGTGGTCGTGACGGACCGGCCGTCCTGCACTTGGCCGCGACCCGGCCGAGCGCGTCATAGCGCCACTCGACGCCGTGCCGGTCGTTCTTCGCCAGGATCATCCGACCCAGCTCGTCGTAGGCGTAGGACTCGGTCGTGGTGTCCGCCGCCACCCCGGCACCGGGCTTGACGATGCGCCGCACCAACCTGTCCATCTGGTCGTAGGTGTTGATCACCTCGGTGCCATTGGGATCGGTCCAGCCGGCGCAGTTTCCTCGACTGTCGAAGGAGTACGTCTCCGTGGTGCCGTCCGGATGCTCTACCTGCACCACGTTGTCCGCGGCATCGTGGTGATAGCGGGTGGTGTTGCCGTTCGGATCCGTACGGGCCACCAGGCGCGAACTATCGCTCCACACCTGCTGAATGGCGATCGCGTCCGAGTCGTCCGGACCGGTGAAGTCCACCGTGGTCGGCCGTCCGCGGCCATCCCAATCCACGCTGACCCGGCGGTCGCCTGGCAGCCCGATCGTCCCGGGGCGGTCGTGCGAACCGTATTCATAGGTGCGTGACATCCCCTGCGGGGCAATCACTTCAAGCGTCCTCCCTCGCGCGTCGCGTACGTACTTGACGTGTGTCTTCAGGCCCGTGGAGGCATCGGTGGTCACCTGGTCCAACGACGTTTGAGTTGCGGTCGTACGCATGGGTGGTCACCCGGCCGGTGCCGTCGTCGACCTCGATCGCCCGATCCAGCGCGTCATAGCGGGCCTGCCAGGACCGTCCCGCCGGGTCGATCCGACGCACCAACCGGGACCGAACGTCGAACTCCCAGCTTTCGACGGTGGGGTGGCTCACTCCGGGCCCGCTGGTGCTGCGGCGGGTCAACCGGTCCATCGCGTCGAACGTCTGCGTCACTTCCGCCAACGGCTCCTTGCCTGCCCCCAGCACCACCTGACGCAACACGTTTCCACTCGCGTCATGGGAGAACCCCACGGTGGTTCCATTCGGCGCCACGATCGCCGTCGCCCGGCCGTAGCCGTCGTAGCGCCCGGTCGTGATGCTGACCTCGGTGCCGGAACCCCGGGTCACCCGTGTCAAGTTGCCGACCGCGTCGTAGTCGAAGGTCGTTTCGCGCAGGCCCTTTCCGCGCTCACCACGGATCCGCCGCAGCGGACGATTGAGCGCGTCGTAGCTGAGTCGCGCCACGTGCGCCGCGCCGCGC
Organism: uncultured Actinomycetota bacterium; assembly: GCA_963735245.1. Lineage (GTDB taxonomy): Bacteria > Actinomycetota > Actinomycetes > Mycobacteriales > Mycobacteriaceae > Mycobacterium. The sequence continues at coordinate 90,243 of CAVTKI010000011.1, forward strand.
CGGACCGCGATCCGATTGCCGTTGTCGTCGTAGTCGTACGCGGTGACCACCCTGTGCCCGCGCTCCGACTCCCGGGAGACGCTGCGCAGACGCCCCTGCACGTCGTAGATTCTGGCCTCGACGACCTCGCGGCCGGACTCCCGGACGATCCGGCCGACCGCTCTGAGGTTGGCGTCATAGCTGATGTCCTCCGTCGCGGATCCAGCGCCGGCGTCATGAGGAAGCACACGTCGAACCATCAGATCCCAGGCGTTCCACACGTGCCTGTGATCGTGACCGGCGGGATCCCGCAGCAGCACCAGCCGGCCGAGCTGGTCATATTCGTAGGCGGTCGTGATCGCCAAGCCGCCGACGTCCAGGGTCTCGGTGACGAGTTGGCCATGCCGGTCGGAGTACTCGAAGGTGTCTCGCCTGCTATCCCCGGCCAACGTGCCGTGCGCGAGATCACCGAAGGTGTTGTAGGACATCTCCGTTCGACCGCCGTCCCGCTCGACGACCAGGACTGGATTGCCCCGTTCGTCGTACTCGGTCGACCGCACGCCGCCGCGCGGATCGGTCTCCCGCGTGACGAACGCCTGCCCGCAGGTGCAGCCGAAGCCGGGCAGATACTCGTAACGGCGCACCAACTCCGGCGTGTCGCCGCCCTCAGCGCCCGGGGTGTGGCGGAGCAGACGCAGGTTGCCGCGCTCGATCGGCGATGCGTCGGGCCGCAGGTCGATCTCGAACTGCTTGTCGACGGTGCTGCCGTCGGCACGCACGATTCTGGTCAGCAGGCCGTCGGGATTGTCGTAGTGATAGCGGGTGTCGTAGAACGACGGCTCGTCTGGCCGTAGCGGGCGGACCGGGCGGTTCTCGGTGCGGGTGGTGGGGATGGTCGCATCGGCACGCGCGGTGTAGTCCCGGGCGCCGACGCACGCGCCGAATTCGTCGAAGAGTAGATCTCGGACGTTTCCGTTGCCGTCGTTGACGATTGCGACCACGGCCGCGGGATCTTCGTCGGTCGGGTGGTGGTAGGTGAAGTGTGTCGGCATCCCGGATCGGCCCCACCGCAGAGCGCTCACCCGCTCGTGGTCGAAGGCCATGGAGTACTCGATGTCCAGCAGCGGTTCACCGGCTCGGTCGGTGATGCCGATGAGCCGGTGCGGTGCCGAGTAGGCGTACGTGACCGTTGCACCGTTGGGGAAGTCGTTGCCAGTCGGAGTGCCCGTGACAGGTGGGTACGTCACCGACTCGAGATCGCCGTCTTCGGTGTAGCGGTAAGACAATCGGCGGCCGGTGAAGTCGGTGATGGTGGCGAGCCGGCCCGCGCGGTCGTAGCGGAGCACGATGTCGCGGCCGAGGGTGTCCGTGATCACCGCGGGCTCGCCGGTGGCACCGTAACCGAAGCGCAGTGTGTTTCCGTTGCGGTCGATGATCCGAGCGATCCGCCCTGGTGCGCGACGCTCGTCCAGCGAACGGAACTCCCATGCGCCACCGCCCGCGAACCGGATTCGGAACTGGTTGCTCGAGTCGAACCGACCTTCGGCGAACACACCGCGCGCGGCGTACCCGCCGCCCGGCTGCGGCCGGTACAGATCGGCTGCACCGGCTCCGTTGAAGACGTTGATGTCACCCCCGGCGCCCTCGGCCTTCAGGTTGTAGGCGTTGTCCCAGTGCGGGGCGTCGCTGTCTGGGCGGGACCGATAGGTGCGGGTCCAGGCGAAGTCGAGGCCCCGCCCGGCGATGCGAATGTCCTCCTGCTGCCAGAAGAGCTCACCCGTGGCGAGCCGGACGTGGCGGGGCAGGCGCGGCCCCTCCGAGCAGTCGTTGCAGTCTGCGGGTTCCGCGGGCGCGTGGTCGGTGGTCATGATGGGCTCCTTCGCGATGGCGCGCGGGCCGCGATGGTCCGCGCTCACCGGTAAAGAGCGGCCGGCCCCCGTTCGGCGGACACTTTTGTTCACTCACGCGTCCGCGAGCGCTTGGCAAGGGGTTGTCTCGACGTTCCGCATCCCGGCGGCGATTGGCACTTACCGCGTCGCGGCACTATTTTTTTCGGGGTGATGTCCTCAGCTGCCAGCGCAGTCTCTCGGTGGATCTTCCCCTTCCTGGCGGTTGCGGCCGTCGCTGGCCTTGGTCTCGTCAGCGACCCGGTGTCCCGCACCCGGCGATCCGCCTGGTCGATGACGCCAACCCGCTGGCCGGCCAGGCCTTCTACGTGAATCCGCAGTCTGCGGCCATGCGCGCCGCGCAGAGCGCGAATCCGCCGAGTCCCGAGTTGACCGCCATCGCCAACACCCCGACGGCGTATTGGATGGACCAGTTGTCCACTCCGGCGGTGGACGCGAAGTACATCGCCACGGCACAGGCTGCCGGCACCATGCCGATCCTGGCGCTCTACGGAATCCCGCATCGCGACTGCGGAAGCTTCGCCGCGGGTGGGTTCGGGTCGGCCGACGCCTACAAGGGGTGGATCGACACCGTCGCAGCCGACATCGGCGGTGGGCCTGCCGCGATCATCCTCGAACCCGACGCGCTCGCCATGGCCGACTGCCTGTCGGCTGACCAGCGCCAACAACGCTTCGACTTGATGAGCTACGCCGTCGATACCTTGACCCGCAATCCGGCCACCGCGGTGTACGTCGACGCCGGTCACTCGCGCTGGGTGAGCGCCGACGAGATGGCGAACCGCCTCAACCAGGTCGGTGTCGGCAAGGCGCGGGGCTTCAGCCTCAACACCGCGAACTTCTTCACCACCGATGAGGAAATCGGCTACGGCGACGCGATTTCGGGGATGACCAACGGTGCGCATTACGTGATCGACACGTCGCGCAACGGTGCCGGACCGGCGGACGGCCCGATGTACTGGTGCAACCCCAGCGGTCGCGCACTCGGCGCCGCACCCACCACGGCTACTGGGAACGGGAACGTCGACGCCTTCCTGTGGGTCAAACGCCCCGGTGAATCCGACGGCTCGTGCGGCAACGGTGAGCCCGGGGCAGGGCGCTTCGTGAACCAGTACGCCATCGACCTGGCGAGCAAAGCGGGCCAGTAGAGGCCGCCGCATGCCGATGACCTCGAAGTAGTCGGGGACGTCGGCGCTTCGCACGGCAAACGATCGCCGTGGTCTGGCGTCTGGCCGAACTCGGCCTCACCACCGTCATCTCGTCCGAGGACCACGGACTATCAAGGGTCTCCTGCGCATGGACAAGGGCGGCGATGTGTTGAGACGCGGAGACGACCGCAACTGCAGAGCCAGGGTCGGACAGTTCGGCTGAACGTCTCTGCGCCGGTCGGGCCTGGGTCTACGCAGCCGGCATGGACCTGACCAGCACCCTGCTCGTCTCGGCCGCCGGAGTCAGTGTCACGGCCGGCCGTGCAACCTGCCACCGTTCGCATCCGTCACGCAGTGCGTCGTCGACGGCATTGACTATCGCCGTCAATTGCGGCGCTTCGTCATTCAGCCAGATGTCCGTGGGTCCACCGCTGAGCATGATGCGATGTATCGGAGATCCGCAGGTCTTCAGCAGCGGCGTCCGGCACAGCAGCCGCTCGGCTGCCGACGCCCATTCCAACGCACCCGCGGAATCGTCCACGTCGCTGTGCAATCCGACGACCTTCAAGCGGCGGTTCCCCAGCACCAGCGGTGAGCGATCGTCGAGGTAGACGTACACCGTCCGCTGGGCGCATTCGCCCAACCGAGCGATTTGATGTTCCGTGTGCACGATGAAGCGAACGACGCCGAGGTTCACCGCCCGGCGGATGCACGCGCTCGCCGGACCGCACCGGAACACGATCTGTGTCGGCCGAATGCGGTTGTACTGCAATAGGTCCAGTTCATCATCGTCGTGGGCGGTTACCGTGATGCCCCGCTCGCGAACCCAGGTCGCCAAGGCGTGGTCGTCCAGCGCGGAAGCGGGTACCCCGTATCCGGCGCCTGCGATGACGCGGCGCGTGAGCTGAATCGAGTCAAACAGTCGCGGAGGGGGCTCCGATGCATCAAGAGCAAGTGTCATGAATCCAGATGTACGCGCGGGCCGAACCGATGGCCGGATTCGTACGCACTTCTGACACTGGCTGTACGAATCCTTACGGATCTTTGACGTCGGTCGATGCGACGTCGATGACCTTGCCGAGAGGGGCGAGGCAGCGTTGGACCCCAATCCCGGTCGTTCACGAGGGAAGGAATTCAAGTAGCGTGGTGCGGGCAGCGGCCGTGCAACAGCGCATCCACGGTCGGTCCTGAAGAGATGGGCTCGGGCAACGCAGCTCGGGAGCCTTGCGCGACAACCACTTCCGTCGTTTCTACTTGCCGTGCGCGGACCGAGTGGCGACGGATGACACACCCGACTCGAAGGATTGCAGCTTGGTTGGCAACCCTGAACACGGCCATGGCGCGCGCTCCGATCGCGTCGTGCATCGTCGAACTGCTCTGAAGATCCCGCTGGTACTGGCCGGTGGCGCCACGCTGGCCCGACCGCCGCGGGCCGGCGCAGCAGGCCAGGGACGGTGGTCGGCGGACCGTGCCAACAGTTGGTACCGGGCGCAGCATCGACTCGTCGGCGCGAACTACATCCCGTCGAACGCGATCAATCAGCTCGAGATGTTTCAGGCCGACACCTACGATCCGCGGCGCATCGACGCCGAGCTGGGCATGGCCCGGAACCTCGGGCTGAACACCCTGCGGGTGTTCCTGCACGATCTGCTCTGGGTCCAGGACCGGAAGGGTTTCCTCCGCCGGCTGATGCAGTTCGTGGCCATCGCGGCCAGCCATGCCATCAAGCCGCTGTTCGTCTTCTTCGATTCGTGCTGGGATCCGCACCCCCGACTCGGTCGTCAGCACGCGCCGGTGCCGGGCGTGCACAACTCCGGGTGGGTGCAGAGTCCCGGCGCCGACCGCCTCGGCGACCGGCAATACCGCAGCATTCTGTACGACTACGTCACCGGGGTGTTGAGCCAGTTCCGCGGCGACGATCGGATCCTCGGATGGGATCTGTGGAATGAACCCGACAACCCTGCGAAGGTGTACCGCACGGTCGAGCGGCCCGACAAGAACGACCTCGTCGCTGCGCTCCTGCCGCAGGTGTTCGAGTGGGCACGCGCAGTCGCGCCCCGTTCAACCCCTGACCAGTGGCGTCTGGCAGGGGACCTGGGCCGACCCTGGACAGCGCAGCACGATTGCGGGCATCCAGCTCGACAACTCCGACGTGATCTCCTTCCACTCCTATGCCGACCCGGCCGACTTCGAGGGCCGGATCGCCGAACTCGCGCCGATGCAACGCCCGATCCTGTGCACCGAGTACCTGGCGCGCACGTTGGGCAGCAGCGTCGAGGGGATCCTGCCGGTGGCCGCGCGGCACGGCGTCGGCGCGTTCAACTGGGGTCTGGTTGCGGGCAAGACCCAGACGTATCTGCCGTGGGATTCGTGGGATCACCCGGACCTCGCGCCCCCGGCGGAGTGGTTCAGCGACCTGCTCCAACTCGATGGGCGGCCCTATCTGGACAGCGACGTCCGCACGATACGAAACGTGACCCCACTACTTCACGCGAAGTAGGCGGCTGAGCGAATCAGGCAAGCACGTTCGCGACGTCGGCGGCGCGTCCCGGCGCCGCCGGGTAGCGGTCACGGACGCGGGCGTCGTGTCCGGGGATGACCGCGGCTCCGGTCTCAGCTGCGAGGCGATTGATGAAGGCGAGGCCCTTCTTCATCTCATCAAGATCGGTGAACGCGAAGAACGGCCATTCGTTCTCGATCTGCTCGTAGAAGTGGGCGGCATCGACAGCGAGGATCAGACCGCTGTCGGCGGTCTCGATGCGAACGAGGAGCTCCCCCGGACAGTGCCCACCGATGGGATAGACCGTGATTCCCGGGAAGACCTCGGTCTCTTCGGAGATCAAACGCAGTCGGCCCTCGTCGCGCGCCTTGCGTACGGGCTCGAGATTCTCGGCCGTGGTGAACTCGCCTTCCAGGGTGCCTGCCTCCCACTTGCCGAACCAGTAGTCGTACTCGGCTTGGCCCGAGACGATCTGCGCGTTCGTGAACAGGCGTAGCTCACCGATGTGGTCGTAGTGGAAGTGCGAGGTGATGACCATGTCGACCGTCGTCGGATCGACGTCGACGAGTTCGAGGCCGACGGTCGGCGGAGTCACGCTGATCTCGCCCAGCCAGTCCCGAGCCGAGATGTCGTAGCCGGTGTCGACGAGGATGGTCTTCTCCCCGGCGCGCAGCACCCAGAAGTTGTAATCCATGTCCAGGTCGCCATCCGGCAGTCCGTACTGCGCATAGTCGTTGAGCACGTCGCTGCGGCGGACCACGCGCTCGCCGTACTTGACCTGCCAGACGCTGATCGGGCTCGAGCCTTCTGCCACGGGAACTCCCTTGCCTCAATTGGTCTCGCCGGCGTGACCGTGTTCACTGCGCTGAGCGAATTGTGACCGGCGAGCCGACTATATGACCGTCATACAAAATTGCGCAAGAGCACGTGTTCGGACGAATTGCCTGTTGACAACCGATCGCCGGACGACACTACAATCGAAATTGTCCGACGATCAGACAATTTATCGTCTGTGGCGAACCTGCTGACCTGCTCGACCGGAAGGGAACGATCATGGGACGACTCGACGACAAGGTAGCCCTCATCACCGGTGCCTCACGCGGGCAAGGTCGCGAGATGGCCGAGCTCTTCATGCGTGAGAACGCGACGGCGGTGTATTCGGCCGACATCTTGGATGCCGCCGAAACGGAGGACAGCAAGGTCACCTTCCTCAAGATGGACGTGACCAAGTCCGACCAGTGGAAGGCCGTGGTCGACCAGGTCGTCGCCGAGCACGGCCGGATCGACATCCTGATCAACAACGCAGCGATCTGCCTCTACGAGCCGATCCTCGAGACGACCGACGAGATCTACGACCGCGTGCTCGACATCGACCTCAAGAGCATCTTCTACGGCATGAAGACGGTTCTGCCGCACATGGTCGAGGCGAAGAAGGGCTCGATCATCAACGTCTCGTCGATCTGGGGCCTCGCCGGCGTGCCGAGTTCCTACGCCTATCAGGCAGCCAAGGGCGCGATCCTGAACGTGAGCAAGAACGTTGCCGCGACGCACGGCCCGGACGGCGTGCGCTGCAACTCTCTGCATCCGGGCTACATCCTCTCGCCCATGAACGAGCACCAGGCTCCCGACATCAACGCCGCCTTGATTGCCGGCACTGTGCTCGGCCGCCCGGGCAAGCCGATCGAGACGGCGTATGCCGCGCTGTTCCTCGCGAGCGACGAAGCCAGCTACATCACCGGCACGTCGCTCGTCGTCGATGGCGGTTATCTCGCCCCGTAGGCGCTTTCGACGACGGGCGCAAAGTCTAGGCTCGGCGGGGAAGGAGAACGATGCCCATTCCACCCGTCGAGCCGGCCGATACGGCGGTGCTGGCCGAGACCGTCGTCTCCGCGGGATTGGCTGACGGCTACGGACTCGTCAGTGCTGACCTGAGGTTTCTCGGCGGCGAGCTGGACCGCAATTACCGGGTCTCGACCGACGACGGGCGTACCTTCCTCGCGAAGCTGCGGACGAAGGCGGATCGAAATGATCGACTTCGGTGGCAGAAGGAGATCTTGCTGCACCTCGCCGATCGACACCTCGATTGCGCGGTACCGACGCTGGTCCCCACCATCGACGGCGATCTGGATTTGGGCCTCGACGTAGGTTCTGAGCGGTGGCTGCTCACGGTGCTCAATTGGGTGCCCGGGACCGACATGGTCAATGTCGACAACCATTCCGACGGGTTGCTCATCGACATCGGCGCCACCGCGGCCCGCGTGACCATCGCCCTCGATGGCTTTCGGTCCGAAACCATGCACGACACCCATCACTGGGATGTGACGCGCTCCGCTGAGGTGATCGACGAGTGCCTGGCGCTGGATCCGACGCTTGCCGACAATCCCGATGCGTTCAAGGCTCTTGGATGGTTCAGAGACGTGGAGCCGCTTCTGGACTCGCTGCCGATGGCCATGGTTCACAACGACCTCAACGACAACAACGTCCTGGTCGAGGAAGTCGACGGAGTTCAAAAGGTCGCGGGCATACTGGATTTCAACGACGCCCTGTACACCGTGCGGGTGGCCGAACCGGCCATCGCAGGCGCCTATGCGATGCTCCGCAAGGAGGACCCCCTGAGTGCGATGGGATTGATCATCGCCGGTTACCACGGCGTCACGCCCCTGACCGACGGCGAACTGGCGGCAGCCTATCCGCTGGCGGCGGCGCGGCTGTGCGTGCAGGCGTTGACATGGGCCGTCCGCGGACAGACCGATCCGACGGAATACGGCGCGATGCGGATGCGCCACACCCTGCCCGCCCTGCACCGCGTCCTGCAGGTCGACCCCCAATCGGCGACAGCACATTTGCGTGAAATGTGCCGTCTGCCTCCCACCCGCAGAGGAGTAACCGTGGTTTCGAACACCCAGCACATGGCCAACGCCTTCGACGGGTCCGAGTTCGATCATCTCGGCCCCGAGGCGCAAGCACTCATTCGCCGACGAGAGGCCGTGCTCGCGCCCAGCTACCGGTTGTTCTACCGCCACCCCGTCGTCGCGGTCCGCGGGTCTGGTGTGTGGCTGTACGACGCCGACGGAAACCAGTACCTGGACGCCTACAACAACGTCCCGGCCGTCGGCCACAGCCACCCGCACGTGCAGCGTCTGGTCAATGAACAGCTCGGCGTCCTCAATACCCACACCCGCTACCTCACCGAGCCCGTGATCACGTACTCGGAAAGACTTCTCGACCTCTTCCCGCCTGAACTGACGAAGGTCGTCTACACGTGCACGGGCAGTGAGGCGGTCGACCTCGCCCTGCGGATCGCCCGGTACGAGACGGGCGCCGAGGGCATCATCTGCACGGCCCACGCCTATCACGGCACCACGGCCGCCGCTGCGGCCATATCGCCGAGCTTGGGGCCCAACAACCGAATCGGCTCCGACGTGGCACTGGTCGCTGCCCCCGATACGCAGCGCGACGACTCGGCCACCATGGCCGAGGACTTCGCAGACCGAGTCCGACGGGCGATTTCGGATCTGCGCGAGCGTGGCGTCGGATTCGCCGGAATGATCGTGGACTCCATCATGTCCAGTGACGGAGTGCATTCCGATCCTGCAGGACTTCTGGCGCCGGCGGCACGCGCGGTACGGGAAGCGGGTGGACTGTGGATCGCCGACGAAGTCCAGCCAGGGTTCGGACGGCTCGGATCCACCTGGTGGGGATTTCAGCGACATGCCCTCGTACCCGACCTGGTCGTCATGGGAAAGCCGATGGGCAACGGCGTGCCGATCGGAGCCGTCGTCGGTCGCGACGAGGTAATGGCCAAATTCGGCCGAGACATTCGTTACTTCAACACCTTTGGCGGCAATCCGGTCAGCATCGCCGCGGCCACGGCGGTCCTCGACGTCATCGAGTCCGAGCAGCTGCTCGACAACGCAACCAGGACGGGTGAGGCTCTGCTGGAGGGTCTCGGGGAGCTGGCAACCCGGCATGGTTGCATTGGCGGCGTCCGTGGATGTGGGCTCTTCACCGCGGTGGAGTTCGTCGACGAACAGGACGGGAATACACCCGACGCCGCAAGAGCATCGTTGGTGGTCAACGAACTGCGGGATCGCCGCATCCTCATCAGCGCCTCGGGGCCGCACGAGAACGTGCTCAAGATCCGCCCGCCGCTGCCGTTCGCAGGCGAGCACGCAACACAATTGCTCAGCGAGCTCGACGACGTGCTCGGCAGGTGTAGCTCAGTAGCTACAGCTCTGCGACGCGGCCGTTGTCGACGAGCCACGACCGATCCAACCGAACGTTCTGCAGCATCCGGCGGTCATGTGTCACCAGCAGCAGCGCACCGTCGTAGGTGTCGAGCGCCTGCTCGAGCTGCTCGATGGCGGCGAGGTCCAGATGGTTCGTCGGCTCATCGAGCACCAGCACATTGGTGCCGCGTGCCTGCAGCAGCGCAAGGCCGGCGCGGGTTCGCTCACCGGGCGAGAGGTCGTCGACCGGCGCGTTCCACGTGGTCGGCGCGCAGCCCGAACTTGGCGAGCAGGGTGCGCACGTCGGCGGTCGACCACGACGGCACGCGCTGCTCGAAGCGATCGACGAGACGCCCGGGGCCAGTGAAATCTGCACGCGCCTGGTCGATCTCGCCGATGGCGACATTGGCGCCCAGACTCGCGCGGCCGTCATCGGGCTGCTGGCGGCCCAGGAGCAGCCGCAGCAACGTCGACTTTCCTGCCCCGTTGGGGCCGGTGATCCCGATCCGCTCGCCGGCGTCGACCTGCAACGACACCGGGCCCAGGACGAAGTCGCCTTGTCGCACAACGGCATTGTCGAGTGTCGCGACGACCGAACTCGACCGTGGCGCGGCTCCGATGGTGAATTCGAGCGTTCCATTCCTTGCGGGGTTCGACGACCTCCTCGAGGCGGGCGATCCGGCTTTCCATCTGACGCACCTTCTGCGCCTGCTTCTCGCTGGACTCGGTGGCCGCGCGGCGCCGGATCTTGTCGTTGTCGGGAGACTTGCGCATCGCGTTGCGGACACCTTGACTCGACCACTCCCGCTGAGTGCGTGCGCGCGCCACGAGGTCGGCCTTCTTGTCGGCGAACTCATCGTATTGTTCGCGCCGGTGTCGGCGACCGACCTCCCGCTCTTCCAGGTAGCTCTCGTACCCACCGCCGAAGACGGTGGTGGTGTTCTGGGCCAGGTCCAGTTCGAGGACGCGAGTCACGGTGCGGGCCAGGAACTCCCGGTCGTGGCTCACCAGCACCACCCCACCGCGAAGATCGCGGACGAACTGCTCCAGCCGGGCGAGTCCGTCGAGGTCGAGATCGTTGGTCGGCTCATCGAGCAGGACGACGTCGAACCGCGACAGCACCAGCGCGGCCAATCCCACCCGCGCCGCCTGCCCACCCGACAAGGCGGTCATCAGGGTCGACTCCGGCCGCACCGCATCGGAGTCGAGCCCAAGGTCGGCCAGGACTGCAGGCAACCGGTCGTCGAGGTCGGCCGCGCCGGTGGCGAGCCAGTGATCCAGCGCAGCAGAGTAGGCGTCGGCCGGATCCACGTCCGACGGCCCCGGGTCTGCCAGAACGGCGGCGGCCGCTTCCATGGCCTGCGTCGCTTCGGTGCATCCCGTCCGGCGCGCGATGTAGGCGGCGACCGTTTCCCCGGGTACCCGCTCGTGCTCCTGCGGCAGCCACCCGACGAACGCGTCGGCCGGCGCGACGCTGACCGCACCGTCGAGCGGCTCGAGGTCCCCGGCAAGGATCCGCAGAAGTGTGCTCTTGCCTGCGCCGTTGGCGCCGACGACTCCGACCACGTCGCCCGGCGCCACGGTCAGGTCGAGCCCCTCGAAGAGGGTGCGATGGGCGAATCCGCCTGCCACGTTCTTCGCGACGAGCGTTGCGGTCACCGCGGCACCTCCAGCGTCGTGATGCGCGTCTGCACCTCGTCGAGCAATTCGGGGACCGAGGTGAATTCACCGGGATCGATCGGATCCCCGAAGATCACGTACACGGTGTGGCCGAACATCGGAAACTTCTTGCCGATCGGCAGCACCTCGTTGGCATTGACGAGCCGGACCGGGATGATCGGCACGCTCGTCCGCATGGACAGCACCGCGACCCCGGGACGATACGGGACGGTTTCTCCCGGCTTCACGCACTTCTGCTCGGGAAAGATGCCGACCAACGCCCCGTCCTCCAATGCCTGTGATGCGCTTTCCATCGCCTGCTTCCCCGACTCCGAGTCGCCTCGGACCACGGGTATCTGGCCAAGCACTTCCACGAGCCAGCGGGTGAGCGGTGACTTCCACAGTTCCGCCATCGCCATGGCGATCGCCTCACGACGGAGTGCGGCAAGGATGAAGAACACGTCGATCATCGACGTGTGGTTGGCGGCCAGGATCACCGCACCCTTGCTTGGCACGACATCGGCGTTCACGATCTCGGTCTGATGATGCGGGTGAATCCCAGGGTCCACAGGACCAGGCGGATCGACCACGTCACCAGCCACGCGCGTTTTCCGAGCCCGCGCGACCGTGGTCGTCTCAATAGTCGAGCCATGCAGTCCCTTCCTACTGTCGCAGTCCTGCGATGACGAGTTTCACCATGCGGCGCGCGTCATAGTCGGGGTCGGTGTCCGCGCCGATGCAGAGATTGCCCACCCCGCGCATCAGCCAGAGCGCCCCGACGTCCGAGACGATCTCGCCTGCCCCGGCGGCGGCCTCGAGCAGCTCGGCGCAGACGGGGACGAGGCGATCGATGAAGTACGCGTGCAGTGTCGCGAAAGCCGCAGTGTCGGAATGCAATGCACCGGCAAGGCCATGCTTGGTGACGAGGAAGTCGACGAACAGGTCGATCCACTTGCCGAGGGCGGCGTACGGCGATTTGCTCTCCCGCAGTAACGACGGTCCGGCGTGCGCGCAGGCCTCCACCTGGTGCCGGTAGACGGCGACGATGAGGTCGGCCCGTGTCGGGAAGTGTCGATAGACCGTGCCGACACCAACGCCGGCACGCGCCGCGATGTCACGCACGGGCACGTCGACCCCCGACACGACGAAGGCCGCGGCCGCCGCGGCCAGCAGCGTCTCCTCGTTGCGCCGGGCATCGGACCGCTTGCGCGTCGCCACCTCTGGCCCGGGCTCTGCGCCGATCACGAACAGAGCCCTCCTCGGTAGATAAACGGAACATTGTTCCGTATGGTGCATATCAGGAACGATGTTCCACTTATCGCAGTCTAGATCCGCCGGTCGATCGGCAGTAGAGGAGACGTCTCCATGGCGCAGACAACCCGGCCGAGCTTCGGCATCATGACCGCCCCACAGCAGGTCGGCTACGACGACCTCCTGCGGGTCTGGCAGGAGGCAGACGCAGTTCCCGAACTCGAGCACGCCTGGCTCTTCGACCACCTGATGCCGATCGCCGGCGATCCGGACGGGCCGATCTTCGAAGGCTGGACCGTGCTGTCGGCCCTGGCTGCCACGACTCGACGACTCCGGGTGGGGCTACTCGTGACCAGCAACCGCTTTCGGCCGCCCGCGATGCTGGCCAAGATCGCTACGACCGTGGACATCGTCTCGGGAGGGCGGCTCGACTTCGGCATCGGTGCCGGCTCCCGTCCGAGCCACCCCCTGGCCAGGCGTGAGTACGAAGCGCACGGTCTGCCCTACGACGACTTCGCACATTCCATCGAGAGTCTTGCCGAGGCCCTCACGGTGATCCGCCGATTGTGGACCGACACCGAACCATTCGACTTCCGCGGCAGCCACGTTCAGCTCGCCGGGGCGTTCGGCAACCCCAAGCCCGTCCAGCGACCGCACCCTCCGATCATGATCGGTGGCCGCTCGGCTGCCTTGTTGCGTGTCGTCGCCGAGCACGCCGACCTGTGGAACATCCCCGGCGAAGACATCGACGACGCCGCAGGGCGCAGCGCTCTACTGGACCGCTACTGCACCGATATCGGTCGTGACCCCGCCTCGATCACGCGGTCGATTTACCTACCCGTGTCCTACGACCAACCCGAGCTCACCCGCGACGCGATCGGCCGCGCGATCGACGTCGGCTTCACCCACCTCATCCTCGGACTTTCGGATCCGTACCCGGTCGGCGTGGCGCAATGGGTCGCCGACGAGTTCACCGGCTCGGTGCCCGCGCGTTAGTGTGCTTTGGTCGGCCCCAGCGAACAAGCCGATAGAAGAGTTGAGCAAAATACATGACCGCAGCAGCAGAAGCGTCGACGCTGGAGTCCAGGGTCGGCCACCACTACCAGATGGACGACACCTACCTGGTGGGCCGCGAGAAAGTCCGCGAATTCGCCCGTGCCGTGCAGAACTACCACCCCGCACACTGGGATCCCGCGGCCGCCGCGGAGTTGGGCTACTCGGGTCTGGTGGCGCCGCTGACGTTCACGTCGGGTCCGGCCATGGCCTGCAATCAGCGCATGTTCGAATCGGTGGTCGTCGGGTACGACATGTACCTGCAGACCGAGGAGGTCTTCGAGCAGCACCGCCCGATCGTGGAGGGCGACGAATTGCACATCGACGTCGAACTGTCGTCGGTGCGCAGGATCGCCGGTAGAGACCTCATCACCGTGACCAACACCTTCGTCGACGCCGGCGGCGAGCGGGTGCACACCCTGCACACCACCGTCGTCGGCGTCACCACAGAAGACGTCGATCCGGCGATCAGACCAGCCGTGCAGGGCGTGATGATGCACGGCGTGAACCTGCTCGGAGTCGACGGATCCCAGGCCACGTATGAGAAGACGGTGCGCCCCGAGGGCGAGGTTCGGATCGCTGAGGAAGGCTCGACGCGCACGCCGGGGACGCCGTCGTTCGATGACGTGAAAGTCGGCGACGAGCTACCGGTGCACCACGTCCGCCTGTCCCGTGGCGACCTGGTGAACTATGCCGGTGTGGCCGGCGACGCCAACCCGCTTCACTGGGACGAGGACATCGCCAAGCTGGCAGGGCAGCCCGACGTGATCGCCCACGGCATGCTCACGATGGGCTTGGGCGCCGGATTCGCCTCCGCGTGGTCGGGCGACCCCGGTGCGGTCACGCGCTATGCGGTGCGGCTGTCCCAGCCCGCGATCGTGTCGGCCAAGGACGGCGCCGACATCGAGTTCGGCGGCCGGATCAAGTCGCTGGACCCGGCGACACGCACGGGTGTCGTCATCGTCGCCGCGAAGTCCGGCGGTCGGAAGATCTTCGGCCTGGCGACGTTGGACGTCCGCTTCCGCTGACGTGGCGGTCCTGCCGGGAGGCGCGTGAGCACAATGCGCGCAAGGGCGCTTAACGACGCTTTTCCGGGTAGTGCGCACAAGCACGACGCCTGTGCCCGACCTCCGTAGCTTCGAAGTCACACCACCTCGGGTGACAACGGAAGACGGAGAGTCCGATGCCAATCTCATTGCTGGACGGGCGGTCACGCCAAGCGAGAGAGCAAGGTCCGCGAGAGTTGGGCGCGTCCGCCGCCCGGCGAATCATTGGCGTCCTGCTTCTCGTCAGTCCCCTCGAACAGGTCGCCTTCGACATCTACACCCCCGCGCTGCCCAAGATCGCCGAGCACTTCGCGGCGTCCAACACCCTGGTGCAGAACACCGTGACCGCCTACGTCTTGGGCATGGCGCTGGTGGTCCTACCCGCCGGACTGATCGCGGACGCGATCGGGCGCAAGCGCGTGCTGTTGACCGGGCTTGGATTGATGACGCTGACGAGCATCGGTTGCGCGCTGGCGGACAGCCTCCCGATGATGATCGGTTTGCGTTTCCTGCAGGGGTTCGGCGCGGGGACATGCCTGCTGTTGGCCGCCACCGTGGCTGCGGACTGCTTCCGGGGCACCAAGTTGGTCTCGGTCCTTGGCTTGCTCGGCGCGGCATGGGGGTCGGCCCCCGTGGTTGCGCCGGCGGTCGGCGGCTTCATCTCGCAGTTCGGGTCGTGGCGCCTGGTGTTCGTGGTGCTCGCCGTCTTGACTGCAACGGTCGGGCTCCTGGTGGCCGTGGTGTTGCCGGAAACCCTTCAGCGGGAACGCCGATCGCCGATCAACCTGCGCGCTGCGGCGGGCGTCCTGAGCGAGGCGTTGCGACACCGCGCCTTCGTCGCGTTCGCGACGATGTTCGGTCTGGTCGCGGCGGCGCAGACGGTGTTCGGTGTCGTCGGCCCGTTCCTGTACGAGGTTGGTCTCGGGTTCTCCTCTACGACATACGGTTTCATCGCACTCGGGGTGGGCGCTGCGAACTTTCTCGGGGCGGCGACATGCGGGGCGTTGGTCCAGAGGACCACGACACGGCGGCTGGCCATCGGCGGATCCGCAGTGCTGGCGCTGGGTGGTCTGGTCATGCTGGCCTCCGCGCAATTCGTCGGGCTGTCCGCGTTGGCGATCACCGGCGGCGCTGCGCTGGCACTGCTCAGCATCGGTGTCCTCGACCCGCTGACGAAGGGTCTGGCGATGGGTGTGTTCTCCCGCAACGTCGGGCTGGTGACGGGATTGATCAGCACGTTCTGCTACGTGTCGATCACGCTGGCCACGGCGCTGATGGCCTGGCTGCCCGAGCGGTCGCAGGCCCCCCTTGGCTGGTTCTACGTCGCGGCGGCGGCCGGGTTGGTGACGGTGCTGATGTTGGCCTCGAAGCACACCTCGCGGGCCGGTGCGGCGGCATGACACGGAAGGCGAGTCGGATGATCCGATCTGGTGTGCAGCCGACATCTGGGTCACACTCGCAGAGGCAGGAGGGAGCCGCCATGGGACGGTCCGAGTACGAAGCGCTCCGCGCCGCTCACCTCGGTGCCGTACAGGCGGCACTCACCGATCACGTGGACCGCCTCGACTGGTCGGCGGACCAGATTCGACGGCACCGCGATCAGAGGTTGCGCTCGCTGCTCGGGTATGCCCGCGAGCGGTCACCGTTCTACGCCGAACGGCTGCGCGGCCTCGACCTGGAGTCGGTGACGGTGGCGTGATCTTGCGTCGATTCCGATGCTCACGAAGGCCGAGGCGCAAGGCCACTGGGATGAGATCGTGACGACGCCCGACCTGAATCGTGGCGTGGCAGAACGGGTTTTGACTGAACAGACCTGGTTCTCCTACACCCGACACGATCAACAGGTGTTCAGTTCCGGCGGCTCCAGCGGTGTGCGCGGGGCTGTATGTCTGGGACTGGCAGTTCTTCGTCACCACCGCGTGCCTTGCGTGGCGCATGCAGGTGCGCGATGAACGGCGCCGCCCATCGACGCCGAATACACGGCTGGCGGTACTCACGGCGGGGGTGCCACCGCACGCCAGCACCCCACTGTTCGACGTGCCCACCGTCGCGGGCATGGACACCGCGGTCATCGAGGCCGGGGCCCCGTTCGACGAGGTCCTCGCGGCGGTGCAGACCTACGCTCCCACCCACCTCGTGGGTTACGCCAGCGTCATCGGCCGACTGGCCCGCGCCTCGTTGGCGGGCGACCTCCGAATCAGACCCTCACGGGTCAGCACCAACTCAGAACCCCTGTTGCCCGAGGACCGCGACGCGATCGTCAACGCCTGGCACGCCCCACTGCACAATCTCTGGGGCTCAACGGAACTCGGCGTGCAGGCGGTCGGCTGCGGGTATGGGCCGGGACTGCACATCTGCGAGGACGAGGTGATCCTCGAACGCGTCGACGACACCGGCGCACCCGTGGCACCCGACGAACCGGCGGCACGCACACTGGCCACCGGCCTGTCGAACCGCACGTTCCCGTTCATCCGGTACGACCTCGGCGACGAGATCACGATGATGTCCGACCCGTGTGCCTGCGGCAGCGCGTTCGCTCGGGTCGCCGACATCAGCGGCCGCCACGACGACGACTTCGTCTACGGGCCACACCCGGTGCCCGCCAGCGCCTTTCGGCACGTGCTCGGCACAGACCCACGCATCATCGAATACCAGGTACATGCAGACCGAGGGCGGCGTGGACGTGCTGGTGGTCGCAAGGGCCGATGTGCAATCTCTGGTCCCGGCGTTGGTCAGCGCGATGCAACGCCACGGCGTCGCCCACCCGTCGATTCGCATCCGCTCGGTCGAGACCCTGGGCCGCAATCAAGCCAGCGGCAAGCTCAAACGCTTCGTACCACTGCCCTCTCGCTGACGCGGCGTCCTGCTCACCCTGCTCGATCGACGCCCGTCGTGCGGAAACGGCTTCGGTACGTGCCCGGGGAGATGCCGAGGTTGCGACGGAAGGTACGCCGCATGGTGTCCGCGCCTCCGAAACCGGCGCGTCGCGCAATGGCTTCCTGGCTGTCGTCCTCGGCCGCGAGGAGCATCTTTGCGGCCTCCAGCCGCGCTCGCTCGACGAATCTCGCCGGCGTCACGCCGACCTGATCTCCGAACATGCGCACCAGGTGCCGCTCGCTCACCGCCGCGCGAACCGCCAGCGCAGCGATCGAGTGATCCGCTCCGGGATCGGCGACGATCGAATCCAGGATTTCGCGCAGACTACGCGTGACCGGGAGGTCTGATTGGGCCCAGACGCTGAATTGCGCCTGTCCGCCGGGGCGTTGGAGGAAGACGACCATCCAACGCGCCACGCGACGTGCCACGGCGGGCCCGTAGTCGCTTTCGACCAGCGCCAAGCGCCATGTCGATACCCGCGTTGATACCGGCCCCGGTGATGTATGGACCGTCCTGCACGAACAGTGAGTCGGCGTCGACCTCGATCTCGGGATACTTGCGAGCCAGCGCCTGGCAGTGCGCCCAGTGGGTCGTCGCGCGACGACCGTCCAGCAGTCCGACAGCCGCGAGCACGAACGCGCCGGTACACACCGAGGCGACTCTGCGCGCTCGCGGTGCGAGTGCGCGCACCATCTCCAGTGCCGCTTCGACGACGTCCGGAGTCTGCTGCTCGGGGATGTCGTGATCGCTGGGCGTGAAGGTGAAGTCAGGCGGAACGCCTCCAGGAACGATGAACGTGTCGATCGAGTCGGGCACCTCGGCCAGCCGCGTGTCCGCGTTGAGCGACGCATAGGCGGTGGTGGCGACGGGCTCACCCGTCGGCGAGACCAGGAGCACCCGGTACTTCGCCCCAAAGTCGTTGGCGCGAGCGAAGATCTCCAACGGTCCTGCCACGTCCTGCAAGGTCACCTTGTCGTACAGAGCGAAGACCACCGTTCTGGGCGCGTTCGCGACGGCGTGTCCGGAATCGTCGGCCATGTGTCCTTCGCTGCCCTTTCCGTGGGCTCCGATCAGGTACCAAACTTACCTGCACGAGTCCGCGTCGATCTGGGACGACGGATCGACGTGCCCCCAGTGTTTGCGGTTACGTCGCGCTCCCTCATACCTGCTGCGCTCGCGCAGCAAGCCGATTCGGCACCAAAGCGAGGAGGCAGTCGCATGAAGCTCCAACACACACTCGGCGGACTCGAGGGCCTCGGCCCCGTCGACTTCGAGAAGAGGGTGTTCGTCGAGGACTGGGAGAAGCGCATCTTCGGCATCCACACCGCTCTGATGGGCCTGAGTGACTCACTACGAAGGGCGCTTCCGGGTTACGAGCTCGACTCGGTGGATTCGGCGTTCCATACGACGTGGACCTGGGCCGACCTCCGCAAGGGCGCCGAGGCGATGAACCCGTTCGACTACTTCAAGTTCCGTTACTACGAGAAGTGGCTCGGCGGCATCAGCTCGTACTGCATCGCGCAGGGTTACCTGACCGAGGGCGAACTCGCTGCGCTCACCGACCAGTGCCGCAACGCCGCCGAGGCACAGTTGCCTCAGAACGACCGCGACGGCATCGACGATCAAGTGATCCGCTATCTGCGCGAGGGGGATTCACCGCGGCGCGGCCCGGCGACGCCCCGGTTCGCGGCCGGGGACACGGTGCTGATCGCCAATCCACCGACCGGCGACCACACCCGACTGCCCGGTTATCTCCGCGGACACGAGGGCGTCGTGGAGTCCGTCGCCGAGGGCAACTACACCTACTTCTGCTCCACCGGCGGAGACGGGCTCGGCGAACCGGTGTCGGTGTACATCGTCCGCTTCGACGGTGCCGACCTGTGGGGCGCGACGGCCGAGACGCATCCCAGCCCCTTGTACGCCGAGCTCTACGAGCCCTACCTGACCGCCGTCACCAACGAAGAAGAGGCACCGTAGCAATGACCGAACAATTCGACTACCCGCCCGACCGCGAGGCCGCAAGCGCCGCGAAAGTGCAAGCGCTGGAGGCACTCTTGATCGAGAAGGGCGTCATCACGGCCACCACGGTCGACAAGGTGCTCGGCTACTTCGAGTCTGAGATGACGCCGCTCAACGGCCAGAAGATCGTCGCACGGTCCTGGGTCGACCCGGAGTTCGCCGCCCTCCTCGCCAAGGACGCGCCCGCCGCCATCGCGCAGCTCGACCTCCCCGAGGGCATGGCCGGCGCCGAGGGCGAGCACATCGCCGCGGTGGTGAACGAACCCGGCGTGCACAACCTGGTGATCTGCACCCTGTGCTCGTGCTTTCCGTGGCCGGTGCTCGGCCTGCCGCCCTACTGGTACAAGGATCCGGTGTTCCGCGCGCGGGCGGCACGCGAACCACGAACCGTCCTCACCGAGCTCGGCGTGCCGCTCGACGAGGACACCGAGGTCAGGGTCTGGGACGCCAGCGGCCACTCCCGCTGGTTCGTCGTCCCCGCCCGCCCTGACGGAACCGAGGGCTGGTCCGAGGAGCGGCTCGCCGCGCTCGTCACCACTGAATCCATGATCGGTGTCGCGGTCGTCGAGCCACCCTCCGAGACCAACACCGCCACAGTCGGGAGCGGCTCGTGACCACGGGCGACGTCCAGTACGACGAATCGGGCAAGGTTCACTTCCACGACAGTTGCGTCACCGACGCCAATCAGCCGATGTTCGAAGCTGATTGGCAGCGGCGGGCATTCGGGCTCGCCGTGGCATTGTCCGAATTCGACCACTACAGCTGGGACGACTTCCAAGGTGAGCTGATCCGTGCGATCGACGCATGGGAGAAGAAGCAGGGCGAGACCACGAGCACCTGGGAGTACTACGACCATTGGGTCGCCGCCCTGGAGCGCGTCGTCGAGGACCACGGCCTGCTCGCCGACGACTACGTCGGACCGCGCGAGCGCGACCACGAGCTGGAACACGAACACGAGCACCACTGATTCGAGCTGACGCGCTCTGGCAAACAAGGGCCTGCACGTGCCGCCGTCTGAGCTGTAGGCTCACCCGATGTTGGGGAAGTCGGAGATCCGGTTTCTTCCCCATGGCGGCCGACGCCTGGCCTACGAGATTCGTGGGGATGGTCCACCTCTCGTCGCTCCGGCGTGGTGGGTGAGCCACCTCGAACTCGACTGGCAGAGCGCGGACTTTCGGCGGTTCTGGGACGCAGTCGCAGATGGCTACACACTGATCCGCTACGACCGGCTCGGCGTCGGCATGTCGGACCGCGTGATGCGCGAGGCGGATCTGAACCTTGACGCAGAAGTCGCGACGCTGCGCGCACTTCTCGACGAGCTCGAACTCGAGCGGGTGTCGCTCATCGGCGGCTCTTCTGGCAGTTGCACCGCCGTCGCCTTCGCCGCTGCGTTTCCCGAGCGGGTGGAACGCCTGGTGCTGTACGGGTCGTATCCCAACGGCGCCGACATCGCCGCGCCAGGGGTGACGAATGCCATCCTCGGAGCGGTGGGCGCGCATTGGGGACTCGGCTCGCGTCTGCTCAGCGACCTCTTCCTCGGCAAAGCCGACTATGCCGAGCACGAGCACTTCGCAGAGTTGCAGCGGGAGGCCGCGACCGCCGAGACCGCCGCCGCGCTATTGCAACTCGTCTACCGCCTCGACGTACGCGCGCAACTCCCCCTCGTCCGCGCGCCGACGCTGGTCGTGCATCGCCGCGACGACCGCGCCGTGCCGTACCGGCTGGGGCGTGAGGTCGCCGCCGCGATTCCAGGCGCGACGTTCATCCCGCAGCAGGGCAGTGCACACTTCCCGTGGCATGGTGATGTCGAATCCGTCGTCCGCGCGTGCCGCGAAGCGCTGGCGCCCCGGCATTCGTCGCCGCGCGAGGTGAGCGAACCGGAGCAGGTCCTGCTCTCGGGTCGTGAACGGGAGATCATGGCATTCGTCGCTCGGGGGTTGAGCGACCGCGAGATCGCCGAGCAACTGGTACTGAGCCCGCACACCGTGCATCGCCACGTGGCGAACATCCGCCGCAAGCTGGGCAGCAGCTCGCGAACGGCCGCCGTCGCGGAGGCCGCGCGTCGCGGCATGCTCTGACTGGCCGGAACCGGCCATCCGCAAGAGATGGCCGCTTCGAGCGATGCGCGCACGGTACGGGCCGGTTCTATCTTTCGGGGATGAC
This sequence comes from uncultured Actinomycetota bacterium, assembly GCA_963735245.1. Taxonomy (GTDB): domain Bacteria; phylum Actinomycetota; class Actinomycetes; order Mycobacteriales; family Mycobacteriaceae; genus Mycobacterium. The sequence continues at coordinate 112,071 of CAVTKI010000011.1, forward strand.
GACACAATGACCACCACACCGGAGACAGACGCATCGTCTCGAGCTTGGCTGCGGATCTTCGCGCTGGTATACGACCCGTTTCTCTGGCTTGGCGAAATCGCGGGCCTGCGCAGCCGGCGCAGCAAGCTGCTGAGCAATGCTCGCGGGCGGGTTGTCGAGATCGGCGCAGGCACCGGGCTGAACGCTGCGCTCTACCCGGACGACGACCGGATCACCGAGCTCGTGCTCACCGAGCCCGACGCGGCGATGCGGCAGAAGCTCGCGCGGCGGCTGCAGCGGCGCGGACGCGAAGCGCGGATCGTCGACGCACCGGCGGAGCGCCTTCCGTTTCCCGATGCGTCGGTGGACACCGTCGTGTCCACGCTCGTCCTCTGCACCGTCCCCGACCCCGAACGCACGCTGCGCGAGATCGCCCGCGTGCTCCGCGCCGATGGGCAGTTGCTCTTTCTCGAACACGTTCGCGCGAAGTCGCGGTTCCTCGCGGCGTGCCAGGACTACCTGTTCGTGCCGTGGCGCCGCTTCGCAGCCGGATGCTGCTGCAACCGCCCGACCGCGGAGCTGATGCGCGCCTGCGGGTTTGACGTCGCCGCCGACGACTCCGTGTGGCGTGGCATGCCTGCGATCGTCCGTCCGCTCATCGTCGGGCGGGCCTCTCGGTGATTCGGACGCTGCGGCGGTCACCGTCCTGAGACGGTTCTTGGTGAGCGTAAAGTTCCTCGGGTTTGGTGCAACAGCGACGGCAGCGCGGCCGTTCGGGCACCGAGGAACTGCGAATACATCGTGAGGTAGCTTCCGTGCATCCCCGCCCGCCGACGGGCCTCCATGGGTGGGCTGCCGGCGCGGCGTCCGCGCTGGCCTACGGCTCGATGCCGGTGGTCGCGGTCTTCGCGTTCAACGGTGGCGCCAGCCCCACCGTCCTGCTCACCCTGCGCGGCGTATTCGCAATCGCGGCAATCCTGACGATCTGGGTCGTCACCGGCCGGGTCCGCCGGGTGCCGTGGCCTGCAGCAGTCGGCCTGATCATGGTGTGCGGCGTGATATTCGGGGCGCAAGTCGTGGCGTTCTTCGCCGCCGTCCAGCTCGGCGGGGCTCAGCTGCCGGTGGTCGTCGTCAACGTATGCCCACTGCTGGTGATCGGTTTGGTCTGGCTCCGCGATCGCACCCCGGTGCCACTGACGTTGATCCTGCTCGCGCTCGTCACCATCGTCGGGTTGGTCTTCGTCGGCGCCACCGGCGCCAGTGCCACCTCGCTGGCCGCGGTGGGTCTCACGCTGCTCAGCGCCGCCGGATACGCGGTGTACCTGGTCGCCAGCGAGCGCTGGGTCCACCAAGTCGGAACGGTGGCGTCCGCCGGCTTGGTCACGATCGGTTCTACGGCGACGGTCGCGGTGTTCGCGCTGGTCAACGGCGACCGCTTCGCCGTCGCCGCACCCGTGTGGCACACCGCGATCCTGCAAGGTCTCGTCCTCACCCCCGTCGGCATGGGCGGCGCCCTGTACGCCGTGCGGAGTCTCGGCTCCGTCCCTCTGAGTCTGCTCGGCGCGCTCGAGCCCGTCATCGGGCTCACCCTGGCCGCCGTCCTGCTGCACGAATCCCTGGCCCCGATGCAGTGGGTCGGTGTCGTCATCATCGTGGCGGCATGCACCGCTGTCCCCCTGGTGTCGCGACGACAGCCGGCGGCTCAGTCGGCGCCACCGCTGACCAATGCGGCCGGAGTCGGCGAAGTGGCAGTGCCTCGAACCTCAGCTCGAACCTCAGCCTCAGGACGACCCGGCGGTCAAATCCCCGCTTGCGTGACGCTGCCGAAGTTCACGCTCGTGCGCGGGCCCGCGGGCGTTCGCTGCTTCGGGACGCTGTGCTGCCAGTCTCGCTGGCAGCGTCCCCGCATGATCAGCACGTCTCCGCCGGCGGGAATGAACGTCGTGCTTCGTCCGCCGGTATTGGGCCGAATCAGGAATCGGCGGGTGGCTCCCAGACTGAGCACCGGCACGATCGCAGTCTGCGGAATGTTGGCCGGTCGGTCGGCGTGCCAGCTGGTGCTGTCCCGGTGGTCGCGATACCAGTTCATCCAGAGCCCGTCGTACGGCACGCCGCAGTACTCGCTGAGCGCAGCGGCCAGGCCGACCAGAAATGCTGGAGCCGTGGCCAAGTCGCGGTACTCGAGGGTGAGCCGAGGTTCGTCGACTTCGCGGTGGTACATCCAGCGTCGCCGCTGCTCCCATCCCCTCAGCTCGCCGAGTTGACGTGTGAGTTCGGAGTGACCGCTGACCAGCCCGTGTACGTGGGTGATCGAAGACTCTTCGTCCAGCTGATGGACGGTGGCGCCGTCGAAGGCGGCAAGGTTGATTGCCGGCCGCTCCTGGTCGCGGCGTTCGTCGAAGAGGGTCAGCTACCGATGCTGATATCTCGTAGGAGCATCTCGCAGTCGCGCGCGGCCTGCTCCTGCACGCCGTTCATGGCCTGGATGTACGGGATGGGGCCGTAACTGATTCGCGCAACACCGATTTGAGCCAGCCGTTCGTTGTCGGGCACACCGTCCATCACCATCACGTTGACCGGGAGCGCCGACTCCTCGCAGATTCGCGCAATCAACGGCTCCTCCTGGAGGCCCGGAATGAAGAATCCGGATGCACCGGCGTCGGCGTAGGCCTTGGACCGGTGCACGGCCTCGTCGACGGCCGCACTGGGCTCGTTGCCCTGGCCGAGGAACAGATCGGTGCGCGCATTGATGAAGAGCGCAACACCCTGCTTGTCCGCAGCTTGTCGGATGACGCTGATGCGCGTGGCCTGCCGTTCGGGGTCGTACAACCCCGATCCCTTGACGGCGCGATCTTCGAAGTTGATCCCGACGATGCCCGTCTCCAGGAGTCGAGAGATGTTGTCGGCCAACGCGGCATCGTCCTCGGTGTAGCCGCCTTCGAAGTCGGCGCTGACCGGGACGTCGACGGTCGCCGCGATGCGTTCGATGATCTGTCTGGCCAGCGTGATCGGGATGTCCTCGCCGTCGCGATAACCCTGCGCCTCGGCGACCGACCAGCTGCTGGTGGCGATCGCCGCCGCTCCCGCCTGTGCCACCGCCTTGGCGCTACCGGCGTCCCATGCGTTGTACAGCGTCAGGGGCGTGCCCTTGACGTGCAGTGCCGCGAACCGGGCTGCCTTGTCCTTTTGACTCATGCACTCACGCTACGGAGGCGCGTGACGGCGGCGCTATCAGAAAATTCAGCTGGCCATGATGGAGCGTTGAAACGCCGATGGCGTCACGCCGTAGACCTTCCTGAACGCGGCAGTGAAGTGACTGTGGCTGGTGAAGCCCAGGTCGAGCGCCAGGTTGGTCAGATCGTCATAGTCGGCGAGCAGATCCAAGGCCCGCGCCAGGCGCAGCCGCAGGTGATATCGATAGAGCGGCACGTCCTCGACGCGCTTGAAGGCCTGCGTCAGGTACACCGGCGAGACCCCCACCGATTTGGCGGCCTCGCTCAGGGTCCATCGGCGACCGACGTCGGAGGACAACAGCAATTTCACCCGGTCGGCGAGTCTGCGCGGACCTGCCCCGTTGCTGTTCGGTGCGCTCCATCTCTTCTCACCGAGTGTGTGCCGGACGAGTTCGAGCGTCAGTTCTTCAGCTTCCAGTGCATCAACGGTGCCGCGGTGAAGCCGCTGGCGTACGGTGGCCGCCAATTGTTGGGTGCGGTTGTCGGCGCGAACGCCCGAGCGAGCGAATGCCGCCCGGCCCTTCGGATGTTGATGGCGAGCCGGTACCAACTCCAAGAGCGTGTCGGGCTCGACCCTGATCGACACCGTCGAATCCCCGCCCGCAATCGGATGGCTGACCCGATAGGGCTCGTTTTCGTTGATGAACAGGACCTGGCTGGCTTCGACGACGGTGTGGCCGCTGCCGACGTGATGAACGTAGACACCGCGGTACGGGAAGATCAGGTGCGTGCTCGTCGCGCACTCTTCGTCAGCCAGATGCCGGATATGACCAGGACACCTCACGTTCCATACGGCGACGGTCGGCGTCGACAACAACGGCGTCGCGTCGAACTCGGGCATGACATCGGCAACGCACGATCGCAGCGGCCTATGCCCGAGGGCGACCGGCCCCTCAAATGGCTCCGGGCGTGCCGGGCAGGCTGAGCGAGCCGTCGACGTTCGGCACCATCGCCGGCGCCGTGTCGCATCCCATGCACGGCTATCTGCCGGCAGACTGTCCGCCGCTACTGCCGTTCTGATCAGTGCGCCGCGGATGCCCGAAGCTGTCATCGAATCCATCGGTCGCTCCTCGCGGTGAGAATCGATGATCAGCAACACCATCGATTGCCGGTATCGATGTATCGCACCATGTAGGTGCCGATTCTGGTGACAATATCGGCAGCCGATGGCAAACTCAAGCGCATCGTGGCATTCACCGGTTAGCCTCACGGCGTGAGTTGCAGCTGCGGTGACGGCACCGCCGAACAGGGTTCGATGTCCCGCCGATCCCTCCTGGCGGCGTCGATGTCGGCAGTCGTCGGCGGGGCCGTCCTCAGCACCGCAGCATCTGCGTCTGCCGGACCTCCGGACAGTCCGGCTGCTCTGCCCGAGAATGCCTTGGTCACGCTGGGTGTCCAAGCCGGTCCACCACCCGTTCCCAATCGAACCGGAATCTCATCGACTCTGAAGATCGGCAGCGACCTCTACCAGATCGACTGCGGTTTGGGCTCTTTGAATGCCTTCACCAACGCCGGCTTCAGGTTCGACGACCTGAATGCCATGTTCATCACCCACCTACACACCGACCACATGGTCGACTACTGGAGCTTCTTCCTCTCGGGTGGTTACACGGCCGCGAAGGGGAAGTCGGCGGTATCCGTCTTCGGTCCGGGTTCGGCCGGCGGACTACCGCCGAGCCGGGTGGGGGGCGCGGATCCCGCCACGATCGACGCAATGGACCCGACGCCGGGATTGGCCGCCGCCACCAGGGCGCTGCAGCAAGCGTTCGCCTACACCAACAACATCTTCATTCGCGACATGGGCACCGACGACATCGAGAGCCTGATCGACGTCGTCGAGATCGCGGTTCCACCCGGATCGAATTACCTCGACAGATCGCCGACGACGGCGCCGTTCCCCGTGATGTCGGACGACAACGTGACCGTGACGGCCACGCTGGTGTCCCACTACGACGTGTACCCGGCGTTCGGCTTCCGGTTCGACCTGAAGAAGTCCGGGGTCTCCGTGACCTTCTCGGGCGATACGACGAAGTCCGACAACCTCATCGCGCTTGCCAAGGACACCGACATCCTGGTGCACGAGGCGCAGTTCAGCCTCGATGATGCCTACTACGGCAACAGGTTCCCGCCGAACTACCTGGTGAACTCGCACACGTCGGCGGAGCAGGTCGGCGAGGTCGCCGCGGCGGCCAACGCCAAGCGGGTGATCCTGAGCCACTACTCCCCGACCGATCTGCCCGACGCCGAGTGGCAGAACGCCATCGGCAAGCGCTACTCGGGGGACGTCACCGTGGCCCGTGACGGCCAGGTCTTCGCCATCTAACCCGCGCCGATGGTCTTCGGGATCCGTGCACCGAACAGCCGAATCGCGTTCTCGGAGCTGACCATTCGACGTGTCGGGTCATCCATGGGGTAGGACGCCATGAACTCCGCGCCGGTCGTGTTGTCGTCCATCGGGTAGTCCACCGAGAACATCACGCGGTCGGCGCCAAGCACCTCGAGCGTGCACGCAAACGACGGCGGGCAGAAGTTGCCGCTCGTCGTGACGTGAAAGTTGTTCCGAAGGTAGTCCGACGGCAGCCGCTGCAACCCCCGGCTCGAACCTCCGCCGCCGCCGAGCCCGTAGTAGCGATCGATCCGGTAGGCGGCGAACGGCAGCATCTCGCCGAGGTGGCCGATGATCATCTGCAGTCCGGGGAACTTGTCGAACAACCCGGAGTAGATGAGCCGCAAGACGTGCGTGCCGGTCTCGGCGGCGAATCCCCACGAGGCGAGGTGCATTCCGTCTGCGACGTACGGCGCGAACCACGCCTCCATGACGGCGGGATGCGGCGTCGTGGGGTGCAGGTAGATCGGCGCACCCATGGATTCGGCGCAGGCGAACAGTTGCTCATACGCCGGGTCGTCGAGGTAGCGACCCTGGCAATGTCCGTTGATCAGGCCGCCGACGAGCCCCAGTTCGGTTACCGCACGCTCCAATTCGTTCGTCGCGGCGTCGGGGTCCTGCGTCGCCAAGGTGGCAAAGCCGCCGAACCGATTCGGCTTGGCGCGCACCGTGTCGGCCAGGTCGTCGTTGGCGCGCCGGGCGAGGTCGATGGCATGCGCGGCGTCCGGCTCGTCCTGCACTCCCGGATCGAACAGCGACAAGATCTGGAAGTCGATCCCTGCGGCGTCCATCTGCTCGAGACGAAGCGGGCCCCTGTCGTACAACCGCTCATACGCAACGTGGTCGTTGGTGTCGCAACCAGGTGGCGACGACGTTGCCCGAACTCGCTGGATCCCATGCGTAGTGCTCCTCCAGCGCGATCAACGACATGGCACCTCCGGGGTCGGTTCGGCATCAGATGCACGCGCTGAGCGTGCATGCCCTGCGACAACCCTATGGTGCGTATCGCCGCGGTGTCCGCGCGTTGGAGTGCTTTGGTGACGGCGACCATTTCGCGCCGTGTGGCAGCACCTCTCGCGATCAGGCCGGCGACGTCGGGCAGCCCAGTTCGGCGGCGACCGCGCGCATCGCCTCAGCGGCCTTGGCGACGGTCATGAGCGCATTGCCTCCGACGATGTGCAACCCGTAGGCGTCTTCCAAGGCAACGAACGTCATGGCGATCTGGTCGACGTCGAGCCGCGGATGAAACGCTCCCCGGCTCAGGCCATCCGCCAAGATCCCGCGGTAGCTTTGCATCTGGCGCAGATACAGCCCTTGCACCATTTCGTCGTGCAGCTCCGAGGATCCCGCCAACACGTCGAACTCATAGAGCAGCCGCATCAATGCATCATCCGGCCCGTCGGGCAGACCAGCCGCGATGGCGACGGCCAGCTTCGCTCGCGGGTCGTCGGTCGCCGCGACCAGTCGGTCGCGTTCGTCGCAGAACCGTTCGATGCCCGCTGCATGCGCTTCGACGAGGAGGGCGTCCAAATCGTCGTAGTAGTACAGCACGGCGCCACGGCTGAGACCGGCCTGCTCGGCGACGTCCGTCAGCGATAGCGAACGAAGGCCGACCTTGCGGCCAGCCGCGTACGTGGCATCGATGAGCGCTTCGCGTCGTGCTGTTTGGTTGCGTGGCCGAGCCATGAGCTTGACGGTAACCGAGGTCACATGCGAGTCTGCACTTATTCTTCGACACAAACGTCAAAGAATTGCCCCAGCCCCCGATCAGAGGCACTTGCGATGACCATCGACCTGCTCATCACCAATGCGCGCGTACGTACCTTCGACCCGCAGAGCCCATGGGCCGAAGCCGTCGGGATCCAAGACGGCCTGATCACCCATGTCGGCGCCGCCGCCGATGCGCCTGCCGCGAAGAGCCAGATCGATGCCGGCGGCCGCCTTCTGACACCCGGGATCATCGACAGCCACAATCACCTTCTCCTCGGGTTCGACGAGGACGCGGTATCCCTCGAAGGTGCGCACGATCTCGACGAAGTCCGCCGCCGGATAGGCGACTTCGCGACCCGCAGGCCCGAGCTGCCCTGGATCTGCGCCGAGAACGCCGTGTACTCCGTGGTGGAGGGACGGCGTCCCAACGCCGATGATCTTGCGGGTCTCACGGACAGGCCGATCTTCGTGACCACCTACGATCAGCACTCCGTGTGGCTCAACCGGGCGGCGTTGAAGGTCCTCGGGATCGCCGACGGCACGGACGTCGCGTGGGGCCGCCCCGAGCGCAACCCGGCGACCAATGAGGCGACGGGATGGGTGACCGACTTCTACACCAACGCGATGACCGAAGCCGGGCTCGCCGAACTGCAAGCAAACATCCCGATGTACTCACCCGAGCGTCGGTATCGCAAACTGTGCTCGAGCATGCGCATGGCCACCGCGCTCGGAATCACCACCGTCGTCGAACCCCAAGTGCCCCTTGCCGAACTGCCGCTGTTCGAACGAGCCCTCGACGAGGGAATCCTCACATCGCGAGTGATCGCGGCACTGTTCCACCCGGTCGGAGCCGACGGCGAATTCCGCAGGCGACTGCGCGACGCCGTCGACCGCACGCCCACCAACCCCATGCTGCGTCTCGGGCCGGTCAAGCTCTACGCCGACGACGTGATCGAACCCCACACGGCGCTCATGCTCGAGGATTACGCCAACCGCCCTGGCGTACGCGGGCGGCCGAGCTATCCCGGCCGCGCCCTGGTCGACGTCATCACCGAACTCGATCGAATGGGTTTCCAGACCCACACCCACGCCACCGGTGATGCCGGCATCCGGCTCACCCTCGATGCCATCGAGCACGCCTCGCGCGCCAACGGGACGCGTGATCGACGGCACGGAGTCGTACACGTCGAATGCCTACACCCCGACGATCTGCCACGATTCGCCGAACTCGGGGTGACCGCCGCGATGCAACCCAGGCACTGCTCACCCGACCTGGTCGCGGGCACGTGGATGGAGAACGTCGGTGAGCAGCGATGGGATCGGGCCTGGAGATTCCGCAGCCTCCTCGACTCCGGCGCCACGGTCGCGTTCTCCAGCGACTGGCAGGTCGGGGAGATGGATCCGCTGGTCGGAATCTATTCGGCCGCCACCCGGGCAGCTCTCGACGGCTCCGATCCGTGGACGCAGTCCGAGCGACTCGGATTCGACCGGGCGCTGCATGCCTACACGGTGCACGGGGCGCAGGCCTGGCATCTCGAGCACGAACGCGGTCGCATCGCCGCCGACATGCAGGCCGACCTGGTGTTGTGGTCCGACGACCTCTACTCGCACGAGCAAGCGCCATCGGAGCTGCTCGACCAACGCGCCGACGTCACCATCGTGAACGGCACCGTCGCATTCTCGACCGGCGCAGTGGTCACCGCGGCAGGGCATCAGCTCGGCCAAGATCCGGTGAGCGCGGGCACTGCGCAGAAGAACGTGCACTGTCATTGAGCAGTCGTTGAGCACTCATCCAGGCATTTGCCAGAAATACGCCTGACCCGACAATTCAAACTCCGCGTGACAGTGCGTGCCCTGCGCGTATCGTCCTCCGAGCGGGCATGGCCGCCAGCCTGAAAGGCATACTCGTGCAGCAGAACACCACAACAACCGCCACACCCCACCTGTCCCGTTCGCTCGGGCTGTGGGCAATCGTCGGCCTCGGCCTCGGCTACATGACCCCGATGACGGTGTTCGACACGTTCGGCATCGTGTCGGAGGAGACGGACGGTGTCGTTCCGCTTGCCTACATCGTCGCGCTGATCGCCATGGTCTTCACCGCGCTGAGCTACGGGCGGATGACCCGCGTCTTCCCGTCGGCGGGCTCGGCCTACACCTACGCCTCCGAGGTGATCCACCCCAACGTCGGATTCCTGGTCGGATGGTCCTCGCTGCTCGACTATCTGCTGCTGCCGATGGTCAACGCGGTGATCGGCCGGATCTACTTCGAGTCGTTCTTCCCCAACGCTCCGTCGTGGATCTTCGTCATCATCTACGTCGCGATCGTCACCGCGCTCAACTGCTGGAGCATCAGCAACACCTCGAAGATCAACGGCGTACTCGTCGTTTTCCAGACCGTTCTCATCGGCGTATTCGTCGTCCTGGCGTACATCTCCCTGACCAAGGGCCTGGGCCAGGGCACCGCGCTGACGCTGCAACCGCTGTATCACGCAGGCGTCGACATGCAGGCGGTCATCGCGGGTGCCACCGTGGTGTGCTTCTCCTTCATCGGGTTCGACGCGATCACGATGTACAGCGAAGAGGCCAAATCGCCGAACACCGTCCCGAAGGCGATCGTCCTCGCGCTGCTCATCGGCGGCGCGATCTTCCTGCTCGGGGCGTGGTTCAGCCAGGCCGCCTTCCCCACGCTGGACGGCTTCGAGGTCACCGACGACACACTGCCCGAGCTCGCGCTGAAGGTGGGCGGCGAATTCTTCAAGATCCTGTTCGTCTCCGCCGCGTTGGCCGCCATGTTCGCGTCGAGCCTGTCCTCGCACGCCAGCGTCTCCCGGATGATCTACGTGATGGCCCGCAATGGCACGGGCCGCATTCCGCGCTTCCTGTCCTACATCCACCCGAAGTTCCTGACGCCGCTGCACGCCGTGCTCATCGTCGGCGCGGTGTCGCTGTTGGCATTCAAGTTCACGCTCGAGTTCGTCTCGTCGATGATCAACTTCGGCGCCCTCATCGCCTTCACCGTCGTCAACCTGACCGTGCTCCTGTACTACGCCGTGCGGTTGAAGAAGCGGAACACGCCCGTCGAGATCATCACCAACATCGTGCTGCCGATCATCGGTATGTGCCTGACGGCGGTGTTGTGGATCAACCTGCACTTCGACGCCCTTCTCTACGGCGCGATCTGGTTCGTCGTCGGCCTCGTGCTGCTGGTGTACGTCACCCGCGGGCTGCGCACGCCGCTCACGATGAAGATCGAAGAGGAGACCCTGGCCGAAGAGGGCACCCCGATCCCCCACGTCGAGCACCGCAAGAGGGGTGGGTCCCAGTGAAGCTCGTCGTCGGTTACCTCGCGACATCCGGTGGCGCGGACGCCGTTGCACTCGGTGTTCGGCTCGCCCGCACCCTCGGCGCCGATCTGGAACTGCGGATGGTCCTGGCCCCAGACGACGTGACGACTCCGCGCGTCACGTCGGGCAAGTTCCACGACGTACTCGCCGAACACAGTTCGGAGTGGCTCGACGAGGCAATGCGCCTGGTGCCCGACGACGTCACGGCTCGAGGCGCGGTGCTCGTCGAGGACTCGGTTGCCGGCGCCCTCAGCGCGGAAGCACTTCGGCTCGAGGCCGAGGCCATCGTGGTCGGCGGATCGGGGGGAGGGTTGGTCGGGAGCTTGTCGCTCGGCTCTGTCGTCGACGACCTGCTGCACTTCGCGCCGGTCCCGGTGGCCGTGGCCCCGCGAGGCACTCGCCATTCCACCGTGAAACGCGTCCGAAGCGTCACGTGTGCGATCGGCGATCGCCCAGGCGCGGCTCGGCTGCTCGAAACGGCGGTGCGAGCGAGCGCGGCTACCGCGGCGCCGCTGCGGTTGGTTTCGCTCGTCGCGCTCGACAAGCACGGCGAGCAGGGTGTCGAGGCTGCCCGCGAACACGCTCACGCCACACTGGAATCCGTGCGGGCGGCGCTTCCCGAGGGTGCCCCCGTCACCGCCGTCGTTGCCGACGGCGCCACGATTGAGGCCGCCGTCGAATGGCTCGACTGGGAGGATGGCGATCTCCTGATGCTGGGTTCCAGCCGACTCGCCCCACCCCGCCGCCTCTTCATCGGTTCCACGGCCGCCAGAATCCTGCGGGTCCTGCACGTGCCGATGGTCGTGACCCCAGGCGAGGAGGAGTCGACGTGACGGGCCGACCCGCACCCCGAGCACCGGTCACCACGCGTACGCCGCCGCGACCTCGTGCGCGGAGTGGCGAGAGCGGATACTGCCAGGGCCGCGGCCGCCATTGCGGCGCCCAGGATGATCCAGCCGCCGACCACGACGCCGGTGATCAACGGCAGGGCGACCTGCTGGATCGGATGCGCAACACGCTGGCCGCACTCGACGACGTGCGGTCCGTGGCCGACGAGGTATTGGGGCTCTTGCGCGGCTCGGTACGGCTCGGCTCCGTGGCGGGCCTTGGCTGGCCGGCTTCTCGACGCAATCGAGCAGGTGCACAACGCGCATCCGCAACTGAAGTTGTCTCTGCGGGAAGGGAATTCGGCGGCTCTGCAGTCTGACGTGCTCAACGGTCGCCTCGACGTGGCGATCGTGTCGTGGGTCGAGGAGCCGCTGCCTGGACTGGGTTCGTTCGTGGCCGTGCAGGAGCGGCTCGCCGCTGCGGTCCGGAGCGCGCACCACTGGGCGACCCGTGCCTCGTGCGACCGGCGGAGCTTCTCGACGTGCCGGTGGTGTGTCTCGCCGTAGGCACCGGTGTGCGGGCAGCCTACGAGACGATGATGAGTCGAGAGGGACTGCCGGCGCCCGTTACGTGGGAGGTGACGTTGCCGACCACTGCCAGGGCTCTGGCCAGCCGAGGGCTGGGGGCTGCAGTCGTCACGACTTCACAGGCCGACCTGCCTGATACTTTGGTGTACGTTCCCGTCGACTCCGACTATGCCGGTTCATGTTTGGGCGTCGTGTGGCGTTCGGGTCATGCGATGACGGCCGCCACGCGGACCGTACTAGATGCGTTGCGCGACAACTTCAACTTCCCGGAGTAGGCGCCTTCGCGGAAGGGCGCGATCATGCGGCCCTTGTTGCGACGACCGAGCATATTGACAGCGCCTTCACCAGATCAAACGGGATTATCGCCGCCTCGGCCAACGCTGACCTAGATGGAAACCAAAAAGGCAGTTTCTTCCCTAGAAGAGCGCTCAGACCCCGACGAGTTCATCGCGGCGAGCGAGCGGAGATACCTTCGGCGGACCACGCCAAGGAGTGAATGATGGCAATCAAGCGAATATACCTAGCGCCGATGTTGTTGACGGTGGCCGCGGCGGCGTCGATTGCGGCCGCACCATCGGCACTGGTCGAAGTGGCATGCCCCTCTCTCAGCGACAACAGCACCGCGTGCGAGACGCCGGGAAATGTGCAGATGACCAGCTCGCCGCCGGCACAGACCCTTCCCCAGCCGGAGTCCTACTACGGCGCCAACGGCCACGGTCCAGCTAGCCCTCCCGGCCAGCCCTGCCGCGACCTTCCACCACGAAGGGCACCGCGGTTGACCCGTGGCCCCGCGGATGAAACCGGCGAGGGAATCGTCCTTCGGCGATGAGTCTGGCGACGACCGTCGGTCTGTATCTACGACACCGCCAAATCGCACACGAGGGAACGACATGACCGCGACCTACACCTTCGACGTCTTCTCCAGCCTCGACGGCTTCGGCGCCGCGAGCGCGAACTGGACCGGCTACTGGGGCAAGCAAGGTCCCGAGCTGCTCGACCGCCGCCTCGACCCTGTACAGCACGGAGCAGCGAATGGTGTTCGGAGCCAACACCTATCGCGAGTTCACCCAAATGCTGGCCGACAGCACGCGAGGAGTCAGACGTGCGCGACCCCTGGGTCACCAAGATGTGGCGAATGCCGGCGACGGTGGTGTCGACGACGCTGGAGGAACCCCTCGACTGGCCGGACGCGACCGTCGTGAGCGGCGACGCCGTCGACGTCGTCGGCCGGCTCAAGGAGGAGTCCGACGTGCCGTTGCGCTCACACGGCAGCCTCTCGATGAACCGCGCGCTGATGGCTGCCGGCCTGGTCGACCGCGTGCAGGTGACGCTCTTCCCCGTCATCACCGGTCAGACCGGGCTGAACGCGATCTTCCAGGGCGCGGAGGACTTCGACCTCGAACTCGTCGAGCACCGGACGCTGGACGGTCACATTCAAGAGCTCATCTACCGACCCACCCTCCACTGACCCGTCGCACGTCGACGGCCGCGCACTCGCCGATGGTTTGGGCCATCGGGGTGATCGACTCGGTCATCGAAACTGCGGCCCGTTCGCGGATCTCCATCGCCGTCTCAAGCATTTGCTTGGTGCTGGTGAACCGGTCCTGCAGGTTCAGATCGATGATCAGCTCGTCGGCGCCGGCCTCTGCGGCTGTTTGGACGTCATCCATGATTTGGTCGAGTGTGCCGATGAATGCGGATCGGTCTGGTCCTGCCGGACGGTCGGTGAAGGTGATGTTTCCGACCGCGATCATCTCCATCCGGCTGGGGTCTCGGCCGTACTCAGACGCCATGTCCCGGATGCGGTCCCAGTTGGCGCGCAGTTCGTCGGCTCCGGCGGGGCCGGGTGTGGTGAGCAGCGGCAGCCACCCGTCGGCGCGTTTGGCAATGCGTTGCACGGCTTTGGTGCTGGTGCTGCGGCCCAGGTTGCTGCCGGTGGTGCCCATCATCACGGGGATCTTCGACGCGGGCTTGGGCAGCACCGAGGCGTTGTCGATGACGACGCGGGGACTGCGGAAGGTCACCGGGTCCGGCCCCCACACGGCATCGAAGACGTCCAGCGTCTCGTCGAGGAAGCGGCCGCGATCGGCTCGGGTGGCACCCGCGGCCTGAAATTCGTCGGTGGACCAGCCGGTGCCCATACCTGCGATCACGCGGCCGCCGCTGATCTGATCGATCGTGGCCAGCGCCTTGGCCAACTGGATGGGTGTGTGCAGTGCCGCGATCAGGATGGCGGTACCGAGGCGCACTCTCTTCGGTCACCACCGCCGCTGCGGTGAGGACGGCCAGGGAGTCGGCGGACTGCCGCAGTGATTCCGGCCACGGCACGTTCGGCGCGGCATACGGTTCGGCGGGCGTCTGCGGGAAGAGCAGCCGTTCATACGTCCACAAACTGGTCGTATCCGGCCGCTTCGGCCGTTCGGGCTGCTTCGACCACGTCGTGTTGTAGGTCGACACCCAATCTCTGGGGCAGGCGAAGTCCAAGTTTCATGTGAAACCTCCGATGTAGTTCTGATCGTCGTGGCGCCGACAGGAACCGAGCCTCGGTCCACTCCATCGAGTGTGAACATTCACATCGATGTGAAGGTCAAATGTAAGCTTGAACACATGAAAATCGGACAGCTCGCGGAGCGTACCGGCGTCTCCCGTCGGCTCCTGCGCTACTACGAGGAGCAGGGGCTGCTCACACCCAGCCGCGCCCTCAACGGCTACCGCGAGTACGGCGAGCCACACGTCGACGTCGTGCTGCAGATCACCGGACTGCTCGATGCCGGACTACCGACTCGCATCATTGCGCAGCTCCTGCCGTGCCTGGACCAGCCGCAGACCATCTACGTCCCCGACGTGACACCCGAAATGATCGTCACCCTGCGGCGCGAACAAGCTCGGCTGTCCGAACGCATCGAGTTCCTGACCCGCAACAGAGATGCAGTCGCCGACTACCTCGACAAGGTTCTTCGCGTCCAGTCGGCGAACACCGAAAGCAGGGCGACGTCGTGATCTGACGATCGCCTGGCCCAGCGGTGCGCCACGGTGAAATCCGTTGAATCTCAGTGTTTCTCGTCGCCATCACCCGTAGGCACGGATGACGCGGCCGGTGTCGTTGCCTTGAATGCAGTGCACGTAGTGCTCGATGAGTTGGTCCATCGACACTGGGCGCATGCCGGGGAACTGGTCGTCGAAGACGTCGACCGAATCTTCGATCTTGGTGGGGCTGACGACGTTGATGCGCATCCCGCGGGGAAGCTCGATCGCGGCCGACAACACGAAACTGTGGAGTGCGCCGCTGATCACGCCGCCGCCGGTGACCCCCGGCCAGGGCTGGTCGGCGAAGACTCCGGACGTGAGCGTGAATGACGCGCCGCTGTTGCAGTAGTGCTGACCGGTGAGGACGAGATCGGCTTGGCCGTAGAACTTGGCGCGCATGTTGTCGTGCAGGGCATCGACGGTCAAGGTGGCGAAGTCGTCGAGGGCGCCGTGCGCGGCGATGCTGACCACGCCGTCGACACCGTCGATCTGCTTGGTACATGGTCTCGATGCTGCTGTGTGAGGTGAGGTCGACGTGGACGTCACCGGATGTGCGTCCCGCCAGAATTACTCGGTGACCGTTCGCCCTCAGCGCTGGAACGAGTCTTGCGTCCGATGGTGCCCGCGCCACCGACGACGACGATCGTGCTCATGGGGCCGGTGTTGTCGGGCGCGAGGTCGAGCGGCTCAGCGGTGCCCATTCATCCAATTCCGCGCGGCGTGCATCGAGTGCCGAGCCGATGTAGTCGACCGCGTCGGCCCCGAGCGCGAGCCGATGCGGCGGGTTGGGTGCGTCGAGTGCCTCGAGGATCGCGGCGGCGGCCTTCGCCGGGTCACCGGGCTGCGAGCCGTTCATGGCGGCAACGGCGCGCCGCTGCGGTCCCACCGTGTCGTCGTAGAGGCCGCTGTCGGGCGACACTTGAGACCGAGCGGCACCGAAGTTGGTGGCGAAAGCGCCTGGCTCGACGATCATTACGGTGATGCCGTAGGGGGCGGCTTCGGCAGCCAAGGCGTCAGAGAGCCCTTCGAGCGCGAACTTCGCGGCACAGTAGGCCCCGAAGCCGGGCATCGACACTTGCCCGCCCATCGAGGACATCTGCACGATGGCGCCTCGTCGCCGGTCACGCATTCCCGGCAACACCGCCTGCACCAGGGCCACCGGAGCAAAGAACATGACGTCCATCAACTGGCGCAGCGCCGGACCTTCGAGCTCCTCGACCGCGCCGACCGACGCCAATCCGGCGTTGTTCACCAAGACGTCGACCCCTCCGAAGCGTTCCTCGGCGGCGGTGACCGCGGCGTCGATCTGCTGCTGATCGGTGACGTCCAACGACACCGCCAGTGCCCGTCCTGGCGCGGTGTCGACCAAAGGGGCCAGGGTGTCGGCCTGGCGGGCGGTGGCGACCACGTTGTCTCCGGCCCTGAGCGCGGCGGACGCCAGGGCCTGCCCGAAGCCCGCGGAGCAACCGGTGATGAGCCAGGTTCGTGTCATGACTCCAAGCTAGGCGGGCATCTGCGGACAGTGGAAACAATGGTTTCCACTGCCGCCACAGCTCTAGACTGTGGCTGAACATGGCCCAACCACCTGACCTCCGTGTACTGCGAGCCTTCGTCGTCGTCGCCGAGGAACGCAGCATCACTCGCGCCGCCGCCCGACTGCACATCACGCAGCAGTCCCTGTCGGCGCAGATGCGCGTTCTCGAATCCCGCCTCGGTGCCGCGTTGTTGGTCCGCTCCAGCCGTGGTGTCACGCTGACCGCGGTCGGCGAGGTCCTGCTGCGCGAAGCGGTGCCACTTCTCGGTTCCGCCGAACGGGCCATGGACACCGTCACCCGAAGTGCGCGTGGACAGGAACTCGACCTGCGGGTGGGGTTCCTGTCCTCGATGGCCAACGAAGTCATGCCACCGGTGGTGAGCCTGTTCACGAAGGAAAACCCCAGCATCGAGTTGCACACCGCGGACCTTGGAATCGCCGACCTGGTCGCCGGCGTGCGCGCCGGCACGCTGGATGCGGCAGTCACCCGGCCGCCACTCGTCGACGATCTGCACAGCGACTTGCTCGGATCCGAGGGAGTGGTGATCGCCCTACCGAGCGGACACGCGTTGGCCCGCAAGAGATCTCTGCGGTTGACCGATCTTGCCGACCAACAGTGGGTGATGACACCGCGCACGTCATGGCCACCGTGGCACCGCCAGTACGACCGGGACTTCGCGGCCGCGGGATACCGTCCGCGCATCGACCGCCGCAGCACATCACCCCAGGGACTGTTGGCTCTCGTGGCCGCAGGTGTCGGCATCACCCGCCTCGCTGCCTCGGCGCGCAGCCTGCGCAGCGGCGGTGTGCGCTTCGTCCCCTTGCTGGGAGAACGAGCGGGCATCGTGTTGCTGACGAGACCCGGACCGGTCAGCCCAGCCCTCCCGATCTTCCGCGCCGCCCTGCTCGACGCGCTGACCGAGTCACTCGAGGGATTCCAGCAGACCTAGGCACGCGGGCGCAGCGGAGAGGTCGCACCGCCGATCTCACATCCGGTCGGCGCGCAGCGTCTTCCGTACGGAGCGCTTCCACCCGGGTGGTGCTCAGTTGTCAACGTGGGAAGGAACATTCGATGTCGATCGAGGAGAACAAGGCGGTTGTCGGACGGTGGTTCACCGAGTTCTGGGGCGAGAACTTCAACGCCGACGTGATCGACGAACTGGCCGCGCCGGACATCCGCTTCGAGTACTCGCTGCACAGCCCGTGCCGTGGCCGCGACGAGGTGCGGGCCTTCGCCACGAAGTTCCGCGCGGCGTTCCCGGACTTGGCGTTCGGCGGTACGGCCGACCTGATCGCCGAGGGCGACTACGTGGTGGGCCAGTGGATCGGCGGCGGTACCCAGACTGGTGACGCGTTCGATGACATGCCGATCGGTGCATTGCCTGCAGCGACCGGCAAGACGATGCGGTTCACCGGAACGTCGGTGCTCAAGGTCGTCGACGGTCTGATCGTCGAGGAGGTCGGGCTGGACGACGGAGTGACCGTGCTGCAGCAGCTGGATCTGATCAAGCCGGCCTAATCCCGCGGTGCGCGTGGTTGGCGTGATCCCTCATCAGTGGGCCGCGGCGAGGTGCCTCACTTCGCCGCGGCCTGCCCGAGCTCCGGTCGACGATGGCCACGCCTGCGCAGCAAACCACTGTTCGAGGCTGGCCATCACACAGGCGCACACCGCTGCTGACGATCGGCGCAGGCGGGCAATGAGGAAAATGTCGGTTTATGTTCTCGCCCTGCCGATTCCGTCTTCGCGGATACAGGCTCGACCCGGCGGGGTGCGCCGTCTGTCAGTACTCTGTCCTACGGCACCGGCGGCGACGTCGTGCCGTCTGCTCGATGGCCGAGGCATCCCCAGCTCGTTGCCGGCGACCCGCACACCGACGTGCTCATCGTCGTCGGGGAGATCGGCGGAACCCGACGAACCGCTTCGGCCACGTTGCGCCGTCTACGCGAGGCCGGGGTGGCCGTACGCGCACCCTGGCAGCTGGCCGACGCCGTCACCGAACTCGCGAGAGGAGCAGTCCGATGATTGGTACCGACAAGGACCTTCTGGCCGAGGCGACCCGGATCGCCGCCGCTTACGACCTGATCGGGATGTTCGGGCACCTGAGCTACTACCCCGAACACTCCGGCGACCGTTATCTGCTCAGTCCCGGTGCGGGCTTCCAGAAGCAAAAGTGCACCGCAGATGACGTCGAGGACCTCGCGTTCGATGACGAGTGGGTGCCAGGTCTGCCACTCGAGATCTACATGCACTCAGAGGTGCATCGGATGCACCCCGAAGTGGGTGCTCTAGTGCACAGTCACTCACCCGCACTGACGCAGCTGAGCACGCTGGCGGAAGTTCCGGGCGACGCACTGTTGCTCCATGCCTCCTTTTGGCCCGACGTGGTCCCGGTCTTCGAGGAGATCCACCTGGTCGTCGAACGCCACGACGCCGTAAGGCTCATCGAACTGCTCGGCGACAGCCCGCTCATACTCATGCGCTGGCACGGCGCCGTCATCGTCGGAGCCACACTCGAGGAGGCTGTCTTTCGTTCCATTCAGGCCGAGGCCAACGCCAAGGCCCTGCTCGACTGCGATGTCATCGGGACGGCCCTACATCTCGCTGCCGGCCGGCATCGAGCGGCAGAAGACCGCGGAGTTGGTCATCACACCGCGGATGCTCGGCCTTCACTACAAGTACGAGGCAGCGCAGCTGTCTTCGAAGCAGTAGCCGATGTCCGACAGCCGCTACGGGCTAACTCGGCAGCAGAAGGAGCTCGCCGCTCGGGCGGCAACCACGCCCTAGCCGAGTCGGTCGGTGGCCCGGGGCGCAGCGGTATCGCTGTCGCCGGGCGCGAGCGTCATCGGCCAGATCTCCTGGGCCGGACTCTCGGTCGATGCGACGCAGGCGAGCACGATCTCGCCGAGCCGACGGCCGTAGGCCTCCAGCGACACCTCGAAGCTGGTAAGCGACGGCACCAGGTACTCGCACACCGGGTTCCGGCGGAATCCGATGACGGCCAGATCGGTGCCTGGCCGAACTCCGGCCTCGGCGAGCCGACGGTAGAGCCCCAACGCGAGCGTCTCCTGCACCAGCATCACCGCCGTCGGCGCGGGCGACATGGCCAGCAGGTGTTCGGCGAGTAGCTCACCACCCTCCGGCGTGTCGGGCAGCCGGATCTCAGCGGCCGGTTGCAGGCCCCGCTCAGCCAGGGCGCGCCGGTAGCCGCGGGCGTATTCGCTGGTGCTGTTGACGCCGCCGTCGTCGAAGGCCAGCGCGATCCGGTGATGCCCGGCGTCGGCCAGGCGCTTCACGGACTCGGCCGCGACGCCCTCGAAGTCGAGGTCGAGCCAGGCGTGGGTCGCCGAGCCACCGCGACCGAGCGCGACGAAGGGCACCCCGCGTTGGCTCAGCAGATCTACCCGCGGGTCGACGCGATGGGTATTGCTGATCACGTAAGCGTCGGCGATGTGGCGGTCCACGGCGTTCACCAGATACTCGTACGGGTCCTTGGTCGGGCCGATCGGCAGCAGCACCAGATCCATCGACTGCGCCGCGAGCACCTGCTGCAGGCCGTTGCTGACGCTGAAGTAGAAGGTCTCGCCCATCTCCGTGCGGGCGGTGTTGGTCTGCATGACCAGCGCCACGGTGCCCGTCGCGCCGCGCCGCAGTGTGCGGCCCGATTGATTGGGCTGGTAGCCGAGTCGCTCGGCGGCCGACCGGACCCGCTCGGTGGTGGCAGCGCTGACGTCGCCGCGCGCATTCATCGCGCGGGACACCGTGCTGATCGACATGCCCAGCTCCGCCGCCAGCTCACGGATGCCGACCCTGCTCATGTCTCTCCATCCGGTAGCCGTCCGGTATCGAGTGTCCAGGTTAAACGCGGCAGAAGTGGTCATTGTGAGAGCCGGAAACGTTTCCGGTAACGTTTCCGGCGCCAGTGAGACCTGCCGCACACCAGTGGAGAATCGATGCCCGAATCACGCCTGCTCGAATCACGAGTCGTCCGGAAGCTGACGCTGCGACTGCTTCCCGTCCTGGTCCTCGGCTACTTCCTGGCGATCATCGACCGCGCCAACCTCGGCGTTGCGGCGCTGACGATGAACGCCGACCTGAAGATCGACCCCGCCGCATTCGGCATCGCGGCGAGCGTGTTCTTCGTGCCGTATGTGCTGCTCGAGGTGCCGTCGAACCTGGCGCTCGCGAAGTTCGGCGCCCGGTGGTGGATCGCCCGCATCCTGGTGACCTGGGGCATCATCTCCGCGGCGCACGCGCTGGTGTGGAACGTACCCAGCCTGTACGTGGCGCGCATGCTGCTCGGCGCCGCCGAGGCCGGATTCTTCCCCGGGGTGATCTTCTTCCTGACGTTGTGGTTCCCGACCGCCTACCGCGGCCGCATCATTGCGTGGTTCACCGCCGGTATCCCGATCGCGCTGATCATCGGCACCCCGGTCTCCGGGCTGCTGCTGAAGCTCGAGGGCCTGCTCGGGCTGCACGGCTGGCAGTGGGTCTACATCCTCGAGGGCATCCCCGCAGTGGTGCTGGGTCTGTTGATCCCGTTCCTGCTGCCGGTGAGCCCGGAGACGGCGACGTTCCTCGACGAGGAGGAGCGCACCTGGCTTACGCAGACGCTCGACGGCGAACACCGCGCGCGCCAGGCCCTGTCCGGCGAGACCGGAGGCCGCCACTCGGTGCTCAGATCGCTGTTGAGCCCCAAGGTGCTGATGTTCGCGGTCACCTATTACGGGCTGACGAACCTCAACGGCGCGGTCAGCGTCTTCCTGCCGCAGATCCTCAAACCGTTCGGGCTCGACAACACCACCACCACATTCGTTGCGGCGATCCCGTACTTGTTCGGCCTGGCCGGGATGCTGGTGCTGGGCCGCCTCGCCGACCGACCGGGGCGGCGGCCCGTCGCGCTGTATGGCGCACTGGTCATCTCGTTGGTCGGGCTGGTGGCGTCGGCATCGTTCGATCAGCCCGCAGCCAAGCTGATCTCACTGTGCGTGGCCGCGTTCGGCGTCTTCGCGGTGCTGCCCACGTTCTGGGGACTCTCCACCGGATTCTTCGCAGGCGCCGCGGCCGCTGGCGCGATCGCGCTGATCAACGCGCTCGGCAATCTGTCCAGCGTCGTCAACCCCGCGGTGATCGGTGTAATCAACAAGCGGACCGGCAGTTTCAACGGGGGCCTACTGTGGCTTGCCGCGATGGCCGCCGCGGCGATCGTCGCGCTGACCGTGGTGTTGCTCGTCTGGCGCCCGGCCCGTACGCCCTCCGACGCGACCGCCCGACAACACGCGTGACGAAGGAGAACGAGATGCGGATCGGCCAGGTCCGGTTGCGTCGGCTGAGCGGCATGCTGCCCACGCAGCACGACCACTGGGAGGAACGGCTGGTGCGGCCGCTCGACGTCTATCCCGAGTTTCGCGAGCGCGATGACCACGAGGGCGGTGTGCAGACGGCAGACGGGTTCGCGGTCAGCACGTACTTCGTGGAAATCGAGACGAGCGACGGACTGATCGGCCGGGCCGGGCCGGTGCCGCAGACCGTGGCCTGGCTGATCGCCAACGAATTGCGCCCTCTGCTGCTCGGCCAAGATCCGATCGCCGGCGAGAAGCTGTGGGATCAGCTACATCGCGCCCAGGTGCACGGCCGAGCCGGGCAGCCGATGCTTGCGATCAGTGCCGTCGATCTGGCGCTGTGGGACCTGCGCGGCAAGTGGCTGGGCCAGCCCGTGTACCGGCTGCTCGGCGGGCCGACCCACGACGAGATACCGGCCTATGCCTCGATGCTCGGCTTCACCGTCACCGATCTCGACCTGGTCCGGCAACGTGCGGTCGAGTACCGGGACCGTGGTTACCGTGCGCAGAAATGGTTCTTCCGGCATGGCCCGGCCAGCGGCTACGACGGTCTGCACGCGAACGTCGCACTGGTGCGCACGCTGCGCGAGGCTGTCGGTGACGACTACGACCTGATGTTCGACTGCTGGCAGGCGATGGACGTCCGTTACGTCACCGAGCTCGCCGACCGGATCGCGCCCTACCGGCCGCGCTGGCTGGAGGAGGTCGTCATGCCCGACCGCATCGACGGCTACCGACTGCTGCGGCAGCGACTCGCCATCCCGCTGGCCGGCGCCGAACACGAGTACACCCGATGGGGTTTCCGCCGGTTCGTCGATGCCGGAGCGCTCGATGTGCTGCAGCCCGACTTGTATTGGTGCGGTGGGCTTTCCGAGGCTCTCAAGATCAGCGCCTATGCGACCGCGCACGACCTGATGGTGATCCCGCACGGCCATTCCGCGGCCGCGACGCTGCATTTCTCGCTGACGCAGTCGCCGGCACACACCCCGTATCAGGAGGACCTGGTGAAGTGGAACCAGATCCATCAGCTGTTTCTCGCCGACCCGGTCAATCCGGTCGATGGGATGCTTCGCCCCAACGGGAAGCCCGGACTCGGCATGGAGCTGGATCTCTCGCGCGCCGTGCGCGATGAGACCGTGTTCGCGTGAGCACACCCTCGCTGGTGGCACACGGCCACCGTGTACCAGATCTACCCGCGCAGCTTCGCCGATTCGAACGGCGACGGGGTCGGCGATCTGCGTGGCATCATCGGCAAGCTCGATTACCTTGCCGCCCTTGGGATCGACGTGGTGTGGCTGTCGCCGGTGTACCGCTCACCACATGACGACAACGGCTACGACATCAGCGATTACTACGACATCGATCCGCAATTCGGCACACTGGCCGACTTCGACGAGTTGCTGCGCGCCGCGCACGCCCGCGGTATCCGCGTGGTGATGGACCTGGTGGTCAACCACACCTCCGACGAGCACCCCTGGTTCGTGCAGGCGCGCGACCCGGCCCACCCCAAGCGCGACTTCTACTGGTGGCGCAAGCGGCCCAATAACTGGGGTTCGCGGTTCTCCGGCTCGGCGTGGGAATTCGACGACGCCTCGGGCGAGTACTACCTGCACCTGTTCTCACGCAAGCAGCCGGACCTGAATTGGGAGAACCCCGATCTGCGCCGCGAGGTGCACACGATGATGCGCTGGTGGCTGGACCGCGGTGTCGACGGATTCCGGATGGACGTCATCAACTTCATCGCCAAGCCGGTGGAGCTGCCCGACGCGCCGCAGGCCGAGGGCGAGCTCTACGGCAATGCGGAGTCGTTGTACGCCAACGGCCCCCGGCTGCACGAGTTCCTCTCCGAAATGCACCGCGAGGTGTTCGCCGCGTACCCAGACCGACTCTTGACGGTGGGTGAAACCCCGGCGACCACGGTCGAGCAGGCGCGGCTGATGACCGACCCGGCGCGCGGTGAGCTGGACATGGTGTTCGCCTTCGACCACGTCGAACTGGACCAGGGCAGCGACAAGTGGGATGTGCGGCCCTTCGACCTGGTCGCGCTCAAGCGGACCTTCGAGCGCTGGCAGATCGGTCTGGCAGACGTCGGCTGGAACAGCCTGTACTGGAACAACCACGACCAGCCCCGGATCGTCTCACGCTGGGGTGATGACGGCGAATACCGACAGCGCTCGGCGACGCTGCTGGCCACCGTTCTGCACCTGCACCGCGGCACCCCGTTCGTGTACCAGGGCGAGGAACTCGGCATGACGAACGCGCCGTTCGCCTCGATCGCCGACTTCGCCGACATCCAGTCGCGCAGGCACTATGTCGAGGCCACCGAAGTCCGCGGCGAGTCGGCCGAGACCGTGCTCGCGGCGCTGCGCCTACGCTCTCGCGACAACGCCCGCACACCGATGCAGTGGGACTGTTCCGCGCACGCGGGCTTCACCTCCGGCACCCCGTGGCTGCCGGTGAACCCCAACCACTCCGACATCAACGCGGCGGCGCAGGTGCATGACCCGGCCTCGGTGTTCAGCCACTACCGTGCGCTGATTGAACTGCGCCACGAGGATTCCCTGGTCGTCGACGGTCGGTACACGCTGCTGGCGCCCGATCACCCGCGCCTGTTCGCCTTCACCCGCACCACGGACTCCGACGGCATGTTGGTGCTGGCGAACTTCTCGCGTGACGAGGCTCGACGTGCCGGCTGGGTGTCACCGACGGCTGGGCGGACGCGCCGCTGGTACTCGGGAACTATCCGGACAGCCCGACGCGGCTGAGCCCAGCCGTCGTGCTCAGAGGCTGGGAGGCGCTCGTCCTGCGCAGGCCGAGCGACTAGGGCGCCCGCCCGCCGCGCGATTCAGGAGGCAACCAGGTCGTCGATCTGGTTGATCGCCAATGAGGTGCCTTCGATCACGCCCATGTCCAACACCTTCTGTAGCGCCTCGGCGGACTCGAAGGTGCTCACGTAGGTCGCTCGAGTGCCGCCGTCGTGCTCGGCGAAGGTGTAGACGTTCCTGGCGACCGGCAGCCCAGGGTCCGGGTTGAAGTCGAGGTCGGCGAAGCCGTCGACGAAGGAGAAGCCCGTCGGCTCGTCGACGGAGGTGATCTCCCAGTATCCGGCATGCTTGTCGCCGTCCGGGCCGGTCATGAAATACGTCGTGCGGCCGCCGGGCGTGAGGTCGTGGTCGACCACGGTCGCCGGATAGGTCGGCGGCCCCCAGACCTTTTCCAGCTGACGCGGGTCGGCGTAGACCTGCCAGATGCGCTCCACCGGCGCGGCGAAGTCGGCGGTGATGGTCAGGGTCAGGTTGTCGAGGTCCTGCTGGACTTCGGTCACGGGCATGGTTCAGTCCTCCTTGGTTGTGTCCGACGAGATGAGTTCGTCGATGCGTGCGATGCGACCACGCCAAACCTGTTCCAACTCAGTGAGCATGGACGCCACCGACCGCACCGCCGCCACGTCACCGCTGGCCAGCTGCTCTCGACCGTTGCGTCGCTTGCTGAGCAGGCCGGCCTTCTCCAGCACGACGACGTGCTTCTGCACCGCTGCGAAGCTCATCTCGTACTTCACCGCGAGCGCGGTGACCGAGTGCTCCCCGGCCAGCACCCGGCGCATGATGTCACGCCGCGTCCGGTCGGCGAGTGCGTGGAACAGGGCGTCCGCCCGGTCCTCGTCGTCCTCGGTCACGCATCAAACATACAACCAATCAGTTGTATGTTGTCAAGCCCCTCGGAGTGCGAACCCAGCGGCGCACTCATCCGCTGGTCAGCGGCGATACTGGGGCTGCTGAGCCACTCACACCGGGTCGGGTACGAGGGCCGGTGCGGCACTGGGGATTCCGGCGTGCCGCCGGCGACCACGGACAACGAGTTCAACGGCGCCGAGCACGATCAGGTTCGGCACCAGGGCGATCAGACCGGAATCCCAACTGCCGATGGGGATCTCGGCGAACGTGATCACGACGACGGTGAGGGTGCCCACCACGGTTCCGCTCATCGCCGCCGTCGCGCTCACCCGGACCCGGTTGGGCAGCGCAGCGGCGATGACGGGGGCCAGTTGCGTCAGCCCGCCATAGGTCAGCAGCAACAACGCGCCGATGTCGGCACCGGTGATGCTGAACGACAGGGCGGCGGCCACCGCCACGACGACGAACAGCCGGTTGAGCCGGAACCTGGTCCGCTCCGGCGCGGTGAAGCACACGTTGTTGGCGAGCAGCGACGAGATTCCCATGGTGATCGCCGCAGCGGGAACCATGGCTGCCGCGGTTCCACACACCGCCACGAGGGCGACCAGCCAAGCCGGCATCGTCTGCTGGCTCACGGTGAACAGCACGTTGTTGCTCTTCGTGTCAGGGTCGATCAGCAGGACCGCCCCCATGCCGACCGTGATCGGCAGGAGCAGCAGCAACTGGTAGACGCCCAGCCACTTGTAGTTGCTCCGCAGGATCTCGCCGCTCCTGGCCGCCAGCACCGGCGGCCACAGATGCGGAAACACGTTGAAGCTCGCGCCGATCGTCGTGACCACCACCGCGGTGATGAAGAACGTGGCGTCATAACCGGGCGCATGGGTGGTGAGCAGCTGGTCGCTGGTCTCGGCGACCTTGGTGAAGACCTCGGGGAATCCGCCGGCCGCGCCGACCGTGGCGACCGCGACCACCACGAGTGCCAGCAGCATGCCGAAATCCTTGAAGACCGCCACCCGTGCAATGCCGTGGATACCGGCCCACGACACGAACACCACGACGAGTGCGCTGGCCAGCACCATGCTCAGCCCGCGCGCCGACGACGATCCGGTGGCGAGGCCGACGATCAGTCCGAGCCCGGTGATCTGCAACGCGAGGTACGGCACCAGGAACAGTGCGCCCACCACGGCCATCACGACGCTGAGCGGGCGAG
Source organism: uncultured Actinomycetota bacterium (assembly GCA_963735245.1). GTDB lineage: Bacteria > Actinomycetota > Actinomycetes > Mycobacteriales > Mycobacteriaceae > Mycobacterium. The sequence continues at coordinate 138,923 of CAVTKI010000011.1, forward strand.
AGCGGTAGCGGTCGAAGAAGAAGTCCGACATCGTGAGATATCCGCGTGCGGCGCCGAGGTCACGCAGGCGAGGCGCCACGAAGTACATCCCGACGGCACTCGCGGTGAGGTAGCAGACCGCGAACGTCGCGCTGACTCCGCCGGTGAAGGCGATGCCCGCCAGGCCGAGAAAGCTGAAGGTGGTCAGCGATTCGCCGGCCTGCAGGAACCAGGAGGTCCAGCGGGGTAGGTCGCGCTCGGACACGGTCCAGCCGGACAGGTCGCGACGGCGCCGGCCGGAGAAGCCGATGACGGCGATCACGACGATGCCGACAACGATGATCGTGGTGGTCATCGGGATTCCTCCTCCTCGAGCGCGGGGGCCGGTCGACGGTTGATGCGGCGATCGATCACCTGCAGGGTGGCCACGGTCAGCACGACGAGCGCGGCGATCCAGACCAGGACGGCGGGAACGCCGAACCAGGTGGTCGGCGTGGTGGCGAACGGAAGCAGTGGCGTGATGGTCATCAGGACGATCGGCACGCACGCGGCGGCCACGCGGCCGGGCGTCGCGACGCGGCCGACGGCGTCGGTCTCCTGTGGGATTGGGGTGGTCATGCCGTCAGTTCTCCTTCGAGTGGGTTGGCCGTGGGTAGGTCGAGTGCGGATTCCAGCGCAGACGCGATTCGCAGCAGTGTCAGGTCGCGGCCAGGGCCGGCGAGCAGGTGCGCGCCGACCGGGAGTCCCGCCGGGGTGAACCCGGCCGGAAGTGAGAGCGCGGGGATGCCGAGCGGCGTGAAGAGCCATGCCGAGCGCATCCACTCGAGGTAGTCGTGCATGGGGGTGCCGTTGACGGACCGCGGCCACGACCATTCGACGGGGAACGCGGCGATCTGCGTCACCGGGGCGAGGACCAGGTCGTAGTCGTCGAAGAACCGCGCTGCCGACTGGCGCAGTCGGGTCAGTTCGGCGTAGGCGGTCATCACGTCGCGGCCCGACAGCGCGGCGCCCTGACGGATGTTGTCGGCCAGGAAGTCGACGAAGCCGTCCGGGTGCGCCGCCAGAAGGTCCCGCCAACTGGCGTCGAACTCGGCGGCGCGCAACGTGCGGAACACGGCGTCGGATCCGTCGAGGTCGGGGCACGCATGCTCGACCCGGGCGCCGGCATGCTCGAGAACCGCAGCGGTGGAGGCGATCACGTCACCGACTTCGGGGTCCACCGGCACCCGTCCGCCGAGGTCGGCGGTGTACGCGACGCGGAGGCCGCGCAGATCGGCCCGGCGCAGCGACCGCAGGCCGGCGGTGTTCGGGCACGCGTCGTACATGTCCGACGACGGCGTCGCGGCGATCACCGACAGCAGCAGGGCAACGTCGTCGACCGTGCGGCCGAGCGGACCGTTGGTGGCAAGCGGGTTGAACGCGTCGCGCTCGGCACTGTTGGGCACCAGTCCCGGCGTGGGCCGCATGCCCACCACGCCGCAGAACGACGCGGGGTTGCGCAGGGATCCGCCCATGTCGCTGCCGTCGGCGATCGGGACGAAGCGTGCCGCGAGGGCCGCGGCCGCACCGCCGCTGGAACCGCCCGCGGACCGCGTGACGTCGTAGGGGTTTCGGGTCGGCCCGAACACCCGGTTGACCGTGTGGGATCCGGCCGCGAACTCCGGCACGTTGGTCTTGCCGATCAGCACCGCACCCGCCGCCAGGATGCGCTCGACGTGCGCGTCACTGACGGCGGGGATGTTGTCCGCGAACAGCCGATGTCCGAAAGTCGTTCGCATGCCGGCTGTTTGGGCGGTGTCCTTGATCGCCACCGGCAGCCCGTGCAGCGGTCCGCGCTCATCGATCGGCACGGTATCGGCGGCCGCTGCCCGCTGGATGGCGCCGTCATGGTCCAGCGTGACGATCGCGTTGATCCGTGGGTTCAGCTCGTCGATCGTGTCGAGGTGAGCGCGGACGAGTTCAACCGAGCTGATCTCACCCGTCCGCAGAAGCTCCGCCTGTTGGGTCGCCGGCAGTCCGACGACATCGTGATTCGTATACATGCTCCGCCGCTGCTCCTCGTGCCACGTCACAATCCGGGCGGACTGCGATGTGAGTCACTATACGCACGATACGGCGCAAATCAATACTTCTATGCATGATTTATGGGTTATATCGAACGTATTGACGGCGCTATTTGGAGTCACTTGGAGCGGTTATCGCTCCTCGGCGGCCAAGCCGCTGCGCTTGTACGTCGCGAGCACGGGCGAGGTCCGAATCGAGTCGACCGCGGCGGCCCAAGGCTGCTCGGTCAGGAAACGGCGCAGGTCGTCGAGCGTCGAAACGGCGACGTCGACGATCAATTGGTGATCGCCCATCGTCATCGCGGCGTACCGGACGTGCGGTGACTCCAGGATCTGCCCGGCGATCCGATCGATGTCGCCCGGCGCCACCCGGATCCACAGGATGGCCGCGACGTCGAGACCGAGCAGCTTGGGAGAGACGACCGCGCGGACATCGACCTTCGTGTCGACGAGCCCGGTCAGTCGTCGTCGTATGGCGGGCTCGGATTGTCCGATCCGAGCGGCGATGTCGGCGACCGAGACCCGTCCGTCCGGCGCCAGGATCTCGTACATCTCGCGGTCGGCAGCGCTGGTCAGCGGGACTGCATCGTCGTAGAGCCGGCCGAATTTCGGGTTGAGTTCGGCGACCTCCGACGGCGTGAGGAGAGCCGGCATCCACGTGCTGAGCGTGCGGTAGTACGCGAGGATGGGTGCCGCATTGACTCCGGTCACGCCGTCGATCGCCGGGATCTCGTCGAGCACCGCACGGGCGAGCGCACCTTCGGACGGCTGCAGTTCCTCGACGATGATGCGCGCCGGCGCGCTGAGGGCGAAGACGAACACCGTGTCGGTCCGCTCCGCCAGCGCACGGGCCACGGCATCGAAACGCTGTGGCACCGTGGTGACTTCGATGATCGCCGTCTGCGAGTACCTCGGCAGTGCGACCACGCGCACCGCGCCCGATGCGAGCAGCGCCGTGCCCCGACGGTTCACGGTGCTGAACGGCGCATCGAGCACCTCGGCGATGCGACGCCACGACGCCCGGCCGTCCACCTGCAGCGCGCCCACTATTCTGCGATCGAGCTCGTCGAGCCTCATGCCTGTGAAGTATGCCGCCGAAGGC
>CAVTKI010000012.1:0-130098 GCA_963735245.1 uncultured Actinomycetota bacterium
GACCGCCGTCGCCAGGCCCTGGCCGCGGCAGTCCTCCCGCACGGCCACGGCCTCGATGTAGCCGCAGCGCAGCGCGGTGCCGCGGTGGATCATCCGGCGCTGCACCACGGCGCCGTGCGCGATCAGCGCACCGCGAACGCAGATCAGGGCATGCATGCCCCCCAGTGAGTGTTCCCAGTCAGCGTCGGTGAAGTCGATCTCGCCGCCGCCGAGCGTCGATGACCATGCGTCGGGCGCCCTCCCGGGTCTCGACGTCGAGATCGGAAGTGTGAACCAGGCGTGCGGTGTGGACCTGGATGTGCACCCCTCGTTCCTACCAGGGTGAGGCGAACTGTGTGGCGGTCAGCTGCCAATCGGTCGGCGCGGTCTCGCAGCCAGTGCAGCCGCACGTGCTGACCGGGCCGGATCTGGGCCACCTCGTCGATGTCCCCTTCGGCCACCACACCGATCACCGGATAACCGCCGGTCACAGGATGGTCAGGGCCGAGGATGACGGGTAAACCGTTGGGCGGCACCTGTATTGCCCCGCGGGTGGCGCCTTCGCTCGGCAACTGGCGATCGGTCTCCACCCGATGCGCCAGCGGTCTGCCCGTCAGGCGCATGCCCACTCGGTCGCTGCGGTCGGTGGCCACCCACTCGGTGTGCACCAGCGCATCCGGGTCGGCGAACCAGTCGTCGCGCGGCCCGGGGACCACCCGCAGCTCGAGCAGGTCGCCGGCGATCGCCGCCACGGGGGCTTGATCCAGTTCTGGGAAGTCGTCGGTGTGCTCTCCGACGGCAAGCATGTCCCCGGGTTGCAGGGGCAGCGGACCGATCGCCGACATGACGTCGTAGCTGCGTGACCCGAGTACCGGTGCGACGTCGATGCCGCCTCGCACCGCCAAGTAGTCCGCAGGCCGGAGTGCGGTGCCCCCAACGAGATCACCTGCCCGTCGTGGGCGTACTGAATGCTGTTGGTGCCAAAGGGAACTCCATTGACCGACGGGTCGGCGTCGGCGCCCGTGACGGCGATGGCGACATCGTCGCCGTGCACCCGGACCGAGAAGCCGCCGAACGTCACCTCGACGGTGGCCCGGTCGCCGGGGTTGGCGACCAGGCGGTTGGCCAAGGTGTGCGAGCGCCGGTCGGCCGCCCCGGAACGCGTCACGCCCATGTGGGCGAGGCCCTGGCCTGCCGAGGTCCTCGACCAGGGCCAGTGGTCCGGTCCTCAGGATCTCCAACGTGCTCATCGAACTCGCTCCTATCCGATCGCCCGCTGAACCGGACCCATGACCCCGGAGTGAGCAGGGCGGGTGGATCACGGTCGACGTCCCACAGCACGGCGTCGGTGCGCCCGATCAGCTGCCAGCCACCGGGTGACTCCCGCGGGTAGACACCGCTGAACTCGCCGGCCAGGCCCACCGATCCGGCGGGCACCCGGGTGCGAGGCTCCGCCCGGCGCGGCACGTTGAGCCGCTCGTCGCCACCGATCAGGTAGGCGAAACCCGGTGCGACTCCGCCGGTATCCGACCCGCATCGGGGCTGCGGTGTGTGCGGCCACCACGTCGTCCTGGCTCAGCCCGGTCAGTCGGGCCACCTCCCCGAGGTCGGCGCCGTCATAGACGACGTCGATCTCCACGTCGGCCCGCTGGTCGATCGGCGCGGTCACGTCGTTGTCGGCGACGTTCTCGATGCGCAGCTTGCCGAGCCTCTGCCTGGTGGGATCCCGGTAGCGCGGTCCCGCGAGCTTGAGCAGCACGGTCCGGGATGCGGGCACGATGTCGAGCACGCCGAGCAGGTCGGCGTCGGTCAACGCGTCGCACCACGCCAGGACCTCGGCGGTGCTGTCGAACTCGAGAGCAACGCCTGATCGCCATGGTCATGGACTGTGCCGATGACCATCAATTCCGCCGTCACGGTCATCTCCAGCGGCTCCCACGAGTAGCTAGATTTACGCCAAGCTTCAGCACCTCGCCAGAGGAGCCTTAGCAAAGGCTCATACGGCCAGCTGGTAGGTCGGTTCGTGGCGCTTGATGTAGGCGATCACGCGATAGGTGACGGGCAACATCACCACTTCGACCGCGGTCTTGTAGAGCCAGCCCTGAGCGGTGTAGATCGCGAAGTCGTGGAAGGTGTTGATGCCGATCGCTCCTGCCGCGATGCTGCAGAACACCAACGTGTCGCCCAGTTGGCCGGCGAACGTCGAGCCGACCAGTCGCGCCCAGAGATGCTTCTCCTTGGTGCGTTCCTTGATCGCGACGACGACCCAGGCGTTGATGGTCTGGCCGACGATGAACCCCGCCAGGCCCGCGATGATGAGCTGGGTGTAGGCGTGGACCACGTTTTCGAGGGCGGCCTGGTTCGGATAGAAGTCGGCGGCCGGGAGGTAGATCGTCACCCAGAACGCGAGCGCGGCCAGGATGTTCATCGCGAACCCGAGGATGATCGCCTTCCTGGCCGCCTTGAACCCGTAGACCTCGGACAGCACGTCACCGATCACGTAGGTGAGCGGGAAGACGATGAAACCGCCGTCGGTGATGATCGGGCCGAACGCGACGCCCTTGGTGGCGGTCACGTTCGAGATGATCACCAGTGCCGTGAACACCGCGACGAGGATTGGATAGTAGGCGGATCCGACCTGGGCGAAGGTGGCCCGATCGTCGTCGCGGAGTTCTGTCACCCGGTTATCTTCTCAGGCGAGCACCTTGGCGATCAGTGGCGGCAGTCGGTCGGCCACCATGCCATAGGACAGCACGGTGGCGAACGTGATCGCGCCGGCCAGATCCATTCCGGTGAGGACGTTTCGGTTGTTCCGTGTCGCCTTCAACTGAGCGAACGTCGGGTCGGCCAGCAGGGCGGCCTGGTCCTGGTCGCTCTCGGTGGTCCAGATCAGGACGTCGGCGTCATCGAGGACCGACGCCATCTTGTCGCGGGGGACCAGCGCGTGATCGCCCTTGACGTAACTGTCGAGGCCGCCGCCGATCACGAAGCCCATCTTGGTCAGGAAGTCGGTGCGCCAACCCGATGGCGTGATCTCGGCGACGTCGCCGATTATCGCGCCGCGCACCATGAACACCTTCTTGCCGCTGAACGAGGTGTTGGACTTGCCGGCGTTGACGAACTTGTCGTCGAGGTCGGAGATGAGCTTGCCCATGTCGGCGTCCTTGAAGACCGCCTGTCCGATGATGTCGGCCTGGTCCTTCCACGGTTCGAAGAAGGCGTCCTCGCCGGACTGTGCGACGGTCGGGGCGATGGCCGACAGCTTGGCGTAGGTGTCGGCGTCGAGGCCGGCGTTGGTCGCGACGATGAGATCGGGCTTGAGGGTGGCGATCTGGTCGATCTGGATGCCGTTGGACAGGTCCAGTACGACGGGCTGTGCGGTGCCCAGTTTGGGCTGCGCCCATGGCCATACGCCGAAGGGTCGGTCGCCGAACCAGTTCGTCACGGCAACCGGCACCACGCCGACCGCCAACAGATCGTCCTGTTCGTTGTACCCGGCGCTCACCACGCGCTTGGGTGGGCTGGGGATCTTGGTCTCGCCGAAGGCGTGCTTGATGGTGACGGAGCCGTCCTTGGCTACGACGCCTGGTTTCTCCGGGCTGCAGGCGGCGGCTGTGACCGCCAGGCCCGCCGTCATTGCCAGAAAACCCCGCCGGGACCACGTTGCGCGCACGCGGCCGAGCGTAACCGGTCACCGATGGTGAAGCTGACGAACACCCCCGCGGCGACAGCGAGGGCCACCATGACCTGCGCGTGTTCGCCGCCCGCCCGCCTTTCGAGCAGCGCGAAGTGCCGGACTGTGGGATGGCTGCGAATGTCCTGCCACGCACCCACATCCGTCACCGCGGGCCCTGTGGCGCTTGTGATTTCGGCGTGACAGCCGGGATGGCGCGAGCCCGCGGTGGGGTGTGACTCGCTGCCGGGTCACCGCGATGTTTGCCCGGCCGCGCGTGGGGGTATCAGTGAACAGACGTACACCGAAACCTTCGGTGTACCGGGACGGAGCGGAGCCGCCCAATGGGTTCGAAACTGAAGAGTCTGACCCGGTGGAGCATCGCGCCCGCCAGGAACGTCGAGACCGCGTTGACTCCGAGAGTCAACGTTCTGCGTGGGCTGGCGGCCCGTGCCACGACGCCGCTGCTGCCCGACGACTACCTGAAACTGCTCAATCCGTTGTGGACGGCGCGGGAGCTCCGTGGCGAGGTCGTGGACGTCCGGAACGAGACGGAGGATTCCGCGACGGTCACGATCAAGCCCGGGTGGGGCTTCTCGGCCGACTACCAACCGGGGCAGTACGTCGGGATCGGACTGCGCGTCGACGGCCGCTGGCATTGGCGGTCCTACTCCCTCACCTCGGTTCCCCAGCGCGACGAGAAGCGCATCACCATCACCGTGAAGGCGACCCCGGAGGGCTTTCTCTCCACGCACCTCGTCAACGGTGTCAAGCCGGGAACGATCGTCCGGTTGGCGGCGGCCAAGGGCGACTTCGCGCTTCCCGACCCACCGCCGCCGAAGATCCTCTTCGTCAGCGCGGGCAGTGGCATCACCCCGTTGATGGCCATGTTGCGGACGATCAAGGCGCGCGGGCACGACACGGACATCGTGCACGTCCATTCCGCGCCGTCCGCCGACGCGGTGATCTTCCACGACGAGCTCCGCGCGTTGGAGGCGACACAACCCGGCTATCGGCTACACCTCCAGCTGACTCAGGCGGACGGGAAGCTCGAGTTCGAGCGCCTCGACGACCTGGTGTCGGACTGGAGGGAGCGGCCCACGTGGGCGTGTGGTCCCGCCGCGATGCTGGACGCGGTCGAGGCGGTATGGGAAGGCGCCGGACTGCGGGACGACCTGCACACCGAGCGATTCGCCATCGCACGCACCGACAAGGGCGGTGAGGGTGGCACCGTCACGTTCGCGATCTCGGACAAGTCCGTCGACATCGACGGCGCCACTTCGCTTCTGGAGGCCGGCGAGAAGGTCGGCATCCAGATGCCGTTCGGCTGCCGGATGGGCATCTGCCAGACCTGCGTGCTGCCCCTTGACTCCGGTTACGTCCGTGACTTCCGTTCCGGCGAAGAGCACGGGGCGGGCGACCGCATCAACACCTGCGTCTCCACCGCATCCGGCGACTGCACCCTGAAGATCTAGGAGGACGATCCGTGGCCATCACCGACATCAAGCAATACGCGCACCTCACCGCCGAGGACGTCGAAGCACTGGCGGGTGAACTCGACGCGATCCGCGCCGACATCGAGGAATCCCGCGGCGAGCGCGACGCCCGCTACATCCGCAGGTCGATCCAGCTGCAGCGCGCGCTGGCGGCGGGCGGTCGAATCGCCCTGTTCGCCAGCCGCAACAAGGTGGCGTGGGGCGCCGGGACGGCGATGCTGGGCATCGCCAAGATCATCGAGAACATGGAACTCGGGCACAACATCACTCACGGGCAGTGGGATTGGATGAACGACCCCGAGATCCACTCCACCGAATGGGAGTGGGACACCACCTCGCCCAGTGTGCACTGGAAGAAGTCGCACAACTTCATCCACCACAAGTACACCAACGTCGTCGGCCTCGACGACGACATCGGTTACGGCATCATGCGTCTCACCCGCGATCAGCGCTGGGAGCGGTGGATGATCGGCAACCCCGTCTACAACGTTCTGCTCGGCACCCTCTTCGAATGGGGCGTCGCAGCACACGGTTTGGAGACGACCAAGTACCGGAAGGGGGAGAAGTCGATGGCCGAGGTCCGCAAGGACCTGAAGATCATCGGCAGGAAGGTCGGCAAGCAGGTCGGCAAGGACTACCTGGTGTTCCCCGCCCTCACCGGGCCGGCCTGGAAGCACACCCTCGGGGCGAATGCCGTCGCCAACCTGATCCGGAACTACTGGTCGTACATGGTGATCTTCTGCGGGCACTTCCCGGACGGCGCCGAGAAGTTCACCCGCGAGGAATTCGAGAACGAGACGCAGGCCGAATGGTATCTGCGACAGATGTTGGGATCGGCCAACTTTCACGCCGGTCCACTCATGGCGTTCATGAGCGGCAACCTCTGCTACCAGATCGAGCACCATCTGTTCCCGGACCTGCCGAGCAACCGCTACGCAGAGATCAGCGAACGGGTGCGCGCGTTGTGCGACAAGTACGACCTGCCGTACACGACGGGATCACTCGGTCGCCAGTACATGCAGTCGTTCTGGACGATCGTCAAGCTCGCCCTGCCGGACAAGCTGCTCAAGGCGACGTCCGACGACGCGCCAGAAACCAACTCGGAGTTGAAGTTCCGCATCCGCGGTGGAATGCGGGAGAGCTTCGGCGTCGACCCGAGAACGGGTCGACGCCGAGGCCTCCGTACGGCAATGCGGGAGTTGCGGGAAGGGGCGATGGCTACCGCCTGAACGTCAGGCGGACGCCTCGACCAGCTCGTCGTAATCCTTGATGCTGCCCCGGATCTCGTCGCGGGCGCGGCTCACCGATTCGCCGACCTTGGTCCGCGCCGAGCCGGCCGTCTCGCCCAGTTCGCGACGTTCGCGGCCGAAGGCCTCGCGCACGTCGCCACCCTGTGTGGCGACGGTGGCGAGCGCGAACGCGGCGTTGAGCGCCGATGCCGCGACGGTGCCCTGGGCGCGGGCGACGGTTTCGGCGACGTCCGCCGCCCCGACGACCACGGCGTTGGGCAGCGTTGCCTGGGCCTCGACGTACCCGCCGACCGCCGTGCGAACGCGGCCGCCTGCGTCGGTGACGACGCCACGGACCGACGTGCCGGTGCGGGCCAATGCCGTTGGGAGCGTGGCGCCGCCGCGGATCTCACCGATCACGTCGGCAGGTGCGTGCGCAACCGCGACGGTCACGTCGGTAGCGGCGCCGACGAGTTGACCGCTGAGGCTCTGGCCTGCGACGAGCTGGCGTTCCAGCACGTGGCGGATGACGATGCTGCGGGTCGATTCCGGCTCGTCGGCGTCGTCGTCCTCGGTCTGGATGACCTCGACGACGGCCACGTCGGTCGGCTCGGAGCGGACCATTTCCTCCACGATCGGCTCGGCATCTTCGACGATGGTGGTGTCTTTGTCAGGCATGGGGTTCCTCCGGTGCGTCGCGTGGATCAGATGGTGCTCAGTCCACACGCCTCGTCCGACGCACAGTCGGCGCGCGGGTCAAGCGCGGATGAACCGTGCGTGGCGGGCAACCATGACAACGCCCCCGGGGATTCCCCGGGGGCGTTGGTTCGTGGCCGGTCGGCGCAGTCTCAGCCGACGCCGACGACCTCCTGCGCGATGGCAGCGATCCGAGCCTGAGCTGCGGACACGATGCCCTGGCGATTCTTGTGGGCCTCCTCGTACGCGATGATCTCGCGGATGTCGGCCGGTGCCTCCAGCTCCTTGACGGCGGCCACGACCTGCGAGACGTTCAGGTCGTCATAGTCGGCGATCGGCAGCTCGCCGGCATCGAGGACACCGGTGGCGCTGCGCACCGTGTGGATCGCGTCGGCGGCATCAGTCGGCGCCCTGCTCCCGCGAGGTGGCCTCGGCGGCCTCCAGCGCGGCGTCGCGCGACGCGGTGAGCGTCTTGACTGCCACGCCGCCCAGGTGAGCGCCGCGGTCGAGCAGCTCGCTCAGGGCAGGGGGAGCCGAGCGGACCCTGTCGACGGCGCGGTCGATTCCGCGCGCTGACCAGGTGACGGGCACGTTGACCAGCTTGATCGCGGTGCCCGCGACGGCTTGCAGCGGCGTGCGCCGCAGTGCCGCCGGGCCGCCGAGCGCATCCTCGGCAAGGACGGTGGTCAGCCAGGTCACCGTCGCCGTGTGCGCGGTGATCAGTCGGGTTGCGAGCTTCTCGATGTCGGCGTTGCCACCGGAGACGGCCAGCGCCTTGACGTACCGGGCGCGGTCGAGCAGTTGGTGCTCGAGCACCAGGTCGCCGAGGAGGGCCTCGTCGAACGGCTGCGCCTGTTCGGCCAAGGACTTGACGGCGGCGGTGACGCGCCCGATGAACGGCGCGATCACGTCGGGCAGTCCACCGAGTTCGCGGATCGCCGACTCGACGGCCTCGGCGCGTTCGCGCGCGTTGTCGGCATTCTGGACGAGCTCGCGCCGAACCGCGTCAGTCCTGGCCTGCGCGACGCGCGTCTAGCGCGACCTGGATCTCGGTGTTGGTGAGTTCGAGCACGGCGCGCAGCTGCGCTACCAGTGTCGTCGTTTCGATGTGGACATGGTGTTTCGCCCCTTTGGCGTTGACGGATTGTGTCGGCGCGGGCTGCACCACTGTCTCGACTACCCGCGACCGAACGGAGCTCTAACCGGATGATCTCGTGGCCTGGGTCACTATGAAGCCCTTGTTGCGCATCAGGAAGTCGGCGAGGTAACCGTCGTGCGGAATGTGCGGCGCCGCAAAGTGAGTGGGGACCGCGCCGCGGTAGACGTTGGTCACGGTCGGCTCGGCCAAGAGCTGGTCGATCAGGGCGTCGTCGGCGGTGATCGCGCCGATGACCAGCGAATTCCGCAGCGGAACGAGGCCGTCGCCACGCGTCCACCCCGACACCCAGACGCACGGGAACGGCAGTTCGACGTTGATGGTGTCGACGTCGGGTCGGCGCAGCAGGTGCACCGCCGGGCGCAGCGCCGCGTAGCCGTCGCCGAGGTCGGCGACCACCTGGTCGGCGCCGAGTATCGGCTCGGTGCCCACCGCCATCCGGCCGAGGTATTCGGCCAGAGCGTGTGCATTGTCGACGGGAGTGGTTGGGAGAGTGGCACTCTCGTCGGTGTTCGGCAGCGGGGTCAACGCCGACAGCCGGCCTGCGATGGCGCGCGCGAGTGGCTCGGGGTCGCCCTCGTAGAGCACGGCGGTGGCGTTGACGCACGCCATCCCGCCCAGCCCGGCGATCGAGTCGACGATCACGTCGAGGTGGTCGCGCCAATCCTGTTCGGCGGTGATCAGGATCTTGGTGCGGCCGGGGCCGTTCACCAGCACCGTCGGGTCGGCGGCGTGGCGGCCCGCAACGTCCTGTCCGCCGTACACCAGGGCGAGGTCGGCGGCGCGGACGAGTTCGTCGGCGGTGGCATGGTCGGACGGCAGGAACAGCGCGTCCTCGTCGCGAAAACCGGCGTGGCGCAGGGCCGTGACGACTCGATGGGCGGTGAACGGCTCGCGCCGCGACGGCCGGACGGCCACCCGGTAACCCAGTGCGAGGGCCTGCGGCCACAGGCCGTGCACACCCGGTGCGTTGCCGGGCGCGTGGACGGCGAGCACCTCACCGCGCCGCGCCCACACCGCCCCGGCGGGTTGATCGCCCCAGTCCAGCGTTGCGCCGGTCGGCCTGGCCGGCCACACCGCGTCGAGCGCGCAGGCCAGGGAGTCCGCGACGACGGTGGCGCCCGCCCTCGCCACGGGCAGCGGCAGGCCCGACACCCGGCAGGTGAGTCCGACGTAGGCGTCGAAGTCGAGCCCGGCGATCGTCGACGTGGCGAAGATCTCCGCGGCGCGGGCCAAAGCCGGCGGCACGTTCGGCGAGCGGCAGAGGCCGCGCCGCGCGCTGAGCTCCGATGGACCGCGTCACGAACAGTCGCGGCACCAGGCTCATCTCGGCCACGGCCGTCCCGCCGGTGTCGCTGATGAGTTCGCTTTTGCGCGTGTGGTATTCGCCGTCCGGACCGAGGGCGTCGAGCGCGACGAGGCCCACGGTCAGTACACGCCTTCGATGACGCGTTCACCGCCGAACACGGCGACGGGTGCGACCTCGCTGACCGAGTCGCCGACGTGCCCGGCGGGACCGGGCATCCGGATCGCGGTGTCACGTTCCAGGTTGTTCGGAATGAACATGCCCTTGCTCACGTGGTTCATCACCACCTGGCCCCGCTCGCCGTAGGGCACCTGCTCGCCGGTGTCGGGATCGATCACCCAGAACACCACGTAGGGCGTCCGCGGATCGAAGACGAACGACTCGCCAACGGTCCGGGTCGCCGCCTGCGACAGGATCATCGTGCTGCCGAACACCGTCGCGACCGCGGTGTGCGGAAACACGTCGCGAAGCACGTCGAGGGTGTCCAGGTCGATGTGTGCGCCGCTGAGCAACACGTACCGGATCTTGTCGTTCACCAGGTCCACCAGCGTGTCGTCGCGTGCCACGGCCTCCAACAGTGGGGGTGTGGCGTGCAGGTTGGCCACGGACTGCGTCTGCAGGATGAACCGCGCCTGTTCGACGACGTGATCGACGTAGGCGGCCACCTCGGCGCTCGCGTCGCGCGCCGCCAGTTTCTTGACCCAGCGCGGATCCAGGTCGATCGGGTGGAAGGTCGACCCCAGTCGTTCGGCGACCTCGCGGTCGAAGTGGCCGACGCCGTGCGGTCCGCTCGGCATCATGCACAGCAATCCGCCGCCAGGGACGAAGCCGCCGGCGGTGAAGTCGTCGACCTGCCAGCGGGTGACCTGCTCGACCCAGTCCGGCAGTTGCGCGGTCCGTTTCGGCGCGCCCGTGGTGCCTCCGGATTCGTAGATCCGGGGGATGGGCAGCGGCGTGCCGTAGCCCCGCGGGATGAGGTCTTCGACTGGCACGCTTCGCAATTGGTCGGTGAGGTTCGGGAACAGCCGCAGATCGGTGAACGTGCGGACATCGGTCAGCGGATCGAAGTCGAGGTCCTTGGCGGCGTCGAGCCAGAAGGGAGACCCGGTGTCGGCGCCGAAGTGCCACGCCACCGCCGCGCGCAGGTATGCGTCCGCGTCGGCAGGCGGCGTCTCACGGGGCACGTCGAGGAGGGAGAAGTCCGCCGCGAGATCGAATTCGGCCACGCGCCCATCCTGTCCCAGGCGCCGGCGGGCCGGGGTGAGGCGGCGGTGAAACATTCAGGGGCCGAACGGCAAACGGCCGTCGACGCGCAGATGAAGCCTCTGGATGCGAAGCCGCTGTGAGGCAGCTGGACATCACGTGTGGAACGGGCCATGTCGGGTTTGATCACGATGCCCGGGGTATTCGAGGCCTCTGGTGAATCATCGCCGGACCGGTCCTCATCGTGGAGGTGGCAGTCATGCTGCACAGCGTCGTTTTAGCAGCTTCGGACAACATCGAGGCGGCGGGATTCATTCTCAGTGGCATCAAGGGGATCTTCGTCGCGATCGGCAGCATCATCGCGGCCGTCATCTGCGGCGTCATCGCCGCGACCAAGGGACGGAACCCACTGGGCTGGGGACTTCTTGGGCTGTTCTTCAGCATCCTGACCCTGATCGTGGTGATCGTGATTCCCAGCAAGAAGAGCTGAGGGGTCCCATCAGCTGTGCGCGAGGCGCTTGTTCACCAACCGCAACAACCAGGCAGGCGAGAACCGCGCAGCCATCGCCGAGGCCTTGGCTTGCGGGCCGACCGGGAAAGTGCACCTGGTGCAGCAGGCGCCGCGGCCATGACGGGTCGACCGCCTTGACGATGTCGTCGGCGACGTCCTGCGCGGTCAGCCGGATGCCCAGTGAGTCGGTGGTGCCGGTCTTGACGCCCTTGGTCATCGCGGTTTCCACGAAGAGCGGCCACATGTCGATCACCCGGATGCCGTAGCGCTGCCACTCGAGGTCGAGTGCCTCGGTGATGGCGCGGATGAAGAACTTGGTCGCGCTGTAGTTCGCGAGCTCGGCCTGGCCGTAGATCGCCGACGCCGACGCGAGGTTGACCACGACCGCACCCGGCGTGGCCGTCAGATACGGGAAGGCTGCGTGCAACCCGTTGACCACGCCCTTGGTGTTGATGTCGATTTCCCTGTGGTGTGCCTCCACCGCGATGTCCTCGAAGCGGCCGCTCAGCAGGATGCCCGCATTGTTGACCATCACGTCCAGCCGGCCACCCGCGGCTTGCGCGAATTCGGCGACGCGTCGCGCCATCTCATCGGCGTCGGTGACGTCGAGATGTCCGGTGATCACCTTTGCGCCGAGTCGATCGATCTCGTCGGCCAACGACCTCAGCCCGACCTCGTCGATGTCGTACGCCCCGACGGTGTAGCCGATCCTGGCGAAGGACAGCGCGGTCGCGCGGCCTATCCCGGCGGCTGCCCCGGTAATGAAGACGGACTTCTGATTGTTCATATCGTCATGATGTCTCGTCCGGGTGCATGCTTGAGGAGCACCGAAGGAGTGGCCATGCGTAGTCTCGTGCGCCTTGCCGTATCGGGCTGGCTCGTCGCACTCGGGCTGGCCGGCTTGATCACCGCGCCCGTGGCCGGCGCGGACTGCAACAATTCCAGCGGAACGACGGTCTGCGCTCAGGGCGACATCCGTGGCACACACGCCCCGCCCCCGGCACGGCCCGCCTACGGCCCGGGGTTCGGGTACGGCTGCGGTTACCTCTGCTACGGCGGCGGCGGTGGCTTCCCGATCGTCATCGGGCGCTGACCGGGTCGGTCAGGCCACCACCAACGAGGCGCCGAGGGCGATCATCATGACGGCGATGATGCCGTCGAGGATGCGCCAGGTAAGCGGGGTGGCGAAGAGACCCGCCAGGCGTCGCGCCCCGAGGCCGAGGCCGACGAACCACACGGCGCTGGCGGTCACGGCGCCGACGCCGAACAGCCAGCGACCGTCGCGGTGCTCGTTGGCCAGTGCGCCGAGCAGGATGACGGTGTCCAGGTACACGTGCGGGTTGAGGAACGTCAGGGCTGCGCAGGTCAGGAGCACCGCGCCCAGTCGGGCGGGGGCGGCGTCGGAAGGGGTCAGCGTCGACGGGCGCCATGCGCGCCGCGCGGCCAGCAAGCCGTAGCAGAGCAGGAACGCGGCGCCGCCGAACTTGGCCACTTCGATCGCATCCGGGTGGGCGCTGACCAGCGCGCCGAAGCCCGCGATGCCCGCCGCGATCAGCACGATGTCGGACACCGTGCACATGGCCACCACCGGAAGTACGTGCTCCCGGCGGATTCCCTGGCGCAGCACGAACGCGTTCTGCGCGCCGATGGCGGCGATCAGCGCGAAGGACGCAAGGAATCCGACCAACAGTGGTGAGTTCATGTCATCGACGCTAGGTCGTCCCAGACTGCCGCAGTACAGCTAATGATTCTTCAGATGGATTAGTAACTCTAATGTGATGCGGCGGTATCGAGCACCTCGTTGAACGCCTCGGTGGAGCTGGGGTGGTTGTAGATGGCGTCGCGCAGCTGTGCGGCGGTGACCCCGCTGCGGATGGCCAGTGCGACGGTGTTGATCAGTTCCTGTGAGTCCACGCTGAGCAGGGCGGCACCGAGGATCAGATCGGTGTCGGCGTCGATGACGAACTTCATCATGCCTCGGGTATCCCGGAGGATCTTCGCGCGTGGCATCCCGACGATCTGCGCGACCGGCTTGGCGGCCACCCGAATCCGGCGGCCCTGCTCGACCGCCTCGCGTTCGGTGATGCCGACGGTCGACAGTGGCGGAGTCATGAACACGGTTTGCGGCACTGCCACCCGGTCGGCCACCGTCCGGGTGCCGTCGCCGAGGAGTTGGTCGGCGACGATCCGGCTGTCGTCGAGCGAGATGTAGGTGAACTGCGGCCCGCCGTTGACGTCGCCGATCGCGAAGACGTTCGGCTGGGTGGTGCGCAGGTGCTCGTCGACGACGATGGCGCCCCGTGCATCGGTCGCGATGCCCGCGGCCTCCAAACCCAGATCGTGGATCACGGGTCTGCGCCCGGCGGCGGCCAGGATCAGGTCGACTTCCAGCTCGTGCTGACCTTGCGCGTCCTGATAGCTCAGCACCGCAGTGTCTTGCCCCGTGTCGCGCACCTTCTCGATTCGGGCGCCGGTGACCAGCGCGATGCCCTCGTCGGCCAGGATCGCCGTCGCGACCGCGGCGACGTCGTCGTCCTCGTGGCGGAACAGCGCCGGGCCCTGCTCCAGGATCGTGACCTCGGAGCCGAAGCGGCGGTAGATCGCCGCGAACTCGACACCGAGATAGCCGCCGCCGAGCACCGCCAACCGATTCGGCATCTCTTGGGTGTAGATCAGGTCGGCGCTGGTGACGAGGCGCGAGCTGTCGCGCAAACCGGCGATGTCGGGGATCACCGGCTCGGAACCGGACCCGATCACGATCGACTCGGCGCGCACCGTCACCGTGTCTGCCGCCCGCACTGATCTCGACGGTGTGCGGATCGGTGAACACCGCGTGGCCGGTGATCACCGTGACCGTGTCGAGGGTGTCGAGCAGCGAGAAGTTGATCCCGCGCAACCTCGTCGTCAGGGCGTCGACCCTGCCGACTGCATCGGTGTACCAGCGGCCCGGGTCATCGG
Source organism: uncultured Actinomycetota bacterium (assembly GCA_963735245.1). GTDB lineage: Bacteria > Actinomycetota > Actinomycetes > Mycobacteriales > Mycobacteriaceae > Mycobacterium. The sequence goes on from CAVTKI010000012.1 coordinate 14,208, forward strand.
AGTCCCGACGTGTGTCGGCCTCGTGCACGAGTGCCTTGGTGGGCACGCAGCCCACGTTGACGCAAGTGCCGCCGTACATCCGGTCGGACTGCTCCACCATGACCACGCTTCGCCCCAGCCGTGCGAAGTGCGCGGCGAGGGTCTTGGCGCCCTTGCCGTATCCGATGACCAGAAGATCGACCTCGAGGGTGCCATGCGCTGCATTCATGGACTCGATGTTGCCCCCCGCGCCCGGTGCACGCGCCAGTGTCCAACACGGGTCAGGTCCCGTGAAATCCCCTGGAAATCACCGGGATACGGGTTAGGTCGGGTAGCTCAACCACAGGGGAAGGGACTCGTTCACCTGCTCCATGAACTTTGCAAGGCCCACCCGATACTGGCCGAACCCGAGCGGATCGGTTTTGTACTGCGGGAACGCGATGCCGACCCCGAAGAGGCCAGGGGCGAGAATTCCGTTGAACACGTTGTACGCCAACGGACCCCACTGTGGGGTCAGAGGAAGATGCCTGGGTTCGAACCCGACCGTGTAGACGACGCGGTCGCACGTCTCGAGCGTCTCTTGATACTCCGGACTGCCGACCCAACATCGCTCCAGTCGTTCCGGAAGTACCCCGTCGATGTTCTCCCGAGCCCAGCACGCCGCCTGACCCTTGAGGCCGACGTCATCGAACAACGTCCAGCCTTTGAGGTATACGGCGTACTCGAGCGGGCTCCGGTAGAAATTGATGACCTTCGCCACCGGGTTCGCCAACAGGTTCGGCAGCACGATCATGGCCGAGTGGGACGAACCGAAGACGGCGACCGTCGTGCCCTCCAATGGTTGCTGCTCGAGCTGCGCAGGATCGAGAGCGACCTCGATCGAGATCTCTTCCAATCCGGGATGGACGAGTTTCTTGGGGTCCGAGCCGACCGCGAGAATCACGTTCGTCGATGTGATCGCACCTTGCTCGGTGGTCACGGTCCACTGCCTGTCGTGCAGCGACAGTTCGGTCGCGATCGTTGGAAGGACCGTCACCCGCTCAGCCAGATGCTGGGAAACCCACAGCAGTGGGTCAGCAACCGTTCCGAGTAGGCAGGTCTGCTCGGGATCGAGGTCGTGGAGCTCGAAATGGGGCGCCTCGTCGAAGCGGAAGGACGGCGAGGCGTTGAAGTAGTCGAGAAACAGCCCCACACGGGTGTTGCTGGGGACGGGTCGCCATTTTCCGCCGATGTCCCCGGCAGTGAACGCAGGATCGATCCAGGCGACCTCACCAGGTGCGATGCCGTGGTCGAGAAGCCTTCCCAACGCGGCGATTCCGGCAGGACCGGCTCCGATCACGGTCCATTTGAATTGAGTCATTTCCTGCCCTTACAGTTGCCAAGCGGGTAAATACTGACGCACTACCGGATTGAACGTCTCCGGCGTCCGAGATCATCGTCGCCCAACTACCTGTGTGGGGCACCCGTGGAATCCTCGGGTCGATACGCCCCGCGTGGCGAAGTACGGCTAATCACTCTGCACATGGATTAGCATCCCTAATGTGGCGCTCGACGGTCAACAGCTGGCCGCGTTCGCGGCGGTGATCGAACTCGGCAGCTTCGACGCGGCCGCCGACCGGCTGCACGTCACCCCGTCGGCCATCAGCCAGCGCATCAAGGGCCTCGAGCAGCGGGTCGGACAGGTTCTGGTGGTGCGCGAAAAGCCCTGCCGGGCCACCTCTGCGGGCATCCCACTGCTCCGCCTCGCCGCGCAAACGGCGATGCTGGAATCCGAGGCACTGGCGGAGACGGGCGGGCTCGGCTCGCCCGACCGGACACGCGTCGCGATCGCGGTCAACGCCGACTCCATGTCGACCTGGTTCACCGACGTCCTGCACCGGATGCCAGACGCGCTGTTCGACATCCGGATCGAGGACCAAGACCATTCGGCGCGGTTGTTGCGCGAGGGCGCCGTGATGGGTGCGGTCACCACCGAACGCACCGCCGTGCCCGGGTGTCGGGTGCAGGCCCTCGGCGTGATGCGCTACCTGCCGATGGCAACGGCGGCCTACACGCAGACGTACCTTCCCGAGGGCTTCGTCGCCGAGGCGGTGGCGACGGCCCCATCGTTGGCGTGGAACCGCGAAGATGCGTTGCAGGACATGCTGGTGCGAAAGGTCTTCCGCCGCAACGTCAGCGGGCCGAAGCATTTCGTCCCGACGGCCGTGGGCTTCGGTGCGGCGGTGCGTGCGGGCCTGGGGTGGGGCATGTTCGCCGAACAGCTGGTGGCAGACGAGGTGGCCGCGGGCTCGCTCAAGAGGGTGAGTGACGCACACCTCGACGTGCCCCTGTTCTGGCAGTGCTGGAAGCTCGACAGCCCGATGGTCGACGCGATCACCAGCGCTGTCCGGGCAGCGGCGTCGACGCTACGCGGGCCCAGAGCGTAGCTCCTCGGCTTGGAGTTCGTTTGCCCCAAGGATCTTGACGCTCCGCGGCTATCTGGCGGCGGACGGCGGTGGCCAAAGCGGAGCCAAGCCCGGACGGGGCCGGGGGCGATCAGGCCGTGCCGAGAAGTGTCTGTACTCCATTGCCGCGTAAGGCAAGTCGAACCGCATTGCCGAAGCTCCACGCGGCCGACTTCGTCTCGGGTGCGAAAGCCTGGCTGGCGCTGCCGTCGGCATGGTGGCTCCGCGCCGACTCGGGTATTGCGTTGACACTCAATCCGATTGCGAATCGCGGCCGCATGAAGGCCAAGAGTGGCCGTTGCAGACACACCTGCCCGCCGGCCGGGGTGTGCGGCTACCTGCCAGCGGTAAGGGCACGACAGTCTGCCAGTGGCCAGTGGCGGGATTGTGTCACTTCGCTTGGCTACGCTGAGGCATACGACCACATCCAAGTGAAGAAGGTGCGACCATTTCTGCACGATGGACCTGATAGATCGTCGCGAGGAATGCAGCCTGCTGGACGGAGTTCTGCGGGACGTTCGGTCGGGCGAAAGCCGCGTGCTGGTTGTGCACGGCGATCCGGGCGTAGGTAAGTCGGCGTTGCTGGAGTATCTCGCCAGGAACGCCGCGGGCTGCCGCCTCGTCCGCGCCTCCGGCGTCGAATCCGAGATGGAGCTGGCATATGCCGCGCTTCATCAACTCTGCCTGCCCATGGTCGACCGCCTCGACCGTCTGCCTGCCCCACAGCGAGACGCGCTGAACGTCGCGTTCGGTCTGAGCGCCGGGCCGACGCCGGACCGGTTACTGATCGGGATGGCCGTCCTGAGTCTGTTCTCCGATCTCGCCGACGCCCAGCCGCTGGTGTGCCTGATCGATGATCTGCAGTGGATCGACCGTGCCACGGCGCAGATCTTGGCGTTTCTGGCCCGACGTCTTGTCGCCGACCCCGTCGCGTTGATCATGGCGACACGCACCCCCGACCATGACATGTCCAACGTGCCGACGATCGAGCTCGCCGGTCTGCCCGAGGACGATGCCCGGGCATTGTTGGACGCGGCATGGACCGCACCGCTCGATGAGCGGGTCCGCGATCAGATCATCGCCGAGACCCAGGGCAATCCGCTTGCGCTATTGGAACTCCCGCGCGATCTGGCCAGCCAGGATCTGGCGGGCGGATTCGGGATGCCCAGCGCACTGAAGCTTTCGGGGCGCATCGAGGAAAGCTTCCAGCGCCGCCTGGCTGCATTGCCGGAGGACACCAGACAGCTCCTCCTGATCGCGGCAGCCGAACCGACGGGTGATTCAGCCCTGGTGTGGCGTGCGGCCGCTCGGCTCGGAATAGGCGCTGACGCAGCCGCGCCCGCCGCCTCCGACGGGCTCGCGGACTTCGGTGTCCGGGTGCGCTTTCGGCATCCGCTGGCCCGATCGGCCACCTACCGATCCGCGCGACTTCGGGAAAGGCAGACGGTTCACGAGGCCTTGGCCGAAGTGACCGATCCGGACAGCGACCCCGACCGCCGGGCGTGGCATCGAGCACAGGCGGCGCAGGGGCCGGACGAGCACGTCGCCGACGAACTCGAGCGCTCGGCCGACCGGGCGCAGGCCCGCGGGGGCCTGGCCGCTGCAGCCGCGTTTCTGGAGCGGGCAACGATGCTGACGTTGGACCCAGCGCAACGTGCGGCGCGCGCCCTGGCCGCCGCGTCGGCCAAGGTTCAGGCGGGCGCTTTCGAGGCGGCGGTGGATCTGCTGGCCGCGGCTGAAGGTGCGCCACTCGGCGACTTTCAGCGCGCCCGCGCCGATCTCATCCGGGCCGAGCTCGCGTACGTCACCGGACACGGCAGCGATGCGCCACCGCTGCTGCTGGCGGCCGCCAGGCGGCTGGAGCCGATTGATGCCGTGCTGTCCCGTGCGACCTATCTCGAGGCGCTTTCAGCGGCGATATTCGCCGGACGATTGGGTGTTGATGCGATCGAGGACGTGGCCCGTGCGGCGGCGGCGCTGCCACCCGTCGCGATTCCGCAGACATCCGACATCCTGCGTGAAGGCCTCGCGGCGTACTTCCTTGAGGGAAATGCGGCGGCACTGCCCATCCTGCGCAGCGCCATCGGCAGCGCGCGCCGCGACACGTCGTCAGACCAGCTGAGCTCACTGTGGCAGGCCGGCGTTGCGGCACTGCACGTCTGGGATGACGAGAGCTGGGAGGTGCTCTCGACGCGTCACGTCGCGCTCGCCCGCGCCACCGGTGCGCTGACCGAGTTGCCGCTCGCCCTCAGTTCGCGCGCGGTGATGCATGTGCTCGCAGGTGAACTGACCGCCGCGGACGCACTCGTGCACGAGGTGCAGACGGTCACGGACGCGATCGGCAGCAGGCTCGCCCCGTACGGTGCGATCTCACTCGCCGCATTCCGCGCCGACGAGGCGGCAATGTCCGAGCTGACCGAGGCCACGACGAAGGATGCGATGACTCGCGGGGAGGGCATCGCGCTAACCGTTGCCCATTGGCAAAACGCGGTGCTGAACAACGGTTTCGGCCGATACGGTGACGCCGTTGCCGCCGCGCGACCTGCCGCCGAAGAGGCCGAGTTCGGCGGTGTGTCGAACTGGGCCGCGGTCGAGCTCGTCGAGGCCGCCGTACGCAGTGGCGAGATGGAGATTGCCGCTGACGCCTTTTCTCGACTTCGCGAGGCGACGAGTGCCAGCGGCACCGATTGGGCGCTCGGCGTAGAGGCGCGGGCGCGGGCTCTGCTCAGCGATGGAGCCGAGGCCGACCGTTCGTATCGCGAAGCGATCGAGCGCCTCGGCCGCACTCGCATCCGGACGGAGCTCGCTCGTGCCCATCTGGTCTACGGGGAATGGCTGCGCAGGGAACGACGCCGCACTGAGGCACGGGCGCAACTGCACATCGCACACAACATGTTCGACACCATGGGAATGCAGGCCTTCGCCGAGCGAACCCGGCACGAGCTGCTGGCCACCGGGGAGACCGCCCGCAAGCGCACCACCGTCGGTGGCGGTCCGCAGCTGACGCCACAAGAGACGCAGGTTGCGTGGTTGGCCGGCGAGGGGCTGACCAATCCGGAGATCGGTGCGCGCCTGTTCATCAGCGCCAGGACCGTCCAGCATCACCTGAGCAAGGTGTTCACCAAGCTGGAGATCAGCTCACGAAGTCAGCTCCAGCAGGTCCTGCCCGGCAATCGCCATTAGGTGGCCTGGCTCGAGTTCAGACGGACTAGGCACCGGCCGATGCGATCGGCGATCGCGTCGTCGCACCCTTGACTCACCAACCAGGCACCGTTCCGGGCGGCTGGCCAAGGGAAGGGTGTCGCCATGAGCACCGGAGCCGTAATGACGTCCGACGATGTTGCGCGCTGGTGGGGCTTCGCTCCGGACAACAGCATCGCCACACATTCCGACTCCGTCTCCGCGGCGATCTGGCGGTTCGATGGATCGGTCTACGACCTCGAAGGCCACGCCGACGAGAACACAGACGTGATCTCGATGCCGATCGCCGGTCACCACCACCACACATACTTCGCGGACGGGCGGCAGAAGTGGGCTCGTACGCACCCACCGTTCCACATGAACGTGGTGGCGGCAGGGGAGAAGCCACGCGGCATCTTCGTCTCCACGCGGCCATTCACCTATCTACACGTGTACGTCCCGCACGCCATGATCGACCGCCTGGCTGTCGACAATGCCGGCGTGGCACCAGGAACGATCGCGCTGATCGATCCGATGTGTTCGCGCGATCCGCAGGTGGAGAGTCTCTGTCGGCAGATCGTGCACGAGATGTCGCATCCGGACGGATGTACTCGTTTGGTCGTCGACTGCCTCGGCCAGGGGTTGGCGGTACGTCTGCTGCGACAGCACTCGAGCATTTCCGGCTTGAGCGTTCTGGCGTCGAGAAGCGGTCCTGGATATCGGGATTGGCGGCTGCGGCGTGCGATGGAGTACCTGGAAGCGCACCTGGGTGATGATGTCGGGCTCCGAGACCTCGCGGCGGTGGTTGGGCTGTCGACGACGCATCTCTCCAACCTGTTTCGCGACGGCACCGGACAGTCGCCGCATCGCTGGCTGATGCGTCGCCGCTTCGAGCAGGCGTGCGAAATGCTGATGAAACCTCACCTGAGCATCGCCGACATCGCCCACCAGTGCGGGTTCGCCAGTTCTCAACATCTGGCCGCCGTGATGCGTAGCCAACTCGCGACGACACCGACCGCCTATCGGCGTGCGCTCCTGGCGTGACGAATGCAGTGCGTTTGAGTCATTGGCCGTGAATTGCCCAGAAGCGTCCGAGATCCTGGCGGATGAACTCTGGCTGTTCTTCGAAGACCCAGTGCCCGCACTCCTCGATCACGCCGCCTTCGGCCGAGACTGCGATCGCCTTCGCGCTGGCGAAGCAATGCTCGCCAAAGGAGGCCCGTCCACCCCACGCCAACATCGGCACCGACAACGCGGTCTTCGTCAGTTCGGCGGCCTGCGCCGCCATCTGCGGAATGGCCCCGTAGTGGTTGAGGCTGCCGCGGAGGCTGCCGGGCTGCCGCATGTGCGTGACGTACTGTTGCACTTCGCTTTCCGGCATCGCGGTTGGGTTGTAGGCGAAGTCACGGAAGAAGTGCCGTAGGTACTGCTCTTCTCGGCCTTCGACGAGGAACTGCGTGATGTCGACATGCATGTGCATTCCCAGATGCCAGTACGCCACCCGTGGGTCGGTGTAGCCCGGATAGTCCAGCCCGAAGAACGGTGTCTCGATCGTGGCGATCGACAGTGCACGGTCCGAGGCGAGATAGGCGAGCGCGACCGACGGCGGCCCTCCGAGGTCGTGGCTGAGGATGTGGAACTTCTCGACGGCTTCGACGTCGAGTAGCGCGAGCATGTCTGCGGCGATCGTCAACGGGTCGTAACCGTCCAAGGGCTTTTCACTGTCGGCGTACCCCCGCAGGTCGGGTGCGATGAACGTGTAGCGGTCGGTCAGACCGTCGATCACCGGCAGGAACTCGCGATGATTCTGGGGCCACCCGTGCATGCACAGGACCACAGGACCCGTGCCGGCCACGGCGTAGTGCAGCGCGACGCCATTGACCTCGGCGCGCTTGTGCGTGAGACCACTCATCTCGGTGTCCTTTCAGGCAGATCCCGTACTACCGCAACGGCTTCGAGCAGTCGTCCATGTAGTGACACTCATGGACACGTAGTGAAACCGGGCTTGCTGAAGTTACGGGGCTGTACGCGGTTGATGGGCTGTACCACAACGAAACTCAGTTCTCCGGGCGCTGTTCACAGCGGTCGTTCCGCTCCGTCACAGCGGTCCGACGTGGTCGGAACCTATCGTGGTGCCACCGGATGCCATCGAAGGGAGACCTCGTGCACATCACGACCATCCACCCCGCCGCAGGCGCCGATCTCGATCTCGTCGAAACGCTGATCGCCAACGCCCGTGCCACGGGTGATGACTCGGGTAGAGCACTGCTCGACCTGTTCGGCGACCGTGACGACCAGCCCGAGTTCAGCACCCAGTCCTTTCGGGCCGGATCCCTGTCTGGCGAGTGGGTCGCGGCACGGGGCACGGGAAGTGCGGGCGTGATGCTCTACCTGCACGGCCGCCGGTTCCAGCACCACGAACCCGCCGGGGTACTGGCCGGTCGCCTCTCGGCGGTGAGCGGGCTGCCGGTGTTGTTGCCGTACTACCGACTGGCCCCGCAGCATCCCTACCCTGCCGCGTTGGACGACACCCTCGCCGCCTACCAGGCCCTGCTCGATCTGGGGATCCCGGCCGACCGCATCGTGATCGTCGGTCATTCGGCGGGTGCCACCCTCGTGCTTTCGGCGCTGATCGCGCTGCGGGATTCCGGTCGGCCGATGCCGGCCTGCGCGGCCGCGATCTCGCCGATCACCGACTTCACCCTCGGCTCCGCGTCCCTTCGCGACGACGAGGGCAGGGATGTCGTCACACTCGCCGAGGTGACCGCGGTCCGCGACGCGTACCTCGGGACTGCCGACCCGGCGGGTGCTCCGCAGTCCCCGCTGGCCGGAGATTGCACGGGCCTGCCGCCGCTGTTGATCGGGTGCGGGGGCGCCGAGTTACTGCGCGATGACGCCACCCGATTCTCGAAGCACGCCGCTGCGGACGGAGCCGAGGTGGACGTCGAGGTCTATGCGGGGATGCCGCATGGGTTTCCGGTGATGCCCACCGAAGCGGCGAGTGCGGTTCTGGAGCGGATCGCGGCCTTCAGTGCAAGCCATCTCGCGGGTGGCGCGTCGGATCCCACGATCCGGCCCCTGTCCATCCGGCGCATCGGGTGGGCGGGTTACGAGATCTGCACCGAGCACGGCACCAGGGTTCTCGTCGACCCCTATCTGTGCGGATCGGAGGGCTTGCATCACGGGATTCCGGAGAGTCCCATCAAGCCTGCCGAACTGTTCGGCGTGGACGTCGTCGCCGTCACCCACGCCGGCTTCGATCACCGCGGGCAGGCGCTGGAGATCGCCGCGGCAGGCAAGGCCACCCTGATCTGCGGCAGCGCGATGTTCCAGGCCGCCCTGCGGGCGGGGGTTCCGCCGCAGCGCGTGAGCCCGATGGTCTCGGGAGTGGAGTTCCGCTTTCGCGACGTGACCATCAAGTCGTTGCCTGCCCGGCACGAGTCGACGATGACCATGGATGGCCAGTTCGTCGCCGACCAGCCGCAGAGCTACCTCGTCACGACCGCAGAAGGCGCACGGATCTTCTGCGGTGGCGACAACTCGCTGTCCGAGGATCTGCTCACCTGGGGCGCGCTGTATGAGCCGCAGGTCGCGGTCCTCGGCATCGGCGGCCTCTGGGTCGGTCCCGTGCACGTCGTCGAACTACCGCCCGCCGAGGCGGCCACCGCCGCACGCTGGCTCGGCGTGTCCACGGTCATTCCGGTGCACTATCAACCGGGCGATCCCGCACCCACGCAGCTCGCCGCAGACCTGGCCGCGCAGGACACCCGCATCGAGGTCGCGGTCCTGGACTTCGGTGACACCTGGACCGCGGCCTGAGCGAGCGCTTACGGTGACGTCGCCTGCCCGGCCCGTTTGGGCAGGTACCGCGGGACGTAGCGCAAGAGGAGCACGGCACCGACCACCGCGACGCCTCCCATCACGCCGGACGCCGCGGCCAGCGACGCCGCGGCCGTCACACCCGAGATGACGAACGGCGCTGCCGCCGGGCCGAGGTCGGTGATGGAGCGCCACGCGCTGAGGAACGCGGCAGGGGCGCGCTGATCCGCGAGGTCGCTGCCCATCGCGGCCACCACGCCGCTGGTGATGCCGTTGCCGACCGCCATCAGCATCGAAGCGCCGAAGTACCACGCGAACGGATGGATCAGCTCCGGAGCCACCGCAAGGACGCCGTGGGAGATCGCGAACATCGCCATGCTGGGAATCGCCGTCCACAGCCGCCCGAAGCGGTCCATGATCTGGCCGCCGAGATAGAACAGGCCGAACTCGAGGACGGCGCCGATACCGACGACCAGGGAGATGTCGACCGCGTGCAGGCCCATCGTCAACCCGACGAGGGGGACGATGATCTGGCGGCTGGTCCGCATGAAGTTGATCAGCCCCACCGACGTCGCCACTCGGAGCAGGACGTCGTGCCGAGCCTTGAAGGTGCCCCAAATGCCTAGATTGCCAGGGCCTTTGGCGATTCGGTCCAGCTCGGCCGACGCGGAGAAGGTCGGTTCGGCAGGCAGAAACGGCATCAGCACGATGATCGACAGCGAGGCGGCTGCCCCGACGGCGAACGCGTCGCCGGTGTCTCCGGTCAGCTTGATCACCATTGCGCTGAGAAACGGGCCAACCAGGACGCCGCCGCGGTTCGCCCCGCCGAGCAGCGACATGCCGCGGCCGCGGTAGGCAAGGGGCACCGCCACCGTCACGAAGGACTGCCGGGCCAGATTGAACACGGCCGCCGCCGAGCCGACCATGAGGACCCCGAGGCTGAGCATGACGACGCTGATCGACAACCAGCAGACGATGGCCCCGAGACAGGCGATCGCGGCGCCGACGTAGATCGTGCGGCGCTCACCGATGCGGCCGACGAGCCAACCGGCCGGAATGTTGGACACCCACTGACCGCCGGGAAGCATCGCGGCGACCAACGCCGCGGTCGCCAGCGATGCGCCGAGTTGATGGGCGAACAGCGGCACGATCGGGATGAGCGAGCCCTGACCGGTGCCGTACAAGAAGTTCGGGAGTAGCACGGTGGTGCCGAGCGTCCGCCACCACGATGGGCTCTTCGGGGGATCACCCGGCTTCGACGTCGTCGCCTCGGTCCGGGTCACGTCATCTCCGATCACCCCGAAATTTGCACCTCGTATCACATGACCAGCGCCGTTGCGGACCAATTCACCAAACGGTTATGACTTTAGGAGCGATGCCAGACACGTGTCAAAGCGCCTGCTGACGCGCTCGTCGGTGAGCCGCCGCGGGGTGCTGGCCGGGTCAGAATGTCGGCAGTTTGAGGTACAGGAACTCCGCGTCGGAGGTCGCCCGCAGCACCGAGGGCGCCTCGTCGACGTTGGTCGAGAACGCGATCGCGATGTCGGGCCGGTGACGAGGGCCCGCGCCAGAGCCACCCGTTGCTGTTGCCCGCTGCTCAGCATCGATGCCGGTCTGTCCTCGTGGCCGCTCATGCCGACAAGGGCGAGGGCGTCCTCGAGCCCGGCGACGATCCGCAGGGTCGGCGACTTGGCGCAGCCACTGGGCCCGAGCAGCGTGACGAACTCGCCGGGTCGGATGTCGAGGTCGAGGCCGTCGACGGCCGGCTGCTGAGAACTGTGGTGGGTCGTCGAGATTCCGGCCAGGCTCGTGGCGGCGCGGCCGGCGTCGCTCGGACCGGTTCGGCCCCATGGTCACTGAGTGTTTCAGACCGCAGTAGGGACACGCGGCGACGTCCGACTGATCGTTCGGATGGCCGCGCCGATTGGCGATGAGCCGTACCGGCGTACTGCGGATCCGGGTCGACGTAGACCATTGGTAGTTCAGCGTCGAGTAGACGTAGTAGTTGAACTGCGAGCCGAGCAGGTATTCGACCTCGAAGCCCCGGAAGAACTTGATGAGCTGCAGCGCGCCCGATTCTCGGCGACGGCCGGACTTCGTTCTGTTTGCGGTCGCGCGTGCCGTGGTAAGTTGGCCGCTCGGCTCGCTACGGTATTCGGGCGCGAATTCGGGCGGTGGGACCGCCTGCCCCGGTGCTAGGACGGAGTGCTCCTTGTCCGACGAGAAGCCCGATCCCAACGAAAAGCCCGACGCGGCGCGTCCGCGGCGGCGTGATCCCGACCGGACCAAGGCACGGATCTTCCAGGCTGCCGCCGACGAATTCGCCGCCCGCGGTTTCGATGGCGCCAGGATGGACAAGATTGCTGAGCTGGCGGGCATCAACAAGCGGATGATCTACGTGTACTGGGGCGACAAGCAGGAGTTGTACCGCGAGATCCTGCGGCAGAAGGTCCAGGCGATGCACGAGGTCTTCACCACCGATTGGGGATCGCCTGCCGACAACCTGGTCAGGTACTTCAAGGGCACGCTCGCCGAGCGGGAGCTGTTGCGCTTCATCCAGTGGGAGGCGCTGGGTGATCTCAGCGGTCCATTGGTCGCCGAGGACGACCGGCGCGCAACGTTCCGCCTGAAGGTCGAGGCGATGCGCCACGATCAGGGTGAGGGCCGGTTGACGTCGGCGATCCCGCCGGACCTGCTCATGCTCATCTTCATGGCGCTGTCGTCGTATCCGGTGGCCTTCGCCCAGAACGTACGGGTGGTGACCGGGCGGTCGTCGGATGATCCGGTATTCCAGGAGCGTTGGGAGCGGGCACTGGAGACGTTGGCGGAATTACTGGGGTAGCGGTGCGGCCTGGCTTGCGTCCGCTCCTCGGTAGCTAGCGCGTGGACCGTGCTGGGAAGTGTTGTCGCCGAGAAGATTTCGTTCGGATCATAACGCTGCTTGAGGGCACTCAGCCGATCGGCGTTCGGACCGTAGGCGGCATCGGCCTGCTTCGCCTGTTCGGGGCCGATGAGGCTGGGATACCCACCGTCGAGCGCGTGGACCGCGAGATCGTCGTAGACCGCGGCTGCCCAATCGCGGGCCGCGGCGCCGTCGGCGTCGGGCTCCCATCCTGCGAGGATTTCGACCATGAAGTGCGGCTGGCGAACCCCGAATGCACTCTGTTCGAGCGGTACCCGTGTCGCGGCACCGTGAAAGTGGTGGATGGAGAAGCCGCTGAACTCCGTCGCCCGGTTGTCGCCTGCCCGCACCAGTGCCGCGATCGCTCCGTCGGTGAACGCAGGCAGATTGCGCGTGCGCATCTCGTAGTGCCGACCCCACACGATGTAGGGGGCGATCAGCTCGAGCACCGCGGGGTAGGGCATCGGCGCGACGTGCGTCACGAACGGCTGACCGAGGCCGGCCAGTCTGGCGACCCAGTCGGCCGACGCCTCCGGAGCGCCCGACCATGCCGGCCACAGAAACAGGGCGGGTCCGCCGTCGGGACCCGTTGCGGCACTGATGGGTACGGTGAGTTCGTCGGGCATCGTCGGGGCGAGCTCGTTGAACCCGTGCAATACCTCGGCCGCCTCCTTCCAGCCGAATCCGATCACGCCTGCCGTGCACAGCGGAACCGGATGGAGCTTGATGCTCATCTCCGTGACGACGCCGAAGTTGCCGCCGCCGCCGCGGACGGCCCAGAACAGATCGGGCTCGAGCTCGGCGTTCGCGGTGACCGCCGAACCGTCGGCCAGCACGATCTTCGCTTCGATCAGATTGTCGAGCGCCAGCCCCGCAATGCCGTTGAGCCAGCCGTATCCGCCGGACAGCGTCAGGCCGACCATGCCGACGTCGCCGATGGCGCCGGTCGCCGGTGCGAGGCCGGCGGACGCAGCGGCAGCCGCGACGTCCGAGGCTCTGGCGCCGCCGGCCAGCCTCGCGGTCGCGGTGGTGGTGTCGATGTCGACGCTCCGCATCGACGACATGTCGATGACCACCCCGCCCGCAGTCAGCGAGCGCCCGGCCCAGTCGTGCCCGCCCCCGCGCACGGCGATGGGCACCTTGGTGTCGCGGGCATAGCGCACGACCGCTTGAACGTCGGCCTCCGAGGTGGGCTGCACCACGACGTCGGGCCGCTGGGTGATGGCGCCATTCCACAGCCGGGTGCCCTCGTCGAATGGCTGTGATCCCGCCCGATGCACACGGTCCGGCGCGATGAAGACGGACAGATCCGTGGCAACTGATTGCGGGTTGATCGTCATCCGTACTCTCCCTTGAACTGCCGATGCGTTAGCGGCGCAACGTCAATGCCATATCGACAGTACCCGTCGCGAGTCGGATGGGATGAGGCCGCGATTGGTTGAATCGTTGAACGACAACATATTTCGGCGGATGTGAACTTGCCGACATTGACGTCTCGCCCATAGCGTGTGCTAACGAGTCATCCTCGCTCAGCAAACCGGCCTCCGCTAGGAGACCGGTGGCCGCCACTGCGCCCACGGCCGGGCGGCCTCGATCTGCGCACTGAGCGCCAGCAGCGTCGCCTCGTCGAAGGGCTTGCCCACCAACTGCACCGACAGCGGGAGACCGTCGCCGTCGAGCGCCCACGGCACGACTGCGGCGGGCTGGCCGGTGGCGTTCCACATCGCGTGGAACGGCACGCGCCCGGACACCGACGCCAGCGTGGTTACGCCGCCGCGGCGGTCGTACGCCCCGATTCGGGAGGGCCCGGTCGCCGTCCCCGGCGTGATGACCACGTCGACGTCGTCGAAGATCGATTGGATGCGCGCGGCGAGCGCCGCCTCACCCGTCCGGATCGCAGCGATCCGGCGATCCGAGACCAACCCGCCGATGCGGGCCAGGCCGCGGGTCCGTGCCTCGAGGCGCTCCGCATGCGGCATCGCCTTCACGTCGTCGTGGATGCCACGGACAAGCCGTGGCAGGACGTGGCCGTAGACGGCTGAGGCCGGATAGTCCGGGTCGCGGCGGATCACCTCGTGCCCCAGCTCCCGCAGCAGTGCACCGGCCTCGTCAACGGCGGCCCGTTGTGCAGGCCCGACCCTGGCCAGCACCGTCGGTGGAACCTTGGTGCTCAAGGCGATTCGCAGCCGACGCGGAGGGCAGCGGGCTACCTCGACGAAGCTGGCACCGGACTCTGGGGGTGTTGACGTGACGTCCAGGAACAGCGCCGCATCCTCGACGGTGCGGGTCATGGGTCCGTTGACGCTGAGGCCGCACCAGGCGTCGTCATGGGGTGCCAGCGGAACGCGATCGCGCTGCGGCTTGAACCCGAACAGACCGCACCACGTCGCAGGAATCCGGATCGAACCCGCCCCGTCGGACAGCGAGGGCAAGGGCGGCAAGCCCGGCCGCCACTGCGGCGCCGCTACCGCCGCTACTGCCGCCCGGGGTGCGTGACGTATCCCACGGATTCCGGGTCGCCCCATAGGTCGAGCTCTCGGTGAAGGGCCAGATCATCATCTCGGGAACCGCGGTCTTGCCGATGATCACCGCGCCGGCGGCACGCAGCAGGCGAACCACCTCGGCATCCGCCGTCTTCGCGGGCCCGTGTGCGTCACTCCCGCAGGCGGTGACCTCGCCGGCGACGTCGACGTCGTCCTTGATCGCGATCGGAACCCCGAGCAGCGGTAGACGGTCGCCCGCGTCGAGGCGGGCCTGCGCGGCGGCGGCATCCTTGCGGGCCTGTTTGGCGAGGACGACGCGGTATGCCCCGAGCTCCGGATCCAGTCGCGATATCCGTTCGAGGTAGAACTCGAGAAGTGCTGGCGCGGTGAGGGATCCGTTGGCCGCAAGCAACCGCGCCTGCTCGGCCGCACCCACGAATGCCAGCCCGTCCGGGTCCCGCTCCTGCATCACACGTGCAACGCTACGCACGTGTTGGCCCAGGCGGATGGGCCATTTCCATGCCGAATCATCGGGCCAATTCTGCGTCCTCTGGGCGCATCGGGACGCCGGAGTCGCCGGCAGCGGTGACGATGTCCAACCATTGGAGCATCAGCGTCGACTCGGCATCCGTCAGCGGCGTCGGGGTGGTTCGGATCAGCGCGGCCACCTGGAGCGCCGCGGTCGTCAGCGCGTCGGTCTGCTGGTCTGCGGCGGGTGCCGTCGGCTTGGTGAGCAATCCGCCGATGACGGCATTTCCGACCCGCCGGGCCAACGCGACGTCACCGTAGGTCGCCGGTTGCGACAGCACCGACAGATTGACGCCAACGCAGGCGGCCATCATGGCCTGCGCGGCGCGGTCCGGAGTGGTGTTCAGCCTGCCGACTTCCGCACACCGGACGAGCCGCTCGATGAGCAACCGTCGGCCCTCCTCGACGCCGCCGGGCACCTCGGCCAGCGACGGCGCGTACGCGATGCGGTAGACCGCGGGGTTCTTCGACGCGAATGCAACGTGGTTGTTCCAGGCCACGTACAGATCGTCGACCGGATCATCGGACAACGGGATGGCCCGCTTCAGGGTGAGGTACCGGTCGAATGCATTGTCGACGACCGCGGCCAACAAGCCGTTCTTGTCGCCGAACAGCCGGTAGAGCACCGGAGCCCCGACGCCCACCGCATCACACACCGCGCGAGTCGAGATGTCCCGATCCGGCGATGTCCGCAACAGACCACTCGGCAGCCTCGAGCATGCGGGTACGGGTATCCATCACCGCAGCATATCAGCGATACGTTGCATCACGTATCCGTGGTTCGATACTGTTATCGTCGATACGGTGACAACGAATCAGTGATATTGAGGAACGACATGAAGGTCGACGCTGACAGCGGCTCGGATTCGAGCACCGAGTTCGACGCGCGGGTGCGCCGGAACCAGGCCCGTCTCACCTCGGGGCTCCGGGCGGAGTACGACTTCATCGTCTGTGGCTCCGGCTCATCCGGATCCGTCGTCGCACGCCGACTGGCCGAGAATCCCGATGTGCACGTGCTGCTCCTGGAGGCGGGCGGTCACGACGACGTGCCCAATGTGCGAACTGCTCAGCTCTGGCCGACCAACCTGGGGAGCGAGCGGGATTGGGGATTTCAGGCGCTACCGGCGCCTGCGGTCAATGGGCGGGCGCTACCGCTGTCGATGGGCAAGGTGCTCGGCGGCGGTTCCAGCGTCAACGTCATGCTCTGGGCGCGCGGACATCGCAGTGACTGGGACCATTTCGCGTCCGAAAGCGCCGACCCGGCCTGGAGTTACGAGTCGGTCCTGGACATCTATCGCCGCATCGAGGACTGGCAGGGCACACCGGACCCGACGCATCGCGGCACTGGCGGGCCGGTATTCGTCCAGCCTGCGCCCAACCCCGATCCGCTGGCCTTGGCCGTTCTCGAAGGCGCACGGGCGGTGGGCATCCCGACATATGAAAGCCCCAACGGCGAGATGATGGAAGCCGCCGCGGGAGCGTCGATCACCGACCTGCGAGTCCGCGACGGACAGCGCCAATCGGTGTTCCGCTCCTACACGTATCCACTCATGGACCTGCCGAACCTGACGGTCCTCACGCATGCGATGGTGCAGCGCCTGACCTTCGACGACACCTCGGTCACCGGTGTGGAGGTGCTGCACCAGGGAGAGCTCCGTCACTTCCACGCGAGTGCCGAAGTCGTGCTGTCGCTCGGAGCGATCCACACCCCCAAGGTTCTGATGCAGTCCGGCATCGGCGATCAGGACGAACTGCGTCGTGTCGGAATCGGGGTCCGCCAGCATCTGCCGGGAGTCGGCCGCAACTACCAGGACCACATCGCCTTCGACTGCGTGTGGGAGTTCAACGAACCGCCGTCGGCCGTCAACTACATGGGTGAGGCCACGGTGTTCTGGCCGAGTGCGCCCGGGCTCGACGGCCCGGACCACTTCGCCTGTCAGGGCGCATTTCCCAAGTCCACTCCGGAGAACTCTGCCCGATTCGGCCTTCCCGACGCCAGTTGGATCCTGTTCGGTGCCCTGGCACGCCCGAAGAGCCGCGGGCGGGTGCGTGTGACCGGTGCCGATCCCGGCGACCCGATCCAGATCGAGACGAACGCCCTGTCTCACCCCGACGACGTGCAGGCCGCAATGGCCTGTGTCCAGACCATGCGCGAGATCGGCAATTCCGTGCCGCTGCGGCCCTTCGTGAAGCGCGAGGTCATGCCGGGCAAGCTCAACCGTGCCGAATTGGAGGCGTACGTCCGAGACGCGGCGTCGACGTACTGGCACCAGGTCGGCACCGCAAAGATGGGTTGCGACCCGATGTCCGTGGTCGACGGCAGTCTCAAGGTCTACGGATGCGACAACTTGCGGGTCGCCGACGGCTCGATCATGCCTCGGATAACGACGGGCAACACCATGGCGCCGTGCGTGGTGATCGGCGAGCGAGCGGCGGATGCGATCAGATTCGATCATCGAATCTGATCGGTCATGGGGGACAACGAAAGCCAAATTTGGCGTTGACTTCGTATGGCGCCGTGCCTCGCAGATGAGACTTGTCAACGAACCGTCGATGGGACCTCGTGATGAATGAATTGGAAATCCGGACGCTGCCGCCCGAGGCCGCCGACGACCCGCGCCTCGTGGCCGAGATCACGCGCCTCGTCAACGAGGTCTATGCGGTGGCTGAGAAGGGGCTATGGGTCGACGACGCCGCCCGCACCACACTCGACGAGGTCGCGGGGCTCATCCGCGCCGGCGAGATCACCGTGGCACGGGTCGATGGCACGACGGTCGGCTGCATACGGATCCAGCGACTCGACGGCGACACCAGCGAGTTCGGCATGCTTGCCGCGGCCCCTGACCAGCGCGGCATCGGCGTCGGTCGGCGGCTGGTGGAGTTCGCCGAGCGTCGGGAGCCTCGAGACAGGCCGTGACACAATGCAATTGGAACTGCTGGTTCCCCGCGCGTGGGCGCATCCGGCGAAGGAGTTCCTCGCCGGATGGTATGGCCGAATCGGGTACGCCGTGACCCGCACCGGCACGATCGACGAGTCCTATCCGCACCTGGCGCCGCTCCTGGCCACGGCGTGCGACTTCGTGATCTACCGCAAGGATCTCGCGACGTCCGAGTGAGGCCGTCGGGCCTGAGGTGCACTTTGTCCGCAAAGTGCTACTCGGAATACGTAGCGGTGCTAACCTTTGCCGCATGGATACCCGGACCCAGATGTTGAAAGCGGCGGAGTCTCTGTTGCAGGCGTCACCGGACCGGGACATCTCGACTCGCGCGGTCTGTGATGCAGTCGGGTGTGGGGGCTCCGGTGCTCTACCGGCTGTTCGGCGACAAGAACGGCTTGTTGGCCGCGGTCGTCGACTACGTCTTCGACCGGTATCTGGCCCGCAAGCGGGCGCAACCGCTGTCCGATGATCCCGTCGACGATCTGTACACGGCCTGGGACAACCACGTTGCGTTCGCGCTGAAGAATCCGGCGGTGTTCCGCATCGCCTACGCGCCGTCGCTGGCGGAGGTACCCGGCGGCGTCGAGGAATCCCGGCAGCTGCTCGTCAAGAGGTTCGTCCGGTGCGCGGAGGCCGGCAGGCTGAACACCACTCCGGACCAGGCGGCACAGTCGTTCATGGCCGCCTGCTTGGGCGTCGAGATGGGCCTGCTGGCACAACCGGCCACGTTCGATGACCCAGACCTGTCCCGACGGGTGCGGGATGCCGTCGTACGTGACCTGATCGTGGATCCGGTCGCACGTGCTGCGGATCAGCAGACCGACAGGTTGAGGTCCGTCGCGCTCCAGATGGCAGCGCTGATCCGGGAGACGCCCGCGCCGCTGACCGCGCCCGAGGCGTCGCTGATGCTCCAATGGCTCGACGCCATCACCACGACGAAGGACGCGGCTCCACCCCCGCGCCCTCGCCGCAAGCGGTGACGGACGACTAGAGCGTCAGGATCCGTCCTTCTGGTGTGCCACCGGGGACGGGTGACGATCCGTCGTGGCCCTTCAGTCGGCGTAGCGTCGATAACGCATAGATGTAAACGACGATAATATATCGCTGATACCGTTTGGTGAGTTCCACCGGAAACATCTCGTGAGGGAGAAGGGCATGAGCGGGATTGGAGCTTCCCGCCATGGAGAGTCCGGATCTTCAGACCTGTCAGGCCGAGGTGCCCAAGTCGAGTGCGGAGAACATCGCGCGGTTCGGTCTTCCGGAGTTCGGCTGGACGTTGTTCGCCGGAGTGGTTCGTCCGAAGAGTCGCGGACGTCTACGGCTGACCGGTCCGAAACCTCTTGACCCGGTGGAGATTCAGGCGAACATGTTGTCGCATCCCGATGACCTGACCGCTGCGGTCACGATGGCGCCATGCGTCGTCATCGGCGAACGCGCCGCGCAGATCCTGCAAACCGAGCACGCGGCGTAAACGTTGGACGGATTGGATCGGCGGCCATTTACCGGTTCCGGGCACGAACGACGGTGAGCCGACGATGATGTTGCGGACTCAGAAAAGACGTAGTCGTGAATCGGGGCGAGTGTGGAACGGTTGTCGGTGTGGTTGGGGGCGGGCTTGATCACCGCAGGGGTATCGGCGGCAATGCTCGCGGGAGCAGCCGTTGCGGGCGCTGACACCGATTCCGGGTCCAGCTCCGGCGGTGCGACGTCATCCGGGTCGGCCAAGCCCGACACGGGGCAGGCGCCGAACTCCAGCGACACGAAGCCGAACTCCACCGACACGAAGCCGAACGGACGGGCGAAGCCCGACACGGGGCAAGCGGATACCGACAACGGGGGTGAGCGCAGCGACGGGCGACGGGGGCGCCACCCGGTGGCGTCTGCGCAGACCCGTCCGAACGGCGAAGCGGCGGCCAAACCCTCTGACACCGACGATCACGAGCCGGCGAGCGGGACTGTCGCCGCGGCGGCAGAAGCCGAGCACGTCGACAAGAAATCGCCGACCGACGCCGTGGAGGGGTCGAACCGCCTGGCAGCCAAACGATCCGAATCCACTGCTCGGGTGACGGCACCGGTGGCAGCCGATCCGATCGAACCTCGGCCCGATGCGGAAGCCACGGATCCCACCCCCATCGCCGGTGCCACGACCGCGCTCCGGTCGAACTCGGCAGCCGTGGTGGCTCCCGCCAAGCCACGCCGCAGCTCCCCAGCCGTCGATAGTCGGCCTGATCTCGAGCGCCGTCTTCAACGTCCTCTCGACGGCCGAGCGGCTCGTCAACGGGCCACCGACGGTTCCGCCCAACAGCACGGTCACCGTGCGCAGCTCCACGCTGGACATCGGCAGCGGACTCGTCGTGCCTGCCGACTGGTATTACCCCGCGGGTGACAAACCGCCGACCCGAATGATTCTGCTCCAGCACGGTTTCCTGGCCATCGGCCCGATGTACAGCTACACCGCGGCGAATCTGGCCGAGCGGACCAACAGCATTGTCGTCACACCGACGTTGACGTCGAATCCGCTTGCAGACGGCGGACTCTGGCTCGGTGGAGCGGGTATGCACGAAGCCATCGCCGACCTGTTCGTGGGCAACCGTGACGCGCTCACCGCGAGTGCGGTGGCGGCGGGATACGCCGACCAGTACCACCTGGACCCGGCGGAAGCGGCGTTGCCGCGGCAGTTCGCCTTGGCTGGACATTCCCTCGGCGGCGCGCTGGTCTCCGGTGTGGCCGGTTACCTCGCCGACAACGGTGCGGCTGCCGACCTGGTGGGCGTCATCCTGCTCGACGGCGTCCCCACCGGCGATCAGCTACCGGGTGCGTTGGTGAAGTTGAAGGCCTACGAGGCCAAGACCGGTCGGT
This sequence comes from uncultured Actinomycetota bacterium, assembly GCA_963735245.1. Classification (GTDB taxonomy): domain Bacteria; phylum Actinomycetota; class Actinomycetes; order Mycobacteriales; family Mycobacteriaceae; genus Mycobacterium. Next base: position 35,341 of record CAVTKI010000012.1, read on the forward strand.
TCATTCCGGTGCGCGAGATCGGCGCGCCCTTCGAACATCTGGAACTCACTCAGCAACGCGAACGAGGCACTGTCAGCTGCACGTCCGGACAGGTACGTCGGGGTCGTCCTGGACGGCGGCGTCCACGCGGACTCGATGCAGGGCGGGAATCCGCTCATCCAGTTCGCGCTCTATGTGGCGGCCGGCTTCCCGCAGAAGCAGAACCCACCTGCGGTCCAGGAACTGAGCGTGACGTGGCTGAACCAGTGGTTCACCGGGCGCACCGGCATCGGCGACGACCTCGTCCCGGGGTCGACGATCACGATCGACACTCCGGAGGGGCCGGCGTCCGCCGTGGTGATCGGCAACCCGCCCGCCGTGACGTCGTCGTCGCGCAGGCTGGAGCAGGTGGCCTGACCGGGGCAACATTTCGGCGCTCACCCCGGTCCCGCACCCGATGAGGCAGAATTGCGCAGGTGACGACACCGCCGCAACGCCCCGGGCAGCCCGGTTGGCGCGGCAGGCAGAATCCGCCCGACCCCGTGACGCGGCAAATCCCGCGGCCGCCACGGCCGGAAGCGCCGACCGAACAGATGCGGGCGCGGAACCGGCCCGCCGATGTGCCGCCCACCGAACGCATCCGGCGGCCCCACCCGCCCGCCGGCTTCCCGCCCCCGAGCGGCCCACCTCCGCCACCCCGCCACTGCCGCCGCCACCACCGCGTCCGCCGGCGACGGCGGACCGCGACCGCCCGCAGCCCGAACCGGAGAAGCGACGCCGCTCTCGTCTGCGTGACCCGCTGTCGATCTTCCTGATCGCGATCATCGTGCTCGCCCTCTTGGCAGGCGGGCTGGCGGGTGCAGAGCTCTACGCGCGACACCGCGCAGACAACATCCTGGTCGCCGTCGCCGAGTGCGTCGTCCAGGATGGCGCCGAGATCTCGTTCGGGGTCAATCCGCCCTTCCTGTGGCAGCACATCACCGGCCACTACACCAACATCTCGGTCACCACCGCGGGCAACCAGGTCCGTGACGCCAAGGGAATGACGGCCGAGGTGTCGCTGCACGACGTGCGGTTGCAGGAGACCGCGGATTCCAAGGGCACCATCGGATCGCTGAACGCGACGCTCTCCTGGAAATCCGCAGGCATCAAGGACACCGTGGTTGCCAACCTTCCGGTGGTGGGCAATCTGGTGACCGGTGTGAGCACCGACCCCGCCGCAGGCACGATCCTGCTGCAGGCCGCGGGAAACAACGTCACGGCCAAGCCCGTCGTCACGGACGGCAACCTGACTCTGCAGGTCGTCGCGGTCGACGGCCCGCTGGCGAAGGACACCGTGCAGACGGCCCTGGATCAGCTGACCACGAAGCTGAACAAGAACTACCCGCTCGGGATCCACGCCGACAGCGTGGAGGTCACCGACTCCGGCGTGGTCGGGAAGTTCTCCTCCCAGAACGCATCGATTCCCAAAGAGGACGCCGACCCCTGCTTCGCGCGCCTCTGAGAGTCCGCACGTCCCAGGGCAGCGCTCAACCCTGATCCGCCAGACGGCGTAACCACTCGACGAGCAACGCCCGTTCGGCGGCCGTCAGATGACTGTTGTCGGTGGCGCGCAGGGCCTCTCCCAACGCCACGGCGCGCGCGGGAAGCTCCGAGGACGCGGTCGGCGTCGATTCATCGGAGTTCAAGATCGCCGACAGCGCGTTCTCGCGCACGATGGTCGACAAGCCCATGTCCCGGTCGGCCGGAGCCTCGGAGATCAGCGTGAGCACGATGCCGACGCCACCGGCATGGACGAGTTTGGTGGCCCTGTCGACGCTCATGCGGAGCCTGCCCTGATCTCCGAGTCGCGCGACCACCCCCTGCAGGATCGTTATGGTCTCCACGGCTGCGGCGGCGACCCTGCCTACCCTCGGTTCGCCGTAGGCGAGCGAATAGGCGGCTGGATTGCTCAAGCCGAATTCGACGTGCAGATCCCACAATTCACGCAAGTCCTGCACCGGGTCGTCGGATGCGATGGCGACCTGCCGCTTGGTGGCCGTGTACTCCTGCAGGACATAGTGTGCGACGGCGTCGAGCAGGTCCTCCTTGTCGCCGATCTGCCGGTAGATGGTCGGCGGCTGGACGTCGGCAGCGGCGGCAACGGCCCGAGTGGAGACGGCATCGACACCGCCGGTGCGCAATAGTTCGGCGGCGGCCTGCAGCACCCTCTCCGACGTCGTGAGTCGGGGACGACTTGTCGATGCACGCACCATGTTTCCAATGATAACAGTGAGATGTTCGCACTGAATCGGCTACGGAAGTTTGCCGCGGTGTCTCGGCCGGGCTGGTGCTGTGTGATGCTGCACTGACGACGCGGGACGAGTGGAGGAGTGTTCGATGAGAGCGGTGACATGTCTGGGCGGCAAGCTCGACGTCGTCGAGGTGGCCCCATTGCGCCCGGGCGCAGGGCAATTGGTGCTCGAGGTGCAACGCTGCGGCATCTGCGGTTCGGACCTGCACGCCAAGGATCACGCCGACGAACTCGATGACGTGATGACCGACGTCGGCTACCGCGACTTCATCCGCAGCGACACACCGGTGGTGATGGGCCACGAGTTCTGCGGTGCGGTCGCCGAGCGCGGCCGTGGCGTCGCCAAGGAGTTCAAGGTCGGCGCAACGGTCGTGTCCTTCCCGCTGCTGCGCGCCAACGGTGGTGTGCACATGACCGGGCTCTCGCCGCTGGCCGCGGGGGCCTTCGCCGAGCAGGTGCTGGCGGAGGCCTCGATGAGTTTCGTCGTGCCCAACGGCCTTTCGCCGGACGTTGCCGCACTGACCGAACCGATGGCCGTCGCCCTGCACGCCGTGCGCCGCAGTGAGATCGGCAAGCGCGACGTGGCGATCGTGGTGGGCTGCGGGCCGGTTGGGCTGGCCGTCATCTGCCATCTGAAGGCGCTGGGGGTGCGCACCATCGTGGCCAGTGACTTCTCGGCAGGCCGACGGGCACTGGCCGGGCGGTGCGGCGCGGACGTCGTCGTCGACCCGGCGGTGGATTCCCCCTATGCCGCCGCATCCACGAAGGGCGTCATCCGCGACGCGCCCGCGCTCTACGAGCTGGCGATGAGCTCGATGGAGAAGCTGCGCCGGGTACCGGGGTGGTCGCACCTCTACCGGGCCGCGGACGCGCTGGGCGGCGCGGGCCCGAAGCGGCCGATCGTCTTCGAGTGTGTCGGGGTTCCCGGCATCATCGACGGGATCATCGCCGCGGCGCCGCTGACGTCGCGTGTCGTCGTGGTCGGCGTGTGCATGGGCGACGACAAGCTGCGACCGGCGCTGGCCAACGGCAAGGAGATCGACCTGCGCTTCGTATTCGGTTACACCCCACTGGAATTCCGCGACACGCTGCACATGCTCGCCGACGGCAAGCTGGACGCGGCACCGCTCGTCACCGGCACCGTCGGACTGGATGGCGTCGCCGCGGCGTTCGACGAGCTGGTCGGTTCCGAGACGCACGCCAAGATCCTCGTCGACCCCCGCAGCACGTCGGCTGGCCTTGGCGGCGCTGAGGGGTCACAGTGCTCGTCCCGCACTCACGTCGATCGGGGCGATCGACGGGTCAGCGGTCGATCATCCGCATCTGCTGCTCGTTGTGGTGATCGCCCGCGGCCGGCGTGAGGCCGTTCAGCTTGTCGATCTGTTCGTCGGTCAGCTCCACCGCATCGGCCGCGGTGTTCTCCTCGAGCCGGGTCACCCGCTTGGTCCCGGGAATGGGGGCGATGTCGTCGCCCTTGGCGAGCAGCCAGGCGATGGCGACCTGCGCCGGGGTGGCGCCGGCCTCCGCCGCGATGGCCGCGACTTCGTCGGCGATCGCCATGTTCTTCTGAAAGTTGTCCCCGGTGAAGCGCGGGTTGGTCATCCGGAAATCGGTGGCGTCCAACTGGTCCGTCGAGCGGATGGTGCCGGTGAGGAATCCCTTGCCCAGCGGCGAGTAGGGCACGAAGCCGATGTTCAGTTCGCGCAGCAGCGGCAGCACCGCGGGCTCGGGGTCGCGGGTCCACAGCGAGTACTCCGACTGCAGTGCGGTGATGGGGTGCACGGCCTGGGCCCGGCGGATGGTGGCGACGCCTGCCTCCGACAGTCCGATGTGGCGGATCTTGCCTGCGGCGACCAATTCGGCGAGTGTGCCGACGGTGTCCTCGATGGGGGTGTTCGGGTCGACGCGGTGTTGGTAGTAGAGGTCGATGTGGTCGGTATCCAAGCGCCGCAGCGAGCCTTCAAGCGCGGTGTGGATGTTGGCCGGGCTGCTGTCGAGCGTGCCGGGTCCGCCGCCGGTGTGCGAGATCATGCCGAACTTGGTGGCCAACACGACCTCGTCGCGGCGCCCCTTGATCGCCCGGCCGACGAGTTCCTCGTTGACGTAGGGGCCGTAGACCTCGGCCGTGTCGATGAAGTCGACGCCCAGCTCGAGCGCCCGGTGGATGGTGCGGATGGACTCGGCGTCGTCGGTGCCCGCTCCGGTGAACGCGGCCGACATTCCCATGGCGCCCAATCCGATTCGGGAGACCTCGAGATCGCGCAGTTTGACGTGCTTCATGATTTCAGTCCCTTGTCGCAGTTGAGTCGTGTGGTTGAAAGTCGTTGAGACGTCAGGGCGCAACCAGCACCTTGAGCGCGCTGCGGTCGGCCATGGCACGGTAGCCGTCCGGGACCTGATCCAGCCCGATGGTGCGGTCGAAGACGCGGCCCGGCTCGACGGTGCCGTCGAGGACGTCGGGCATGAGCTCATCGATGTAGGCGCGTGCCGGCGCGACGCCCCCGGTGAGGGTGATGTTGCGGAAGAACGTCGGGGGCCCGAACGGCGCATCGGGGTACTGCGGGACACCGACCCGGCTGATGGCTCCGCCGTCGCGCACCACTCCGGTCGCCGTCTCGAGTGCGGGCAGCGTGCCGACGCATTCGAGCACCCTGTGGGTACCGTCACCGCCGGTGAGTTCGCGGACGCGTTCGATACCCTCGTCACCACGCTCGGCCACCACGTCGGTGGCGCCGAAGTAGCGCCCGAGGTCGGTGCGCTGCTGATGGCGGCCCATCAGGATGATCCGCTCGGCGCCGAGACGCTTCGCGGCGACCACCGCGCACAGGCCTACCGCGCCGTCGCCGATCACGGTGACCGTCGTGCGGGGTGTCACCCCTGCCGTGACGGCGCAGTGATGACCGGTGCAGAACACGTCGGACAGCGTCAGAAGCGACGGCATCAGCTCGGAGTCCTCGCCGACCGGAAGCTTGACCAACGTCCCCTGAGCCTGCGGAACGCGCACGGCCTCGCCCTGGCCCGCGTCGACTCCCGGCGCGCCCCACCCGCCGCCGTGCCGGCACGACGTCTGCAGTCCCTCGGCGCAGAAGTCGCAGGTGTTGTCGGCCCACACGAAGGGGGCGACGACCACGTCACCGCGGGTGAACCCGCTCACGTCGCGGCCGAGGTCCTCGATGACCCCGATGAACTCGTGGCCCATCCGTCGGCCTTCCTGGCGGCGCGGCATCGAGTCGTACGGCCAGAGATCGCTGCCGCAGATGCACGCCTGAGTGACGCGAACCACGGCATCGGTCGGCTCCTTCAACGATGCGTCGGGCACCGTCTCGACCCGCACGTCGCCCGCGCCGTACATCAGGGTTGCCTTCATGGTGACCTCCTTCGTGAGCCATGGTGACTCTCAAACCTGAGTGTCGACCGATGGGGCCGACGTATCCAGTCAACCCGATCGGAGGCGCATGTATCGAGGGTCCCGTCGTCGCATGATCGACCGAGGCTGGACGCATGGACATCTGGGCCACGACGAGATCGCTCGTGTGAGCGACTTCACGCCTGCCGGTGGTGTATTCCGCTCGGGCGCAACGCGATGTTCGAATGAATGCCTACCCCAAGGAGATCGATGCGTTACCTCATGACCCCCGACACGATGCCCAGTGCATGGTTCAACGTCATCCCGCACCTACCCCAGCCATTGGCGTCCCCTGTGCACCCCGGTACCGGTGAGGTGGTTGGTCCAGAGGATCTTGCACCGCTGTTGCCAAGGGCACTCATCGGCCAGGAGATGTCAGCAGAGCCGTGGATCGACATTCCGGGCGAGGTCCTCGACGTCTTGCGGCTTTGGCGACCGACACCGCTCGTGCGGGCCCGCAGGCTCGAGCAGGCACTCGACACCCCTGCCCGGATCTACTACAAGGACGAGTCGGTCTCGCCGGCTGGCTCGCACAAGTCCAACACCGCTGTGGCCCAGGCGTTCTACAACAAGGCAGAGGGCATCCGACGGCTCGCAACGGAGACCGGCGCCGGCCAGTGGGGCTGCGCGCTGTCATTCGCCAGCCAACTCTTCGGGCTGGAGTGCTCGGTATACATGGTGGCGGCGTCATATCGCCAGAAGCCGTACCGGGCGGTGATGATGCAGACCTGGGGTGGGCAGGTGGTGCCGAGCCCATCGGACCGGACAGCGACGGGCAGGGCAATCCTGGCCCGCGATCCCCACACCAGCGGCTCTCTGGGCATCGCCATCAGCGAGGCCGTCGAAGATGCCGCGACTCGTGCCGACACGCACTACTCCTTGGGCTCGGTGCTCAATCACGTACTGCTGCATCAGACCGTGATCGGGCTGGAGGCCAGGCAGCAGCTCGAGGCCGCGGGAGAGGGGCTTCCCGACGTGATCCTCGGATCCTGCGGCGGAGGCTCCAACTTGGCCGGGCTGGCCCTACCGTTCGTGCCGCACTGTGCCGCTGCCACGGGCGGTGCCGGGCCGCGGCTGGTAGCGGTCGAACCGTCGTCCTGCGCCACGCTGACCCAGGGCACCTTCGGGTACGACTTCGCTGACGAGGCCGGTCTGACCCCAAAGCTCTTGATGTACTCGCTTGGTCACGAGTTCATCCCGTCACCGATCCACGCCGGCGGCCTGCGCTATCACGGTGACGCGCCGATCATCTCCAACCTGGTACACAACGGCTGGATGGAAGCCGTCGCCTATCCGCAAGGCAAGGTGTTCGAGGCGGCGGTTCAGTTCGCCCGCACCCAGGGTCCAATTCCTGCGCCCGAGACCGCCCATGCCATCCGCGGTGCGATCGACGAGGCAGTGGCCGCTAGGGAATCCGGCGAGGAGCGGGTGATCTTGTTCAACTACTCCGGGCACGGGCACCTTGACCTGCCGGCATACGACGACTTCCTCCGCGGCACGCTCTCAGAGGTGTGACCGACGCTGCGGCTACCCAACGCCAATCACAGGTCGTCGGGCCTGAGCGGAATCGGTCGATGGTGCGATGAACGCGACTAGCGCGAGGTGACGGCCTTGTGCCGACGGTGGAGCAGGTACCCGAGCCAACGGATGTCGATCAACACGTGGTTTCGATCCTTGTCTGCTAAGCGGACTTGCCGAGGAGCGGCAGGAGGCGGCGGCGCTCGGACATGACGTCCGAGAAGTGATGCAGCGCCTCGGACACGGAGTCCGCGGTGGGGTAGGTGCTCTGGTCGCCACGGAGCCGTAGCACCCGTAGCGACGGATTGGCTTGTCACCAAGGACCATTCGACCCCGGCGGCATCGCAGAGGTCGTCGATGGACTCGAGGAGCGCGGCTCCGCACGCAGCGAACGAGCGGATGTCGCTCAGGTCCAGGATGACGGGCTTCTCCGTCAAGACGTAGTGTCCGACCCGATCGATGAGGCCTTCGACGTTCGCGTCGTCGACGCAACCGCTGATGGATACCACCGTCGCGAGTTGGCGGCATTGCGCCCGCAACTGGGCTCCGTCGCAGTCGATCGTCGGATTTCCGTAGCGGAAGGGCGAATTCGAGTCTGGACCACTGGCCGTGACAGTCATATGCGTCCCCCCTTCGATGGCGTTGAGCAAGCTCTGATCCGTTGCAGTCACTGCAACGTAAGCCTGAAGGTAATCCGCCAACTTAAGGTAGCGGGGAGTAGCCACTAATACTTCGCTAAGAAGTCGGCGGAGCTTGCCAGCAAAATCACGGTCCCGGGCCCGGCCCTGTCAAGGACCTTGCAGGTCCCCTTGCGTGCGCTGACGGGCCGACAGCTTCAGCCGGCGCGCCGATAGCTGGGCATCTCAGACCCGTTCACCGGTCGCGGGAGGCTGACGCCTTCGGCTCGACTCACTCGACGGGAAAACGCTTGCCCAGCTTCGTCAGCGTCGCTTCGATCCCTCTCGAGTTCGCCTTCGCGAAACCCGTCCGCTCGTAATACCTGAGCCGTTCCTTGACCGCGCCTGCGTCGTGGTAGTCGAAGGTCTCGATCACCCGGGTACGGCGCGAGTCGACCTGCTCGAACTCCCATCGCCAGCGGTGCCCGAACGGATGGCGCCACTCGAACACGACCCCCGGCGTGCACGCGGTGACGGTGCTGGTGATCCGGTAGGGCAGGCCGAACATCTTCATCTTGGTCGAGAACCGGCTGCCCTCAACGATTTCGGCGGGGACCTTGGCGTTCGCGACGACTGTGCCCGACCCGTCCAGCTCGGGATGCCGACGCGGGTCGGCCACGATCGCGAACAGTTCGCTCGCGGTCGCGCCGACGTCGATGGATCGACTGACCCGACCCGGACCGGCGTCCACCACGGTGACGGTCGTCGTCGGTGGGGCCATGTCGACTCACTCTCTCGTCACCTACTCGAGCCGCCGCGGTTGCGGGTGCTACCTGTAGCACGCGGACGTCGTCGGGATGGTTCAACCGGCCCGCCTGCTGCGTCGAGCAGCATACTGGCCAGTCGTGCCGCGGCGGGACTGATGTTCTGGGGCCGCGGTTGGGCGAGAAAGATCTGCCAGATGATCGGGGTCTCCAGTTCGATGGCGATCAGGTCCGGGCAGCGGCTCGCCTCGCTGGCCGGCATGAACGCGGTACCGAGGTCGTTCCTGATCAAGCCGGCCGCGACGGTGTAGTCGGCAGGCACTTCGTACTGGGTGCGTGGGGTGACCCCCGCCGCGGCGAAGGCATCGTCCACCAGGATCCGAATGCCGAATCCCGGCGGGAACCCGACGAAGTCCTCGCCCGCGATATCGCCCATCGACACCCGCCGCCGGTCGGCCAGACGGTGATCGGGCCTGCACGCGAACACCATCGGCTCCTCGGCGAGCAGATGCATGTCCACGCCAGGCGGGAAGCGGTTCGGCGCCGACACCAACGCGAGGTCCAGCGACCCGTCGGCCACCGACGTCATGTAGGCCGACGAGCCGACCTGGCTCAGGCGCAAACTGAGACGTACGAAGGGGTGGGCGCGGTGGAAGTCGCCGAGCACCTTCGGGACGTCGAGCACGCCGAAGGTGACCAGCGAGCCGAACTCGACGGTCCCCGTGAGGTGTCCGCGGTAGTCGCTCAGCGAGTCCTTCGCCAGCCGGGCGCCACGGAGGAGTTGGCGGGCGTGCTCGCGAAGCTCCTCGCCTGCGGGCGTCAGCCGGATCTGTTGTCGCGACCGGTCGAACAACTGCACCGCCAGCTCGTCCTCGAGCTTCTTGATGGAGGTCGACAACGCAGACTGCACGACGTGCACGCGTTGGGCGGCCCTGGTGAAGCTCATGTCCTCGGCGACCGCGACGAAGTACTCCAACTGGCGCAGTTCCATCCGTACGAAGTTATCAGTCACCTAGATGCCATTCATGCGGCTCGATCGCCTGTCGTGATTGCTCGGGCGGGCGTCAATCCCGGCCGGCCTCGAGGATCTTGTCGGCCAGGCCCACCGGGTTGCTGAACATCAGCTCGTGACTTCCGGGCATCTGAACGAGGCGATACGTGCCGAGCCTGCTGGACAGTCTCGGGTGCCATCCCCATTCGCCGGGCGGCATCACCGTGTCCTCGGTCGGCGACCAGGACGCTTCGCGGAATGCCGAGTGCGTGAAAACGCTTCAGGTCAAGGGGTTCCAGCAGCTGCGCGAAGGGTTCGGACGACAGTTGCCGCGTACGCCCGGCGCGCCGTGTCCAGATCGGCGTCGTTGATGAACACCTCGCGAAAGACATCGAAGGGCAGCGTGACGGTGTTGTCCGTCGACGCCGCCGCCAGTTGGGTGAACAGCTCACGGTGACCTGGTGGGAACAGCTCCAGGATGCGTCTCGCCGTCGTTGGGGACCATAGGCGCTGAGGAACACCAACCGCCTGACACGTTCGGGGACCGCCTCGGCCACCTTCGCGATGATCGTCCCGCCGTAGCTGTGGCCCAGCAGCACGAAGTCCGTCAGCTCCCGGTCGAGGATGAAATCCAATACGGACTGCACGGATTCGGCGTGCGTCACCCGTTTGTCGACGTCCTTGCCGTGGCCGGCGACGGTCGGCGCATACGCGGTTGCCCCTGCTGCTCGGATGCGCTCCACGACGCGATCGAACGCGCTGCCGTCGTGGCACGCGCCGTGAATCGAGGACGTAGGTCGCACTGCAGTCACGTCCGTAGCATCGCTGGGCGACGGTCGCAGCGGGCAATCGCCGACCAGGCCGTCGGGACCGTTCGCTCCCGCGTGTCTCGGCGAGGCCACGCACGATTGCGCCGCTGTGGCGGCGATCGGGGAGTAGGCGGCGTACGCAGCGAGACGTCGCCCTGCTCGGCGGTGCGCCGAAGACGAACCGCCGCACCGTCCCGACGGGCGTGTACTTGTCCCGGTCTCGTCACCAGGTCGAGTTCGGGTAGTGCAGCACCGAAGCTGATCCGTGTCCGCCGTGCTCGAGGGCGAGGCGGGACGCCGCCGCGGCGAGGTTTCCGCCCGCGCTCTGACCGCCGACGCACAACGCGGTGCCGTCCCAGTCGCGCTGGGAAAGCGGAGGCCCGAGCTTCGGCTCGGATCGACCGTGGCGGCGAACAGGCGCGCCACCGAGTCGGCCACGAACGGCGTCGACAGCATCGACACGGATCTCCTCCTCTTGCTCGGCAATGCACTCGGTGGTGTCAACGCCCGCCGGAAGGAATCGATTCGTCAGCCCAGTTGTCATCTATCGAGATAGATGACAACCATCTAAAACGATCGTTGGACACGATCACTACGGCGCTGATCTGATGAACAGGTCAAACCGGACCGAGCGAAGAAGCCACGATGACGATCAGCATTGCACACCAATCAGATTCTCGGCCAACGACTTCCGCGGCAGATCGGGGTGCGCGCTTCGAGCGGCAGACACTCCCGCTGCGCCAGGAGCTCGAGCGGGCGGCCTACCGATACACGCGAAACGTCCACGACGCGGAAGACCTCCTCCAGGAGACCTTCGTGAAGGCGTGGGCGGGGTACGGGTCGTTCGATCCCGACACCAACCTCCGCGCCTGGATGTTCCGCATCATGGTCAACACCTGGATCAGTTCCCACCGGCGCACGGAACGTCGACCCAAGGAGGCGCTCACCGACTCGTTCACCGACGCCCAACTGGGCGCGCAGAGCGCGCGGTCCGTTGGGCTACCGTCCGCGGAAGCGCAAGCACTGCAACGGATGCCGAATGACCGCATCCGGAATGCACTACAGACTCTGCCCCAGGACCTTCAGGCGATCGTCTACTACGCCGACGTCTGCCAGTTCGCCTACAAGGAGATCGCCGCGATCGAGGGAATCCCGGTCGGCACGGTGATGTCGAGGGTGCACAGGGCGCGCAGGCAACTGCGGGTCGCGCTCTGCGACGTCGCCGCTGAACATGGCTACGCGCACGGCGTTCCGTGCGGCGTCGCCGCTTAGCAGACCCCGCCAAAGACAGGAGCAAGATGATGAACCATCCACGGATGCGCATCGCAGGCATCGCCGCGCTTGCAATGATCACGGGCGCCGCGTGCGTCTTCGAGGCGGTGAGCGCACGGGCCGACGGCGGCCCGACCGACGGCGTCACGAGAACGGAACTGCAGCGGCTGCCCGCGCCGACCCCCGGTTCGAGAACCCGGTCACTCTGCACTGAGCGCAGTCGAATCAACCAGTGCGGCCGCCTGATCGGGCGGCCGCACTGGTATCAGTAGCCTGCGACTTCGATGATGGCGTCGGCGAACTGGCGGGGAGCCTCCTGCGGCACGTTGTGCCCGATCCCGTCGAGGACGCGGTGGGAATACCGTCCGGTGAACTGCTGCCGGTAGGCCGTGCCGTCCTTGGCGGGCCCGTCGAAGTCGCTGGACACCGTGATCGTCGGCACCGTGATCACCGGCTTGGCGGCCAGGCGGCGTTCCAGTTCGTCGTACTGCGGTTCGCCCTGCGCGAGGCTGAGCCGCCATCGGTAGTTGTGGATGACGATGTCGACATGATCGGGATTGGCGAAGGCGGCGGCGCTGCGGTCGTAGGTGGCGTCGTCGAACGACCACGTGGGTGATGCGATCTTCCAGATCAACTCGTTGAAGTCGTGGGTGTTCTCCCGGTAGCCCTGTTCACCCCGATCGGTGGCGAAGTAGTACTGGTACCACCACCCGTACTCCGCCTGCGGCGGTAAGGGTTTCAGGTTGGCGGCCAGGTTGACGATGATGTAGCCACTCACCGCCACCAGGGCCCGGCAGCGGTCGGGCCACAATGCCGCCACCACGTCGGCCGAGCGTGCCCCCCAGTCGAATCCGCCGATCACCGCCTTCGGAATGTTCAAGGCGTCCATCAACGCGATGACGTCACTCGCGACCGCAGCCTGCTGGCCGTTGCGGATGGTGGCGTCCGACAGGAACGTGGTGCTGCCGAAGCCGCGCAGGTACGGGACGATGACGCGGAAGCCACGGTCCGCCAGGAGCGGTGCGACGTCGACGTAACTGTGGATGTCGTAGGGCCAGCCGTGCAACAGGATGACCGGCGGCCCGTCGGCGGGGCCGTCTTCGGCGTAGCCGATGTTGAGCACGCCTGCGTCGACCTGCTTGTAGGACCGGAACGCGGTGTGGCCCCCCGGTGGGGCCGAACTGGCCGTCGGTGCCGGTGCACATGCGGCGGCCGAGGCTCCGGCCGCCGCAAGACTGACCATCTGGGCGAATTCTCGTCTACTGATCATGTTGCGAATTCCTTGCCTGGGGCGGCCCGGCATCATGGCGGCCAGGGGAGTTGATCATGGGCGTACACCTGCGTGCGGGGTTTTGGTCACCCAGTGGAACGCACACTTCGGCGGTGCGATTCACAGCCGTTGGGAGCGTCCGGCCTATCTTGGGAGCATGACCGTTCTCGAGTCACCCATCCCGCGGTTTCATCTGGCCATCCCGGTCGACGACCTCCCCGCCGCCCAAGAGTTCTACGGGACCGTGCTCGGGCTCGAGCAGGGGCGGAGCTCCGAGACATGGGTGGACTGGAATCTGAGCGGTCACCAGGTCGTCACGCATCTCGCACCGACGCGGGCCCGCCCGGTGCACAACCCCGTCGACGGGCACGACGTGCCCGTCCCGCATTTCGGTCTGATCCTCAGCGTGCCGGGGTTTCAGACTCTCGCCGACCGGCTACGGGATGCCGGTGTGGAATTCGTCATCGAGCCCTATGTCCGGTTCGAGGGCGAAACGGGCGAGCAGTGGACCATGTTCCTGCTCGATCCTGCCGGAAACGCATTGGAGTTCAAGGCATTCGCCGACGACTCCCAGGTCTTCGCGGCCTGAACTCTTGGAGGTGTTGACATGCGCATCGTGATCGCAGGCGGACACGGCAAGATCGCGCTCATCTTGGAGCGACTGCTGTCCCAGCGCGGTGATTCCGTCGCGGGACTGATCCGCAATCCGGACCAGGTGGCTGATCTGGAAGCCGCAGGCGCCGAGGGGCTGGTCGTGGACCTGGAGAACTCCTCGGTCGCCGAGGTGGCGGAACACCTCCGCGGCGCCGACGCCGTCGTGTTCGCCGCGGGCGCGGGACCGGGCAGCGGCGCGGAGCGAAAGGAGACGGTCGACCGCGATGCGGCGATCCTGCTCGCCGATGCCGCGGTCGACGCGGGCGTCAGGCGATACCTACTCGTCTCGTCGATGGGTGCCGACCGGCTTCCCGACGGTGCCGACTGCCGACCCGGTGTTCACGGCCTACCTGCGCGCGAAGGGCGCCGCCGACAAGGCAATTCGGGACCGCACGGCGCTCGACGCGACCATCGTGCGGCCCGGCCATCTCACCGACGAGGCAGGAACGGGACGCGTCACGGCGGCCGATGCCACCGGGTACGGGAACATCCCGAGGGCCGACGTCGCGGCCGTGCTCGTCGCGCTGTTGGACGCCCCGGGCACGACCGGTCGCACCTTCGAGCTGATCGGTGGGGAGACCCCGATCCCCGACGCCGTGGCTGCGCTCGCTCGCTAACGCCGCCACTGATTGCCGGTGTAGTTCTCCCACGGGCTGTAGTCGGCGATCAGGTCCTCCTGCGGCGGCCGCTGGTCCTCCGGCACGTGCTGCAGGTTGATCCGGATGCGGTACCAGATCGAACTGGGCCCGCGCATGCCGTCGACCAGGACGTCGACCGGCTCCAACCTCTCCGCCGCTGCCGGGTAGCGCTCGCGCCAGACGTCCAGTGCCGCCAGCGCCTCGTCCTTGGTCTTGGTCTTGGCGATCTCGATCAGCGGCATCGTAGAAACCCGGTTTCCCGATCCGTCAGTGCGCCGCGCGCCCTTCGGGGCCTTCTCGGCGGGCCCGAGTTGTTTGGCCCGTTCCAGCAGCGCGTCCAACCCGCCGGGCGCGTCGTCCATGCCTTCCCACGGATCACCGAGGTCGGCGAACCGCGCAGGCACGGTCGACACGGTGAACGCCTCGGGCCTGCAGTCGGGTACCTCGTCCCAGCGCAGCGGGGTGGACACCCGGGCGTCGGGCGTGGCGCGCACCGAATACGCCGAAGCCACGGTGCGGTCCTTGGCGTTCTGGTTGAAGTCGACGAACACGCGCGCGCCGCGTTCCTCCTTCCACCACCGACTCGTCGCGAGATCGGGAGAACGGAGTTCGACCTCGCGCGCGATGGTCTCGGCCGCCAGCCGCACCTGCCTGTACGGCCAGTGCCGCTCGATGCGGGCGTAGATGTGGAAGCCCTTCGATCCCGACGTCTTCGGCCATGCGGTCAGGCCGTGGTCCTCCAGCACCTCCCTCGCCACCAACGCGACGTCGATGATCTGCTGCCACTCGACGCCCGGCATGGGATCGAGGTCGACGCGCAGCTCGTCCGGGCGATCCAGATCGTCGGCCTGCACGGGATGCGGGTTGAGGTCGACGCAGCCCAGATTGACCGCCCACGCGAGGCCCGCGGCGTCGTGGATGACCGCCTCCTTCGCCGAGGTGCCCGAGGCGTACTTCAGCTCGGCGACGTCGATCCAATCGGGCCGCTTCTCCGGTGCCCGCTTCTGGAACACCGCCTCCTCCGTGATGCCCTTGACGAAGCGCTTGAGGATCATCGGGCGGCCCGCGACGCCGCGCAGCGCGCCGTCGGCAACGGCGAGGTAGTACTCGACCAGATCCAGCTTGGTCACGCCCGCGTCGGGGAAGACGACCTTGTCAGGGTGGGTGATCGCCAGCGTGCGACCGCCCACGTCCAGGGACAGCGGAGGCGCCATGCAGCAATGCTAGTTGTCCGTGCCTTCCTGGTCCGGCTGCGACGCCTGTCACATAGTCTGGTGACCATGCCAAAGCTAACCGAGCTTCCGTTGCAGGCTGTCGCCAAGATCCAGCAGTATGCCGAGCGCGGTTCGGCCGAACTGCACTACGCCCTCAAGATGTTCGAGGCAGGCGCATTCAAGATCGAGCCGCCCCAGAACGTCGCCGCGATGGTCGCCGACATCCGGCGCTGGGGCGAATTCGGCATGATCCCGGCGCTCAACGCCCGCCGCACTCCCGACCGCACCGCGATCATCGACGACGACGGCGAGGTGACGTTCAAGGAACTCGACGACGCCGCCAACGCCGTCGCCAACGGCCTGTTGGCACTGGGCGTGCGGGGCGGTGACGGCGTGGCCCTGCTCATCCGCAACCACCGCTGGTTCCTGATCGCGCTCTACGGCGCCGCCAAGGTGGGCGTGCGGCTGATCCTGCTCAACAGCGAGTTCTCCGGGCCGCAGATCAAGGAGGTCTCCGAGCGCGAGGGCGCCAAGCTGATCATCTTCGACGACGAGTACACCAAGGCCGTCTCGGCGGCCGAGCCGCCGCTCGGCAGACTGCGCGCACTCGCGACGAACCCGGACAACGACGAGCCGTCGGAGAGCACCGACGAGACGCTCGCCGATCTGATCGCCCGCACCAAGAACACCCCGCCGCCGAAGTCGACGCAGCACTCCAAGATCATCATCCTGACGAGTGGGACCACCGGAACTCCCAAGGGCGCCAACCGAAGCAGCCCACCGTCGTTGGCCCCCATCGGCGGCGTGCTGTCGCACGTCCCGTTCAAGTCGGGCGAGGTGACGTCACTGCCTGCGCCGATGTTCCATGCGCTGGGCTTCCTGCACGCCACGATCGCGATGATGCTCGGTTCCACGCTGGTGTTGCGGCGCAAGTTCAAGCCGGCAAACGTGCTCGCCGACATCGAGAAGCACGGGGTGACCGCCGTGGTGGTGGTTCCCGTCATGCTGTCGCGAATCCTGGACACGCTCGACGGCATGGACCGCAAGCCGAACCTGTCGAGCCTGAAGATCGTGTTCGTCTCCGGCTCGCAGCTCGGGGCGGAACTGGCCACCAGGGCGCTCAAGGATCTCGGGCCCGTCGTCTACAACCTCTACGGGTCCACCGAGATCGCCTTCGCCACCATCGCCCGGCCGAAGGACCTGTCGATCAACCCGGCCACCGTGGGGCCGGTGGTCAAGGGCGTGAAGATCAAACTGTTCGACGACAACGGCACGGAGGTGCCGCAAGGCGAAGTGGGTCGGATCTTCGTCGGCAACACCTTCCCGTTCGAGGGCTACACCGGCGGCGGCCACAAGCAGATCATCGACGGGCTGATGTCGTCAGGTGACGTCGGCTACTTCGACGAGCACGGTCTGCTCTACGTCAGCGGGCGCGACGACGAGATGATCGTCTCCGGCGGTGAGAACGTGTTCCCCGCCGAGGTCGAGGATCTGATCAGTGGCCACCCCGAGGTCATCGAGGCCACCGCACTCGGCGTCGAGGACAAGGACTGGGGCCACCGGCTGCGGGCCTTCGTCGTGAAGGCCGACGGGGCGAGCGTCGACGAGGACGCCATCAAGGCGTACGTGCGGGATCACCTGGCGCGCTACAAGGTGCCGCGCGAGGTGATCTTCCTCGACGAGCTGCCGCGCAATCCGACCGGCAAGATCCTCAAGCGCGAACTGCGCGAGATCGACGCGGACTAGCCGCGCCGATCCCGCGCCGAACTCACGCCTGCGGGGTTGCGCCGAGCACCCGCTGGATGTCGGGCTTCATCGCCTGCAACTGCGCACCCCAGTAGCCCCAGTCGTGCGTGCCGCCGTCCGGGAAGTTGAACACACCGTTCTTGCCGCCTGCGGCGATGTAGTTGTCCTGGAACGTCCGGTTGGTGCGGATGGTCAGGCTTTCGAGGAACTCCGCGGGCATGTTGTTCCCACCGAGGTCGGTCGGGGTGCCGTTTCCGCAGTAGACCCAGATGCGGGTGCCGTTGGCGACCAGCTTCGCGATGTTGACCATCGGGTCGTTGCGCTTCCAGGCGCTGTTCGGGTCTTCGGTCGGGCCCCACATGTCGTTGGCCTTGTAGCCGCCCGCGTCACCCATCGAGACGTTGACCAGGAACGGCCACGAGCCCTCGGACAGGTTGAGGAAGCCGGATAGCGATGCCGCATAGGGGAACTGCTCGGGGTGGTAGATGGCGAACGTCAGTGCCGCCGAACCGGCCATCGACAATCCGACCGCGGCGCTTCCGGTGGGTTTGACGTCGCGGTTGGCCTGTAGCCACGCAGGCAGTTCCTGGGTGAGGAAGGTCTCCCACTTGTAGGTGGTGCAACCGGCCTTGCCGCAGGCCGGCTTGTACCAGTCGCTGTAGAAGCTGGACTGCCCACCGACGGGCATGACCACCGACAGGCCCGAGTTGTAGTACCACTCGAAGGCTGGGGTGTTGATGTCCCAGCCGTTGAAGTCATCCTGCGCACGCAGGCCGTCCAGCATGTACACCGCAGGAGAGTTCGGGCCGCCGCCCTGGAACTGGACCTTGATGTCGTGGCCCATGCCCGCCGAGGGCACCATCAGATACTCGACCGGCAGGCCCGGTCGAGAGAAGGCCTGCGCAGTGGCTGAGCCGCCAATGACTCCGACGAATGCCGGCAGCAGAACCGCCATGACTGCCGTGATGAACAACCGGCGCACTGGATCTCCCATCATCGAAATGGGGCGCCGTGTTCACAGCATGGCCCCGTGACCTTTCGGGGTCAGGCCGCCTTCGGATGGGTTTCTCACATCGTCCGGCGTAGCCCACGCATCGTCGCGCAGACGCAACTGCCCCGCGGAAAACGGTGCCATAGTCTCCTGGCAATCTCATGTGAGAACGGCGCGTCACGACGGCAGGCGGGAGGGCGCGGCACGCTCCGAGGAATAGTCCGCGCGTCGCGGTGGTACTACTGCGGCGTGAACATCGACCTGACTGGAAAGACCGCACTCGTCACCGGCTCCACGCAGGGCATCGGATACGCCATCGCGAAGGGCCTGGCCGGCAGCGGTGCGCGCGTCGCGGTGAACGGCCGCTCCGCCGACCGGGTCGCCGCCGCCGTCGCCGAGTTGCAGAAGACAGCGGAGGGCGCAGAGGCTGAGGTGATCGGCATCGCTGCCGACGTCACCACCGAGTCCGGCGTCGCCGAGCTGCTTGGCGAGCTGCCCGACGTCGACGTCCTGATCAACAACCTCGGCATCTTCGGTGCGGTTCCGGCCCGCGAGATCACCGATGCGCAGTGGCGCACCTACTTCGACGTCAACGTGCTTGCCGCGGTGCGGCTCATCCGCACGTATCTGCCGGGCATGATCGGCCGGCACTGGGGCCGGGTCATTCAGATCGCCAGCGACTCGGCGATCGTGATTCCGGAGGAGATGATCCACTACGGCGTGTCCAAGACGGCGCTGCTGGCGGTGTCGCGCGGATTCGCCAAGGATGCCGCGGGGTCCGGCGTCACGGTGAACTCGGTGATCGCCGGACCCACGCACACCGCAGGCGTCGAGGACTTCGTCTACGAACTGGTCGACAAGTCACTGTCGTGGGATGCCGCGCAGCGCGAGTTCATGCGCAAGCACCGACCGCAGTCACTTCTGCACCGCCTGATCGAACCCGACGAGATCGCCGCGATGGTCACCTATCTCAGCTCGCCGCTGGCGTCGGCGACCACCGGTGCTGCGGTCCGCGTCGACGGCGGATACGTCGACTCGATCCTGCCCTGACGTCTCAGGCGTTGGCTCCGCCGTCGACGAGCAGCCCGGCCCCGTTGATGGACCGTGCGTCCGGCCCCGCCACGAATGCGACGAGCGCCGCCACGTCGTCGGGCCGCCCGTACTGGGGGATCGCCATCCGCGCGAGTTGCGCCGCGGCCTGTGCTCCGTCGGCCGGGTTCATGTCGGTATCGGTCGAGCCCGGATGCACGATGTTGACCGTGATTCCGCGTGGGCCCAGGTCGCGGGCCAGGCCCTGGGTCCAGCCGATCAGCGCGGACTTGCTGGCCGCGTAGACGCTCACTCCCGCACTGGGCACGCTGGTCGCCAGGTTGCTGCCGATCGAGATGATCCGCCCGCCGTCGGAGAGGTGCGCGAGCGCCGCCTGCGAGGCCAAGATCACGCCGCGGACGTTCACGTCGAGGACCGCGTCGATGTCCTCGAGGGTCATCTCCTCGATGGCGCCGACGCGGCTGATGCCTGCGTTGTTGACCAGGATGTCCAGCCCGCCGAGCCCTTCGGCGGCCTCGTCGACGGCCCGCTTGATCGACGCGGGGTCGTCTGCGGACATCTGCACGGCGGTGGCATGGCCACCGGCCGACGTGATCGCCTTCACGACCACGTTTGCGGCGTCGATCGATCGTTCGTATCCGACCGCGACCGCCGCGCCGTCGCCTGCCAAGCGATGCGCGATCGCGGCGCCGATGCCCCGGCTGGCGCCGGTCACGAACGCCCTTTTCCCATCGAGTGTCGTCATGCCCACCTCCATTTATGTAATGATCGTTGCAAATATAGGAGCGGGCCTACGGCGCTGTCAAACCATATCTGTAGTAT
This sequence comes from uncultured Actinomycetota bacterium, assembly GCA_963735245.1. Taxonomy (GTDB): domain Bacteria; phylum Actinomycetota; class Actinomycetes; order Mycobacteriales; family Mycobacteriaceae; genus Mycobacterium. The sequence continues at coordinate 55,375 of CAVTKI010000012.1, forward strand.
TCGATACAGAAATGCTCGGAAGGGGTCATCGCGATGGCGGCACGGGGACGGCCGAGGGAGTTCGACAGGACCGTCGCACTCGATCACGCCATGAAGCTGTTCTGGGAGAAGGGTTTCGAGGGCACCTCGATGACGGACCTGACGTCGGTCATGGGGATCGGGTCGACCAGCCTCTACGCCGCGTTCGGGGCGAAGGAGGACCTCTTCCGTGAGGCGGTTGAGCACTACGCGCAGACCGCGGGCGCCGAGATATGGGAGGCGGTCACCGGCGCCGATACCGCGTACGGCGCCGTCGAGGGCTACCTGATGACCACGGCCCGCACGTTCACCCGTGGCGATTGCCCCAGCGGATGCCTGGTGGTTCTCTCGGCGTTGCACGAGAACGGCGCGACGGAGGCGCTCCGCGCGGACCTGGTGGCCAAGCGGGCACTGAGCATCCAGCTGTTGGTGGAGCGGCTGTCACAGGGTGTCGCGACCGGTGAGATCCCTTCCACTGCAGACGTTCTGGCCGTTGCGCGGTTCTACGTCACCGTTCAGCAGGGCATGTCCATCCAGGCGCGTGACGGGGTGGATCGGGCCACCCTGGAGACCGTCGCGCGGTCGGCGCTCGCGGCGTGGCAACCGATGATCTCGGCGGGCGCCGACGGCGACTGAGCGCGCCGCCCGGGACTACTGAACCTTGTACAACCAGATCAGCGTGCTGGTGAGCTCGCCGGTTGGCGTCCACTGATAGTGGCGTGCGATGCCCTGTCCGTCGTAGTTGCGAACGAAGTCCAGTAGCGCGGGCCGGGTGACGTGGCCGGTGTCGATGCCCTTGAGCATGATGGTGCCCAGGTCGTAGCCTTCGGCGCTGTAGGTGCCCGGTTCCTGGCCGAATTTCTTCGTGTACTGGTCGGCGAAGTCGCCGGACGCGGGGGCGCACGGGCACGACAGCAGGGCGCCCCGCGCCGACTCGCCGGCTTGTTTGAAGAACTCCGGGTCGTTGCTGGCATCCCCTGAGGCGAAGGTTGCGGTGACGCCCTGTTCGCGCAGTTGTTGGATCAGCGTTGCCGCCTCGGCGTAGTAGCCGCCGTAGAAGATGGCATCCGGATTGGCGCTCTTGAGCTGAGTCGCCGCGGCCGAGAAGTCCTTGTCGCCCCGCTTCACCTGGATGTCGCACGTCGAGTCGGCGACCGGTCCGAGCGTCTGGCGCACCGCCTGGGCCAGGCCGAGGCCGTAGTCGGTGCTGTCGTCGATGACGCATACCTTCTTGCTGTGCAGGGTGTTCTTCAGGTAGTTGGCCACCGCAGGACCCTGCACGCCGTCGTTGGCCAGGCCCCGGATGAACGTCTTCCAGCCCTTGTCCGCCAACGTCACGTTGGTGGCGGACGGGGTGGCTGCCAACAGGCCGGCCTGGTCGAATACCGCACCGGTGGCATTGGTTTCGCCGGAATTGCCCGGGCCGATCAGGCCGATGATGGACGAGTCGTCGACGATCTGCGGGGCGATCGCGGTGGCCTTCTGCGGGTCGCCCTCGGAGTCGAACGGCTTCAGCTGCACCTGGCAGCCGGAGTCGGCCTGGTTGTGCTTGTCGACGGCGAGCTGCACGCCATCCTTGATGTTGGCACCAAGGGCGGCGTCGGGTCCGGTGAGCGGGAGCATCATCGCGATGGACACCGGCGGGCATGGCGCCGTGGCGTCGGCCGGATCTGCCGGCGTGGCGCCGGCCGGTGCCTGGACTTGCGCACCGTTCTGGTCGATCTGGGTCAGCCCGACGATCTTGAGATCGGCGGATGCCGCCTGGGACTGATGGCAGGCCGCCAGCCCCAGCACCAGCACCGTGGCCGAACTCAGCAGGACTGCGCTTCGCGTTGCGGGACTGCGCACGTTCACCTCTCGATTGAAATGGTTGAGAAACAACGTCGAATGGCGTTAGCGACGCTATCAATATGCTAGATACCATTGATATGGTGGTCGTCACACCTTCACCGGTCCTCTGGTGACGGTGCTCTCACGCGGTGATGTCGGCCCTCGTGGTTCGTCGCGGGATGGCGGAAATCCTGTCGCCCGCCCAGATCAGCAATGCCAAGGCGCTGAGGCCGGCCCCGAGAATGCAGACGGCGCTCCAGCCCCATGCGCTGTAGACGGTGGTGGCGGCGATCGCGCCACCCCCTGTGCCGATGGCGTAATAGACCGTGTTGCCGCCGATGAGCTGGCTGCTGGCGGTTGGATCGATCTCGACGATCAGAAGCTGGTTGGTGACGCTGATGGCCTGTCCCGCGAGGTTGAGGACGACGATCCCGATGATCAGCACGATCAGTGAGTTCGGCAGCCACGCGATCGGCGCCCAGGAGATGGCGAACAGGACGAGGGTGATTCCCGTGACCCACTGCGCCCGACCTCGATCGGCCAAGGCGCCCGCGCGGGCGGCGCCGACGGCGCCGGCAGCGCCGACGAGACCGAACAGGCCCACCTCTGTCGTGGACAGGTGCCATGGCGCGGTCGTCAGCGGTAGCGCCATCGAGCCCCAGAGCGCGCCGAAACCGGCGAAGATCAACAGCGTGATCAGCGCACGAACGCGGAACACGCGCTCGTGAAGCGTCAGCGTGACAACCGATGTGACAAGGCGGCCGTACGGGACGGCGCTTCTGGTGTTCTCCGGGGGCAGCACCCGGGCCAGGACAAGCGCGAGCCCGAGCATCAGGATCGCTGAAAACACGTAGACCGAACGCCAGTCGAGAATGTCGGCGAGGACTCCGGACACGGTCCTGGCGAGCAAGACGCCGAAGACGACCCCACTGGTGACGATTCCGAGGATGCGGCCGCGCATCTCGGGGCTGCTCAACGCGGCTGCATAGGCGTTGATGATCTGCTGCACGACGGATGCCACTCCGACGACACCACTGGCGATGAGGAACATCTGCGGGCCAGGTGACACGGCGACGGAGACCAGGGCAGCCGCGGCGATCACGCACCCCGCGACGATGAGGAGCCGGCGGTTGACCAGATCACCGAGTGGCACGATCAGGATCAGGCCAAGGAAGTAGCCGGCCTGGGTGACGGTGGTGACCAGCCCGAGTCCTGCAGGCCCGACTCCGAGATCGCGCCCGATCTGGCCCAACAACGGCTGCGCGTAGTAGATGTTTGCGACCGCCACCCCGGACGCGATGGCCAGCAGAACAGCCAGCCGGGTGCTGATACCGGCGGGTGGCTCGCCGGATGGGGTCCTTCCAACGCGGGCCACTACAGGGTCAGCACGACATCGTTCGGAAGACCAAGAAGCGGCTTGCCGTAGACCTCGTAGCTGATGCCCGGTATGAGCGACACATGCCGGACCGCGACGTTGGCGTCCGCCAAATCCGTTGCAGCGGATGGCATCGGCGCGCACCCGGCCCGGATCGGGAAGGCCAGTTCGTATGGCGTTTCGCCACCGTCATAGGCGGATCTGCGCGGCGAGCGCCCCAAGTGCCGACGTCGATTCCCGCTGCAACTCGGGGCCGAAGGTGATGCGCGTAACTCCGAGGCGTGCGAGTTCGGCCACGGACGCCTTGGACGCCTTCGCCGCCATGTTCAGTGGACCGTCGATACCCTCCCGCAACGCGGGGAACACGTCGAGTGGCGCCATCAGCGGATAAACGCAGTCGGCGCCTGCGGCTACGTACAGGCGGGCACGTTCCACGGCGTCGCCCAGGTGACCGTTGCCGAACAGAAAGGTGTCGACGCGCGCGTTGATGAACAGCGCGTCACCCGACAGCGCCCGCACCTCGCTCAGCCAATCAGCATGCTGGCGAGGATCTTTGAGCTTGCCGTGAGCGGAGTCCTCTAGATTGCAGCCGACCGCACCCGTCTCCACGAGTCGCTCGACGAGTTCACGGGGGTCGAGGCCGTAGCCGTCCTCGATATCAGCCGACACGGGCACGGAGACGGCGCGGACGATCCTCGCCACCGCGGCGAACATCTCGTCGGGTGGGGTCGAGCCATCCTGATAGCCGAGTGAGGCGGCAACCCCCATGCTCGGGGTGGCGAGCGCGGGGTATCCGGCGTCGGCGAGCGCCTGCGCGCTGCCGGCGTCCCACGGCCCGGGGAGGACGAGTGGGTCACCGGCAGTGCGGTTCTGGTGCAGTGCGCGGAAGGTGGAGGCGGACATCCGTCAGGTGGCCGGAGTGTAGTGACCGGGGACCATCCGGGTGGACACCCCGAATCGGTTCCACGCGTTGATCATCGTGATGGCGCCGATGAGGTACACCAACTCGGTCTCGGTGAACTCGCCGGCGGCCCGTGCATATACGTCGTCCGGGACGAATCCGTCGGTGAGCACGGTGACCGCCTCGGTGAGCTCGATCGCTGCGATCTCCTTCGCCGTGTAGAAGTGCTTCGACTCCCGCCAGGCTCCGAGCTGGACGATCCTCTCCACCGACTCGCCTGCCGCCAACGCGACCTTGGTGTGCATGTCGATGCAGTAAGCGCAGCAGTTGATCTGCGACGAGCGGATCTTCACCAGATGGAGCAACTCCGCCTCGACACCCTGACCCGTGGCCGTATCGAGTCGGATCATGGCCTTCAACACATCGGGGGCGATCGTCATCCAGTCCAGGCGCTGAGTGTGTTCCGGTAGCCGTTTCTTGTCGTCCAGCGCGTTGTTCGTCGTCATGCCCACTACGTTAGGTTCAGCGTTCGGCTGACTGCCTGGGCCATTCGTCGGTAATATCTCTGGTCCAATTCGAGCCCGCCCCAGCGGAATTCGGCGGTCTAGAAGGCCATCCCGCCAGTGGGTCCCCACGCGGCCATCTCCTTGACCGAAGTCTCCAGCGCATGGCGGATCAACTCCACCGCAGGTTCCCCGACGGCCAGCCGTCGAGGCGGTTGGGCGGCATTGACGACGGCGAGCACGGCGTCCACCACCACGTTGGGGTCACCCCATGCCTCTGGCGGCAGCGCGGTCTCCCCAGAGATGGTGGCGCCCACGGTGCTTGCGTAGGTCTCGTCGGGCGCCACGACGTGAGCGGAGTCCACGAACTCCGTTCCGAAGCGCCCGGGATGGATGGTCGTCACGTGCACGGCGGGCGCGAGCTCCAGCGCCAGTGCCTCGGAGGCCAGCGCCAGGCGCTCTTGCTGGCCGAGTAGAGGCCGGTACCGGGTACCGCGAGCTCACTGAAGAACGACAGCACCTGCACGATTCGGCCCTGCGACAAGCGAGTGCGGACAGCGCTGTCCGCGTAACGGTCAGCGCGGCAAAGAAGTTGACGTCGAATTGCGCTCGCACGGCGGCATCGTCGCACTGCTCGACCGAACCGATCAGCCCGTATCCGGCGTTGTTGACCAGGACGTCCAGGCCGCCCGCATCACGGATGACGGCATATATCGTCGACCCGGCCTGGCTGCTGGTGAGATCGAGCGCGACGGGCGAGATGTGTTCGGGGTGCTTCGCGGCCAGCTCGTTGAGCCGGTCTTCACGGCGGGCCACCGCGATGACATCATCACCGCTCGATGCGACACGCTCGCTGAGCAGCCGGCCGAACCCCGACGACGCCCCGGTGATGAGCCACGTTCTCGACATAGCCGATCTCTCTTCCTCGTACGGCGGTGTCGAACCACCGCCTGCGTACAGTCAGTAACGACGATACGCTCAAGTCGGAGCGATGCTAATTCGGTTGGCGAGTGAGACTCTTGTCGACGAGGCGGCGTCAGTACTGGATGGCCTCGATGAGCGGTCCCGGCTCGTCCATGAGCGCCCAGAAGCGGTCGCGGATGGCAACCGTGAGGGGGCCGGGCTCGCCGTTACCGATCTTCTCGTCGTCGAGGGTGTTGATCGGCGTGACGCCGCCCGCGGTCGTGACGGCCATCAGCTCGTCGGCCTCGTAGAGCTCGTGGCTGGTGACGTCGCGCAGGGTGGCCTCGATGCCCATCTGGTCGGCGAGCTCGAAGACCGTCTTGCGGGTGATGCCGGGCAGCGCGTTGCGTGAGGGCGAGGCCAGCTTGCCGTCCTTGACGACGACCACGTTGAAGCCAGGGCCTTCGGCGACGCAGCTGTCGGAGTCGAGCAGGATCGCGGTGCGGGCACCCCGGTCCTTGGCCTCGAAGCTCGCAGCGGTCAGGTCGCCCCACTGGTAGTTCTTGACGGTCGGGTCGACGGTGTTGCGGCCCGCGCGTCGGACGTGCCGCGGCACGATCGCGGTGGTGCCGAAGATCTGCTCGGCAGGCGGGAAGGCCCACAGGTACGGGATCGCGTAGATGTAGACCTGGTGGGTCAGCTTCGAAAGGTCCTTCTCGCCCTTCTTCTTTCCGTATCCGCGTGTCACCGTCAGGTTCACGAACGACTCGCGCAGCTGCGACATCGACACGCACTTCCTGGTGATGTCGGCCAGCTCGTCCTTGGACATGCCCGCGTCGAGGCGCAGCTTGCGGGCGCCGTCGAGCAGCCGGTCCAGGTGATCGCCGAGCCGGAAGATGTTGCCGTGCCACACGTGTGCGACGGTGTAGGTGACGTCGGAGTGTCCGAAGCCGGTGTCGAAGATCGAGATCCGAGCGTCCTCGGCGGGTATGTACTCACCCTCGATCCAGGCCACCCCGCCCGCGAACGGGCTGGAGGTGTCGAGTTCGTAGTCGCTGTACTGGATCACCGATCCCGGCGGGGTGTCCTCGCGGATGGCGGCGCCCGGCTCGACGGCGACCAGGTTGCTCGAGAGGCTGGTGGTGAGTGTCATTTCAGTCAATTCCTTTGGTAGCTAGCGAGTTTCAGGAGGTGTGGGTCTTGGCGTAGTCCGGTCCGGCCTCGCCGGTGGCCAGCCGCTTGCGCAACCCGGTGAAGGCCCAGAGCGTGGCGAGCACGAGCAGGCCGAGGAAGACGTAGCCGTTGCCCGCGAACTGCGGCAGGAAGATCAGCGCGGCGCACACCAGGGTGAAGCAGATGGCTGCGAGCACGGCCACCGGCACGCGCGCCTTGCCGAGGTCGAACGTGCCTGGCTCGGCCGTCGGGATGGTTCCGCGACGGGTGGCGATCATCACGGCGATCGTCTGCAGGAGGTACATCGCGCAGACCGCCAGCGAGGAGAGCCCGAGGATGAGGAAGAACGCCTTCTGGCTGACCAGTGCAAAGAGCAGCAGGATCGTCGAGAAGCCGAAGATTCCGAGCACGGCGTACGTTGGCGTGCGGTTCGACGGGGATACGTGCCTCCAGACGTGGGAGAACGGCAGCATGTTGTCGCGGGCCATCGAGTAGGTCAGCCGGGTGGCGACCAGGATGTTGGCCAGGATGCAGGCCAACACGTTCGTCAGGGCCACGGCGACGACGATCTTGCTGATGACCGGGCCGACTTGCTGCGTCATGATCTCTTCGATCGGCGCCGCGGTCGCTGCCGCAACGGCGTCCTGGTTCTTGATCGCCAGCACGTAGACGACGTACATGCCGAACTCGATCACGATCGAGGCGGCCAACGCGTAGAACATCGTGCGCGGAATGACGTGGCGGGCGTTGACGGTCTCCTCGGCGATGTCCGCACTGGCCTCCACTCCGATGAGCCCGAAGAAGGGGCCGAGCGACGCGGCCAGCCAGGCCAGGACGTACGGGGTGCTGCCGTCGGACACGCCGTTGAACAGCACCGAGACGGATTGGTGGTTGGCCGGTGAGGAGAAGGCGACGATCGCGACGAGAATCGTTGCGCCGACGGTGATGACGAACTCGAGGCTCACGCCGATGTTGTTGACCATCGTCGCGAACCGCACGCCGTACAGGTTGATGAGCATGCAGACGGCCATCACGCCGATGGCGACGAGGATCTGCGCGGTCTGATTCATGTTCCAGCCGAACAGGCTGCCGAGGTAGCCGGACAAGATATAGCCGACCCCGGTCATGCCGCAGATCCATCCGGCGAGGGCCAGTACGCCGGTGAACAGCGCCATCGTCGAGCCGACGAGGCGACTGGTCCACTGGTACGAATAGCCGGCCAGCGGGATCTTGGCGGTCAGGTCCGCGGCGATCAGCGTCCAGATCACGAACACCGCGGCGGCCAGGAGCAGGGTCCACACGAACGGTCCGCCCGCGGTGAAGTATCCGGCACCGAAGCCGGTGAACACCGCCGTGGTGGCGCTGATCGTGGCGAAGCCGATCGCGAACGAGGCCAGTCGGCCGACCGAGCGGTCGAGCTTCTGCGTATAGCCGAACTCCGCCAGCTTGGCGTCTTCTTCGTTGGACGGTGATTGCGTGGTGACGGGTGGGGCGGTGTCGGTCATTTGGTTCTCCAGGTCAGGAGGATGGAGCGGGGCTTGTGGTAGTCAAAAGACCTTGTGGTCGAATGCTCCGAGGAAACTCCTCCTGAGCTGCATGCGGAAGTTCCAGTTTCTGATCTACTGATAAAGCGAAGTTATCAATGGCTCGATTCATCAGAAATAGACTCATCAGAAATACGTCGCGGGACGTTCCACGGACTGCCCCTCCCCGAAACTCCACTCCTCGCGGACCTGGCGAATCAGCGCCGACGCATCGTCGCTCAGCCCGTCGGGATGCCACGCCAGGGCGGTGTAGTTGCGCGGGCGGTCGACGATCGGCACGTAGGCGATGCCCTGCCTGTCGTACAGGCGGGCGCTGGCTTCGCTGGTGAAGCTGATGCCGAGGCCGCGCGCGATGGTCGTCGTCTCCTCCTCGTACGTGGCGGCGACGGCCGCGATCGTCGGCGGCTTGCCGTTGCGCGCATCCGTCGCCATCCAGTAGTCGCGCCACCGGCCTGCGCTGCCCGGCGCGACGACGATCGGATCGTCGAGCAGTTCGGCGATGGACAGCTCGGATCGATGGGCCAGCCGATGGTCCCTCGGCAGACACGCCACCCAGTTCTCGGCGTCGAGGATCAGCATCCGATGCTCCGGCAGGTCGACCGGTGGCCGGATGATGGCGACCTCCGTGGTTCCGTCGGCGAGGCCGGCAGTCGGATCGGAGAAGTCGAATTCCCTTGGCTCAACGCTTATTTCGGGGTAGGCGGTCTCGAAGTGCCGGACCAGTCGGAAGAGCACGTCGGCACCCGTGCCGATCAGGTAACCGAGTCGGATGCGGCGGTCGCGCCGGGACGTCGCGATGAGGTCGTCGACGGCGGCGTCCACACCACGAAGCGCGTCCTGCACCCTGGGCAACCAGACCGCCCCGAGATCGGTCAGCGCCACCGCCCGGGTGTTGCGCCTGAACAACGTCACGCCGGTCTGGTGCTCGAGTTGCTTGATGGCGGTCGACAGTGCGGGCTGGGTGATGAACAGCCGCTCGGCGGCACGCCGGTAGTTCAGCTCCTCGCCGAGCACGGCGAAGTAGCGCAACTGACGCAGCGTGACGCCGTCCCTGCTGGTCGTGACACCCTCCTAGACCGCGATGTCAGCCAAGCGTGTCACGCGACTTTCGACTTCGCCCACAACTCGTCGATCGAGCGTTCGACGGCGGCCATGCTGTCGGCGGCCAGCGGGCGCAGTTCGGCCAACGCGGGGTTGCTGTCGGCCAACGTCAAGTCCGCGGTGATGAACCGTGGCGTCAGCCCCGTCAACGCCACCCCGTGCGGCAGCCAGGTCTCGGCGTGATCCCAGCCGTGGCGTGGGGTGCCCGGCGCGTAACCGCCGCCGCGCGCGGCCAGCACGATGAACTCGGTGTCTCCGAGCAGTCCCGCCTGCGTCTCGGCGTCGAACGACAGGCCGGCCGCGACCAGGTGATCGACCCACGCCTTGACCGTGCTCGGCGGGCCGTAGTTGTAGAGCGGCAGTCCCAGAAGCAGGGTGTCCGCCCGCTTGACCTCGTCGATCAGCTCGACGCTGAGCGCGAACGAGGCGGCCTGGGCCGGGGTGTGGCTGTCCGGCGGGAGCATCCTGGCCAACCCGCCCGCGGCGTCGAGATGCGGAATCGGGTCGACCGCGAAGTCCCGGTAGGTGACGGTCCCGTCTGGATGAGCGGCTCGCCAGCGATCGGCTGCCAGCGCGCTCAACCGCCGACTGGCCGACTGATCGCCCCGGATGGACGTGTCGATGTGAAGAAGATGCGCCATGGGATGTCCTCCATAGATAGTTTGTGTAGTACAAAGTATCTATACCAGATCTATGGTTGATGTATTCCTCTAGCCTGGAGTGATGCCCGAGCTTCCGATCGTCTCGCCGAATCGGCAGTTGTCCGGGCCGCTCATGGAACATCTGGCGCGGCGGCTGCGCGCGGAATCGGAGTCCGAGATCGAGCGGTTCGGGCTACGCGCGCGTCACGTCGTCGCCCTGACGTTGCTGCGCGACTCCGGCCCACGACCGCAGGCTGAGCTCGCGCGCGTGCTCGGGATCGACCCGACGAACGTCGTCGGCCTGCTCAACGAACTGGAGACGGCGGGCCTGGTCGAACGGCGGCGATCGCCGGAGGACCGGCGGCGCCACACCGTGGCACTGACCCCGGCGGGACACGATCGGCTGGCAGCGATCGAGGACGTCCTCATCACCGTGGAACGACGGGCGCTCTCGACGCTCGACGACGACCAGCGCGCGAATTTGCACACGCTGCTTCGGGCCGCGACGGAGGGCAACGCCGTCGACTGCTCGGCGGCGTTGGCGGATCCCGGCGCGGGCGATCCCTCGGTGTGATCCCTAGGGATCGCGGGGCAGGCCGAGCAGCCGCTCGGCGATGATGTTGAGCTGCACCTCGGAGGTGCCGCCGTAGATCGTGGTGGCCCGGCCCGCGAGCAGGTACTCGGCCCACTTGCCGGACGGCTGTCCCTGGTCGGCGATGGCGGCGTCGGTACCGAACGAGGACACCCCGAACTCGGCGTAGCCCTGCCCGGTCTTCATCGACAGCAGTTTCGAGATCGCCGCGGCGGGCATCGGGTCGCCGCCCGCCAGCGTCAGCAGTGTCGAGCGCATGTTGAGCAGCTTGGCGGCGTGGCCCTCGGCGATCAGCCGGCCCGCCTCGTTCTGCTCGATCTGGTCGAACTGCCCATCCCTGAGGAACTGCACGAACTGTTCCAGGCTGGCCAGGAACGGCGGCTCGCTGCTGCCGATCGACACCCGCTCGTTGGTCAGCGTGTTGCGGCTGACCTCCCAGCCGCGGTCGACCTCACCGAGCACGAACTCGTCGGGCACGAAGACGTCGTCGATGTACACGGTGTTGAACATCGCGTTGCCGGTGAGCTCGCGCAGCGGCTTGACCTCGACGCCCTCGCTGGCCATGTCCAGCAGGAAGTAGGTGATGCCCGCGTGCTTCGGTGCCGACGGGTTGGTGCGGGCCAGCAGCGCGCCCCACTTCGAGTACTGCGCGCCGGTGGTCCAGATCTTCTGGCCGGTGATCCGCCAGCCGCCGTCGACCTTGGTGGCCTTGGTGGTCAGGCTGGCCAGGTCGGAGCCGGCACCCGGCTCGGAGAACAGCTGGCACCAGATCATCTCGCCGCGGAAGGTGGGCGGCAGGAAGCGCTGCTGCTGCTCATCGGTGCCGTACGCGACGATCGACGGGATGATCCAGGCGGCGATGCCCATCGCGGGCCGCTTCACCTGTCCCGTCGCGAACTCCTGCGCGATGATGATCTGCTCGATCGGCGTGGCTGCCCGGCCCCATGGCTTGGGCAGGTGCGGCTGCACCCAGCCGCCCTCGGCGATCGCCGTCGTGCGCTCCTCGCGTGGAATCGCCTTCAGCGCAGCCACTTCCGCGCGGATCTCGCCGCGGGCCTTCTCGGTGTCGGGGTCGAGGTCGATGTCGATCGACCGCATGCCGGTCGTGGTCGCGACGTCGACCACCTGCTGCGGGTAGTCGGCGGCACGCCCGAAGCACGCCGCGAGCACGATCGCGCGCCGGTAGTAGACGTTCGTGTCGTGCTCCCAGGTGAAGCCGATGCCACCGTGCACCTGGATGCAGTCCTGCGCGCAGTGCTGCGCGGCGACCGGTGCCAGCGTGGCGGCGACGGCGGCGGCGAACTCGTAGGCGCTGCTCTCGCTGGCCTCGTCGATGGCGCGGGCAGCGTCCCACACCGCGGCCGTGGCGCGTTCGGTGTCGGCGATCATGCCAGCGCACTTGTGCTTGATGGCCTGGAACTGGCCGATGGGCCTGCCGAACTGCTCGCGGATCTTGGCGTACTCCGACGCGGTGTCGGTGGCCCATCGGGCGACGCCGATGCACTCGGCGGACAGCAGGGTCGACATCAGGGCCCGGGCGAGCGTGCGGCTCAGGTTGGACAGCACGCGGTCGTCGCCGACCTCGATGGCGTTGGCTCTGACGTGCGCCACCGGGCGCAGCGGGTCGACGCTGGAGACGGGTTCGATCTCGACCTGATCGGCGTCGAGGACGAGCCATTCCTCTCCGCTGTCGATCGCCACCGGCAGCACCAGGATCGACGCCTGCGCCGCGGCGGGCACGGCGCGCACCTCGCCACGGATGACGAGACCCCCGATTCACCCTTGCCCTGCCTGGTGGCGGTCAGACCGGAGTCGATGGCGTACGCGGCGATCGCGTCACCGGAGGCCAGCGCTTCGAGGCGCTTGTCGTCGGGGTCGTTGGCGGCGATCAGCGCGCTGGCGATCGCCGACGGGACGAACGGCCCTGGCACCGCGCCGTAGCCGAACTCGGCGAGCACGATCGCCAGCTCGAGGATGCCGAAGCCCTGTCCGCCGACGGATTCCGAGAGGTGAACGCCCTGCAGGCCCTGCTCGGCAGCGGCCTTCCAGTAGGGCGGCGGGTTCGGGATCGGTGTCTCGAGCGCCTCGTGCAGAACCTCCGACGGCGCGACCCGCGCTACCAGGGAGCGGACCGAATCGGCCAGGTCGTTGTGCTCGGACGTGATCGCGATGGGCATGCCCTGCTCCTTTTGGCGCCAGCCTCTAATCAACCGGTGGGTTGGGAACGAGGGTACCCGGGGCGTCAGTCGCGGAAGGCAGCGACGTCGTTTACCAGGTTCACCAGGTGCCTGCCGTCGCGCAGGCGCTCGCAGTTGTCCACCGCTTCGGCCAGGTAGCGCCGCATGGTGTCGGCGGTGTACCAGGTGACGTGCGGGGTGAGGACGACGTTGTCGAGGGCGAGCAGCGGGTTGTCCGCGGGTACCGGCTCGACGGCGAAGACGTCCAGTCCCGCCGCCGCGAGCTCGCCCGCGTTCAGCGCCGCGACCAGCGCGGCCTCGTCGATGATCGGGCCGCGTGACGTGTTGACCACCACGGCATCGCGCTTCATCTGCGCCAGCGCCGACGCGTCGAGCAGGCCATGCGTGCGATCGGTCAGCGGAAGGTGCAGCGAGACGATGTCGCAGGCTGCGAGTAGTTCGGGGAGCGGCCGCCATCCGGGGTGGCCGTCGTCGCGGGTGCTGGTGTGCAGGACGTCGGCCCCCATCGCCGTCACGATGGTCTCCACGCGCTTGGCGATGTTGCCGTACCCGATCAGCCCGACGGTGCAACTGCCGATGTCGCGCACGGTCTCGCCGAGCGTCGGATCCGACGGCCAGCCCGCGCCCGCCCTGGTGACCGCATCGAGGGCGGGCAGCCTGCGCAGCGCGGCGAGCATCAGCAGCACGGCGCCCTCGGCCACCGACGGGGCGTTGGCGCCAGGCATGTTGGCCACGCCGATGCCGCGTTGCGTGGCGGCCTCGACGTCGATCGTGTTCACCCCGGCGCCCAGCTTGTGCACCAGCTTGCAGTGCTTCGCCCGCTCGAGGTCGTCGCCCGACAGTGGGCGCAGGACGTGCCAGATGACCTCGGCCTCGGGCAGTTCGCGGTAGAAGGTGTCGTCGTCGTCCTCGGCGCAGTACCGGATGTCCAGCCAATCGGTGTGTGGCGCAAGCAATGCCCGCACCTTGTCGCCGGGAACGAAGTGGGCAAGGACGCGGATCGTCACGTCACTCCCTCTCTCTCGCCGACACTCCGCTTGTTGACGCAATTGTCGGCGTGTCGCGTCAACAAGCGTACTTTCGGCGAACTCGATTCAGTTCAGCGCCACCGCTTGGCGATCCACCTCGCCACCATATCGGCGTGTTCACTGCGCGCACCCGGGGTGGTGAAGTAGTGGTCGGAGTCGATCGCGCACAACGTCTTGTCCGTGCCGGCCAGGGCGTCGTAGATGCGTTGCGCGTCGGACGGATACACCCCGGTGTCCTGCTCGGCGTTGATCACCAGCGCCGGGCAGTGGATGCGGGCCAGATGCGGTTCGGCGCGGGTCTGGGAGTGCCGCAGGCTCCACACCCCCAGCCAACTGCGCAGCGTGGACGCCGCGGCGATGCCGTGTGCCGATCGGTTGGCCTGCACGGGCACGCCCGCGTAGCAGGTGTTGGCCGGGCGCTTGGTCGGCTCGATGGTCGGATCGACCATGCGAGGGTCGGCCCAGGTGCGCAGCACCGTGAAGGGGCGGTCCGAGAACCCCGCGGCGCGAATCCGCTTCAGCTCGTCCTCCGCCCAGTCGGTGATCGCGTGGTTGCGCGCGACCTGCGCCGCCCGGTACCGCTCGACGAAGCCGGCCGAAAAGGGCGGCCCGTTGGCCTCGTCGAACAGGTCCAGTGCGGGATCGCTGGCGATGGGGTCGCACTCGTCGACGACGGAGCCGTCCATCCACGCCGTCAGTACGTCCGGCCTCCCAGGATGGGCGGCGCTCGCCACGAAGCCGTCGGCGGGCAGCAGGTCGGAAAGCCCCGCCGCGGGCCGCATCCCCTCCAGCGGTGTGACGTGCGGGTCCACGGCCTGGGCCTGGTAGGCCGCCATCAGCGAGCCGCCGCCCGAGTTGCCAAGCAGCACGACCGTTTCCACGCCCTGCACCTCACGGAGCCAGCGGACGCCGACGCCGATGTCGACGAGTGCGTGGTCGAGCAGGAAGCTGCTCTCGAAGCCGCGGAACCGGGTGTTCCAGCCGAGGAAGCCGACGCCGCGGGTGGCCATGTAGTCCGCGAGGTAGTGCTCGGAGAAGTCGATCTGATAGTGCGTGGCGATCATCGCCACCTTCGGCTTGCGGCCGACGCCGCGGTGGTAGATGCCCTGGCAGGGGTGGCCACCCGAGCCGGCGCGGCGGGCGGTGGGGGAGTCCACGCCGACGAATTCCCTTGTCACACCAGGTGTTACCGATCCCCCCGGATTCTTCGTCATGTCGGCGAGGTCTCCTCGTAGTAGATGGTGCGGTAGAACACGTTGGCCAACGTCGTGATGCACGCGTCGTCGTCGGCCTTCCTGGCGCCGTCGCCACTCAACTGGACGTAGCAGAACTGGTTCAGCATCGAGACCAGCGCCACCGCGACCAGGTGGGGATCGTCGTCGACGCAGAACCCTTGCTGCTGGGCCTGTTTCACCATCGCGGTGACGAGCGAGATGGGTAGCTCGCAGATGTCGGCCCAGTACTGGGCGAAGTCGTCGCTCACCATGGCCAGCTGCGAGACGCTGATGATCTCGGCAAGGCGATGGCGGTAGGTGTTCCAGTGCGCGGCCGCCGCCCGGTAGGCACGCTCCCGGTTGGTCAGCTCCGGCTCGGTGGCGGCACGGGCCCGGTCGCGGGCCTCGTCGCGGAAGCGAAGCGCCCACTCGCGGACCATCGCCTCCTTCGAGTCGTAATAGTTGTAGAAGGAGGCGGTCGACCGGCCCGCCTCAGCGGCGATGTCCGAGATCGTGGTCGCGAGAATTCCCTTGCGCGCGATGACCGCTCGGGCCGCAGCGTCGATGGCCGCCTGCGTCTGTCTGCCCCGCAGGGTCGGCAACTGCTCGCGCGGCGCGACGGTCAACTGGGTGCCCCATCCGTTCGTTGATCGAATCTGAATCTGATGTTAGATTCAGATACTGATCTTGACCAGACCTGATGGGTCGGGCATTTCGAGGAGCGGCGACGTGATCAAGCCCGAGAACACCAACTCCGAGTTCGAGCTCGGCGGCATCAACCACGTGGCGCTGGTGTGCGCGGACATGGCCAAGACCGTCGACTTCTACACCGGCGTGCTCGGCATGCCGCTGGTCAAGTCGCTCGACCTGCCCGGGGGCATGGGGCAGCACTTCTTCTTCGACGCGGGCAACGGCGACTGCGTGGCGTTCTTCTGGTTCGCCGAGGCGCCCGACGGGGTGCCCGGGGTGTCCGCACCCGCAGCGATTCCCGGCATCGGGGAGATCATCAGCGCGGTGGGTTCCCTGAACCACCTGGCGTTCCACGTGCCCGCCGAGAAGTTCGACGAATACCGGCGGCGCCTCAAGGACAAGGGCGTACGGGTCGGTCCGGTGCTCAACCACGACGAGAGCCCGGCCCAGGTATCGGCCACCCTTCACCCGGGGGTCTACGTGCGCTCGTTCTACTTCCAGGATCCCGACGGCATCACGCTCGAATTCGCCTGCTGGACCAAGCAATTCACCGACACGGACACGGTGGCCGAGCCGAAGACCGAAGCCGACCGGCGGCGACCGGTTTCCGCCGCCCGCTAGTTCTGGTACAGCTCGGGGTCGCCGAGCCGATCGAGCCCGGCGGCCAACTGATCGACGAGTTCATCCGGGCTCAGGTCGATTTCGCCTGCCAGCCAGGCGCTGACTGCCTGCACGACGCCGCCGACGACGAAGTGCGAGGTGGCCTTGACGCGGTCGTTCTCGCGCACGCCCAACGTGGCGATCGCCTGCTGGGCGGCCAACGAGGCCATCAGGGCGCCGGCTTCCACCCGCTTGCGGGCCAGCACCGCGTTGGCGAGATGCGAACTGAACAGCAGGCGGCCGATGCGGGCGTCTCCGACGATGGTCCTGACGATGTTGGCCATGGCGGCCCTGGCCAGTTCATCCTGCGGTGCGGCCGCCACGGCCGCCTGCGTGGTGGCGGCGATGTCGGCGATCACCCAGTCGAAGACCGCCGCGACCAACGCGTCCTTGTCGGTGAAGCTTTCGTAGAAGTACCGCGCCGAGACGCCGGACTGCCTGCAGATGGCGCGCACGGTGAGCTCGGGCGGGTCATCCCCACCACCGAGCAGTTCGAGTCCTGCGTCGAGTAGCCGGCGCCGCCGCTCGGCTATCCGGTCGCGTGCTTCCACGCCGCCGTAGGGGCGGACCTGAGCCATGCGCACCATCTTGACACCTGTCGGGAACGCGAGGCAATATCAGGAAACACACGTTTCCACATTTAGTCGATAGGTGGGCAGATGACGGTCGACACGTCTCCTCTCTCCCATGTGGCGCCGGCCCCACGGCGTCGCTGGCCGCGACGGGTCGCGAGGCTCCACGACGAGATGCTGGGCGTAAGCCTGCTGGCCGGTCCGGCGAACGTGATCATGGAGCTGGCCCGGCCGGGCGTCGGCTACGGCGTCATGGAGAGCCGGGTGGAAGGCGGGCGGGTCGACAGGCATCCGATCAAGCGCGCCCGCACCACGTTCACCTATGTCGCCGTTGCCCTCCGCGGCAGCGATGCGCAGAAGGCGGCGATGCGGCGCGCAGTCAACGGGGCTCACGCCCAGGTGTATTCGACCGACGAGAGCCCGGTGAGCTACAACGCCTTCGACAAGGACCTTCAACTGTGGGTGGGCGCCTGCATCTACAAGGGCACCGTCGATGTTCAACGCATCTTCGTCGGTGAGCTCGACGACGAAACGGCCGACCGGCACTACGCCGACGGCATGAACCTGTGCACCACGCTGCAGGTCCCCCCGGAGATGTGGCCCGCCGACCGGGCCGCGTTCGACGAGTACTGGCGGGAGTCCCTCGCCAAGGTGCACATCGACGACACCGTGCGCGAGTACCTCTATCCGATCGCCGCGAACCGCGTGCGCGGCATCAAGCTGCCCCGCGCGTTGCAGCAGGCGTCGGAGAACTTCTCCCTGCTGATCACGACGGGATTCCTGCCGCAGAAGTTCCGCGACGAGATGCGGTTGCCGTGGAGCCCGCAGCACCAGCGGCGCTTCGACAGGTTGATGGCCGTCATCCGGACGGTGAACGGCGTGCTGCCGCGCTTCGTCAGGGAGTTCCCGTTCAACCTGATGCTGCGCGACCTGGACCGGCGGATCCGGACGGGCCGCCCGCTCGTCTAGACGCACTGCGACCAGCGCAAGGCGCGTCGGAAGACGGCGGATCCGGACGGGCCGCGCTCGTAGACGCACGGCGACCAGCGCACAGGCACCCGTCAGGGGCCGGGCGTAGCCTCGCGCGAGTGCGTACCGACGGAGACACCTGGGACATCACGACGAGCGTTGGTCAGACGGCCTTGTTCGTAGCAGCGGCAAGGGCTTTGGAGGCCAGGAAGCCGGACCCGCTGGCCGTCGATCCGTACGCCGAGCTGTTCTGCCGCGCGGCCGGTGGACCGTGGGCCGACGTGCTGGACGGCATCGAGGACGACGGCCCCACCTACTCGCGGCTGAAGTCGGAGTTCGGCGAGTTCTTCGTGAACTTCCAGGGCGCACGGACCAAGTACTTCGACGCGTACTTCCGCCAGGCCGCCGCGGCAGGCGTCCGCCAGATCGTCCTGCTGGCCGCCGGGCTGGATTCGCGTGCCTACCGGCTGCGGTGGCCCGACGGCACGGTCGTCTTCGAGCTGGATCAGCCGCGAGTCCTCGACTTCAAGCGCGAGGTGCTGAGCAGGCATGGCGACTCGCCGCTGGCCGAGCGCCGCGAGGTCGCGGTCGATCTGCGCGATGACTGGGTGCAGGCACTGACCGACCAGGGTTTCGACCCGTCGAGGCCATCGGCGTGGATCGCCGAAGGGCTGCTGATCTACCTGACCGCCGACGCGCAGCAACAACTGTTCAGCGGGATCGACGCGCTGGCGAGCCCGGGAAGCTGGCTGGCGGTCGAAGAAGCTTCGCCGATGCCGCGGCAGGTGTTCGAGGCGAGGCGGGACGAGGAGCACGCAGCGGGCCTCGACGAGACCTTCTTCACCCTCGTCTACAACGAGCAGGTCGCACCGGCCGAGTCCTATTTCTCGGCACGCGGCTGGACCGCGGCGACGACGACGCTGTCGGATTGTCTTCGTCAGGTCGGTCGGCCCGTGCCCCCCGACGACAGCGAAGCGGCCCCCATGATCGGGTCGTTGAGCCTGGTCAGCGCCACGAAGAACTGACCCGAGTCCAGAGGGGCCCGCCGCCCGCGCCTGCTGGGAAGGCTGGGGTTGTGACCGCCGCCGGGCGACGACCGACGGTCAGGAGAACATGAAGCCGGCCATGAACCGCGTCATCCTGCGCAGGTAGTCCGGCTGACTGACGTGCAGGATGTGATTGCCGGGGAACCAGTGGAATGCGCAGCGATCCCAGTGCCTCCACAGCAACTCGGCCTGCTCCGGCGGCGCCAGGCGATCACCGAGTCCGGTGATGATGAGCCGTCGGTCCTTGGGCACCAGTGGCGCGTAGTTCAGCGGCGAGTGGAACATCGCTGCCGCCGTTGACAACTCGCGATCGGTACCCGTCACGCGGTTGCCCAACTTCACCAGCAGGTTGGCGGGGAACCAGTCGTCGAACGCGGACTCCGGCGTGACGACGGGAACGTTCGGGATCACGGCCTGCACGCGGTCGTCCACGCCGGCGATCAGCGCCGAGGTGTAGCCGCCGAGCGACATCCCGGTCAACGCAATCCGGTCGACACCGGTGTGTTCGAGATAGTCCAGCACCGAACGGAAGTCGTGCACCGCCTGGGCCATCGCCTCGGCGAAACCGGCGAACCCATCGGCGAAATAACCGTATCCGCTGTAGGGCGAATGCCTTTCGGCGCGCTTGCCATGAAACGGCAGCGTGTAGAGAAGAACGTCGTATCCCGAGCGGTAGAACCACGGCAGCGAGAAGAACAGCCCGTTGAACAGATACGCAGACCCCATGAAGCCGTGGATGAGGCACAGCGTCGGATGTGGACCGTCATCGTGCACCCAGTGCTGGGCGTGGACGACGTTGTTGCGTTCATATCCGCGCCGGTGCTCGCGCACCGCCGGGTTGATCGCCTCGAAGCTGCTCTTGAACTTGATGTTGTGCACGCGGCCGTGCGCCGTCCACTCGGCGACGGGATTGGCGGGCCGAGACGACACCCGGGGGAGTTCGGTGGGTGCGGGGAACGAGACCGCGGGGTCGTGTGCGGCACCCAGTTCCGCGTAGAACTGCAGCGCTTCCCGCTCGGCCAGGGAGTCCGCCGGGCGAAGGGCCGCGCTGGCGACCTTGGGCAGCATCGCCGCACCGACGATCGAGGCGATCATGGTGCGCAGGCCCAGATCGGCGATGGCCGACGAGTCGACTATGAGCCTCTGGCGGCGGCTGAGATCGCCGCGTTTCGGCAGGCCCCACGGGGTTGCGTCGGAACCGGCGACGTCGGGAACGGGGATCGGCGGATCGACGGGAGCGGCGGTGTTCGGCGACGAACTGGGCACGGGCGATGGTAGCGCGTTTCCCGGCGGGCAGGAGCGAAGCGACCCGGGGAATTGGCCCGGCCTTAAGTGAGCCGGTACACCAGCGATTCGCCGATCGTCGTGGCTTGGTAGTGCCCGGCGACCCAGTCGGCGATGTCGCGGGCGTGCGACGCGGAGTGGTTCTCCGACCGGATGACCTCGCCGTGCGGTTGGGCCTGGCCGCCCCTGCCCGCCTCGACGTAGTAGGTGATCTTCCCGGCGTGGACGTCGGTGATGAACTGATCGAGGCTGGGGGCCGGGTCGCCGCTCCATCCGCCGATCGCCATCACCGCCGTGCCCGACGCGATCTCGAGCACCGCGGCCGATTGCGATCCGTTCGTCGCGGCCGACCATGGGGTGTGGGTGGCGGCCAGCATGGCGGCGAGATCGCGGTTGGTGGCCTCGTCACCGTTCCAGCCGCCGACTGCGAACGCCTGCGCCATCTGCAGCGCCGCAGCGGCCCGTGGCGGCATGCGGTGCACCGAGCTCACCGCGTTGGGAATCGCGCCGTGGTGCGGTGTCATTGCGGTCGCGATGGCGAATGCGACGGTTCCCGCGGCGGCGCCGAGCATGCCCGCCGCGACCCCGGCGGCCGACCAGCGCCTGCCGATCAATGCGGCCGCCGCCCCGATGACGGTGAGGGTCCCGACGAGCCACGGCGCCCACGGGGTGCCGAAGTGGTTGCGGTTCAACAGGAGCGCCGACCACCAGCCGGCCAGGCCGAGCATGGCTGCCAACGCGATTCGGCCGTCCCAACCCGGCACGGTCCGCCACGCCCACACCGAGCCGAGCCCGACCAGGGCGGCGACGGCGGGTGCCAGCGCGACGCTGTAGTAGGGATGCACGGTGCCGTTCATGTACGTGAAGACGAGCCCGGTCACGACCAGCCAACCGCCCCACGACACGATGGCCCCGCGTTCGTCGCGGCCGAGTCGGCCACGCGCCCAGAGGTATCCGCCGAACACGATGACGAACAACGCGACCGGCAGCAACCAGGAGATCTCATTGCCGAACTCGGTGATGAACAGCCGGTGCAGGCCGGTCGACGAGTTCATCGGCCGCAGCGTCGCGCCGCCCCACTGCCCGTCGGACCCGGCGTCGTTCCCCAGGATGCGGCTGAGCCCGTTGTAGCCGAACGCCAGATCGAGCACCGAGTCGTCGGTCGAGCCGCCGACATATGGCCGCGAGGTCGCGGGGATGAGCGTGACGATGGCGACCCACCACCCGGCGGCGACGATCAGCACACCGGTGGCGGTGGCGACGTGCAGTAGGCGACTGCGCCAACTCGTAGGAGCCGCAACGAGATACGCCGCGGCGAAGCCGGGGAGCACCAGGAAGCCCTGCAGCATCTTGGTCAGGAAGGCCGCTCCCATCACCGCGCCGACGAGCGCCAGCCACCGCCACGACGCGGAGGACACGGCGCGGGTGAGGCAGTAGGCGGAGACCACCAGGAGCAGCACCAGGAAGGCGTCGGGATTGTTGTAGCGGAACATCAGCGCCGCCGCCGGGGTGCACGCCAGCACGGCACCCGCGAGAAGCCCGGCGACGGTGCCCTGCCTGCGATCCGGAATCGTGCGTCGCACCGTGGCGAACAGCACGGCGACCGCGACGACACCCATGACGGCCTGCGGCGCGAGCACCGACCAGCTGTTCATCCCGAACAGTCGTACCGACAACCCGGTCACCCACAGCGCTCCCGGCGGCTTGTCGACGGTGATGAAGTCGCGGGCGTCGAGTGCGCCGAAGAACCACGCCGACCAACTCTGTGCGCCCGCCTCGGCGGCGGCGGCGTAGAAGGTGTTGCCGTAGCCGCCCGCCGACAGGTTCCACAGGTACAGCCCGGCGGTACACGCCAACAGGGCAGCCAGTGCGAGTCGGGGCCACCGTGCGGTCACGGCGGTCCAGTTTCGTTCGTCCGCCTGCCAGTTAGCTGTGGGTCAGGCCGAAGAGGCGGGCCGCGTTGCCGTACAGGACTCCCCGAAGCCAGTCGTCGTCGACCCCGTCCAGCCCCGTCAGCACCGACATGGCCTCGAGGTAGCCGTACGGGATGTTGGGGAAGTCGCTGCCGAACAGGATGCGATCGCCCAGCGCGCGCAGCCGACCGCGGTCGGCAGACGGGAACGGCATGGTCTCCTCGATGAACGGGGTGAAGACCATGGTGGTGTCCAGCCGCACCTCCTCGTACCGCTCGCAGAGGTCCAGGAAATCGGTGTACTCGGGCATGCCCATGTGCGCGACGATCAGGCGCAGGCCGGGGTGCCGGGACAGCAGCCGTACCGATGGGCTCCGGTCCGGTGTGCTCGCCCGGCTGGGGCCCCGACCCACAGTGGATGACCACCGGAATGCGGGCGTCCTCGATCAGGCCCCAGACGTCGTCGAGCAGTGGATCGGTCGGGTCGTAGCGGCCGACCTGGACGTGTGCCTTGAAGACCCGCACGCCCCCGTCGATCGCCGCGCCGACGTAGGCCGCGGCGCCGGGCTCCGGGAAGAACGTGGCGGTGCTCAGGCAATCGGGGTTGGCCGCGGCGAACTGGGCCGACCACTGATTCAGCCACGCCGCCATCTGCGGCTTGTGCGGATAGATCAGCGACGTGAAGGCCCGCACGCCGAAGGCCCGCAACGTCTCGAGCCGGGCGGCCTCGTCGGTGCGGTAGGCGATCGGCCACGGCCGCCCCACCAGTGGGCCCGCGGCGTCGAAGTACTGCCACACCTTGTCCATGACGCTCTTCGGCATGAAGTGCGTGTGTACGTCCACGATGCCGGGCAGGCCAAGGGACTCCCAGATCCGACGGACAGCCTCTGACTCCTTCATCATCGTCAGAGATGATGTCAGCATGTGGAATCCCGATGTGTACCTGGCCTTCGCCGACGACCGCGGCAGGCCCTTCTTCGATCTGCTGTCGCGGGTGGGCGCCGACGCCCCGCGACGCGTCGTCGACCTCGGTTGTGGTCCCGGGAACCTGACCCTGCACCTGCGGGAGCGCTGGCCGGCCGCGGAGCTGGAGGCAGTGGACTCCTCACCCGAGATGATCGAGGCCGCACAGGGCAGGGGCATCGACGCCCACGTCGGCGACATCGATGCGTGGCATCCGGCGCCGGACACCGACGTGGTGTTGAGCAATGCCGCACTGCAGTGGGTGCCGACCCACCGCGAGTTGCTGGTCCGGTGGGCGACCGAGTTGCCTGCCGGTGCCTGGATCGCCGCACAGGTACCGGGCAACTTCGACGCCCCTTCGCACGTGGCGGTGCGCGAGCTGGCCGCACGGGCGCAGTGGGCAGATGCGTTGGGCGACTTCCCGTTCCGGGCAGGCAAGGTGGTCGATCACCCCGCCGAGTACGCCGCTCTGCTGGCCGACGCGGGATGCACCGTCGACACCTGGGAGACCACCTACATCCACCAGCTCACGGGCTCGACGCCCGTGCTGGACTGGATCAGTGGCACGGCGTTGACGGCGGTGCAGAGCAGGCTGGACGACGAGCAGTTCGACCGGTTCCGGCAGGAACTGATCCCGATGCTGGCGGGGCTCTACCCGGCCCGTCCCGACGGGGTCACGTACTTTCCGTTCCGGCGGGTGTTCGTGGTCGCCCGGGTGGGTGGCTAGCCTCAGTCGCAGGGCGGGCTACGTGCCGTCGCGCTTGGCCTTCAACACGTCGAGCACCTTGCCGACCAACTCGTCGATGTCGGCGCCCGTGGTGTCGAGCACCAGATCCGCATTCTCGGGCGCCTCGTACGGGGCGTCGATCCCGGTCAGGCCCTTCAGCTCACCGGCGCGGGCGCGGGCGTACAGGCCCTTCGGGTCCCGCTTCTCGCACTCCTCGACGGACGTGCAGATGTGCACCTCGATGAACGGCAGCTTGGCCGCGTCGTTGAGGGCCCTGGCGACGTCGCGGTCGGACTTCAGCGGTGACACCAGTGAGGCCAGCGCGACCACCCCGGCGTCGGCGAACAATCGGGTGAGATGTCCTACCCGCCTGATGTTCTCGGCTCGGTCACCGGCGGAGAAGCCGAGATCGTCGGACAGTCCGTGGCGGATGTTGTCACCGTCCAATAGATAGGCGACGTCACCGGCCTCGACGAGGGCACGTTCGACGGCGACGGCCAGCGTCGACTTCCCCGACGCGGGCAGGCCGGTGAACCAGATGGTGGCACCCCGCTGGCGGGTCGCATTCCAGCGGTAGTCCCGATCGAGTGAGGATGGGTGCCAACGGATGTCGTTGCGGGTCTGCGCGCCGGGTTTGACCTCGCGCGGCTCGACGATGGTGCCTGCGCCGATGGTGTCGTTCGTGGTCTCGTCGATGAGGATGAACGCGCCACTGTCCCGATTGTCGGAGTACGAGTCGGCCACGACGATCGAGCTGGTGCGCAACGTCACCGAGCCGATGTCGTTGAGCGACAATTCAACCGGGTTGTCGAGCTCGTCGAGCGTTTCGGGATCCAGCCGGGAGTGCAGTGCCTGCACCGTCGCCCGCACCGTCTTGGCGGTCTGTTTGAGCGCGACCCGGTCACCGGCTCGCAGCGGTCTCTCGGCGAACCAGCACACCGTCGCATCGAGCTCGCGGGCCAGTACCGGCAGGGTCGCGTTCTCGTCACCGCTGACCAGCACGTCGCCGCGGCCGACGTCGATGTCGTCGGCAAGCTCCACCGAGATCGACAGCGGCGCAACGGCCGTGGTGCGGGCGTCGTCGAGGGTGTCGACGGCGGTGACGGTGGAGCGGGTGCCTGCGGGAAGCGAAAGGACGGAGTCGCCGACGCTCAGGGTTCCCGCCGCCAACCGCCCCGTGTAGCGGCGGCGCACGTCGGCGGTCGGGCGGGACACCCATTGGATGGGCAGCCGCAGCTTGGCGGCCTCGGGCTGTGGTGCGGACAGCTCGACGCCCTCGAGGTACTCCAGCAGGGTCGGCCCGGTGTACCAGGGGGTGTGGTCCGAGCGGTGCACGACGTTGTCGCCGAGCTTGGCGGCGATCGGGATGACGGACAGTTCCGCGCCGCCGAGCCGCGCGGCCATCTGCGCCAGCTCCGATTCGACCTCGCCGAACCGGCCCTCGTCGAAGTCCACCAGGTCGATCTTGTTGACGGTGGCCACGAAGTGTTGGATACCAAGCAGTTTCGCGATGCGGGCATGCCTGCGGGTCTGGCGCAGCACACCGGCGCGGGCGTCCACCAGCAGCACCGCCACGTGTGCGTTGGAAGCGCCGGTGAACATGTTTCGCGTGTAGCGCTCGTGGCCGGGTGTGTCGGCCAGGATGTAGCTGCGCCGCTCGGTGGAGAAGAACCGGTAGGCCACGTCGATGGTGATGCCCTGCTCGCGTTCGGCGCGCAGCCCGTCGGACAGTGCGGCCAGGTCGGCGACGCCCTCTTCGTCCTTGACGGCTTCGAGGTGGTCGAGCGGCAGGCTGTCGGTGTCGTGCATGAGCCGACCGATCAGGGTGCTCTTGCCGTCGTCGACGGATCCGGCGGTGGCGATGCGAAGTAGTTGCCTGGCGACCATTACATTTCCCCTCGCTGCGCTCTGCCCGGCATCAGAAGTAGCCTTCCCGCTTGCGATCCTCCATCGCCGCCACCGACGTTCGATCGTCGGCGCGGGTCTCACCGCGCTCCGACACCGTGGCCGCGGAGATCTCGGTGATGACGCCTGCGATGTCTCCTGCGTGGGAGCGGACCGCTCCGGTGATGGTCAGATCGCCGACGGTCCGGTAGCGCACCCACTCGACGGCCGATGTCTCGTCGTCGCGTGGCTGCACGTACTCCGAGACCGCGAGCAGGATGCCGTCGCGTTCGACGACCTCGCGCTCGTGGGCGAAGTAGATCGACGGCAGTTCGAGATTCTCCAGTTCGATGTAGCGCCAGATGTCCAGTTCGGTCCAGTTGGACAACGGGAACACCCGGACCTGTTCGCCCTTCTTGATCCGTCCGTTGTAGAGCGACCACGGCTCGGGCCGTTGCGCGCGCGGATCCCATTGGCCGAACTCGTCGCGGAAGCTCAGGATGCGTTCCTTGGCCCTGGCGCGCTCCTCGTCGCGGCGGGCGCCGCCGAATGCGGCGTCGAATCCGCCCGCATCGAGCGCGTCGAGCAGGGTGCGGGTCTGCTGCCGGTTGCGTGAGGCCCCTTCGCCGGGGTCGACGACCCGGCCGGAGTCGATGGACTCCTGCACGGAACCGACGATCAGCCGGTGACCGTGCTCGCCGAGCCTGCGGTCGCGGAATTCGATGACTTCGTCGAAGTTGTGGCCGGTGTCGACGTGCAGCACCGGAAACGGCAGGGGGAAGGGCCGAAAGGCCTTCTCCGCCAGGCGAAGTAGCACGATCGAGTCCTTGCCTGCGGAGAACAGCAGCACCGGCCGCTGCAACTCGGCGACGACCTCGCGGATGATGTGCACCGACTCGGCTTCCAGCAGCCGCAGTTCCTCGACGTGCGTGGTGTCCTCGGCGACGGTCGTCATACCGGCAGCCCCTCTCGTGCGGCTTCGAGGCGGTACCGGTCCACCCATTCGTCGGAGCGGCCGTCGGCCTGGCGTTCCAGCACCGGTGGCGGCGCCAGCCGCGGATCAAGGCCAAGGGCTTCGAGCACGGTTCCGACGATCTCGGTGAGGTTGCGCCACAGCACCGGATACGGCACCTCGATCGGCGCCACGTTCTCCTCGGCGAACCAGTTGCGCCAGCCCACCTCCTGAGCCTGGAGCATGGTGATGACGTGTGCGATTGCGCCCGCGTGATATTCGGCGCGGGCGTCGCGGACCGGATCGGGACGGCCCCGCCACACCCGGGTCTGCACGGCCCGCCAGAACGACACCGCCTGGGAGACCACGTCGGGTCGGTAGACGTATACCAGCACCGGGTCCGAGCCGACGACGTCGCGGATCGCCGACAGCAGGCCGACGCCCGAGCGGTCGGGCAGGCCGGCGGCGCGCTGCAACAGCAACGGCGTCTGATTCCACATCAGCTTGCCGCCCCACACGCCGTTCGGGGTGCGGCCGACGGTGCGGATGTAATCGCGCCAGATCTCGGGTGGGGCGAGGTCCGGCTTGCCGACGTCGAGCGGGTCGAGCAGCCGGAGAATCGACTCATCGTCGGCTTCGGCGAACCACTCCCGCGGCTGCGGCGACTGGCTGGTGGTCGGAAGGTACTGGAAGAACTCCTGCGGCTCACCGGCCACACCCGTGGCCCGGAGCGACTCGACGAGCAGTGTGCTGCCGCTGCGTTGCGATGCGAGCACCAGATACGCCGTCGGGCGGGCTGCCATGCGCGAGAGCCTAACCGCATTGAAATGGCGGCGCATATTCGCCGGCGATACTGATTTAAACTCGCGATGAGTCGAACTATTGCATTGTGCTGACGTCGTCTTCGATACCGCGCTCCGTCGCCATGGCGGAGCGGCTCGGAAGCGCAATCCCGTTTATGTGCATATACGTTTCGGTGTATCTGGCCGAAATTCGGGTGCCTGCGAACTCGGACGGAATGACGTCGTTGGTCTTCTGCCGCCAGTCGTTGAGGAGCAGCGCCATCTCGTCGGCGACCGCCGCCGCTGCACTGCTCACGGCACCGGTCAACAGATTGTTCCGCTCGGTGGGATCGGTCCGCAGATCGTACAGCTCGCGCTGCGGGCGAGGTGCGGAGCTCAGCGGCGCCACCGCTTTGCCCGAGGCACTCTCCTCGATGTCGAGCGGCAGATCCAAAAGGGGCCGGGTCGCATAATTCTCGAGGTAGCTGAAATCCTTGGTTCTGATCGCCCGAATCGGATCGAAGGAATCGTGATAGGTCTTCGTCGTGTAGACCTCGCCGCGCACGGCCGAGGAATTCGGAAGCGCATCCGAGAGGTTCGGGGCATGGGAGAGTCCGTCGACGTCGTCGGGGATCGGAAGCCCCAGCAGTTCCAGCAGCGTGGGGACCAGATCGACCCCGCTGAACAGGTCGTCGTACACCCGGCCCGGTGCCGGGTATCGCGTCGGTGGCCGCACGATCATCGCGATGCCGGTGCCCGCGTCGTACAGCGTGGACTTGGCCCGCGGCAGGGCCGGGCCGTGGTCGGTCATGAACACCACCCAGGTCGAGCGGTCGAGTCCGGTCTCGGCCAGGGTGTCGAGCAGTTGCCCGACCGCGGCGTCGGCCACCGAGATCGAGCCGTAGAAGTCGGCCAGGTCCTCGCGCACGTCGGGCAGGTCGGGCAGGTAGTCGGGCAGGCTGACCGCGTCGGGATCGGCAGGCTCGTACCGTTCCCTCGGATAGGGCCGGTGCGTCTCGAAGAAGCCCGCGGTCAACAGGAACGGAGCCGGTGGCGCCTCGCGCAGCCAGCGGGTGGCGCGCTCGACCACGTACTCGCAGTACGAGTTCGACACGTCGTACTCATCGAACCCGAGCCGCGCCGGAAACGAGGTCTCGTGCTGCATTCCGAACAGCGTTGTATACCAACCTGATTCGGTCAGCAGGTGCGGCAGGGTGCGGACGCCGGCGCGGTACTCCCAGCCGTGGTGGGCCAGCCCGACCAGGCCGTTGCTCTGTGGATAGCGCCCGGTGAACAGCGAGCCGCGCGATGGCGAGCACAGCGGCGCCGTGGCATGGGCCCGGGTGAACAGGATGCCTTCGGCGGCGAGCCGGTCCAGCCGCGGGCTGGACACGTCGGCATGCCCGTAGGCGCCGAGATATCGGCCGAGATCGTGCCAGTGCACGATCAGCACGTTGTCGCGCATGCGCCCGGTCTCTGTGTGACTCATCGACAAGCAACTTATCCACTGTGCGGATGTGGCCCGCAGGCCGGTCGCGCTACCCGGAGACGACGGCGAAGAGATTCCACTCGCCGGGCACGCCCTTGAGCCCGTGCGCGCCGCGGTCCTCGAACTCGAGCCCCGAGCCGATCACCAGGTCGCGCAGCGTGCTGGACACCAGCACGTCGCTGGGCCCTGCCAGTGCGCTGACGCGCGCCCCGATGTGCACGGCGATGCCGCCGATGTCATCGCCGCGGACCTCGCACTCGCCGGTGTGCAGACCCGGCGCGCACCTCGATGCCGAGCGCCTGCACCGCGTCGCGGATCGCCATCGCGCAGCGGATCGCCCGCTGCGGGCCGTCGAACATCGCCAGGAAGCCGTCGCCCGAGGTGTTCACCTCGCGGCCGCGAAAGCGGGCGAGCTGCGACCGGACGACGGCGTCGTGCGCGTCGAGCAGCGCGTGCCAGTTGCGGTCGCCGATCTCCGCCGCGCGCCGTGTCGAGTCCACGATGTCGGTGAAGAGCACCGTGGCGAGAACCCGGTCGTCGGCTACGTCGGCCCGGTGGCCGGTGAGGAACTCGGCGATCTCCTGGAACGACTCGCGCCACGGTTCGACGAAGTGATACATGTTGCGCCCCGGCAGCTCAACGTATTTCGCGCCCGGTATGTGGTCTGCGACGTACCTGCCCCACTCGGGCAGGTTGAACTGGTCGTCGGCGTGCTGGACGACGAGGGTGGGCACGCGGATGGTCGGGAGGATCGCCCGCACGTCCAATTCGGTGACGAGAGGCAACATGAGCGCCAGCGGTCGCGGGGCTGACCGCCAAGCGTTCCATCCGTGCCCATGTCGCCCGGATCTCCTCGTTCCACGGCATGTCCGGATTGACGACGTGTTGGAACTCGCCGGTTCCCCACATGGCGACCCAGCCGGCGATGGTGGCCTCGACGTCCAATCCTTCGGTGCGTTCGACAGGCGGATCCGCGTAGCCCTCGAGCACGACCAGCGCGGTGGTGCGGGACGGATGTGTCGCCGCGAACAGCGCCGCCGGGGCGAACGCACCGTCGACCGCGAGGAGCACCGCTTCGCGGCTCCCGAGATCGTCGAGCACCGCGGTGATGCTGTCGGCCCATTGCTCCAAGGTCGGCAGCGCACCCGGCGTGACGGGATCGGACGCTCCCGTGCCCGGCTGGTCGAAGAAGATCAGGCGGCCGAGCATCGTCATCGCCTCGATCCACCCTTGCAGCGGACGGTAGCTCCGGAACGACCTCGCAGTTCGTGAACCAGTTCGGGACGAACACGATGTCGCGAGCGCCTTCGGGCGACGCGCGATAGGCGACGCGCAAGTCCCCGTTGCAGCGCATAACGCGTCTCCGAGAACATTGCGGCAGTGTAGGCCCGAGCGGGTGCCCCTCTAGTGCAGAATCGGTGCATGCTGCGACTGATCGCATGTCTGGTCGGGGCGGCAACACTGACCGGCTGTGCCGCGGCCGCGGCGAGCCCGGATCCCGAGCAGGACAAGTCGGCGATCGAGGCCGCGTTGCGGCAGTGGCCGACGGACTTCAACGACGAGAACCTCGACGGTGTCTGCGGGTTGTTCGCCGGCGACGCGGTGCTGGCCTACCCGGGCGGCGAAGACCACGACCGCGGCGAGTTCTGCACGCGGATGCAGACGCTGTTCGACGATCCCGACAAGCGATACAGCTACGCGCAGCCCGACATCCGCGAAGTGCTCGTCGACGGCGACCTCGCGACCGTCAAACTGTTCTGGACCCTGACCGTCACCGATCCGGCGGGCAAGGTGCTCGACACCGGAGTCGAGGACGGCCTCGACGTATTCCGGCGCCAGCCGGACGGCACGTGGAAAATACATGTCTCGCATGCCTTTACGAAGTGACGGGCTGCGGCCCTGCCCATGCGGCAGTGGCGCCGTCTACAACGTCTGCTGCGGTCCGCTGCACCATGGCGAGCGGCAGGCCGGGACCGCCGAGGAGTTGATGCGGTCGCGATACTCGGCCTACGCGTGCGGTGATTCCGACTATCTGTTCCGCACCTGGCATCCGCGAACGCGTCCCGCCGACGCGGCCGTTGGCGGCGACGTCGTCTGGAAGGGCTTGGACGTGACCGACACCGCGGCAGGCGGTATCGACGACGAATACGGGGAAGTGGAGTTCACCGCCCGGTTCGAGGCGGCGGCCGGACCCGGCTCGATGCACGAGCGCAGCCGTTTCGAGCGGCGCGCGGGCCGTTGGTTCTACGTCGACGACGTCGCTCGCTGACCGCGCTACTAATGCTTCGGCACGCCGCACGCCGAGTAGACGAACTTGGGCGGCACGTCGAACCCGAATGACCGCTTCGGCAGCCGGGCCAACACCTCATCCGAGAGCGGCGTCTTGTAGTGCAACGACATTGACCCCGCGAAGGTCGGTTCGACCACCGAGATGTCGGGCAGGTCGAGCGTCAGCCCGCTCTCGTCGAGCCTGGCGTTGACCATCGACCCCTCCGCGTCACGCCACTGGTGGTCGACGGCCCGGCCTGCCTTCTTGGGAACCGATGACAGCGTGCCGAGCACCCGCTGGTTGGTCAGCGCCAGCGCGCCGACGTAGCTGCTGAAGTTGCCCTTGGCGGTCTTGCCGGGCACCTTGCCCGAGAACCGGAACGTCACCGGCACGAACTCGGCGAGGTGAAGCACGCCCTCCGCTTCGACGGCGGCCCGCATGTCGTCGGGCAGCTTGCCGATGCCGAGCCACTTGCGCAGAAAGACGGCCATAGCCACGCAGAATAGTGGCTGTGGCCGTCCTCCGGTCAGCTTTGTGCAGGGAGAACCTTCTCGCCGGTCTTGTCCGTGCTCAGGCACAGCGAGCAGATGAAGCCCTCATCGCCTGCGGACTTCAGCATGTCCGGCCGCTCGTAATCGTGGTGGCAGACATGGCATTTGAGGTGCTCGCCCGACGGGTTGCCGAATTCGTCGAACATCGGAAGGTCGATGCCGTCGTCGGTGCGGCGCAGGTAGTACTTGCCCTTCGTCGCGATGGCGATGATCGGCGGCAGGACCAGACCAAGACCGATGGCGACCAGCGGCGAGTACGGGCGTGATCGCCGCGCCGAGACCGCCGAAGAACGCGATGATCGACACGCCGGCGGCGATCAGCATCGAACCGAAACCGACCGGGTTGAAGGAGTACAGCATGCCGCGGCGGAACTCCGGCACCTTGGGCGACAGCTTCAACAGGTACTTGTTGAACACGATGTCGGAGGCCACCACGACCACCCACGCCATACCGCAGTTGGCGTAGAAGCCGAGGATGGTGTTGAGGAAGTCGAACATGTTGGCTTCCATCAGGACCAGCGCGATCAGCAGGTTGAAGCCGAGGAACACCAGGCGCCCGGGGTAGGTCTTGGTGACCCGGGTGAACGAGTTGGTCCAAGCCAGCGAACCGGAGTAGGCGTTCGTCACGTTGATCTTGATCTGGCTGATCACCACCAGCACGACGGCGAGTGTCAAGGCCAGCCAGTTCGGCAGGAAGTTCTTGTAGATCTCCAGGAACTGGTGCACCGGCTGGTTGGCGATGCCCGCGCCGTCGGCGACGTTCGCGATCAGGTAGACCGCGAGGAACAGACCGACGATCTGCTTGATGGCGCCGAAGATCACCCAGCCGGGGCCGGCCAGGAACAGCCAGGTCCACCAGCTGCGCTTGTTCTCGGGCGTCCGCGGCGGCATGAAGCGCAGGTAGTCGTTCTGCTCGGCGATCTGCGCGATCAGCGAGAGGCAGACACCGGCGGCCAGCAGCGTCGAGCCGAGGTCGAATCCCTTGACGCCGTTCTCACCCTGGTAGGCGAAGAACGAGCTGACCGACTCGGGATGGCTGATCACCAGGTAGATGAACGGCGCGACCATCAGGATCAGCCACAGCGGCGTGGTCCACACCTGAAGCGTGGACAGCACCTTCATCCCGTAGATCACCAGCGGGAAGATGATCAGGGTCGACGCCGCATAGCCGAGCCACAGCGGTATGCCGAGGCCGAGTTGCAGGCCCTGCGCCATGATCGAGCCCTCGAGGGCGAAGAAGATGAAGGTGAACGTCGCGAAGATGACGTTGGTGACCACCGAGCCGTAGTAGCCGAACCCGCTGCCGCGGGTGACCAGGTCGAGGTCGATGTTGTAGCGCGCCGAGTAGTAGGCCACCGGGAAGCCGGTGGCCATCACGACGACCGCGAAGATGAGGATGCCCCACAACGCGTTCGTCGTCCCGTAGGCGATGCCGATGTTGGCGCCGATCGCGAAGTCGGCGAGGTAGGCGATGCCGCCGAGCGCAGAGATGCCCACGACCCGCGTGGACCACTTGCGATAACTGCGCGGAGCGAAGCGCAGCGTGTAGTCCTCCAAGGTCTCCTTGGTGGCGGTCATGGTGTCTAGGCCTGCGTCGAGGTCCGTCTCGTCCGGGGCCTCCGGCTCCTTGCTGAGCTCTTGAGTCATGGTTAGCAAAGCTAAATCGGCGTTGTTTCGGGTTCGTGACAACCGTGTTCCCGACAATGGCGAATAACGCGTCGCCGCCTTCTAGGGTCGGTTGGATGACAGCGGAACCGACGCGCCGGCTGGTACAGGTGGACTGATGACGTTGCGCAAGCCGTGGCTCGTCGGGTTGTTCGTGCTGTCCGGTGCGGTGTATCTGCGGGCTGTGGTTCGGCTGGACGGCGAACTGGAGTTGGCTCGATGCGGCCGATTCGACGGCCCTGGCCGCCTTCCACCGGATCGGCGTCGGCAACCCCGCGTGGGTGACCTTCTGGCAGATCCTGTGCACCGTGCTCGGGCCGACGGCGTTCCGCATCGTCGGGCTCGTCCTGATCATCGTCGCGCTGCGGCGACGCCAACTGCGCCTCGCGCTGTTCATGGTGCTGAGCATGGAGGTCAGCGGGCTGGTCACGGAGGCGTTGAAGGCGGCTGCGGGCCGCCCCCGTCCGGCGACCGCGCTGGTGTTCGCGCCGTCGTCGTCGTTCCCCTCGGGCCACGCCCTCTGCGTGTCGGCGGCCGTGCTGGCGCTGTCCGTCATCGTGCTGCCGCTGATTCGCCGCGAGCTGTGGGGCTGGGTGATCGCGACCGGTGTGCTGATCGTCTTCGTCGTCGGGCTCGGACGCGTCGTGCTCAACGTGCACAACCCGTCCGACGTGCTGGCGGGCTGGGCGGCTCGGCTACATGTGGTTCGCGGCGAGCCTGCTGGTGCTGGCCGGCAGACCCGTCACGGCAGAGGCCGAAACACCGGTAGCGCCCGGTACCGCGCCGTGAAAGTCGCTTCCTCGCACTCGATTCCCAGCTCGCCGTCATGCGCGATCGCGGTCGGCCCGTCCAGCGCGCTGAAGGTGAACTCGGGCACCTGGAGTTCGTGGTAGAGCGGGCTGCGCTCGAGCCTGCCGAGAATGAGCGACGTCAGGATCCGCAATGTGCTGAACCTGCGCCCGGTCTCCAGGATGCGGACGTCGATCAAGCCGTCGTCCATGCGCGTCCGCCGCGACGGGGCGAAGCCGGACGGCAGGTAGATGGAGTTGCCGAGGAAGAACATCGATGTCTGCAGCGTGACGTTGTCGTACGAGATCCGCACGGGTTCGTCGCGGCGCAGCGTGTGGAACATCGCGTAGGCGCCTGCCAGCGGCTTGCCGATCTTGTGCTCGAGCTTCTCGCGGGTTCGGACGAACGTCGGGTACGCGCCGATGCTCGCCGTGTTGATCACCGTGTCGGTCTCGTTGAGCGCGATGACGTCGACGCACGCCACGCTGCCCGTCCTGATGGCCTCGACCGTCTTGGCGACGGTGTCGCAGCCGATGTCCTTGGCGAAGTGGTTGAACGTCCCGCCGGGGAACACGGCCAAGGGGCACGTTCCCGCCGATCGCCGCCGCCGCCGCGCAGGACACCGTGCCGTCGCCGCCGCCGACGGCGAGCACCTCGGCGCGGCCTGCCGCCGAGTGCAGCACCTCCACCACGTCGTCGTCCTCACCCAGTTCGACGATCTCGGCCTTCGGCAAGGCCTCGCGGACCTCGTCGATGACCCGCGCGCCCGTGCCGCTGCCCGACGCGGGGTTGATCACGAGCACGACCCCGGCGCCGTCCTCGCGGGCCGGGGTGTCGATCCGCAGCGGCGCGGCGGTACGCAGTCGGGTCTCGACGATCGGCGGCACGATCCGCGCGCCGACCACCGCGACGGCCGCGCCGATGCCGAATCCGGCGAGCACGTCACCGGGGTAGTGCGCGCCGGTGGCCACCCGCGACATCCCGACCAGGCCGGCCAGCAGGGCCAGGCCAAGTCCCAGCGGTGGGCTCTCCAGCCCGACGCCGACCGCGAAGGCGGCCGCGCTGGCCGAGTGGCCGGACGGCAGCGAGTTCGACGTCGGCATCCGTCGCGACCGCCGCACGATCGGCACCGTCGTCCAGTTGGGCCGCGGCCGCATCCAGACGCGCTTCGCGACCTGGTTGGTGAGCAGGCTCGTCACGGCCAGCGTCGCGACACCCCGGGTGGCGCCGCGTACCGCAGGTCGGTAGCCCGACACGCCGAGAACGGCGGCGATCGCGAACCACAGCTTCGAGTGGTCGGCTGCCGACGTCAGTCGCGGCATGACCGAATCGATCAGGGGGCTGGGCGACTCTGCGATCGCCTCGAAGATCTCGCGGTCGAGCGTGCCAAGACCCTGACCGATCTGTCTGATGCCTCGGTGACGTCGCAGCAGTTCCATGGCTCACAACCTATCCGCAGGACGCCCTGCCGAAACCGTGTCTAAACCTTTACTTGACCCGGAGCACCCGACCTGTCGACGATGGAGGGCGTGCGCCGACTGCTGGTTCTGCTATGCGCGACGGTGCTCTCGTTTGCTACGGCACCGCTCGGCCACGCCGAGGTGACGCCGTGGTTCGCACAGTCGGTCGGCAATGCGACCCAGGTGATTTCGGTTGTCGGCGTGGGTAAGTCGACCGCGAAGATGGACGTCTACGAGCGCACCGCTGCGGGTTGGCAGCCGATCGGCGTCGGCATCCCCGCCCACGTCGGCTCGGCGGGCATGGCGCCCGAGACGCACGACGGCCAGATGCTCACCCCGATGGGGATCTTCACTCTCGACTTCGCGTTCGGCACGGCCCCCAGCCCCGGCGGTGGCCTGCAGTACGTGCAGGTGGGCCCCGACCACTGGTGGGACGGCGACATGAAGAGCCCCACCTACAACACGATGCAGGTCTGCAAGAAGTCGGAATGCCCGTTCGACACCGACCCGAGCAGCGGCACCGAGAACCTTCAGATCCCGCAGTACAAGCACGCCGTCGTGATGGGCGTGAACAAGGAGCGCGTGCCGGGCAACGGCGGCGCGTTCTTCGTGCACACCACCGACGGTGGACCCACGGCGGGCTGCGTCTCGGTGGACGACGCCACCATGGTCGAGCTCATCAAGTGGCTGCGTCCCGGCGCGCTGATCGCCGTGTCCAAGTGAGCACCGTTCTGATCAAAGATGAACGGCCCGACCGGATTTCACCTTGAAGTCGAGGGCCTTCGTCGACATCGAGGCGTCGTAGGTGCGGTCGTAGCCGGTGACGCTGATCTTCCAGCCGTCAGGCGTGCGCCGGTAGCGGTCGTGATAGAAGCCGGCACCGATCAACATGAAGTCGAACTTCGGCACGATGACCTTGTCCTGCAAATACCAGATGGCAGTGGCTTCGTCGCCGTCGACGTCGATCTCGGGGTGCGTCACCCGGTGCTCGGTGATCACGTCGGCAGGCATCGATTCGCGCATGAACTCCACCAGTGACGCGCGGTCGGTGAAGTGGTGCTCTTCGCCGAGCGACTCGCCGTAGTCGCCGATCACGTCCTCTGTCAGCGTGTCGGAGAAGTCATCCCAGTGCTTCGTGTCGAGCGCACGCAGATACCGGTACTTGACTCGCTGGATCTCCTCGAAATCACCCATGCCGACATTGCAGCACACCCGCTGATGGCCGCATAGAGTCCGCCCATGGGATTCATCGACGGCTACGTCAAATCTCCACTCGCCGGCATCGCGCCGTGGGTCCTCTTGTCGATCGTGTCCGGGCCGGGACGGTTCGAGGAAGCCGCCTCCGCCGCACTGGGTTTGACGTTGCTCACCCTGTGGGTGGGGTGGCGGCGTGGCGTGCCCGTGCACACGCTCGAGGTGTTCGGCGCGGTCTTCTTCGCCGTGTTGTCGGTGCTGGGCCTGGTGGCCTCCGACGACGTCATCGGCTGGCTGGAGACGTGGGCGGGCGAGCTCAGCAACATCGCCCTTGCCGCCTTCGCCATCGTCACACTGGTCATCAGGCGGCCGTTCACGATGGCGTACGCCAGGGACACGACGCCGAGCGAGCATTGGGACAGCCCGTTGTTCCGGACGATCAACTATGCGATCTCGGCCGTGTGGGCGGCCTCCTTCGCCTTCTCGGCGGTCATCGGGGCGGTAGGTGACGCCGTGCTGCACGACAGTGGCGGTTTCTGGACCGCGTGGATCCTGCCGTTGGCCGCAACGCTGTTCGCCGTGCAGTTCACCGAGTTCTATCCCGACTACGCGTCGGCGAAATTCGCTCGGGCGGCCGGTGAGGCGCGGCGACCCGCCGGCATCGCTGGTTCGTCTGGTCGACTGGCTTCCGCCGTTCATCCTGGTGACGGGCATCGTCGGGTGGGTGTCGGATGCCCTGCCGGATGCCTTGGGAGTGGCGTTGATCGCCGTCGGTGCGTTGGGCGCAGTGGGGTTGCGGAAGGCCGACGCGGCCAAAAGTTAGCTGGGAGAACGCTGTTCGTTGCGCTTCCGGCGGAGTGTCTGAGTCATTCCTGCCGTGATTGCCGCTATGGTGAGGTCCGTTATGAGCGACCCGTTGGGGTTGTCGATCGGGACGACCAACATGGTTGCGGCCCGAGTAGGCGATCCACCCCTCTCGCGGCGATCCATGCTGACCATGTCCGGGCAGGTCCTGGATGGTTTCGTCGAACGCGTCGGCGATCCAGTGCCCCTGGTGACCGCCGACGGATCGTCGTACCCCGCCGACGTGCTCGTGGTCGAAGCGCTCGACGACTTGGTCGAGGCCGCAGGTGGAACACCCTCGTCCCAACTCGCGGTGGCGGTGCCCGCGCACTGGACCGGAGCCACCCTGCGCGCGCTGCGTGTCGCCATGCGGGCCAAGCCGAGACTCTCGCCCAACGGCGTGCCCGCGCGCCTGGTCTCCGATGCCGTCGCCGCTCTGAGCGCATTGAACGCCAATCCTGGACTGCCCGGGCGCGGTGTCGTCGTGCTGGTGGACTTCGGCGGCGGCGGCACCAGCATCACGCTGGCCGATGCCGCGTCGACGTTCGAGCCGATCGAGACGTCGCGGTTGACGGACTTCTCGGGTGAGGCAGATCGACCAGGCGCTGTTGGCCCACGTGCTCGACGGCATCGCCGACGCCGGTGGGGTCGATCCGGCGGGTACCGCGGCGGTGGGCTCGCTGACGGCACTGCGCGACGAGTGCAGGCGGGCCAAGGAATCGCTTTCGGACCAGACGGCCACCGAAGTGAACGTCGAACTGCCGGGATATAGCTCGACGGTGCGTGTCACGCGCTCCGAACTCGAGGCGCTGATGGAAACACCGCTTGCCGGTGTGCTGTCCGAGATGGATGATCTGTTGCTGCGCAACAGGATTCCCTGGGCGGACGTGTCGACCGTGGTCAGCGTCGGTGGGGGCGCCCGAATCCCGTTGACCGCCGAGCGGCTGTCCGGTCACACGCAGGCGCCGGTCGCGACCACGCCGCAGCCCGCCCTCGACGCGGCAGTGGGCGCGGCACTCTTCGCGACCTACGGCGCCGAATCCGACTTCGCGACCGGGGTGGCGCCCGCAGCACTGATCCCAGCCACCGATCCCGCTGCCACCGCCCCCGCTCCCACTGCCCCCGCTCCCGCTGCCAATTCGTCCGGTTCGGCGACGTTCCGCGCACTGGCCTGGTCGCAGGATGACGACAGCACCGACGAGCCGTTGCCCTACACCGGCGGCGAGTACCTCGGAGATACCGGCACCACGCGTGCGGTGTCGCAGTACGTCCAGCCGACGGGACCCATCGGCGTCGACGAGCGACGGGCGTGGCAACGGTTGCCGCAGTTCGTGTTCGGCGTGGCCGCCGTGGCCGCGCTGGCGGCTGTCGGCGGCGTCGCCATCGCGCTGACGAGTTCGGAACAGGACTCCAGCCCCGCCCCGAACACCACGCAGGCGCCCCCGCCGCCTCCGCCGCGGTCGTCGAGTATCGCGAAACCGCCGCCACCGCCACCGCCACCCCCGCCGCCCACCACCGAGGCGCCGCCACAGAACATCGTGACCGTGACGAGCGAGGCGCCGCCGCCGCCCCCGCAGACCGTCACCGTGGAACGGCCCGCGCCGACGACGCGCACCACGACCATCACCACTACCGAGCCGACGACCACGACGCCGACCGACGACGCCGACGACGACCGTGCCGACGACAACCACGGAGACCACCACCACGACCACGGCACCGGCGATGACGACCAGCTACATCACGGTGCCGTTCGTACCCGTGCCGATCCCGATTCAGGTTCCGTACACCCCGCCTCCGCAGTATCAGCAACCCCCGCTGTACCAGCAACCCCCGCTGTACCAACAACCCCCGCTGTACCCTCAGCAACCCCAGTTCCCCTACTGAGCGGTTCCGAGGCGGCAGCAAAGTCACAGCTGCGATCCAGCAAATAATCGACCAAGCAGGCCACGATCTGCAAATGGAACAGACGAACTCGCGATTCAATCGCATCCTTGTGAAACTGCTGGGAATCATCGGAATGACTGCCTTCGCAGCAATGGCTGTCCTTGGGATCAGTTACGGTAGTAGCCATTTCGGATCCGGGACGGCACTGGCCGGTTCAGGCGATGCGCCGGCGAACACGACCTATGTTCAGCCCTCGGTCATCGCTGCAACGATGGGCGCCACGGCCACCTGGACGACACCTGAGCCGACGCTGGCCACGGCCAAGGCCGTTCCCGTCGTCAAGGCGGGTGGTTGAGGTGAGGCGTCCCGGCTTCGGGCCGACGGTCGTGGTGTCCGCTGCCTCCGCGATGTTGATGCTCGGCAGCGGTGTCGCGCAGGCCGGCTCGGCCCCCGACGTGACCGGACAGAAGTACGGCGACGCCACTTCGGTGATCAGTGGCGCAGGCTTGCGGCCGGTGGTGTCGACGACGATCGGTGACCAGAAGGCCTGGCCCGACTGCCTCGTCGCAAGCCAGCATGAGAGGACCATCGCCGCACCCCCAACAGCTCCGGCTCGGCGACCACCGAACTGCTCGTCGCGCTGAACTGCGACGCGACCGCGGCGTCGGCCACGTCGCCGGGCTACTCGGCGGCCAGTCCCGAGGCGAAGGCGATCAAGGCGGCCGCGGCGACGCCGTCGGGCTGATCAGCTCTGCTCGACCAGGTTTCGCGGATGATGGCACGCGGCGACGTGTGCCGGCTCCAGTTCGCGCAGTTCGGGATCGTCGGTGCGGCACTCGTCGGTCATCCACGGGCAGCGGGTGTGGAAGTGGCAACCCGGTGGCGGATCGATGGGGCTGGGCGGGTCCCCCTCGAGGATCAGACGCTCGCGCATGGCGTTGAGCTTCGGATCGGGGATCGGCACCGCCGACAGCAGGGCGTTCGAGTACGGGTGCAGCGGCCGCTGGTAAAGATCTGCCGCACCGGCACTTTCGACGACCTTGCCGAGGTACATGACCGCCACCCGGTCCGAGACGTGCCGGACGACGCCGAGGTCATGAGCGACGAACAGGTAGGACAGCCCGAACTCGTCCTGAAGGTCCTTGAGCAGGTTCACGATCTGAGCCTGCACGGAGACGTCGAGCGCGGAGACCGGCTCGTCGGCGATGATCAGCTTGGGTCGTAGCGCGAGCGCCCGTGCGATGCCGATGCGCTGGCGCTGGCCGCCGGAGAACTCGTGCGGGAAGCGATCGGCGTGCTCGGGCGGCAGTCCGACCCGGTCGAGCAGATCCCGCACCCGTGCACTCGTGTCGCGGCCACCGGCCATGCCGTGCAGTTCCATCGGCTCGCCGATGATCTGGCTCACACGCTTGCGGGGGTTCAGCGACGCGTAGGGATCCTGGAAGATCATCTGCATCTGGCGCCGAATCGGGCGCAGCTGGCGTCGATTCCGTCCGACGAGTTCCTCGCCGCCGAACCGCACCGAGCCCGAGGTAGGCGCCGTCAGCTGCAGGATGGCCCGACACAGCGTCGACTTTCCGCAGCCGGATTCGCCAACCAGGCCCAGTGTTTCACCCTCGTTGATGGTGAGGTTGACTCCGTCGACCGCCCGCACCCTGCCGACCTCGCGGTCGATGAGGATGCCCGACTTGATCGGGAAGTGCTTGACGAGGTCGGTCACCTCCAGCAGCGTGTCGCCCTTCACAGCGCCACCGGCTTGCGCAGCCCGATCCGGCCGTCGACCTCACGGAGACGGCGTTTCTGATCGGCGTCCAGCCAGCAGCGGTCACGGCCCAGTGGCGGCGGATCCTCGCACTTGTCGAACACGTGCGGGCAGCGCGCGGCGAAGCGGCAGCCGGTCGGGGGGTGGAGCAGTGATGGCGGTTGACCCGGAATCTGCGCCAGCCGTTCGGGATTCGGTCTGTCCAACCGGGCCAACGAACCCAGCAGCCCCCAGGTGTACGGGTGCTGGGGGTCGTAGAACAACTCGTCGAGGGTGGCCTGCTCGACGATCTGGCCCGCGTACATCACCGCGACCCGATCGGCGATCTCGGCGACCACGCCGAGGTCGTGGGTGATGAGTATGACCGCAAGTCCCCGCTCCCGGTTGAGGTTCTCGAGCAGGCGCAGAATCTGCGCCTGGACGGTGACGTCGAGCGCGGTGGTCGGCTCATCGGCGATGAGCACGTCGGGTTCCAGCGAAAGCGCCATCGCGATCATTACGCGTTGCCGCATGCCGCCGGAGAATTCATGCGGGTAATCGTGCACGCGCCGTTCGGGATTGGGGATTCCGACTGACTGCAGAAGCTCGACCGCGCGGGCGCGTGCCTCGCGCTTGGACACGTCGCGGTGTGCCCGGATCATCTCGATCATCTGGTCGCCGACCCGGTAGACCGGATTCAGCGACGTCATCGGGTCCTGGAAGATCATCGCGATCCGCTCGCCCCGCACGCCGCGCAACCCGTCGTCGTCGAGATCGGTGAGCTCGAGCCCGTCGAATCGCACCGAGCCGGCGATGGTCGTGTTGGGTGCGCGCGTCAAGCCGATCAACGTCTGGGCCGTCACACTCTTGCCCGAGCCCGATTCGCCGACGATGGCCAGGATCTCGCCGGCGGCGAGCCCGAACGAGACGCCGTCGACCGCCTGGACCAATCCACCGTCGGTGGCGAAGCTGACGGTGAGGCCTTCGACCTCGAGGATCATGCAGGTGCCGCCTCTCCGAGTCGGATCCGCGGATCGAGGAACGCGTACAGAACGTCGACGATCGTGTTGAACAGCACGATGAAGAACGCGCCGAACATCGTCACGCCCATCAGTGGCGGCAGGTCGAGGCTGCCGATGGCCTGGCCGGCGTACAGCCCGACCCCGTTGAGGTTGAACACCGTTTCGGTCAGGATGGCGCCGCCGCCGACCACCGCCCCGAAGTCGAGGCCGAAGAGCGTCACGATCGGGATCATCGAGTTGCGCAGCACGTGGCGCAACCGCACCTGACGCTCGCCGATGCCCTTGGCCCGAGCGGTCCTGACGTAGTCCTCGTTCATCACGTCGAGCATGTTGGAGCGCAGCACGCGGCTGTAGAAGCCGACGAACAGCACGGCCAACGTGATCCACGGCAGGATCAGGTGATACGCCCAGCCCAAGGGGTCCGTGGTCAACGGCACGTAGCTGCTCGTCGGGAACCACTGGGCCTTGAAGCTCAGGTAGTACAGCAGGATCGCGGCAAGCCAGAACACCGGCATCGAGATACCGGTCAACGACAGGATCGTCAGCGCGCGGTCGGTGAACTTCCCCGAGTGGACGGCGCTGAGGTAGCCGAAGATGATCGCGAGGGTCATCCAGAGCACCGCGGCGCCGATGCACAGCGACAAGGTCGCGGGCAGACCCTTCCAGATCTGCTCGGTGACGTTCTGCGAACTGGCATAGGACGTGAGCTCGCCGGTGAGGATCTTCCTCATCATCGTGAGGTACTGCACCGGCACCGGTTGGTTCAGGCCGAGATCCTCGGTCACACGGGCGATCAGCGCCGGATTGGCGTTCTTGCCCGCGATCCGAGCGGCCGGATCGGAGTTCGGGATCACGTTGAAGATCAGGAACACGATCACCGAGATCGCGAAGAGCACCGCGATCATGCCGAGTACGCGTCTGGCTATGAATCGGGCCACGGCTCAGTGCTCCAGCCGGATCTTGGCCCTGGGATCGAGCGCGTCACGAAGGCCGTCGCCGAACACGTTGAGCGACAACACGGTGAGCACGATCAGCAAGCCCGGCACGATCGTCAAATGTGGTGCGGTGTAAATGTTCTGGTATCCGTCCGCGATCATCGTGCCCCACGATGCGTTTGGTGGTCGCACGCCTGCCCCCAGGAAGGACAGCGACGACTCCAGCAGCATGTTGTTGGCGATGTTGAGTGTGAAGAAGACGATGATCGTCGACACCACGTTGGGCAGCAGTTCGGACAGCATGATCCGCAACGATCCCTTGCCCTGGGCGACTGCGGCTTCGACGAACTCCTTCTCGCGCAGCGCCAGGATCTCGCCGCGGATCGGTCTGGCCATGTACGGCACGTAGACCAGACCGATGATCAGGATCGGGATCCACAGCGAGTCCCCGGCGACGGCGAGCGGGCCGATCTTGAGTCCGCCGAGCGCCAGTGCCGTGCCCAGCGCGATGCCGAGCAGCAGCACCGGGAAGGCCCACACCACGTCCATCGCCCTGGACAGCACCGCGTCGATCCAGCCCCGGTAGTAACCGCAGAGCAGCCCGACCAGCACCGCGAACACGGTGGTCACGATGGCGGCGGTCACGCCGATGTAGATCGACGTGCGTCCGCCGTAGAGCAGTCGCACCATCACGTCGCGACCGTTCTGGTCG
The DNA here is from genome assembly GCA_963735245.1 of uncultured Actinomycetota bacterium. Classification (GTDB taxonomy): domain Bacteria; phylum Actinomycetota; class Actinomycetes; order Mycobacteriales; family Mycobacteriaceae; genus Mycobacterium. The sequence goes on from CAVTKI010000012.1 coordinate 99,394, forward strand.
GCACCGAGCAGATAGCGGCCGTGAAGGCCGGGGCCCAGCGGGGTGCCGTCGGGGGAGACGACGTATGTCTCCTGCCCGTCGACGAGGATCTTGTCGGTGATGTGGTTCTCGTTCGGGCCGGTGTGTGCGACGTGCTCTGCCCACAGCGGCGCCGCCAGGCAGGCGACGACGATCAGCAGGAAGAGCACGCCGAACGCGAGTCCAACCCGGTTGCGACGCAGGCGAAGCCATGCCAGGTACCACGGGTTGCGGCCCTGGATCTCGGCCGCGGGCACACCTACGGGTAGTGGAGGCTCGCCCGGTGCCTCCACTTGCGTTATCGGGGCGGCCATCTCTACTTCAGTGCGAACGAGGAGTAGTCCTGGTTGAACAGAAGATGATGATAGGACTTGTCGAAGTCCATCCGCTCGGACAGGAACGTGGTGAACTCCTCGTTGCCGTACGGCGCCCACACGGCCTGCTCCATGTAGGCCTTGTCGAGATCGCCGTACTGCTTCTTCACGTCGTCGGTGAGCTGTTGCGCCCGAAGGGCATTCATCTTCGCGTCGAGCTCGGGGATGTTGACCTTCGAATAGTTGTTGCCGTTGGTGGGCAGGATGCTTGCACCGTTCAGCAGCGGGCGGAAGAAGTCGTCGGGGTGCGGGAAGTCCTGGAACCAGTCACCGAAGCCGGTGTCCAGGTCGGGTGTCGACTGGTTGCCGATCGTGGTGAAGTAGACGTCGCCCGCGATGACCTTGAGCGTCGCGTTGAACCCCAGCTGGGTGAGCACGTCGTGGTAGTACTCGCCGATGCGCTTGCGGTCCGGCTCGTCGTCGGTCCAGACGGTGATGTCCTTGTCGGCCGGATTGGCTTCTGCGATGAGCGCTTTCGCCTTCGCCATGTCGGGTCCGGGGTAGAGCTTGTACTCGTCGTAGCCGGGCATGCCCGGCGGCAGGATCTGCTGCGTCGGGTGCAGGCGGCCGCCGAACACGCGATTCAGCGCCTCGGGGTCGATGGCGTAGTTGATCGCCTGGCGGACCTTGATGTCGTTGAACGGAGCGGTCTGGGTGTTCATCCAGAAGTAGTAGGTGTTGATCGAGTCCTCCATGCGGAAGCGACTGGCGAACTTCGCCTTCACCTCAGCCAACCTGTCCGCATCCGGTGGGTCGGTCATGAAGTCGATGGTGTTCTGCTCGACGCCGGTCACCTGTGCCGAGTTGCTCTTGTTCTGGGTGACGGTGATCTTGTCGACCTGCGCGTCGGCCACCTCGGTGGCGCCCGCATCCTTGACCGTCTTGAAGTTCGGGTTGCGTTCCATCGTCAGCGTCTGCGGCGCTTCGACTTTGGTGATCATGAACGGTCCGCTGGACGCAGGAGGATTGTTGGTGGCGTCCTTGTCGAGCGGCGTGGTGGGCGGAACGGGCGCGGCGAACGGCAGGGCGAGCACGCCCTCGAAGGTGCCGTTGGCCTCGGTGAGCTGGATGGTGATCGCGCCGGTCGCGTCGTCGGTGGTGATTCCGGCGATCTTGTCGGCCTTGCCGTCGGCGTAGTCGCTGGCGCCGACGATGGGCTCGTAGAACACCGAGCCGCCGGAGTCTGCCTTGAACAACCGCTGGATCGCATAGGTGAAGTCGGATGCCTTGATCGGCGTGCCGTCCGAGTACTTCATGTTCGGGCGCAGCGTCAGCTTGTAGGTCTTGCCGTCAGCCGATACCTCGGGCATGTCCTTGGCCAGGCCGGGGACCACCTCGGTGCCGGGATCGCCCTTGGCGTGCTTGTAGGTGAGCAGCGGGGTGTACGTGTTGTACATGACCTCCCAGCCCTCGAGCGTGTAGGAGAGCTGCGGGTCGACGTAGTCGGGGAAGGACGTCATGGAGACGTTGAGCTCGCCTCCGCCTCCGCCACTGCCGCCGCTGCTGCCACTGCCGCCGCTGCCGGAGTCGCCACCGCACGCTGCCACTGAGAACGTGGTCAACGCGGTGACGCCGGCAATGGTCAGCGCCTTGCGTAGCTTGCTCATCTCGCTCCTTGTTGTCTGTCCGGCAGATGCCCATAACCTGTACGCCACCTGCCGGGTCCGCATTGCATCTTTTCCGAAATATGGGGAAAGGCAACTCAGGGAGCCCGTCTATGGGTGTGTTGCGTCACTCCGTCGCGCTGCGAATCCCCAGGAAGCGGTTGTGCTGCCGCGGACCAGTTTTCGCGCCCGCACGGTTGCTGCGATCGCCGGCCGCGTCGATCCGCCCGCGCGCACCCATCGGAATTCTTACTGCTGTACTGCCAATAGGCCGGAAAATTGACATCCGTGCACGCGACCCGGAGAAGGTAGCGGACCGCAGTCCGATGCCGCTCGTCGAAAAACTTCTCAAAAAAATGTGCGCGAGTCGGGGTCTTTGGCTCCTCCTGGCCCGTGAACGCAGCCCGTCGGGGGCGGCGAACACCACGAAGGAGCCCGACATGACCACCACGAAGCAGATCCCGCGCCGCCGGATCATCGCCGCGCTGGCAATCTCCGGTCGACCGGGCGTGACGGACGGGAAGTCACCCCAACCTCGACACCGCCGTCGCCGGTTCGCTCAGCTCGTGTGGCGACGTTGACTTCCCGTAGCGAGTCGGCCACCACCTGATTCCTGTGAGCGCGGAAGCTGCTCTGCTGCTTCATCATCCACGACGCGAGGTCGTCTTTCCGGTATCGCCCATCGCCGCCCCGGCCGTGCTCGGCATGCCCGTCGACCCTCCGACGATCCCGTGAGCGCCTCGGCGGCGGACACAGCCGGCGTCGAGCGGGCCGTCGTTCGGCGTCACCTCCGGGCTCGACCTGCCGCCGCGCCGCCACCGGCGCCCACCACCGAATCGGCAGAGAAGGCCACTACCTCTACGTCCTCGAGGTCTACGTACGCCCCGTCATCGACCGTCACCACCACGACGCAGACGAGCGATCCGATCGAATGGCGAGCGCCGCGACACACCAGTTCGTCGACCTTCGCCCTCCCGCCGTGTGCCCGTAGAGCGCAGCATTGGCCAGAAATTCACCGCGCAACGGCACCAGCGGGCCGTCGCTCTTCCGCCTTCAGCGAACGCTTTCGTCGTCGAGGGCGCCGTCGACTAGGTCCGCAACGGCATTGCTGGGAAAACGTTCGGACTCCCCGTGAATCCCCGTCCACGATGTGGGGCACGTCGATTACCTGGCAGGTAGGGGAAACGATGACCCCTGGGTTTGGGCCCGTGTGCCGCCTACTGCAGCCACAGCTAGCGTCGCGGGCAGGTGACGATGTTGCTGAACTCGCGGGTGGGCGACGCGTGTCGTCAGGCTGACCTCTGATCCAGCAAATACTGTCGGCCGCGAAAAATTTCGCCACGGGTGGTATTTTTTCTGTACGGTGGAGGTTCATCACCGTTAAGATCACCCAGCGCCTGCCGTCGGCCGAACGTGCCGAGCCGGCGGATACAAGATAGGAACTACAACATGGATTCACGTCGTAAGGGTCGTCGCTTCGCGGCCATCGCCGGCGGGGCAGCGATCATCACGATGGTCGGGCTTACCGCAGCTTGTGGTGGTGGAGGCAAAGAGAGCCCGTCGAGCACGACCACCCCCACCACGACTACCACGACGACCGAGGCGCCCACCACTACTGCGCCGCCGGTGTCGCCCACCGAGAAGAGCATCAACCCCACCGGTGGAAACCTGTTCACGCCGCCGGTGTACGCGCCGCCGGCGCCGACGCAGCCTCCCGGCGTTCACCGCAACAACTAGAAGCAAAGCGGTCGCGGACGTCTCCCCCAAGGGCGTCCGCGTCCGTCCATCAATTGGCTGGCGCCAATCGAAGATAAGGACTGATCCATGAATTCACGTCGTTTCGGTCAGCGCATCGGGGTGTACGCCGGCGGTGCCGCGATCATCACGATGATCGGGCTCACCGCAGCGTGCGGCGGCGGCGGCAAGGAAAGCCCGTCGAGCACCACGACCACCACCACGACGACCACCTCCGAAGCGCCGGCCACGCCGTCGCCCACCGAGAAGAGCATCAACCCCACGGGTGGCAACCTGTTCACGCCTCCGGTGACGGCCACGCCCGCACCGAACATCCCGCCGGGACAGCACTCGGGTATCGGTGGCATCAACTAGACGTGCGTGACCGCGGGCGTCCCGACCGGGACGCCCGCGGTTTCGATCCGCCCCGTTGACTCTCCCCCAACGGGAGGCAGCAGGTTGGTGTCATGAACCCATTGATCGAGCGCTATTTCCACCTCGCGCCACTGGCCGACACCGACGCCTACTTCGCGCAGTTCGACACGGCCGCCACCGTCGAGGACGAGGGACGAGAGCACCACGGCGTGGACGCGATCCGCGCCTGGCGCAGTGAGGTTCCCAGGGTCACCTACGCCGTCCGCGATGTCCGCAGCGGCGACGGCACACACGTTGCACGCGCCGAGATCGCAGGCGACTTTCCCGGCAGCCCGGTGCAGCTGGGCTTTCACTTCATCTTCACCGAGGGCGGGCACATCGAGTTCCTGGCGATCAGGCCGTAACTGTATTGCCGCGGTGGCGTCGTCATTGACGGCTATGGATGTTTTGAACGACGTTGCGGGATGGGATGGCCACCGGCCGGGAGTGCTGCGGCTCTGCAAGACGAAACGCGGCTGAACCCCGCTGATGCCGTGGATTTATTTGGGACGTCAAATACAGCAGCCTGCGGCGCACTGAGAGCCAGCGAACCGGGGCCGATGCCTTGACCTGCGGCGATGGACTGATCCTGAGCAACGGGCCCGCCGGGATTTCGTCCCGACAGATCCCGTTGCCGCACCCTCGGATCCTGCAACGTTGCTGTGAATTCCCCGGTTTGATCGTAGGGTGCTGGCTGTGGGGAGGCACGAATTAGCCAGCAGGCGACGGACGTCGTCGGTGCTCGTGGCCGCGGTCATCGGTCCGATCGCCGTGCTGCTCGCGACCGGCGGAGACGTCCATTCCGTGGACGCCCGGCGCGCCGCCGACCCTGCCATCGCCACCGCTGCGCCGTGTTGTGTGGAGGTGGTGGCGGCACCGGCGGCGTTCTGGGCGGATCCGCCCGACGCACCGATAAGCATGAATTCCGTCCCCGGCCGGTTCATTTCGGCATCGAGGTTTCGGGTAGTGCAACGAGACATCGACCGCGCGCTACCCGCGGGGGTCGCGCCAGAGCGTGGCCTACAGGTCAGAACCATCTTGGTGGCACGAAGCATCAGCGCGGTGTTCCCCGAGATTCACGAGATCGGCGGCGTTCGGCCGGATGCCCTCAGGTGGCACCCCAACGGTCTGGCCCTCGACGTGATGATCCCGAACCCGGGCACCGCCCAGGGCATCGCGCTCGGAAACCAGATCGTCGCGTTCGTGATGAAGAACGCGGCTCGATTCGGGATCCAGGATGCCATCTGGCGTGGCACCTACTACACGCCCAGCGGCCCAAAGGGATCCGTGGCCGACCACTACGACCACGTCCACGTCACCACTACCGGCGGCGGATACCCGACCGGTGCTGAGACCTACTTCCGCTGACCTCTGACGTGAGGCAATGGCGCCACTAGCCGTTCCATGGTGTTCGGCCTCAATCGCCTGAGGCACTGCGGTATTCGGAGAATCGAGGCAGCCGCACCAAAACTTTCATGCATCGAGATCGCACATCCTCACGTGCCGTGATTAGCCTGGCATTCGGTCGAGCGAACACGGATCGATGAAGGGGTGAGCTCGTGAATCAGAGTGGTCGACTACCGACGGTCGTCTTGGTCCATGGCGCGTGGGCCGACGGGTCGAGCTGGAGTGCCGTCATCACCGAGCTGCAGCATGCGGGCATCGCGGTGACCGCCGCGCCCATCCCGCTGACCTCGCTGCAAGACGACGTCGCCGCCGTCGTACGCGCGATCGAGCGCACCGAGGGCCCGGTAGTGCTGGCCGCCCACGCATACGCGGGCGCGGTGATCTCGGCCGCCCACCACTCGCGGATTCAAAGTCTGGTGTTCATCGCCGCGCTGGCGCCCGACGAAGGCGAGACGGTCGCCGACGTGTTCTACCGCGACCCTGCGCATCCGCAGGCGCCCGAACTGTCCCCAACCGATGAGGGCTGGATCTGGCTGCCCACCAAGGCATTTGGCACGGCATTTGCGCAACGGGCCTCGGCCGACGAGCTCGGGGTGCTCGCCGCGGTCCAACGGCCCATTGCCGTCGCGTGCATCCAGGAACCGGTTGCCAGGCCGCTCTGGAAGGACCTGCCCTCCTGGTATCTCGTCGCCGAGCAGGATCGGATGATCAACCCTGCCACGCAGGACTTCATGGCCAAACGCATGCGCGCGCGAATCTCCGCCCACGACGTGGACCACACACCGCTGGTCAGCAGGCCCCGTGCGGTCGCTGACGTCATCGCTGCTGCCGTCGGCAGCTGACGAGCGCAGCTGGGGGTCGTCGGTCAGGTGGCCGCCGAGCCCGTTTCGGACCAGTGCGCGGTCAGCGCGGCGGCCACCTCGTCGGGTCGCTCGACCTGCCACCAGTGCCCGCACGCGAGTTCGTGGAAGCGCGCGCCGGACGCTGCGGCGGCGATGCGGCCGAATTCGGCTGCCTGATACGAGTCGTCCCTGCCCCACAGCACCAGGCCGGCTGGATAGGTGGCGGCCTGCACCAGGCAAACCGGCGCCGACACCTCGCGACGAACCTGCACCCGTGTTCGTCGTGAGCCGACCGCCCAGCCGAGACGTGACCGACACGGTGGGCACTCGACCGAACGGTCGGGTCCCGCAATACGTGCCCGTCGATCAGCCGACCGGCAGGCACGCTCGCCACGCCGCAGTGGACTCGGGTGCCGTACCCGCCCCGGTGCCGCACTAGGGCCTGTTCGTCACCCGTTTGGGCATGACGTCGTCGGAATGAAGAGGGCCCAGCACCACCCCGGCGGAAGGGGGGGAGTGAGGTTCGGCGGCGGTGGCGGAGGCGGCGGCGGCGTGTCTCCCTCGAAGATGTTGTGGGCGACATTGCCCTGGCCGGAGTAGACGTACCAGTACGTGTGGCAGACGTTGTTGTCCCAAACCACCGGGTAGACACGAATATTGCCGGTCTGCACGGGGGGATCGCCCGGGCACCAACGACACGGGCCGGAGGGGTTGTCCGGTGGACATCCGGGCCAACTTCCCAGCGGTACCGGACCGCCCGGGAGAGCTTGGGCATTGCCCGCGGTCAGGCCCACACCGGCCATCGCGACGCTCAGCGACATCAGTGCTCCGGCGGCGACCCGTTTCAGCGTGCTGGTGGTCATGTCGTCCTCCCCAATCCGTCCCGTCGCCGTCGCGCGGCGCCCTGTGGGATAGCTGTATGCCGACATCGTGCGGCGGGATGCTTGGCGGATTCTTGGAAGCGCAGACGATGGCCAGCCGGCGGATCTCGGCGCTCGACGGGGCCGTTCACCCACCCGCCGGCGAGTCCGGTCGACAGCCGAACAGCGAGGTCGCGGACCTTTCAAGATCAGCGGCGAAGCGTGCCCGCCGGCATCAAGATCAACTCGACAAGTCGAAGCGATTGGAGGCGGTTGCTGAGCGGAAGCACGGCGCGCGGCACCTCGACCCTCGAACGATGCCAACGTCACCGTTTGGAAACGATCGGTGCGGCGCGTCCGGTGTTCCGCATTGCCGCTGCTCAAATTGAGTCGATCGTCAATTGTGGCGGTCACGAGGCACGACTTCGGTACAGCGATGCGGTCGGACTGGGCCGGCGGATAGGGAGTTGACGTTGATGACGATCCTCGATCGGTTCAACATCAAAGTGGTTGCCAGCGCCGGACTGTGCGCAGCCGCCATTGCGTTGAGCCCGCACGCGGCCGCCGCCCCGTTCACGATGGGCGGCTACGCCTGCGTCCAGTCGTCGGCGGGTGGCGCTGGCGCGCCGGCGGCAGCAGGCGGACCGGCCGCCGCCGGCGGCGCGGGAGGGGCGGGCGCGTGCGTTCCCGCCAGCGCTCCGGTCGCGGACATGGCCGGTATTCCGATGGCTTTGCCCGGGCCGCTGCCCGTCGGTCCTCCGGTGGGTGCGCCGGTGCCCGTCGGCGCACCGGTGCCAGTGGGCGCGCCGCTGCCTGTCGGTGCTCCGGTCGGTGCACCGGTCCCGGTGGGCGCGCCGCTGCCGGTGGGCGCCCCAGTGGCTGCGCCGGTGGCGGCTGGTGCCCCATTGACTGACATGGCTGGGAGCTACGCAGGCAAGGGTGATCCGACGGGTCCGCCACCGCCCGGTGCACCTCTGCCCGGTCAGCCGATTCTGCCCGGGCCGTCGGCTACGGGCTGAGGCGGAAACTCCTTCGGGCTGTGCGGACCCGCTGGATTGCGCCAGCGGGTGCGCGCCGCAGTAGATGACGTCGAGTTGCCGGGTCGAGATCTGACCCCAGAGTGCGACCGGCCAGTACTGCGAGATCGCTTGGGCGGGTGTGGTATTGGCGCGAAGTCGAGTTGCCCCACCCGGCTCACCGTAGCCAAGGCGTGACAGAGAAGTGACCGAATTGCGCAGGCGCACTTACGCTTCCACACGTCACGTTACCTCTACGATCACAATGACAACTTCATTTCAACGGGAGTAGGAGCCATGCGGGCGGTTGTTCGGTGTGTTCTTGTGACGATCGGGATCGCAGCGACTGTGGCTACGGGGCCCGCAGGCGTGAGCGCCGCGGCGGCGAACCAGCCGCATGGGTTCACCATCGCGTCGGTGCTACCAACGCGAGGCGCGGTGGTGGGCGTGGCGTACCCCGTGGTGGTGACGTTCCGCGCACCCGTCGCCGACCGGATCGCGACCGAACGCGCCATCGACATCAAAACGTCGCCCCCGATGACGGGCAAGTACGAATGGCTCGACAACGACGTCGCGCAGTGGGTTCCCGACCGATTCTGGCCGGCGCACACCACGATCGCACTGTCGGTGGGCAGCCTGGCCACCAGCTTTCAAACCGGTCCTGCCGTCGTCGGTGTCGCCGATCTCACGGCTCACACGTTCACCGTGAGCATCGACGGAGTCGACGCCGGACCGCCGTCCGCACTCCCCGCGCCGCACCACCGACCCCACTGGGGAGAAGCGGGCGTGTTCCCCGCCTCGATGGGACGCGCGGAGTACCCCACGCCGGTCGGCACGTACACCGTCCTGGGCAAGGACCGCACGGTGACGATGGATTCGAGCAGCGTCGGCATCCCCGTCGACGCTCCCGACGGTTACCTGCTCACCGTCGATTGGGCCGTCCGCTTCACCAGCCGCGGCCTCTTCGTGCATTCGGCTCCGTGGGCCATCAATTCAATGGGCTACGACAATGTCAGCCACGGCTGCATCAGCCTGAGTCCCGAGGACGCCGAGTGGTACTACGACACGGTCAACGTCGGCGACCCGGTGATCGTGCAGGACAACAGCGTCGAAGTTCCTCGGCAGGTCGTGCAGGCCCCCAACCCCGAAGTTCCTCGGCGGATCAGCGGTTAGCCGTTCGACGCCATCGTGCCCCAGGGTGACGCTCGGTCCCCGCGGGAGCTCCTTCGCCGTTGGGCCCCAAGGCTTTCGAATACCGGGCCGGAACCGGCCGACAGGTCCCGCACGATCAAGTTGCACCGAGCGAACTCATATTCCGCGCACCACAGACGAGATGTTGGCCGCAGCCGACTGAAATGAAACATGATGTCACGCAGCGATATCCAAGGTGATGCGGGTGCGCCTGGTGAGCGACTCGCCCGTACCCTTCTCATGTCGACGGTCGGGTGAAACCGGCAAGATGTGTCGGTAACACCGTGATCGGCACATCAGCACCGACAGACTGACGCAAGGAGCTGAGGATCCGCTCGGTGGGCGTCCCATAGATACGGATGGCAGTTGTCGCCTCAAGCGAGTCTTGATACGTCAGTTCCGCGTTTTGCAGGACGTCAAGATGGTGTTCGAACGACTCAGCGTCGGGGTGCACCTGGACGTATTCGACTTCTGTCCCGTCCTCGCTGAGGAATTCGTGGAAGGCGACCAAGCGCGGTTCATTGCGCTCGATGAATTCCGTCCACACCGGCGCCCGTCTACGTTCGTCCGGCAGGCGGCCCGGCCTCACTGTGTTCGTCGCGATGAAGATGAACAATCGTTTTCCCTCGATGTCTGGAATTGCGGTTCCACGTGTCGGCGTACGGCGGGTACATATCTTCCGCCGACCAGATGAATCCGCACCAAGGATAAGCACCGGTTCGAGTTCCGCGATCCGCTGCCTTCCGCGCCCGATCGCTGTTGGTCCCCGACCGACTAACAGCGAGGGTGGTTGGCGCCGAGCGCGGTGACTTCGTCGAGCGCCTGCGTCAGTAGATCGACACTCGACAGCGCGCTCAGCCCGATCACCTTCGACTGGTCCGTGGTAAGCGGCAGCCGATCGACCAGATCGAAGAGCTCGTCGCGGTGGCCCACGTCGAGCTCCGCGTGCGCGCTCAGCGTCCGGAACGCCTTCGGCCCGTATCCCGTACTGGCCACGAGTGCGTCGATCGTCTCAGGAGTTGGCGGGTAGCCCTCGAGCAATCCGATCCAGCCGAGTAGCGCCACGGGGTGGTAGTGCAGAACCCAGTAATACTGCGCACCGACGGCGCGCGCGACCGTCGGGGAAGGCACCCTGGCGAGGATGGAAGCACGTTCTACGCCAATGGATTCGAGGTCGTCGAGCAACCAATCGTCGTGGTCGCGCTCCTCTTCGATGTGTTTGTCGAGGTATTCCGCCAGCAATTCCGCGACCCGATCACCCGCAGCCATCGAGCGCGCCCGATCGCGCGCCATCTCCATGAGGGGCACGCTCGAACGGATCACCGAATGCAGCGTGAACAAGTACTCGGGATAGAGCTCACGCACCCGGGGGTGAGTGACCAGCCGCCCACCCGCCGAGAACAGCTTGACCACGACGAGGTCGATGGTGCCCCGAAGCCGCTCGGCGTTACCCAGCGGCGGCGCCTCGGTAGCGGTTTGCATGAAGGGCGTCGGCTAGTGAGCCATCATCGGAACGTTGGGATAGGTCACTCCCGAACCGACGTAGATCGCGTTGATGTCGGAGAGCAGGGCAAGTTCGGAATCCGAGAGGCTCTCCAGCAGGGCGCGGACCTTCGGTGGTAACGCCGTGTAGGACGCGTCGGCCAGCTCCCGCCGACAGGCTCTCGTTGAAGACTTCTTCCTTGAGCCCAGGCGGGGCCGTCAGCCATTTCTGCCGGCCTTCGGCATGGCTGGTGAGTTCGTGGAAAGCCTTGCAGCGACATTCAGCTGTGCTGCGGTCGCGCCCTCATGCGGTGTTGTCATCGTGACTCCCCCAAGTCTGACTATGTCCCTCTCTACTTCACCGCGACTACAGTTAATTGTCAAGATCGAAAATTTTGCTGCGGGAAAGGGGGACCTCAAGTGGCTGCGACACCATCGGGCAGGCGCCCCATCCGCCCGCAGGGTCGTGACGGTCCTCTTCTCCGACATCAGCGGCTCTACTGGCCTCGGCGAAACACTGGATCCAGAGTCGTTGCAGCACATGCTGTCGCACTACTTCGCCAGCATGAAGATTGTCATCGAGCGGCACGGCGGCTCCGTGTCGAAGTACATCGGCGACGCCGTGATGGCGGTCTTCGGCCTCCCCAGGACACACGAAGACGACGCGTTGCGCGCGGTTCGGGCAGCGGCCGAGATGCGCGACGCACTGGTCGAACTCAACACCGAGTTTGCTGCGACGTGGGGTGTCACCCTGTCCATTCGCACCGGGGTGAACACCGGCGAGGTACTTGCCCCCGAGCCGTCGGATGGCCAGGCGCTCATCGTGGGCGACCCCGTCAACACCGCGGCCCGTCTCGAGCAGATGGCCGAGCCGGGTGAGATCTTGATCGGGCGGGACACCTATTGGCTCGTCCACGACGCTGTCATGGCGGACTCCGTTGGCCCGCTTGAACTTAGGGGTAAGGCTGCGGCCGTTCCGGCGTGGCGCCTGCTCGGGGTGATCGCCCGAGCGGCGGGCTGGAACCGGCGAGGGGACTCCCCGCTCGTCGGGCGCGAAGTCCAGATCGCGCGACTCGAGGAGACCTTCGCCCGCGTGGTCGAAGCGGGAACGTGCGAGCTGGTGACGGTGATGGCGCCGGCAGGCGTCGGCAAGTCGCGGTTGATCGCCGAGATGCTGTCGCACTTCGGGCCGAACTCCATGGTCCTACAGGGACGTTGCCTGCCCTACGGCGACGGCATCACGTTCTGGCCGATTGCCTCCATCCTCATGGAGGCGATCGGCATCACCGAGCGTGACTCCGAGACCGAGGCGCGAAACAGGTTGGCGCAGATCCTCGCCCAGACCAGCGACGACGCGGCGGAGGACGCCCTGGTTGGCGATGCGCTCGCGCCACTGCTCGGGTTCGGCACCGAATCGGTGGGCATCCGCGAAACGTTCTGGGCGGTGCGCACGTTGCTCGAGCGACTTGCCTCCCGCCGGCCCGTCGTCGCAATCTTCGACGACATCCATTGGGGAGAGCCCACATTCCTCGACCTCGTCGAGTACCTCGGCGACTGGATTCGCGGTGCGCCGGTACTTCTGGTGTGCCAGGCTCGTCCGGAGCTGCTCGACCTACGTCCGCACTGGCATTCCGCAAAGGAGAACGCGTCGCTGATGACGCTGCCACCACTGAGCGACGAGCAGACCGAGACTCTGCTCCGCGGGCTGGCGGAGGGCGCGGAGCTTCCGGTGGAGGCGCGGACGAGGATCGCCGCGCTGGCCGAGGGTAATCCCCTGTTCGTCGAGGAAACCGTCCGCATGCTCATCGACCAGGGCCTCCTCGCGTCGCACGACGGACGCTGGAGCGTCACCGGCGAACTGTCGGCGATCGCCATCCCACCGACCATCCATGCACTGCTGACCGCACGGCTCGATCGGCTGGATCCCGAGCAACGGATGGTGGTCGAGCGCGCGTCGATCGTGGGCCGGTCATTCTGGTGGGGCGCTGTCTTGCACCTTGCACCCGCGGAGGTCCAGCCCAGGGTCGGGGGACACCTGCAGTCGCTGGTCCGCAAGGAACTGATCTCACCGGACAGGTCCGAGATCCGCGGCGAGGACGCCTTTCGCTTCAGCCACATCCTCATCAGAGATGCTGCGTACCAAGGGGTTCCGAAGGCGACGCGGGCGGATGTGCACGAACAGTTGGCGGACTGGTTGGCGGCCAACACCCGAGATCTTCCCGGCAAGTACGAGGAGATCGTCGGCTACCACCTCGAGATGGCGCATCGCTCCCTGCTGGAACTGGGTCCGCCCAACGACCGCACGTCCGCACTGGCGGGAAGGGCTACGCAGACCCTGTCATCGGCGGGTGAACGTGCGCTGGCCCGTAGCGACATGCCTGCGGCGGTCAACCTGCTCTCCAGGGCCATCGCACTGCTGCGTCCGCGCGACACCCGCCGGCTGGAGCTGCTCACCGAGATTGCGTACGCGCTCATCGACACCGGCGACTTCGACCGACTGGTCACCGTTGCCGACGAACTCGCCGACGCCGCCAACGAGACACGGGACGCTGGTCTGCAGGCCGATGCGAGCATCGTCGGGCTCTGGATCCGGCTCTTCACGAACCCCGAGAGCTGGACCGACGACGCTACGCGGGAAGCGGCAGGTGCGATCGCCACGTTCCGCGAACTCGGAAACGACGCCGGCCTTGCGCGGGCATGGTCGCTGCTCGGCTTGACGCACATGATGAGCGCTCAGTTCGCCAAGGCAGAAGACGCGTGGTCACTCGCGGTCGACCACGCCCAACAGGCGGGCAGCCGGCGGGACGCCCTCGAGGGCCTGGCGTGGATTCCGGGTGCCCTCTGGGCGGGTCCGACGCCGGCCGACGAGGGCATTCGGCGCTGCCAGTCGATCATCGAGCAGGCCCGCGGCGACAAGAAGGCGACGGCCAGCGCGATGTTCTCGCAGGGCTTCTTCGAGGCATGCCTCGGACGCTTCGACGAAGCACGTGGGCTCTTCGCCCAGGCGCGGGGTCTCCTCGAAGAGCTTGCGCTCCCGGTGTGGATCGCGGGCCCGCTGACGCAGTGCGTCGGGTGGGCCGAACTGCTGGCGGGCGATCCGCAGACCGCCGAGAGCAAGCTCCGCGAAGGCTGCGACACCCTTGAGGCGATCGGCGAGGTGACCTTGCTGTCCACCGTGGCCGCGATGCTCGCCGAGGCGATCTACGCGCAGGGGCGGTACGACGAGGTCGATCAGTTCATCGAGCTGAGCGAGCTGTCCGCCGGCGCCGAGGACGTCTTCACACACGCCCTGTCCTGCAGTGTGCGAGCCAAGCTACTCGTCCGGCGAGGTGACGTGGCCCAGGGGCTGACACTCGGGCGCGAGGCGGTCGACCTCGCGGAGTCGAGCGATTCGTTGCACCTGCAGTGGTATGCCCTCGTCGGCTACGCCGAGGTGCTCGGTGCCGCCGATCGGGCATCCGAAGCGGCCGCGACCCTCCGGCATGCGGGCCGACTCGCCGAGCAGAAGGGCAACCTCGTCGCCGCGCGCCTCGGGCAGGAGTCGCTCGATCACCTGGTCGGTTGAGCGATCAGACCCGGATGCACGCGGCGCGGTGGGCGTCGGTGATCGGTCGCAGCGGGGGAGCGCTGTCGTGGCATTCCGCGACGACCACCGGGCACCGTGAGGCGAACGCGCATCCCGGAGGCGGATTGACCGCGTCGACGGGTTCGCCGGATACGAGATCCACTCGTGGCCGCGCGGTCAGGTCACGCTGCGGCATGGCCGAGACCAGCGCCCGGGTGTACGGGTGACGAGGCTCGCGAAAGACCTGCCGTGCAGGCCCCTCTTCCACGATCCGCCCGAGAAACATCACGGCGATGCGGTCGGCATGAACGGTCGCGCTGGCCAGGTCGTGGGTGATGAGCAGCATGCCGAGTCCATCGCTCCTCAATTCCTCGAAGAGCCTCAGCACACTGGCCCGCACCGACACGTCGAGCATCGACGCGGGCTCATCGGCGACGAGTAAACGGGGCGCCAACGCGATTGCCGAGGCAATGGCGACTCGCTGCCGCTGCCCTCCGGAGAGCTGGTGGGGGAAGCGGTCGAGCACCCGTGCGGCCGGAGTCAGCCCCACGCGCTCCAATGCCAGCCGCACCCGTTCGTCGCGTTCGGCACGCGGGTGTTTGTGAATGCGCAAGCCCTCCAGCACGATCGAGCGGACCGTCTGACGTGGATCGAGCGCATCATAGGGATCCTGGTGGATGAGCTGGATCGCGCGACGATGGCGTTTGACGTCCGGTCCTCTTTGGCCGGTCAGCGTGACACCGTCGAGGATCACCTGCCCGCTCGCCGGCTGATGAATGCCGGCGACGGTGCGTGCCAAACTGCTCTTGCCGCAGCCGGACTCGCCGACCAACGCCAGGATTTCGCCCTCCGCCACCGTCAGCGAGACCGCTTCGACGGCATGTACGACCCCGTTACGCCTGCCCAGACTGCGCCGGCCTACTGGGTAGCGCACGGTGAGATCCACCAGTTCCAGCCGCGCAGCGCTCACTGGTGCGCCCTGGAAAGCGGCACGAGATGACATTCGACGCTCGACTCATCGATGGAGGTGGAAACCGGCGCGACGGTGCGGCAGGCATCGGCGGTCCACCCGCACCGCGGCGCGAACGCACACCCCATCAGGGGCGCGTCGAGTCTGGGCGGCTCACCGGCGATGCCGGTCACCGAGTAGCCCGGCGCATCCGAGTACGGGTCGGGGATCGCGGCCAAAAGCGCTGCGGTGTAAGGGTGTTGCGGGGCAGTGAGCAGCCGATCCGTCGACGCCTCCTCCACGATGCGCCCGGCGTACATCACCGCGATGCGGTCGGCCACCTGGGCGATGGCCGGCAGATCGTGGCTGATGAAGACCATCGCCACGCCCAGCTCCTCAGTGACGCGGCGCAACAGGGCCAGCACTTCCAGTTGCACGATCACGTCCAGTGAGGTGGTCGGCTCGTCGGCAAGCAGGATCTTCGGCTCACACGCGAGCGCCATCGCCAGTGCCGCGCGTTGGCGCATCCCGCCGGAGAATTCGTGGGGATAGCGCGATGCCCGGTCCGCGGCGATCCCGACCATCTCGAGCAGCTCACCGGCGCGCTCCTTTGCCTGCCTCCGCGTCTTGTTGCGGTGCAGCACAATGGGTTCGGCTATCTGCTCACCCACCGTGCGAACCGGGTTGAACGCATTCATGGCCCCCTGGAACACCATCGCGATGTCGCTCCACCGATGTGGCCGCATCGACGCGTCGCCGCCGGCGAGGATGTCGACCCCGTCGAGCAACACTCGGCCGCCGGCCGTGGCGTTCGGGGGTAACAGCCCCATCAGCGCCAGGGCTGCGGTCGACTTGCCGCAGCCGGACTCGCCGACCACGCCCAGCCGCTGTCCGGCGGTCAGGGTGAACGAGATGCCCCGCACCGCCCGCAGTTGCGTGCCTCCCACGTCGAACTCGACGTCCAAGGCGTCCACCTCGAGCACCGGAGGGGTCACGGGCGGTCCCGTTGGCCGTAGAGCGGGCGGACGCGGAAGCGCCGGACCGCGAGGTGACTGACCTTGAGCCTGGGATTCAGGGTGTCCTCCATGCCTTGCCCGGCCATCGTGGCCGCGAGAACCACCAGGGTGACGGCGATGCCGGGCGGCAGGATCACCCACCATGCGTCGGCCACCACGGCGCCTTGGTCGAGTGCGTCCTGGATCATCCGGCCCCACGACACCACCGACGGGTCGCCGAGACCGAGGAAGCTTATGTAGGTTTCGGCGAAGATCGCATTGGCGATCATCAGCACGGTGTTGGCTGCCAGCAGCGGGGTGATGTGCGGCACGACGTGGCGGGCCAGAACGGATGCCGGTGATGCGCCCATGGCCTCGGCACGAAGTACGAAGGTGCGCTGGCGTACCGAGAGGACTTGCGCGCGGATCAATCTGGCGGTCGAGGCCCAGTAGACCACCCCGATGACGATGACGATATTGGTCAGGCTCTGGCCGAACACCGCGGCAGCGACGATCATCAGCGGGATGTCGGGTATCACCAGGAAGTAGTCCGTCACCCGCATCAGGACGCCGTCGGTGCGCCCGCCGAAGTACCCCGCGAGGACCCCGATGGTTCCCCCGATGACCATCCCGACGAATGCCGCGACGGACCCGACCAGTAGCGATGTCTGCGTGCCGTGCACGAGACGGGTCAGCACGTCGAAACCGCCGCCGTCCAGGCCCAGCAGATGTGCCGACGACGGGACCGAGAATCCCGTGGCGAATTGCTTGTTGACGTCGTCCGGCGCGAGCACCGACGCGAGCAGGGCGATCGCGATGAACACGACGAGCCCACAGAGGCCGACGACGGTCTGACGGTTGCCGGTGACCATCCTGCGCAGGGTGCCTGCGTGGCGTCGTGGCGGTGCGGGGTCAGCCAACACTGACATGGCCATACCGGATTCGGGGGTCGACTCGGACGTAGATCAGGTCGGCGATCAGGTTCGCCAGGACCACCGAAACCGTCAGCAGGAGGAAGATGCCTTGAAGCACTGGATAATCGCGCTTGTTGATCGCGTCGACCGCCGCGAAACCGATTCCGGGATAACTGAATACGTCCTCTACCACGATCGCTCCCGCCACCACCGAGCCTGCGGAGAGGGCGATGATGGTGATCAGCGGGAGCATCGCGTTGCCGAACGCATAGTGACGCAGGATCATCCAGTCGCGCAGGCCCTTCGCCCGTGCGGTCAGGATGTAGTCCTGACCGAGTGTGTCCAGCATCGCCGAGCGCACCACGATGGCGTACTGCCCGTAAGTGCCGATTCCCAGGGCGAGCGCGGGCAGGATCAGGTGCGCGGTGCGGTCGGCGAGCACGTCCCACCAAGAGGGTTCGCCCAGTATCCCGAGTGTCGGACTGGCAAGCCCGACCGCGGGAAGACCGGCCGCCGAGGCGACGTAGAACACCATCAACAGAGCGATCCACTGCGTGGGCATCGCGTAACACGCCATGCCGGTCCATTGGGACGCCGAGTCCAGCGCGGTCCCGCGTCGCCACGCCGAAAGCGCTCCGCTGGCCACGCCGAGCACCAACGCGATGACGGTCCCGGCGGTGAGCATGGGCAGCGTGTTGAGCAGGGGGCCGATGATGGCGTCCAACACCGGTTTTCCGCTGGCGAGACTGATTCCCAGGTCACCGCGGGCGAGCCCGCCCAGGTACGTCACATACTGCTCGGGCAGCGGCTTGTCGAGACCGTAGCGGGTCAACAACGCCTGATGCAGTTCCGGCGTGCAGTTTCGGCACCTCAGCGCCGAGACGGCGTCGCCTGGCATGACGCGGAACAGGAAGAAGTTGATGGTGGCCGCGACGAAGGTCGTGACGACGGCGAACCAGATCCGGCCCAACGCCGTCATCACCTCCGCCGCGGGCTGGTGTAATAGGCCTTTCCATACCCCATCAAGGTGGGCTCAAAGCCGGTCCATGCGGTCGAATGCGCTGTGATGAGGTTCGTTTCGGCAATCTGGATGTAGGGCAAGGAGTTGGCGATCATCTCCTCGGCCTGCCAGACCAATGCCCTGCGAGCGTTCGGGTCCACCGTCGCCCGTTGCTTGTCGTGCAGCGCGTCGTAGTCCGGATTGCTCCAGCCGGTGTCGCTGTTGTTGTTCAGTTCGGCGGTCGTGACGGCGCCGAGGTTGAAGTCGGGGTCGATGTAGGGACGCCAGTACCAGGTGAACATGTCGGCGTCCCCGTACGCGCCGTCCGGTGCGGTCATCAGTTGGTAGGCCTGCGTGCCGTCGCCGCCGGCCTGCTCGGTCAACGCGACGCCGATCTCCTTGAATGCGGTCTGCAGGAGGGTGAACTGAAGGTGGCCGTCGTAGTCCGTGTCATTCGGGACGATCACCGAGTACTGCATCGGATGGGCGGACTGAGCGTGCTCGCCCTGCGTCGCGGGAACGGTCCGGATGCCATCCGGACCGCGCTGGTAGCCAAGCGAATCCAGGATCGCGTTGGCCTTGGCGACGTCGTGTGGCAGAGGTTGCACCTTGGGGTTGACCCAGTCGCCCGACCACGCGGACAGGATGTTGGCCCACGGTTTGGCTTCGCCGCCGAACACGGTGTCGATGATCTGCTGGCGCGGCAGCGCGTATTCGAATGCCTGGCGCAGCCGTGGATCCAGCAGTTCCCGGTTCTGCTTCTTACGCGTCGCTGGAGTTGAAGCCCAGGTTGGTCACCTCGTTGCCGGGCTGGTTGCCGAGCTCGACGCCGGGCACCGAGGTCAGCTGTGCCGCGTCCTTGTAGGGAATGGTGTCGGTGAAGGCGACGCGGCCGGCCTTGAGATCGGCGATCATCGCGGTCGGGTTGGTGTAGTAGGTCAGCGCGACCGCGGACGCATGGGGTTTGGGTCCGTAGAACTTGGGATTCGGCTCGAATACCGTCGTTCCCTTCTCCTCGAACTTGGTGATCGTGAACGGTCCCCCCGACACCACCGGCAGGCTCTGTTCCGGTTTGAACGCGGTCAGACCGGACCCGTCGGCGCCGGTGGCGTGAGACTCCCAAATGTGTTTGGGCAGAATGGAAAGCTGGGCCAGGTTGGCCAGAGCGCCGCCCATCGGCTGTGAGTAGTTGATCACCAGGGTCTTGGGATCGGGAGCCTTCGCCGATTCGATACCCGACAGGGTCGTGGCCATCGACGCGGTGGCCCCGTCGGCGAACTTCTGGATCGTCTCGATCGTCCAGACCGCGTCGTCGGCAGTCAGGGGCGTGCCGTCCGACCACTGGCCGTCCTTGAGCTTGAACGTGATCGCGCGCCCGTCGGGCGACTCGGTCCACTGCTCGGCCCAGTCACCCTCCATCTTGAAGCCCGGACCGTACTGCACCAGTTGGGGATAGATCATCGCGTAGGCCGTCGAGGTCTGTGTCTCGATGCCCACGAACGGGTTCAGCGAGTCGATGTAGTAGGTGGTGCCGACGGTCAGGACGTTGTCGGTGTCGTTGGAGCCGCCGAGCCGCTGGAACAGCCGGCGACGAGGACCGCCGCCGCGACCGACGCGAGGATGCGGCGGCCGACATTCTTCTTACACACGTTCACAGCACGTTGGTCCATGCCTGGTGACCTCCAGCGTCGACAATTCGTACTCGGACATAGGTGACATTCGTTGGGTCGTACTCGACGACGGCGTGGGTGATCAGGCCTGCGCCGTCGGCCTCCAGGATCCGGCCCCCGCGCCGACCTCCCCGGCCAGCGACGACGCTCGAGCCGTTCTCCCGGCTCGTCGTGACGTGAATGGACTGCACTGGACTGCAACGTATTTCGACCTTGTTCTGATCGTGGCGCAGGTCGAGTATCCGAGGGCCGGTCGAGCCGTAGGCGTGACCGTCACGCAGCGCCGAGACGACGGCCTCCGACGTGCGTTCTTCGACCTTGACCCAGGTCCAGGCCAGGCCGATGTCGAAGAGCGGCATGTGTGAATCGTCGGTGGCGATGCCGTGCAACCGGATTCCACGGTCGAGTGCCTCATCCCACAGCACGGATGAGTCGCCACGTCCGCCCTCGCACTCGGCCGACCCGTTGAACACCTCGACACCGGCAAGATGCGGCGCCTCGTCGAATGCGTACGAGCCGGCGCCCGTCCAGTACGGATGTGCGAGATAGGCGACGCCGCCCTGTGACTCCGCCCAGGCCGCCCCGGCTTCGACGGACGGGAAGGTGCGTTGCTCCCAGTGCTCCTCGGTATTGGTCATCCAGTTCCTGCGGTCTCCACCGGGATCCTCAGGGATGTCCTGGATTCCGTAGACGAGCAGGTCGGCCGTCCACCCGACGCGACCGAGGTCGGCGGTGAGTTCGGCGGCGGGCACCAAGAGGATCTCTGGAGCGTCGGGCACGGTGGCCAAGCGCCAGTGATCGGTGATGGCCAGCACGTCGAACCCGGCGGTCAGATACTGGCGGGCTAGAGCGCGCGGCGACAAGTCGCCATCGCTGATGGTGGAATGTGCGTGCAGCGCACACCGCAGCCATTGACCCGGACGCTCGAACACGCCGGTTCCGTCGAGCATGTGTATTCCGCGCTTTCTGATAGAGTCTGACTCCGAGGCGAGGACGCCGGGAGTACTCGCCGGGACGCTGCGGGCACGCGAAATCAGCTGACCGTCAACGGATTAACGACCGCGCCACGCAGCGGCCACCCGGCGTTGCAGCCTTCCGCGCACCTCGTGCCGTCGACCGCCGCAGTACTTCTGCCGCTCCCTTGGCTCGAAACTGTAGAACACCTTGTTGCCGAGTTGGCAGGCGAATCAGAGACGTTTGTATGAACGTTCAGTTACATGCTCGGCGCTCGTTTGGGCGGCACCTGAGCACGGTGGCGGCGTGCAGTCTGGCCGACCCGTCAGCGCTCTTGGCGGAATCGGCCGGTGTAGGCGAGCGATACTGAAAGCGGCGCATGACGCGCCGGTTCTCTGCTTGGGGAGCGCCGCTAGCGGTCAGTGTCCGCCAGTCGTCGAGTCCACTTGTAGAGGCCGGCCGACGACGGCCACGAACAGGACGACGCCCAGGATCTCGGCCCAGTTCTCGAATCCCTCGCCCACGATCGCGAGCGGTGCGTCGGAGCCGGAGCGCCGCGACGATGCCCGCGAAGACCACACCGAACAAGCTCTCGCCGACGATGAGACCCGTCGCCATCAACACGCCGAGGCGCTTCTTCTGCTCGACGTCGCCGCCGGTACGGTCCGCCCACTTGTCGTAGTAGCGGCCCAGGAGCGCGCCGATCGGGATGATCGAGCGTCAGCGACATCGGGAGGTACATGCCCATCCCGACCGCCAGCGGCGGCAGGGCGAACTTCGTCTTCAGCTTCAGCACCTCGTCGATGAGGATCACCACCGCACCGATGGCGACACCGAGACCCAAGCAGGCCCCAGTTCAAGTCGCCGCCGAAGACGCCCTTGGCAAGCGAGGAGATCAACGCGGCCTGCGGTGCGGCGAGCGCGTTCTCGCCGGCACCCGGTGCGCCCGCGAAACCGAACGCAGTGTTCAGCAGGGTGAGCACGGGGGGAATCACCAGTCCGCCGAAGACGACGCCGATCACCAGCGCGACCTGCTGCCGCCACGGTGTGGCGCCGACGAGTTGGCCGGTCTTGAGGTCCTGAAGGTTGTCGTTGGAGATGGTGGCGATACCGAAGACGATCGCCGTGGCGAACAGCGCGTAGGCCACCAGTCCCGCCGTCTGCGCGGCGTCGTCGCTGCGCCCGTGCACCAGCACCAACGACCAGCGACGCGATGACGACGACCAGGATGCCGAGCCCGGAGATCGGGCTGTTGGACGAGCCGATCAGGCCGGCCATGTAGCCCGCGACGGACGCGAGAAGCGCGCCGATCAGGACGACGAACACGCAGCGTCACCGCGATGATGAGCGGCGTGTTGCCGCCGATCTGCGTGCTCTCGAGGAACCACCACAGCAGCAGTCCGATGGGGATCAGCGACGCCGCGATCGTGCCGCCCACGATCCAGATGGGGAGGTCCCGTTCGGTCAGTTCCACCTGGTCTCCGCTGCGGCGTGCGCGTGTTGAGGCGGCGGCGGCGCGGATACCCCGAACGATCGGGCCGAGGATCTTGAGCAGCGTCCAGATGGCAGCGATGGCGATGGCGCCGGCGCCGACGAACCGGACGTCGTGGGAGAACGTGCTCGACACGATGTCCTCCAGCGCATCGCCGCCGGTGATGTCACCCCACGTCAGCGTCGGCAACAGCACGAAGTAGGAGATCACCAGACCGACGATCATGGCGAAGCCGACGGTGACGCCCACGAGATGGCCGACGCCGATCAGCGCCAGCGACAGGCTCGCGCCGATCGTCGAACCACCGGCGCCGAGGCGGAAGTAGAGCGGATATGTCGCTGAGAATCACCTTCGTGGCGGCCAGCAGTGAAAAGCCGGCTGCGGCAAGCGAACCCACGATGATCGCGCGCAGGCTTCGCTTGTTGCCCTCACCGCCGTCTACGGCGGCCTCGCCGACCTTGAGCACCTCGGCGGCGGCGACACCCTCCGGATAGGGCAGGTCCGAACCGGTGACCAGGGCGCGGCGCAGGGGCACCGAGTACATCACGCCGAGGATGCCGCCCACGATGCACACCGCCACCGTGATCCAGTACGGGAAGCCCGTCCACCATCCGATCATGATCAGTCCGGGCAGGACGAAGATGATCGCGGCCAGCGTGCCTGCTGCCGAGGCAATGGTCTGCACGATGTTGTTCTCGAGGATGGTGTGCCCACGGAAGTAACGCAGGATCGCCATCGAGATGACTGCCGCCGGGATCGCGGTGGCGAACGTCAGGCCGACCTTGAGGCCCAGATAGACGTTGGCTGCGGTGAAGATGAGCGTGATGACGCCGCCGAGCACCACGCCTCGGACGGTGAGCTCGCGAATGGACGGAGCGGTGGTCTCGATGCCTCCGCGTTGTCGAGTTTCGTCATCGATGTCTCCCACCACTCAGAAGCCGAGGCGCATCCGTGTCTGGGCGATGCTAATCGGTGCTCAGACGCTTTTCAGGGAGTTGGGTATCGACTATGAAACTGACTGCCGTGCAAGCGCATTCCGGACTTCGGATCCGCTCGCATTTCTTTGAGTGGACCCGCAGTCATCGTGATCGGAGCGGCGGCAACGGCGGCCGCCGCGGTGAATGCCGCTGCGTTGATCCAATTTCATAGCGACATGAGGGAGCCAGAGCCCTTCGGACACCGGCGAAGTGTCAAGCGGCTCGACTTCTCGTGCGCCCGCCGGCAGGGGACCGTTACGGGACCACCGCTCACGGAAGGTGGGTAGCGGGCGGGTTCCGCAGTTCGACATGGAGCCGATGACGGCCAGGAGCAGATCCAAAGGTCGTCAAGGTTGCGCAGCGCACCCTGGAGAAACCGGTAAAGTCGGAGTCCGCGCCAGACAAGCCTGCCGACGGGCCCAGCGACAACCCCACCAACTGAGAGTCCCCCGCGCCCTAACTGCTGGACGGAATGGGAACTCCTGCGCCCCTGAATGTCTCGGCGACGACGGGGAGGATCTTGCTCGCGTACGGAGTGGCCATGTGTGTCCGGTCAAATCTGGCAGGTGTCGTCCCGACGAAGCTTGGGCATCGCCCATCGGAATTGCAGAACCATGGCCGCGAATCGATCCACGCTGCACCAATGCTTGCAGCGAGTCGGCGCTCCGTGTCGGCCTTCGACTTCCATCGGGCGGGGATTGTGCCGATGCAACTCGATGGCTTGCTATTGCGCTTGCTGATGCAGTCCCGGATCGAAGCGTCGCTCGGCGGGGGTGACAACAGCACCACCTTGTTGGTACTGCCGCGGAATCGGTCCACGATCCGCTGCAGCGAATCCGACCATTCCGCCATGGTCATGTCGCGCGACGAGCCCTGGACTCGCTCGTCTGTGTATGCGTTCGAGATGATGACGGCGTTGGGCTTGATGGTGTTGATGAGGTCGACTGCGCTGTTCTTGCGGCCCGCGCACGCAGGGGATGCGCCCTCGCGGTAGATGTCGTCTTGAGTGAAGACGCACGATGCCATCGTCTCATTGATCGTCTCCAATTTACCGTTCGAATTGACGGCGAGCTGACGCAGGATCTCTGCATACCCTGAGCCAACGGAGTCGCCAACGATGACGACTTTGGTCGGGGCAGAAGACGACCCGTAGGTGCACTCGGGTGGGGCGATCTCTGCCCAATAGCACTTGGCGATCTCTGGGCTGAGGAATTCGTCCACGGTGACCCCCTTTGCAAACAGCGACTCCCAGGGTGGGTCCAGCGCTGGCCAGTCGGAAGCGCGCAGGGCGGTCCTGATCTCGTCTCGAAGAGCCATGCCCAGCGGCCCGAACTTCACGTCGGAGGGGCCTGCATCGCTGGCATCGACCGGTGCCAATGACGGAGTAGCGGTGTCCTCAGTGGTCACGGGTCGTAGCGTGAAGGCGATTCCTGCTACGACGAGCAGCGCGGCGGCGACGGCAGCGGCGGCATGGCTGCTCGACCCTTGGCGATCGCGTCGGCGGTGCCGAATGTGGGATACCTGTTCGCGCAGCGTCGGCCAGCTGGCCTTGCGGAACGGATTCTCGACGAAGTGGTAGGACAGTATGGCCAGGGCAAACGCGAGACCCAGGACGGTGACGGAGAAGTAGATGCCGGGGTCCGTCAGCGCGCCGACGATGATGATGACCGGCCAGTGCACCAAGTACAGCGAGTACGAGATGTCACCGACGTACGTGCTGACCGGGTTGCGCAAGAAGTTCTGATACCGGGGCTCGCCGCCGACGCCGGCAATGATGACGAGAGCGGCCCCGGCTACCGGGAGAAGCGCCCACGGCGCGGGGAACCGCGGCGAGCTTTCGCCGATCAGAGCTAGTGCGGTGACGATGAGGCCGAGTCCGCCCCATGACAACAGCGTTCTCAGGCCCTTGGGGATCTTGGCGAACGCCCCGACGGCGCACGCCAGCAGGGCGCCGACGCCGAGCTCCCAGACTCGGGCAAAGGTGTCGAAGTATGCCCAGGCCGGGTCGATGTTGGTTTCGCGCAGGGCGTACCACAGGGACGCGGCGACGATCACTGACATGACTGCGCCGGCTATGGCCATGCGGCGTAGGTGTGGCCAGCGCTTGCGGACGATGAGCACGCCGATGACGAATATCAGTGCGGGCCAGACGAAGTAGAACTGTTCTTCGATTGACAGCGACCAGTAGTGCTGGACCGGTGAGACGGTGTCGTCGGATACACGGAAGTAGTCGGTGTTCTCATAAGCAAACCACCAGTTCGACGCGAAGACGAATGCGAACAGCGCATCGATGCCGACCTGGTGCGACCGGAACGGCAGGAACACCAGCGTCGATGCCGCGTAGGTGAGGACGAGAACGACGGTCGCGGCGGGGACGATGCGGCGTATCCGGCCCCAGTAGAACGTCGCGAACGACACCGTCCCGCTGGTTTCGGCCATGCGCAGCAGGTTGCCCGTGATGAGGAAACCGGAGATCACGAAGAACACGTCGACGCCGACGAAGCCGCCCCGCGGCCAGCCCCACAGGTGACATGCGAACACCGCGAGCACCGCGACCATCCGCAAGCCCTGGATGTCGAGGCGCCTCTGCGCTCGTGCTGCCCGCTGATACCGGCGACGCGACGACTGCTGATACTGCTCCAGCACGGATACCACTGATTTCCCCTGGCGGTCACAACACTCGAACACCGATTAGAACCGCTTCTTGCCATGGATTGCTACTCCACGTCGGCAGGTTCACCTGACATGATCACCCAAGCTCGTTTCCGCGCAGCACGCCTGGGGCGGCCGGATCGCGACGCCGGCTAGTCCGACCCCTGCAACCTAATCAAGCACCTCTCGGTTCTTGACCCTCTTGTCCCGCCAACCGCGAAGAACTGCAAGTGCAATTCCCAGCAGCAGGCCGACCGCGAGCCCGACTTCGATGTTCCGTGTCCTGTGCGGAATCGTCGGTTCTTTGGGCAGCGACGCGCGTTCCTGGACCAAAACGCGAGCATTGGGTAGGTCCGCATCCAGCGGAGTCTCCAATTCACGCACCATCTTGACGAACTCGTCGGACAACCCATTGGCAATGTCGCGGGCACGGGAAGGTGATTCGTCGAGGACATCCACATCGATCAGGACCGTGTCGGATTCGGCACTGGCGAAGACGCGACCTTGTAGATCTTCTGCGCTCGTGTCGAGATGAAGTCTGTCGACAGTGCGCTGAGCCAAGGTCCGGCCCGTGAGCAGCTTGGTGTAGGTATGTACGCGTTCTTGGCTGCCCTTGTAGAGATCAGACGTCGTATCGGTCGCAGTGGACACGAAGAGTCGCGTCGAGGCTTCGTAGAGCGGAGTCGTGAGCAACGTGATTGCTATGGCAACCGAGACTGCGGCCACGGTTGTCCAGAACACGATGAACCAGCGAGTACGCAGCCGTTTGCTGAAGTCGCGAAGATTCATAGCCCCCGTCAATGCTAGTCGCCCGAGCACTGTGATCCGCGCTGTCACGTCGGGATGCGAAAGCATACCCTGGCAGACTCGCCGAGGCTCCTAGACGAGTGGCAGCGAAGATGGCGAGAAGCCGCGCTGCTCACAACATCCTGCGCAGCTGAGCCGCCGACAGCGCGGTTCCCGACCAGGTTCGGCAGATTTCCGGCGGGCTTGAACGACTCCGTGTGTTCGAGCACGGAAACCTTGTCGTCGCTCAATCGGCTCACGTAGACGCGTTTGCCGTCGGGGCTGACCGTGACGCCCCACGATCCCTTGCCGATCGGGACGGACTCGGTGATGTCGTTGTTGACCGTGCTGGCGACCTTCAGCTAGCCCTGCTTCAACGCGTCGTCGAAGTTGGCGATGTAGACCCGTTGTCGGCTGGGGCTGCCGGCCACCCCCTGCCACTGACTACGCGGAAAATCGTGTCGACCACCGTGTCACCGTCGCGAGGCGAGGTCAAGCGGCGGTCTGGCGGCCGCTCCGTATCCGTACCCCTCTCGGTCCGACCGCGAGGCGGCACGCCTGCGCGATATGCGACGGCACTGGTCCGGTTGGGTTTCTCCGACGCAGCGTCTCTGAGATCTGGTGTGCGAGTGAGGGACAACGTGGCCGCGCAATGGTTGGCCTCGCGTCACGATCTCAAGCCCTTTTGGCGAGGCCGGGGCCATTCGACTAGAGCACAGACCCGAATGTGACGGGGCCATCGCTGCTGGTCGGGTGTCGATCGACGGCCGGTCCGTGCCGCAGCACCCGTAGCTGACGACCATCCGGCGATGACGCCGTCATGAGAGCGTCACGGGTTAGACGGGCTAGCGTTTTCTGTATCTCCCTGTATGTGGGTGTCGCCAAATGTTCACCGATCGAACGTCATTGCTGTACTGACCTGCGGCGATAAGTCTGAAGTCACTGCTGACGTCTGCCGACATCTCCATCGACACCCACCGGAGTTGTCGGCCACTTGGGACACGCTCGTGACAGCTTCGCATGACCCACGCACGCCACATCAACCAAAGTCCACGCGACCGCATGGCCGTCAAGTTCGCGGACTTCGGGCGGTGGGCCTTCTTGGAAAGCACACTGGGCGAGCTTGCCTCACCCCTTCTTCACCCGCTCCTACGGCTTAAGCCGGTAATCGCGCGCGGGGCCGTTCGGGAAACGATTCCGGCTTCCGCAGCCTTGCAATGGCTAGTAACTGTTCTTTGACCCTGCAAGGAGGAGATCGAAAACACGCAGCGCGCCGAAGCGAGTGATGAATGAGCCGATCAAGGCGATGACGGCGCCTGCACCGGTGACATACAGAGCGATGCCGAGGGGCGCGACCACCCCCGGCTGGGTCATGTCGGGCAATCCACTGGCGTCGACTGGGTACAGCGTGCGAGAACCCTTGCCCGCAGCCAGGTAGACAATCCAGGCTCCGGCGCCGATCGAGCCCAATACCGGCAGAATCCAGGTGTCGGCATTTCGCTGGCTAACCCAGTAGGCGCTTACCGCGATACCCAGGGCGGCTGCGATCAACCACCATCCGCCGTGCTGAATGAGCGTGTTGCTTCTGACTATCCCGAATACGTCCACCGGTTCGGTGAGCGGCAAAAACGTTGATATTGCCATTGTGGTGGCGCCGATAATTGCTAGTACTAAGCCGACTGGATTTCCGGCCCCGTCGCGGCGCCGATTCCTGGCCATCCCGTCCCGCCTTCCATCAGCCTCTTCAGCAAGGGTGGTTCATCGACAGGTCGCGCGGACCAAAACGGCAGCAGATGGATTGGTGCTGGCGGCTACCGGTCGATCCGACCAAAAAACACCACCCACTAGCCGCTGCGGCGGATCTGCACCTCGCCGATAGGCACGTCGAGCCACGTAGCGACTAGGTCGCGAGCCATCGGTTCAATCTCAGGCTCGCTGCGGGCCTGGGTCCACTGGTCAATCTCGGGCACGTGCACAAGGAACCAGCCATGCGTTTGGGCGGGATTCGCCACCGCCATTAGGTACTCACCGACATAGACTATCGCTGTCGCGAAAATGCCGAAAGCTGTTGAGGTATCAACGGATTCGTTGACGATGCGCCATCCGATTGCGTACCTTCGTCGGCTATGACATTCGATTCACTCGCCAACATCACCGCCCCCGCCGATGCCCGACATGTCGCCGAATGTCGATGAGAACGGCGACGGTGAATCCCTGCGCGCGCTGCCCGCGGCGAAAAAACCTCGTCCAGGCAGCTTGGGAAGCTCATTTGACCCGTTTTCACTGGTTCGCTGATCTGCGACGTTTCAGCTTGACTAGCCACGGTCTATGCAGGTGAAGGCCCGTTTCGGTGATGCCCAAGGGGTCACCCCGGTAGCGCTGAGAATTAGCTCAAGTGACCCCGGTCACGGGCAATCTACGGGCATGGCCAGCAAACCAACGACTGACTCGCATACGCGTTCGCGCGGCTGCCGGTCTTGCTCGGTCGATCACCTGGCGGGGCACTGCCATGCCGCCGTGTTGCCCGCAGAGGACCGTTCGCATTGTCGATTGCCCATACGCTGATGGAGGGGACGCGCTCGGCGCGTCCCCTCCACCAGATCCTCCATCCGAACTCCGTCACGCGGCAACGGGAACCGCCTGCCCGCGCAACGCCGACCCCGTGATCTGTTGGATTGGGGCCGCGTTGCCCGCAATTGCTGCAAGCATTTCGGTGTAGTTCCAGCCGATCTCTCCTGCCGACATGGCTGACAGGTTGATCATCTGCTCCCGGCCGGGCCGGCCCGGGCCGGTCATGCTGGGCTTCATGTTGATGTCGATGGCCTTGATGACACCGTTGGCGTCTTCCCGGCAGTCGATGCGGATGGGTGAAGTAGCGCCCAGGAACTGCGCGACTCGAACGGCATGGCGGCCGAACTCGCGGATTGAATCGTCGTCGCCCGCGGGCTTGCTGTTCGACTGGATCGGCACCACTCCGCTGAACGGCATCACACCGCCGTGGTGGCCAGTGCGCTCGATCGCTGGAAGCGTCCAATGGGTGGCTTCGCTGTGCACCCCGTCAGCCGTCTCATAGGTGCCCGGCGGCATCACGGTCACGGCCAGTTCTCTGCCGGACAGGTACTCCTCGATGAGGAACTTGCTGCCGAATTTCGGCCCGACATGAGACTCGATGTGCTCGGCGGCTTCCTCGACTGAGTTGACCACCTTGACACCGGCGCTACCGCGGCCGCGGACAGGCTTGATGATGACCGGGAAAGTCAGCTTGTTCAGCGAAACTGCTTTTTCGATCTGACCTTTCGCCGGTCCATTCTCCACGTTGACGAGGGCTTGCACGGGCACGGGGACGCCGATCGCCTCGATCGCGGCCTGGCAGACGTCCTTGTCTTCGAACTTCTCGACGACGTCCAGAGGCTGACCAACGACGCACAGCCGACTGTGGGAAGCGAATTCGGCCATCGGATGCTCGTCGAACAAGCTCGTGTTGGCCCAAAGGATCTCTGCTCCATCGGCGACAGCCTGGGTGATCCCCTCGAGCGTATCGGGGTACGTCCAATCCGCGTCGACATCCGGGCGCGGATTACGCGCTGGGGTCAGCACGTCGCAACCGGCCTGCGCCAGCGCGTTCGCGATGTCGGCGGACGAATCCCGGTAACCGAAAGGATTCGACGGCTTCACCGCCCCGTTCAACGATGGCGGTGTCACCGCCTGGTGCAGAACCGCGATCGGCCGCCCGTACAACGACGGGGCATTCTGGACTTCGGTCTTGATCTGATCGCTTGTGATGGTCATCTGAGTTCTCCTGTGTAAGT
>CAVTKI010000013.1:0-180215 GCA_963735245.1 uncultured Actinomycetota bacterium
CTCGGCTGCCACGCGTTGACGAGCCAGACCTGGACTGCGCTAAAGCCTCGGCAGCCGTTGCCCAAAGTAAGACACATTTGAACCTGTTGAGGACGAACGGTGCGGCAAATCGCATCTATGTCGGCCAGGAGACCGGCCGGGTGCCGGCTGTCAGCCCTGTTCGGGCCAGTCGCCGTTCGGGTCGAGGCCGTCGTCCCAGTCGTCCCAGGTGTCGTGGCGTCTGGTCCGGGGGGCGACGATGCGCCGTCGTAGCTCGAGTAGCAATTCCTCGGTGGACGCGTGCGAGAGGGCGTTGGGGGTGCTCGGACGCAGTGCGTATTCCTGGGGCGAGGGGTTGGGGTTGGTCCGGTGCAGGGTGGGCACCAGCTCGTTGGGTTCTCCTCCGGCCAGGATGGTGTCGATGCTGCCGGGTGCCCAGGCCAGTTTGTTTTCCAGCATGGCGTAGGTGCCCGGGCTGGCCTTGCGCACGCCGTGCTCGACGTCCGCCAGGGTGCGCACGGTGAACTGCAGGCTGTCGGCCAGGTCGGTGCGGTTGCGGAAACCCAGTGCCACGCGCCGACTCACGACGTGGTGGCCCAGCCGTTCCAAGGCCCGTGTATCCATGCAGGCATCATGGCGCATCAGGGCGGCAATGTCGAGTTGCCATGTCCCCTTTCGTTCCGTTTGATGCACAAGGGGCCGGAATCTATTTCCGGGACACGCCTGCCAACTCGGCCCTGACCTGGGTGACCGTGTCCCAGAACAGTTCCCCCACCTTGTCCTTCGACACGCCCGGCACCTCGATCCGGGGGTATTCCGGCCAGTTCCCGGCGCACCACCGTGGCCTCGGGCAGGGCGTCCCCGGTCCACCATTGTTGGCGGATGGCGAAGTCGTCGAACCGTTCGTCCTCGTCGGTGTGCCGTAGTGCGGTGCGCCGCTTTGCGACCGGGACACGTGCCCACCATTCCGCGCGCCAGTACGGGCCGTCGTAGCGCGGCGGGCGAGGCATCGACCTGCCATTCCTCCACCTCAACAGGCTCAACCGGGGAAATGCCGTTGTAAGCCTGGGCGAACCGGTAGGCCTGGTCGCTGTCGACGTAGATCCGCTCGATGCGGTAGTTGTCGCCGCTGCGAGACGTAGCGGGCGACCGGCAGAGATCCGCGGCCCTCAGGTGTGCTGTCCGGTGCGCACTGTGAGGCAGATCACTACGGAAATCATTTCCGTATTATTGACACAGTTGCCGTTTATTTCCTATTGTTGCCGGGAGGCTGTCGCTGGCAGAGGTCTAGCGGCGGTACCACCCACCGGATGCAACCACGCAGGAGAACCTTGTGATACAGCCCCATCTTGGATACGACGGCAACCAGATCGCGCCCGCCGTTCCGCTCGAGACCACCGACGCGAACGGCTTCGTCGCCGCCGGAGTCGAGAAATGCTGGTCACGGCTCGATCAGCATGAGATGCATGACGTTTTCATCGTCATCAGCGAAGGCCGGGATGGCGAACACATCGCGCGGACGATTTACGCCGCCGACCTAGACGATGCGCGCCAAACACACCAGGACAACTACGCCGACGAGCCCATCGTCGCGGTTCAGCATTGAACATCCCGGCTCGTCACACTCGCGGCGGCGACGTCACACCCGGCCGTTCGGGCGTCTGGGCAGGCAGGCGTCGTGACGGGCATAGGGCCAGGTTCGCCTTCGAGGCGCTGGGAATTGAGCTAGCCGAGGGCCAACAGACCCTTCGGCAAACACAGCAAACGTAAAGAAATCCAGAACTATGAAGAAAACCCTCGCTGTCGCCAGTATCGGCTAGCGGCGAGGTCAACCTCCGGCATCCCGCGAACTCCTCCCAACATGTTGCGGCCCTTGGTGTTTCGGTAGGCCGACTTAGCCGAACTCGATACCGAGGTCGAAACGGCCCGTGATCGCCACGCCAGAAGTGGGCGCAAGGCTATTGCTTGAGTTCGATTTCCACGAATACTGCGCGGGTGTCGCCGGCGTTGGCGACGTTGTGCGCGGTGGCAGCACTGCCTCGATAGGGCGACCCGGCGTGTTGCGTCATTTCACGGGTGGCGCCTTCCGAGTTGACGACAGTGAACCGCCCGCCTGTGACGGGCACGACGACGTAGTCATACTCGTGGACGTGCGGGCCGGTCGCGTCACCCGCCCCATCGAACGTCCAAGTGGTGACGCGGATTTGCTGATCGTCGATAACCGTGGTGGCCTTCGCGGCGCTCATGTCGGGGTTCCTCCGTCGGTCGTGGTGGTCATCGTTGGTGATTCTTCTCTCGTAGCTCCCCGTCGCGGATGCCGACGGGGTGCATTTGGTGGGACCGTGAGCCGGTAATCAACAGGGGTGCGGGCTCATCACATTTCGCGCAGGAATGCGCGCAGCCGGTCGAGTACTAATTCCGGTCCTTCCTCGACGATCCAGTGACCGACCCGGTCGACCGTGACAAGTTGAACATCGCTGCACCGGTCTCGGCAATCGCGCAGCAGGGTCGGAGTGATCACGGGGTCATCCATCTGCGACGACTGTGATCGGCGGCCCAAAACAGGCAATCAGATCGACAGAGATCGACAAATGGGCCGCCCGGTATGGAGGAAGGCAAGGGCTCTCGGGCGGACGGTATTGGACAGACCGGTCGGCCGATTCCGAACATCGCGAAGGCCCCAGTCGGTAGCATTGCTTGCTGCAAACAGCACAGCGAGCCCATCGCCAGAGGCAAACATGACGACGAAACGCACGATCGTCGCGGTCTCCTCGATTTGCACTGCCTCCATCACTGTTCTCGGCACCGTTGCTGGTTTCCCTGCGCGCGCAGACGATTTGGGGACTGCGGTGTACAACGGCGTCAACCAGCTTCGCCAGACATGCGCGGCGATCGACGACGACCCGCGTTTGACAGCCGCGGCGCAACGACACGCCAACGACATGCTGATGACTGGCGTGGACGGCCATACCGGTTCGGACGGCTCTTCACCGCAGGCCCGTATCGCGGATGCGGACTACACCCAGACCGGGTACACAGGTGAGATCGTCTACTGGGGCACCGGATCGGCTGCGACTCCGACCGCAGCGCTCGACTTGTGGATGAGAAGTCCTCCGCACCGCGCGATCATCATGAATTGCGCCTTCACCGCAGGCGGCTTCGCCACCGCCTGGGACGGCAACAAGATGACCGCCGTTGGCGACTTTGCAGGCCCTTGAAACCCAAACCCGGCCAAGCTGTTACCTAATCCGGGTTCGGATTTTGGCTCAACCGAATGATCAAGTGGTTCCAGATTTTTCGGTCCTCAGCCGGTTCGTAGGCCGGGTCCTGATTCATCGCCGAAGGCTGCGCGCGCATCGTTGACCGGCCTCGCACTTTGTCCGGAAACCGCGCTTGTCGGTCTGCCGGTTGTCCGGTCACTTGGGTACTTCATAGCGGGCAATGCCCGGCGTTCAGGGTGCTGTTAGCCCTGCTGCGGGCCAGTCGCCGTGCGGGTCAAGGCCGCCGTCCCAGTCGTCCCAGGTGTCGTGGCGTCTGCTGCGGGGGGCGATGATGCGCCGTCGCAGCTCCAGCAGCAATTCCTCGGTGGACGCCTGCGACAGGGCGTTGGGGTTGGTCGGGCGCAGCGCGTATCCCTGAGGCGCGGGTGGTGGGGCTGCTCCGTGTGCAGTGTGGACACCACTTCTTTGGGTTCCCCCCCGGCCAGGATGGTGTCGATGCTGCCCGGTGCCCAGGCCAGCTTGTTCTCCAGCATGGCGTAGGTGCCGGGGCTGGCCTTACGCACGCCGTGCTCGATGTCGGACAGGGTGCGCACGGTGAACTGCAGGCTGTTGGCCAGGTCGATGCGGGTGCGGAAGCCCAGCGCGACGCGTCGACTCACGACGTGGTGGCCGAGTCGTTCCAGGGCGCGTGAATCCATGAAGGCATCATGACGCACCAGGGCGGCAATGTCGAGTCGCCATGCCCATTTCTTTCCATCTTGCCGCCACGAGGAAGCGGAATTTATTTCCTGGGTACGCCCGCCAACTCGGCCCTGACCTGGGTGACCGTCTCCCAGAACAGTTCCTCCACCTTCTCCTTGCAGGACCCCACCACTTCGATCTTCGGCACCCCGGCCAGTTCCCGGCGCACCACCGTGGCCTCGGGCAGGGCATCCCCGGTCCACCACTCCTGGCGGATGGCGAAGTCGTCGAACCGTTCGCCCTCGTCGGTGTGCCGCAACGCTCCGCGTCGCTTGGCGACCGGGATCCGCGCCCACCACTGCGCCCGCCAGTACGGACCGTCGTAGAGCGGCGGGCGGGGCACCGACCTGCCATTCCTCCACCTGAACAGGCTCAACAGGGGCAATACCGTTGTAGTCCTGGGCGAACCCGTACGCCTGGTCGGCGTCGAGGTAGACCCGTTCGATGTGGTAGCTCTCGCCGCTGCCCGCCGTCACCACGTACACCGTCGCCATCGCACGTCCTCCCCGTCTCCGCTGGTGGGCTCCAGTCTGACAGCACCCTGATCGCCTGGGTCGGAAAACGATGGGCATCGCTGGCGGGGGCGAGGCCATCAATGATTGCGGCGTGACCGGAATCACACGGAAGTAGATTCAGTGTGATTGACATTATTTCCGTTTCGTTCCTACAATTGCAGGCACAGAACGACCTCATGTCGAGGAAGGCACCATGACGAAATCAATGCGTCAGGCGCGCAGACCATCGACGACGTGGGGCTTCAACCAGAGAGGGCTACGCCCATGACCGCCCAGATGCCGCCAGGCTGGTACGACGACCCAGACGGCTCACCCAACGCCGAACGCCGCTGGGACGGCCACAACTGGACACCGGAACGTCGCAGGAAGACCACGCACACTCCACCGCCCGCGTATCCGCAGCCGCCACAAGCTCAGGCGTCGTATCCGCAACCTGCCCCGCAGCCGTCGTATGCGCAGTCCGCGCCGGTTCAGCCGTCGTATCCGCAACCTGCCCCGCCATGCCGTCATGCCCGGCAGCCGCCGTATCCTCAGCCGCCGTATCCGCAGCCGGGGCAGGCTCAGTCTGCGACCACGACCGCAGCGTCCAACCTCTTCTCGATCATTGCCTTTGTATGTGCGGGTCTTTCCGTGCTCGGTTCGCGGATGGCCCTGCCAGTCGTATTCGGGCCTGCTGGCCTCATTCTCGGAGCGGTCGGCTTGACGAAGAAGGAACGCCTTGCGCCTATCGCAATCGCCGCGGCTGCCGGTGGCACGATCGCTGGGTGGATGTTCGGAGCGGCCGTCTGGAGTTCCGCCTTTACTGATCAATACCCAGGCTCGCCAGTTCATCCATCGCGAGAGGTCCGAAAGTCGCAAAAAGCGCAATGGTCACACCTGACGCGGACCTACGCGAGGTCTCGGCGACCGGACGTACACGCTAGCTAACGTAGCGATTTGCTTCTGGTTGCAAGAACACTTTATTTAGCAAAAGCACGAACACTTTATCTAGCAAAAGGAGGAACCAGCGTGGAGCCATTGGGGACACTACTTCCGGTCTATTTCGTGGCCGACCAGTCGGCGTCGATGGCCCCGCATATCGGCGAGCTCAATCACGGGCTGCTCAGCCTGCAGGACGCTATGCAGCGGGATCCGTTCGCCGCAGCCAAGGTGCGGTTTTCGGTGATCGGGTTCTCCGACGATGCATTTACCTATCTGGAACCCGCCGACTTGCGCAGCGCACCGCAACTGCCCGAGTTGACCGCCCAGGGACGCACCTCGTATTGCGCCGCCTTCGAGGAACTCGCGTACCGGATCTCGGTCGACCTACCCCGCTTGAAGGGTCACGGTTTCAGCGTGCATCGGCCCGTGGTGTTCTTCCTCACCGATGGCGCACCGACGGACCGCGAGGACTGGCGGGCGGTGCGGACCCGGCTGCTGAGCCAGCCCGCCGCGCCCAACATCCTGTCGTTTGGCATCGGCGACGCCGACCCAGCGGTCGTGGGGGAAATCGCCACCAAGGCCGGAGTTCGCGCTCGTGGCGGACCGTCGCATGGACACCGGTGCGGCGATTACGGAGTTCCTCACCTCCCTGACGCAGTCGGTGATCAGTTCCGGCAACGCGGTGGCCTCGCAGGCTGCCACGCTGCAGTTCGACAAGCCCGAGGGATTCACCCTCGCCGTGGACCTGATCTAAGCGCGACACCCGATGCACATGATTCCGTTCCGGCGGAGTCGCAACCGCACGGCGATCCCGATCAGCCCGCCGCTGCAGTCGACTCCCACTACCTCACGCCCGCAGCACCCGACGCCTACGCACCGGTGCCCACCGCGGTTCACCGGGCCTACCGTGATTGGGCAGATCGTGGTCGGCGCGCCGTCACCGTCGGTCGAACCGGCACCGACCGCATACCGCAGTACCGTTCCCTGGCATTTCGTCCCGACGTAGCCCTCGACGGCTGGTCCACCGACACCGTGACCGTGCGCGGGGTGTCCCAACGTGGGCACCTGCACCGCTACAACGGCGCACCCCGCCAAGACGACTTCGCCGTCCATCACCTACCCGACGGGCGGGTCATCGTCGCTGTCGCCGACGGTGTGTCCCAGTCGCCGCAATCCCATCTCGGGGCCAGCATCGCGGTCACGCAGGCCGCCGACTGGATACGCGCCAACCTCGGCCCGGACACCGCCGACCTGGACTGGTCTGCCCTGATCAAGAACACCGCCTACGCACTGACCGCCCGTGCCCAAACCCTGTTCGGGCTCGACGAACCCGACCCGGTGCGCGCCGAGCAGGAACTCGCGACGACACTGGTGTGCGCGGTCATCGAACCCATCGCACCCGGCGTGCTGCGCGCCCACCTCGTGGCAGTCGGCGATTCCAGCGCCTGGGTGCTCACCGGCAGGTGAGTTCATCGAGGTGCTGGGCGGCAAGACCACCCTCGACGGCGGGGTCGCCTCCTCGGCGGTCTCCGCACTACCCCGCGTGCCCACACAACTAGCACCAACCGTGTTCGACTTCCTCGGCGACGCGGTCCTGCTCATCGGCACCGACGGCATCGGCGATCCCCTCGGAACCGGACACGGCAGCGTCGGAGATTTGTTCCGCGACCTGCTGGCACGCCCATGCCCGCCCTCGCTGATCGAGTTCGCCCACGCGGTGGACTTCAGTCGGGAGACCTTCGACGACGACCGCACCCTGGTCGCGGTGTGGCCCAAAAGGATTGACTCATGACCCGCCCAGTGACCCGTCCAGTGATCGCCCGTGATGCCCTCGGTACCTTGACCAAACTCGGGCAAGGCGGACAGGGCATCGTCTACCAGGCACCCAAGGCCAAGACCAAATTCGCCGACGCGATGGTCTTCAAGGAGTACAAGCCGCACGCCCGAACCGACGTCAGCTTCGACGCGCTGTCGGCCATGCCCACCCTCGTCGAGGACACCCTCTCCTACCACGATGGCCAGGGACTCGTGTCCATCGCCGCCTGGCCCTGCGCAGTCGTCGAAAACGGCACCGGGCCGGTGGGTTTCGTGATGCCCGCCATCCCCGACTCGTTCTACATCGACCTCACCACCGTCAAGGGTGTCTCCCGGACCACGGCGGAGTTTCAGCATCTGCTCAACCCACCCTCGGTGCTTGCCGCTCGCGGCATCACCATCACCGACACGCAGCGGTACCAACTCTTGCGTGAGGTCGCCAAAGCATTGGCGTTCCTGCACCGAATCGGGGTCTGCGTCGGGGACATCTCCCCGAAGAACCTGTTGTTCTCCCTGCACCCACGTCCGGCTGTCTACTTCATCGACTGTGACGCCATGCGCGTCAACGGCGTATCCGCCCTGCCCCAAATGGAAACACCCGACTGGGAAGTGCCCGCTGGCGAGGAACTGGCCACCATTCATTCCGACACCTACAAACTCGGGCTACTCGCCCTACGCCTTCTCGCCGGAGACCAGCACACCAAAGACGTCCAGCAGTTGCCGCCGACGACACCGAAACCGCTGCGTCAGCTCATCACCGACACCCTCACCAACGAACCCGACCGGCGGCCCCTCCCCGAAACGTGGACATCTCTCCTCGGCCACGCCGTCGAAGAGGCCCAACACCGCGCACCAACGCCACCACCCACCGAAGCCCGCGCCGCCGACACACGTCGCCGGAGCCGCAACCAGTGGTACGGAGTCGGCCCACGGCGACGCCGCCCGCCGGAAAACCAGTTGCAGCCAAAGTTTCTGCGCCGTCAAGCCCTATCAACGCACCAGCGGGTACAACATCGGGTGACGACGTAGGCAAGCGTGTCTTGGCGTGGTTTCTCCTCGGTCTCCTCGTTGTGGCCGCGCTGCTCGGGTTGGTCATCCATTCGGCGGCCAGCGATAGCGGGTCGTCACAGTCAACCCGTCAGACAACGACAACGCCCACTGAGACAACTAGTTCCACCACCACAACCACACGTAATTCCACCACCACAACCACACGGTCGGTGGCACCGACGACCAGTGTCGCTGAGCCACGTTGGGACGGACCCTGGCTACGCAACTACTGGGAAGACCACGGCGACTGCGCCGACGGCCTCAACTACTGGGTCGTCCAGCCGGGTTCGGAGTCCGGAATGTACGCACTGAAACTCGGATGCTTCCCTCCGAGCTGGAACACGGCTCTCACCAACCACTGCCAGTCCTCCGGCCTTCCCTCAGGAAAATGCGCGGTCTGGGATGCGGATTCGATCATGAGCGAGTACGACAAACACGGCGACCTCCTTATGGTCGCCATCACTCAAGCTTGCCTCGACCGCGCAGGCCTTACTGAGTTCCACGAAGGACCCATACACCAAGATTGTGTAGTCGCAGCGCAATGACAACGAGAGCGTCCCATCGTGCGTTCGTATTCGGTGCACTGCACTCCGGCAGGAAGCCCTTGGTGTCCTGACTCAACGGCGAGAAATCCTGCCATCCGCCAGTCTCGAAAACCCAGCTTCAACTGGACGCGCTCGAACAAGCTGGGTCGACGCGCATCTTCACCGACCATGGCGTTAGCGCCGCCACCGCATCCCGACCCCATCTCGATGCTTGTCTGGACCATCTCCGCGAGGGTGACGTGCTCACCGTCTGGAAACTGGACCGGCTCGGACGCAACACCCAGAACGTCCTTGCCGTCGTCGATCAGTTGACGTCGCGAGGGATCGGATTCCGCAGTCTCACCGAAGGTCTGCACACCGAGGGACCAATGGGCACGGCGATGCTCACCATCATGGCCGCCTTCGCCCAACTCGAACGCGACACGATGATCGAGCGCACCTGCGCCGGGCTGGCCGCCGCCGCCAACGGCCGCAAGGGTGGGCGCCCACGCAAGGTCGACGCCGCCGACGCTGCCAAAGCCCGCCAACTTCGGGAGAAGGGCATTACGGCGACCGACATCGCGAAGATGCTGGGCGTTTCCCGCGCCACCGTGTATCGCTATCTTTCCGAGGACGGCGCAGCCTGGCCAGTAGTTCATAGGCCGGGATAGCTCACACTCCGGAGGTAACGCGGGCGTCCGTAGAGGAGCGCAGCATGCACTGCATGCGGGTGCCGAAGTGGCTCGGGCACAGCAGCTACGTCCTGACCTGACGACGTATGCCAACTACATACCGGAGCAGGAGGCCGAGAACCCGCTACCCGACCCGGTCGGCGCACTACCAAAGGTCAACGTGGTGAATCTATTTGCCTGTGCGATGCTACCGCTCGTAATGGTCGGGCGCTTCGTTGTAGTCCTCGTCGTCGGGACCGTCGTAGCCCCGTTCGGCATCTGCCTCTGCCATCGCCACGTTATCGACACCGACTTCTACGAGGTTCGGCTCGGGGCCGGGGCACTGTGTCGTGATCGGCTCAGAGAACGCGATCATGTCCGCGACGAAATCTGTAGCCTCATCTGCGAGTTTGGGCTCATCGCAGGCAAATCCAACTTCTAAGTGAGATCTGGAGCCTTCCGTCCAGTTGCTGAACCCCACCAAACCCGTTGTGGTTCAATGCGAAACTCTTCGTAGTCCCCATACGGTGTGCCATAGGTGACCCAGCCGATTTGACCGGGAACAAGTATCTGCGAGTGAGTCAAGGGCTTCGAGCCGCTGCCCCGCCACTCCGCAACACGTACTGCCTCAATTTCGTGCCACGTTGCGTCCCTCGGCGTGTAAGGACCAATCGTCAATGGTGCCGCGCCGTCTGCGGCAGCGGGCATCATTCCTTCGAGCCGCGAGATGGCCGCGTTTGGAAAGCCTTGCGCGTTCATTTCTCCGAGTGCGTGGCGCGATGCCCCTTGTCGATCACAACGCAACACGAATTGAGTTTCACGAGCCGGTCAACGACCCCTTCACTTGTCAGCCACGGCACGCACCCGATTGCGGCGGGCCTCATCTCCCGCCCGCGCCTTGCGGCCTGGTGCTCGTCCAATACCTCACACAGGCCGTCAATCACCTGGCCGCCGAACCATGCGTCGACCTGTTGATGGGTGGGGTAAATGTGCGCTTTGCGTGATGTCTTGGGCAGCGTTAGACCGGCGGCGGGGTTCTTGGGGATGAGGTTGTCGACGACGGCATCGGCCAGGACGCGCGACAGCACGTGGTGGGCGCGCTTGACCGCAGCAGCCCCGAGGGCCTTGGTGTCCTCGGTGCCCTGGCCCATTTCGGCCAGCCAGGCTCCGACGACAGTCGGCTTGATGTCCCCCAGCGCGACGTCACGACAGCGTGGCTTGACCCGCACGCGCCAGGCCGTCTCCATGACGGCGTATCCGGGAATGCTTCAGGTGTCCCTTCTGGCGCTGGAGCCAGGCTTGTCCGAGGGCGTCTACGGTCCGGCGGGCATCGGCGGGGTTGACGAATTCCCCCTTGAGCTTGGCTACCTCGACGGTGTTGGCGAACGCCTCGGCCTCGCGCATGGTCCGGAAACCGCGCTTGTCGGTCTGCCGGTTGTCCGGTGTGCGCCCTGCTTGGTGTCATACGCCCCGCACGAATACCACGCCCACGCCGTAGAAGGAGTGTGGGCAAAGTGCTCCGAGACTGCTTCGGAGACGCCGTCAGACGGTTTGCCGACTCCGTTGGATGCTAGCCCAGATCAGACTCTGACCTGCGAAGATCAGAAGTCCCAGTCCTCGTCTTCGGTGTTGACGGCCTTGCCGATCACGTACGAGCGAGCCCGAGCCGGAGAAGAAGTCGTGGTTCTCGTCGGCGTTCGGGACAAGTGCCGACAGGATCGCCGGGTTGACGTCGGTCTCGTCGCGCGGGAACAGCGCCTCGTAGCCGAGGTTCATCAGCGCCTTGTTGGCGTTGTAGCGCAGGAACTTCTTGACGTCCTCGGTGAGGCCGACCTCGTCGTAGAGGTCCTGGGTGTACTCGACCTCGTTGTCGTAGAGCTCGAACAGCAGCTCGTAGGTGTAGTCCTTGAGCTCGGCCTTGCGCGCCTCGTCCTCGAGCGCCAGACCCTTCTGGAACTTGTAGCCGATGTAGTAGCCGTGCACGGCCTCGTCGCGGATGATCAGCCGGATCAGGTCGGCGGTGTTGGTCAGCTTGGCGCGGCTGCACCAGTACATCGGCAGGTAGAAGCCGGAGTAGAACAGGAAGCTCTCCAGCAGCGTGCGAGGCCACCTTGCGCTTGAGCGGGTCGTCGCCCTTGTAGAAGTTCATGACGATCTCGGCCTTGCGCTGCAGGTTGGGGTTCTCCTCCGACCAGCGGAACGCCTCGTCGATCTCGATCGTCGAGCACAGCGTCGAGAAGATGTTGCTGTAGCTCTTGGCGTGCACCGACTCCATGAACGCGATGTTGGTGTAGCACCGCCTCCTCGTGCGGGGTCAGCGCGTCGGGGATCAGGCTGACCGCGCCGACGGTGCCCTGGATGGTGTCCAGCAGCGTCAGGCCCGGTGAACACCCGCATGGTCAGCTGCTTCTCGTGGGCGTTGAGCGTGCCCCAGGACGGGATGTCGTTGGACACCGGCACCTTCTCCGGCAACCAGAAGTTGCCGGTCAGCCGCTCCCAGACCTCGGCGTCCTTCTCGTCCTGCACCCGGTTCCAGTTGATGGCCGAGACCCGGTCGATCAGCTTCATTCCATCGGACACCAGAGACCCCATTTCACCTGCGAATTGTCCGTTTGCCGAGCTGACCACCAAGACACTACCCCTGGGGTCCGACAACGAGCGCGCAACACAACAACTTGTGTTGGCGTGTCGTCCGCCGACGCGAGCTCATCGCCGGAGAACTCGTACTCCGAGCGCCTGAACTCGGCGGGTCGCCAGCCAGTACTGCCAGGTCATGCCGCTCCACAGCGTGCGGTTCACGCCGTGCTCGTCGAGGTACCAGCTGCTGCAACCGCCGGTGTTCCACACCGAGCTCGGCCAGCTCGCCCTGCAGTTCGGCGTTGAACTCGTCCTGCGCGGCAGCGGCTCGGCGCCAGCGCCTGCGCCCCGGCCTTGTCGACGGCGGCGATCGCCTTGGCCGACGTAGCGGATCTGCGACTCGATCATGAACACCACCGAGTTGTGGCCCGAGCCCGGTGTTCGGGCCCGAGCAGGAAGAACAGGTTCGGCATGTCGGCGACGGCGATGCCGCGGTGCGCCTGCGATGCCCTCGCGGTTCCAGCGGTCCACCAGATCCTCGCCGCCGCGGACCCTTGATGTCGACGTAGGTGTAGGAGTCGGTGACGTGGAAGCCGGTGGCGAACACGATCACGTCGACCGGGTGCTCGATGCCGTCGGCGGTGACGATGCCGTCGCGCGGTGATCCGGGCGATGCCGTCGGTGATCAGCTTCGTCTTGGGATTGGCGATGCCGCCGGTAGTAGGTGTCGGAGTTCAGGATTCGCTTGCAGCCCGCGCGGTAGTTCGGGGTCAGCTTGCGCCGCAGTTCGCGGTCCTTGACGCTGCGCCGAATGTTCCACTTGCCGAGCAGTTCGCCGAGCTTGCAGCAGGCTCGGGCGCTTGGTCATGCGCGAAGCCGAGCGCCTCGTGCACCCAGTAGATGCCGGCGCGCATCAGCGCCCGGGCGCCGGGCACCGTCGCTGAACGCGTCGCGCATCCAGTCCGGGATCGGCGTTGTTGGACCGCGGCATCACCCACGGCGGGGTGCGTTGGTAGAGCTGCAGTTCGGCGACGTCGCTCGACGATCTCCGGCACGATCTGGATGGCGCTGGCGCCGGTGCCGATGATCGCGACGCGCTTGCCGGTGAGGTCGACGCTGTGGTCCCACTGCGCGGAATGGAAGGCGGCACCGCGCGAATTCGTCGATGCCCTCGATGTCGGGGATCAGCGGGATGTGCAGCGCGCCGGCACCGGAGATCAGGAACTGCGCGACGTACTCCTGCGCCGTCGTCGGTGAAGACGTGCCAGCGGTACTCGTCGTCGTCCCAGTGGGCGCGGTCGACCAGCGAGCCGAACCGGATGTAGCGGCGCAGCCCGTACTTCTCGGTGACGCCCTTGAGGTAGTCGAAGATCTCCGGCTGGAAGGACCACATGTGCGTCCAGTCGGGCTTGCGGCTCGAAGGAGAACGAGTACAGGTGCGACGGGATGTCGCAGGCGCAGCCCGGGTAGCTGTTGTCGCGCCAGGTGCCGCCGATGTCGTCGGCCTTCTCCAGGATGCACGAAGTCGACGCCCTGGCGCTGCAGCGCGATGGCCATGCCCAGGCCGGAGAATCCGGTGCCGATGATGAGCGCGGGTGTGGACGGGGTCTTGCGAACCGTGGCGTCGTCGGCCTGCGTCGGCAACGGTCATGGACGGTCGTCCTCCTGGCGATACGCCGGTACGGTACGCCAGTACCTCGCCGACGGAGTACCCGGTGTCAACGTCCCGGATGCACGAGCAGGTCAGGCCAGCGGAGTTCGCGGCGGCGAACGCCGTCGTGCATCGGCAGGTCGGGGTCGATCTTGATGCCGAGCAGCTCGGCGGTGCCGTCGATCGACGCCCATCATGATCGTGGTCAGGTGCGCGACGAACTGCTCCGGCGGCATCCGCCGCGGGCTGTCCGGGGTCGGGGCCCAGCCACCAGTCGGTGGCCGCCGCCGCCGCACCCGAAGGTCGGTGAACGCGGCCAGCTCGATGGCCGCGTGGTCGAGTTCCATCTCGCGCAGCTCGTTGTTGAACATGTCGGCCATCGCCAGGGTGATCTCGCGGCCCTCGTTG
This sequence comes from uncultured Actinomycetota bacterium, assembly GCA_963735245.1. Classification (GTDB taxonomy): domain Bacteria; phylum Actinomycetota; class Actinomycetes; order Mycobacteriales; family Mycobacteriaceae; genus Mycobacterium. Next base: position 14,074 of record CAVTKI010000013.1, read on the forward strand.
AGCGCCCGCATCGTCGACTCGCTCTGCTCGGCGAAGCGGCCCTGAATGAAGAAGCCGCAGCACGTTGGGATGCTCGTCGACCAGGTTGACGTACTCCTCGACGCTGCGCCGGATGATCTCGCGGGCCGGAGTCGGTCGGCGAGGTCGATCGACGGGAAGATCGCCGCCCACAACATGTCGCGCAGACGCTCGCCGATCGCCTGGAACAGGTCGGACTTGTCGGTGAAGTGCCGGTAGATCTTCGGCTTGGCGGTGCCGGCCTCTTCGGCGATCTCCCGCAGGCTCAGCTCGGGCCCCAGCCGGTCGATGGCGCGGAAGGCGGCGTCGACGATCTCGGCGCGCACCTTCTTGCGGTGCTCGCGCCAACGTTCACTGCGCGCGTCGACCTTCACCCCGGGTCGGGGTCCCGGATCGGGGGATGGACGGTCTGCGCACGGAATCACTGTACCGGCTGGGACGTGCTGACCTGCCAAGACCGCGCCGGATCGCGCGCTTCGGCGATCCGTGCGGTCAGTCACCCGTCACCGCTCTCGATGCGGGCGGGGTACACCGCCCGGGTACGATCGCAGCGAGACAGACCCAGCTAACCGAGACGAGACGAGATGACCGCAGCGATACGACCTGGTCATTGCAGGCGGAGGCCCATCGGGCGCCGCCGCGGCGTGGCAGGCAGCGCAGACCGGCGCCAAAGTGGTCGTCCTCGACAAGGCCGAGTTCCCGCGGGACAAGCCGTGCGGCGACGGCCTGACCGCGCGCGCGGTCAGCTACCTGCAGAAGATGGGCCTGGCCGAAGAGGTGTCCAAGTTCCACCGGGTCAACCGCGTGACGGTGTTCAGCCCCATCGCAGTGGGAGCTGTCGTTCCCCAAGCGCCCCGGCATGCCGGACCACGGCCACACCGCCAGCCGCACCGAACTCGACACGCTGCTGCTCAAGCACGCCGAGTCCGCCGGTGCCGAGGTGCGCCAGTCGCGCCGAGGTCGACCGGCCCCGAACTCGACGCGAACGGCCGCGTCGTCGGCGTCGTCGCTCAAGAGCGGCGAGAAGGTCTACGGCGACGCGGTGATCGCCGCCGACGGCGCCTACTCCCCCATCAAGCGCGGCGCTGAAGATCGACTCGGAGTACAACGGCTACTCCGCGATCGCGATCCGCTCGGAGATGCCCGCCAACCGGCCGGACTCCGACTCGCCTCGACATCTACCTCAAGCTGATGTTCCAGGGCGATCAGCTGCCCGGCTACGGCTGGGTCTTCCCGATGGGCGGCGGGCGCTTCAACATCGGCCTTGGCTACGTCAACAGCTACAAGAACTGGCAGCGATCAACGCCACGCAGTTCCTCGGCGAGTTCCTGCGCACGCTGCCGCGCCGAGTGGGAGCTGCCCGCCATCGAGGAACTCAAGAAGAACAAGAGCGTGCGGGCCTGGCGACTGCCGATGGGCTTCACCGCGTGGCCGCCGTGGCGTCCCGGGCGTGCTGTTCGCCGGCGACTCGCTGGGTGCGGGCAAGCCGGCCTCGGGCGCGGGCATCTCCAAGGCGCTGGAATCCGGACTCGCCGCGGGCGAATGCGCGATCGCCGCGCTGCCAACGGCGGACCCGACGACTTCACCAACTACGCGCAGCGGATGGAGGCCGCGTGGGGCAGGGAGTACCGGCGCGGCCGTTACTTCCACAAGCTGGCCGGCATCCCGGTCGTCGCGAACAACGGCATCAAGCTGATCGACAACGCGTTCTTCCGCGACCGCATGCTCAAGGCGCTGTACAAGAAGGAACAGGGCCCGCAGCACAAGGTGAAGTAGTCACTGGAACAGCTGTTTGGCCGTGACCAGCAGTTCGAACAGGCCGTAGCCGAACGGGATCGCCACCCACAGCCAGGCCAGGGCGATGTACACCCTTGGCACCGTGGACCGGTAGTCGTGGAGCTCCCCATCGGCTGACGGATCGGTCATCGGGTGACCTCTCCGATGCCCTCGGTGGACGCCCGCGGTTCGTGCCACTTCTCGCTGACCGGCTTCACCAGCTCGTTGCACACCAGCGCCACCACCAGCAGACCGATCATTATCGAGAACGACGTCGTGTAGAGGGCGGGCCCGTCCTTGCCTGCGGCCTCCTGGCGGTCGGCGATCGCATTGACCATGATCGGCCCCAGGATGCCTGCGACCGACCATGCGGTCAACAGCCGGGCGTGGATCACCCCAACCTGATAGGTGCCGAACAAATCGCGCAAATAGGCCGGGGCCGTTGCGAACCCGGCGCCGTAGAAGGACAAGATCAGCAGCGTGCAGACCAGGAACACCACCTTGTTCGAGTTCGTCGTCAACGTGATCGCCAGGTAGAGCAGGGCACCGACGCCGAGGTACATCCGGTAGGCGTTCTTCCGGCCGATCTTGTCGGACAGGCTCGACCAGCCGATGCGTCCCAGCATGTTCGCCAGCGACAGCATTGCGACGTAGCCTGCCGCCGCCGCGGCCGCGGCGGCCATACCCGGCGCAGGGAAGAAGTCCTGATAGATCGGCGAGGCCTTCTCCAGGATGCTGATACCCGCAGTCACGGACAAGCACAAGACAACCCACAGCAGCCAGAACTGCGGCGTCTTGATCGCGTTATTGGCGGAGACCCGGCCACCGGCCACGATCGAGCCGGCGACCGTTGCCTCCGGCGTCGATGTCGCGCGGTTTCCAGTCGGGCCGCGGCACCCGCACCAACAACCAGCCCAGCGACATGAACACCGCGTAGGCCAGCCCGTGCACTAGGAACGTCTTGGCGATGCCCGACGAGTCCGTGCCAAAGAAGCCCAGCATCGCCGTCGACCACGGCGACGCGATCAGTGCTCCGCCGCCGAGAGTCCGAGAACCACGATGCCGATGATGAACGGCAGCGCACTGAGCGTGCCGGAGATTCCCAGCGCACCTTCCAGCGGCTTCTTGAACACGCTCCATGAAGGTGCAGCGCCGATCGACAGGTGGATCGACAGCGCAGTCGGCGGGACCAGCCACCGGCTCCATCCCGGTGCGGCGACGATTCGTTCCCGACTGAAGAAGGGCGCGGACATGTCCGTGGCCTCCGACTGGGTAAGTGCACCCCGGTCACAACACAGGGAGTACATCAGGTTCGGCGTCGCTCAGTCGCTGAGTCGCAGAAAGGGTGTTTGCTCAACGGGTTTCAAAGGCCCGGCAGTGTCGCATCGGTGTCATTGAGACAACGGTAAGAAAACGCGGGCGTTGCGAACCTTGACCGTTTCGTGTTGTTCCTGTGACATTTGTAGCCCATCGTTACCAAAGTGAAATGAGTGCAACGAGGCATTCTTACCGGCGACCCGGGAGCTCTCGATGACGTCACTGACCTTGCACCGTCCGTGGACCTCGCCGACGCTGCGCAACGCCATGGTGGTGCGCCAGGGCATCGCGTGGGCGGACTACATCGATGCGATCGCACTGATACTTCGGCCCCTGGTGGTGACGCTCGGCATCGCGCGGCCGCCGTGCTGTGGCCCGCGCACGCACATGCCGACGTGGCGGGCGATTCGGGCACCAGCGCGTTGAACGGGATCGGGATCGGCAACAACGGCCCGCTCAGCACCACGCTCGCCGGCGTCGGGCAGTCGATCTGTCCGATGCTGGTGAAACCGGGAGCGAAACTCGCCTCGATGGCCACCCAGATGTCCGGCCACGACGGCTTGGCCCCGACCATCGCGGGCTTCGTCGCGACCACGGCGATCCAGTCGGAGTGCCCAAGCTGGATGACGTCGCTGGCCAACGGCCAGATGCCCGCCGGGCTGGAGGCCCTGACCTCCATGCCGGCCCCGGCACTCGGGCTGCCCGGCGCCCGAGTTCTCCGCTGCCGTTCGCGCTGCCCGGCGCGGCCTCGGCGACGTCTCCCCTGCCGTTCGCACCCCCGGACGGCCCCGGCGCATCTCCCCTGCCGTTCGCGCTCCCCGGCGCCGCCCCGCTGCGCCGAGCCCATTCGCACCGCCGGGCGGGCTCCCGCTGGGCCAACCGGGTTGCAGGTCCCGGGGCTCCGTCGATCACGCCGTGAACGCGTACTGCACGTTCTCGGCGACGGGCACGAAGCCCAGTCGCCGGTAGATCCCGTTGGACACGGGATTCTCGACGTCGGCGAACAACACCACGTCGCGCGCGCCCGCCCGCCGGGCGTACCGCACCGCCTCGGCGGTGACGGCCGCGCCGTACCCGTGGCCCCTGCTCTCGGGCGGCGTGTAGACCGGACCGATGCGCGACATCCCCAGCAGCAGCCGTGCACCCGCGCCATCGCGACGGGTTCGCCGTCGCACCGTCCACAGCACCACGCGCCCAGCCTGGTCGGCGATGTCGCCGAGCACGCCCCGGCTCGCGTCGAGGTTCGACTCGGCATCGAACGCCTCGACGAAGAACGCGTCGAGCCAGCCGACGAGCAGCTCGTCGTCACCGTCGCCGGCAAGCCGCGCTTCACCGCCGACCCCGTCCGGGCGGCACCAGGTCGTCGAGGCGGTACAGCGTCTCCTCGAAGGACGTGTGGCGGTCGACACCGGTCGCCTCCGTCCATGCTTGACTGAAAGCCGTTGCAGTGCAAGGCGTTCCGCGGACCGCAGGAAGATCGGCACGCACCGGCGCCAGCGCGGCCGCCGCTTCCTTCGCCAGCGTCGGCGGAAGCCCGCTGACCAACAGCACCGCATCCCTCATCTGTAGGGCGGCGCCCACCGCGCCGTCACAGTCGAGTGACCGACAGCAGCAGCTGATCGGCGGCCACCGCGAGCGTGCGCAGGGTGGTCAGCTCAGTCGTGAACGACACCGGGTCCCTGCGATAGACCCAGCGTGCCACCGGGCCGAAGTCGTCCGGCGTCGAATACAGCCGAACGTTCACGCCTTCGAGGGTGGACAAGTCGCGACTCCACTGATTTTCGGGGTAGGCGACTGTGCGTTGTCAACCGCCCCGCGGAATTGCGCACTGATGGTTGTCCGCGATGGCCGTCTCAGCCGTTCAGATGCCGGTGACCACCGTCAGCAGGACCGCCGCATCCTCGACGGCCGTCAAGTGGTGCCGCTCCCCCGGGATCAGCAGGTAGTCGCCCTCTCCGCATTCGACTTCATCCGTCGAGGTGCCCAGGCGCACCCGGCCGCGCAGCACCAACAGCGTTGCCTCGCCCGGACTTTCGTGGTCGTGGAGCTGCTGGCCCTCGACCAGCGCGATGACGGTCTGGCGCAGCTTGTGCTCCTGCCCGCCGTAGACGGTGTGCGAGGCGCGACCCGCGTGCGCATCGCGTGCCGCGTCGAGCTGCTCGTCGACCAGAGCCTTGAGTGACACCGCGTCCATAGTCATCACCCGAGTTTGTCACGCGCCCTGGGTGTGGCGTCGACGAACGTGCGGTCAGCCCGCGACAGCAGTCCGGTGAGTGCATCGCCAGGCGATGTCGCGCGAGCCGCGGTCGCACGAGATGTCCTTGCCAACCTTGGAATACGACAGGTGACGTCAGCGTCGACCGCGCTCGGCCCGGCCCGGCTTGCGGGCGACCTTGCCCGCGGCGGCGCGGGCGGCCTGCTTCGCGATGGTCTTCTCCCGTGCGGTGCGTTTCGGCGCCGGTTCGGCCCGCCCTCGCGACGAACTGGGTTTGCGACCCCGCACGATCCCGATGAACTCCTCGACCAGTGCCGACTGCTGCCCCGCTGGGACGGCGAGCGCCACGGGACAGGTGGGCGCGTCGGTGATCGGGCGGTACGTGAGGTCCTTGCGGTGATGCAGCCGCGCCAGCGACTGCGGAACGATGAGCGCGCCGATCCCCGCAGCAACGAGTTCTGTTGCGTCCTTGGTGGTCTCGGGTCGGTGATCGACCTGGACACCGGGGGCGGCCGCCCAGGCGACGACGTCGTCGAGTGGGATCAGGATTGGTTCGCCGTCGAGGTCCGCGACGGTGACCTCGTCGGCGGCGCTGAGCAGGTGATCGGTCGGCACCACGACCACCGTCGTCTCCTCGTAGAGGGGGATGACGGCCAGCCCGGACGTGTCGACCGGCGGCCGCAGCAGCGCGACGTCGATGGTGCCGGCCCGCAACGCGTCGGCCGCGTCTGCCGCGGCGACGGCATGCAGCTGCAGCGGAACCTCGGGGTGGCGTTGCGCCCAGGTCCGAGCCCACTTCGCGGGCGTCACACCGGGGACGTACCCGACGGTGAGGCAGAGCGGGGTCACCGCCTCAGGCTACCGATAGGCCCACCGATAGGCTCTAGTTCATGAGCAGGCCGAACGCGCAGTCCATGAAACCCGCCACGGCGGCGAAGAAGCTGGACGTGTACTTGCCCGCGACGCCCGCGGAGTTCCAGGAGAACCCGATCACCCGCGCCGAGATCGCCGCCCTTCAGGCGGATCCGCCCGCAGTGGCTCAAGGACCTCCGCAAGAACGGGCCGCACCCGAAGAACCTGGTGGCAGCCAAGCTGGGCGTCTCGATTTCCGGTCTCGCGCGCGGCGGCGTCGCCGATGCGCTGACCACCGAGCAGATCAATCAGCTGCTCGAGGAGAAGCCGGATTGGCTTGTCGCCGAGCGCGAGAGCTACCAGAGCGTGCTACGCGAGGAGCGCCGCTTGAAGGCACTGCATGCAGATCGGGCTCGCGAGAGCTGATCCTGTCACCGCTTTCGGCCTGCAATTAGTATGCAGCGGTGCTCAATCCGAATCTTCGATGCAGTATCGACACGTGTCATTCTTGACGCCCCGATTTGTGTGATACCGAGTATGCGCGCTACGTCGACTCGACGGCATTGGCCGTCCCTTACGCACCGCCGACATCTTTGCGCGAGTCTCATCACTCGCCGTACGCCCATAATTCGGATTGCCATCGCCTCGTCTCTGTTCGGAGAGCTTTTGGCGAGCTTGTTCCGGCATGACATGACCAAAGCTCGGATGGTCGCGTCCAAACCTTCCGAAGTTGGGGTTTTCGGGCCCTGCGTGCTGCCCCTTCCGGAGTTTTGACCATTTCGCACGTTGATCAGCGTCGTGCGTCCGACCGTAGAACGGATTTTCGTCAGCGAATCGACTCACGCCCTTCCGCCCCGTCGACCGAATCTTTGCGGCTTCGCGCATTTCGGCCGTCCACTCGACGCCCATGGGACCCAGACCGCCCTGAGACAGGTTGAGGAGCGGACAGCCCCTCCCGCCGAAGGTGACTCGATCCAGAAGATCTCCGCTTGCCCGAGTTCTTCAAGGCCTTCTACCCATTCGAGTTGGTCAGCGACGATGTCTTCGCCATCATGTACTCGAAGCCAGTCGTAGAACGGAGTCTTTCTCCCCGACCGCGCAACTTTGACATGTTGCCTCAGGCGAACTTTGACCGATTTGGTCGTAAGGCCTACATAGCGATAGACCACCTCCGACCGGAGCCTGACACCGTAGATCACGCCTCCGGTCGGAAGTTCGGTGGCCACAAGACCTGCGGTTTCAGCGACCAGCGGTCACAACATGCAGCTGACGCAATTTTCCACCTCAGTGCCTTGCAAGGCCATCTGGCGCAGCCGGATGTAGTACAGCGTCTTGATCCCCTTGCGCCAGGCGTAGATCTGCGCCTTGTTGACGTCGCGCGTGGAGGCGGTGTCCTTGAAGAACAGCGTCAGGCTCAACCCCTGGTCCACGTGCTGGGTGGCCGCGGCGTAGGTGTCGATGATCTTCTCGTAGCCGATCTCGTACGCGTCCTGGTAGTACTCCAGGTTGTCGTTGGTCAGGAACGGCGCCGGGTAGTAGACGCGGCCGATCTTGCCTTCCTTGCGGATCTCGATCTTGCTGGCCACCGGGTGGATCGAACTGGTCGAGTGGTTGATGTAGGAGATCGACCCCGTCGGCGGAACGGCCTGCAGGTTCTGGTTGTAGATGCCGTGCGTCTGCACCGACTCCTTCAGCCGCACCCAATCCTCTTGCGTCGGAATGCGAATGTCCGCATCGGCGAACAGCTCGCGCACCCGCTCGGTCGCCGGCTCCCACACCTGATCGGTGTACTTGTCGAAGAACTCTCCTGACGCGTACTTCGAATTCTCGAATCCGCCGAACCTGGTACCCCGCTCGATCGCGATCCGATTCGACGCCCGCAGTGCGTGATACAGCACCGTGTAGAAGTAGATGTTCGTGAAGTCGACGCCCTCTTCGGAGCCGTAGAGGATCCGCTCCCGCGCCAGGTACCCGTGCAGGTTCATCTGGCCGAGGCCGATGGCGTGAGAGTCGTTGTTGCCCTGCTCGATCGACGGCACCGACCAGATGTGGGTCTGATCGCTGACGGCGGTCAACGCACGGATGGACACCTCGATGGTCTGGGCGAAGTCCGGCGAGTCCATGGTCTTGGCGATGTTGAGCGACCCGAGGTTGCACGAGATGTCCTTGCCCACCTTGGCGTAGGTCAGATCCTCGTTGAACAACGACGGCGTCGACACCTGCAGGATCTCCGAGCACAGGTTGCTGTGCGTGATCTTGCCCGCGATCGGGTTGGCCCGGTTCACCGTGTCCTCGTACATGATGTACGGGTAGCCGGACTCGAACTGCAGCTCGGCCAGCGTCTGGAAGAACTCGCGCGCCTTGATCTTGGTCTTGCGGATCCGCGCGTCGTCGACCATCTCGTAGTACTTCTCGGTCACCGAGATGTCGGCGAACGGCACGCCGTAGACGCGCTCGACGTCGTACGGCGAGAACAGGTACATGTCCTCGTTCTTCTTCGCGAGTTCGAACGTGATGTCCGGGATGACGACGCCGAGCGACAGCGTCTTGATCCGGATCTTCTCGTCGGCGTTCTCGCGCTTGGTGTCGAGGAACCGGTAGATGTCGGGATGGTGCGCGTGCAGGTAGACCGCGCCCGCACCCTGCCTGGCGCCGAGCTGGTTGGCGTAGGAGAACGAGTCCTCGAGCAGCTTCATGATCGGGATGACACCCGAGCTCTGGTTCTCGATGTTCTTGATCGGGGCGCCGTGCTCACGAATGTTGCTCAGCAGCAACGCGACTCCGCCGCCGCGCTTGGACAGCTGCAGCGCGGAGTTGATGGAGCGCCCGATGGACTCCATGTTGTCCTCGATGCGCAGCAGGAAGCAGCTGACGGGCTCGCCGCGTTGCTTCTTGCCGGAGTTGAGGAACGTCGGGGTGGCCGGCTGGAATCTGCCGTCGATGATCTCGTCGACGAGCTTCTCGGCCAGCGTCGTGTCGCCGGCGGCCAAGGTGAGCGACACCATGACGACACGGTCCTCGAAGCGTTCGAGGTAGCGCTTCCCGTCGAACGTCTTCAGCGTGTAGGACGTGTAGTACTTGAACGCGCCGAGGAACGTCGGGAAGCGGAACTTCTTGGCGTACGCGCGATCCAGCAGCGTCTTGACGAAGTTGCGCGAGTACTGGTCGAGCACCTCGCGCTCGTAGTAGTTCTCCTTGACGAGATAGTCGAGCTTCTCGTCCTGGTTGTGGAAGAAGACCGTGTTCTGGTTGACGTGCTCGCGGAAGTACTGATGCGCGGCTTCCCGGTCCTTGTCGAACTGGATCTTGCCGTCGGCGTCGTAGAGATTCAGCATCGCGTTCAGCGCGTGGTAGTCGGTCTCCCCGGGCAGCGCGTTGGGCGAGCCGGAGGTTACAGGCTCTGCAGCTGTGACGGTTGGTGGCACGTCGGGTCCTTCCAGAAGTCGGCGAGACCCGCACGGACGGCGTTGACGTCGTCCTCGGTTCCCATCAGTTCGAAGCGGTAGAGGTAGGGCACGCCGCACTTGCGGGAGACGACGTCACCCGCGTAGCCGAATTCGGCGCCGAAGTTGGTGTTGCCCGCGGCGATGACGCCGCGGATCAACGACCGGTTGTGCTCGTTGTTGAGGAATGCGATCACCTGCTTGGGGACGTATCCCCCGGCATCGGGATCGGGTCCGTTGGCGTGCCCACCGCCGTAGGTGGGCAGTACCAAGACGTAGGGCTCATCTACCTCGATGCGCCCGTGCAGAGGGATGCGGGTGGCGGGCATGCTCAGCTTGTCCACGAAGCGGTGCGTGTTCTCCGAGACGCTGGAGAAGTAGACGAGATGGCTCATCGCGCTCTCCTCTCTGCCCGCCGGATACCCGTTATGCCGTGACTGCGACCGCCCCGGACAGCGACTTGATCCGGTCCGGCCGGAAGCCCGACCAGTGGTCGTTGCCTGCCACGACGACGGGTGCCTGCAGGTACCCCAGCGCCATGACGTAGTCACGCGCCTCGGCGTCCAGGCTGATGTCGACCTTCTCGTAGGCGATGCCCTGCTTGTCCAGCGCCTTGTAGGTCGCGTTGCACTGCACGCAAGCGGGCTTGGTGTACACGGTGACGGTCATCTGCGGTACGGCTCCTCTGCGGAAACTAAAACTTGAACTTGACATGACTGGCAACTGATCCGGTTACTACATCCCCATATGTTCAGCGGTCCCCGGCCCCCCGAAATTCCTGCGATTCCTGCCGACCGAGGCCGCGAATCCGGTGTGTCTGAGACCTGACACCACCGGATTCGGAGCTCCGGCCGACCTTCGAACCACGAGGGCCTGTCGGTCTGCAAGACACTACACCTAGTGGCCGACATTCAGAATAGGTACAAGATGTTCTGAACAACATTCGTGAAATTCCCAGGTCGTAACCTCCGAGACACCTAATCCACCGGCGTGTCGCACATCACACAACGGCGCGTGTCGCGCTATGCAGACCTGTCTACCAGTGGGCACCGACAAGTCGTGCAGGGCCGCCGCCAGACAGCAAAGCCGCCGACGGAGGGCCGTCGGCGGCTCTGCGGCGGTTACGGTCAGCCGACTTCGGCGGCCAGCTTCTCGATCACCTCGCGCAGATTCGCGGTCACCTCGGCGTTCTCGCGCGGGTGGCTGCCGATGAAGATCTTCCCAGGTATCGAGAGCTTCAAATCCTCGACCACTCGCACGCCCGCGATGCCGATCGACTTGCGGACCTCGTCGTGCGCCCACACCCCGCCGTACTGGCCGAGCGCCGACCCGACGACCGCGACCGGCTTGCCCTTGAGTGCCCCGTTGCCGAACGGTCGCGACAACCAGTCGATCGCGTTCTTCAGCACACCCGGAATGCTGCCGTTGTATTCGGGCGTGACGACGAGCGCGGCATCCGCCTCCGCCGCGGCGTGGCGAAACGCCTGAACGGGTTCGGGAACGTCGTCGCCGTCGATGTCCTCGTTGTAGAACGGCAGCTCGCCCAGGCGGTCGAATGGAACCAGCGACACACCCGCGGGGGCAGATTCGACCGCCAGCTCCGCCAGCTGCCGGTTCACCGACGCGGCGCGCAGACTTCCCAGGAGAACCAAGATCTTGATGTCCGACACTTTCTCTGTTCCTTCCATAGCCGCACCAGATCGTCGCACACATTAATCGGACCGCAGTCCGATTTATTCTGGCTGAGCTAAAGTGCAGGTATGGGCATTACCGACGGGTTGACCGGGTTAACCGTCACCGATTCTGCCCCGCCCGAGCGCGGCGACGCAGCCCGCAACCGGGTGTTGCTGCTGGACGCGGCGCGCCGACTCATCGCCGACCGCGGCACCGACGCCGTGACGATGGACGACGTCGCGGCCGCCGCCGGCGTTGGCAAGGGCACCCTGTTCCGCCGGTTCGGCAGTCGCGCCGGCCTCATGATCGTTCTGCTGGACGAGGACGAGAAGGTCGAACAGCAGGCCTTCATGTTCGGCCCGCCGCCGCTGGGCCCTGGCGCGCCGCCGCTCGAGCGCCTGATCGCCTACGGCCGGGAGCGGTTGCAGTTCGTCTGGAACCATCGCGCGCTGCTCTCCGACGCGGGCCGCGACCCCCAGACCCGGTTCAACGCACCGTCCACCCTGCACCGCAGCCACGTGCGGATGCTGCTGGCGGCCGCGGACACCACCGGTGATCTGGATGCCCAGACCGACGCCCTGACCGCGCTGCTCGACGCCGACTACGTCGCGCACCAGGTCAGAGATCTCGACCGCAGTCTCGAGGCGCAGGGCGATGCGTGGGAGTCGTTGGCCCGCAAGCTGTGTGGCTGCTGATGAGCGCTTGCGCGAAGAACATCGGCGCTGATGAGCGCTTGCGCGAAGAACATCGGCACTGATGGGTGGCACCTGACCGTGCGCTGGATCCTGCACGTCGACCTCGACCAGTTCCTCGCGTCGGTCGAACTGCGGCGCCACCCCGAACTCGTCGGACTGCCGGTGATCGTCGGGGGCAGCGGTGATCCGACCGAGCCACGCAAGGTCGTCACGTGCGCGTCGTACGAGGCGCGGGAGTTCGGCGTGCACGCGGGCATGCCACTGCGCACGGCGGCGCGCCGCTGCCCGGACGCCACGTTCCTGCCGTCCGACCCGGAGGCCTACGACGAAGCGTCCGAACAGGTGATGGGGCTGCTGCGCGACCTCGGCCACCCGCTGGAGGTGTGGGGCTGGGACGAGGCCTACCTGGGTGCCGACGTTGCCGACCCCTTCGAGTTGGCCGAGCGCATCCGCACCGTCGTCGCCGCCGAGACGGGGCTGTCGTGTTCGGTGGGCATCAGCGACAACAAACAGCGCGCCAAGGTCGCCACCGGATTCGGCAAACCGGCAGGCGTCTTCGCGCTCACCGAGGAGAACTGGATGGTGGTGATGGGCGACCGCGGCGTCGACGCGCTCTGGGGCGTCGGCCCGAAGACCGCCAAACGGCTTGCCGCGCTGGGCATCACCACCGTCGCCGACCTCGCCGCCACCGACCCAACGCTCCTCACCGCGACGTTCGGGCCGACCACCGGTCTGTGGATCCTGTTGCTGGCCAAGGGCGGTGGCGACACCGCAGTGAGCGCCGAGCCATGGATACCGCGGTCGCGTAGCCACGTCGTCACCTTCCCGGAGGATCTCACCGAACGCGCCGAGATGGACTCGGCCATCGACGAATTGGCCCGCCACACCCTCGCCGAAGTGGTCGAGCAGGGCCGGGTCGTCACCCGGGTCGCCGTCACGATGCGCACCAAGACGTTCTTCACGCGCACCAAGATCCGCAAGCTTCCCGCACCGACCACGGACGCGTCGGTGATCGTCGACACCGCGCTGGCCGTCTTCGATCAGTTCGAGCTCGACCGCCCGGTGCGACTGCTCGGCGTCCGGCTGGAACTGGCCATGCCGCAGCCGGAGCCGTCGACTGTCGGCACCGACGCCTAGCGTCGGGTCATGCTGCACACCGTCGCCGTCCGCGGCTACCGCTCACTGCGCGAGGTCGATCGTTCCGCTGGCCGCTCTCACGGTCGTCACCGGCGCCAACGGCACCGGCAAGTCGTCGGTGTACCGCGCGCTGCGGCTGCTGGCCGACTGCGGCCGTGGCGAGGTGATCGGGTCCCTGGCGCGCGAGGGCGGGCTGGAATCGGTGCTGTGGGCCGGTCCCGAGCAACTCGGCGGTGCCCGCCGCACCGGAACGACGCAGGGCACCACGCGCACCCGCCCGGTCTCGCTCGAACTCGGCTTCGCCTCGGATGACTTCGGCTATCTGATCGACCTCGGGCTGCCCCAGAGCGCGGGACACGGCTCGTTGTTCGCCCGCGATCCCGAGATCAAGCGCGAGGCGGTGTTCGCGGGTCCGCGGCTGCGGACGAGTTCGACCCTGGTGCGCCGGGGACGCGACTACGCCGAGGCCGCGGCGGAATCGGGCCGCGGCTTCGACGAGCTGTCCCGGTCACTGCCGCCGTACCGCAGCGTGCTCGCCGAGTACGCGCACCCCGACGCGCTGCCAGAGCTCGCAGCGGTCCGGGATCGCCTGCGCGGCTGGCGGTTCTACGACGGCTTCCGGGTCGACGCGGCCGCACCGGCGCGCCGCCCCCAGGTCGGCACTCGCACCCCGGTGTTGTCCGATGACGGTGGCGATCTGGCCGCGGCCGTGCAGACCATCATCGAGGCCGGCTTCGACGACCTGCCCCGCGCCGTCGCCGACGCGTTCGACGGCGCGACCGTGTCGGTGGCGGTCCACGACGGCCTCTTCGAGCTCGCAACTGCATCAGCGCGGCATGCTGCGTCCGCTGCGCGCGGCCGAATTGTCCGACGGCACACTGCGTTTCCTGCTGTGGGGCGCCGCGCTGCTGAGCCCGCGGCCGCCGTCGCTGATGGTGCTCAACGAACCGGAGACATCGCTGCACCCCGACCTGGTGGCGCCGCTGGCGGGCATGATCCGATCGGCCGCCGCGGGGCACCCAGGTCGTGGTGGTCACGCACTCGGCGGCGCTGCGCGAACACCTCGCATACCGCGGACGCCGCCGAGATCGAACTCCACAAGCAGTGGGGCGAGACCCGCATCACCGGACAGACCATGGTGAGCGCCCCGCCGTGGGACTGGGGCAGACGCTGACGCCGCCAGTGTTAGCGCGCCGATAAACAGCCGTTCACCGACGGTCCCGTTCAATCTCCCAGGCAGTACACAGCGAACGAGGAGACCTTGGTGACGATCAGCGGGTATGTGAAGGCGGCAGTCGTGGTGGGCGCGGTGGCGATGCTGCCGTTGGCGGCGTGCAGCAGCGACGAGCAGAAGGCGTCGCCGGGCAACACCGTCACGCGCGACGCCAACGGCGACCTGACCTCGGGCGGCGGCGCCCGCAGGCTCGACGGCGATCAGAGCCAGGCGATCCGCGACGCCATCAACGCCTCGGGCGCGAAGAACGTGATCATGCTGCTCGGCGACGGCATGGGCGACTCCGAGATCACCGTTGGCCCGCAACTACGAGAAGGGTGCGGGCGGCTTCTTCACCGGCCTCGACGCGCTTCCCGCTGACCGGGCAGTACACGACCTACGCGCTGCGCAAGGACGGCAAGCCGAACTACGTGACCGACTCCGCGGCCAGCGCGACGGCGTGGACCACCGGCACCAAGACCTACAACGGCGCGCTCGGCATCGACATCAAGGGCAACCCGCAGAAGACCATCCTCGAGCTGGCCAAGGACCAGGGCTTCGCGACGGGCGACGTCACCACCTCCGAGATCCAGGACGCCACGCCTGCCGCGTTGTTCTCGCACATCACCGACCGCGACTGCTACGGCCCGAAGGAGACCGCCAAGGATTGCACCAAGGAGGCGCTGGAGAACGGCGGACCGGGATCGGTGACCGAGCAACTGCTGGCGGGCCGCCCGGACATCACCATGGGTGGCGGCGGCGAGACGTTCGCCCAGACCGCGAACGGCGGCGACTACAAGGGCAAGACACTCGAGGTGCAGGCCAAGGAGCGCGGCTTCCAGATCGTCCGCACCGCAAACGAATTGGACAAGGTGACCAAGGCCGACCAGGACGCGCCGGTGCTCGGCCTGTTCGCGGACGGCAACATGCCGGTGCGCTGGACGGGTCCCGCCGCCGTGCGGCAGGGCTACCTGCAGCCCGCGGCCAAGTGCACCGACAACCCGGAGCGGGGTGCGGAGGTACCGAAGCTGGCGGCCATGACGCAGAAGGCGATCGACCTGCTGTCCGGCAGCGACAAGGGCAAGGACAAGGGCTTCTTCCTCCAGGTGGAGAGCGCGTCGATCGACAAGCGCGACCACGCCGCGGATCCCGTGCGGCCAGATCGGCGAGACCGTCGTACTTCGACGAGGCGGTGCAGGCGGCGCTCGAGTTCGCGAAGAAGGACGGCAACACCTTGGTGATCGCCACCGCCGACCACGGGCACACCAGCCAGATCGTCGAGAACGTCACCGAGGACGACCTCCAGGGCGTCGCCGAGGACGCCAAGCTGCCGATCGAGCGGGTGCGCGACCTGATGTACCCGGGCCTGACCCGCAAGCTGACCACGGCCGACGACGCCGAGATGACGGTCAGCTACGGCACGTCGGCCGACGTCGCGGTGGAGGACCAGACGCACACCGGAACGCAGGTACGGATCGCGGCCTTCGGCCCGCGGGCGGCGAACGTGGTCGCCCTGACCGATCAGAGCGACCTGTTCATCACGATGACCGACGCGCTGGGGATCAAACGGTCTTAGACGACGGACGCAGCGCCCGGGTGAAGATGACGTTCACCCGGCGCATCGCGATGCTGTACGGCCACCACGCGAACCGCTTGAAGGCGTACAGCGCGCGGATGTCGTTCGACGTGTAGATCAGGTAGCGGTTGCGGGTGATGCCACGAAGTATCTTGTCGGCCACCAACTCCGGCGAGACGGCGTGACCGCTGAACCGGTCGACCCACTTGCTCACCTGCGGGTCTTCCCGGTCGATGCCCGCGATCTCGACCGTCTGCACCAACGGGGTCTTCACCGCGCCCGGCACCACCACGGAAACCCCGATGCGGTGCCGGGCGAGGTCGAATCGCAGCACCTCGCTCACCCCGCGCAGGCCGTACTTGCTCGCGCTGTAGGCGGCATGCCATGGCAGCGCCACCAGCCCTGCCGCCGAGGAGACGTTGACCAGGTGCCCGCCGCGGCCTGCTGCCACCATCGGCGGCACGAACGTCTCGATGACGTGGATCGGCCCCATCAGGTTGATGGACACCATCGACTCCCAGTGCCGGTGGGTGAGATGGCTGACGGTTCCCCACGCCGACACCCCCGCGATGTTCATCACCACGTCCATGCCCGGGTTGGATCCCCCGATCGCACTGTGGATGTCGGCGGCGAACGCGGCCACCTGCTCGTAGTCGGCGATGTCGAGCGCGCGGTGGGCAGACACGGTGGCGCCGAGGGCACGCGCGTCGGCGACCGTCTCGGCAAGCCCCTCGGCGTTGCGGTCGGTGAGGAAGAGTTCGGCGCCCTCGGCGGCGAGCTTCAGCGCCGTCGCCCGTCCGATGCCGCTGGCCGCGCCCGTCAAGAAGCACCGTTTGCCCGCGAACCCGCCCCGCTGCGCCATGGCGCCGACCTTACCGGCGCGGCGTCACTCGCCCTTGATGCCGTCGCCGCCCCATAGGGCGTTGAGCCACAATCGCTCCAACACCTCGATGGCTCGTTCCGGATCGGTGCCCCTGCCCACGAAGGCGCTGTCGTGGGACAGGGTCATCGCCGTGGTGGCGGTGAGCATGCGGACCAGCGCGGGCACGTCATCCGAGATGGGCCTGGCTCCGGCGTCCTGCTCGACCACGCCGACGATCTTGTCGATCACGGCGTCCTCGAAGTCGTTCATCATCGAACGGATGTCGGCGTCGGTGTTCTGCGCGACGGTGCACGCCGCCATGACCGGATCGGTGCTGGCGAACACCGTGGCCGCGCTGCCGACCATGCGCTTGGCGAACGCCGACGGTGACTCGCCGGGATCGCGCGGCGCGAAGTCGTGGGTCAGTGTGTCCAGCTCGGCGAGTGCGTCCTTGAGGATGAACGCCAGCACTTCGTACTTGGAGTCGAAGTAGAAGTAGAACCCCGACCGGGCCACGCCGGCGCGCTCGCTGATCAAGCTGACCGAGAGGTCGGAGAAGCGGCGCGTCTCGAGCAGTTCGCGCACGGCGAGGATGATCGCCTCGCGTTGCCGGTCGCCGCGGCTGCGACGGATCTGAGGTGGGATGGATTCGGTGGTCATGGGCTTTCAACCTTGGCATCGCGCCACGCCAGATCAAAACTTGACATGCGTCAAGTCTAGCCCGCAGGATGGAAGTTCGAGTGAGTTCGACCACACGTCCTCAGCCTCAGGAGCTTGCACCATGGCGACCATCAGCACCCCGGAGTATCTGATCGACCAGGCCAAGCGCCGGTTCCAGACGTCGCCCATGCTGACCGTGCCCGGCATGGGTCTGCTGGAGAAGCGCCTGCTGGCCCACGATTGGCCGCAGCACGCCATGGCCCAGCCGCCCGCAGGCAGTGACCTCAAGGCCGTGATGGGCGACTCCGGGCTGCCCATCGTCGGCCACATGGTCGAGATGTTCCGCGGCGGACCCGATTTCTGGCTGCACCACTACCGCAAGCGCGGCCCGGTGATGCTGCTGGATTCCCCGATCATCCCGACGGTCGCGGCACTGGGCCCCGACGCGGCGCAGGCCATCTACTCCAACCGCAACAAGGACTACTCGCAGCAGGGCTGGACCCCGATGATCGGGGCGTTCTTCCACCGCGGGCTGATGCTCCTCGACTTCGAGGAGCACATGTACCACCGGCGGATCATGCAGGAGGCGTTCGTCCGCACCCGGCTGACCGGCTACACCGAACAGGTCGACCAGGTGGTGTCGAAGGTGATCGCCAATGACTGGGTCGCCAATGACGCGCGCTTCCTGCTGTACCCGGCGATGAAGGAGCTCACGCTCGACATCGCCTCGATGGTCTTCATGGGCCACGAGCCGGGCACCGACAAGGAACTCGTCACCAAGGTGAACAGAGCCTTCACCGTCACGACGCGCGCGGGCAACGCGATCATCCGCACCAGCGTGCCGCCGTTCACCTGGTGGCGCGGACTGAAAGCCCGCGAGTACCTGGAGAACTACTTCGACGAGCGAGTGAAGGAACGTCGCGGAAAGGACGGCTCGGACCTGTTGACGGTGTTGTGCCAGTCCGAGGACGAGGACGGCAACAAGTTCTCCGACGAGGACATCGTCAACCACATGATCTTCTTGATGATGGCCGCGCACGACACGTCGACGTCGACCGCGACGACGATGTCGCACTACCTGGCGGCCAACCCCGAATGGCAGGAGCGCTGCCGCGACGAGTCCGACCGACTCGGCGACGGACCACTCGACATCGAGGCCCTGGAGAAGCTGGAATCGCTCGATCTGGTGATGAACGAGGCGATCCGGCTCGTCTCACCGGTGCAGTGGGCGATGCGTCGCACTGTGCGTGACACCGAACTGCTCGGCCACTACCTGCCCGAGGGCACGAACGTCATCGCCTACCCGGGTATGACGCACCGGCTCGAGGAGATCTACCCCGACCCCTACACGTTCGACCCGGACCGCTTCGCCGAGCCTCGCAACGAGCACAAGAAGCACCGCTACGGCTTCACGCCGTTCGGCGGCGGTGCGCACAAGTGCATCGGCATGGTGTTCGGCCAGCTCGAGGTGAAGACGATCATGCACCGGCTGCTGCGCAAGTACCGGCTGGAGCCGGCACGTCCCGGCTATGCGGCGAGGTGGGACTACGGCGGCATGCCCGTGCCGACGGACGGCCTGCCGATCGTGCTTCGCCCGCTGCGCTGAGCCCGTCGGCTCAGGCCGCCGCCAGCCGGTTGGCCAGAGCGATCAACGCGCGCAGCGACGATTGCGTCGGATCGTCCGACAGGCCCATGCCCCACTCGGCGCGGGTTCCGTCGGTGCCGCGGATGAACGTCGCTATGCCGTCGCCGGTTCGGAGCTGGTGGAACTTCAGCATCTCGACGCCGACGCCTCGGTCGTAGAGCATCGAGGTCAGCGCGGCGATCGGCCCGCTGGCCGCGACCGTCGACGTGCTGATCCGGTCCCCGATGGCGATCGTGGCCTGGTAGTTGCGCGCCTGCGGCCCCAGTCGGGACGACCCGCGGTCGGCGTCGGTGCACTCCCATTGGCCGAGGCGCAGCGGGCCGGCCGTCGGGGCGTACGTGGTGTGGAATGCGTCTGACGACATCGCTTCGGACTCCTCACGCAGGCCCCGCGGCAGCGGCGCGTCGAACGGCGCCGCGAACGACGGGGTCGCGTTGATTTCGGATCGTGTCGAAGAAGGGGAGAACATGTGCCGGTCTTCTCTTGCCAGAGGGAGTGACCGACGTAGTAGAGCGACCCACAGCGAGGGGTCGGTCCGGATCAGACCCCGCTGCGGGTTTCTACTACGAGAAGACTGCGCACATGGCGAGGCTAGCGGGTGACGCAACGCGTGTGCAACCGCCTTGGTCAGCGCGCCGGACCGGTACTCACGCCGATTCGCGCTGGCGCGCACGGCCCGATAGCCTGGATTGCGAATTCATTCAATCCGTCAATCGCTGGTGGTGCTGCATGCCGAACCGATTCCTGGAGGGGTCCGAGAGACCGCTCTACGAGATCAAGGCGAACCTGTTCAAGGCACTCGCGCATCCGGCGCGCATCAGGACACTGGAGATCTTGTCTGCCAGCCGCAGCCCGACTCCGGTCAGCGAGATCCTGGCGGCGACCGACATCGAGCCGACACTGCTCTCCCAGCATCTCGCAGTACTCAAGCGCCACCACGTGATCAGCGGCCGCCGGGTGGGCAACGCCGTCTACTACGAACTGGCCCACCCCAAGATCTCCGAGCTGCTGCTGATCGCCCGAACCTTCCTCGCCGATACCTTGGCAGCTCGTCGAGACGAGCTCGATGCGCTCGATTCTCTACCGCCACTGGGAATTCCGAAGTGATCTCCGCGCTTGCGCGCTCGATGTCGCGGTTGGTCCCCCACAAGTCGGACTACGTCGACCTGCCGCGGTCATGGCGCCGCGACGTGCTGGCCGGTGTCACCGTGGGCGTCGTCGCCCTTCCGCTCGCCCTGGCCTTCGGCATCAGCTCTGGCGTGGGTGCGGCGGCCGGCCTGATCACCGCCGTGGTCGCCGGGCTGGTGGCGGCCGTGTTCGGCGGCTCGCACGTCCAGGTTTCTGGCCCGACCGGCGCCATGGCCGTGGTACTCGCGCCGATCGTGGCGCACTACGGGTTCGGCAGCATCGCGCTGGTGACGGTATTGGCCGGATTCATCGTGCTCGC
Source organism: uncultured Actinomycetota bacterium (assembly GCA_963735245.1). Lineage (GTDB taxonomy): Bacteria > Actinomycetota > Actinomycetes > Mycobacteriales > Mycobacteriaceae > Mycobacterium. The sequence goes on from CAVTKI010000013.1 coordinate 34,604, forward strand.
CGCAGGCATCACGGGGCTCGGCAGGGCGGTGACGTTCATCCCCTGGCCGGTGATCGAGGGGTTCACCCTCGGCATCGCGACAATCATCTTCCTGCAGCAGGTGCCCGCGGCGTTCGGCACAGCCGCCCCCGAGGGTCAGAGCCCCTTGCTCGCGGCGTGGAACGTTCTCGGCGACGCCGACTGGGCCATCGCCGCCACCACGCTGGCGCTGGCGGCGTTCGTCGCCGCCCTCATGGTCGGCCTGCCCCGCGTGCACCGCGCCATCCCCGAGTCGCTGGCCGCGGTAGTGGCCGCGACTGTGCTGGTGGTGGTTGCGCACCTGCCCGTCGCACGCATCGGCGAACTGCCATCCCACCTGCCCACTCCCGTCCTGCCGCATGCCGATCTGGACGCGCTGCAGACGCTGATCGGTGCGGCGCTGGCGATCGCGGCGCTGGCCGCGATCGAGTCGCTGCTGTCGGCGCGCGTGGCCGCCACGATGTCGCCGACCGGACCCTACGACCCAAACCGCGAACTGGTCGGCCAGGGCCTGGCGTCGGTGGCCTCTGGCTTGTTCGGCGGCATGCCTGCAACGGGGGCGATCGCACGTACCGCGGTGAACGTACGGTCCGGCGCACGGACACGCGTGTCCGCCGTCGTGCACTCGCTCGTACTCATTGGCGTGGTGTACTTCGCGACCGGTCCGGTGTCGACGATTCCGCTGTGCGCACTGGCCGCAGTGCTGATGGTGACGTCGTTCCGGATGATCTCGGCCACCACGGTGGGAAGGATCCTGCGATCCACCCGCTCGGACGCCTTGATCTTCGTGCTGACCGCCGTCGTCACGGTGTGTTTCGATCTCATCGAAGCCGTCGAGATCGGCGTCGTGGTCGCGGCGGTGTTCGCGCTGCGGTCGCTGGCCCGCCGCAGCAGCGTCACACGTGAGGAACTGCCAGGGACGCGCCGCACCGACGATGAGCGCATCGCGCTGCTGCGACTGGATGGCGCGATGTTCTTCGGTGCCGCCGAACGGATTTCGAATCTGATCACCGATGCGGACCACCCCGAGGTGTCGGTCGTCATCATCCGGATGTCAACGCTGGGAATGCTGGATGCCACCGGAGCGCACACGTTGGCACGTATCGCCGAAGAACTGGAGTCCCGCGGCGTCACCGTGATCATCAAGGGTGTGCAGGCCGAACACATGAACCTGTTGACCAATGTCGGTGTCATCGACTCACTGCGCCACGAAAACCACCTCATCGACTCACTGGACGACGCGATCGCACACGCCCGCAACCATCTTGGGCACGCGGCGGTCTAGCCCTTCACCGCCCGCACCAGGATCGGCAGGAAGGGCCGGTGATTGGCGCGGCCGTCACGCAGCATCGGCATGCTGTCCCTCGCCGCCGAGTACCACTCGTCGCGGCTGGCCACCGAGAGGTCGAGCAGTCGGCCGCAGCGTCCGGCGATGCCGTGCAGCAGCAGGGCGCCGGTCCGTCCGTTGCCCTCGCGGAACGGGTGGATCTGGTTGTAGTCGGCGTAGAGGCGGGCCAGTTCGTAGCCCAGTCGAGGGTCGTCGTACGCGCCACAGGCGTCGACCACCGCCCTCGCGTTGTCGAGCACCCTGGTCATCCCCGTGGCGATCGTGGCGCGCGAGGCGAAACCCTGGTCGCCGCGCCGCAGTTCGGTCGTGCGGTACTCACCGGCCCATGAATAGACGTCGCCGAAGAGGTGTCGGTGCAGCACCCGAACGTCGAGCGCGTCGTCCTCGGGCCCGACGGCCGGTCGGCACAGCCACAGCACCATCCGGCCCGCAGTGGCGACGTATTCGAGATCGGCCAGCATCTCCGCGGACACCGCACCGAAGTTGTTGCGCAACAGCGTCGTTCCGGGTATCAGGTACGGTGCGGCGGGTCGAAGACCGAGACGCCTGCCGCGCTGCGACCGCGGCGGCGGATGCCGGTCTCGGAACCTCGCGAGGTAGTCGTCGAATGCGACGTCGCCGCGAGCCAGCTCGGCCAGCGCGGCGATGTGCTCGTCGAAGGGGCGCCAGCCCTCGAGTCGCTCGGCGGCGACGGCCTGGGCAACGGCGTGCGCGCGCACATCGGGTGTCATGTGGCGGCCGGCGACTCAGCGGAACGCCGAGGTCGACGCAAGGTAGGTCAGCTTGCGTCTGATCCCGGACACCTCGCGCGCGATGCTGCGCAGCATGGCCCGCTCCTGCGGCGCCGTCGTCGACAGCGTCACCACGTCGTCGACCCGCCGCCCATCGAGGAACGCACCGGCCCGCGTCCGCCAGCGGAACCGCAGCAGCCACCCGAAGCAGTCGCGCAGGCTGGAAACGTCGTCGGGTTCGAGCACGTTGGCCGCTGCGGCGTCGTCGAGCCGCGCGAAGGTCGACAGCTCGTCCGACCCGGCCGACAGGGCCGCCCAGCGCGCGATCTTCACCACCGGATCGATCGCCGCGAGCTTCAGGTCGACGGCATCGGCGTGCGTGGCGATCACGCGCAACCGCGACGGGAAGCCGGCCCGCACGGCCGTGGCGTCCTGCAGCATGGCCTGACGCGCCGGGTAACTGCGCCCGACCGCGGTCATGGCCTGCGCCCGCAGCGCGTCGTGCGGCAGGTCCGCGCTGCCCCACACCCCGGTCGAATCGGCGAGCAGGCCGGTCATCACCACGCCGCGGTCCTGCCCGGGGATCGCGGGTCCAGCGTTCGACGCCCTCGGACCAACTGCTCAGGCGTCGGCAGAATCTGGGCCTGCTGGCCAGCACCCCGTTGGCGTCACCGCGGATCCCGCAGCGCTCCATCAGCGCGTGCACTTCGGCGGCGCGGGCGAGTAGTTCGGTCTTGCCCGTCGTCGTCGACCGCGTCGCCGATGGCGACCATCGTCTCGACGTCGGAGCCGGGCGCCGCCTCGCCCCTGGCGACGCTGCCGGAGACGAACCACGTCCAGTCCGCCTGCCCCGAGGTCAGCCGGACGGCGGTGGCCACGCCGTGCCGAAGCACCTCCGACCACGCGCCGGCCAACGCGGCCGCCGGGGTGTGGGCGCGGAGTTCGGCGGCGACGGCCGCCAGTGACCGGTCGATTCCAGCGCGCAGAAGTGCCTCGTCACTGGCAACATCAATGTCCCCGATGGTCGCGGCGATGCCACGACCGGACGGAAGCACAGGCGGCATGCCGACGATTGTCACCCGCCGGGCATCTGGTCACACAGTCGTGACGCGCACGAAACGCGGGAAACAAGAGCAGACGCTAATTTCTATCGCGTGACAGTTATGCATCGGCATCCGAGGAGCACTCCATGACCACCTTCGACCCTGCGATCTCCTCGGCAGAGGACGCGTCCACACTTGAAGAACTCGGCTACACCCAGGAGCTGCACCGCGGCATCGGAGGGTATGCCGCGTTCGCGTCGGGCTTCTCGTTCGTGTCGATCCTCACCACGGTGTTCGCGTTCTTCCCGCTGGGCTTCAGCCTCGGCGGCCCCGCGTTCTTCTGGACCTGGCCGATCGTGTTCGTCTGCCAGTTCTGCGTGTGCCTGGTGTTCGCCGAGCTGTCCGGCAAGTTTCCCGTCGCCGGTGCCATCTACCAGTGGTCGCGCCGGCTGGCGGGCAACGCCGTCGGCTGGTTCGCGGGCTGGTTCATGCTGATCGGCTACATCGTGTCCATCGCCGCGCTCGCCATCGCGATGCAGACCGTGCTGCCGCCGATCTGGAGCGGCTTCCAGATCATCGACGGCGACATGGACCCGTTGTCGATCACCGGCGCGGAGAACGGCATCGTCCTCGGCTCGATCACCATCGTGCTGTGCACCATCATCAGCGCGGCCGGAGTGCAGTTCATGGGGCGGATCACCGTCACCGGCGTCACCATCGAGATCATCGGCGTGTTCCTCATCATCGGCGCGATGTTCCTGCACTCCGAGCGCACTCCGGTCGAGGCGGTGGCCAACTCCGGCGACCACGGGACCGGCGTCGGCTACCTGCCCGCGTTCCTGGCGTCGATGTTGATGGCCGCCTACGTGATGTACGGATTCGACAGCGCCGCAGAACTTTCCGAGGAGACCAGGGACCCCCGCAAGACCGCGCCCAAGGCCATCGTGAACGCGCTGCTGGTGTCGTTCGTCGGCGGCGGGCTGATGATCATCGCCGCGTTGATGTCGGCCCCCGCACTCGGCGACGACCTGGCCACCGGAGGGATGGCCTGGATCATCGAGAGCCAGCTCGACACCTGGCTGGGCAAGGCCCTGCTGGCCCTCGTCGCCGTCGCGATGTTCTCGGCGACGCTGGCCATCCAGGCCTCGGCATCGCGGGTGATGTTCTCGATGGCGCGGGACAATCGGCTGCCGTTCGGCAAGTTCCTGTCCCGGGTGAACAAGCGCACCGGAACACCCGTGATCACGGGCATCGCGGTCAGCACGCTGGCCATCCTGGTGCTGCTGGTCAACATCGGTCAGTCCAGCGTGTTCGCCGCCATCGCCTCGGTGTCCGTCGTGATCGTGTACATCGCCTACCTGATGGTCACGGTGCCCGCCCTGATCCACCGGCTGCGGGGCACCAGCCTCTCGTACGGTCCCCCGGTGATGGATCTGGGCAAGTGGGGCATCCCGGTCAACCTGATCGCCGTGGTGATGGGCGGCCTGCTGGTGATCAACATCGGCTGGCCGCGCGCGGAGATCTACGACGTGGCGGGCGCCGGCTGGTTCATGCAGTACTTCGCGGTGATCTTCGTGGCCCTCACCCTGGTCGTCGGCTACGTCGCCTATCGCGTGGTCAGGGATCGCGAGGGTGCGCCCGCCCCGATCGACGCACTGGTCGGCAGGAAGAAGTAGACGCAGGACGTAGACGCAGTGCGCTCCGACACGGTCTGCGGTCGGGCGTGATCGGGGCCACAACCCGGCGTCGCCTAGGGTCTCGCCCTAGATGACTGTCTGGGAAGCGCTGCTGCTGTTCGCCGCCGGAATCGGCGGCGGCCTTGCGGGCAGCGTCGCCGGCTTGGCGTCGGTAGCCACCTATCCCGCCCTGCTCCTGGTGGGGCTGCCACCGGTGACCGCCAACATGACCAACACCGTCGCGCTGGTGTTCAACGGGGTCGGATCGGTGTTGGGTTCGCTGCCCGAGCTGCGCGGCCAGCGTGCCGAGCTGACGCGACTGATCCCGACGGCGATCGTCGGCGGTGCGGCGGGCGCCGCCCTGCTGTTGTCCATCCCCGCCGAGGGCTTCGAGAAGGTCGTGCCGGTGCTGATCGCCGCCTCGGCGGTGTTGATCGCATTGCCCAGCCGCCAACGCGCCGCGGGCGCGGTCCGTAGCAGGTTCGGCAGGCTTCTCGAAGGCCTGGCGATCCTCGCGATCTGCGTGTACGGCGGCTTCTTCGGCGCGGCGGCGGGCGTGCTGCTGCTCGCGCTGTTCCTTCGCATGGGCAGCGCATCACTCGCGCACGCCAATGCGACCAAGAACGTCGTGCTCGGGGTGGCGAACGCCGTTGCCGCCCTTGCCTTCATCGCATTCGGGCCGATCGACTGGCTGGCCGTGGTGCCGATGGGCATCGGGTGTCTGCTCGGGTCGCGGCTCGGGCCGGTGGTCGTGCGCCACGCCCCGGCTACGCCGGTGCGGCTGGTGATCGCCGTCGCCGGCATGGCGCTGGCCGTCAAACTCGGGCTCGACACCTACCGCTGAGCGGGGTCAGACGAACGGGTCGTCACCCTTGGCCACCCGGCTGCCCAGCTCGATCAGCGAGGCCGCCGAGATGTGCAGCCGCTCACCGGCTTCCCGGCTGGCCTGGCCCGCCAGATAGCGGGACCAGGTGCCCTCGATGACGATGCCGAGCTTGAAGCAGGCCAGCGCCTCGAACCAGGGCAGGGACGTCAGGCGGTGCGCCGCGGCGCGGCTGTTCGACGCGTACGCGTCGAGCAGTTCGGCTCGATTGGCCAGGTTCCCCAGCGCGGCGAGTTCTGCGCCGGCATCGATGGTGTTGGGTTCGGTCGGCCAACACACCATCAACCAACCCAGGTCGAGCAGAGGGTCCCCGACCGTGCACATCTCCCAGTCGATGAACGCCGCCAGCTCCGCCCGGTCACGGCGCAGCAGCACGTTGTTGAGGTGGGCGTCGCCGTGCATGATGCCCGGTTCGCCGTCGTCGGGCCGGTTGCCCTCGAGCCACTCGGCGAGCTCCGTGACCGCGGGCAACGACCCGGGATCGTAGGCATCGTGCCGGTAGCTCTCGAGCAGACCGAGGAACTGCGGAACCTGGCGCGCCAGAAAGGATCCCGGCCGCCGGATGGCAGCAAGCGGGCTGCCCTCCCATTCGACGTCGCCGAGCCGCGCCAGGCTGGCCGCATAGGCCTGGCCGACGTCGTGTCGCATGGCGGCGTCGTCGACGTAGGCCTGCGCCATCTCGTTGCCCGGGTTGAAGCCGTCGACGTCCTCCATCAGGTAGAACACCACGCCGAGTACACCGAGGTCCTCGCATCCGGCGATGAATGCGGGATGCGGCACGTCCGTACCCGCCAGCGTGCGCAGCACCGCGATCTCGCGCAGCATCGTCTTGTCACTCGTCGGCCTGGGGTGAAGTGGCGGGCGGCGCAACACCATCGGCCGCTCGTCGATGCGCAGCCGCACCACGATGTTCTGGCTGCCGCCGGTCAGCGGTTCGACGTCGGTCGACCCGGGAGCCGAGGCCCGTGGCGCGCACCCAGCGCTGCAGCGCGGTCTGGTCGTCGTCGGTCAGGGTCGGCTGTGCAGCTTCCGCCGTCGCTTCGCTCGCGCCGTCGGGTGCGTCATCGGCCATGGCTGCCATCGTCGCGCCCACGCCGTCCGACCGCCAGAGGTTTCACCGAAGTCGTTGGCGCCGATCAGCCTTCGCCGGCGACCGCGGTGGCGGTGGCTGCGGCCATCAGCGCGACGGCGTCGGCGCGAGGCAGTGAGCTCAGCATCTGCATTCCGGCGCGCACGTTCTCGCCCACAATCCAGGTCGGCGTCTTGCCGAGGTTCTCGAAGGCCTCGGCGAGCACGTCGTCCACCGTGGCGGCGTCCGGCAACGGCTGGTCGGCGGCCAGCGTCGAGCCCCTCTCGGCTTCCAGCCGCCGCAGTGCAGGCGTGTCGGTCTTGCCGAGGATCAGCCCGAGCACGTCGACCCCCTTGTCGTGAAGCTCGCTCCAGAGCGCTTCTGCGAACACCATGTCGAAGGCCTTGGTCGCACCGTAGGCCACCATGTTCGGCGCGCCGACGAATCCTCCGCCCGAACCGAAGACGACGATGCCGCCACTGCCCCGCTCGACCATCGCAGGAGCGAAGTGGTGGCAGAGCTGCAGGGGGACGATGCAGTTGCGCTGGATCATGGCCTCGGCCGTCGACACCGGGTTGGACAGGAACGGCTGGAAGTTGGGGTCGGCGCCCGCGCAGTAGACCAGGAATCCGACGTCGAGGTCCGCGGTGGCGTCGGCGATCACCGTGCTGGCGTCGGCCTTCGCGAGATCGACTGCCAGCGTTCGGGTTTGGACACCGGTGCGGGATTCGATGCCAGCCGCGACCTCGTCGAGCACGGCTTGGCGCCGGGCCAGCAGCACGACGTTCAGCCCACGCTCGGCCAGGCCTTCGGCGAACGCCGCGCCGACACCGTCGGACGCGCCGGCGACGACCGCCCACGGCCCGTACTTCTCGGCGAAGGTCATGATCCTTCCCCTACCGCGCTGACGCGCACCGGCGTGAATCGTCGACGGGCGATCCGCCACCCGGCGGCGGTCCTGACGATGTCGTCGTCGTAGAACCCGACGGCGTTCACCCCGGAGCCTGCGTCGCCGAACATGATCAGACCGTCGACGTAGGTGCGCGCCTCGGCCCGGTCACCGTCGACCGTGATCACCTGGTTGGTCAGCCGGTGCATGGTGTGGCCCGCCATCGCGTGCGACGTCTCCATGAACTCGGTGACGGCGTCGACACCGTGCCAGCTGCCGATCTCGCCGTAGTCGAGTTCGCAGTCCTCGGTGAACGCGGTGCGGAAGAGTGGCCAGTTCCTGCGGTCGATTCCGGTGGCGTAGCGCAGCAGCACGTCGGCGATGTCCTGTCGGTCTTCGCGTTCAGTCACGAGAGATCTCCTTCATTCCCGTCGCTTCGCTCGCCCGCATCCCCGTCGCTTCGGGTGGCACGATGATCCGCGGCGGCCCGTCGGACCTGCGGGCCAGATCGATTGCCGCGGGCACCTCGTCGAGGCCGATGATCCGACCGACGCTGGGCATCGGGTCGAGGCTTCCCGAGGCGATCGCATCGAGGGTGCCGTACCAGTCCTGCGGCATCGGTCCCCCGCCGAACTGGATGGTCACCCCCTGACGCGTCGCGGTCGTGATGTCCAGCGTGTCCCCGGTGTACCAGCCTCCGGCGCAGTAGATCCGGGTGCCCATCTCGACCGACTCGACGATCTTCTGGATCAGGCCGGCGGCGCCGACGCATTCGAAGACCACGGCAGGGCCGGGCAGATGGCGTTCGGCGCGCAACTCGTTGAAGACGTCGAACGGCGACTTCACGTTCGGGTCCACCAGCACGTGCGCGCCGAAGTCGGTCGCGCGCCAGGTCACGGCGCTCGGCGTTGAAGTCGGAGACGACGATCGGCTCGATTCCGCGCTTGGCGAGCGCGGCGACGGCGGACAGCCCGATCGCCCCCGCTCCGATCACGATGGGTATCTCGCCGGGCTGGACGTCGGCGGCGCGGACGTAGAACTCCCCGACCGCGAACGCGTCGGTCAGGGACGCCGCATCGAGCGAGACGTCGCGGTCGACCTGCCTGGCCAGCATCTCGGCGATCACCAGCAGCTCGCCGAAGCTGCCCTGCGCCTCCGGGTGCTGGCCGATGATGCGGGTGCCGCCGACGCCGCCGTCGATCAGCCGGATCGGTATCGAGGTGACGCGGGTGCCGACCGGGAACTGATCGGTGCATCCCGGGCCGTGGCCGACCACCTCGCCGACGAACTCGTGGCCGAGCACGATGTCGCGGTCGGTGTCGTAGAGGGACCGTCCGGTGGGGTCGTCGATCGCGAGATCCGGGTGATCCATGAAGTGCACGTCCGAGGCGCAGATCGCCGTGCTGAGCGTCTTCAGCAGCAACTCGCCATCACCCGGCACCGGATCGGGTGTCTCGCGGACCGTCAACTGACCGTTTCGTAGCACGACCGCACGCACGTCGTCGTTGCCCTTCTCGAATATTCGAGATAAGTTCTCGAAAGTACGAATCGGACTCTAGATACTCCGGCGGGAGGGGTCAATATGCGCGCCGCGGCGTCACCGCCGACCGCAAGGGCCATCGACGTCGTCGAATACCTGGCGCGCTGCGACGAACCGCCGTCCTTCTCGTCGATCGTGCGCGAACTCGACCTCAGCCAGGCGACCGCGCACGCCATCCTGCGGACGCTGACCGACCGGGGATGGGTCGACCGCAACCCGGCCGACAAGACGTATTCGCTCGGACCCGCGCTGGCCGAGGTGGCGGCGCGCGCCGCAACGGCCCGCCCCCTGGCCGATTCGGCACGGATCGCCGCGTCGGGCCTCTGGCACGAACTCGGCCACGCGACCTCGGTGATCGAACGCACCGGCGACTCGCTGGTGATCATCGCCTTCAACGGCATGGCGGGTCCCTCGGGCATTCCGAGCGATCCGATTCCGTTCACGCCGCCCTTCGGCGTCGCGTTCGCCGCGTGGGCGTCCGACGCCGACCGGGAGGCGTGGATACGGACGCGGCGCCGGCGGTGACGACGCGCTGCGCCGACGGCTCGACGACGCATTGATCCGCACCAGGGCGCGCGGATACGACGTCGACTGGACCACGCCCGCGCTGTCGCAGACGGCGCAGCTGGTCAGCAGGCTCGAACGGGGCGGGGTGCCGTCGCACGTGGGCGCCATGATCGATCAGCTGCTCGTCGAATGCGTGACGAATGGCGTTCTGCTCGAACATGATTCGAGACCGGACCCGCAACCCGTCGCCACGATTGCGGCTCCGGTCTTCGATCCCGCCGGGCACGTGGCGCTGCTCGTCGGGGTGCATCCCCTCGGAGAGGTCCACCTCGCCGAGGTGGAGGCGATCGGGCGGCGCCTGATCGACGTCACCACCGCGCTCAGCTGAATCGGGCGCTACCGCTTGCGGGCGACCACCAGCAGATACTCCCACTCCATCGTCGACGATCCAGACAGGAATCTGTCCCCGACCGCGGCGATGTCGGCATCCAGCGCGGCGATGCGATCGCCGTCGTCACCAACGGCACGGTAGGCCGAGATGGTCGGCCCGTAGACGGACTTGAAGTAGTCCCGGAACGCCGCACCGTCGGCGAACGCGTCGACGGTCAGCGTGCGTCGCTCGGTGGTGACGGTTTCGACGCGGTCCTTCAGCAGCGCGCGGACGTGATCCTCGTTGCCCCACAGCGGGGGTGGCTGCACACCGGGAGGCGGCGGCGGGACGTGCGGCTTCATCGCCGCGAACAGTTGCCCGACGAGGCCTTCGGGGGTCCAGCTGATGAGGCCGATCGTCCCGCCCGGCTTGCACACCCGGACCAGCTCGTCGGCCGCGGCCTGATGGTGCGGCGCGAACATCACACCGATACAGGACATCACGGTGTCGAACTCGTCGTCGGCGAACGGCATGCGCCTGGGCGTCGGCCTCCTGCCACTGCAGGTGGACGCCCAACCCGTCGGCGGCGGCCCTGCCGTGTTCGAGCAGTTCCGGGGTCAGGTCGCTGGCGACGACGGCCGCCCCGGCCAGCGCCGCGGGAATCGCCGCGTTGCCGGTGCCCGCCCCGACGTCGAGAACCCGGTCGCCCGAACGGATTCCACAGGCCTCGACCAGGATCGGGACCCAGCGGGGCGACCAGCTCGGCGGCGAGCTTGGGGTAGTCACCCGCCGCCCACATCGCACGGTGCTTGGCGGCGAGTTCACGGTTGGCGACAGTCGCGGATGCGGCAGTCATGATGGCTCCCTTCGGTTCAGGTGAAATCAATGATCGCCGCGCTCGTCCTTGCGTTCCAGTGCCAGATCTGTACTAACCTCGGTTCTATATCTGTACTGGTCATCGCGCATGGCGGCGCGTGCCATGCCCATCTGATGGAGGTGTGCACGGATGTCCGGATACGGTCAGTTCTGCCCCGTGGCCAAGGCGATGGAAGTCCTCGACGAACGGTGGACACTGCTCGTCGTGCGGGAGCTCCTACTCGGCAGCAGGCACTTCAACGAACTGCGGCGCGGGGTGCCGAAGATGTCGCCGGCGCTGCTGTCCCGACGCCTCAAGTCGCTGACCCGGGTCGGCGTGGTCGATCGCACCGAGGTCGACGGTCGCACGGCCTATTCGCTGACGCCCTGCGGGCAGGAGCTGGCCGGCGTCGTCGACGCGTTGGGCTCGTGGGGCACCCGCTGGATCGGCGAGCTCGGCGAGGAGGATCTCGATCCGCACCTGCTGATGTGGGACATCCACCGCACCATCCCGATCGACGCGTGGCCGCGGTCGCGCACGACGGTGGCGTTCCGGCTCGACGGGGTGACGTCCAAGGCGTCGCGATGGTGGCTGGTGGTCGCCGACGGCGCAGCCGACGTCTGCGACTTCGACCCTGGGCACGAGGTCGCAGGGACGGTGCAGACCAGCCTGCTGACCCTCACCCGGATCTGGCGGGGCGACGTCGGCTGGTCGCACGCCATGCTCGAGGGCAGCGTGGCGGTGTCCGGCCCGGCCGACGTGCGACGCGCCATCCCGTCGTGGATCGGACAGGGCACCAAGGCCGCCATCCCGCGGCCCGCCTGAACGCCGGCACCCGAATTCCCTTGCCCGGCAGCTGACTTGGGCCGCTACACCTGGTACTCCAGACAGGGTTGCGCGCCGTCGATCACGCCCTCGCGGACGGCGCGCACCGGTCGAACCCCGCAACGACGCGCCAGGGGCCGGCCCTGGTGCCGCGCTCCCGTCGGCGCGGCTAATCGAGCAGGCGGCGCGCCACGTTGGTGGTGATCAGATCGAGCAGTTCGTCGCCGCGGCCGGCCAGCACGGTGCGGATCGCGTACAGCGAGAAACCCTTCGCCTGTTCGGCGGTGATGGCGGGTGGGATGGACAGCTCCTGGCGCGCGGTGACGACGTCGACCACGGCGGGGCCGTCGTGCGCGAACGCCTCGGTCAGCGCCTGCTCCAACTCGCCGGGCTGCTCGACACGGCGGCCGAACGCGCCCATCGCCTGCGCCACGGCGGCAAAGTCGGGGTTGACCAGATCGGTGCCGAAGTTGACGATGCCCGCGGCCTTCATCTCCAGCTCGACGAAGTTCAGCGACGAGTTGTCGAAGACCACCACCTTGACCGGCAGGCGGTTCTGGATCAGCGTGATCAGCTCGCCGAACATCATGGTGAGGCCGCCGTCACCGGCCAGTGCGACCACCTGGCGGGCCGGGAACGCGGTCTGGGCGCCGATCGCGTGTGGCAGGGCGCAGGCCATGGTGCCGTGGTTGAACGAGCCGACCAGTCTGCGCCTGCCGTTCATCGTCAGGTAGCGAGCCGCCCAGACGACGGGCGAGCCGACGTCGACGGTGAAGACCGCGTCGTCGGTGGCCAGCCGATCAACAAGTCCGGCAACGTATTCCGGCCGGATCGGGCTGCGGTCACGGTCGTTGACCGCCAACGAGTCCAGCGTCTTGCGGGTCTTGCCGTAGTGCTTCAGCGAGCGGTCCAGATGGACGCGGGAGGCCTTCTGCACCAACAGGGGTTGCAGCGCGGCCAGCGTGTCGGCGACGGTCCCTCGCAGGCCGAGGTCGATCGGGGTGCGCCTGCCGAGGTTGCGGCCCCGCACGTCGACCTGGATCACGCGCGCGTGCTCGGGATAGAACTGCTGGTAGGGGAAGTCGGTGCCGAGCATCAGGAGGACGTCGGCCTCCTTGATGGCCTTGTAGCCGGACGCGAATCCGAGCAGTCCCGTCATCCCGACGTCGAACGGATTGTCGTACTCGATGAACTCCTTGCCGCGCAGCGCGTGCACCACGGGCGCGTTGAGCGTGCCGGCCAGCCGCACCAGCGCGCCATGGGCGCCCGCCACGCCTGCGCCGCCGAGGATGGTGACGTTGTCGGCCGCGTTCAGCAGGTCCGCGGCCCGGCGCAGGGATCCGTCGTCGGGTCGCGTCACGGACAGCGTGGGCTCGATGGGGTGTGTGAGCCAACCGGATTCGGCTGCCTGGGCGAGGAAGATCTCGCCGGGCACCACGACGACGGCGACGCCGTTCTCCTCGACGGCCGCCCGCATGGCCATCTCGAGGATGCGCGGCGCCATCTCGGGGGTGCTGACGAGTTCGCAGTAGACACTGCACTCACGGAACAGGTCCTGTGGACGCGTCTCCTGGAAGTAGTCCGAGCCGATCTCACTGCGCGGGATGTGCGCCGCGATCGCGAGCACCGGCACGCGGCTGCGGCTGGCGTCGAACAATCCGTTGATCAGGTGCAGGTTGCCCGGCCCACAACTGCCGGCGCACACCGCGAGCCCACCGGTCAGCGCGGCGTCGGCGGCCGCGGCGAAGGCGGCCGTCTCCTCGTGCCGGACGTGCTCCCACGTGATGTCACCGGAGCGCCGGATGGCGTCGGTGAAGCCGTTGAGGCTGTCTCCCGGCAATCCGTAGACACGACGAACGCCGCTGCGCGCCAACGCCGCGAGCATCTGGGTTGCGATCGTCGCCATCGGGCCCCTCCCCTGTGATTTCGGCGCGCAAACACACGCTCAGCGCGGGTTTCCGCGCCGAAATCACTCTACTTGGGGGCGAAGCGCTGACCTGCGTCCAGGCGAAGGCACTGCCCGTTGAGCATCGGGTTGTCGACGATCGCGAGCGCCAGCTTCGCGTACTCCTCGGGCTTGCCGAGCCGCTTCGGGAACGCGGCGTCCTTGGTGAGCGCCGTCGCGAACTCGTCGGGAATCCCCTTGGTGAGGCCGGTCGCGAACAGGCTCGGCGCGATGGCCAACACGCGAATGCCCAGGCTGCCCAGATCACGCGCCATGGTGAGGCACATGCCGGCGATGGCGGCCTTCGATGCGGTGTAGGCGACCTGCCCGATCTGACCCTCGAACGCGGCGATCGACGCGGTGTTGATGATGACGCCGCGCTCCTCGGCCTCCCCTCCGTCTTCGGGGTCGACGGGCTCCTGCTTGCTCATCTGCCACGCCGCCAGCCTGCTGATGTTGAAGCTGCCGATGAGGTTGAGGTCGATGGTCGCGCGGAAGGAGTCCAGGCTGTGCGGGCCGTCCTTCTTGATGGTGCGCTCTCCGATGCCGCCGCCCGCGGTGGTCACGATGACGTGCAGTCCACCGAGTTCGTCGATGGCCTTCTGCAGCACCGTCTCGGTTCCGGCGAAGTCCGTGACGTCCACCTCGTGGAACGTGGCACCGATCGCCGCGGCGACGTCCTTGCCGTCCGACTGCGCCCGGTCCAGGATCGCGACGCTCGCGCCACCCTTGGCCAGCGCCTCGGCGGTGGCCTTGCCGAAGCCCGACGCGCCGCCGACGACGATGGCCTTCTTCCCGGAGATCTCCATCTAGCTCCCTTTCCAAAATGTGGTCAGACTGTAAAGCAACAGGAGTCGTCACTTTACGGTAAGCCTTTCGGGTCACCGAGTCGGTACCTTGGCGGTATGGCGGTGACTGCGCGGGAGGCCCTCGCGCTGAGCGGAATCGCCGCCGCGGCGGTCGCTCTGGGCGCCACCGCGCTGGTGGCAGTGCCCTTCGGCGCCAGTGCCGACTCCCGAACCGCCATCGGCTCGACGGTGGTCGATCTGACGCCCGGCCCCGTCAAGGAATGGGCCATCCAACTGTTCGGCACCAGCGACAAGCTGTTCCTGGCTCTCTCGGTGCTCGTCGTCATCGCCGTCGTCGCCGCGGTCGCCGCGCGCTGGGAGCGCTCGCGAATACCGACGGGCAGCCTGGTGATCGGGCTCGCCGGCAGTCGCGGGATCGGCCGCCGTGCTGTCGCGGACCGGCGCGACCTTCGTCGACATCGTCCCCACCCTGATCGGGGCGGCGTGCGGAATCGTCACGCTGCGCTTCCTGACGTCGGGCCGGCTCGCCGACGGCGAGGGTGCGCCGTTGGGCTCCGACGCCGCGGCCGAAAAGCCGGATCAGCCAGCCGATCCCGGCCGTCGACTGTCGTTGGCGGCGATGGGTTTCGCCGCCGTCGGGGTGCTTGCCGGCGTGCTGGGGGCGGTGCTGTCGCGCCAGCTTCACTCGGTGTCCGGTGACCGCGAGGCGTTCAAGCCGCCGACGGTCAAGGATCCCATCCCCCCGGTGCCACCGACCGTCCAGCCCGCCGGGGTGGCACTGCCCAGTTTCGTCACCAGCGGCGCGGACTTCTACCGGATCGACACCGCATTGAGCGTGCCGCAGCTCAGCCGTGGCGACTGGCAGCTGAAGATCCATGGCATGGTCGACCGCGAGTTCACCTACCGCTTCGACGACCTCGCGAAGTTCGATCTCGTCGAGAAGATGATCACACTGGCCTGCGTGTCCAATCCGGTTGGCGGGGACCTGATCTCGAATGGCGTGTGGACCGGGTACCGCGTCCGCGACCTGCTGGCGGCGGCGGGTGTCCACTCCGATGCCGACATGGTGCTGTCCACCTCGATCGACGGATTCACCGCGGGAACGCCCGTCGAGGCGCTCACCGACGATCGCGATTCGCTGCTCGCGATCACGCTGGACGGTCAGCCGTTGCCGGTCGAGCACGGCTATCCGGCGCGGCTGGTGGTGCCCGGACTCTACGGCTACGTGTCGGCGACCAAGTGGATCGTCGACCTCGAGGTGACCCGCTACGACCGCGCCGAGTCGTACTGGACGCGGCTCGGCTGGTCGCCCCGCGGGCCCGATCAAGACGGAGTCACGCATCGACGTGCCGCGCAGCGGTGCGGACGTTCCGCGCGGCCCGACGCGGTTCGGCGGGGTGGCATGGGCGCAGCACCGCGGCGTCAAGGCCGTCGAGGTCCGAATCGACGACGGCCCATGGCAACCCGCTCAACTCGGTGCGGCGTACAACGACGACACCTGGCGGCTGTGGAGCTTCGACTGGCAGGCCGAACAGACCGGAAACCATCAGATCGCGGTGCGGGCCACGGACAACACCGGAGCGGTGCAGACGTCGGATGAGGCGGACGTCGTTCCCGATGGCGCCTCGGGCTGGCACACGGTCCCCTTCAAGGTCCGCTAACCGCATCGAGCCGCGGCAGTCGGCGCACCGGCAACTACCGTGAACCGGGTGACCGAGCCTGCCACCCATTGGCGCCAGACCCTGCGGGCCCAGTTGCTCGCCGCCCGCAAGGAGCGCGATCCGACCCGGGTTTCTGCGCTGCGCTGCGCGCTCAGCGCCATCGACAACGCCGAGACACCCGACGCAGGCGGCGCAGGCGCGTTGACCGGCGCCGCGGCAACAGAGCGGCAGCGTCGCGGGCAGTGTGGCCGGCCTCGGCGCGGCCGAGGTGCCGCGGCGAGTCCTGACGGACGCCGAGATCCGGACATCTGCTGCGCGTCGAGGTCGCCGAGCGGTTGACGGCCGCCGATCAGATGGACACGGGCTGGACACGGCGAGCGGGCGGCCGCCGTCCGTGCGGAGGCCGAGGTGCTCGTCGACCTCCTCGGAGATGTCTGACCTTCATGCCAGGCTGGGGACGTGCATCTCGTCGACGTCGCCGCCGCGTCCACCGACGTCGGTGCCGTGTCGGCGCGCTCGGCCAAGATCGCCCGCATCGCCGAGCTGCTGAGGCGGGCGGCGGCCGAGTCGGATCCGACGCTCGTCGCCATCGTCGTCGCGTGGCTGTCCGGTGAGCTGCCGCAGCGTCAGATCGGGGTGGGCTGGGCGGCGCTGAGGTCGCTGCCCGCGCCTGCGGTCGAACCGTCGCTGACGGTGCGTGGGGTCGACGCCGCGTTCACCGAGATCGGCGCGGTCGCGGGCAAGGGCTCCCAGGCCCGCAGGTCGGAGCTGATCAACGCCGTCTTCAGCGCCGCGACCGAAGCCGAACAGACGTTCCTGCGCCGACTGCTCGGCGGCGAGCTGCGCCAGGGCGCGCTCATCGGTCTGATGGCCGACGCGGTCGCGAAGGCCGCGGACGTTCGCACGCCCGAGGTCCGCCGGGCCGCGATGTTGAGTGGGAACCTCCCGGCGGTCGCCGCGGAGGTGCTTTCCGGTGGCAGACCCGCACTCGACCAGTTCACGCTCGAGGTCGGCCGACCGGTGGGCCCGATGCTCGCCCAGACCGCGACCGGTGTCGCCGACGCCCTCGAGAAACTCGGCGGGACGGCCATCTTCGAAGCCAAGCTCGACGGTGCCAGGGTTCAGATCCACCGCTCGGGTGACACCGTGTCCGTGTACACCCGCAGTCTCGACGACATCACGGCGCGATTGCCCGAGGTCGTCGACGCCACCCTCGCGCTGCCGGTCACCACGCTCATCGCCGACGCCGAGGCCATCGCGCTGCGGCCCGATGGCAGGCCGCACCGGTTCCAGGTCACCGCTTCGCGGTTCGGGCGCACCGCCGACGTCGAGGGTGCCCGCGCCACGCAACCGCTGTCGGTGTTCTTCTTCGATCTGCTGCATCTCGACGGCGCCGACCTGCTCGACCTGCCCACCTCGGAGCGTCTCGCGGCACTCGACTCGGTGGTTCCCGCCGGGCAACGCGTCGACCGGTTGGCCACCGCCGACGGCGAGGCCGCGGCCGCGTTCCTGGCGGCCACCCTTGCCGCCGGTCACGAAGGGGTGATGGCGAAGTCGCCCACCGCGCCGTACGAGGCGGGGCGCCGGGGTGCCGGCTGGCTCAAGGTCAAGCCGGTGCACACCCTCGACCTCGTCGTGCTCGCAGTGGAGTGGGGTTCGGGCAGGCGCACCGGAAAGCTGTCCAACATCCACCTCGGCGCGCGCGACCCGCAGAACGGCGGATTCGTGATGCTGGGCAAGACGTTCAAGGGCATGACCGACGAGATGCTGGACTGGCAGACGGAGCGATTCACCGCGCTCGCGGTCGACGGCACCTCGGATTACGTGGTGACGGTCCGCCCCGAGCAGGTGGTGGAGATCGCCCTCGACGGCGTGCAGACCTCCACCCGTTACCCCGGTGGCATGGCGTTGCGCTTCGCCCGCGTGCTGCGCTACCGCGACGACAAGAGCCCTGCCGAGGCCGACACCGTCGACACCGTGCGCACCCTGTACGAAAGCTGAACGAAAGGCCGCGTTTCCGCCAACCTCGACTGCCCGCGGTGACAGGATCGACGCATGGCCACTTCCACCACATCGGAGCGCTCAGAGGAGACCGTCGGCGACGTCACCTACGTCAGGACCGACGCGAACCTGCCGCCGGTGGCGATCATCGACCGCTCGCCGATCACCACCAGACACAAGATCGTGTTCGCCGTCATCGCCCTGATCGGGGCGATCGCGTGGGCCGTGATCGCCTTCTTCCGCGGTGAGACGGTCAGCGCGGTCTGGTTCGTCATCGCGGCGATCTGCACCTACGTCATCGGGTTCCGCTTCTACGCGCGCCTCATCGAGATGAAGATCGTCAAGCCGCGCGACGAGGACGCGACGCCCGCCGAGGTGTTCGAGAACGGCACCGACTACATGCCGACCGACCGGCGGGTCCTGTTCGGCCATCACTTCGCCGCCATCGCAGGCGCCGGCCCCCTGGTGGGCCCGGTGCTGGCCATGCAGATGGGTTATCTGCCGGGCACCATCTGGATCATCATCGGCGCCGTGTTCGCCGGGTGCGTCCAGGACTACCTGGTGCTGTCGATCTCGGTCCGGCGGCGCGGCCGCTCACTGGGCCAGATGGCGCGCGACGAACTGGGCACCGTCGGCGGCGTCGCGGCGATCGTCGGGGTGCTCGTCATCATGGTGATCCTCCTGGCAGTGCTCGCCCTGGTGGTCGTCAACGCCCTCGCCGAGAGCCCGTGGGGCGTGTTCTCGATCGCGATGACCATCCCGATCGCCCTCTTCATGGGTCTGTACCTGAGGTTCCTCCGGCCCGGCCGGGTCTCCGAGGTCTCGCTGATCGGCGTCGTGCTCCTGCTGCTCGCCGTGGTCTCGGGCGGCTGGGTGGCCGAAACAGACTGGGGCGTCGACTGGTTCACGCTGTCCAAGGTCACGCTGTCGTGGTGCATCATCTTCTACGGCCTGGCCGCCTCGGTGCTGCCGGTGTGGCTGCTGCTGGCTCCCCGCGACTATCTGTCCACGTTCATGAAGGTCGGCACCATCATCCTGCTGGCCATCGGCATCCTGGTGGCCCGCCCGATCATGGAGGCGCCTGCCGTCTCGTCGTTCGCCTCGAGCGGCACGGGTCCGGTGTTCGCGGGCTCGCTGTTCCCGTTCCTGTTCATCACCATCGCGTGTGGCGCACTGTCCGGCTTCCACTCGCTGATCTCCTCGGGCACCACCCCGAAGCTGCTGGAGAAGGAAAGCCAGATGCGGCTGATCGGTTACGGCGGCATGCTCACCGAGTCGTTCGTCGCGATCATGGCGTTGATCACCGCGGCCATCCTCAACCAGCACCTGTACTTCGCCATCAACGCGCCGACCGCGCAGACCGGGACGACGGCTCAGACGGCGGCCGACTACGTCAACGGCCTCGGCCTCTCCGGTGCCCCGATCACCGGTGACGAGATCAGCGCTGCCGCCGAGAGCGTCGGCGAGGACTCGATCGTGTCGCGCACCGGTGGCGCACCCACGCTGGCGTTCGGCATGTCCGAGGTGTTGCACCAGGTGTTCGGCGGGACTGGGCTCAAGGCGTTCTGGTACCACTTCGCGATCATGTTCGAGGCGTTGTTCATCCTCACCACGGTGGATGCGGGCACCAGGGTCGCGCGGTTCATGCTCTCCGACGGGCTCGCGAATCTCGGTGGGCCACTGACGAAGCTGCGCAATCCGAGCTGGCGCGTCGGCGCGTGGGCATGCAGCATCATCGTGGTCGCGGCGTGGGGCAGCATCCTTCTGATGGGCGTCACCGATCCACTCGGCGGCATCAACACGCTGTTCCCGCTGTTCGGCATCGCCAACCAACTGCTCGCCGCCATCGCGCTGACGGTGGTGACGGTGGTGATCATCAAGCGCGGACTACTGAAATGGGCGTGGATCCCCGGTGTTCCGCTGATGTGGGATCTGATCGTGACGATGACGGCGTCGTGGCAGAAGATCTTCTCCGGTGACCCGAAGGTGGGCTACTGGAGCCAGCACGCCCAGTACGTCGACGCCAAGGACGCGGGCAAGACGACGTTCGGCGCAGCCAAGAACGTCGGCCAGATCGATGCCGTCATCCGCAACACGTTCATCCAGGGCACGCTTTCGGTGATCTTCGCGGTGCTCGTCGTCATCGTGTTCGCGGCCGGAGTCATCGTCGCGCTTCAGGTCATTCGTGGCGGCGGGCGCCCGCTGAGCGCCGACGAGCCGGTGCCGTCGCGAATCTTCGCACCGTCGGGAATGATCCCGACCGCGGCCGAGAAGGAGGTGCAGAAGCAATGGGACGAGCTGCCACCCGCGCACGACAAGCGGGCCGCCAGATCAGTTGGTACTGCAGCTCATTGATGGGCGACAACCACTACCAGCGTTACGTCGACCATCGGGAGCGCACTCACCCCGGCGAGCCGGTCATGTCCGAACGGGACTACTGGCGCATGCGCCACGACGCGACGGAGCGCAACCCGCAGAGCCGCTGCTGTTGATCGTTCGTGTCAGACCATCAAACCTAGGCCGCGCGGGAGCCACCCACGGTCAGGATTAGCGTTGGGGGGCGGTGCCACCACGAGGCGGGCCGAGTTCATCTAAACGGGAGGGATAAGCAGACCATGACGGAACAGCCGAGCGCGGGACTTCCTGACCAGTTCAAGGAGCTGGCGACGGAGAACGAGAAGCGGATGAAGGCGATTCAGGACCAGATCGCAAACCAGTTGGAGGCTCAGCACAAGGCGGTCGCGGACTTGGTCGAGTCCCAGCAGAAGGCGTTCGCGGATTTCCTCGAACAGCAGCGCAGCGTCAAGATCACTGACCACTGGGAGGCTCAGCGCAAGGCGATCAGCGAGCAGATCGAGCACCAGCGGAAAGCGTTCACGGACCTGGTGGAACGGCAGTGGACCGTCCAAAAGAAGGCTATCGAGGACGCGCAGCATGCAATCGTCGGGATATTTCGACCTAAGCCGGACGAGCCAAGCCGGACGAGCCCAAGCCGGACGAGTAGGTCTTGATCGGCACGCCACCCCTAGAGCCCACGGGTGGCGTGCCGAGGGTTCAGGTGTGGGAAATCGCCCTCGGCTATGCGGGTGCCGTATCCTGGCAGGCATTAGGCGCTGTCCTTCAGCCCGCGCACGGCCGCCGCATCGCGCGTCGGCAGGCCTCCCCGCCTCGGCGTCGCGCGGTGCACCATTGGCGAGCGCCCGACCCTCGCCCACGCAGTTGGCGGCGCAATCATGCCGTCGAGGTCGCGTCGACTCACGGGTCCGTCAGCCTCGCGGTGCACATGGCGCCACCGCAGACGGTGAACCGCCAGGGCCGTGCGACTCGGCAGGCCTGCAGCGCGCCGGCAGCGGGTGTGACGCCGGCTAGGTCAGCTCGTAGCGGATCGGCAGGTGCTTGAGGCCGCCGACGAAGATCGTGGCCGTGTGTTCGGGTTGCCCGGTCAGTTCGATCGACCGCAGCCGCGGTATCAGGGCGGAGAAGAAGCTGTTGACCTCCATGCGGGCCAGTGCCGCGCCGAGGCAGAAGTGCACGCCGTAGCCGAAGGCCACGTGCTTGTTGGGGTCGCGACCGACGTCGAAGCGGAAGGGGTCGGTGAACACGTCCTCGTCGCGGTTGCCGGACGGGTACGACAGCAGCACCGACTCCCCCGCCTTGATCGGCACGCCGCGAATCATGGTGTCCTCGACGGCCGTTCGCATGAACTCCTTGACAGGGGTGACCCAACGGATCATCTCCTCGCCCGCCAGCCCCATCAGCTGCGGATCGTCGCGCAGCCGTTGGAGTTGATCGGCATGTTCGACGAGCGCGTGCAGCCCGCCGGAGATCGTCGCGCTGGTGGTGTCGTGGCCCGCGGTGGCGATGATGACGTAGTAGGACACGGTGTCCACGTCGGACAGCGGCTCGCCGTCGACACGCGCATTGGCGATGGCCGACGCGAGGTCCTCGGTCGGGTGTTCGCGCCGGGCTGCCGTCAGCGCGGTGAAGTACCCGAACATGTCGAGCAGCACCGCCAGCTGGTCCTCCTTGGAGGCGCCCGCGCTGAACTCGGCGTCGTCGTTGCCGAACAGTTCCTGCGTGTACTGCAGCATGCGGGGAAAGTCCGACTCGGGCACGCCGAGCAGCGACATGATCACGTACAGCGGAAAGTTGACCGCGACTTCCTGGACGAAGTCACATTCAGGACCGACTGCCGCCATGTGGTCGACGTAACGCGTGGCCAGTTCGTCCACGCGAACCTTCATGGCGCGCATGGCCTTCGGCCGGAACCAGTCGCCGCCGATCGCGCGCACCACGCGGTGCTGCGGGTCGTCCATGTGAATCAGGGTGCTGATGCCGACGCCGGCCTGGAGTTCGTCGGACTCCGCCGTCATCAGCACCGGACGCGGCGAGTTGGTGAACAAGGCGTTGGCACGTTCGATCGCCATGATGTCGGCGTGCTTCGTGATCGCCCAGAACGGGCGATATCCGTCGACGTCGACCCACGACACCGGGGCCGGCCGCCACCGGTGGCCACTACGGCCGCACTCCCACCGACCTGCTCGCGCAGGCGAACTGCTCGGGGCGCGTCCCCACCGTCGCCGCCGTCCTCGGCCCTTCGGCCGGGCACGGTGCACTGGTCGCCCCGGTCTGCGACTTCAGGATCATGAGCCGCCAGGGCGCGATCTTCACCGCGGGTCCACCCGTCGTCAAGGAGTCGACGGGAGAGGAGATCTCGAAGGAGGACCTCGGCGGTCCCGACGTCGCGCTGGCGAGCGGAGTCATTCACAACGTCGCCGAGGACGACGAAGCCGTGATCGACGACATCCGCCGCTACCTCTCCTACTTTCCGCCGAGCGCGTGGTCATACCCGACGGCGCTGCAGGCCGACGAGGCCGCCGCGCCACGCCCGACGCCCGAGTTGCTCGACATCATCTCCCGCGACAACCGGCGGGTCTACGACATGCGCGGTGTGCTCGACGTGATCTTCGATGCGCCCGACTGGTTCGAGGTGCAGCCGCGCTTCGGCAGGGCCATCATCTGCGCACTGGCCCATCTGGGCGGCCATCCGGTCGCGGTGGTCGCCAATCAGCCCCAGGTGATGGCGGGCTCCATCGACGCCGACGCCGCCGACAAGGCCGCGCACTTCATCATGGTCGCCGACTCCTTCCACCTGCCGATCATCTTCCTCGCCGACAACCCGGGCATGATGCCGGGCAGCCGCTCGGAGCGCAGCGGCGTATTGCGGAGCGGGGCAAGGATGTTCGCCGCGCAGACGGCGGCCACCACGTTGAAGCTGCACGTCACCCTGCGCAAGGCGTACGGCTTCGGATCCATGGTGATGTCCCTGCTGGGGTTCGACGACCAGGTGGCCACGTTCGCCTACCCCGGCGCGACGATGGGCGCGATGAGCGCGGCGGCGCTGAGCCGGGCGACGCACGCCGAAGACGATCTCAGCGCCAAGCTGCGCGACGCCGAACTGGAGGCGTCCTACCGATCGGCCGAGCACCTCGGCTTCGACGAACTGATCGATCCCCGCGAGACGCGCGACGCGCTGCTGGCCGGTCTGCAGCGCGGCCTCTCGAGCAGACAGGCCGCCGCGGAGCCGGTCAGCCGGACCGTCATCCTGCCGTGAACCAGACGCTGCGGGATGCCGTCGTCGGCGCGTGGGAGTTGGTGTCGTTCGTCGCTCGCGACACCGCAACGGGCGAGGAACGGCACCCGCTCGGCGCCGCGCCGCGCGGCCTGATCCTCTACACCGATGACGGCCACATGTCGGCTCAGCTGGCCGAGTCGGACATGGCGGGCTACGTCGCCTACGGCGGGCGGTTCTCGGTGGACGAGGCGACGTCGACGGTGCACCACGACGTGACCATGTCGATGATGCCGGAGCTGTTGACCCGTCCACAGTTCCGGCAGGCCGGCGTGGACGGCGATCACCTCATGCTGTCGGCGACCACGACCGACGACGCGGGTGCGACGACGCACAGCACGCTGGTGTGGCGGCGGGCGGCTGCCGTCCAGTAGCGGCGTCCCGGCCACGTGGGACGGGCGGTTCGATAGCCTGGTGGTCCACCATGGCGACACGCCGGATCACCCGGACGCCGGAGCCGGAGGACGACGATGAGCACGGCCGCACAGCTGATGGTCGAGTGCCTTGAAGCCGAGGGCGTCACCCTGGTCTTCGGCATTCCCGGCGAGGAGAACATCCACTTCGTGCAGGCCCTCGCGGGTTCTGCGCAGATCCGATACGTGCTGACCCGCCACGAGCAGGCCGCGGCGTTCATGGCGGAGATGTACGGGCGGGTCACCGGCCGCCCGGCAGTAGTGTCGGCCACGCTGGGGCCAGGCGCCATCAACATGCAGCTCGGGGTCGCCGACGCCACCACCAACAGCACCCCGCTGGTGGCCATCTCGGCTCAGGTCGGCCAGGACCGCGAGTACAAGGAATCCCACCAGTACGTCGATCTGGTGTCGATGTTCGCCCCCATCACCCGCTGGTCCGACGGCGTCCCCACCACGGCCGCGATACCGGAGATGTTCCGCAAGGCGTTCAAGCTCGCGGAGGCGGAACGACCGGCGGCCGTCTACCTTGCCGTGCCAGAACACATCGATGCCGACAAGGGCGACTACGACCTCAAACCCCTGCCCCGCAACGTGGTTCGGCCGGAGGCGCCGTCACCCAGCCAGGTGGCGCGGGCCGTCGAGGCGTTGCGTTCGGCCAAACGGCCGGTGATCCTGGCCGGCCACGGCGCGGCCCGTGCCGACGCCACGGCGGCTCTGGTCCGGTTGTCCGAGGAGCTGGGACTGTGCGTCGCCAACACGTTCCACGGCAAGGGCGTGATGCCGGACGACCACCCCAACAGCATGGGGACCATCGGCTTCATGCGCCACGACTACGTGAACTTCGGCTTCGACGACGCCGACCTGATCATCGCGGTCGGCTACGAACTCCAGGAGTTCGACCCGGTGCGCATCAACCCCAACGCGGACAAGCGGATCATCCACATCCACCGCTTCCCCGCCGAAGTCGACGTGCACTACCCGGTGGACGTCGGCATCATCGGCGACATCAGCTCCTCCTTGGACGCCGTGCGCGAGTCGATGGCGGGGCACCGGTACGACGCCGAGAACTCCGCACCTGGCGCGGGCCTGTTGGCCGAGGAATGGGCTCGCGGACAACAGGACTCGAGCTTTCCCCTTGCGCCGCAACGGATCGTCGCCGACACCAGGGCGGCGCTTGGCCGCGATGACGTGGTGCTGGTCGACACCGGCGCCGCGAAGATGTGGATGGCCCGCCTCTACCCGACCTACGAGCGGAACACCTGCCTGATCTCCAACGGCCTGTCCACCATGGCGTTCGCGCTGCCGGGGGCGCTTGGCGTCAAACTGGCCAGGCCCGAGGCGAAGGTGCTCGCGGTGATGGGCGACGGCGCCTTCCTGATGAACAGCCAGGAGATCGAGACCGCTGTCCGCGAGCGGATTCCACTGGTCGTGCTGATCTGGGAGGACGGCGGATACGGCCTGATCGAGTGGAAGATGGATCTCGAGCTCGGTGATCACTACTACGTCGGGTTCAGCAACCCGGACGTGGTGAAGTACGCCGAGAGCTTCGGCGCGAAGGGCTACCAGATAGGCAGCGCCGACGAACTGTTGCCCACCCTGCGCACCGCCCTGGACGACGACGGCGTGTCGATCATCGCCTGCCCCGTCGACTATGCGGAGAACATGCGCCTGATCGAACGGCTCGGCCAGCTCGACGACACGCTTTAGGCGTCCCCGGCCCGGTACGCCGCGACGATGGGCTCCAACTCGTCGGGCGTCGCACCGTGCATGATCAACGCGTCGGCGCCATAGTCGAACTCCTTGCGCACGCGGGCCGCGCACTGCTGCGCCGAACCCGTCGCCGCGGGCTCCAGCCACTCGTCGGGGATCAGCGTGGCGATGTGCTCGATCTGCTCGGCAGAGGCCTTGTGGTCGATGCCACCGGGGATCGACGTGACGACCGCGTCCTCCCGGAAGCGTTGCAGCACAGCGGGATCCCAGCCATTCGTGCTGACCAACAGGTCGCCGTACCCCTGCAGGTACGTGGCCAGCCGCGCGACGGTCTTCTTCAGCCGCAGCTCCTCGGGAAGGTGATCACCGACCGTGGCGAAACACGACCACACCTTCACGTCGTCCGGGTTGCGGCCGGCCTGCTCGGCGGCGTCCTTGACGGTCTTCACGGCGCGCTGCAACGTCTCAGGAGTGAAATAGGTGTGCAGGATGACGTCGTCGAACTCGCGACCACCGAGCGCGAGGGTCTGCGGGCCGAACGCCACGATCGCCAACCGGATGTCCTCGTCGAAGTCCGGGTCGAGGAAGAGCAACTGATACTTGCCGATCGGCCCGTCGTGGTTGAAGACGAGCTCACCGTGCCAGAGTCGCCGCATCACCTGGGCGAAGTCCTCCATCTGCGCGGTGGTCACCGGCGGCACGCCGAAGGCGCCGTACATGGCGGCCACGCCGCGGCCGATGCCGAGCGTGAATCGTCCCTTCGACAACCGGTGCATGGTGGTGGCCCACGAACCGGTGATGAGCGGGTGGCGGGTGTTGTGATTGGTTGCGGCGGTGGCGATCTGCATGCGAGTGGTCACCGCGCACGCCGCCCCGATCAACGACGACGCCTCCTTGACGTTCCACCGCTCGGAGATGAATGCCGTGCCGAAGCCCAGTTCCTCGCCGCGCCGGGCCTCGTCCATCAGGCTCGCCGGCCCTTCGCCGCCCGCCCCGGCCAGCAGGTAGTAGCCCAGTTCGTCCAGCACGCGCGGGTTCACTCCCATGTCGCTCCGCTCCTGCCCACCGAATCGCTCAACTCCACACTCCCAGTTCGTATCCGCAGTTCCACACTTTCACGATCCACCGTTCGACGACGCGGAACACCTCGATGCCTGCGACCTTGACCTCGTCGTCACCCGCTGAGTGCCGCCCACGCTTCGCGCCGCGCGGCCAGGGGATCCGACTCCACGCGTGAGCGCCGGTCGAAGATCATCGTCGCGCGCTCCGCGGTGGTGTAGCGGGGCCAGTCGTCGCCCGGCACCCCGGAGCGGCTGAACGACCGCCACCGCCGCTGGACGTCCCTGCTGACGCGGCGCGCCGACCGCCGGTCGCCTGCCACCGTCAACAACGCACCCAGCCGCGTGTCGTACACGTCGAACACCGCGAGCAACTCGCTGGCGTGCGTGGCGCCGAAGCCCGTCCACTGCAGCGACCGGGGTGCGTAGTCGTAGCGGTAGTGGTACGTCGGGGCGTGCATGCTGTGCGCCTCGGCGAGCTCCCATGCCCTCGCACCGAAGGTGAAGTCACTGCCGAACGCCAGGCAGGCCGCGGGATTCGGATAACCGGGGTAGGCCGCTCGCAGCCGTTGGCCCACAACGGGTTCCGCAGCGGCAAGGAACTTCTCGATGACGGGCTCGTTGGTGGGCAGGTAGTCCATGAACCGGGCGAACAGGCTGGCCTCCGCGGCGTTGCTGCCGACGATCAACGGAACCCGATGCGCCTCGCCACGGGCCATGGCCTCGACGTGGGTGCGCGGCAGGTAGTCACCGCCGGCGGTCGCGCCGATGCCGAACGAGTCGGGCGTCTCGCGAATGGTGTCCGTCATGATGCGTTCGAGGGTCCTGACGAGCGTCGACGGCCGCGCCGTCATGACCGCGCGGGCGCCGTCGGCGGCCTCCGCGCCGAGCCCGGCGACGAGCCGGTGGGCCACCGCGGCGGATGCCTCGGCGGTGTGGATCAGAGCCGCCGGGTGGACTCTCCGAGATCGCCTGGTGGAACAGACCCGCCGCGTCCGGCACGGCGAGAAGCGTGGCCACGGCGTGTGCGCCCGCGCTCTCGCCGAAGATCGTGACGTTGTCCGGGTCGCCGCCGAAGCCTGCGATGTTGTCGCGCACCCAGCGCAGCGCCATCACCAGGTCACGGAGGAACAGGTTCGACTCGAGCGGGTGCTCCGCGGTGGACAGCGACGACAGGTCGAGACACCCCAGCGCGCCGAGGCGGTAGTTGGCGGACACGTAGACAGCGCCGCGCCGCGCGATGGCCGCCCCGTCGTAGACCGAGGTGGCAGAACTTCCGAACATGTAGCCGCCGCCGTGGATGAAGAACATCACCGGCAGCGGACCGTCATCGGGCTCGTGTGGGGCAACGACGTTGAGCGTCAGGCAGTCCTCACTCATCGGCTGACGGCCCTTCGCGCCAACGAACGTGTACCGCGGGTCCTGCGGCGCGCAGTACGCGAACTCCTCGCAGTACCGCACCCCGCGCCAGGGCAACGGTGGTTGTGGGGCGCGAAAACGCAACGCTCCCATGGGCGGCCGCGCATAGGGGATGGCACGCCATCTCGCCATGTCACCCCGGACGAACCCCTGGACCGTGCCGCTCGTCGTAGCGACCCGCACCCTGTCAGGCCTGGAACCCAAAGCCAACCTCATCTCGGGAGGACGTTACGAACCCGCATGTTACTGTAACTCTTACAGTAGTAGGTCACTTCCGTGGAGGGCGCGCACGTGTTGGTCCCGCCCGACGACATTTCGCCCACCAGCGCCAACGCCTCGTGAAGCCCGACCTCGCGAGCTGGTGGCGCCCGCGCACACCGCCGTCGTCACGCAGGAGGTGCAGGGCGCGGTGATGGGGCCCAACGCCGGTCTCGCCGTGCTGGCGGCCGAGGCGCTGCCCAACAACGCGCGGCTGTTCGCGGCGCGGCCAAGGGGGTCGACGTCACCCCTGGTAGCGAGGGGGCGACCCTGCTGCCAGAAGCGGGCCCGGAACCAAGCGACGTCGTCCTGACCAGATGGCACGGCATCGGTCCGATGGGTGGCACCGACCTCGACGCGATCCTGCGCAATCTGGGCGTGTCGACGATCGTCGCGGTCGGGGTCTCGCTGAACATCGCGATTCCCAACCTGGTCATGGACGCGGTGAACAAGGGATACCGCGTGGTGTTGCCGCGCGACGCCGTCGCGGGCTACCCGGCCGAGTACGGTACGGCGGTGATCGACAACAGCCTGTCCCTGCTGGCCACCGTGACCTCCACCGACGAGCTGCTCGCGACGTGGCGATGACGGAGACCCGTGGCTTCCCCGAGCTGAAACCGGTTGACGCGCCGCCGGAATTGGACCGGTTCGCCACGGCGGTGCGCCGCCTGCAGGATCTGGCCGTATCGACCAACCCGGACGGCGAGGTGTGGAACACTGCGACCGAGGCGATCGAACGTGCTTGCGCTGCACTCGAACCGCACCAGGTGCCCGACGGCCACGCCCCCGCGGGCCGGGCCACCAAGCTGCCCGGCCTCGGCCATCCGTTGATGCCCCCGTGGACGATCACGGAGTTCGGTGCGGACGGGGTCGTCATGGCGGGGCATTTCAGCCGATTCCACGTCGGCGGCAACATGGCGGTGCACGGCGGGGTCATCCCGCTGTTCTACGACTGGCACTTCGGCATGGTGGTGTCGGCCGCCGACCGGCCCATCAGCCGCACCGCCTACCTGCACGTCGACTACCGCGCCGTGACGCCGATCGACACTCCACTGATCAGCCGTGGCCGCATCGAACGCCTCGACGGACGCAAGGCCTTCATCACGGCGACCATGACCGACCCCGACGGCGCCGTGCTGAGCGAGGCCAACGGCCTGATGATCAAGCTGCTCCCCCACCAGCCCTGAACTCCAAGACCCCGCCAAGGATGACAATGCAATTCACGGTTCCCGCCGTACTCGACGCCGTCGCAGCCACGATCGGTGATCGCGTTCTGCTCACCCAGGGCGACCGCCGTTACACCTACGCCCAGGTCGTCGAGCGGTCCAACCGTCTCGCCTCGTACCTGCATGCGCGCGGGCTTGGCTGCCACACCGCGCGCGACACCCTGGCCGGTCACGAGGTCGGACAGGACTTGGTGGGCATCTACGCCTACAACGGCAACCAGTTCGTCGAGTCGCTGCTCGGCGCGTTCCGCGCACGCGTCGCGCCGTTCAACGTCAACTACCGCTACGTCAAGAACGAATTGCATTATCTGCTGGCCGATTCCGGTGCGACCGCGCTGATCTATCACGCCACCTTCGCGCCGCGGGTCGCCGACGTCCTGCCGAATCTGCCACACCTGCGGGTGCTCATCCAGATCGCCGACGACTCGGGCAACGACCTGGTGTACGGCGCGGTCGACTACGAGGCCGCCCTGGCCGCCGCCGCGCCGGGGCCGCCGCCGGTCGAGCCGTCGCCCGACGACCTGTACGTGCTCTACACCGGCGGCACGACGGGCATGCCCAAGGGCGTGCTGTGGCGCCAGCACGACATCTTCATGACGTCCTTCGGCGGGCGAGACCTCTACAGCGGCAAGGCCGCCGAGTCGTACGCCGAGATCGCCGAGCGGGCGGCGGCAGGCACGGGAACCAGGCTCATGGTGCTTCCGCCGCTCATTCACGGCGCCGCACAGTGGGGCGTCATGACGGCACTCACCACGGGCCAGTCGGTGGTATTCGCCTCGGTGGTGGATCACCTGGACGCCGACGAGGTGGTCGCCACGATCGAACGCGAGCAGGTGATGGTCGCGACGGTGGTCGGCGATGCAATGGCGAGGCCGCTCGCGGCCGCCATCGAACGCGGGACGGCCGACGTGTCATCGCTCGCCGTGGTGGCCAACGGCGGTGCCCTGCTCACCCCGACCACCAAGCAACGGCTGATCGACGCCAAGCCCGGCCTGATCGTGGTGGACGGTGTCGGCTCCTCGGAGACGGGTGCCCAACTCACGCACATGTCGGCACCCGGCGCCGTGTCGACCGGCACGTTCAAGCCGGGTCCCGACACCTTCGTGGTCTCCGAAGACCTCGACGGCGTCCTCGAGGAGGGCCACGCGGGTATCGGCTGGCTCGCCCAGCGTGGGTATGTTCCCCTGGGCTACAAGGGCGATGCGGTCAAGACGGCCACCACCTTCCCCGTCGTCGCCGGGGTTCGCTGCGCGGTGCCGGGCGACCGGGCCCGCCATCTCGCGGACGGCGCCATCGAGCTGCTCGGCCGTGATTCGGTGACCATCAACTCCGGCGGGGAGAAGATCTTCGCCGAGGAGGTCGAGATGGCGGTGGCGTCGCATCCGGCCGTCGCCGACGTCGTGGTCGCGGGTAGGCCCAGCGAGCGATGGGGCCAGGAGGTCGTCGCCGTGGTGGCGCTGACCGAGGGCGCAACGGTCGACGCCGACGAGCTGATCGCCCACGCGGCGACGTCGCTGGCACGCTACAAACTGCCGAAGGCGGTGGTGTTCCGGCCCGTCATCGAGCGAAGTCCCGCAGGCAAGGCCGACTATCGGTGGGCCCGCGAGCAGGCGGGCACCTAGCTGTTCTGGCCGCCTCAGACGTCTAGCCTGCGCCGTGCGCCTTCAGCCGCTTGTTCGTCCGGCGCCGGGCCAGCCGCAGCGAGAGGTCCGCGTAGAGCTTCATCGGGCGGCTGAACGGCGGTGCTGCCGAGCCCGTGACGCTGAACGGGAGGTCGCTACCGACCACCGAACGTTGATGGCTGAACGTGTCGAATCCCGCCTTGCCGTGGTAGGCGCCCATGCCGCTGCGGCCGACGCCGCCGAACGGGGCCGCGGACGGAATCATCTGCGCGGCGAAGTCATTTCGCGCCACTCCGCCACTGCGGGTGTTGGCGACGAAGGTGCGGAAGTCCTCGCCGTCCGGCCCGTACCAGTACGCCACCAACGGCGCGGGCCGCTCGTTGATGTAGTCGACGGCGTCGGCGAGCCGGGCGTACGGCATGACCACCAGGACCGGACCGAAGATCTCCTCCGCCGCGATCTTCATCCGGTCGTCGACGTCGCGCACGATGGTCGGGGCGATCTTGCGGGCCGTGCGGTCGGGCAGCGACTCCCCGCGCGGCCCCACCGTCTCGACGCGGGCGCCGTTGGCCCTGGCATCGTCGATCAGATCCAGCACCCGGTCGAAGTTGGCTTCGTTCACCGAGGAGCAGTAGTCGTCGTTGGCGACGATGGTGGGGAACATCGTGCGCAGCGTCTCGCGAGCGACGTCGACGAATGTCTCGACCCGGTCATCCGGCACGAAGACGTAGTCGGGACAGACGCACACCTGGCCTCCGTTTACCATGCGCGCCTTGGCGATCCGCGTCGCGGAGCGTTTGACGTCGGCATCGGGCGCGACCACGACCGGGTTCTTGCCACCGAGTTCCAGCGTGACCGGGACGAGGTTCTGCGAGGCCGCCCGTTGCACCAGCGCACCGACCGACGGTGATCCGGTGAAGAACAGATGGTCGAACGGGAGGTCGGCGAATGCGGCGCCAACGTCCGGACCGCCGGTCACCACCCGAAGTTCGTCGGGGTCGAAGTACGCGGACGCGAGGCGCTTCATCAACTCCGCCGTACGCGGCGTCACCTCCGACGTCTTGATCATGACGCGATTTCCCGCTGCGAACGCCGCCGACGCGGGCAGCACGACGAGGTTGAGCGGGAAGTTCCACGGGCCGATGATTCCGACCACGCCCAGCGGCGTGGACTCGACTTCGGCCCGCAACCCGAAGAAGCGGCCCCCGGGCATGATGCGGTGCGGCCGCATCCATTCGGCGACGTGGGACCGGGTGTGTTCGATCACCGGAATGATGCCAACGACCTCGGTGAACAACGACGCGGCACGGGACCGGGTGCCGAAGTCGGCGGCCATGGCGTCGACGAAGGCGTCGGTGTTGTCGAGCACCAGGGCCAGAAGCCGGTCGATGCGGTTGCGTCGGACATCGGCGCTCGGTGGCCCGTCGGCGACGAACGCCTGCCGCTGGCGGTCCATGATGGCGCGCAGTTCGGCGCGGTGTTGCTCGACGGTTTCGACGTGCTCGTCGGTAGTGCTCACCCGCCTATCGTAGTGGTCTTCGGTAAGCCTCGACGGGTAAGCTACTGTAATCTTTACAGTAGGAACGCTCAGCATCGTTGTCCGGCTGGCCCGAATGCGGGAAGAGGTGCCGTGGGAACCGAATTGCAGGCCGATCAGGCGGCCGAGCGCACCAGGCTGATCCGGGACCCGTATCCGTTCTTCGCGCTCAAGCGCAACGAGGCCGGGGTGTTCCGACGGCTCGGTCATGGACTACTCCAAGACGCCGGAGAACCTGCGGCCCAAGCAGAACTACGCCGCCATGTCGTTCGACGCGGTGAACACGGTGTTCCGGGACGGCAAGCTGTTCAACTCGGCGATGTACGACGCGACGATCGGCATGTTCATCGGACCGACCATCCTTGCGATGGGAGGCGCGACGCACCGCGCACACCGCAATCTGGTTTCGGCGGCATTCAAGTCGAAGTCGTTGGTTCGCTGGGAACCCGAGATCGTGCGACCGATCGTCAACGCGCTCATCGACGAGTTCATCGAAACCGGTGCGACCGATCTGATC
The DNA here is from genome assembly GCA_963735245.1 of uncultured Actinomycetota bacterium. Lineage (GTDB taxonomy): Bacteria > Actinomycetota > Actinomycetes > Mycobacteriales > Mycobacteriaceae > Mycobacterium. The sequence continues at coordinate 68,167 of CAVTKI010000013.1, forward strand.
AAGAACTTCACCTTCGAGTTTCCGACCCGCGTGATCGCGACGCTTCTCGGGCTACCGGAGGAGGATCTTCCGACGTTCCGGCAGCGGGCCGTCGACCTGATCAGCTACACCGTCAAGTACAAGCAGGCGTTCGAATCGTCTGCGGCACTGAAGGACTACTTCCTCGAGCAGATGGACGAGCGCAAGTCCCATCCCACCGAGGACATCATCGGCGATCTCGTCACCGCCGAGATCGACGGCGAGAAGTTGTCCGACGAAGCCATCTACTCCTTTCTGCGCCTGCTGCTGCCCGCCGGCCTGGAGACCACCTACCGGTCGTCGGGCAACCTGCTCTACCTGTTGCTCACCCACCCCGAACAGTTCAAGGCGGTGCAGGAGAACCACGAACTCATCGGCCCCGCGATCGAGGAGGGCCTGCGGTTCGAGACACCGCTGACCACCGTGCAACGGTTCACCTCGCAGGACACCGAACTCGAAGGCGTGGAGATTCCGGCCAAGTCGGTGGTGGACGTCTGCATGGGATCGGCCAACCGTGACGAGGCGCGCTGGGAGCGTGCCGAGGAGTTCGACATCTTCCGCAAGCGCACCCCCCACATCACCTTCGCCGCAGGCGAACACACCTGCCTCGGGTTGCACCTGGCGCGCCTGGAGACGCGCGTTGCCGTGGAGTGCCTGCTCACCAGACTGACGAACGTCCGACTGCTCGACGACGGTGATCCGCACATCCACGGTCAGCCGTTCCGGTCACCGAACGTCCTGCCGGTGACCTTCGACGCCCGCTAGCGCTGCCGGGGCATCCGGCAGCCGATGGTCTTGGTCTCGAGATACTGCTGAAATCCCTCGAGGCCGCACTGCCTGCCGACGCCGGAGTTCTTGTAGCCACCGAACGGCGCGTCGGCTCCGTAGAACATGCCGCCGTTCACACCGATCGAACCGGTCCGGATGCGGCGCGCGATGGCCATGCCACGCTCGGTCGAGCCGGACAGCACGGCGCCCGCGAGTCCGAACGAACTGTCGTTGGCGATCCGCACCGCCTCGTCGTCGTCATCGAACGGAAGCATCACCAGGACCGGGCCGAAGATCTCCTCCTGCGCGATGGCCGCGGAGTTGTCGACCCCGACCACGACCGTCGGCTGCACGTAGAAACCGCCCGCCAGCTCCGCGGGCAGATCGTCGAAGGCCCCTCCACCGATGGTGATCTCGGCACCGTCGCGCCGCGCCCGCGCACACGCGTCGAGCACTCGGTCCCGCTGTCTGGCGCTGATCACCGGGCCGACCAACGTCTGCGGCAGCGCCGGATCCCCAACGGGCACCATGCCGAAGGCGGCGGTCACGCTGTCGACCGCGTCGGCGAACAGCGACCGGTGCACGAGCATCCGGGTGGTCAGGGCGCACGCCTGGCCCGCGTGCACGCACACCCCGACCGCGCTCGCCATGATCTTCGACGGGGTCGACGTCCTCGGTCACGATGAGCGCCGACTTGCCACCGAGTTCGAGGAAGGTTCGCTTCATCGTCTCGGCGCCCTGCCGGATCAACCGCTTCCCGACCGCGGTCGAACCGGTGAACGAGATCATGTCGACGCGAGGGTCGGTGGCCAACAGTTCGGCCACGTCGTTGGCCGGGGTGGGGACGACATTGAGCACGCCCGCCGGGATGTCGGTGTGCTCGGCGACCAAACGACCGAGCCGGGTGGCGTTCCACGGCGTGTGGGGATCGGGCTTGAGGATGACGGTGTTACCCGTCGCGAGCGCGGGCCCGAGCTTGTTGAGGATGACCTCGATCGGGAAGTTGGACGGGGTGATCGCGCCGACCACGCCGACGGGTTCCTTGACCACGGTGCGGACGTTGCGGTCGCCGAACAGCCCGCCACCGTCGAGCACCCGTTCCCACTCGAAGTCGTCGATGAGGCGGGCCGGGATATCGCAACGACTCCGCGAGCGGCCAGTCGAGTTGAGCGGTGCCGATGGTCATGTCCGGACAGCCGACCTCGGCGATCAGTTCCTCGCGCAGGTGATCGCGTTCGGTCTCGATGGCCGCCTGCAGTTGCTCCAGGCAACGCTTGCGGAGCGGACCGTTGGTGGACCAGTCGGTTTCGTCGAACGCCCGTCGGGCAGCGCCGATGGCCCGACTCATGTCGTCGGGGCCCGCTGCGGCGGTGCTTCCGAGGACCGAACCGGTTGCGGGGCTGACATTGTCGAATTCCGCCCCGGTGGCGGCCGCGACCAGCTCGCCGTCGATCAGCATCCGCGACTCGGCGCGTTCGGCGGCTCGACGGCACAGTGCCACGCTCGGCGCCGGTGTCGCCTCGACGATTTCGCTCACGCGCATCTCCCGATACCCTTTGGCTGCGTGTCCCGTGCCCACTTCTGCACCAGGGCTGTCGTGCCCGACGGATCACCACCCTGGTGCAGAACTCGGCACACGCCACGGCCGCTCACCGTCGACACTAGGTTACTGTAATAGTTACAGTTGAACCACCCAGCCACTGTGAAGCTCGTCGCCGTCACCCTTCCCGCCGGGCAGAGAGGGAGTCACCCATGAACGAAGTGGCCATCATCGGCGTCGGCATCCACCCGTTCGGCCGGTTCGAGGGCAAGAGCGCTCTTGCGATGTGCGTCGACGCGATCGACATCGCCGTCGCCGACGCCGGCGTCGAGTGGGGCGACATCGGCGCCGCCGCGGGCGGCAGTTGGACCGTGGCGAATCCGGACGCGATCGTCGGCATGGTTGGCCTGTCGGGGATCCCGTTCACCAACGTCTTCAACGCATGCGCCACCGCCGCGAGCGCCGCGAAGGCCTGTGCCGACGGAATCCGGTTGGGCGACTACGACATCGGCATCGCGGTGGGCCTCGACAAACACCCCCGCGGCGCCTTCACCGAGGACCCCGCGCTGGTGGGCATGCCGCGCTGGTACGCCGAGAACGGCCAATACCTCACCACGCAGTTCTTCGGCATGAAGGCCAACCGCTATCTGCACCAGCACGGCATCTCGCAGCGGACGCTGGCGAAGGTGGCCGCCAAGAACTTCCGCAACGGCGCGCTGAACCCGAATGCGTTCCGCCGCAAGCCGATCTCCGAGGACGACATCCTCGGCTCCGCCATGCTGAACTACCCGCTGACGCAGTACATGTTCTGTGCGCCCGACGAGGGCGCCGCCGCGGTCGTCATGTGTCGGGCCGACATCGCGCACCGCTACACCCCCACGCCCGTGTATCTGCGTGCCGTCGAGGTGCGGACGCGGAACTACGGAGCCTGGGAGGTCAACACCACCTTCGCACCCGTCGACGAGGACGTCTCCCCCACGGTGTACGCGGCACGCGCAGCGTTCGAGAAGGCCGGGGTGGCGCCGGAGGACGTCGACGTCATCCAGCTTCAGGACACCGATGCCGGCGCGGAGGTCATCCACATGGCCGAGTGCGGATTCTGCGCCGACGGCGATCAGGAGAAGCTACTGGCCGACGGCGCCACCGAGATCGGTGGATCGATGCCCGTCAACACCGACGGCGGCCTGATCGCCAACGGCGAGCCCATCGGAGCATCGGGGCTGCGGCAGATCCACGAGCTCGTCAAGCAACTACGGGGTCAGGCCGGCGACCGGCAGGTGCCCGGCGAGCCACGGGTGGGGTTCGCCCAGCTCTACGGCGCACCGGGAACCGCGGCCGCCACCATCGTGACGCTCTAGCCATCCCGCGAGCAGTCCGCGAACATCCGCGAGCAGACGCAAAAGCCCCTAATCGGCCGATTGAGGGGCTTTTGCGTCTGCTCGCGACTGCACGCTGAGTAGAGCGCGACACCTACTTCGGCGGTGAGTAATTGGGCTTGCCCAGCCCGAGCATGTACTGGGCGATCATGTTCCGGAACACCTCGAGCGTCCCGCCGTAGATGCCGACGAGTGGCGCGAAGCGGAACACGTACTCGGCCGCACCGTCGTCGACGGCCCCGTCGGTCCCCACCGGCAGTGCCGAGGCCGGCCCGAGGACGTCCATCAGGTCGGGTGCGACGTCGCGCATGGTCTGAGCCAGCGCGACCCGGCCGTAGATGTTGGGGGTGCTCAGGGCGGCCTCCATGCGCGCGATGCTGCGGCCCAACCGGTAGGCGACCGCGCCGTCGTCGATTCGACGACGGCCGTCGGGATCCGGCGTGCCGAGTACCCGGGCCGCCTTGTCGCAGGCCGTCACCATGAACCCGGCCTGATGCGCCATGATCGAAACATCCTGCAGGCCATCGGCATCGGCGTCGACGGCGCCGTGCTCGGTGTTGAGTGGCTCGCGCAGCACGGTCCAGCCGCCGTTGACGTCGCCGAGGCGATACTTGTCGTCGACCCGGACGTCGCTGTAGTACACGATGTTGGTTCGGTCGCCGTCCACCGTGCGGATGCCCTGGATCTCGATGCCGGGCAGGTCCAGCGGCACCAGGAACATGGTGAGGCTCTTGTGCTTCGGCGCGTCCGGGTCGGTGTTGGTGATCAGGAAGACGTACTGGCAGTTGTGCGCGCCGGTGGTGAACATCTTCGAGCCGTTGATCACCCAACCCTCGCCGTCGCGTACCGCACGGGTCTTGCAGGTCGCGATGTCGGAGCCGCCCTCGGGTTCGGTGTAGCCGAGACACAGCCGGACGTGCCCGCTGAATACGCGGGGAATCACCTCTCGGCGGAGCTCGTCGGACCCGAACTTGCCGACCGACTTGGCGATCATCGCGGTGGTGCCCGATGTCACCCATGGCACGTGGGCACGTCGCTTCTCGAGTTGCCACAATCGGCCGCGCACCCTGTCGAACCCGCCGTCGGATTGCGGTTTCCACTCGCGCGGCAAGGTAACCCGCCGCACCGAGGGCCAGGTGAACGCCCTCGTCGAAGTTGTCGCCGGTCTCCCGGTCGCGGCGGATGACGTCCTCGGTCACCTGGCCGGTCAGGAACGTGCGCGCTTCGTCGAGGAACGCCTGATCGTCGTCGGACAGCTCAACCCGTGCGAAGTCCATTCGTCTCCCCTACGTCCTGGCCGGGGCGGCTTCGCGCGCCGCGACGATGCGCGCGATCTGCTTGGCGCTCGCGCCGGGGTCCCCGCCAGCCAGCGGCCATCCCCTGGCCCGCACCAGATACGCGCTCGCGGCGGCCTCGGCCGAGACGCCAAGTCCGCCCTGCACGTGCACGGCCATGGTGGCTGCCTTCGACGCCTCCTCGGCCATGAACACGAAGGCCGACGGGGCCAACTCCGGCCGCTCCGCGGGCTCGTTGTCGAGATACCAGGCGGCGCGCCGGGCCAGGCCGCGGCCACCCTGCACCGCGATGGCCATGTTGGCCAGGGGATGCGAGATGCCCTGCAGCGTCGAGATCGGCACCCCGAGGGTGTAGCGCGACTTGGCGAACTCTGCCGCGATGGTCATCGTCTCCTCGACGAGGCCGGTCAGTGCCGCCGCGGTCAGCAGCCGCCATTCATCAAGGGCCAGTGCATAGCTCGCCAGCGCGTCGGGTCCGCTGCCGAGCACGGTTCTGGTGTCCGCGGCGCCGGATCCACCCACGCCATCGGCAGCTTTCCGATGTTGTCCACCACGGGCAGGCCTGGTGTCGAACGTCAGCAGGACGACGTCGTCGCCGTCGCGCAGGACGATGTGGTCGGCGATGGATCCGGCCGGGATCAGCCGGGTGCCGCTCGTACCGTCGACCTGCGCGTCCATGCCGGCGATCTGCTCGCCGGTGACGATCGGGCTGCCGTCGTCGAGCGCTCCCAGCCGGGCCAGCAGCCGCGCGGCGCACACGTGATCGATCCACGGCACCGGCGCGAGCTGCGGCCGAGTTCCTCGGCGACGAGCGTCAGGTCGACCAGGCTCGCCCCGTCGCCCCCGACGGTCTCCGGCAGCGCCATGGTGGTTGCACCGGTGGCGCACAAGCGTTCCCACAGGCTCTTGTCGAATCCGACGGCCTCGGCCGCCCGGACCACCTCGATCGAACAGTTCGCCTTGAAGAACTTCTGGTAGGCCTGCTGCAGATCGATCTGGTCTTCGGACAGGCTGTAGTCTTCCCTGCGCAGTTCGTAGCGGTCCATCGTTACGCTTCCTCTCGCTGACCGAAGAAGAACTCTTCTGCGTTGTTGTACAGATAGTTGTCGAGCACGTCGGCGGGCAGGTCCAGGGCGAGCGCCTCGGGGACGACGCGGCTCTGGCGCAACACCGGCCAGTCCGACGCGAAGATCACCTTGTTCTTCCCGCGGGTGCGCATGTAGTGCAACAGGCTGTCCGGCAGCCGCTTCGGCGACCATGCCGACGTCATGATGCGCAGGTTCTCGTACTTGATCAGCAGTCGGATCGCGACGTCCCACCACGGGTCGGCACCGTGGATCATGCACAGCTTCAGTTCGGGAAACCGCACGCACACCCGGTCGAGGTGGATCGGGTTCTGCACCTCGCCCGGGATCGGCGGACCGGGCAGCCCGGTGTTGACGCACAGCGGCAGTTCGAGTTCGGCACACTTGGCGTACAGCGGGTAGTAGACCGCGTCGCTCGGCGGGTACTGCCCGTCGCCCCAGAAGCTCGGTCCGACAGCGGCATACACCACGGGCAGGTCGCGGTACACCGCCGACAGGTCGCGAAGCGCAGGCACCGGACGCAGTAGGTTGATCCCACCCACCGCAAGCGCGAACCTGTCCGGGCGCTCTTCGACGAACTTGCGGGCCGTCACCGACGGCTTGACCAGGTTGTCCATCAGGATGGCCTTGGCGACACCGTGCTCGTCCATCTCCTCGAGCAGCTGGGGCAGCTCGACCTGGTCGTACAACGACTTCGGACCCTTGAAGTAGTCGTCGCGCACCTTGAGCATGAACTCGGGCTGTTTCTCGGTCTCGCCGAAATGGACGTTGACGAGGCAGTCGATCACCTTGTGCGTCATGCCATCATCCCGTTGCGCCGCTTCGCTCTTGGCCCAGCGGTAGTCGGCCTTGCCGTTGCCGAGGCGGCGGACCTTGTCGACGACGATGAACTCCTTGGGCGCCTTGAAGCGCGCCAGGTGCTCGACACACGCGGCGTGCAACGCATCGGGGTCGACCAGCGCCCCGGTGTGCGGTTCGACGAGCGCGACGACCTCCTGGCCCCATCGCTCGCTGTCCCGGCCCACCACGAGGGCATCGGCGACGCCGCGCTGCGCCCGCAGCACCGCTTCGACCTCCTCGACGAACACCTTCTCGCCGCCGGTGTTCACCACCAGCGAGTCGCGCCCGAACAGGCGCAGCGTGCCGTCGGGCTCGAGGGACGCGCGGTCCCCCGATACCACCACCCGACGGCCCTTCGACCACGGGGAAGGTCTTGCGGGTGGCGTCGAAGTCGTCGAAGTACCCCAGCGGAATCCGCCCGGTTCGCACCACCCATCCGACCTCGGCGTCCCCGGGCGACAGGAAACGCGTGAGGTCTTCGGAGACCACGGTGCCCCCTTCTCGCAGGTCGAACGTGTCGCGGTGGGATCCACGCTGGTTGTGGCCGAAGCCCATGTTGCCGGTCTCCGACGACCCGTAGCCGTTGATGATCGTCAGCTGCGGCAGCTTGTCCAGCAGCGCCGCGACGTGCTTGGGATTGGTTGCCGCTCCACCGGTTCCGATGGCGTACAGCGACGACAACTCGTACGCCGTCTGGTTGAGCTCCTCGACCAGTGGCGCGGCGTATGCGTCGCCGACCATCGTCATCAGGCCGACCTTCTCGCGCTCTGCGGTCCGCCAGACTGCGGGCGGATTGAACTTGGACCGGTCGTCGTAGAGCACCACCGGCAGCCCGGCCAGCGTTCCGGAGAAGAAGGTCCACAACCCGGCGGCGTGCATCAGCGGCGAGACCGCGAACCACGGCGCGCCCTCGTTCCCGCGCACCTTGTCGTGGATCTCGGTGGCGGACTCGTGGTCCGCCCCGACCATCGACGAGACGTAGGTATCGCTCTGCCGCCACAGCACGCCCTTGGGCCGACCGGTGGTGCCGCCGGTGCAGTACATGATGAGGTCGTCCGGCGAGCCCGCAATCCTGCGGTTCGGATCACCCTGCGCCACTGCGTCTTCCAGCGCCACCGCACCGGCAAGCTCGGGCGCGTCGCTGCCGTCGTCGACCTCGATCAGCAGGTCGGCGCCGTCGGGCGGCAGCACGTCGGCGAACTTCGCCCCGAGCGCACGGTGGTAGATGACGGCCCGCGGCTTGACGTAGTCCAGCAGGTCGGCGATCTCGCGCGGCGTGTAGTGGTGGTTGACGTTGACCGGGATGGTGCGGGCCTTGAGGCAGCCGAGCACCATCTCCGGATAGCGGTCGTTGTACATGACCAGCGCCACGCGGTCCTGGCCGCACTCCCAGTTCCGCAGCCCGTCGCGCTCGTCGTGAACGCCGAACCCCTGTCGGCCAGGAAGTTCGCCAGCCGACGTGTCCGCGCGGCCATCTCGCCGTAGGTGGTTCGGCGCTCGCCGCACACCGTCATCGTGCGGTCGCCGATGACGTCGGCGATGGCGTCGACGACGTCGCCGATGGTCCATTCGCCCATGGCTAGGCGGACGCCGGCACGTTCACGCCGAGCAGGTCGAGCGCGTTGTCCCGCATGACCTTCCGGGTGTCTTCGGCGCTGAACTCGGGAAACTGCGGGATGTCGGCGGTGAACGTCATCGGGTCCGCGAGGCCCTCGCCGTGCGGCCAGTCCGAGCCGAACAGGATCTTGTCGACGCCGATGGTGTCGGCGAGCAGCTTCACGTCGTCCTCGTAGTACGGGGCGATCCAGACGTTGTTCCTCAGCTGCTCCACCGGATCCTCCGTGAAGTGATACGGCGCGGTGTTGGCGGCCTTCTTGAGGCGCTTGATCAGGCGGTACACGAAGTACGAGCCGTTCTCGATGCTCACCACCTTCAGCTTCGGATGCCGGGTGAACACCTGGTGCACGATCATCGATGCCATCGTGTCGTGGATCGCGCGGTCGTCGAGCAGGATCTGGTCCAGCGGATCCTTCTTGCCGAATCCCTCGAACTTCGCCTGGCCGCCCCACAGCGCGGCGATCGCGAGATAGCCGCTGTCGGACAGGTGAAAGCCCACCGGGACACCGGCTTCGGCCAATCGCGCCCACACCGGATCGTGCAGCGGGTCGCCCAGCGACCGGGGCTTGACCACACCGGGCACCGGGGCGGGCCGCACCAACACCATCTTGGCGCCACGCGCCAGGACGAACTCGACCTCCTCGATGGCCTTGTCGGGGTCGGCGAGCGAGATGATCGGCGCCGAGACGATCCGGTGGTCGGGCCGGTCGAAACCCCAGTCCTCGTCGAGCCACAGATTGAACGCGTGCACCGAGGCCATCGTCGCGTCGATGTCTGCCTTGAGTGCCTCCTCGACACCGCACGCGAACGTCGGCAGCATGAACACCGTCTCGAGGTTCTGCCGGTCCAGGACCTTCACCCGCGCATCGCGGTTCTGGTACTCGGGGTGGTTCGCCATCCGGTCGACCTTCATCAGCGACGCCGGGTCGACACCCTCCGGAATCTCGCCGCGGAAAAGCAGATCCAGGCAACCGGGTTCGATGATCGGGTCGAAGGTCGGATTCGGGATGAAGTGGTTGACCTCACCGCCCATGACGGCGAAGGTGCGCTTGCCCTCGGTGAGCATCTGCACGCCGCGGCGTTTGAACTCCTTGGGCAGGTGACGGGTGAAGGAGTCCACCGGCTCGTAGTAGTGGTTGTCGACGTCGATCGCCCGGTAGTCGAGGGCCTGCTGGCCGGTCATGGCGTGTCCTCCTGCTCACGTCTCGGTGGCGGAAAGTCCGGCTGTCTCTTCTCGAAGAAGGCGGTGATGCCTTCGATGAAGTCTGGCCGAAGCATCGACTCGTGCATGAGCTTTTCGGCATCGGCACTGCTCGTGTCGAGCTCGCGCAGCACGTCGTCGTAGACCTGGCGCTTGATCACGGCCATCGAACTGGGTGCGCAGTGTGCGGCGATGTCCTCGGCGTAGGCGAGCGTGTGCGCCATCAGTTCATCGGGCGGCGACGACCTCCTTGACCAGCCCGAGCTCGGCCGCCTCCTCGGCGTAGAAGGTCCGGCCACTCAGCAGCAGATCCAGTGCGGCACTGTGGCCTACGACGCGCGGCAGGATCCAGGAGATGCCGTACTCCGCGATGAGGCCGCGCCGGGCGAAGGCGGTGGTGAACTTGGCCCCGGCGGCGGCGAATCGTACGTCGCACATCAGCGCCTGGGTGAGCCCGATGCCGGCGCAGGCCCCGTTGATCGCGGCGATGACGGGCTTGCGCAACCCGGTGACGAAATGCGGATGACGTTCGCCGACCAGGGCGGTGACGTCGGTGTCGCCCGCGGATTCGCTTGCGCCGCTGATCGTGTCGAGATCCCCCATGTCGGCGCCTGCGCAGAACGCCCGACCGCTGCCCGTCACGACGATCACGCGTATCGCGGGGTCCGCCTCGGCCCGATCCATGCACCGGTAGAACTCGGCCGCGAGCCCGCCGCCCCACGCGTTCAACCGCTCGGGCCGGTTGAGCGTCACCACGGCCACCCCGCTGTCACGCGGGTCGTAGAGCACCGGGCTCTTCTGATCGGGAACGGTCAATGCGCCAACCTCACCTGCTCGAATACGGCCTCAACTGGAAGTATGCACATACTGTACACCTATCGGTAGCGCCTTCCGCAACGCGATTGCGGGTCATGAATCGACCAGCCCGAGACGCTCGTAAGCCTGCCTGATCTGCGTCTTCGCGGCGTCGGGCAGAACCGCCTGCGGTGGGCGCGAGTGCGGATAGTCACCAATCGGCAGACCGAGCACGGACGCGGCGTATTTGAACGCGCCACCCCAGTGCGTGAAGTAGTCCGGGCGGCCCGGATAGCAGGTGTACCAGGGCCCGCGGTCGAGCTCGAATCTGGTCCATGCCCGTCGCGTGCGCGTAGTCCATCGCCTCGATCAGCTTGCCGTCCCAGATCAGGTTCCAGTACTCGGTGACGAGCCGACGCGCAGGGGTCTCGAACAGGTAACCCGCAGTGCCGAGCTGCGCGGCGCAGACGATCCCGTCGCGCAACCAGCCGGCCCGATAGACCGTCAGGTCGCATTCCCAGATCAGCAGGTCCGGCGCCAGTTCGTGCAGGCGCCGGCTGTTCGCGGGCCGGAAGGCGCCCTCCTTGGTGGCGCACACCGCGGGGATCTCGGCGGCGATGCGCGCGCTCTCCTCGCGCGGTCAGCACGTAGCCCGAGGACGGGGAGTTGAACATGCCGAGCGCGATGTCGGTGCGATCGGCGATGTACCGGAAGAAGTTCAGCACGCCCTCGCCGCCATGTGTCTCCATCACGGGGGTCTGGATGTACACGATGTCCGCGCCCGCCTCCTGCGCATGCCGGGTCAGGTCCAGGCAGTCCTTGGCGGCCGTCGCCGACGTGCACGCCTGAATCACGACGTCGGGGTTGGCCGCCCGCGCCTCCTCGATCGCCACCTCGAGCAGGCGCTTGCGCTCGTCGAGCGTCAGTGCCCAGAACTCGGCCAAACCGCTGGTGCACCAGAGCATTTCGTGACCAAGGTCTGCGACGCAGTATCGCACCAGGGTGCGGTAGGCGGCCCAGTCGATGTCGTCGCCGTCCTCCCCCGGAACGGCGTGTACAGCGAGTCACCGATGCCGCGCAATCCGTGCCGCGCCCACTCGCGCGCATCCTTCGCGGTCGCCATCGCATCGCTCCTTGCCTTGGTGGATGCCTCGGCTCGTCCTGGACGGTCAGGAACCGGTCCAGTTGGGGGCGCGCTTCTCCGCGAAGGCCGTTGCGCCCTCCATCGCGTCCTTGGACGAGAACACCGGCAGAATGAGTTCCTGCTGCTTGCGCCACATCTCGGCCTCACTCCACCCCGCGGACTTGACGATGACCTCCTTGGTCACCGCGACCGCCAGCGGACCGTTCTTGGTGATGCGCTCGGCAAGGGCCAGCGCGCCCGCCAGCGCCTCCCCCGGTTCGGTGAGCACGTTCACGAAGCCCCACTGCGGCAGCCTCTTCTGCGGTGAAGCTGTCGCCGGTGAGCGCCAACTCGAGCGCCTTCTGATAGGGGATGCGATGCGGCAGTCGCAGCAGTCCGCCGCCTGCGGCCACCAGCCCACGCTTGACCTCGGGGATGCCGAACTTCGCGTTCTTGGCTGCGACCACCAGGTCGGTGGCCAACACGATCTCGGTGCCACCGGCGAGCGCATATCCCTCGACGGCGGCGATCACCGGTTTGCGCGGCGGGCGTTCGGTGAATCCGATCCCGCGGCCGGGGATCGAGGGCACCTCACCCGCCATGAAGGCCTTCAGATCCATGCCCGCGCAGAAGTTGCCCCCGGCTCCGGTGACGATCGCGACCGACAACTCGGGAGTGTCGTCGAGTTCGTCCATCGCGTCGGCAAGGCCTTGCGCCACCGCGAGATTGAACGCGTTGCGCGCCTCCGGTCGGTTGATGGTGATGACGAGAGTCCGCCCCTGGCGCTCCGTCAGAATTTCGTCGGCCACTTGGCTCCGTCCCGCCTCGATCATCTCGGTCGTCCAACCGCTACCCGGAGAAACCTACTATAGGGATTTCGATAGCTGCCGATCGGGGATCGACGCGCGGCACGGCGACATGTCACACTTACCGTATACCTTTCGATAAACCGTTCCGAAACGTCCGTGACCTGCGATTCGGGTGGCCATCGAAGGGCTACCGGTAAGCGTCACGGTGACTCCGCTCACGACACGCAGTGGGAGGTGCGGTTCAGGCGCGCCGTTGCCGGTAGATTGACCTTCGCCGAACCCGAATGGGAACGGCACCCATGGAAATACCCGTGGTACTGATTTCGATGGAGGTGCCCTAGTGGCCAAGCCGGCAGCCGCCGAGAAGCGACAACGTCGCGAGCGCGGCTCCATCAACCCCGACGACATCATCAAGGGCGCGTTCGAACTTGCCGAGCAGGTCGGCATCGACAACCTCAGCATGCCGTTGCTGGGCAAGCATCTCGGCGTGGGCGTGACGAGCATCTACTGGTACTTCCGCAAGAAGGACGATCTGCTCAACGCGATGACCGACCGGGCGTTGAAGCAGTACGTGTTCGCCACTCCGTACGTGGAGGCCAAGGACTGGCGGGAGACGTTGCGCAACCACGCGCGCACCATGCGAAAGACGTTCCTGGGCAACCCGATTCTGTGCGACCTGATCCTCATCAGGTCGGCGCTCAGCCCCAGGGCGGCCAAGCTCGGGCGTGGTGGCGGTGGAGAAGGCGATCGAGAGCCTGGTCGAGGCGGGGCTGTCGCCCGAGGACGCCTTCGACACGTATTCCGCGGTGTCGGTGCACGTGCGCGGTTCGGTTGTGTTGCAGCGCCTCTACGACAAGAACCGGTCGTCGAACGGCGGGCCGGGCGACTTCGAGGAGACGATGGTCATCGACCCCGAGACCACGCCGCTACTGGCCCGGGTGACTGATGAAGGCCACCGGATCGGAGCCTCCGACGAGAACAACTTCGAGTACGGCCTCGACTGCATCCTCGACCACGCGGCACGGCTGATCGAGGATCCATCGTCCGCGAAATCGGGCCCCGCGCAACGTCGCAAGGCCGTCCCGTCGCGCCGGAGCAAGTCCGGCGCGACGAGCTGAGTCAGGTCGCTCAGACCTCGACCACCACGGCGCCACCCTGGCCGCCGCCCGCGCACATCGCGGCGACGCCGATGCCACCGCCCCTGCGCTGGAGCTCGTAGACGAGCGTGGTGACCATGCGCGCGCCGGAGGCGGCGATGGGGTGTCCGAGGCTGCAGCCACTGCCGGAGAAGTTCACCAACTCCTCGTCGAGCCCGAACTCCTTGCACGCCGCGATCGGCACCGACGCGAAGGCTTCGTTGATCTCCCAGAGCGCGACGTCGGACGCCTTCAGCCCGGCACGGTCGAGGACCTTGCCGATCACCTTGACCGCACCCAACCCGGTGTCGCGCGGGGGCACGCCCGCCGCGCCCCACGCCTTCACCGTCGCCATCACCGACAGCCCCTCGGCCACGGCGTAGTCACGGTCGGCCACCGCCACCGCGGCACAGGCGTCGTTGGTTCCGCTGCTGTTGCCCGCGGTGATCGAGAAGCCCTCGATCTCGGGATGGAGCACCTTCAGTCCGGCCAGCCTCTCCACCGTGGTGTCGCGGCGCGGATGCTCGTCGACGCTGAAGTCGATCACCGAGCCATCCGGCATCTCGATCTTCAACGGGATGATCTCGTCGAGGAACTTGCCCGCGTCGATCGCGGCGATGGCGCGTTGATGCGACCGGGCGGCCCAGGCGTCCATCTCCTCGCGGGTGATGCCCATCGCCTGCGCGGTGTTCCATCCGACGGTGATCGACATGTCCTTCGACGGTGCGTCCGGAGTCTCCACGTGGGTCGGCGGCATCCACCGCTCCTCGAACTTCAGCTCGGGTCCGGGGATGCGCCAGTTGGTCAGTGGCGTCATCGACAGGGACTGCACGCCGCCGGCGATCAGGGCGCGTTCCATGCCCGACCCGATCTGCGCCGAGGCGTTCCCGATCGCGGTCAGGCTCCCCGCGCAGTGCCGGTTCACCGACTGGCCGGGGACGTGCTGCAGACCCGTCGCGTCAGCGGCGTAGCGGGCGAGATCGCCACCACCGTAGTGCGATTCGGCGAAGATGATGTCGTCGATGGCGGCCGGATCGATGCCGGACCTGCGGACCACCTCGGGCAGGACGGTCGTGATCAGGGTCTCGGGCGGGGTGTTGACCAGAGTGCCCTTGAACGAGCGGCCGATCGCCGTCCGGACGGCACCGACGATGACGGGGGTAGACATATTCAAAGACCTCGAGCTGTCGGGGCTGCAGGTGAGCAGCGGTTTCGGACGTGAGCGACGTTACAAAACTAGCAGAAACTGTAGTGTCGACGATACGCGGTCACGGCGCTTCCGGCTCCGGCACGTGGAAGTGCTCGTCCCGCAGCCGGAACGCCTCCTTGGTGCCGTGCTGAGCGCGGGTCTTGACGAAGTTGAACTCGCCTTCGCCGAACTGCAGGTTGGTGCCGTAGGCGTGGAAGAGATAACTGGCCACCTCCTCGCCCTGATACGCCTGACTCTGCTCGACGAGGCGGAACGCCTCCTTGGCGATCACGACGCCGTCGGCGGGCATCTTCGACGCCTTCTCGGCCCAGTACCTGGCGCGCGCCGTCACGGCCTCCGGCGCGCAGGTCTCGGTGAAGACACCGAGATGCTCAACGGCTCCGGCTTCGATGATGTCGCCCGTCAGCAGCATCCGGCGGGCCAGCACGGGACCGAGGCGGTGAAAGAACAGGTGCAGGCTTCCCAACGCGGGACCGAGGAAGCGCGTCGCGGGCATCCCGATCCTGGCGTCGCGGGCAATGACGGAGATGTCGGTCATCAACGCCATCTCGAACCCGCCACCCAACGCGTAGCCGCTGATCTCCCCCACGGTGACCTTCGGGAAGCCCATCAGGTTGTGGTAGAAGCCGAAGGACTTGCGGTCCACCGTGAGTCGCCTGCGTTGACTCGGGCGGCGCTTGGCAGGCCTGTCCTGCTCTTCGCCAGTTCTCTGCTCTTCGCGCAAGCGCTCATCGCCATACCAGCCGTACGCGTTGTTCATGTCGGCGCCGGTCGGAGAAGACGCCCTCGGCGCCGCGCAACAGAACCACGGTGATGTCGTCGTCCTCGGCGACGCGGTCCAGGCACCGGGCGACGCCGTCTCGCATCGCCGCATCGTAGGAGTTGCGCTGCTTGGGGTTGTTCAGCGTGATGGTGGCGATCCGGCCATCCGGGTCCACGTCGAACAGGACGCGGTCGTCCAGTGTCGTCATCGGTCGGACTCCTTGTCAGTCGGGTGATGGCCATCGAGGTGTGGCCGGATCCCGAGATGATCGACTCCCGAGATTCGCATCGCCTCTGGTCCTGAGACTCGCTTCGCTTCGATGGTCCCGGCGGCGCCGAAGGCCAGCGTGTTGCTGCGCGCGACGGAGAGGTGGTCTTGCGCCAGTCGAACCGCCCTGGTGCGGTTGCCATCCCGGATCGCGTCGACGATGCGTTGGTGATCGCGCAGTGCCGCCCGCATCGTGCCGCGATTCATCGGCGCGTCCGGGGCGGTCTCGTCGCTCCACACCGCGGACTCGTGCGCCGACCAGATCAGCTCGAGCGATCCGATCAGCAGGATCATCGGCTCGTTGCCGCACCGGGACACCAGCGCCTCGTGAAACCGTCGGGCGTTCGGCACGTACCGCGCGACGTCGTCGAACTGCTCAGTCTGCGCGGCGATCTCGGCCTCGAGGTAGGGCACGACCTCGGTCAACCGGTCCTCGCGGGCGGCGCACATCCCGGCGCAGATCGGCTCGAGGTGCATCAGCGCTCCGCTGACGTCGGCCGGCGTCGAGTCGCGGGACTGCAGCACCATGCTGAAAGAATACGTTCGTCGCCGCCGCCATCCCCGTCGACGGGGGAACCACCCAGTACTGACCTCCGATGGCTCACAGGCAGCGGTTCTAGCCTTCTCGCACCCGCGCGGTGGCTGCCTGAGGCACGGGTGTGGGCGCGAACGCACGCGCCAGAAACGCCACCTGGTCGGACGCGACCTTGTCGAACCAGCCGTGGCCCGGCCAGACGTCGAAGTGGTCGCACGGGTAGCGGTGCACCTCGGCCCTGCCATGAACGGCGGTCCTGGCGACCGACTCGGCGGGCACATAGCGGTCGAAGTCGGCGATCTGCACCAATAGCCGCGAACGCAACCGCTTGGCGGCCGCCGTGCTCCGGATCCCGCTGATCTCGAGGCCGACCGCGCTGTCGATCTCATTGCGCCAGGTCGGCCCGGCCATCGACGTGTAACTCTCGTAGGCACCCTCGAGCGCGAGCGCCCCGCGCTGACCGGGATGCGCCACCAGCGGCATCAGTTTGGCGCGCGCGTCCACGCGCGACCGAGACCCGGCTGGCCACCCCCGTCGCCATCCACGACAGCGCGGTGAAGACGCTGCGCTGTCCGATGGCGGCGCGCCCGACCGCGATGCCGCTGGTCAGCGGAGTCATCGCGATCACGGCAGTGACGTCGTCACGATCGGCGGCGACGTGAAAGACGTGACTGCCCGACATGGACGATCCCCAGATCGCGATGCGGTCCTGGTCGACGTCGGGCACGCCCTTCGCCGCATCGATCGCCGCCCAGTAGTCCTGCACTTGGCGTCTGATCGAAATCGTCTGACGCGGTTGACCTTCCGACGCGCCGAAGCCACGATAGTCGAACGCGAACACGTCGGCGCCAGCCGAAGCGATGCGCTCCGCGAAGGGCTCGAGCCCCGAATCCTTGGTGCCGCCGAAGCCGTGGGCCATCACGACGACGGGACGACCGCCCTGCCCCGCCAGCAGGTCGGACGTGGCACGAAAGTGCCACGCGCTGCACGCGATGCCCTGCGAGATGAACGTGACGTCGGCACGGGTCATGCCGTCTCCTCCGACCGGTGCACTGTCTCGTCGATCCCGTAGACGGAGCGCAGCCATACCGCTGCGGCGCCATCCCTCAGCTGTTGCCTGGTCAATGTGCCTCCCAGCGTGAGACGTTCGAGCAAGCGGTCGTTGAACTCGAGCAGGACTGAGGCGATGACCTCGGCGTCCACCCCATCGGGGGCCACGCCCGCCGCGCGGTCGGTGCGAATCATCTCCGCCACCGACTCGACGAAGGACTCGCGGGCGTTGTCCCAGATGTCTCGAACCGAAGCACTCGATCCCCGCGCGTCGAGCATCGCCCTGAACATGTGACGGTGCCGTTCGCAGGTACCGAACAGGCCGTCGAGCATGGCGTTGATGCGTTGGCCAGGCGGGTCGGTTGAAGAGGTGAACGCGTCGTTGACCGCGAACGTCTCGTCGACCATCCGTTCCATCAGTGCCGCCACGGCAGCGCCCTTGTTCTCGAAGTAGAAGTAGAACGCCGACCGCGTGACACCAGCCTGCTTGGAGATCTCGGCGATGTTGATCGCCTCCAGGCTCGATTCGTGGAGCCACCCGTCGAGCGCATCGAGGATGGCCTCGCGACGATGGTCGCTGCGTTGCGGCGGCCGCCGGTCGGTCTGCGACCTCACAGCGCGGCCAACCGTGCGGGTTGCCGCCGCGCTGCCGCCCGCTTGATGCCGGCAGGGATCTCACGCGTGCGCAGATCGTGTTCGTAATGGAAGTAGTCGACCTGCTGGGTGTGGCGCGCACTGTCGGTGCAGTGCCCGGTGTAGATCCGCTCGTCGGCGTCGATGACGCGTTCCATCTCGGCGGCCGACGGCAGCGAGTACCGGCCCACCGCGTAGGCGGCCAGCAGGCGCGACTGGCATTCCACGAACGGGAACAGGGTGGGCACCGACTGTGCGAAGCCGACGAACGCGACGTCGGAGAGGCCGGGCCTGAACATCCGCTTGTAGAGCCGGATGTGGTTGTCCGGAGCGCTGATGAGGCCGGGATCGAAGAACGGGAACGTGATGTTGTAGCCAGTGGCGTAGATGATGACGTCGAAGGCGTCGCTGGTGTCGTCGACGAAGTGCACGGTGTTGCCGTCGAGGCGGGCGACGTTCGGCTTCGGGATGACGTCGCCAGACCCGAGCCGCAGCGGCAGCTCGACGGACTGCGTCGGGTGCGCTTCGAAGAGCTTGTGGTTGGGTGCGGGCAACCCGTACATCGTCGGATCGACGCCCATCACCGGGGCGAACATCTGAATGGCCTTGCGCTGCCATGACAATGGCAGGTACGGCGTGGTCCGCCACAGCGTATCGCCGGGCCGGCCCGCGATGTACTTCGGCACGATCCACGCACTCGACCGGGTCGACAACGTCACCTGGTTCTGCAGCGCCTTCGACGACAGCTCGACGGTGATGTCGGCGGCGCTGTTTCCCAGGCCGACGATCAGGATGCGCTTCCCGTTGAGATCCAGCGGGTTCTGCGGATCGATGTAGTGGTGGGAGTGGAAGGATTCGCCGGTGAAGGTGCCAGGGAAGTCGGGCAGCCGCGGGTCCCAGTGGTGTCCGTTCGCGACGACCAGCAGATCGTACTCGCGCATCGCGCCCGCCTGGTCCTCGATGTCCCACCCACCGCCGTCCCGACGACGCGCATGAGCCACCCCGTTGCGGAACTCGATGTTCTCGAGCAGCCCGAACGCTTCCGCGTACGCGTCCAAGTACTCCTTGATGTCGGAGTGATGCGGGAACGAGGGATAGTGATCGGGCATCGGAAAGTCCTTGAAGCACAGCCGCTGCCGCGAAGTGTCGATGTGCAGCGACCGATACGCGCTGCTGTGTCCGTTGGGGTTCCCGAACGCCCAGTTGCCGCCGATCCGGTCGGAGGTCTCGAACGTGGTGTACGGAACGCCGTAGTCCTTCAACATCTTTCCGGCGGTCAGCCCACTGATGCCCGCACCGATGACCGCGGTGCGCGGAGGGGTTTGCCGCGATCGCCTGCTGCGAGGTGCGGCGGTCAGGCTGACGCCCGAGCTCGGCGCGGGCGACGTGGACCGGGACGTCGACGGGTATGCGACCGTCGGGCGTTGAGATTGCACTCGGGTTGTGCACGACCGTCGAGTCGCGGCCCTGAGTGCAGTCTCGTCGCGGCTAGGAGCCTGCGGCCTCCGACTGCGACTCGCCGTCCCGTGATCACGCCCCGCTCGATCAGATGGTCGGTCAGCGGCGCGACCCCGATCGTGAAGTGTTCGGCCATCGCCATCCTGGCCCGGTTGGCGTCGCGGCGTTCGAACGCGGCGATCAACTTGCGATGGTCCCTGATCGACTGCTTGGGCCAGCCACTCACCGTCGGGAACACCGACTCCGGAGCGTAGCGGGTGATGCTCGACATGAACTGAGTCAGCTTCGGTGAATCCGCGGCGACGTTGATGGTGCGGTGGAAATCGTGGTTGAGCCGCACGGTGTGCTCGAGGTCATCCTGCTCGTACGCCTGCTCGAGGTCGTCCTGGATCGCGCGCAGGGCGCCAAGTTGCTCGTCGTTGATGTTCTCGGCCGCACGCGCCGCGAGCTCGCCGCCGATGAAGGCCTGCACTCCTGGCGACGTCGGCGATGTCGCGCGCGGTCACCGCCAGCACCATGAATCCCCGGCGCGGCTGCTGCACCAGCAGACCCTCGGCCCGCAGGTTCAGCAATGCCTCCCGCACCGGCGTGGCGCTGATCCCGAGTTCATTCGCGAGCTGATCCAGCCGCAGATACTCACCGGCCCGATAGGCACCGTTGAAGATCCTCCGCCGGACGTAGCGCCCAACGTCCTCGGACAGTTGCGGCCTGGCCGAGAACGCCGGATCAGAGCCGATACTCATCGAGCAGGCTCTTGCTGATGATGGTCTTCTGAATCTCGCTGGTGCCCTCGCCGATGAGCAGGAAGGGCGCGTCGCGCATGAGCCGCTCGATCTCGTACTCCTTGGAGTATCCGTACCCACCGTGGATCCGGAAGCTCTGCTGGGTCACCTCCGAGCAGAACTCGCTGGCAAGGTATTTCGCCATGCCTGCCGCGACGTCGTTGCGCTCCCCCGAATCCTTCAGCCGCGCCGCGTTGACCATCATCAGATGGGCCGCCTCGACCTTGGTCGCCATCTCCGCGAGCTGAAACGCGATGGCCTGGTGGTCGGCGATCGGCTTGCCGAAGGTGCTGCGCTGCTGGGCGTAGCGGACGGCGAGCTCGAACGCCCGCAGTCCGACACCGCACGCGCGGGCCGACACGTTGACGCGACCGACCTCGATGCCGTCCATCATCTGGAAGAAGCCCTGCCCCGGGGCATTGCCGAGCACGTCGTCGTCGGTCGCCCGATAGCCGTCGAAGATCAATTCGGTGGTGTCGATGCCCTTGTAGCCGAGCTTGTCGATCTTGCCGGGGATGATCAGGCCGGGCGCCACCTCGCCGAAGCCGGTGGGCTTCTCGACGAGGAAGGCAGTCAGGTTGCGGTGTGGCTTGTCCGCACCCTCGTCGGTCTTCACCAGAGCCGCCACCAGCGTGGAACTGCCGCCATTGGTCAGCCACATCTTCTGTCCGGTGATCGAGTAGCCGCCTTCGGGATCGCGAACGGCCTTGGTGCGGATCGCCGCAACGTCGGATCCCAACTCGGGCTCGGACATCGAGAACGCACCGCGCACCTCGCCGGTGGCCATCCGCGGCAGGAACCGCTGCCTCTGCTCCTCGGTGCCGTGCTGACGCAGCATGTACGCCACGATGAAGTGCGTGTTGATCACGCCGGACACACTCATCCAGCCACGGGCCAGCTCCTCGACGCACAGCGCGTAGGTGAGCAGCGATTCCCCGAGCCCGCCGTACTCCTCCGGGATCATCAGCCCGAACAGCCCCATCTCCCGCATCTGGTCCACGATGTGCTGCGGGTAGGTGTCAGCGTGCTCGAGCGCCTGCGCGTTCGGGATGACCTCCTTGTCGACGAACTGTCGCACCGCTGCGACGATCTCGGTCTGCAATTCGGTCAGCCCGGCGGTCTGCGCAAGCTTCGTCATGCGCGATCCCGCTTCGCTTCTCGCGTGGCCGTCATGCGCGCACCCCTTCGAACACGGCAGCCAGCCCCTGGCCTCCGCCGATGCACATCGTCTCCAGTCCGTATCGGCCGTCGCGCCTGTGCAATTCACGTGCGAGCGCCGCGAGCATCCGGCCTCCGGTCGCACCGACGGGATGGCCGAGGGAGATGCCCGAGCCCTGGACGTTCGTCCGCTCCAGGTCCGTCGCGGTGAACTTCCACTCCCGCATCACCGCCAGCGCCTGCGCGGCGAAGGCCTCGTTGAGCTCGATCAGGTCGATGTCGGACAACGCCAGTCCCGCCCTGCCAAGGGCTGCGGCGGTCGCGGGCACCGGACCGATCCCCATGACGTTCGGCGGCACGCCGGCGACACCCCAGGACACCAGCCGCAGATAGGGCCGCAGGCCCAGGTCGGCCGCCTTCTCCGGCGTGGTGACGATGCACATCGACGCCGCGTCATTCTGCCCGCTCGAGTTGCCCGCGGTAACAGTGGATTCCGGATCCTGCTTACCCAGAATGGGTTTGAGCTTGCTCAGTGACTCGACCGAGGTATCGGCGCGGGGATGTTCGTCGGTGTCGATCAGGTCCTCCCCGCTGGCCGATCCCCCGGTGGCTCCGCTCCCGCCCGCCGAACGACTCGTGACCGCGACCGGGATGATCTGCTCGGCCAGCAGACCGTCCTTCTGCGCCGCCACCGCCCGACGATGGGAGGTCACGGCCAACTCGTCCTGCTCCTCACGCGGAATGCCGTACTGGCGCCGCAGGTTTTCGGCGGTTTCGATCATGCCCCCGGGCACCGGGTAGTCGCGTCCACCGGCGGTGGTGCGGCCACGGTTGAGTCCGTCGTGAACCTTCACCCCGCCACGGGCTCCGCCCCAGCGCATGTCGGTCGAGTGGAAGACCACGTTGCTCATCGACTCCGCGCCGCCGGCCAGGACGAGGTCGTTCTGGCCGGTGCCCACCTGCATGCAGGCTTGGATCACGGCCTGCAGACCCGAACCGCACCGTCGGTCCACCTGCATGCCGGGCACGGTCACCGGCAGGCCTGCGTCCAATGCGACGACACGTCCGATCGCAGGCGCCTCCATGCTGGGATAACAATGGCCGAGGATGACGTCCTCGACGTCGTCGGGTCGCAAGCCCCGTGCGCTCGAGCAGACCCTTGAGCGCGGCGACACCGAGGTCGACGGCCGTCAGGGACTTGAACATTCCGCCGTAGCGGCCGATCGGAGTGCGGACCGGTTCGCAGATCACGGTGTCTCGGATGACGTCGCCCATCAGATGTACCTGCCCCCGGTCACTTCCAACACGGTCCCGGTCATGTACGACGACAGGTCCGAGGCCAGGAACAGTGCGACGTTGGCGACCTCGTCGGGTTCGCCGGCCCGGGCCATCGGCACCTCGGCCAGCTTGGCGTCCCAGATCCGTTGCGGCATGGCCTCGGTCATCGCCGACCGGATCAGACCTGGCTGGATCGCGTTGATCCGTACGCCGAGATGCGCGACCTCCTTCGCCGCTGCCTTCGTGAGGCCGACGATGCCCGCCTTGGCGGCCGAGTAGTTGGTCTGGCCGATCAGGCCCACCTTTCCCGAAATCGACGAGATGTTCACGATGGAGCCGCGCTTGTTCTCGCGCATGACGTCGGCCGCCTTGCGGGTGCCGTTCCAGGTGCCCTTCAGATGGACGGAGATGACCTGATCGAACTGCTCCTCGGTCATCTTGCGCATGGTGGCGTCCCGCGTGATGCCCGCGTTGTTCACCATGACGTCCAGTCCGCCGAACGTATCCACGGCCGCGGCGATCAGCGCCTCGACCTCGGCGGCGTTCGTCACGTCGCAGCGGACCGCGGCGGCGACGTCGCGGCCGCCCAGCCTCTCCACCGCAGCCGCGGTGGCATCCGGATCGAGGTCGCCGAGAACCACCCGCGCCCCTTCCGCGACGTAGCGTTCGGCGATCGCAAAGCCGATCCCCTGGGCCCCGCCGGTGACCACCGCGGTCCGTCCGTCAAGCAATGGCATGAGGCGCTTCGTCCTTCCTGAAGGGTTCACGGTACAAACATAAAATATGATTTCTCGACACGAGCCGCCGGCTAGGAGATCGACGCATGGCAGACCCCGCAGTCTCTGATACCGACTTCCGGGACATCCTCGATGCGACGCGACAGTTCATCCGCTCGGCGGTGATGCCCCGCGAGCTGGAGATCATGAACGACAACCGGGTGCCCGACGACATCCGCGACCAGGCGAAGAAGATGGGCCTGTTCGGTTACGCGATCCCCCAGGAGTGGGGCGGGCTCGGCCTGAACATCGCACAGGACGTCGAGATGGCGATGGAGTTCGGCTACACCACCCTCGCGTTGCGGTCGATGTTCGGCACCAACAACGGGATCGCAGGCCAAGTGCTCGTCGGCTTCGGCACGGACGACCAGAAGACGCGCTGGCTGGAGGGCATCGCGTCGGGCGAGGTCGTGGCGTCGTTCGCGCTGACCGAACCCGGCGCGGGCTCGAACCCCGCGGGATTGCGCACGAAGGCCGTTCGCGACGGCTCCGGGCCGACGCCACCTGGGTGATCACCGGACAGAAGCGGTTCATCACCAACGCACCGACCGCCGACCTGTTCGTCGTCTTCGCCCGAAGCAGGGCCGCCGACCCCGACGGTCCCGGTATCGCGGTCTTCCTGGTTCCCGCCGATGCCGCTGGCGTGGCCGTCGGCCCGAAGGACGCCAAGATGGGCCAGGAGGGCGCGTGGACCTCCGACGTCAGCTTCGACGGGGTGCGGGTGGGAGCAGACGCACTGGTCGGCGGCGCCGAGGACGTCGGCTACCGCGCTGCCATGACGTCTTTGGCGCGCGGGCGGATCCACATCGCGGCGCTGGCGGTCGGTGCAGCACAGCGCGCACTGGACGAGTCGGTGAGCTACGCCGCCACCGCCACCCAGGGCGGCACGCCGATCGGCAATTTCCAACTGGTACAGGCGATGATCGCCGACCAGCAAACTGGTGTGATGGCCGGGCGCGCGCTGGTGCGCGACGCGGCCCGGCTCTGGCTCTCGGACGAGGACCGCCGGATCGCTCCCTCCGCAGCAAAGCTGTTCTGCACCGAAATGGTCGGCACCGTCGCCGACCTCGCGGTCCAGATCCACGGCGGCAGCGGCTACATGCGTGACGTTGCCGTCGAGCGAATCTATCGAGACGTCCGGTTGCTCCGCCTGTACGAGGGCACCAGCGAGATCCAGCGCCTCATCATCGGCGGCGGACTGGTCAAGGCCGCGCAACGCTCAGCCGGCTGAGCTCCAAACTTGTTGCTGGAGAGCAACTCTCAGCCGATGAACCTGACGATCGACTCTGCCACCGCCGCCGGCTTCCCCGAGCCCTCGATTTCCACCGTGATGGTGGTGGTCGCCTGAACCGCGCCGTCGAGCCGATTGACCGAGGTGAGCTCACCACGCGCACGCACGTTCGCCCCGACCTTGACCGGGGTGATGAAGCGCACCTTGTTGTAGCCGTAGTTGATGGCCATCGCGACGTTGTCGACCCGATATAGCTGATGTGAGAAGTGCGGTAGCAGCGACAGCGTCAGCAAGCCGTGCGCGATGGTGCTTCCGAAGGGTCCGTTGGCCGCCTTCTCGGGATCGACGTGAATCCACTGGTGGTCGTCAGTGGCGTCGGCAAACAGGTTGATGCGGTCCTGGCCGATCTTGATCCATTCGGTTGGACCGAATTGACTACCTTGCGCCGCCGCGAACTCACCCAGATTTCCGAAGACCTTCACTGCACTCCTTAAGAAACGATGCCGACCCACTATGTGTAGCGCCTGGCGGACCCCCGGCACCAGTGGACTGGCCGGCGCCCCGAAACCGCTTTGGGCTCCGTCCAGTGCGGCGGCGGCCGAGATGGCATCGGTCCGACCCCACGATCGACACATCTGGGAAACATTTCAATAGCGTCATTGGCAACCGTGAAACGGCGACCAATGTTTGCCATCGTGAGCGTTACGCGGCCTATTGCAGGCACGCGGATATCTTTCGCCGATAGCCCAATCTGACGGGCTGCGTTTGAATCTATTCAGCCAGCAAACAATCGCTGAATCAGCTTCATCGCAATGGCTCGAAACCGGCCCTGACGAGCGATACTTGACGTGCATTTTGCTATCCAATGGATGCGCATATGAGGCGGCGGCTTAGACAACCAGGACGCCCGGAGAATGGACACCTATGAGCGTTTCCACGCTGGATTCCAGCGATGTTTTTCCTCTTTGCCTTGAGAGGGCCATCGAATGGTGGGATCCCGACACCGAGTGCACGCTAGTGGCATCGATGCCTGAGGCCGAACCTCAGCTGTGGGACGAGTACGTCGACGGCGCACAGGAAAGTTACCGCAGGCACGGCGTCGAGCGCGCGCTCGACCTGGAGTCTTTGCGAAATCCCGGCGACAGTTCGCTGTTTCTCGCCGCAGTCGACGGAACGGGCCGGATGGTGGCGGGCGTCCGGGCGAAGGGACCATACCGCTCGGCCGAAGAATCGCACGCCGTAGTCGAATGGAGCGGACAGCCAGGCCTGACCGTGGCCCGGAAAATGATCTCCGACCGAATCCCGTTCGGTGTCGTGGAGGTCAAGACCGCATGGGTGACCGACGATCCCGCCCGAAATCGCTCGCTCACTAACGCGCTCGCCCGTTTTCCCTTGCACTCGGCATTGTTGCTCGACGCGAAATTCGCCATGGCGACGAGTGGGGCGCACGTGCTTGCCCGGTGGCGCACCACGGGTGGGGTGGTGGCGGCCCAGGTTCCAGCAACCCCATATCCGGACGAGCGGTACCAGACCAAGATGATGTGGTGGGATCGCAGCACATTCTCACTTCACGCAGAGCCTAGCCAGATCACCCGAATAGCGTCGGAATTCCGGCTCTTGAGCAGACATCTGGACAGCGTGGGTGAGGTCGGGGTGCTGGCAGGCAGCCAACAATGACGGTCCATGCGGACTGACATCCGAGCGCGCGCGGCGATCAGCCCCCAAGATCGGCCCGAGCGGACGCCCGGCCGGAGCGAGCGCGAACCCCGCAGTCGGCGCTATATCGATGCGTGGCAACACATTGTCGAATTCTGTTGTCGAATCATGTTGTCGAATCATGCCCCACGCCCGCAGATGCGACCGAGGCGAGGTCGGTCACTGCCCACGCTCGTGGCGCCGCGACATGGGCGGAACTGTCTCCGGCTTTGCAAGATGCGCTGGACCGATTGGCATACACTCTCCCCGTATCGGCGACCACTCCGCTGGACGAATCGCATGCCCGCGTTCTCAGGTTCGCGGGAGCCTGCGACAGTCCGTACGGAGCCGCCGCCTCGCGCTTCGCCAGTACCTTCACCCAAAGGCTGACGAGATACCGGAGGAACGGGTGCCGAGCAGCCTCGATGTCGTCGTCACTGAGGTGGCGACACGACTCATGGGAGTCGATGCGGCCACCTCACCGGAGGTGAGCCGGCAGGTGCTGCGCGATCTCGTCGCCCACTTCGACGTGAGCGTCGGCTTCCTTCGCCACAACGACCATCGGATTCACGCCAGCAGGCTGATCGCCGAGTGGCCACCGCGCCCCCGGGGGGAGGGCGTCGGCCCGACCGAGTTGATCCACTTCGCCGACGCGGACGCCGATTCCGTATTCGCGCTTGCCGAGACCCTGCGCGAACCGACGGTCATACGCGCCGACGACACCGACTACTATCAGCGCACCATCGAAGAGGGCACGCCGACCACGATCGCCTGCATACCTCTGCTGGCGGGTGAGATCACCACCGGCGTGCTCGGTTTTGTCCAGTTCGGCATCCGTGCTTGGCGCGAGGCCGAACTGGACGCCTTGATGACGATCGCCGCGTTGTTCGCACAGGTTCAGGCCCGCGTCGAGGCCGAGGATCAGCTTCGTTCCCTCGCCGAGCACGACGATCTGACCGGCCTGCACAATCGCCGGGCACTGCTGGCACATCTCGACGCGCGACTCCAGCCGGGAAGACCGGGTCCCGTTGCGGCACTGTTCATCGACTTGGACCGGCTCAAGGCCATCAACGACTACCTCGGCCACACGGCCGGCGATCGCTTCATCCGCGCGCTGGCCGAGCGGTTGTGGGACGCGACAGGCGGCCGCGACATGATCGCGCGCCTCGGCGGCGACGAATTCGTCGTCATATCGGGCGCGCCCATGCTGGCCGAGGCGGCCGAGGCGCTCGCCTATCGAATACAGAAGCTCCTGCGCGAACGGGTCGCCATCGACGGTGAGATGCTGACCCGTACCGTGAGTATCGGTGTCGCGCTGGGCGAGCCGGGCAGCGACGACACGTCGGATCTCCTTCGACGCGCCGACCAAGCCGTGCTCACTGCCAAGGCCGCAGGCGGCAACCAGGTTGCGTTGTTCTCCGCCGAGATGTCGTTGAAGTCGGAGTACCGCAACGACATCGAACTGCACCTGCAGAATGTCATCGAGACCGGCGCGCTGTTCCTGCGCTATCTGCCCGAGGTGGACATGCGCACCGGTGAGGTGCTGGCCACGGAGGCGCTGGTTCGGTGGCAGCATCCGACGCGCGGCCTGCTGTCCCCCTCCGCCTTCATCGCCGTCGCCGAATCCATCAACCTTGCAGGAGAACTCGGCCGTTGGGTGATGCGCAACGCTTGCGCCGAGTTCGCCCGCTGGCGGTCGCGAGGCCTGGGCGGGGACACCATTCTGCGAGTGAATGTCTCTCCGGTACAACTGGTTTCAGATGGCTTCATCGATTCCGTGGCGAACACGCTGCGGGAATTCGACTTGGAGCGGGGCTCGGTTTGCCTTGAGATCACCGAAAGCGCGGTGGTTCAGGACATCGAGGCCACCAGTATTACGTTGGCCGGTCTCAAACAGGCGGGCGTTCAGCTCGCCATCGATGATTTCGGCACTGGCTATAGCGTGTTCTCGCACCTCAAGGCACTACCGGTCGACGTACTGAAGATCGACCGGAGTTTCGTCACCGACCTGGGCAAGAGTCCGGACGACCTGGCGATCGTACGGGCCATCATCGCGCTTGCCGAGGCGTTCGGCCTTCAGTTGGTCGCCGAGGGCGTCGAGACCGAAGCCGCGGCAATGACACTGCTACACCACGGTTGTCACCGGGCGCAGGGTTTCCTGTTGTCGCATCCCCTGAGCGGCGCCGAAATGGAGGCGCTACTTGCGAAGGGGCGGATACCCATCCACTTTGCCGCAACGCCACGCATCTGACGGAATCTGACGCGAGGTTTCGTGCAGGCGAGCACGGAGCTGACGCCCTGGCATCGCGCACACCGCTCGGTCGACGGCGGGCGCCGCAGTGATGGTGACCAATTCGACGCGCCCGAAGCGGCTGGCGCTCCGTCCGACGAGGCACACCTGCTTCCGGTCGCCGGGTGCTGCGTCGATCAGTCGGTCCACCAAGGCCGGCTGGTAGTCCCGCTGCGACAGGGTGACGCCGTGACGCGCCCGAACGGCGAACGGACCGTCGGGCCGGTCGAATACCACGCCGACGATGAGACCGTCCTCGAAGACCAGGCGTTGCAGCCGGCTGGAGGAAAGCACCTCGATGTCGCGTTCGTACGCCTGCGCGACCATCCAGTCGGCGAGGTCGAGTTGGCTCACGTCGACGCTCCGGTCGATGTCGCCGACCGGCAGGACCTCGATCAGTTCACCGTTGGAACGCATCTTGGTGGTGGGCCGACCAGAAATGGCGGTGTAGAGCATTCCGTGCGGCGAAGCGAGGCATTTCGCATCCCACGCGCGCATCGCAGAGCCGATGAAGGGCTCCACCGTGCGGTTGTCCGCTCTCCACGCGCTCGCAAGCCGAGTCGGCACGTGAGCGGTATCGAGGCGTTGCGCCAGAGGATCGAGACCCTCGACGACAGCCGCGAGGTAATCGTCCGTCTCGATGTCCAGCACATCGTGCTGCAACCAGCCGCGCAGCGAACCGACACGCCGACGGGTGGCGACGGAAGAAACGTCACCAGAGCCCACATCGGGTGACGTATCGGCAACGATCACGTCGCCACCCTCGTCAACGGTGGCGATTGCGGTGGCCAGGCCGCCGATTCCGGCGCCTACACAAACCAGGTCTACTTCGGCATCCCACATTGCGTTAATTACCTTTGGATAGCTCGGACATAGTTGGGTTTCGGTGACGCGGGCGGCGAACAGGTCGCGGCATACGATCCGAAAGTCGGGAGTCCGAGGCCCTCTAGCGCACCTCGGAGGCCATTTCGCGCATCCCGTGCCGTGGTGGTGAGCACTGTCACCGATGTCCGACATGGGTTGCCACGGTTCGTGAACAGATGTGAATTCGATTTGCGGTGACGATCCGAGGCAACGCAGTGGATCTGCCATCCATCCCGTGCGCTCGGTACCGGCAAGACGCGCTGGACACGCCCTCCGGACACATTGCGATACCCCGTTAAGTCACGGAGATGTGAACCACGAGTCATCACGTGGCTCACTTTACATACCTTTGGAATGTTTGGCAGCACTAGTCAGGACTTGAAGTCTGGAGCAAAATTGGTCACGGCCGACACCAAAGCCAGGGAGGGCAGCCGCCAAAGGCCGGATGCACCGGAGAACAGTCGAGAACGGCGGGGTAGACCCGCCCCCGAGCGGTAGGCGATGATCGGAAAGACCGGAGATGAATAACCATCGGCCAGAGGTTGGCGAGGCTTCGCGGTGACTGAACAGGCTGACATCACGCGGCTGCAGATTCTGCAGGCCGCCGCTCACCAGTTCGCCACCCAGCCATACAGCCAGGTCAACCTGGACGACATCCTCGCGACCGCCGACGTCACGAAGGGTGCCTTGTACTTCCACTTCCGGTCCAAGCACGCACTGGCGACGGCGGTCATCGAGCATCGCGCCGTGGTGGCCCTGGCCGACTTCGAGCAGATATTGGCCCACGGCTTGCCCGGGCTGGAGACCATGATCGACGTCACGTACATGGTCGCGGTCTCCGACATCGGCGACCAGATGGCTCGCGCCGGGTTCAATCTGCTGGAGTCGATCGGCCGCTTCGACGGCCTCCAGGCGAAGGTACTCGACGCCTGGGCGACCAACTTCGCCGCGATGACCCGGCGCGCAATCTCCGAAGGAGACATCCTCGACGGCAGCGACCCCGAACACGTGGGTCGGCTCCTGGTCGCGATGTACCTGGGTTTGCGCCAGACGAGCAACCTGGATGAACCCAACACCTACGTCGGCGATCTCGAGTCGGCGTGGCTGCTGGTTCTACCCGGATTCGCCAACCCCGAGCGGCTCAGCTATCTCAGTGGGTTCATCAGGCGCCGCACGGCACTCGCGGTGAAGAATGCCGTCCCTTTGCGCGCCAACAATCTATGATCCGGTGCAAGCGAGTTGGCAACCCATCAGTTGACGGAGGTGCACGAAGATGGTGCGCCAGGCCAGATCCGAGGCTACCCGGCGGAAGATCATCGATTCGGCAGTCGAGCTGATCAACGAGATCGGTTATCCCGCTAGTGGTCTCGCCGACATCATCGAGCGCGCCGAGCTGACCAAGGGAGCCCTTTACTACCACTTCGACTCCAAGGAGGCGGTGGCCACCGCCATCATCGAGGAGGGCGCAAACAGGGTTCTGGACCCCTTCCGCTCAGTGGGAGGACCAGGTTCCCCGGCGATGGAGAGCATCGTCAACGGCATGTTCCTGGTCGCCGACGTCATCACCAACGACGCCGGCGCGCAGGCGGCGAGTCGGCTACTGCGGACGTTCGGCGGTTTCAATCCGGCGGCGAAGGCGACGTACGAAGCCCTCTACGACGCGCTCGCCGATCGCGTGAATTCCGCGGTCGACGAGGGCGATCTGCGGTCGGACCTCGACGCGGGGGCGATCGTCGCCACGGTCATTTCGATGATGTTCGGGGCCGAACAGGTCTCGAGCGCCATAGCCGACGGGCGAGATCTGCGCCAACGCTTCGCCCAGCATTGGGCGATCCTGCTACCTGCGCTGGTCCCCGAGGAGTCGCTCGGCTACTACCGCGAGTTCCTTGCCCGCCAATCGATGCGCAAGCCGCCGTCGGACTCATAGCTCGGTTCAGAGCCCGTCAGACCACAGTCGCTCGGTGACGTCCTGAAAAGTGGCGAGCGCCATGGGGTCATCACCCCTGAGAAGTGCCGACTTGCTCATCCGGGCACGGACGACCGAACCGTCCCCGTGCCGCAATTCGACGATCAGGCCCCCGTGGGCCCGCAGGACGGAAAGCACCGACTCATCAGTCGGCATGGTGTGGAACACCTGCCGGAACGTCAACGCCGTGACGTCGTCCACGCTCCGTCCCACCATCTCCCCGAACGCACCGTTGGCGAAGATAACCGATCCGTCTTCGGCGATCGCCAGCACGGGCACTGGAAACCGCTCCAACACGATCAAAGCAGGCAATTCACTCAGCAGCGACCTAGGTGACTGCCGGGTCTCTCCGTCATGACGCCTTTCCACGTATCGATTATCGCCCCTGGAGACCGCCTGCCGACCGCCAACCGCGACTCTGAGTTGCATAACTAGGTTTACCGTCTGCCTACGGGCTTCGAAGGACGGTGAACTCATGGACTTTTCGTGGTCGGACGCCGACATCGCCTTTCGCGATGAGGTGCGCGCATTCCTGCAGTGGCAGGCGATTCTGCACGAACGCGGCACCGGCTTGGCCGGTCGAGCACGGTGGCTGCGGCTGGAGCCTCACGCAGCACCATGCGTTCAGCGGAGAGTCGACTCTGGCGGGCGCCCCGGCGTTGTCTCCCATGGGCATCCGGATGGTCGCGCACGCAATCATCGCCTATGGCACACCGAAGCAGAAGGATTACTGCCTCCCCCGAATCCTGACCGCGGAGGTGTTCTTCTGCCAGGGCTATTCCGAACCGGAGTCCGGGTCCGATCTGGCGTCGCTGTCGATGTCCGCGGTCGACGACGGCGAGGATCTGGTTGCACGGGCAGCAAGATATGGACCACGCATGCCCGCGAGGCGAACTGGATGTTCGGCCTGGTCCGGAAAGAGCCGGTCGGCCGCCAAGACGGGAGCGGGTTGGCAGCCCGACATCTGGCGCGCGTTCGCCGATGAACGCGGCCTCCTCGGCGCCGCCCTGCCCGAGGACGTCGGCGGGATCGGTGGTGGGCCGGTCGAGGTGATGGTCATCGCCGAAGCCCTGGGTCACGCGCTCGTATCGAGCCCTACGTCGACACCGGTGGTGGCCGCAGGCCTGCTGCGTCGTGCGGGCGGTGACGTCGCAACCGGCCTGCTGGAGACGTCGTCGCCGGGCAGGCGATCGTCGCCCTTGCCGCCGCCGAGGCGGCCTTCGGCGACCACTGGCAGGACGCCGCGACCACGGCACGCCGGGACGGGACCGACTGGCAACTCGACGGCGCCAGATCATGGCAGTCGGTGCGCCGCTCGCAACGCATCTGCTGGTCACCGCCCGCACCGCGGGTGGCCTGTCGCTGTTCGCCGTCGACCTGGTGTTCGACGCCGTGCGACTACCGGCCGATGCGCTGCTCGGCGACGAGGGTCGGGCATGGCCGTCACTCGAGCGCGCCCGCGACGAGGGGGCGGCCGCGGTCTGCGCCGAAGCGGTCGGTGCCATGCGCAAGGTGTTGGCCGATACCGTCGAACACTGCAAGCAGCGCCACCAGTTCGGCCAGCCGATCGGGAGCCCCCAGGTGCTCCAGCACAGAATGGTCGACATGCACATCGAACTCGAGCAGGCCGTCGCGGCCACGTACCTCGCCGTGCTCAACCTCGAAGCCGACGCTGCGACGAGAGCGCGCGCAGTGTCGGCCGCCAAGGCCACCATCGGCCGGGCGGCCAGGTTCATCGGCCAGAACGCCGTGCAGTTGCATGGCGGCATGGGCATGACCGAGGAACTGGCGATCGGACACTACTTCAAACGGCTCGCCGCCGTGCAGTACGAGTTCGGCTCAACCGACTACCACGTGGCCCGCTATGCGGAGCTGACCAGGGCGTGAGCTTTCGCGGTTGGGTCTTGTTCGCCGCCATGAGCGTCATCTGGGGTATCCCCTACCTGCTCATCAAGATTGCGGTGGAAGGCGTTTCGGTACCCGTCCTGGTGCTGGCGCGGACCGCGATCGGCGCGGCCGTACTGCTGCCGCTCGCCCTGTCGCGAGCGGCGTGGGCTCCGGTGTTCCGGCATTGGCGACCGGTGCTGGCGTTCGCCTTCTTCGAGATCATCGCCGCGTGGCTGTTGCTGTCGGATGCCGAGCGGCACATCTCCAGTTCGCTGACCGGTCTGCTGATCGCGGCGTCACCGATCATCGCTGCGGTGCTCGACCGATTGACCGGAGGGGAAACGCGGTTCGGCGCGAAGCGGATTGCAGGTCTGGCGGTCGGACTGTTCGGCGTCGCCGTACTCGCCGGGCCCGAACTCACCGGCGGCAGCGCGTGGCCCGTCACGGAGGTGCTCCTGGTGGCGACCTGCTATGCGATCGCCCCTCTGGTCGCCGCTCGCTATCTCGGTGACGTCCCCGCCCTGCCGCTGACGGCCGCCTGTCTCGGGGTTGCCGCCCTGGTGTACGCCGCGCCCGCCGCCGCGACCTGGCCCGACCACCTGCCCGGCACGCGAATCCTGTTGGCGCTGGCGGCACTTGCCTTGATCTGCACCGCCACCGCCTTCATCGTGTTCTTCGCGCTGATCCGCGAGGTTGGCGCCACCCGTGCTCTGGTCTTCACCTACGTCAACCCGGCGGTGGCTCTCGCGGCCGGGGTGATCGTTCTGCGCGAACCGCTGACGCCGTGGAACATCGCGGGACTGGCGTTGATTCTTTCGGGCTCGGTGCTGGCCACCAGGCGGCCCGACGCCGACCCGGTGCCCGCCGCACCGGAACCGGCTCCGCCCGTGCCGCGCTAGCAGGCTGCGCCGTCACCGGACCATCGATTTGATCAGACGTCGAAACGAGCTGCCATTGACCGTCCTCCACGATCACCAAGTCGGGACGAGTGCCCATCGTCGGTCCCTTCGCTCGCAGATTCGTGCGACGAATGTCGACCTGCAGGTCCCGATCGATGCGCACGGCAGCGCTTGCAGTTTCGTCAACAGTGCCGCGTTCGTCCACGAGCGCGGCAACGGACTAGGCCTTGGCCAACTGCTTCTGCTCGTATAGCCGCGCCCATTCCTTGCGCGGCCGGATCGAGACGTCGACGTCGGTCGCCTTGGCGCGCAACGCCTTTACCGTCGCCTGTTCGCGGGGTGTCCGCGCGAAGGGATCCCAGCCGAAGAACCGGCAGGAGTTCTCCCAGGTGATCTTGTTGATGTCGGCGTCGTTCGCGCCCGCGCCGTTCAGTTCGGCAAGCACCTGCTCGGGCGCATCGGGCCAGAAGCAGTCCGAATGCGGGTAGTCGCACTCCCACGCGATGATGTCGATCCCGATTTCGTGCCGCAGCCGCAACGACGTCTTGTCGGTGACGTAGCAGGCCAGCGAATGCTCGCGGAACACGTCGCTGGGCAGCTTGTCGCCGAAGTCGCGGCGCAGCCACTTCTGGTTCGTGTAGTGCCGGTCGCTGCGGTCGAGGTAGAACGGGATCCAGCCGATGCCGCCCTCCGAGAACGCGAACTTCAGGTCGGGATAGTTCCGCATCGCCGGACCCCACAGCAGATCTTGCGCGCACATCGCCGAGACCTGGGTGGCCAGGATGATGAGGTTGTCGATCGGGGCGTTGGGCGCCATGCTGATCGCGCCGAACCCGGTGCCGATGTGCAGGCACATCACCACGTTCTCCTCGGACAGCGTCCGGAACACCGGGCCCCAGTATTCGTCGTCGTGGTAGCTCGGCAGACCTTCCAGGTGCGGGAGCTCGGGCATCGTCACCGCGCGGCATCCCTTGGCAGCGACCCGGCGGATCTCGGCGCACATCGCCTCGGGATTCCATGTCGGCAGTACCGCGATGGGGATGAAGCGGTCCGGGTAGCTGCCCGCCCACTCGTCGATGTGCCAGTCGTTGTAGGCCGACACCATCACCAACGTGACCTCCTCGCGGTGCATGTTGAGGTGGCGCGCCGAGAAGCCGGTGAACGTCGGGAAGCACATCGAGGCCAGGATTCCGTTGCGGTTCATGTCGCGGACCCGTTCGTGGACGTCGTACACACCCGGTCGCATCTCGGCGAAGCCGGCGGGGTCGCGGCCCCACTCCTCCGGCGGCCACGACACCACGGCGTTGAGGCCACTGACCCCTTGCGGCCTGCCCTGGTAGATCCACTGGTCGACGCCCTTGTCGTCGGTGACCACGATGGGCGCTTCGGCCTTGTACTTGGCAGGGACGTGGTTGAGGAACATGTCGGGCGGCTCGACGACGTGGTCGTCGATGCTCACCAGGATCAGGTCGTCCTTGTTCATGTGTCCACTAGTACCCTCGGTATCCGTGACCGTCTCTGCGCTTTCGGACAGATATTTGGCCGAAACGGCCAACCCCGCGCCCGCCCGTTCCCACCGGCCCGCCCGACCGGTGATCGAACTGCGCCGCGGCGGTCGCGCACTCGCAGGCAGCTATCTCTACGAGGGCGACGGGTTGATCACCGGCTGGCACTCCCACGAGGTGCATCAGATCGAGTACGCGCTGCACGGCGTCGTCGAAGTGGAGACCGACTCGGCGCACTACCTGCTGCCGCCGCAACAGGCGGCCTGGATCCCCGTCGGCCTGGAACACCAGGCGGTGATGAATCCGGACGTCAAGACCGTCGCGGTGATGTTCGACCCTCAGCTGATTCCCGGCGCAGGCGGCCGCGCCCGGATCATTGCGGTCTCGCCGCTGATCCGGGAGATGATGATCTACGCGCTGCGGTGGCCGATCGACCGTGGGCCAGGCTCCGCCAAGGATGAGGGAGTCTCCGACGGATTCTTCCGCACCCTGGCCGATCTGGTGTCCGAGGCACTTGACCACGAGGCGCCGTTGAGCCTGCCGACGTCGGAGAATCCGATCGTCGCGGCCGCACTGGCATATACCAAGGAGCACCTCGCCTCGGTGACGGCCGACGAGGTCAGCCGAGCCGTGTCCGTATCCGAACGCACGTTGCGCCGGCTGTTCCAGGAATCCCTCGGATTGTCTTGGCGCACTTACCTTCTACACGCCAGGATGCTGCGCGCGATGGCGCTGCTCACTGCGCCGGGGCAGTCCGTGCAGGCAACGTCGTCGGCGGTCGGTTTCGAGAGCCTGAGCTCGTTCAGTCGCTGTTTCGCCCAGTTCTGCGGCGAGGCACCCAGTACCTACCGCAAAAGGGTTGCCGGCGAGCGCTTTTGAGGGTTGCTCAGTCGCAGCCAGGCTGCCGGAACAGTCCGTCTCGCAGCAGTGAATTCACTGCTGCCTCCCATCGCTGGAGCTGGGCGGGCGTGGTCAACGGCTCGGGAAGGTGCCGGTCGATGTGCGTGCGGAGGCTGACCGCGGCCAACGCGAGCACCAACGCATTCATGGCCGCCCACGTCAGATCGACGTCGGAGCGAGTCTCGCCGCGCTCGGCGCGCTCGTGCCACCGGACCTTGCCAACGGTCATCAAGGTGTCGAAGATCGTCGCGCCAAGCGGGCTACCGTCGACGAGTGCACGGCCCACATAGCCCGCCAAATCGGGCTGCTCGGCGATGATCCGGGTCACCCTGCCTCCGATTTCGGCGACCGAATCCGCAGGCGGCTCTGGAAGCGGCTGCGCCATCGCCGTGACGACCAGTTCCATGACGTAGTCGTCGACCGATTTGATCAGGCCTGCCTTCGTGGCGAAGTGGTGCTGCACCAGCCCCAGCGACACTCCTGCCGCTGCGGCGACGGAGCGCAGCGACGTATCCGAACTGCCGTGGGTCGCGAAGCTCCTCAACGCCGCGTCGCGTATCCGCTCGATGGTCGTGAGCTCGTCCCGACCGAGCCGCTCAGGCCCGGTCAACGTGGTCATCCTTGACCGGGCCGGGGTGCACCCAGCCAGGGTAGCCAATACATCTGTATCGTGGTTCCAATACGGATGTATTGGAGGCTCCATGGCGACACGGAACGCCACCGCAGTGCACGACGACAGCCGGCTCACTGCCATTCACCAGCACGGATTCAGCAAAACCCACGGTTCGACGATGGTCGAGGAATCGGCGATCTTCACGTGCGAACGCGAACCCGACCGGTGGACGACGATCGCCGACGAAGGCGCAAAGGCGCTCTGCCGCGCCTGCCCCCGCCGGTGGCTGTGTGCTCAAGAGGCCTGCAAGACACCCGGCGCGGAGGGCGTATGGGCAGGCATCCTGATCCCCGAAGCGGGCCGCGGCCGCCGGTTCGCGCTGCAGCAATTGCGCTCCCT
This sequence comes from uncultured Actinomycetota bacterium, assembly GCA_963735245.1. Taxonomy (GTDB): domain Bacteria; phylum Actinomycetota; class Actinomycetes; order Mycobacteriales; family Mycobacteriaceae; genus Mycobacterium. The sequence goes on from CAVTKI010000013.1 coordinate 105,929, forward strand.
GGCCGAGCACAACGGCTTTCCCGTCCGAAGGGCGCAGGAAGAACCGACCGAGGGGTAGCCGACGACCGGCAGCGACGGCGATCAGTTCCGTTGCGGCGTCATCGAATCGCCACCCGACGTGGCGGCGGCCACGGCGTGGGCGAGCATGGTTCGGTCGGGCACGTCGAGCTTGGTGCACGCGTGGTAGATGTGCCCCTCCACCGTGCGAATCGAGATCGACAGCCGCTCGGCGATCGCCTTGTTGGTCAGGCCTGCCGCCACCATCACCGCCACCTCCCGCTCCCGCCCCGTCAAGGGCAGCGGTCGCAACACGCTTTCCAGCGCCGGTGTGGACGGCTCACCGCATTGGCGGGCCAGTTCGGCCGCGTGTGCCCTTGCCTTCAATTCACCCTTGCGGTCACCGCTCGCGTTGAATGCCATTGCCGCCTGCGCGGCCGCGTCTGCCGCGCACGCATTCATGCCGACGTCGGCCAGGTCGATCGCCACCTGGGCCAGGGCCGCGCCGTCGCGGGCGGCCAGCGCCCGCGCATGTCGCAGCACGATAAGGCTGAGGGCACAAGGGATTTCGGAGTTCAGCCGCGCGATGGCGTCTACGGCGTGGGTATCACCGAGCCGGACCGCGTCGTGATGGGCGAGCAATGCGATCGAGCGCTGCCCCGCGCTCGCCGCGACCCGAGCAGCGTCACGCGCCGCGGCCATCGCGCCGTGTGCGTCGCGTGCGGCAGCAAGGGTCCATGCCCTCGCCAGCCGAAGTTCGGGAGAGTACAGCTCCGAACGCATGCCGTGGCTGTCCTCGGCCCTGCGCATCACCTCCGCCGCCCCGTCGGCGTCGCCCTGCTGACCGAGCGCCCTCGCCAGCCACATCAAGCCCATCGGCCCCCACGAGTAGCCAGTGTGTTTCAACGCCGCGGTGGCCTGGCGCAGGAGCAGGACCGCACCGCCGAGATCGCCCTTGGCGGTCAGGACCTGCGCGAGGATCACCTCGCCGATCGCCCGACCGGGTTGCTCGAATTCGGCGAAACGCATGTAGTGCCTGGCGAGTTCCTCAGCCTTGGCGACGTCGCAGGCGAGCAGAGCCGTCAGCACCTGGCCGAGGCCTGCCGCGAAGCGCACCAGACCTGGGTGCTGCGCGGCGAGAAGGCGTTCCGTCAGGGGATCCACATCGCTGAATCGGCCGAGCCGGGCACTCGACAGTGCGGCCGCCGACGCCGCCCATGCGATCGCGAGGTCGACTGCCGACGGCGCCGACAGCACGTCGTTGGCCATGTCGACCGCCTCGCCGGGGCGTCCCTGGTTCATCGTGAAGGTCGCCGCCAACGCGTCGATGGTATGCAGGGCCGCGGGCTCCGAGATGCGTCGTCGCATGTCGGACAGGAACGCCACGGCCTGCTCTGACTCCTTGAGCATCCAGAATTGGTTGGCGGCCTTGGGAAGCATCCACGCGGTCAGGTCCCATTCGGACAGCTCGTCGAGGTCGACCCCGCTCAAGGCATCATCGGTTTCCCGGCCGCGGCCTTGCCAGGACAGGGAATGCGCCAGGGCGAGCCGGGCGGGCAGACCCGATGACCTCTCCAATCCGCCCCTGGCAAGCCGCTCCCCGAGCGCGAGATCGCCCAGCCGCATCGCTTCCCACGCCGCGGCGAGGATGTCGGGCACTTCGGGGGGTTTGTCGCTGTCGACGGCGAGCGCGGCCAACCTGAGCCGATCGCTGACGTGCGCGGCGTCGCGGGCCGAGAGCTGCTCGACCAACTTCGTCCGCAGTCGACGAGCTGCCAGTCGGCCCATCGACCCGCGCAGGCCTTCGGTGTAGAGCGGATGGGCGGGGTGCACCACCAGCTCGTGGCCACGAGCGGTGACGGTGACGGCGCCCGCCGCCTCCGCCTCCTCTACCGCGTCGCGACCGGCGACCGCCGACAGGTCGGACACCGTGAGCGGGTCTTCGATCGAGAGATACTCCAGCACACCCTGGACCGGCGTCGACATCGAGCTCAGATGTCGTGAAATGAGATCGGACAGCTGTGGGGTCAGCGCTATTTCGCCACGTAGCTGCCAGACGCCGTCGACCTCCCGAAGCGAACCAGCGTGTACCGCGCCCTCCACGAGGTGTCGCAAGTACAGCGGATTGCCCCGGCTCATCATGTAGACGCGGTTCGCGCTGGCGGTCTCGAGCGGCCCACCCAGAACCGTCTCGATGAGCCGTGTCGATTGAGTCCGATCGAATGGCCCGATGTCGAGCCGCGCGATCAGCGAGTCCTTCCACAGGCTCGTGACGGCATCGGGCATCGGCTCGCCGGACCGAGCGGTCAGGATCAGCCGGGCGGATGCCGTGACCGCCAGCAGGTGAATCAGCGTCGCGGACAGGTTGTCCAGGAGGTGCGCGTCGTCCACTGCCACCAGAACGCCGCCGGCGCCCGGCGGACACAGCGAAGCTCGCGCATCGTGAAGGACGGTGGCGGGTTCGCCAGCTCCCTTCAGTTCGACGAGGTGACTGAAGGCGCCGAACGGAACACGGCTGGCAGAGGCGGTCGCCGAGATCCAGTGCGACACGGCCTTGGGGTGCCGGCGGGCGAAGGCTACTGGCCGCGGCGCGGGCCAAGACGGTCTTTCCGACTCCCGCCGGACCCATGAGTACCGCGCCGTGTTGCTGCGAGTCGGTGACCGCCGAATCGAGCAACCCCAGCGACGAGCCACGTTGCGCGGTTACCCACTGGACTGCCCTCACGACCGGATATTAGAGCCATATCGCTTCCGAGCGGAAGTTGACGGTGCAACCACCCGCCGGCACGTGCCGGCCGCGGCCGCTCCCGCACCGCGCAACGACCGGGACCCGACGCCGCGCGACCGATGCCAGACCGGGTCGAGGCAAACTCGGGTGGATCTTCGGCCCGGTACCGGCGTCGACCACCCGAGGCCCCGATGCCGGCGGCCACCGTCGATCCTGCGCAACCGGGCCCGGCGGGCTGATCAGCCGCCCGCCATCGAGGGCGGGCCGGTTCCCGCAGTTCCGGCACCGCGGGAATCCTGGAGAAGAACACGTAGTGCGCTACGCGTGTGTTTCAGCAACCGACGACCTTACGATTGCCGTGGACACCACCAGTCCGGCTACCCACCGAAATCGGTGGTAGTCAGCAAACCATGATGGTGCGCGACGTCGAACGGGGGAACACGGCATGTTCACGCTTATCGCCGTCGTCTTCGCCGGCCTCGCGGTGGCCGCTGGAATCGCACTCCACGACCTTCAGCTGCGCCTGGAGCGCTGGGACTACGAACGTCACGCGCAAGACTGAATTCGAAGCGTCGGGGTCCGCATATCTCCTTGTTGCTCAGGGGCTTGTCCGCAGTCCGATTCATTTCCGAATCCGCACCCTCGTGCCCTCGAGCGTCGGCGCCCGACCGGAAACACGTAGTTCGCTACGCATGTGCGTATGAGGTGCTCGCCAATAGCGTGACGATGCCATGAGTAAACCCGGACCGGCCACGAGGCCGGTTCTCGGCCCAGGAGCGGAGACCATGAGATCCACGGATCACGTCGTGCGCAGCGATGGCCCGCACGCGCCGTCACGGGAGACCACCTCTGCACGCCCGAACGACTCCGTCGCCAGTGCCACCGAAAATGCGCAGCCCGCGGTGGCACGCAGCCAGGTTGCCCGGTATTGGGACCGTTCAGCTTCCTCGACCATCACGCGATGGGTCTGTTCTACGGCGAATACGCGTACTTCTACCGCGTCCCGATGGAGTTCGACGAGACCGCGACCGCCGAGATCATCGGTGTGCGCAGCGGCACCGCAAGCGGTTTCGGGCCATTCGAGGTGCCGAGGGACCCGAATTCCGACGAGTCCGACGAGCCCGGGGTACGGCGAGTTCATCGGCCAGGAATTCGGTCTGCCCGCAGGCACGTACGTCGGATTCATCTACCGGCCCGATGATCTGGATACCGCCCGCGAAACCCCGACGACGGACAGCTTCACCGTCAGGCTCGACGATGGCAGCGGGATGGTCGTCACGTCGTCGATGCATCCGATCAACGTGCCGGCACTCGACTGTCCCACCGGTGTGACCTGGGGACCGCGGTCGGGCCCGAGTCAGCCGGGTGGATCGCTCGAAGTCACCCGACTCGACGCCTTCACCGGATCGACGTTCCTGCCGACCGGGGAGGTCGTTTCGTGGTGAATGCGGCGGGCTGGGGCGACGAGCACACATTCGCCTTCACCCAGCCGACCCATGGCACGGTGGTGGCCGTCCGCCCGAACATGGACGGCCGGGGCATGCCTGCGGCGACGTCGTCCACCGCACCCGTCGGTACCGACCGATCGGTCATCGCCGTGTCAATGCGGTGGACGACGGCCGCGGGGCATCACCACGGCCTCCGTGCCCGTGGTCATCGTCAAGTCGGCAACGGTGACCGCGACCAGTGGGCTGCCGACGGCCGGGACCGGATCGTTCAGCGGCCGTACACGAGGCGCCGTTCACGACGTCGAGGGATACGTGCTTGTCCCGGGCGCGAGGTCGGCGAGCATCGATCCGTTGGCGATCGATCGCGCGTACGACCGCTCACAACCAGTGGGCCGTGGCCGTGGTGCCGGTCGGCGGAGCGACGATGCCGAGCCCGTCGATCGCGGAGGTCGTCAACAGCGCTCCGAATTCGCTCCAGGACGCCTAGCCGCGAACGCGGATGCGCCGTGCCAGGATCTGCATCATGACGGTGGTTCTGGTGCACGGCAATCCGGAGACCGATGCGGTCTGGGACCCCCTCGTCGATGCCCTCGGCAGGGGCGACGTGATCCGGTTGTCCCCACCGGGATTCGGGGCCCCGCTTCCGGACGGCTGGCCCGCAACCCACCTGGCTTACCGCGACTGGCTGGAAGACGAGTTGGCACACCTGGCCGGCCCGATCGACCTCGTCGGACACGACTGGGGCGGCAACCACGTGGTCAACGCGATGATGAACCGGCCGGAGCTGGTGCGCAGCTGGGCCAGCGACATCATCGGGGTGTTCGACCCGGATTACGTCTGGCACGAGGCAGCGCTGGTCTGGCAGACGCCGGGCGACGGAGAACGGTTGGCCGACGCCATGATGAGCGGGACGCTCGAGGACCGAACCGAACGCATGGTCGGACTGGGCATGACCCACGAGGTCGCCGCCAAGGTGGCCACCGGCCAAGGCCACGAGATGAGTCGCGCACTGCTGCTGCTCTACCGATCCGCGCGGCACCCCGCACTGGCCGAGGCGGGCCTGCGGTTGGAGCGGGCCGCGGCGCGACCGGGTCTGCACCTGTTGGCGACCGAGGACCACTACGTCGGCACGGATGAGATCCGGCGCCGGGCGGCGGCGCGCGCGGGCGCCAGGACCGAGGTGCTCGACGGACTGGGCCACTGGTGGATGGTGCAGGACCCGGCACGCGGCGCGGCCGCGCTGACTCGCTTCTGGGACTCACTCGACTGAGACCAGCTCCGCCCGTTTCGTAACGCCGGCGTCCGCCGCTGGGAGGGGATACTGAGCCGATGGCCGATCGCAACGTCCTTGGCGGACCACTGGAACCGTGCGGCACCGATCCGCTGACCGGGTTCTACCGCGACGGCTGCTGTTCGACCGGGGAGGAGGACCTCGGCAGGCACACGATCTGTGCGGTCGTGACGACCGAGTTCCTCGAACACCAGCGCTCGATCGGCAACGACCTGTCGACGCCGATGCCCCAGTACCGGTTTCCCGGCCTGACACCCGGCGACCGCTGGTGCGTGACCGCGGCGAACTGGCTCAAGGCCCAGAGCGACGGCTACGCCGCCCCCGTGGTGCTGGCGGCCACCCACGAGCGCACCCTCGACGTGGTGACGCTGGAGATCCTCCGCGAGCACGCCATCGACGTGCCCGACGACCTGAGCAGCCTCTGACGCATCGGCCGTCACCCCGGCCTGCGCTCGGCGCCCGATCCCCGATGCGCTCATCGCGTCGATACTCCCTGATCGGTGACGCGGACCGATCGGCACGGGCCGGGACTAACGGGGATCGACGGGGTTGATGCGACTCACGATCAGCGGGTCGGCGGGGGTGAACGGGAAGGTCGGCAGGTCGTCGATGTGGGTGTTGAACGCAGCGGCCAGAACTTCGCGGGAGTACGCGCTCGCCGACGCACGGTAGCCGATGTCGGCGGGGAACGGCTGGTCGAAGAAGATCAGGAAGTGCCAGTGATCGGACCCGATGTTCTCGATGTGGTGCGGGTAGGCCCGCGGGATGAAGTACATGTCGCCGGTGGTCATGGTCCAGGTGTCAAGCGTGCCATCGGGATTCATGATGGTCATCCGGGCGTCGCCGTGCTGGACGTAGCCCATCTCGGCGGTGACGGGGTGCCAGTGCGGTTCGCGCATGCCGTTCTCGGCGACGCGCAGCGAGTACATCGACATGTCCTTCAGAACCGGCCAGAACTGGTCGCGGGCGAACCGCGCATTGCCGGTGACGTAGTTCAGCCGCGGCTCCTGGGCTTCGATGTCGAACTTGTGCGGATCGTTGAAGTACGCGGCGGCGGGGATCTCGGGATCGCCGATGCGGGCGGCCAGCTTGTGGTCGCGAGTGCTGCGGTGGATCTTGGCGAGGTCGGAGGCCGGCAGGTCGTAGGTGTTGCCGAGCACGGCGTCGCTGAAGGCGCCGAGGGTGGCGCCGAAGCCGAAGTCCTCGGGGCGCTCGTTGCGGAAGACGATGATGAACTCGGCGACGTCGGTGCCGATGTTCTCGATGTGGTGCAGCGAGCCGGAGTGCGGCGTGGAACATCTGTCCGGCGGTGACGATGAAGTTGGAGAACTTGCTGCCGTCGTCGAGGATGGAGACCAGCGCGGTGCCGGACACGCAGTAGGTGAGCTCGTTGGCGTTGGCGTGCCAGTGCGGGGTGCGCATCGCGCCGGGGTTCAGCAGCACCCGCTTGATCGACAGGCCCTTGAGGATCGGGCAGGTTGTCGGCGGTGACGCGCCGCATCGAGCCCAGGTCGGACTCCTCGACGATCTCGCCGTCGAGCAGGGAGATGGTGTGGCTGCTGCGGGTGATGGATGTGGTCATGTCGGTCGCCTCCTGGTCTTGCCGCCGGTCGTGGGTGCCTGCGGTCATGGCATTTACCCTCGCCGACCACTGAGTCCCTGTCGTCAACGCTGACCGCAATCGCCGCGTGTGCGCTGGCTGGACAACAGCTGTACCTGCTAGCCGGAAGCGGTATCCGTGCCAGGGCTTCAAGTGGCGGTCAGCTGGCGATTTATGCTGGGCATTCGCTCGCCGCAGCCGCGGAGTGCTGACCGCCGCTCACGCGGCAGGAGGATCCGATGTCGCTTTCCGGGAAGACCATGTTCATCTCCGGCGCGAGCCGGGGCATCGGCTTGGCCATCGCCAAGCGTGCCGCCGCCGACGGCGCTCAGATCGCGTTGGTCGCCAAGACCGCCGAGCCCCACCCCAAGTTGGAGGGCACGGTCTACACCGCGGCCAAGGAGATCGAGGACGCGGGCGGCCAGGCCCTGCCGATCGTCGGCGACATCCGCGACGGTGATTCGGTGCAGGCCGCCGTGGACCAGGCCGTCGCGCAGTTCGGCGGCATCGACATCTGCGTCAACAACGCGTCGGCGATCAACCTTGGCTCCATCACCGAGGTTCCGCTCAAGCGGTTCGATCTGATGAACGGCATCCAGGTGCGGGGCACCTACGCGGTGTCGGCGGCCTGCATCCCGCACATGTTGGGTCGCGACAATCCGCACATCCTCACGCTGTCGCCGCCGATCCGGCTGGAGTCCGAGTGGCTCAAGCCAACCGCCTACATGATGGCAAAGTTCGGAATGACGCTGTGCGCCTTGGGGATCGCCGAGGAGATGCGCGCCGAAGGCATCGCCTCGAACACGCTGTGGCCGCGCACGCTGGTGGCCACCGCGGCGGTGCAGAATCTGCTCGGCGGCGACGAGGCGATGGGCCGCGCGCGCAAGCCCGACGTGTACGCCGACGCCGCGTACGTGGTGCTCAACAAGCCTGCCGCGTCCTACACCGGCCAGAGCCTGCTCTGCGAGGACGTGCTGCTGGAGTCGGGGGTCAGCGATCTGTCGCTGTACGACTGCGTGCCCGGCGCCGACCTCGGCGTCGACCTGTGGGTCGATTCGCCAAATCCGCCCGGTTACGCGCACCGCTGAGTAGGGGGACGAGACGGCAGGCCATCCCGACATGACGGGGGTCAGCGGCGGCGACGCCAGGCCCGACGTCGGCCGGGACGCCGTGGTGCCGCTCGACGGCGGTTCGCGACTGCCGCGTGAAGTACTGGGCAACAAGGGCTTTGGCATCAACCTGATGCGAGCCCGCGGCCTGCCCGTTCCGCCGGCCTTCTGCCTGGTGACCGATGTGTGCGCGGCCTTCCTGGCCGGCGACGAGCGCGTTCTGGATCGGGTGTGGCCCGACGTGCTCGCCGGAGTCCGCGGGTTGGAGCGCGAGACCTCGACGCAGCTTCGGTCGGGGGCCGCGGCCGCTGCTCCTCAGCGTGCGGTCGGGGGCGGCACTGTCGATGCCGGGCATGCTCGACACGGTGCTCGACCTCGGGATCGACGACGCCGTGCACCTGGCGCTGGCGTCGCAGAACTCGGAGGAGTTCGCCGCCGACACGCGGTCCCGGTTCGGCGCGATGTACCGGCGGATCGTGCTCGAGCGGGAACCCGTCGGCCGAGGTGCCCGACGACCCGTTCGGTCAGCTTCGCGGCGCCATCGAGGCGGTCTTCGCCTCCTGGAGCAGTCCGCGGGCCGCCGCCTACCGTGCTCACCACGGGCTCGACGACGCGGGCGGCACGGCAGTCGTGGTCCAGGCGATGGTGTTCGGCAACCTCGGCCCTGACTCCGGCTCCGGGGTGCTGTTCAGCCGCAACCCCGCGACGGGCGCCGACGAACCGCTGGGCGAATGGTTGCCCGGCGCGCAGGGCGAGGACGTCGTCTCCGGCGACGTTCGACTGCCTGCCGCTGGAGGCGTTGCGCACCGCGCAGCCCGGGGTGTTCGCCGAACTGATGGCGGCATCCGACGAGCTCGAACGGCTCGCCGGTGATGTGCAGGACATCGAGTTCACCGTTGAAGGGGGCACGCTGTGGCTGTTGCAGACCCGCGTCGCGAAGCGCTCGGCGCAAGCAGCGGTGCGCCTGGCGCTGGCGTTTCGCGCTGCCGGTCTCATCGACGATGCCGAGGTGTTGCGGCGCGTCACGCCCGAACACGTACGCGACCCTGTTGTCCCCCTCGTTGCCGCCCGAGACCCGGCTCGCCGCTGCGTTGTTGGCGACCGGCCTGCCCGCGAGCCCGGGTGTCACGTCGGGCACGGCGTACACCGACCTCGACGCCGCGCTCGACGCTGCCGACGCGGGCCAGGACGTGATCCTGGTCCGCACGGCGACGAGCCCCGATGACGTCGCCGGGATGCTGGCGGCGCGCGCGATCGTCACCGAGATCGGCGGCGCAACGTCGCACGCGGCGGTGGTCAGTCGCGAGATCGGCACACCGGCGGTGGTGGGCTGTGGCGCCGGGGTGGCCGCCGCGCTCGACGGCAGGGTGATCACGGTCGACGGTGGCGAGGGCAAGGTCTTCGACGGCGCACTGGAGCTGACGGCGTGGTCGGAACGGGACGAGCCCCGATCTTGTCGAGGTGGCCGCGATCGCGGTCCGCGAGGCGGTGGCGCGGGGTCTGACCGACGTCGTCTGCGACACTCCCCTGATCGCGATGCTGACCGCGCTACGACTCGCCGAGGACGGCGGTCCCCCGCGGTCCGAGAGGTTGTCCGATGGATGAGTTGACTCTGTTGCAGGCCGTACGACTGAGGGGCCGGGTGCGCGCGGCCGATCTGGCCGCGACGCTGGACGAGGACGCGGCGGCCGTCGATTCGACGGTCAGGGAGCTCACCGAGGCGGGCCTTCTGGTCGACGGCAGCACCGTCCGCTTGTCCCCGGCGGGTCGGGCACGCCTGACCGAGCTCCTCGCCGACGAACGGGGCAGCATCGACGACGAATCGTTCGCGCGCACCTACGACGAGTTCCGCAGTGTGAACCGGGAATTCAAGTCGCTGGTCTCGCAGTGGCAACTCAGGGACGGCGAGCCCAACGATCACGCAGACGCCGACTACGACGCTGCGGTGCTGAGCCGCCTCGACGACGTCCACCGGTCCGTCCTGCCGATTCTGGCTTCGGCCAGCGCCCAGTTGCCGCGCCTGGACGCGTACTCCGCCAAACTGTCCGCGGCACTGGACAAGATTCACGCCGGCGACGCCGTCTGGCTCGCCCGACCCATGATCGACTCGTACCACACGGTGTGGTTCGAACTGCACGAAGAATTGATCGGCGCTGCGGGGCTGACCCGCGAGGACGAGGACTGAGCGAACCGTTGGCTGGTCACCACTTGGTTACCTAGCCGCCGGGTACATCCTGACGGGCACCGAATCATCCACGGTCGTAAATATTCTCGAATGACGGACGGAGTTGCTACCGCCTGCCGGGAAGCGTTCACGTCACTTCGGCAAAACCGGCGCTAGAGTCACCTAGGGACGGCCATATCGTCAGATCTGCGCGTTTTCCCGCGTCTGCGACAACGCCGTGCCGCGCCCTGAGATCGCGTAGCTCCCCACACGAAGGTCTAGTGGCATTATGATTGGTCCATGGCGTCAAATGGATCGTTGGGATCGTCGCGGGTGATGTCGGACGACATGTTCAGTCGCGTGGTCCCTGGTCGGGCGTCGGGAATGATCGTCGACCAGATCCGGCTGCTGATCCGCGACGGAGCGCTGAAGCCGGGCGACAGGCTGCCCTCCGAACGCGACCTCGGTGAGAAGTTCGGCGTCAGCCGCGTCACGGTACGAGAGGCGTTGCGCGGCCTGGAGGCCAACGGCATGGTCGCCATCAAGGTGGGCGCTCACGGCGGTGCGTTCGTCACCGCGCCGACGAGCGCAAGGGTCGGAGAGGGCATCATCGACCTCCTCTCGCTCTCGCAGCTGACCGACAAGGAAGTCACAGAAGCGCGCCAGGTTCTCGAACTCGGCATCATCCCCTTGGTGTGCGACCGTGCGACCGAGGAAGACATCGCCGACCTTCTCAAGATCTGCGATCGCGCGGACGAAGCCCTCGAGCAGGGTTCGTATCCGATGTCGCTGTCGGCCGAGTTCCACAGCCGGGTGGCGCTCGCGAGCCACAACTCCGCGATCGCCATGCTGGCCGATTCGTTTCACGGTCCGACCCTGAAGTCGCTGGAACACGTTCAGGAAGGCCATCCCGAGATGGGCATCCGTGGCAGCCGGGAACACCGCCAGTTCGTGGCCGCAATCAAGAAGCGGGACGTCGAAAAGGCCACGGCGGTAATGCGGACGCACATCGGGCGCACTGCCCGGCACGTGTCAAGCGAGAAGTGACTCCAGAAACTCGATGACCCGGGCGGGCGCGGCTTCGGCCGTCTGCGCTGCGACGGGTACGTCCCAGAATTCGGCTGCCGGAATGCACTCCCGCAGGTAGTGCGCTGCCGACGGGGCGTGTGAGGTGTCCTCGCCCGGCACGATGAGGACCGGAACATCCAGCAGGAGAAGGTCTTCCGGCGGCGCACCCGGAACGGTGTCTCGGTCGAAGAGCAACCCGCTCATGCCTGCGACGATCGTCTGATACCTCGCGGCATCCATGGCGACGTAACGCGCGGCGAACTCTGGGTCGTTGCGCAGGACGTTCACCCACGGACCCACCCTGCCGTCGTCGGAGAACCCGCCGTCGGTTGACGCGGCCAGCGCGGCAACGGCACTCAGCCCGTGCTCGGCAGCGAATGCGAGATGGGCGTGAAACCTCGCGTGTTGCTTCATCCGGTACTTCACTCCGCCTGCCGGCGAGTACAACACCGCACCGGAGACCCGCTCGGGATGAGTCGTTGCCAGCACCGTGACGATCGAGCAGCCGACACACGCACCCATGACGTGGGCCCGCTCGTAGCCGAGGTGGTCGAGCAGCCCGATCCCCTGGTTCGCGTAGTCGATCCATCGCACCCGCTCCACCCGGCCACCGGATCCACCCGACTCGCGTTTGTCGAAGGTGATGCAGGTGAACCGTTTTCGCAATTGCGCCAGCATCGCGGTGCGTTGATACAGCCCGTGCGTCTCCCAGTTCGCCATGGTCGCGCTGAATCCACCCGGCGAGAACATCAGCAGCGGCGGACCCGATCCCGCCACCTCATAACGGGTGGGGATGCCGTCGATCACCGCCGTGGACGCGCTTGTCAGCGACATGTCACTCATCCGCGAGCACCCTCCTTCAGACCCGAATACCGCCGGAGATCTGTCGTGCCGACCGCACATCGTCGGCATAGGCCAGTATCGCGTCGTGTGCGATCTGAGCGACGTTGGCGTAGGTGTCCGGAGGATTGTCCAATCCATCGGCGCTGTAGCCGATCGCCGCGGTCGCCATCCGCACCCGGCCGTCGAGCCACGGCCCGCCCCCGAAGCCACCGAGCACCGGAATCGACACCGCTGCAGCGACTGCGGCGCCTGCGACCGGTCCCGAGTTGGTGAAGTTCAGCAATGCGGCGCCCGCATCCTCGAGGCGCTTCGCCTCGCCAACCACCTCGTCGAGCATCTCATCGGGGATCGTGTCGCCGGCGTTCGGTGTCGCGTGATAGGTCACGCCGTACTTCAGCGACGTCTGCGGCGTGATGCCGAACTGCGCGAACACGGGGATGCCTGCGCGTGTCACCGCTGCGACGGCGTCCAGGTGGTCTGCGGCCCCGTCGAGCTTCACCATGTCGACGCCGGCCTCCTTGACCAACCGAATCGCCGCCCGCACTGCGCTTTTCGAGCTCTCCTGCATCGGGCCGAAGGGGAAGTCGCAACTCAGCAGCGCACGGCTGACCCCTCTGCGCACCGCTTGGCACACGACGATCATCTGATCCATCGTCACCTCGAGCGGGTTCGGCTGGCCCCACAGGTTGATTCCGACGGTATCGCCCACCGACACCAGATCAACGCCTGCACGATCGACGATCCGCGCCATCTGGTAATCCCATGCGACCACGCCGACGATCTTGCGGCCCTGCTTCTTCATCGCCGCGAGGTCGGTCAGCTGCACCTTCTTAGTCATCTCTCAAGCTCCTTCACGCCCGCAACGCACTGAGCAGGTCGACCACGTCGTGCTCGTCACCGCTGACCATCAACACCCGCGCGTGCGGCCGGACGGCGGCCACCGTCTCGCCGACGGCTGCGGACTCGCCGATGACCAGTCCCGCGGTCATGATCGCGCGCACCGTGCACGCCGCACCGATGATCGTCGCCGCGGTTCCGTCGGCCTCGGTGGTGGCCACCATGATGACGACGTCGGCCTCGTCGAGTTCGGCGAGCAGGTTCGACTCGACCCCGTCGGCATTCCGCAGCAGCACGGACTCCGATCCGCCTTCACCGACGGGCCCGGCAAGCGAGAAGAACCGGGCATGTCCCCACGGTCCGCCGGCGATGCGGCGCACGATCGCGTTCGCGCCCTCGTCGAGCCCGATGATGCGTGCTCCGCGCCTGCCGCGTATCGGCCGGTCGATCCGGAACCGCATCTCCGCAGCGGTCGTCGCGCGAGCGCAGCTACTGCCCAATACCGGGCGGAACGCCGTGCTCATACCTGTGCTCGTATCCGTGCCCATACCTGTGCTCATCCCCAGGCTCATACCGACGACTGCCGCACGCCCTCGCGCACCGACAGGTCTTCGCGACAGGCCTCGACGAACGATGAGTCCCGCGGCAGCACTACCGCGGCCGACCGCACGCGATGGTGGGCAGGGTCTACACCGGGTGGGGTTACCCCCTTGTCCCGCAACGCTTCGACGGCTCTCTTCAGCTTCTGCCGCGCCTTGATGATGCCGCTGTCGGCCGACACCAGCATCTCCTTGGTGCGGTCCACGATCGGTCCCATGCTCTCCTGCAGCGAGGCATCCTGCATCGCGATGCCCTTGACACCCGAATACGTGTCGCCCCGCCGCTGCGCCTCGCGGTCGATCAGGTAGTCGTTGTCCTTGTTGGCCGCCGGACGGTAGGTGCCGGGGATGTTCTCGCTGTGCACTCCGTGGCCGTCCTTCATCGCCTGCACCTCGGTGGCGGTCAGTGGCCGCACCGGGTGGTAGTCGAAGGAGTATGCCCAGCAGTTCTCATCGTCGATCGGAATCCAGAAGTGGCCGTGCAGCGGGTGATCACCGCGCGGCGGCACCATCGTGAAGCACGGCATCACCCACGGGGTGATGCGCCAGTAGTAGCTGTCCTCTTCGGCGTTGCGCCGCGCACCCACGAACAGGCCACCGTCGGCCTCGGCCACCTCGAAGTAGGGCTTGAGGTCGGCCATGTTGTACTCGTTGCCCTTGGCGCCCTTGAACAAGGGATCCGTCTTGAGTCCGCCGGAGTGCAGGAAGGACACGTGGCTCGAGTCGATGCCGCCCTCGAACGCCTGCAGCCAGTTGCATTCCTGCCAGCGCTTGGACGTGTAGGTCTGCTCGGGCGGTACCGTCGCGAACTCGAATTCGGGCAGCGGCGGCTGCTTCTCGGGGTCGCCCATGTAGGTCCAGAGCACGTCGCCGATCTTGACCAGCGGGTAGGAGGTGAGCTTGACGTGTGCGCAGAACGTGCTGTTCTCGGGCTCCGAGGGGATCTCGATGGCCTGCCCCGTGACGTCGTACTTCCAGCCGTGATACGGGCACCGCAGGCCCGATCCCTCGTTGCGCCCGAACCACAACGACGCTCCGCGGTGCGCACAGAACTCGTCCATCAGCCCGTAGCGACCGTCGCTGTCCCGGAACGCGATCATCCGCTCGCTCAACAGCTTGACCCGCACCGGTGGGCAGTCGTTGTCGGGGAGTTCCTCCGCCAGGATGGCCGGTATCCAGTACTGCCGGAACATATCGCCCATCGGCGTACCCGGACCCGTACGGGTCAACAGCTCATTGATGTCTGCCCTCAGCACTATCTACCCTCTCGACAATCGGTCCAGTCAACTGCTGCGGTGAGACCGCCACCACAATAAACTAACTGTAATACCATTAGGTCTTAGTCGCCAAGCTTTGCGGCGACTTGGTGCCCACTCGGCTGTGCGAAAGGCGTGGAACATGATCGGAGTCATCGGTGTTGGCGACATGGGACTTCCGATGTGCGGGCACATTCTTGCGCGCGGTTTCGACGTCATCGCCTACGACCTCGATCCGGGCCGGTTGAGCGCAGCCGCTGCCACGGGCGCGAAGCCGGCGTCGGGACTGCCCGAACTGGCTGGTGAGTCCGACATCGTCATCGCCTGCCTGCGCACCGACGAACAGATGGAGGCAGTCACCGAGGAACTGGTGGCGCACGGCCGACCAGGGCAGCTGATCGTCGTGACGGGAACCCACGGTCTGGACTCGATGCGGCGGCTGGCGACCATCGTGAAGCCCGCGCGAGATGCGCGTCATCGATGCGCCGGTGGTGTTCGGCATGCAGGGTGCCAAGGAGGGCAATCTGCTGTCGCTGTGCGGCGGTGAGGCGGCAGACGTCGAACGCGCACGCCCGGTGCTGCTGAGCTACAGCCGCGATGTCGAGCACGTCGGCGCCCTCGGCGCGGGACAACTCGCGAAGACGTGCAACAACCTGCTGCATTGGATCCACAGCGTCGCCAACTTCGAGGTGCTCGCCATCGCCAAACGGTACGGCGTGGACGCTCAGCGCATGCGTGAGGTGCTGCTCAAGTGCCCTGGCGACAACGGCACCCTGCGCCGTTGGGATACCAGCCGGTTCACCTGGCAGGAGAAGGACATGGACTTCGTCATCTCGCTGGCGCAGAACGGCGACCTCGTCCTGCCGCTGACCGGCCAGGTCGACCAGCTGGTCAAGACGATGACGGCCGGCGACGTGGCGGCATTGCTCTACGAGCAGGAATGCACCTACCTCGGCAGGCGGATCACGCCGCTGGCCAGCAGCGAAGGTGGGCTGTGAGCACGGACGGGTCGATTCCTACCCGGACAACCCGGCAACCCGTAGGCGGCCGGCGTAGTGGCGCCAGCGTGACAGGTCGTTGAACGACGAGCCGAGATCTGGCAGCTCACGTCGGTCCTCCTCGGAGAGGACTTCGGGCACCCCGCCGAGCAGCGCGACTTCGGTGGAGATCCGGGACAACTCGGCAAGGTCAAGGGCGCGCAGGGTTGCCTGCTCGACCGACTCCCCCACCGCCACCAGCCCGTGACCACGCAGGACGCACACATCGGCGGAGCCCATCGCAGCGGCGACCTCCCGACCCAGCTCCGGGGTACGGACCAAAACCGACCGCGGATATGTCGGGACACCCTGCCTGGCGAGGCGTGACGCCGGAATGTTGTAGGCGCCGAACACCTCTCGCAACTCCACACCGGCAAGGTCGGACACCACCAGATCGCGCGGGTGTGCGTGCACGACGGCATTGACATCGGGGCGACATCGATACAGCTCGGTGTGGATGTGGGACTCGTTCGGCACGGAGTAGCCGCCGTCCAGCTGGCCTGCCCCATCGAGGTCGACGACACGGATGTCCTCGGCATCGGTGAAGAGAAGCCCGCGGTCCTGGGGCCCTCGACAACGCAGCAGGATCCGGCCGGCGTCCCAGCGAACGCTGACGTGACCCAGCACGTCGGCGGCCAGTCCCTGGTGCGCGAGTATGCGGCAGGCGGTCGCGACGGTGTCGCGCAACGCGCTCAGCTCCGATGAACCGGTCACTGCGGCTACACCATCGCCGCGGCCGGACTGGGATTGGCCGCAGAGTGGTGTGCGCCGAACACCAGCGACTTGATCGTGACGGGCACCGTGTTCGACGGGCGCCGAACCCGGCCGAGATCGACGAAGTCGAAGTCGCGGAGGTCGACACCGTCGAGAATCAGCAGGTCATTGGTCACCGACAGTTCGTCGCGCAGGATGGTGCCGAGCGTGAGCGCGATGTCCGAGTCGATCATCAGATAGACCGTCCGCCCGTCGGCCATCCGCCGCCGCAATCCGGCGGTGATTCCTTCGGCGAACGAACGCAGCCGCCGGTAGCTGGGCACGCCGGTCCACGTCAGCGCCAGCGCGACGTCGGCGGGACGGTCGTTGAGGCCGAACGTCGACAGGTGCTTTTCGATCGCCGATGCGATCGCCTCCGGCCTCACGACGTCGTCGAGCACGTAGTGCGGCCGAGCCACCTGAAGGTTGCGCCGCGGGAGTGTCGCGTCGGGTGTCGGGATGTAGCTGGTGATCCCGCTGAGTTGGACGGTGTACTCGGATGCACCGAGTACCGTGGCCCGGATTCGTTGTGCCGCAGGCAACATCGGCGCCGGGAGCCGGCCAGCGTCGATCTGTTCGGCCAGTACGGTGCCGAGCCTGCGGCCGAGGTCACCGAAATCCCTCGTCTCCGTGCCGTACACGTACTCGGCCACTCCTCCGGAGAAGATCAGCCCGTCGACCGCCCCGGGATCGGGGATGGGATCGGTGAGGAAGTGCGAGTCGGCGGCGGCCTCGCCGCGAATGGCCGCGATGATCAATTCGGCCATCTCGCGGGCGATTTCGTCGAGGGCTGCCGAATCGACGTGGCTCCCGAGACTGAGATCGTGACCGACGGCCGCGGCGTGCCTGCGACCTCCCGGCTCGATCCGCGAAACGGTGTCACCGTCCACGGCGATCAGCCGCCCGCCGACGTGGAACGCCGCGGTGGCCAGAACTCTGCCGTGGTCGATCAGCGCGAGTTTCGTCGTACCGCCGCCGATGTCGACGTTGAGGATCCGGGTCCCCGACTCGTGGGAGGCCAGCACGGCTCCCGAACCGTAGGCGGCCAGCATGGCCTCCATGTGATGACCGGCGGTCGCGCACACCAGGTCGCCCGCCCGCTCCGCGATGACGGAGGCGATCCGCTCGGCATTGCGACGCCGCAGCGCCTCGCCGGTGAGGATGACCACGCCGGTGTCGACGTCCTCGGGACGGCGCCCCGCGTCGGCGTACGCGGTGTCCAGCAACTCCCCCAGCTTCTCCGCATCGATCTGCAGATCATCGGTATAGGGAGTCAGCGCCACCTCGGACTCGAACAGCGTCTCCCTGCTGACCACGATGTATCTGCTGGTCAGATCCTCACCGCGCCTGCGCAATTGAAGCCGGGAGAAGGCCACCTGCGTGCCGGAGCTGCCGATGTCGACACCCACGCTGTGCAGCGTGACGTTGTCCTGCTGCCAGATTGGGTTCTCTTCGATCGGCAGTTCCGGCTCGCCGTGTTCGTGGTCGGGGTCGTAGCTCATGCGTGCGATGGCACCGGTTCCAGCTTGGGCGGCAGGTCGGCCAGTTCGGCTTCGTAGGCCGCGTCCATCTTCGGTTCGAGGCCGTTCTCGGCGAGCGCCTTGGCGAAGGTCTCACGGACCACCGGCGATTCGTCGGCGTAGTCGATCTGATCTCCACCGATGCGCCGGCTGATCCAGGCCTTGGGCACACCCTGGGCGTTCCGGATGGACACCACCTCGTGCTTGAAGGCGAGGTAGCGCGCCGGTTCGGTGCCGGTGTTGAAGTGCTGGTGGAACCACATGTTGGGGGGCACGATCAGCGTGCCCTGCTTCCATTCGTAGCGGCGCGGCTCCTCGCCCTCGGGCCACATCAGGCTGAAGCCCTCGCCCGAGAGGATGATCACGTGGGCGCCGGGACCGTGCCGGTGCCCCTTCTTGTAGGTGGCGGTGCCGAACTGCGAAATGTGGCTGTTCATCGAGCCCTTCGCCATCGAGAAGCGGATGTGGCCACCACCCGCTCCCCGCTCCTTCGCCGAGATCAGCGGCAGATCGATGGTGTTGGCGACGAAGTTCGTCTTCAGCAGCAGCCCGTCCTGCTCGTCCTTGGGGGCGAAGTAGTCCGGCTCACCGGCGAATCGCCCGGCGAAGTCGTGGGCGGTGTTGAAGACGAACTCTGCTTCGTCGTAGAGGTTGAGCACGGGAGGCATGTTCGTCGACGACACGAAGCGGGCCGCCTGCGTGCCGGAACCGTTGAAGTGCTGATGCCAGGTGTTGAGCGGGATGGCGAACATCGCGCCGGGTCCCCACTCGAAGGTCACCTTCTGCCCGGCGTCGTTCCACACCGACGTCGACCCGTGCCCGGAGAGCACCAGGATCATCTCCTCGAACAACTGCCGCTGCGGCGTCAGCTCCTTGCCCGCGGGGATCTCGCACACGTAGCAGTCGTTGGACGTCCGCGATGCCTCGTGGTTGATGAACACGCCACGTCCGCCGCGCCGTTCCCATGGCTTCAGCTCGACGGTGTTCAGATCGGGAACGTAATGGGCGCTGATGATGTCGAGACCTTCACCCCGGACCCATCGCACGTACGGAGAGTCCTTCTCGGTGGCGAACTTCTTCGCCAGGTCGTCCGAGACGATTGCATCCTTGGCCACGTGCATCCTCCATCACAATTTGTTTGACCTAATGGTATTACCAATGAGAGTGGTGTCAAGACCCGCCCGACGACTCACTCACCGGTTCGGAGTCGGCCTCCTTGGCCTCCACCCCCCGGTATTCGCGGACCGGGTTCGGTCTCGCGGTGAAGATGCCTGCGTAGGCCGCAGCCAACACGCCGCCCAAGGTCAGTGCCATGACCGGCCCGAGAACGCCTGCCACCGCGCCGACCAGGGTGTCGCCGAGTGCGGGACCGCCTCGAGAACACATCTGGTAGATGGCAGAGACCCTGCCGCGCAGTTCATCTGGGGTCTCGAGCTGCACCGCGGCGTGCCGGATGGTGGTCGCCATCGCGTCGAACGCCCCGATCAAACACCCCGCGAGCACGGCGATCGCGAACAGGTGCGCCTGCGCAAGCGCGATATTCGACACGCCGTAGAGCACCGTTGAGATCAGAAGCACCCGACCGAGGCGCTTGGTCCTGCCCACCACGCGAAACACCGTGTAGGTCGCCAGCAGCGCACCCGCCGACGGCGCGGCGGACAGCACGCCGTAGCCCTGGGGTCCGACGTGGAACACGGTGGCGCACAGTGCGGGTAGCACCACCCGGTAGCCACCGAACAAGGTCGCCGAGAAGTCCAGCGACATCAGCATCCAGATGATTCTCCGGCGCCGGACGAATTCCGCACCGTCGACGAGTTGGCGCCACAGCGACGTCTGCTGTGCCTGCCCCTTCGAGCTTCGCGACCCGCAGCACCTGAAGGATCACGACCAGGACGGCGTAGGTGGCCGCATCGACCGCGTACATGAGGCCAGGCCCGTTGATGCCGATCAGGATTCCGGCCAGCGCCGGCCCTGCCAGCACCGCGATCTCCCGAGACGGGTTGATCAGTGCGAATGCCTGTGGCAACTGCTCGCGCGGCACCAGGGCGGGAATGAGCGCCTGGCGCGCGGGTTGGTCGAATGTGGCAGCCGCAGTGGTCAATACGACGGACATCAGAACCTGCCACGCCACGATGTGGCCGCTCAGCGTCAACGCCGCCAAGCCTGCCGCGACCACCATGGCCACCGCCTGCGAGTACTGCAGAAGCCTGCGCCGGTCCCAGCGATCGGCCAGGACACCGCCGAGCGGGCTGAGGATCAGCAGCGCCACCGCCTGCGCGGCGCCGACGAGCCCGGTCTGGGTAACCGAGCCGGTCAGTTGGTAGACGTGATAGAGATTGGCCGCAACCGTTCCACGGGTGCCGATCTGCGAGAAGACGACACCTGCCCAGTAGAGGTCGAAATCGCGGTTTCGTAAGACAGCCGGAGCGCGCATACCCGCGATCAGTCGACCGGAACGAGGGCAAGCTTGCCCGGGTCCATCTGCATGTACACGGCGGTCCCCGGTGCGTGCGAGATGTGTGGCAGGCAGCGTGCCCGGATGTCGCGCTTGCCGACCGCGACGACGTGGTCGACCGCGTCACCGAGGAATGCGCGGGTGGTGACGATGCCCTCCCACACGTTCGGCACGTTGACCGGCCGCTCGGTGCTGAGCATGACCGCCTCCGGACGGATCGACACCACGACCTCGGTCGTTGGCGGCACGTGCGCGCTGGACTCGAGCCTCAGCCGGCCGTCGCGGGTCTCCACCACGTGCTCATCGCCGTCACGGGATGCGACGGTGCCGTCGATGAAGTTCGACGTCCCGATGAACTCGGCGACGAACTTGCTCTGCGGGTTCTCGTAGATGTCGCGCGGCTTGCCCATCTGCACCACCTCGCCTGCCCGAAGCACGGCGATGTGCGACGACAGGGACAACGCCTCGATCTGGTCGTGCGTGACGTAGATCGAGGTGATGCCGAGTTCGCGTTGCAGGCGCTTGAGCTCGAAGCGCAGCGACTCCCGGAGCTTGGCGTCCAGGTTCGACAGCGGCTCGTCCAACAGCAGCATGGACGGCTCGATGACGATGGCCCGTGCGAGCGCCAGCCGCTGCTGCTGCCCACCCGAGAGCTTGGTGGCGTGCCGGTCGGCGTACTGCAGCAGTTCCATCGTCTCGAGGACCCGGTGCACCCGTTCGGTGATCTCCCGCTTGCCGGGCCGCTGCCCGCGCGGCCGGACCCGCAGGGGGAACGCGACGTTCTCGAAGACCGTCATGTGCGGCCAGATCGCATAGGACTGGAAGACCATGCCGAGGGCCCGCTTGTTCGCGGGCACGTTCACGCGCTTCTCGACCGCAGGCCCCGCCGCGAACAACACGTTGCCGCCCACCGAGACGACGCCCGAGTCCGGCTTCTCCAGGCCCGCGATCGACCGCAGCGTCGTGGACTTGCCGCAGCCCGATGGCCCGAGCAGGGTGAACAGCTCACCCGGTTCGACCTTGAAGCTGACGTCGTTGACGGCGAAGACTCGCGCAGCATCGCCGTTGGAGGACGGCTCTCCGCTGCCACGGCGTTTCTTCTTGTCCCCGTCGAATGTCTTGACTAAGTTCTGAACTTCTAGCACGTCGGCAGTTCCTTTCCAGACCCTGACATCAATCTTGTTTAAGGCCGACCTTGGCCCCAAGCTTGTAGGCGACGGTGACCAAGATGACCAGGGTCAACACCATGACGACACCGAGCGCGGACAACACCGTGAACTGTCCGTTCTCGAACTGCTCGAAAATCAGAATGGACAACACCTCGTTACCCGGGCTGTACAACAGGATCGAACTCGACAGCTCCCGGAACGACACCACCAGGATGTAGATCCAGCCGGCGACGAGGCCGGGCATCAGGAGCGGCAGCAGCACCCGTGCGGAAGGTCTGCCACCAGCTCGCCCCGTTCACGAGTGCGGACTCCTCGAGTTCGTTCGAGATCTGCTGCATCGAGGTGACGGAGTAACGCATCCCGTACGGCAGGTACCGGGTGCAGTACGAGATCAACAGGATGAACAGCGTGCCGTAGATCGGAATCGGGCTGCGCAGATACACGAAGCTCAGCGCCAGGCCCATCACCAGACCGGGAACGACCAGCGGCAGAAAAGCCAACCCGTCCAAGATCTTTCGTCCACGGATGTTTGATCGCACGACGATCCACGCGGCCACTGCCATCAGGGCCATCACCAGCGTGGCCGACGAGACGCCGAGGATCAGCGAGTTCTTCAGCGCGGTGAGCGCACTGTCCATGTGCAGGAGTTGCCGGTAGTTGTCCAGCGTCATCGTCGAGATGGTGTTCTTCGACGGCGGCGCATAGAACTTCAGCAGCGACGTGTACAGCAGCACCAGCAGTGGGGCGATCACCGTCAGCAGGAAGTACAGGATGATCAGCACACCGGCGACGGGGCGCCACTTGCCGAGTTCCATTGGGCGCGGGCGGAATCCCTTGCCGGTCACGGTCTGGTAGTTCTTGCCCGCGCGGCCGGCGTAGTTCGAGATCACCACGCCGATGATGGCGATCACCAGCAGGCCGATGGCCAGCGCGCCCGCGGCCGAGAGGTCCGGCGGGTAGTCGCGAAGCACGAAGTAGATCCGGCTGGTGAAGACGTAGATGCCGTTCTGGAGGCCCAGGAGTGCGGGCACCTCGAAGCTCTCCAGGCTGCGCACCACCATGATCAGGATCGCGGCGACGATGGCGGGCCTGGCCAGCGGAACGGTGACCTTGCGGAACACCGTCCAGCGGCTGGCGCCCGACATCAACGCCGACTCCTCCAGCGACGGGTCCATGGCGCGGAACGACGCCACCATGAGCAGGAAGACGATCGGGGACAGCTGAAGTCCCTCGACCCAGATCATCCCCCAGATGCTGAAGACGTCGATGACCGCGCGGCCGAAGATGGGCTCCAGGTAGTGGTTGATCAACCCGATGTCCGGGCTGCCCAACAGGATCCACGCGATCGTGTAGAGGATCCCGGGAATCACCAGCGGGATGATCGACGCGGCGAAGAACAGCGCCTTGAACGGTACGTCGGTGCGGACGTTGAGGTAGGCGAGGAACGTGCCCATGATCAGCGAGATGACCGCGGCGCCCACTGCGAACAACAGCGAGTTGCCGACCAGACCGAAGATCTGGTTGTTGCCGTACGCCCGCTGGAAGCCCGAGAACGTCAGCCCCGTCGCATCGAAGAAGGTGCCCCAGAACAGGTAGTACAGCGGCACGATGGCCAGATAGGCGATGATCAGCGCCACTACCCCGAGCGTGAGGAACTTGGGGGTCGGCAGGTATCGGCGCCAGCGGGCGGGCTCCGATGGTCCGGGGTAGGTCGACGGCTGCGGAGTCGACGGCCGGGGCGGCGCTTCGGTGGTCATGTGTTCACCTCGTGGACTGTTTCTTCGCGGAAGTAGGTGGTCGGAGCGGTCTCGGTCAGCCGACCTTGTCGCCCTTTTCGAGGAGCGCGTCGTAGCGGTCGCTCCACTGTTTCTGCTCGTTCAACAGCTTGTTGACGTCGACCGGGATGACCTCGAGGCCGGCGAGCGGGTCCTTGAGGCCCGGGGGCTCGATGGACGGCGTCAGACCCAGATCGATGAACACCTGCTGCCCCTCGGTGAGCAACCAGTCCTCGAACAGCAGGGACGCGGCCGGGTGCGCTGCCGACTTCATCAACGCGACACCCTGGGGTCGGGCGATCACCGGCTGGACGAACGGCTGGTACGCCACCGGCGCGCCCTTGTCGGCGGCTCGCTGAACCAGGTAGCTGTAGTTCGATGCGGCCACCGAATACTCTCCGGCGGAAAGCAATTCACCCATCACGGTGTGCCCCTTGACCACCTTGGCCCCGTTGGCCATGTCGGCGAAGAGCTTGTCGATCTCGGCTGTGCTCTTGCCGTGCTGCTGCCAGTACCCGTAGAGCGTCAGGTACCAGTCGTAATCGGACAGCTCCATGGCCAGCTTGCCGTCCCACTTCGGGTCGGCCAGGTCTTCCCAGCTCTTCGGCTGGTCGCCGGCGGCCACCTTCGTGGTGTTCCAGCTGGGGGCGAAGAGGTTGTAGCGGCTGGCCGTCCAGTTGTCGAACTGGCCCTCTTTTCCGACCAGGTCGCGACGCTCGCCGGTGTAGGGCGAGATCAACTTCTCCTTGCCGAGCGCGGCCATCTCGAGTGCATCGGTTTCGACGGCGTCGGCACCGGCATGGTTGGCGCTGGATTCCTGCAGGATGCGCTGAAGAACGGTTTCCGATGCGGCGCGGTACAGGTTGACCTTGACGCCGAACTTGTCGGTGAACGCCTTGGCGACGGCCGAGGCCACGTCGCTGGTCATCGACGTGTAGAGCGACAGCTCGCCTTCGGCCTTGGCGTCCTTGACCAGCTGGTCACGCCGCTCCTGGCCCTTGAGCGCTTCGTACTTCTCGTACTTGGACTCGGCAGCGGATGACCCTGAGCCCGTCGGCTGCGCGGTCGGCGGCGCACCACACGAGACCAGCGCGATCGTGATGCCGACGGCGGTGGCGAGTCGACCAAGTCGAAATGTCATGTGCCTCGGGTCCTGTCTGTTCTGTGGACGCCTGTACCGCGGCGCCGGTTCTGGGCTGTTGACCAACGGTCCGCTCGAGAGTGGATCCGTTGATCGCTGGACTTATTGTAAGACCATTAGCGTGTGATTTCTATCATGATTTTTCCACGCTGTGAAGCGTCCGACATTTCAGGGTTCGGACTTGATCGAGGCAGCTTGCCACTCGGCCGCAAGCACGAATCAGCGGCCGATGTGCAGCGCCGTCGCTCCCCCAGACGTTCCAGCGCACATCGCGCGTGGCCAACGGGGAGCATTGAGATCTCCGGCACATGGAAGGTGTTATCCGTTGCGCCGCAGAGGAATACAGACGCGCACCGAGTCTACGCTGCGCGGGCTGTGCGCAAGCTGGAGATCTCGGGTAGATCGGTGGTGTTTCGGTCCGGCGGCCGCCTGCAGCAGGCCGCCGGACCGAAAGACTTTGCTATCAGGAAGTGTGGGCCAGTTCGGCGACGGCCTCGGTGGATCCGGAGGCCGGCTCGAAGTAGTGCACGGTGTCGTAGCCAAGGTGCTTGAACACCCGGTTCTGAGCGTTGAACAACTTCAGCGGCGTACCGTCAGCGGCAAAGATCTGACAGACGTGGTTCTGCGGAACGTACAGCGTGTCACCTTGTTTGATGTCATAGCGCTTCGGCTCGAGGGCAACCCGTGCGTAGTACTTCTCGGCGATCTCGGCCTCGACCTCCCACTGGAGTGCGTAGCCGCCACCCGACAGGACGTAGTAGACCTCGTCGGCCATCTTCCAGTACTTGCCCGAGTGTCCTCCGGCGGGAACCTCCAACTCGAAGGCGTCGATGCTGAAGATCCGCGCGTCCACGCGCTCCGGCGAGGCGATCATCCGCACCCGTCCGAGCGGGGTCTGCTCCCAGACCGTGTCGGACGGGCTGATGACCTTCTTGCGGTCCAGCACGCCCGGGGTCCAGATCTTCGACCAGTCCTCGCGCGGGACCGAACGAGTCTTCGTTCTGCACCGGTCCGCTGCGGCCCTGCTGGATCAGGCCCATGAACATCCAGGTGCACTTCGCCTTCACGACGAGGGCGAGCGCCTTCTCGTCATAGGGGTTGAAGTGCCGGTGCACCGAGTCGGTGTGGACGAACACCAGGTCGTCGGTCGACCAGTCGTAGCGCTGGTCGTCGTGGATCTCGTAGCCGTTGCCCTCGAGGATGTAGAACGCAGCCTCGTTCTGGTGGCCGTGGCCGTGGTTCGACGACTGCGGCGGCAGCTCGACGAAGTGGACCTGGATGGTCTGGGTCAGGAAGTCTTCGTCGCCGGGGCCGATCCGCCACCAGGTGCGCGACTGCTCGCTGTCACCCGAATGCGCTACCTTGGCGTCGTCGACGACGAAATCGTCATCCCGGACGCGCTCGACCTCCAACTGCTGGCGTCGGAAGTCACCGAGGCCGTAGGTTTCGGAAGTGAGCCCGCGGACGAATACGCGGCCTTTCTTGGCCATGCTGTTCTCCTTCGACATCCTCTGTGTTCAATGGTTATACCATTAGACATGGTAAGTCACGTCACACGCCCTGTCCAGAGGCGGCAAGGCGATTATGACCACCTACCTCAGGTAACACCCGTGTTGACCCGTTGTCGTGTTGCGGCGTCAGTCCCCCGATCACGTCGTCGAGTGCCCGGACGTTGCACATCCGCGGAAAGACCTTGGTCATGAAGAACTCGCGCTGCTCGGGGAAGCCGTGGCAGCACTCCGGCACGACCGTGATCTGGAAGTCCATGTCACGGGCGTCGTAGGCGGTCGAGGCGATCCCCACGTGCACCGACCCGCCGACCAGCAGGATCGTGTCGATGTCGCGGCTGCGCAGCGACAGTTCCAGATGGGTGCCGTGAAACGCCGACCAGCGATGCTTCGGGACGTCGTAGTCACCGGGCTGGGGTGCGATCTCGTCGAGGACCGCCAGGCCGGCCGAGCCGGACGCGTGGGGCGGCACGGTGCGGTAGGGGTTGTCGGGTCCCCAGGGCCGGAACTGGTTGTCCGTGTCCGCCAGCGTGCGGGCGAAGTCGGCGCCGTCGGCACGGTGGTCGGCGCGGGCGTAGAAGATCGGGACGCCGACCGCGCGGCAGGCCTGGATCAGCCGCTTCGTCGGGCCGATCGAACCCGCCGCCTCGATCGGCTCGCGATAGGCCTCGAGCATGTCGAAGACGACGAGGCCGGTGGTGCGGAAGTCGTAGTGGATCACTGGTAATTGGCTCCGATCACTCATGGTTGTGCTTCCTGCTTCAGTGCTGGCGGGTGTTGCTGGCGAAGTCGTAGTCGGCGGCGATGGTCGACGTGAATCGCCAGGAGACGGCTGGTGCCCCCGCGCCTGCAGCGAACGTCGCCTGCAGCCAGGACACGATCAGCTCGAAGGTTTCGCGGGCCTGCGCCGCACGAAAACGCCCTGGCATGGTGTCGTTGAGCCAACCGTGCGGCAAATCGGGGTACATCACGAACTCATAGCTGCGGCGGGCGTCTTCGAGAAGATCGCGGACCCGGCGGACGTCCTTGACCGACATCGTGTGGTCCTTCTCGCCCCAGATCCCGAGCACCGGCGCCGTGCCCGCACCGATCAGTTCTGGATAGGGCGTGCTGCGAAGGTCACCGACTTCGTATTCGCGCGGCTGCGCTCCCCCGTAGAGCATGACCGCGGCAGCGATGTCGTCACGTTCGGCGCTGGCCAAGATCCCGTAGCTGCCCGTTCGACAGATGCCGACGACGGCGACCGGTGCGCCACCGACGGAGGCATCCCGGGGGCACCGGTTGCGGGCGTAGGCGATTGCGGCGTCGAGGTGCCGCAGCGCCGCGGCGTCGCCGATGTCGGGGAGACGGTCATGCTCGCCGGAGAGGTCCATGTCGGCATAGAAGTCCGGCGCCACGGCGACGAACCCGGCGGCGGCGAACTTCTCGGTCAGTTCGACGGTGTGCTGGACGACCCCGTAGCGCTCGTGGCAGACGATGACGACGGGGGTGGGCGTGGGCGATGGGCACCGCCGTATCGAGGTTGCCCGGCACGGCGACCCATCCGTAGGAGACGGGCCCGAGCGCAGTCAGTTCCTCCGGCGGGATCCGGTCGGCCGGCCCCCGTCGATCAGCGGCCTGCAGCGGCGGAATGCCCTTGGGCTCCATGCACATTCGACGACGTCTACCTTTCGTTCGGGCGCTCTAGGATCCCGCCATCAGGCGGTCGTACTCATCGGCGATCTCACTTCGGTGCGCGACGAAGTCCGCGACATCCAGGTCGACCACGTCGGCACCGGCCAACGGGTCGTTGGCCGTGGGTAGCGGCGGCAGCGCCTGCAGCTTCTTGGTCGACTGCGGCGCCGTCCTGGCTGAGCTGATAGTCGAGGTACAGCGTTGCGCCCGCTGGATGGCCGGTGCCCCGCATGACGCCACCGGCGTCGTAGCGGACCACCACCGGACTGACGATGTGGCCGGTTCCTGCGCCGTAGGAGACCGATGCTCCCTTGTCGGTCAGCCTGCCGATGCTCTGGGTGTAGACCGACAGGGCTACGTCGAACTGGCCCGCGGCCAGCAGCTCGGCCTGCACCGTGTGCCCCTTCGCGGTCTTGGAGTTGCCTGCGATTCGCTGGAACATCGCCGTGACGTCGCTGGGCGACATCCCGCGCTGCTGGTAGTACCGGCGAAGCGTCGCATACCAGTCGATGTCGCTGTATTCCATGCTGATTCGACCCCGCCACTTCGGATCGGTGAACCCGGCGTAGTCCTTGGGCAGCTGGTCGGGCGAGAGGTGGCCGCTGTTCCAGCCCGCGACGAAGGCCAGTCGGCGCACGCCCGTCCATCCAGCGGATTTCCCCGCATCCGGCATCTGGTCCCGGTACGGGGAGCTGTAATCGCCCAGCAGCCCGCGCGATTGCATCGCCGCCATGTCGGTGGCCGGTGCAACCAGCACGTCGTTGCCGATCTTCCTCGCCGTGGCCTCTTGAACCACCCGCTGCAGAACGGTCTCGGAATTGGCGTTGTAGACACTGACTTTGATGCCGTACTTCTTGCTGAAGGCGTCGGCCATCGCCTGCTCGTCGTTGAACGCCGAGTACACGGTGAGGTCGCCCTCGCGTTTGGCCGCGTCGAGCAGTGCGTGCTCCCTCGCCGCCCCGGTCAGCCCGTCCCACGGCTGCCCGGTCGGTGCGGGACCGCTCTGGTTGACATCGTTGCCTGCCCCGGGTGGGCTACCGCACGCGGCCAACGCGGCGGCGAGCGCGAACGCGAAGAGCAGTCTGACCAGTCCAGCGGGTTGCCACCTTCGCATCCGCTCGGCCCTCCTCCCTTGCCGTGTTACTCCTGGGTGGTGTGACTGACGGCGTCCAGCAGGTCGT
This sequence comes from uncultured Actinomycetota bacterium, assembly GCA_963735245.1. Classification (GTDB taxonomy): domain Bacteria; phylum Actinomycetota; class Actinomycetes; order Mycobacteriales; family Mycobacteriaceae; genus Mycobacterium. The sequence goes on from CAVTKI010000013.1 coordinate 135,082, forward strand.
CCACGGTCAACAGGTTCGGATCGCGAGTCACCTCTTGGCGCACGGTCAACGCGGACAGCACCAGCTTGCGCACCCGTCGGCCGTCCCATCCCGCACACGCGGCCGCCAGCTTCGCGTGCAGGCCCTCGTCGTCGGCCAACGACACGATGCCCGGCCAGATGGCAGCCAGTTCCTGCAGGCTGTGTCCGATGATCCGGGCGATCGTCGCGGTCTCCGGCAGCGCGAGTTCCAGCACCAGGTCGGCGCGGGACAGGAACGCCTCGTCGACGGCGTCGAGGAAGTTCGTCGTCGCCACGAACAGCACCCTGGGCAGCTCGGCCGCCACGGCGTCGATGCCCGCCAGCAGTGCGTCCGTCGCGCGGTGCACGTCAACGGGATTGGCGCCGAACGACGCGGTGGAGCGCCGCACCGCAAAGCTCTCCACCTCGTCGATCAGCACGATGGTGTGCGGCCTGCGGGCGGCCATCTCCGGGATGGTGTCCGTCATCAGCGTGGTGATGTTGCGCTGACTCTCGCCGAGCAGCTCGCTGGGGAACGCGTGCGGGTCGATCTCGATGTACGTCGTCGCCCCGCGCGTCGCGACCCCCCGCGCCGCGGTCTGCGCCAGCCCGCGCGCCAGGGTCGTCTTGCCCGTTCCCGGCGGCCCCGCGAGGATGAGCAGCCCGTGCGGCAGGCCCGCCATCGTGGCAAGGGCCGGCCCGTGCAGCAGGGTCAGCAACGCGTGATTGAGCAGGCGCTCCTTGGTGCCCTCCTCGGCGAGGATGTGGTCCCACGGTCCGTCATGGTGATCCGAGGGCAGGACGTGGACCGACAGCAGGCCGGGCGGCAGCGCAGCCGCGGTCACGGCCACGTCGGCCTAGTGACCTCCGGCCATGTCACCGTGGTGATATCGCCGGCCTGTGCGTCGCGGATGTGCTGCGGCGGCTCCTCGAAGAGGACCATGGGATCCATCAGCACCCGCATGGTGTCGAGCAGGCTGTCGAACATGTGGATTCTGACCACCTTCGCGGTCTTCTCCGGGTCGTCGTTGAAGTGCTGGTGCCACAGGAAGTGGTCGACGACGATCAGATCGCCCTTCTTCCACGGGTGATTCGCGCCGCCCTCGGGTTCGGTGCCCATGTAGCTGTGCCCGGTGCCCTCGAGAACGTAGAGCCAGGCCTCGCCTGCGTGTCGGTGCATGGACTGTCCGCGGCCAGGGCCGAGTTCGAACATCGCCATCGAGACGCCGGACGCCTGGTAGCCGATCGCCCGGTCGAGCAGGAACGTGGTCCTGGTGCCGCGCGGCGTCGGCAGCAGCTCCAGCTCGTCCCAGTTGGTGTGCAGCCGGCCCGAGCGGCGGCCCCGCTGATCGCGTGCCAGCCTGCGCAGTCGGCGGGCGTACGGGTCGTCGCCGGTGACCTCTTCGGAATAGGCGGGCCTGCCTGGCAATTCGGCGACGGGGGTGTGGCCCGCGTCCTCGATGACCGACATGCCCATCGTCTCGAGCAGCGGCTCGCTGGAGAACGTCAGATAACGGGCGGTCACGCTGCCGTCGTTGCCCGACCGGTGCCACGCCCACGCGGGCAGATGCAGCGCGTCGCCGGGACCCCACTCGATCCGCTCACCGTCGATCTCGGTCCAACCCTGCCCGGCGACCACCAGCACCATCGCATCCCACGAATGGCGGTGGATCGTCGACACCACGCCGGGATCGATGTCGTGCACCAGCGCGTCCATCGAGCGGGTGGGACGGTCGCCGTCGGCGCCGGTGTACACCCCGACCCGGGTGCCCCGTGCGGTCTCCACCGGTGTCACGTCCTCGAGTGCGACCACGGTCTTCTGGTACCCGCGCCACTCCTCGATGAAGTCGGCGCGCCGCTTCTTCTGCACGTGGTAGTGCGAGACCTTGGTCGTCGTCCGCGATGCCATGTCCTGCCTTTCCGCCCTTGGGCAACAAGCTCTTTCGTTCGTTTGATCGATCTACCCGCCGACGGGGGCGTTGCTACTGACCCCCGGCGTCGGTCACCTGCTTGTAGGCGTCATTCCACTTCTTCGAGTCGGTGAGCAACTCGTTCTCGGGAACCGAGACGGTCTGGACCCCTGCCAGGGGGTCATCGGCGGTGGGGATCGCGCCGATCCGGTTGGCCCCGGCGATCACGGCTTGGCCGTCGGTGAGCAGGAAGTCGAGGAACAGCATCGCGGCCGCCGGATGCTTCGCCGACGTCATCAGGCCTGCGCCGTTGGGGCGCACCACCACTGGCTCGACGGGCTTGCCTGCGGTCTTCCATGCCACCGGTGCGCCCTTCGCTGCGGCGTTGTCGACGGTGTGCGAGTAGATCGAGACCGCGGTGTCGAATTCGCCCGCGGACAGCAGCTCGCCCATCACGGTGTGACCCTTGGCGATCTTCGCGTTGTGCGCCAGGCTGGTGAACAGTCCGTTGACGTCGGCGTCGGACATGCCCTGCGACTTGTAGTAGTCGTACATCGCGGCGTACCAGTCGACGTCGCCGATCTCGAAGCCGACCCGCCCCTTCCACTGGGGCCCGGCCAGGTCCTTCAGCGTCTTGGGCTCGGTTCCTGCAGCCACCTTGTTGGTGTTCCAACCCACCACGAACGCGTTGAAGCGATCGGCGGTCCAGCCGTCCTTTTGACCCTCCGGGCGGACCTTGTCCCGCAGTGCGCCCTTGTAGTCCGAGAGCAACTTCTGCTGCTGCAGGTCGTTGAGTTCGCCCGCGTTCGTCTCGACGAGGTCGGCGCCCTGGTAGTGAGCGCTCGACTCCTGCAGGATCCGCTGCAACACGGTCTCCGAGTTGGCGCGGTACGTGTCGACCTTGAGACCGTACTTGGCCTCGAATGCCTTCACGACGTCGTCGATGTCGGTGTTCGAGGTGTACAGCGACAGCTGGCCGTCCTTCTTGGCCAGGTCGAGCAGCGTCTGCGTGCGCTGATCGCCGGACAGGCCATTGATCTGATCGTAAACCTTTTGCGCTGCAGTCGAACCGGGCGCCGCGGCGCTCGGCGGTCCTGCCGTCGGATTGCCGCAGCCTGCGATGAACAGGACCAGAGCCAACACGATGTAGCCAGCCGAACGTTTCGTCACGGCACACTCCTCAACACTGGGGGCGGTGAATGGACTGACCCTCAGACCATTAGTGTGATTTCTATCATGTCCGACGGCAGATGTGAAGCCCCTTTTTCTGCGCGAGCAGTCCGCAAGCGGCTCCAACAAATGTGCGCAAAACTTCGGCGTGTCGCGCACTTTTGCGACTGCTCGCGGACTGCTGCGCGGGGAAACCGGAGGGCCCGGACGTCAGATGACGAATGCTTCCGTGGTCTCGGCGGCGAAGAGTTCGGCCGGCTGGTAGCGACGGCGGGACAACCCCTGCTCGTGGTGGTACTGCAGGAAGACGTCGAGCGTCTTCTCGTTGGCCGCAAGACCGTAGGACCAGTAGTCGTCGCCGAGCAGTTGCCTGGCTTCTTCGAGGTGCTGGATCAGCCACGGCTCCATGAACCGGAGTGCCGACGAGTCATAGATGCGCGAATACGCCTCGTCACGCGCCGCCAGGAACGCCTTGTACAGCGACTGCGCGACCCAGCGGTGCCGTTCGTAGACGTCGCTGCGCAGCACCACGACGTGCATGATCGGGAAGATGTCGGTGGCGGCGAAGTACTGCTTCTCGACCCCGATCACGTCGTCGAACAGCCGCTTGACCCGTGGGTCGCCGTCGCGGAACGGGCTGGGCACCCGCGGGGTGTGCAGCGCGTCGATCTCACCGGCGGCAAGCATCTGCGACAGCGTCTGACCCGCAGGGATGCGGCGGATGTCCAGATCCGTCTCGACGGCGCCCTTCTCGATTCGGCCCGGGGTCTCCTGCCCCCCGGTGTAGTACGTCACCGAATCGATTGGCACGCCGTGGTGTTCGGCGAGGATGCCCCTGATCCACACGCCTGCGGTCAGCTGGAATTCGGGGGCGCCGACGCGCTTGCCGCGTAGGTCGGCGGGTGCCGAGATGCCGGCATGGGAGTTGATGTAGATCCCGCCGTGGCGGAACATGCGCGAGGTGTACACCGGCAACGCGACGAACGGCTGCGGGTCCCGGTCCAATGTCGCGACGTAGGTCGACAGCGACATCTCCGCGATGTCGAACTCACCGTGCCGCAGCATCCGGAAGAACGTCTCCTCGACCGGCAATCGCAGATAGGTCAGGTCGATGCCATCGGCGCGAACGCTACCGTCCTCCAGAGCACGGGTCCGGTCATAGTCGCCACAGGCAAAGGTCAGGTTCAGACGGGTCACGGGATCACCTATCCCCGGCGGTCAACCGCCGGTCGAGTCGTGGGTACACCCGCCGGGCGTTGGACTCGACCACTGCACGCCGGTCCGCTTCGCAGAGCCCGAGCTGGTCGATGTAGGCGAGCGTGTCGTCCCATTCGATGCCGGTTTGCGGGTCGGCGCCGCGCACGGCACCCAGCATCTCCGAGGCGAACAGGACGTTGTTGATGGGAATCACCTTGTGCAGCAGGTCTATTCCCGGTTGATGATAGACACAGGTATCGAAGTACACGTTGCGCAACAGCTCGCTCGGGTCGGGGCGGCCGAGCCGTGCGGCAAGGCCGCGGTACCTGCCCCAGTGATACGGCACCGCGCCGCCACCGTGGGGGATCACGAACGTCAGCGCAGGGAAGCGGTCGAAGAGGTCGTGGCTGACCAGCTGCATGAACACGCTGGTGTCTGCGTTGAGGTAGTGCGCGCCGAGGCTGTGGAAGTTCGGGTTGCACGACGCCGAGACGTGCACCATGGCGGGCACGTCGAGTTCCACCATCGCCTCGTAGAGCGGATACCAGTACTCGTCGGTCATCGGCGGCGTGGTCCAGTAGCCCGCCGCGGGATCGGGATTGACGTTGCAGCCGACGAAGCCCAGTTCGTCGACGCACCGTCGCAGTTCGTCGATCACCGGACCGAGCTCGCCGCCCGGGGTCTGCGGCAGCTGCGCCACCGGCGCGAAGGCGTCCGGATACAGCTGCGCGACGCGGTGCACCAGATCGTTCGACGCCCTGGCCCATGCCGTCGCGGTCGATTGATCGGGGACGTGGTGTTCCATCGCGGACGCCTTCGGCGACAACAGCATCAGATCGCCGCCGCGCTCCCGCAGGATCCGCAGCTGGTTGCGCTCGACGCTCTCCCGGAGCGCATCGTCGCTGATCTGCGCGATCTCGGGCACGGGCCGCGTCGGGTCGGCGAGTGCGGCGAGCTGTGCGTCGCGAAAGTCCTGGAGCGCCTGCGGTGCGGTGGTGTAGTGGCCGTGGATGTCGATGATCACCGGCCGGCGTCCTCGTAGTCGACGTAGCGCAGCCCGAGGTTGGCCAGATCGGCGCGCATGTCGTTGACGTCGAGGCTCAGCTCACCGCGCTGATAGCGCTCCCGGCTGCGGGCTTCCTTCTCCTCGCGGAGCTTCGCCGCGGCGAGCACGCTCGCTGCCTCCGCCCGCGGCACGATCACGATGCCGTCGTCATCGCCGACCACGACGTCACCGGGTTCGACCTTGCAGCCTGCGCACGTCACCGGCACGTTGACCGACCCGAGGCGTTTCTTCACCGTGCCCTGTGCCGAAACACACTTGGACCACACCGGGAAACGCATCGCGGTCAACTCGGCGATGTCACGGCAGCCTGCGTCGATCACCAGTCCGCGAACGCCTCTCGCGGCCAGCGCGGTGGCCAGCAGCTCACCGAAGAACCCGTACTCGGAGGGCGTGTCGCTGGCGACGACCACCACGTCGCCTTCCTTGCACTGCTCGACCGCCACGTGGAGCATCCAGTTGTCATCGGGTGGCACGCTGACCGTGACCGCTGTCCCGCATACCCGCGCACCGGTGTAGATGGGGGTGATGTACGCGGCCAGCAGCCCCGTACGGCCCTGGGCCTCGTGGATGGTGGCGACGCCGAACTCGCCGAGCCCGTCACGGACCTCCGGGTCGGCCCGCAGGGGGTTGCGCACGACGATCGACATGCTCAGGAGTCCTTTCCCAGCCAGGGCATCAGTGAGATGTGGATGACGTTCTCGTCCTCCGTGTCGCCGGCCAGGGCGCGGATCGCGCGATCCACCTGGTCCAGGCCGAACTTGTGAGTGCTGAGGCGCTGCAGTGGAAACCGGCCGGAGGCCAGCTGTTGCAGGGCCAGCTCGCAGGCGCGGTAACTGTGGCCGCGCGCGCTCTTGATCGTGATGGCCTTCTCGGTGAGCTGCTTGATCGGAAAGTCGGGGAAGGCCGCGAGCTCTCCCTGGACCAGCAGCGTGCCTTCGCGCCGCTTGAGCACGTCGATGCCGAGCAGGACGGGTCCGACGCCCGCCCTCGAGGTGCAGTCGAGGACGAAGTCGACACCCTTGCCGCCGGTGGCGTCCATGACCCGCTCTTGGACACTGCCCTGCTCGATGTCGATCGCCTCATCGGCACCGAGGTCGAGGGCGAGGTCGAGGCGGGCCTTGTCCCGCGTCGTTCCGGTGATCATGATCTTCGATGCACCCGCCTGCTTGCAGGCCACCACCTGTGCGAGGCCCTGCTGGCCGGGTCCCTGGATCAGCACGGTGTCGGAATAACCGACCCCGGCGGCGAGCAACGCCCACTCGATGCCGTTCGACAGTGGCGTGACCAGTCCTGCGAGTTCGGCGGTGACACCGTCGGGCACCTTGTGCAGCACGGCATTCCAGGGCAGGTACATGTACTCCGAGAAGCCACCCCACAGGGTGCCGTGATTGTCAGAGGAGGTGTAGCCGTAGCGGCGGGCGTCGGTATTGGTCCGCCAGTCGGTGCCCTCGCAATGCCGGTACTCGCCGATGCGGCACCATTCGCAGTTGTAGCAGCCGACGTAGTGCTCGACGAAGACGCGATCGCCTTCGACGACGCCGTGCAACCGCTTGAACTTCTCCCCCGCCACCGCGATGGTGCCGACGTTCTCGTGCCCCATGATCACCGGGCTGTCGAACGGCGGCGCCTTGTACATCTTCACGTCGGTCCCGCAGATACCCGCGACCTCGACCTTCAGCAGAGCCGTGTCGTCGGACAACTCGGGCATGGGAAGCTCGCGTAATTCGGTCGTGCTCGGCGCCGTGCGTACCGCGGCGAGGACACTTTCAACCATCTGTCACCTCTTGGAACTCGTCGAAGCATGGCAATGACACTTTGGCATTATGGTCATGCCAATATACCATCGCCTTATTCGACGCCACCAGAGGATGGAGACCGAAATGTCTGAGCCGGAACGCGTATTGAGCACTCTGACCCGCGCTCAGGGCGCGAACCAGTTGCTCATCGACGGGACGATCGAACCCGCCGGCTTCTCGCTGGCGTTCGCAGACGTACCGGTCCTGGTCCAGGGGTTCGGCCGGATGGTGCGCACGCTGGAGTTCGACGTCTCCGAGATGGCGTTGACCACCTACCTCACCGCGCGTGAGCACGGCGTTGCCTTCACGGCGCTGCCGATCTTCCTGGTGCGCGGGTTCCACCACGGCGCGATCCTGTACAACACCCGCTCGGGCATTCGCACGCCTGCCGATCTGGAGGGCAGGCGGGTCGGGGTGAATCGCGGATACACCGTCACCACCGGGGTCTGGGCCCGCGGCATCCTGTCCACCGAGTACGGCGTGGACACCAATCGCGTCACCTGGGTGCTGTCCGGCCGCGAGCACGTCGACACGTACGTGTATCCGACCAACGTCGAGCCCGCAGGCCCGGGCACCGACCTGGCGGCAATGCTCATCAGCGGTGAGATCGATGCCGTCATCGGCGTCGACGTCGATCACCCCGACGTCGCTCCGCTGATCAGCAATCCCGAGGAGGCGGCGCTGACGGCGCTCTCCCAGCGCGGCTTCTACCCGATCAACCACCTGGTCGTGGTGAAAGACGAACTCTTGCAGCAGTATCCGGCGTTGGCCCCGGCGTTGTTCGATGCCTTCACCGAGGCCAAGCAGCGCTACGTCGCCCGGCTGCGCGCCGGCGAGGCGTCCTCGGCGACCGACCGGCTCTACACCCAGGTCATGCAGGCCACCGGCGCCGACCCGCTGCCCTACGGCGTGGAGCCCAATCGGGCGATGCTCGAACAACTCATCGAATACGCGCTTGCCCAGCGCATTCTGACCCGCCCGGTCGCGATCGACGACATGTTCGCTCAGGTCACCGCCAGCGCAGGCTGAGGCGCTCAGGCGCCGATGGCCTGCGGGACGATCAGTTCCTTCAGTGCGACCGCACGGTTCGCCGCGGCCTCTGCCGAGATCGTCGCACCCTGCGTCAGTGCCTTGCGAACCGCCATGTAGTCGCCCGGCGCGTTCACGGCGTCGACCGACAGCAGCGTGCCGTCGCGGTAGTACAGAACCGAGAAGGACTCGCTGTCGATGTCGCCACGCACGACGTAGTCATCGTGTCCGCCGGCAAGCCCGGCGATCTGAAGCTTGAGGTCGTACTGATCGGACCAGAACCAGGGCACCGAGTCATTCGGCTCTCGCCGCCCGATGAGCGTCGCCGCTGCCGCCTTCGCCTGGCTGACCGCGTTCTGAACGGATTCGAGCCGCACCCGGCCGAGACCGGTCAGCGGATTGGGTTGCACCGTGCAGTCGCCTGCGGCCACGACCGTCGGATTGCTGGTGCGGGCGTATTGGTCCACCACGATGCCGCCGGACGTCTCCAGATCCAGCTGAGCGGCCAGCTCGATGCACGGCTCGACACCGATGCCCACGATCACGACGTCCGCCGGGATCCGCGTGCCGTCGGAGAGCTGCACCGCGCGTACCCTGCCGTGCTCACCCTCGAGCGAGGCCACCTGAGCGCCGATACGTACGTCGACACCCCGGCGGGTGTGTGCCGCGCGGTAGAACTCCGATACCACCGGAGCGACTGCGCGACCGATCAATCGGTCGGAGGCTTCGACGACGGTGACGGACCTGCCCTGCGCACGGGCCACCGCGGCGGCTTCGAGTCCGATGAACCCGCCGCCGATCACCACGACCGATTCGGCATCGGACTGCAACTGGCGCAGTGCCGTCGCGTCATCTGCCGTGCGCAGATAGGTCACTCCCTCGAGGTCGGCCCCTGGCACCGCGAGTCGGCGGGGTCGGGCCCCGACGGTCAGCGCCAGCCGATCGAATGCGAGCACCCGGCCACGCTGCGTCACCGCCGTTCCGGAAGGACCGCCTGCGGTGAGGGCCACGTCCTCGACCCGCTCACCGGTGACGAGTGTGACGCCGAGGTCGGCGAGCACCTCCGGCGTACGCAGCCACAGCTGCTCGAGTTCGGTGGTGCCGTGGAGAAAGGCCTTCGACAGCGGCGGCCGCTGGTAGGGAGCGTGCACCTCGTCACCGACCAGGGTGATCGGGGAGGTGTCACCTGCGCCGCGCAGGGATACCGCCAACTGCAGGCCCGCCTGGCTGGCGCCGACGATCAACGTGCCGGATTGGGAGCTCACTGCTCCTCCGGCACGTGCACCGTGAGCCCGTCGAGATCCTCGGTGATCGGGATCTGGCAGGACAGCCGACTGGTTTCGCGGCGCTCGGAGACCCCGAGGTCCAGCAGATCGTCCTCCATGTCGCCCGCTCCCCCGACCGTTGCGGAGAAGTCCTCGCTGACGTAGACGTGGCAGGTGGCGCAGCTGCAGTTGCCGCCGCATTCGCCGATGATGCCCGGAATTCCGTTGCGGACGGCGACCGCCATGACGGACTCGCCAACGGTGGCGTCCACGGCTCGCTCAGTTCCGTCGAGGGCGATGAAGATAACCTTCGGCATGCAGTCTCCCAGGGCCGTCTTTGGTATTACCATTGTACCTTAGCGAGTTTGTCGATCAGGCTCAAGCCCTACGTCGCTTTCGTGGCCAGATTGGCCTTATGGTCTGTTGTCATACCATGCTAATTTCGCTTGGACCACACGGACGACCGCGAGGAGCGGGCACATGCAGATAGCTGTCGCCGCCGACCACAACGCGATGACGATGAAGGACCACGTCTCGGCGTGGCTGAGAGAGCGCGGCCACGAGGTGGCCGATCGCGGCGCGCATCCCGATGGCGGGATCGTGGACTACCCGCCGCTGTGCGCGGACGTCGGCGCCGTCGTCGTCGACGGCCAGGCCGACTTCGGCATCATTCTCGGCGGCAGCGGGTGCGGCGAGCAGATCGCCGCCAATAAGATTCGTGGTGTGCGTGCCGCGCTGTGCCACTGTGTATTCACCGCTGAGATCGCGCGCGCCCACAACGACGCCAATGTCCTGGTGATGGGAGCCAAGGTGGTGGCGCCGGACCTGGCGACCCGCATCCTCGACGTCTGGCTGAGCACGCAGTTCAAGGGCGGCCGCCACCAGGACAGGTTGGACCAGATCGCCGCACTGGAGCGGGGCGAGAAACTCCGTTGAGTGCGCCGCAGCCAGCAGACCCACCCCGCCCTGGGGTCCTGCTGCTGCTGCGCCACGGCGAGAGTACGGCCAATGCCGGCGACATGTTCGGCGGCTGGCTCGACTTTCCCTTGACCGCACGCGGCCGCGCCCAGGCCTCGGATGCGGGCAGGCTCATCCGCGATGCGGGCCTGCGCCCTGCGGCGGTGCATACGTCGCTGCTCACCCGTGCCGTCGACACGGCCGATGCGGTTCTCGCCGAGTCCACCGCGGGCGCGCAGACGGTGACCCGGAGTTGGCGTCTGAACGAACGCCACTACGGGGCGTTTCAGGGTCGAAGCCGCGCAGCGGTCCGTGCCGAGTTCGGCGACGAGGCGTTCCTCCGCTGGCGCCGGTCGTACGATGCGCCACCACCGCCCATGGCCGATGACGACCCCACCCATCCGCGCCGGGATCCCCGCTACGCCGCGGTGCCGCCGGACGAGCTTCCGTCGACCGAATCACTCGCCGACGTGTACCGCCGACTACTCCCCCATTGGCGCAGTGCGATCGCCACCGACGTAGCCGCCGGACGGACCACTCTCGTTGTCGCACACGGGAACTCACTTCGAGCGCTGTGCATGATCCTCGACGGCCTTTCACCGGAGCAAGTGCGCTCACTGCACATCCCCACGGGAGTGCCGCTGCGCTACGACCTCGACGACGCCCTCGTCCCACAGGTGTCGGGCGGCACCTACCTCGACCCGTCCGCAGCGGCCGCGGGGATCGCCGAGGATGCCGCGGCGGGTTTCACCCGTCTCGACTGATCCACAGCTTCCGACCGGGACTTTCCATCTACGATGGACCCGCCGCGCTGCTACCCTCCTCCGCGCGCCGGGGGCCTGGCAACACGAGGTGTGGCTCGCCGAACGAGGAGCTGCCGTGCCGAAGTCCGAACCTCCCCCATCGGCTCCCGCAGGCACGGCCAAGAACCCCGTTCGGCTGGCCGTTGTGGTCGGGGCGCTGGGAGTGGTCTTCGGCGACATCGGCACCAGCCCGATCTACACCATCCAGACGGTCTTCGACCCCAGTGACCCGCACCCCGTGCCGATCAGCCCGGACAACGTGTATGGCGTTGTGTCACTGATCTTCTGGTCGGTGATGATCATCATCACCCTGACCTACATGACGCTGGTGATGCGCGCCGACAACGACGGCGAGGGCGGCATCATGGCGCTCATCACGATGCTGCGGCGGTGGAAGGTCGCGAAGGGCCGTCGCCGCACCGCGCTGATGTTGGCCACGCTCGGCATCTTCGGGGCGTCCCTGTTCTTCGGCGACAGCATGATCACGCCTGCGATCTCGGTGCTCTCGTCGGTCGAGGGTCTCAAGACCCTCGATCCGGCGTTGGGCGAGTGGGTCGTGCCGATCACCGCCGTGATCATCGTGGTGCTCTTCACCGTCCAGCGCCATGGCACCGCCACCGTCGGGCGCTTGTTCGGCCCCGTGATGATCCTCTGGTTCGTATCCATCGGCGCGTGCGGCGTCATCGGCATCGCCGACCATCCGCAGATCCTCAAGGCGCTCTCGCCGACGTACGCACTGACCTTCATGTTCGGGCACTTCCACATCGCGTTCTTTGCGCTGGCGGCGGTCGTGCTCGCGGTGACCGGCACGGAGGCGATCTACGCCGACATGGGCCACTTCAGTCGACGGCCGATCGTGCTGGCATGGCTGTTCCTCGTCCTGCCTGCGTGTGTCCTGAGCTACTTCGGCCAGGGCGCGCTGGTCCTCGGCGACGAGAGCAAGGTGAGCGCGCCGTTCTTCCTGCTCACTCCCGAATGGGCCCGCCTGCCGATGGTGCTGCTGGCCACCGCCGCCACCGTGATCGCGTCGCAGGCGGTGATCACCGGGGCCTATTCGGTGGCGTCGCAGGCCGCTCAGCTCGGGTATCTGCCGAGGTTGCGGGTGTTGCACACCTCGTCGAAGTCCTTCGGCCAGGTTTACGTGCCGTCGATCAACGCCGTGCTCATGGTCGGCGTTCTGATCCTGGTGTTCGCGTTCCGCAGCTCGTCGGCCCTGGCCTACGCGTTCGGCATGGCGGTGACCGGAACGATCACCATCACCACGCTGCTCTTCCTCTACATCGCCCGCACCAGGTGGGGTACACCGCTGTGGCTCATCATCCCGGGCGGCGGCTTGTTGCTGCTCATCGACCTGATGTTCCTGGCGGCGAACCTGACCAAGCTCGTCCACGGCGCGTGGTTGCCGCTGCTGATCGCCCTGGTGGCCTTCACGGTGATGACGACCTGGCAACGGGGACAACACATCGTCGGCCGGGCCAGGGAAGAGGCGGAGGGACCGCTACGCGAGTTCATCGATCAGCTCGGCGACTACGACCCACCGCTGGCGCGGGTTCCCGGCACGGCGGTGTTCCTCAACCGGGGTAACGAGACCGCCCCACTCGCGATGCGGGCCAACGTCGAACACAACCACGTGCGCCACCAGCACGTGATCGTCATGGCCATCGAGACGGTGCCGGTGCCGCGCATACCGGACTCCGAACGAATGGAGGTCGACGCCCTCGGTTACGCCGAGGACGGGATCGTCCACGTCACAGCGCGTTTCGGGTACATGGAACCGCCGCACGTCTGCGACGCGCTACGCCTGCTCGACCCGGAGCAGACCGAAGGCCAGATCGCCATCGACGACGCGTCCTACTTCCTGTCGAAGCTGGAGGTGACGAAGGGCGACGCACCGACGATGCCGGCGTGGCGCAAGCACCTGTTCGTCGCCACCTCCTACCTCAGCACCGACGCCGCTGCGTACTTCGGCCTACCTCCCGAGCGGACCGTGATCATGGGCGAGCGCACCGAGGTCTAGGTTCTTCGCGGCCCGACCTCGCCATCGACGGGACCGAAAGCGTGTGGCCGCAACGGCGTTGAACGATTTGGGGTCATCCGTTCAGCCTCGAAGAGGGAGTACGTTCAGGTCATGGGGATCTCGACGACCACACTGACGCCCGTTGAACAGACCGCATTCCTGACCCTGTACGCCAGGGCATTGGACAGCCGCTGGCAGCACCCGATCCTCGGCGACACGCTCGCCGATCAGACCGTCGCCAAGATCGACTACGACTTCGCCGGGCTGGGCGTGCAGACCAGCGTGGTGTGCCAGTCCGCGCTACGGGCAAAGATGCTCGATGACCGCGTCCGCGCGTTCGTCGCCGAGCACCCCGACGCCGTGGTCGTCGACCTCGGAGCCGGGCTCGACAGCGGCCTGTACCGCGTCGCTCCCCCGCCATCGGTGCAGTGGTACAGCGTCGAACTGCCCGGCATCGCCGCGTTGCGCGACGAGGTGCTGCCGCCCGACGCGCAGGCGCATTCGGTGCCGGTCTCGGTGGCCGACGAACGTTGGCCGGATGCGATACCGGCCGACCGCCCGACCATGGTGATCGCCGACGGGCTGTTCGCATTTCTCACCGAATCGACGCTCGTCAACGTCTTCCGTCGCATCACGGAGCACTTCGAGACCGGCGAACTGGCGTTCAACGATTACGGTCGGATCGGCGCATTCAGCAGGGTCGCGATCAAGTTGGCCCCGCAGAAGATGTTCAAAGACGTTGGCAGCCAGTGGGGCTATCCGGGATTCAAGGACGCCCACCATCCCGAGACATGGAATCCGCGTCTGCGGCTCGTCGAGGAGGCCAGCCTGGCCCACGCTCCGGAGGTCGATCTCTTCCCCGGGTGGATCCGGGTCGCGACCCGACTGACGGGCAAGACGACGGCAGGAGCCCGCAAGGCGCGGATCCTGCGGTACTCGTTCTGACCGGCAGGCCGGCGCAGGGGCAACCGCAGGAGGCAACGCCGAAGAAGCGTTGCGCACGAACGGGTTCGTCAAACTAGTGTGGGGACGTGCCCACACCCACGGAGTCGGTATTCGACGTCGACTCGAGGCAGGTCGCGTCACTTCAGGACGCCAGCCTTCGACTCACCCGACGGCTGCGCAAGCACTCCCAGACCGAGCTGACCATGTCCCAGATCTCCGCGCTGTCAACGCTTCAGCGGCACGGCCCGTTGCGGGTGGGTGAGCTCGCCCGGCGTGAACAGATCAGTAAGTCCTCGGTGACGCGACTGGTGGCCAGGCTCGAGGCGACCGGATACCTTGAGCGCAAGGTCGATCCGGAGGACGGACGTAGCTTCGTCGTGGCGATCACCGCGCACGGTCACGACCTGCTGGCCTCCGCCCGGCAACGCGCGAACGAGTTCCTCGCCCTACAGGTCAATCGCCTCGCCGAGGACGATCGGCGCGCCCTGCTTGCCGCACTGCCGGCGCTCGAACGCTTGGCGGGACTTTCCTAAGCGCTCTTCTCGATCACGACACTCGCGGCCTGACCCGGCACCCGCTCGTCGACGGTCGTCGGTGTAGACCTCCGATTCGGGACCGGTGCCCGTCGCCGATCGACGATTCGACTTCAGGTATGAGTAGCACGCCAGCACCGCAAGGGCCGTACCGATTCCGCCCACCATGCAGGCGACGCGCGGACTCGCGTTCTGGCAGATCCAGCCGATGAGCGGACCGCCGAGCGGCGAGGTGCCCGCGGTGGCCAGGACGAGCAGGGATATGACGCGGCCCCGCATCTGGGGCTCCGAATACAGCTGGAGCAGCGACGTCGCGGTCGCACGGAACGTCACGCTGGCCGCACCGAGGACGAAGAGGAAGCCGTACGCGACGCCGAAGGTCGGGGCGAAGCCGAGAACCGTCAGACATGCGGCGAAGACGAGACCGTTGAGGATCAGGCTTCGTGAACTTCCCCGGAGCACACCGGCCAGCGCAAGGCCTCCGATCACGCCACCCAAACCCATACTGGTGAAGGCGAACCCGACCGTGCGCGCGTCGCCGCCCATCGTGTCGCGCATCAAGGTCGGAAGCAGGACGTTGAAGTTGTAGGCGAGCAGACCCGCCACCGCCATGAGCGCGAGGGCGGACGCGAGCCTGGGGTGTTTCCCGACGTAGCGGAGGCTGCCGGTGAGGTTTCCACTCGCCTTGAACTTGGCCACCGGGCCGACGGGCACGTGCGGCCGGATCAGGAGGAGTGCCACGATCACCGGCACGAATGACGCCGCGTTGATGAAGAACGCCGGGGCGATGCCGATGGTGCCGATCAGGATGCCCGCGACCGCGGGTCCCGCCACCTTGCCGCTGTTCTGGATGATGCCGTTCAGCGTCACCGCATTGGTGAGCGTCTCGGGGGTGGCGATGTCGTTGACCACCGTGAGTCGGGCGGGCTTGTCGATCGCGTCGGAGAAGCCCTGCACCAGCGCCGCGACCATCACCGTCCACACGGTGGCGAGTTGGAACTGGACGAGGAGCCCGAGGACCAGGGCAGGCACCATCGCGCCGAACTGGGTACACACCAGGATCGTGCGCTTGTCGAACCGGTCCGCGAGCGCTCCGCCCGTGGTGGTGAACAACAGGGTGGGCAACTGCTGCGCGGCGACGGTGAAACCAAGCAGCAGAGGCGAGTTCGTCAGTTCGAGCACCAGCCACGACTGGGCGAGCTTCTGCATCCACGTGCCGCTGACCGAGATGGTCTGACCGAACGCGTATCGCCGGTAGTCACGGATGGCGAGGGCTGAGAACGTTGCGGTCAGGTACTGCTTCAACGCCCCTCCCCCGTCGACGGCCCTTAGTACGCTTGAGCAATCAATATACTACGCTCCGCGTACTAATCAGTGCCGGACGGTCGGCGTGCCACAGCCCTGCGAGGAGGCGGTCGTACCGGTGATTCGGGGGAAGCACGACGGGACCCGGACTGCGGCACGCCAACCTGCTCGGCGGGCCTGACGAGAATCGGTTAGTTCATGTTCCAGGGTTCGCCGTAGGTGGTGACGCTGTCACCATCCTTGGAGATCAGGCGAGCGAACGGACGCAGCAGCACACCGCCGGCGGCACCGGTAACCGTGCCGTGCGCGTTGGAGACTGCGACCTTGCCGTTGGGACCCGTGACGTCGACCGAGAAGGTGGCGACTTCCTGGATGCCCGGGCCGTTGCCCAGGTCGGCACTGATCGACACACCCGGGAACAGGTTCGGGGTGATGACCGAGTTCAGGCCGAACGGCGGCGCGGCTGATGTTGCCGTCGTCGATCAGGATGTTGGGAGTGGTGTAGCTGAAGTTGATGCCGACGCCGAGCGACCAGGGGAAGCCGATCTGGTAGCCCAGTTCCAGCGTGCCCTCGAACTCATCGGCGCCGGGGCCCACCACCGAGTAGACGGCGCTGCCCGAGTGGAACCACTCGCGGGTCAGCCGGTTGCGGTCCAGGGGGAACACTCCGTTGAGGAAGGTGTCCCACTGCTGGATCGTCAGGGTCCGGTCCTTGCCGTCGACCAGACTCAGCTCATTGTCCAGACCTGCGTGAGAGGTGCCCGTGGTCGCGAACAGCGCCGCGACGGCCGCGACCAGTGCGACCAGCACCCGACTGAATGCCTTCATCTTCTCCCTGCCGTGTCGATGGTGATTCCTACCGTCACCGAATGATTGCTGCTATTGCCCGACTTCCGTTTGCCCGACCGCGCGCCCAATGACGCAAGCGCCGAACGTGATTCGCGAGCAGATCGGATCCCACCCATCGCGTGCGGCCACGAAGCCTCCTGGCGGTTCGTCGATGCTCGCGCTGGGCAGTGCGGGCTTAATGTCAGACCATTGTGATTTGTACCATGACAATCACGCCTCGTGAAGTACACGTCGGAAGTGCGAAGCGGTTGGGATACCGTCGCCAGAATGCCGACGCTTCGGCGACCGAATGGCCAGGAGGACACCGGTGGATGACGACAGCGGAGCCGTAACACGATTCGCGCTTGCGCTCTATCGCAGCAGCAACGTCTCCCCCGCATGCCTGACCCTGCAGGACCGCCTCGACGTGGACGTCAACCTCGTCCTGTATGCGGCCTTCGTCGGAGCGGTCCGGGCGCAGGTGTTGACGGAGGCCCATCTGAACTCGGCGCGTGGTGTCGTCGACGAGTGGCACCGCGAGGTGGTCCGGCCGCTGCGGTCGGTGCGACGACGTCTGAAGACGGGGCCGAGCCCCGCGCCAAGCCCGGCCACCATGGAACTGCGGCGCGAACTACAGCGGCTCGAGATCAAGGCCGAGGTTGTCGAGCTCGCCGAACTCGATGCGGTTGCCGCCGAACACGACGGCCCGCACGCGGCGGATGATGCGTCCGCCCGGGCCACGGCGGCGATAACCGTTGTCGCGCTGTCGATCTCGGGTCGTGCGCCTGCCGAGTTGGACGCAGAGATCCTCGAGGCGGTTGCGGTGATCGCTACGGCGGCCGCGGAGCTGGCGAATGACCCGCCGGCGGGTGAGCGGGATTCGCGCTGACGGCGGGTGCGCGGCACAGTTGAATCCGCGAGATCGACGCCAGCGTGCAGAAGTGCGAGTGGCGATGACGGTAGCGTCGATCTCGCGGGTGCTCCGCGGGCTTGCCTCGACCTGGAGGTCACCATCCACCACCAGGTTGCTGAATTCGACGAAGTCGTCACGCGCAAGCCATACCGGGCCACACACCGCGGCACGTTCCTCGACACTGCCGCGACCGGACGGGTGGTCGAGCTCACGTGAGCGACATCCTCAAGCTGCGGGATGGACAGTACGTCGAGCACTGGGTACGAGCCGTCACGCTAGGACTATTCGGCCAGCTCACGGCACATTGACAGGCGGCACGTCGACCACTCCCATCGGTCTGGACCTGCAGCCGGTGACGAAATTCTTGCCGCATTGAATGAACGCGTGCGCCGCGGCCCGACCGGCGTTATGGTGCTGGAATGGCCCAGACCCCGCCATTTGACGAGACCCCCTTGCCAGGTTCGCTGGCGTCGGTCGGCGAGTCGACCCCTTCCGCTGGATGGTTCCGGTTCCATTTCGACGACGAGCGGTGGGAGTGGTCCCCCGAGGTCGAGCAGATGCACGGGTACGAGGCGGGCACCACCGAGCCGACGACCGAGCTGCTGCTGTCCCACAAACACCCCGACGACTACGCCGAGGTCGCCGAAGCCCTCGAGTACGTCCGGCGCACGCACGGCGCCATCAGCACCCGCCATCGCATCATCGACGCCCATGGCCGGACGCGGGAGGTCATCGTCGTCAGCGAGCAACTTCACGACGACACGGGCACGGCGATCGGACTCAGCGGCTTCTACATCGACGTGACGCCGAGCGGGCGGTCACGAGCCCAGGCCGAACGAGACCGCGAACAGGCCGTGACCGAAGCCCTCGCGGGCATCGCCGAGAACCGCGAGGTCATCGACCAGGCCAAGGGCATGCTCATGCTGGTCTACCAGGTCGAAGCGGACAAGGCATTCGACCTCCTCAAATGGCGGTCGCAGTCCACGAACGTCAAGCTCCGCGTCCTCGCCCAGCAGCTCGTCAAGGACTTCATGGCACTGCGGCGCGAGCAGGGAGAACCCCCGCGATCGGCCTTCGACCGCACGCTGCTCACCGCACACACACGGGTCGACTCCGCCATCGCCTCTTGACCGTCGTCGGGTAACGGGTCGGCCTGATCTGTGATGACCTCGACGCCCGCTGGGCGTGGCTAGGCGCCGTACTGGCCATGCGTATGCCCTTCGTAATGGGTTTCGGTTGCTGATCCTTGAAATAGCGATCGTAATGTAACGGTCGTTATCTACATCGGTGCGTCAGCACACGGTAGGCAAGAGGCAGCGAGCACTCAGGCCGTTCGCCTTCACACGCCCAACGCGTAAGAGATGCGCCCTCGCCGATGACGAGCCGATGACGACGGTGCGCGAACAGCCAGTCGCTCTCCACCAGCCGCGGCCCGGTCGCCGTCCGCCTCGATCATCGCGATCTGGGTGAAGAACACCGTCCCGATCAGGGCGCTTCTGCTGGTATTCAATGCTCGCGCAGGCCAACCCTTCCGCGAGCATTCGCCGTCGACTCCACTCCTGACGCCGTCGTCGCTCCAGCAGGCGAGGTGGATCGCAGGCGAGTTTCCAGGTCGGCCCGACCGTCCGGCACGTTAGACTGCGTCCACAATATTGGTGACAATTTCGGTGTAAGTCGATTGGGGACTCCAGGTGGCGGACCAGGGTCAGCTTGACGGCAGGCACTCCGTGGTCGCCGACATCCGCGACGCCATCGTCCACGGCGACTTCGCACCAAACCAACGGCTCGTGGAGGCTGATCTCTCCGAGCAGTTCGGTGCGAGCAGAGCCACCGTGCGCTCGGCGCTGGTCGAATTGGCCAACGAAGGACTCGTCGAGCGTGTCCAGAACCGCGGGGCGCGTGTGCGGGCCGTCTCACTGGCCGAGGCGATCGAGATCTCGGAAGTCCGCATGGTCGTGGAAGGGCTGTGTGCCGCGAAGGCTGCCGAGCGAATCACCCGGGCCGAGACCAAGGAGCTCAAGGACATCGGACGTGCGATGCGCGCCGCAGTGTCCCGCGGCGACCTGATCGGCTACTCCCAGCTCAATCAGGAGTTACACCGACGCATACGGGAAATCGGCGGGCAGGACACGGCGCGGGAGGTACTCGAAAGGCTGCGCGCGCAGAGCGTCCGGCACCAGTTCAGACTGGCGATGCATCCCGGGCGGCCCACCGTCTCGTTACCCGAGCACCTGGCCATCATCGACGCGATCTGCGCCGGCGATCCCGCCGCAGCCGAAACGGCAGCGCGTACGCACCTTCGCAGCGTGATCGAGGCGCTCAGCCAGGTCGACTACGGCGGAGCCCGCCACCGATCCTGACCGACCCACGCGTTGCCACCGCAGCCTTGCCACAGGTGACGGTCGGCGCACGGCTTGCCAGAGCGATGACGCGATGTCCGCGGAACGCTTTCGGCCACATCGACAATCAGCGAAAAGCTCCAAAGGGGTTGACCGCTGTCACCTAAATTGTTAACAATCTAGGTGGCGATTATGTCCACAAAGGGATGAGAACATCCCGTCCGTACGACCGACCAGGTTTAGAGACGGGTTCCGCACGATGGCGGCGCACAACGCAGGTGGCTCCTCGGAGCCAGGCCACTGCCGACGTGCCGAACCGGGAGAAGGAGAGTGTCAACATGAGTGCCAGCCGACGTCTGCTGGTTGTCGGAGCGCACAGCGCCGACTTCGTCTGGCGGTCTGCCGGCGCGGTGGCCGCACACACCGCCACCGGCGGCGAGGCGCTGGTCATCGCGTTGTCGTACGGGGAACGCGGGGAGTCCGGCGAGTTGTGGAAGGTCGCAGGCCAAACCGAGGACAACGTCAAACGGATCCGCCACGAGGAAGCCGCCAAGGCCGCGGCGGTGGTCGGTGCTCAGTTCCAGGCGTTCGACCTCGGCGACTATCCGTTGACGGTGGGCCCCGACGGGATCGAGCGACTGGTCGAGGTGCTGCGCGACTTCGCGCCGCATGTCGTGCTCACCCACCCCGACAAGGACCCGTTCAATCCCGACCACCCGGTGGCACACGCCGCGGTTGCTCAAGCCAGGCTGCTCACCAGCGGCGCAGGTGTCGCCAGCGGGTTCCGCACTGCGCCACCCACCGAATTCCTGGCGTTCGAGCCGCACCAACCCGAGCTGTGCGGATTCCTGCCGACTGTTTACGTCGACATCACTCCCGTGTTCGATCAGAAGGTGGAGGCGATGAAACACATGGCAGCGCAGAGCTATTTGCAGGAGTACTACGCACAGCGCGCGGAGCATCGCGGAAATCACGCCCGCAAGGTGACGGGTAATTCGGCTATCCGGCAGGCCGAGGCGTTCCACCGGCTGCTGCCCAACGTGGTGAGCGCGCTGTGAGCGTCGAGGTGTACGCCGAACTGGCCCAGGCCGGGGTGGCAACCGTCTACGAGGCCTACGGCAGGCGCGGTCTGCTCGACGTCGACCTCATCGCGGTCTGCCCCGGTCGCTCCGCTGCCGGTCCAGCCCGCATCGCCAGTTGCGGCCAGGATGACAACCGCGCGGTACACGAAGTCATGGCACACCTGCGGCCTGGCGAGATCCTGGTGTTGACGATGCCGCACGCCGCGCCGATCGCACTGTTTGGAGATCTGCTGGCCACCCAGGCGCAAAAGGCAGGCGCTGCAGGGGTTCTGGTCGATGCAGCCGTGCGCGACACAGCTGAACTGTCGGCGTTGGCGATGCCGACATGGGCACGATGGCGTCGCGCGACCGGAGCAACCAAGACCGTTCGCGGAGAAATCGACGTCCCGGTGCGCATCGGCGGGACGGTCGTGGCGCCCGGCGACGTGATCGTGCTCGACGACGACGGCGCCACCGTCATCGCGCGGGCCGATCTCGACGGCGCCGTCGACGCGGTGCGGGCCCGCATCGCCAAAGAGGATGACCTCCGGCGGCGGTGGGCGTCCGGCGAACTGAGCTACGACGCCTACGGCCTTCGCGCCGAGGACGAGAAGTCCGCCGTATGACATCGCCGTCACCCGCAACGACCAGATCGCAACGGAGAAGCCCATGACCATCGTCGACACCCATACCCACGTCATCTCCCCCGACACCGCCCGCTACCCCACCGATCCCATCGGCGGCCGCCAGTCGACGTGGTCGCAGGCCCACCCGGTCGATGCCGAGGGTCTGATCCACGCACTCGACGAGGCTGCAATCACGAAAGCCGTTGTGGTGCAGGCCTCGACGGTCTATGGCCACGACAACCGCTACCTCAGCGACAGCGTGCGCGCGCACCCCGACCGCTTCGTCGGGGTGTACTCGATCGATGCGACCGCCCCGGATGCGGTGGAGAAGATCCAGCACTGGCAGGGGGCAGGCCTGCGCGGGATTCCGGCTGTTCACCACCGGTACCACGCTGCCCGGTCAGGCCGATTGGCTGGGCCACGAAAGTTCCCATCCAGCCTGGGCATACGCCGAGCAGCACGGCATCCCGATCTGTCTGCAGATGACCATGGAAGGGCTGGGAACGCTGCGCGGGCTGCTCGAACGGTTTCCCCGCGTGCGCGTGCTGCTCGACCACTGTGCGCGGCCCGACCTGTCCGACGGTGCCCCCTACCGCACGGCCCACCAGCTGTTCGAGATCGCCGAATTCCCCGGCGTGCACCTGAAGCTGACCCACCGTGCGCTCGCGGCAGCCGCGGACGGGGCTTCGCGGCCCGCCGACTTCGTCGAGCAGGTGGTGACGGCCTACGGCGCCGACCGCATCACCTGGGGCTCGAACTTCCCAGCGGTGGAGGGCAGCCTGTCGGAGCAGCTGACCGCGATCCGTGGCGCGATCGCCACGCTCGACGACGAGCAGCGGCGCCTGATCCTCGGCGGTACCGCCGAATCGCTCTACTCGATGACCATCGCGGCAGGAGAACCGTCATGAGTGAACCCGCCATCGTCCACGCGGTGTTGGCCGACTACCCGCATACCCGCCCGCTCAAGAGCGGAGAGCTGACCGATCCGGCTCTGCGCCTGCACTTCTCGGAAGTCGAACCGGTGCACAAGGCATTCGCACCGATGGTTCGGAATGAGGCCTACGACCTCAGTGAACTCGCCATCGTCACGTGCCTGCAGGCCATCGCCTACGACCGCCCCGTGGTGCTGCTGCCCGTCGTCGTCGCCTCCCGTTTTCAACGTGGCTGCCTGATCGCACACGCATCCCGCGAAATCCCCAAGCCCGACGATCTCGCGGGCAAACGCATCGGCGTCCGTGCCTACACCCAGACCACCGGAATGTGGGTACGCGCCCACCTGGCCGAGGACTACGGCGTACCGCCGGAGTCCGTGCGTTGGGTCACCCGCGACGGCGCGCACGTCGAGCAATACTCCGACCCCGACTACGTCGAGCATTCGGTCGGTGACAAGGCCCTGGTGGACCTTCTGCGCGACGGCGACGTCGACGCCATCGTCCTTGGCAACGACCTGCCCGAGGGCGATGAGTTCGTTCCGGTCTTCAGCGATGCCGCCGAGCGTGACCAGAGTTGGTGGCATCAACACGGTTTCATGCCGATCAATCACATGGTGGTCGCCTCCCGGTCACTGTGCCGACGCGATGCCAACGCCGTTCGCGCCGCATACGATCTGCTGCGCCGCAGCGATGCCGAAGTGGCTCGACCCGCCGGACAACCCACCCCGACGATCTTCGGGTTCGATCGACTGACCGAACCGCTGACCTTCATCATCGACACCTGCATGGAACAGAACCTGTTGCCGCACAGGCTTACCGTCGACGACGTCTTCGGACCGGCCCGCGACATACTCGGCGATCTCGGCCGCTAGCCGCGCGGCGCCAACCGTCCGTTGCCTTTCAACGAAGAAAGCAGACCATGACGACATCGACCACCGCCCCGGCACCGGCCGCGCCCGCAAGCCGTGGTACAAGGACCTCACCTTTCAGGTGCTGGTCGGCATGGCCCTCGGCGTCGCGGTGGGGGCATTGGCACCCGACATCGGGCGAACGCCTCAACCCGTTGGGCGACATCTTCATCCACCTGATTCAGATGGTGGTCGGGTTGATCATCTTCTGCACCGTCACGCACGGCATCGCCAGCGTGCGCGATCTGGGCAAGGTCGGACGCATCGCGATCAAGGCCCTCATCTACTTCGAGGTCGTCACCACCATCGCGCTGATCATCGGCCTGGTCACCATCAACGTGCTGCGGCCCGGCGTCGGCATGCACATCGATCTCGCCACGCTGCACGCGCCGGGCGACGACACTGCGGCCGCCCCCGTGGGTTTCGGTGACTTTCTGGTGAATCTGGTTCCGACGTCGGCGGTCGACGCCTTCGCCAAGGGCGAGATCCTTCAGGTGCTGGTCTTCTCGGTGCTGTTCGCCTGTGGCTTGGCGTCGCTCGGCGACCGTGCCCAGCCCGTCCTCGACATCGTCGAGCGGGTATCGCAGGCGCTGTTCTGGATCATCCGTCAGGTCATGAAGATCGCCCCGATCGCTGCGTTCGGGTCCATCGCGTTCACGGTGTCGAAGTTCGGTCTGAGCTCGCTGGTTCCGCTTGGCGCACTCATCGGCGAATTCCTGCTGACCTGTGTGTTGTTCTTCGTGTTGGTGCTGGCACCGATCTCGGCCTATGCCGGGGTCAACCTGCTCAAGCTGATGCGCTACTTCCGTGAGGAGCTGGTGCTGGTGCTGGGTACCAGTTCCTCGGAAAGCGTGTTCCCACAGCTGACCGCCAAACTGAAGAAGCTCGGCGTCGACGAATCGGTGGTGGGTCTGGTGTTGCCGACCGCCTACAGCTTCAACCACGACGGCACCTGCCTGTACTTCGCGGCGGTCAGCGTGTTCCTCGGGCAGGCCACCGGCACCGACCTGGGCTGGCAAGCGCAGCTGGGTCTGCTGTTGGTGCTACTGCTGACGTCCAAGGGCGGTGCCGGGGTGTCCGGATCGGCGATCGCGGTGTTGGCCTTGACGCTGTCGGCGACCAAGACCATCCCGGTCAACAGCATCGCGCTGGTGCTCGGCATCCACCGCATCCTCTCGGCGATGTTCGTGTTCACCAACATCGTCGGCAACTGCGTGGCCACGCTGGTGGTGGCCAAGTGGGAGAAGGCCATCGACACCACCGTGCTGAACGCCGAACTGAACGCAGGCGCGCCCTCCGGGTGGGTGAAGACGGGTTGGCGCGGTCGGCGATCCGGGCAGGAACCGATTCATCTCCCGACGACCACGTCTCGGCACTGGCCGGGCACTCCCCAGGGTCGGCCGACTCCGCTGCCGACGTGGTCGACGAATCTGCGCGCGGGCCTCGATGACGACCTCGTTGCAGCCATAGCCCCGCCGCCCATCGCGCAGGCCCCGCGAGCTGCGCAAACAGGGACCTCCGTCGATCGACGGGCTCCGCCAAGAATCCGCCAAGCACTCCGTCGCAATCTTTTCGTGACCGGCCGCCAGGAGCCGGCAGAAGCGAAAGGAGCCCATCATGAAACTACGTGTCGCGAAGTGCGAGTCTTCTCAGCCGACAACCCCGGCGGGAGCGCGGCAGATGAAGGGCCTCTACGCGCTGAAGCCGTGGTTCACCGGCCGCTTGACCCCGATCATCGACGCCGCCGTGGCGCGAAAGGTGTCACCGGACGTCTTCACCGCTGCGGGTGTGGCGGCGGCGGGCGCGGCCGCGGTGGCCATCGCCGCCGGGTGGTGGCCGCTGGCGGCGCTGTTCCTCGTCTTGAGGCTGGCCGGCGCCAACCTCGACGGCGCGGTTGCCCGCGCCCGCGGAGTGAGCCGGCCGTGGGGATTCGTCGTCAACGAGATCGGCGACCGCTCCTCGGATCTCCTTGCCTTCGCCGGTCTCGCGGTATGGGCGGCGCGCCAGGGTGGCCCCGGGATGCATTGGTTGTCATGGACGGTGATCCAGGTGCTGGTTGCCGCGGTGGCCGCGACGCTGCCCACGTTCGCATCGCTGGCCGCGGCGGCCGCAGGCGTGCCGCGGCGCAACGGCGGCCCGCTCGGCAAGACCGAACGGTGCGCCTTCATGGTGCTGGCGACCGTCTTCCCGGTCCTCATGCCGGTGATCCTCGTGCAACTGGTGAACGGCTCGCTGCTCACCACCGCGCTGCGGCTGCGGGCCGCGCATCGCGAGATGGTGGCGCAGCGGCAGCAGGAGCAGCAGCGCGTGGACGAGGTCGTGCTGTTCACCGCGGCCACGCAGCCATTGACGGCGGTGGCGGCATGACCGCGAACCGGGTCTCGAGCGTGCTGCGGCACTGGCTGTGGCGTGCGGTGTGCGGAGTTTCGGGCGGGCTGACCGTCACGGGACGGTGGCGCGTCTCGGGTGGCTGCATCATCGTGGCCAACCACTCCTCGCACGCCGACACCGCGGCACTGCTGGCCGCACTACCGCCCACGGCCCAGCCCGTGTTCGGGGCGGCGGCCGACTACTGGTTCGACGTCCCCGTCCGCCGCTTCGTGGCGACCTCGTTGGCAGGCATTCTTCCGGTTCGACGATCGGGCGACGCCTACGCCGCCCTGCTGGCTGCGGCTCGCCCTGCGCTGAAGGCCGGCCGCACGGTCGTCATCTACCCGAGGGCACTCGCTCGACGAATGGAAGTGTCGGGGAATTCCGCTCAGGCGCACTGCGTTTGGCGCGCGACTGCGGCGTGCCGGTGGTTCCGGTCGCGTTGACGGGCACCGCCGACGTGCTGCCCAAGGACGGCAGCTACTCCCCCGCACCGATGCGGGTCAGCATCGGCGCACCCGTCGACCCCAACACCACCTCGGCGCCGGAGCTGCGGGCGCAGGTGCTCGCCCTGCGGGATGCGCGCGTGCCGGAGACCGTCGATCGGTATGCGCTCGTTTCCTGAGGCAGACTCGAGAATCTTCACGGCTTCTTGAGCCGGATCCTCCACCGCACGAACCCCGTGTAGAACACCGACAAGACGGCGAGCATGACGATGTCGAGAGTCCACGCCGACGCGGTGTGCCTCCAGTGCGAATCCTGCGGGATCAACGCCGAGCTACTCGTCACGTCGGCGGTGGACGCCGTCGCTGCCAGGCCCCACCGCGACGGGATCAGCCAGGAGACGGGGTCGAGCGCCCGGTCGGTCATCGGGATCATGCCGCCCGCGAACACGATCTGCGCCATGAGCGTCACCACCGTCAGCGGCAGCACCTGGTTGTTGGTTTGCGCCAGTGACGACACGAACAGGCCGAGGATCGCCGACGCCACACACGTCGCCGCGATGCCGACGAACAGTTCGAGCGTCGGACTGCCCAACAGGTTCGCGTCCGGCAACGCACCCTTGCCGATCGTCACGATCAGCACCAGGATGGCCGACTGGATCACGGCGATCGCGCCGAATACGGCGATCTTGGCGGCGAGATACGCCGACGTCGACAGCCCGACGGCTTGCTCGTGGCGGAAGATGCTTCGCTCGCCGACCAATTCGCGGACCGTCAGCGCCGTGCCCATGAAGAACGCACCGAAGTTCATCATGCCCAGGATCTGCTTCTGCTCCAACGGCGCGGCACCGCTGGACGGCTTGCCGAGGCCGGCGTCGCCGGCCACCGCGAGTGGCAACAGCCCGACGATGAACGGAAGCAACGCCAGGAAGATGAAGTAACCGCGGTTGGCGACGATGAGGCGCAACTGTCGCCGCCCGATGGTCGAGATCTGGTGCCATGGGTTGGTATGCGCCTGCCTGTCCACGTCGCCGGGCGCCCAGGAAGCCTGGGCGGCAGGAGCTGCGCCCGAGCGCCCGGTCCGTGCGCGGAATCTCTCCTGAGCCCCGTCGGGATCCGCGCAGATGTCGCTGTAGATGTCGGCCCAATCGGTGGCTCCCATCGCGGAACCGACCTCACCGGGTGGTCCGCAGAACGCGACCTTGCCGCCGGGGGCGAGCAGCAACACCTGATCGCACACGTCCAGGAACGTCAACGAATGCGTCACCACGACGACGACGCGGCCTGCGTCGGCAAGCTGGCGCAGCATCGTCATCACCCGCTGGTCCAGCGCGGGGTCGAGCCCCGTCGTCGGCTCGTCGAGGATCAGCAGCGACGGCCCGGTCAACAATTCCATTGCGACGGACACACGTTTGCGCTGCCCTCCGGACAGCTTGTCCACACGGGTGTGCGCGTGCGGCGTCATCTCGAGTTCCTCGAGCACCTGCGCGATCACCTGTTGTCGTTCCTGCGTCGTGGTGTCCGACGGCATGCGCAGTTCTGCCGCGTAGCCCAGCGCCTGATCGACGGTGAGCTGACCGTGCACCACGTCGTCCTGCGGCACGATGCCGATCCGGCTGCGCAACAAGGCGTAGTCGGCATGGACGTCGTGCCCTTCGAACGACACCGTGCCGCCGTTCGGCCGCGTCCCGCCGACGATCACCTTCGACAGGGTGGACTTGCCCGAGCCCGACGGGCCGATCACCGCCGTCAGCGTGGCTGGACGTGCAGAGAACGAAATGCGGTCCAGCAGTGTGCGATTGCCTTCGATCGTGAAGCTGACGTCACGCACTTCGAGTCCGCCGGTCGTGGTGGCGGGCATGGTGCGGCGGACCAACTCGCCGTCTACTCCCCCGTCGCTTCGCTCGCCCCGGATGGCGAACACCAGGTCGACGTTGCCGATGGTGACGACGTCGTCCTGGCGGAGCACGGCGGCCTTGATGCGCTCGCCGTTGACGAACGTGCCAGTGGTGCTGCCTGCCGTCTGGATCTGCACACCCCGCGGCGTCGGTACCAGCGTCGCGTGATGTCCGGACGCAAGCAGGTCTGGGATCACGACGTCGTTGTCGGACGCGCGGCCGATGGTGGTCGACCCCGGTGGCGCCGCCACGGGCGTGCTCGTTCGAAGCGCTGTGTTTGACGCCTGCCGGCGAGGCGCGATACGTCGGTGCTGGGTTCGGACTGCAGCCTGATCCGCGTCGTCGGCTGATCGGCCCGTCGTGGGACGGGGCCGGGTTCGAGCACGAGCCGAGGACCGTCGGGGTTGCCGATGTGGATGGTCTCCTGGCGACGGATGTCCACGGACTGCACCCGCCGATGCCCGACGAACATGCCGTTGAAGCTCTTGTTGTCGATTGCGACCCAGTGCCCGTCGAGGTAGCGCAGCACCACGTGGGCCCGCGAGATGCCGGGGTGCGGCAGACGTACGTCAGCCCGGACGTCGCGTCCGATCACCACGTCGCGGCCCGGCGCGAACGTGCGCTGCCACGCACCGGATCTGACGGTGATCGTTGGCGGCAACGGCCGGCTCATCCGGACAATCTATCGGTGCGCGCCCGCGCCTGCGGCGACACACCAGAATGAGTTGCGCTGGAACAGAACTCGGTCACGACGGCGTGCCGCTCATCCGAGGAGGTACGCCAGCGGAAGCACCAGCAACAGCGAGTCGATGCGGTCGAGAAGGCCGCCGAAGCCCGGCAGCCACTCCCCGGCGTCCTTGACCTGAGCCTGCCGCTTCACCATCGACTCGACCAGATCGCCGAACACGCCGCCGAACGCGACCGCCACGAGCAGGCCGATCGAGATCGTGCCGAGCAACGTGAGCACGATGAACGCACCGATGAAGGCGCCGATCAGTCCACCCACCGTCTTGTTGGGGCTCAACGGCGACAACGGAAGCCGCGCCAAGCGCAGGCGGCGCAACCCCTTGCCTCCGCACCAGGCGGCGACGTCGGTGGCTGCCGCGGCGAAGCACACCAGATACGCGTCGTCCCACAGCATCACCAGATGCGCCAGCGCCCAGCAGATCCACACCGAACCGAACGCGGTGAACGTGGTACGCCTGCCGCCGTTCTCGACGTCGCCGCCGAACACCGACGGCAGCGCGCACACCAGTACGACGATCGGTGCGAGGTTCAGCAGCGACGGGTGCAGCCAGGCCGCGAGCGGATACAGCACGGCCAGGCTCAGCAACAGACAGGTGTCGACCGTGCGCAGTTTCACCAGGCGCGCGTACTCGATGACCGCGACCACGGCCAGCACGGCCGCCAGTGCCGCGGTGGTACCGCGGCCGATCCAGATCGGGATGCCGACCACCGGGGCGATCATCACCCACGTGGTCCACTTCTGGATCAACTCCGGCTTGCGCGATACCAGCACGGCGATACCGGCGATCACCAGGATCGCCACCGTGACCCACATGAAGAACACGGCACGCGTGTACAGGTGGACGTGCAGCGGACCGAGGTCGAAGTTGAGCGGCATCCGCCGATCGAAGTGAAGGATCCGCAGGTAGTAGTCGACGAGCATCAGCGTGGCCAGGTCGGTTGGTCCACATCAGCCTCCCGGCAAACTGCGATTCAGCACACGATAGGCCGTGCCGACGGATCCAGGAACCAAAATGGGACGTCAGGGTCCGCGTCGTGAATTCGTGGTCATCGTCCCGTTCACCGACCGCTACGGCGGCCTGCGGGTTTATCGTGAGTCGGTGGAGGGGACGCCATTTGGCCGCTACCGGCTGATCGAGCTGCTGGGCCGCGGCGGGATGGGCGAGGTGTGGCGCGCGCACGACACCGAGATCGACCGCGTGGTGGCGCTGAAGATGCTGCTGCCGCACTACGCCAAGGACCCCGAGTTCGACAAGCGGTTCCGCCGCGAAGCCCGCGCCGCGGCACGTTTGGACGATCCCCACGTCGTGCCGATCCACGACGTCGGCGAGATCGACGGCCGGCTGTACGTGACGATGCGGCTCATCAACGGCGTCGACCTGCAAACCCTGTTGGACGCAGGGCCGCTGGACGCAGGCCGCGCGGTGTACATCGTCGAGCAGGTCGCGTCGGCACTGAACTGTGCGCATCAGGCAGGGCTGGTGCACCGCGACGTCAAGCCGTCCAACATTCTGTTGGCCCACAACGACTTCGCCTACCTCATCGATTTCGGCATCGCCCATGCCGCCGGTGAAACCGGGCTCACCTCAGCGGGTTCCACCATCGGCACGTGGTCCTACATGTCGCCCGAGCGCTTCGGTTCCGGGGACGTCGGGCCCAGCTGCGACGTGTACGCCCTGGCGTGTGTGTTCTATCAATGCCTGACCGGCGAACTGCCCTTCCCGGGCACCACGCTGGAACAGATTGCGGTGGGCCACATGGTGATGCCGCCGCCCAGACCGTCCGAGGAGCGCACGACCGTCCCGACGGCATTGGACGACGTGATCGCGACCGGCCTGGCCAAGCAACCCGGCGAGCGCTATCGGAGCACCGTCGAGATGGCCGCCGCCGCGCGGCATGCGATCACCGACCCGACGAATCAGAGCGGCCCGCGCCTGCCGGTCTCGCCGGACCCGGCTCGGACCACGCCGCGGGGCGCAGGTGGCGGGCCGCCGACCGTGGCGCTGCCGTTCGGCGCTCCCGCTCCGCCTGCGCCGCCACCACCGGCGGCGGCAGGGCTACCTCCGAAGCCGCGGGGCCGGCGTCCCCGTGTGCTGATCGGCGCCCTGGCGGGCGTCGTGCTGCTGATCGTCGCCGGAGTCTTCGGGGTCATGCTCACACGGCACGACGAGCAGGCCGCCCCCACGGCGCCCAGTAGCGCCGCCGCGACGCCCGACATGGCCACCTTCGCCGGCATCTACCGTGCCGACTTCAGCGCGACCACCCTCATGGACGGCCAGATGGTCGACGGCGCGACACCATCGACGGCCAGGTGGGGGGTGCGCTCGGTGTGCCTGCCCGACCGCTGCGTGGCGACGGCCTCCCGCCTGAGCGGTGCGGGCCCTGCGGTGTCGAGCCTGGTGTTCGACGACGTCGACGGAAGCTGGGTGGCCGTTGGCCTCGGCTCAGACCAGTGTCACAACGCTCCCGTCGAGGTCTGGGACGTCTTCACCCTGGAACCGCGGCCCGACGGCACCCTCGCCGGCGAGTACAGCGGGACCAGCAGCGATGGCTGTTCGGGAAAGGGCACCGTGACCTTCGCCCGCACCGGGAGCATCGACGTCAACACCCTGCCCGACCCGGCCGCCCTGCCACCACGGGTGGTGTCGCCGGCCCACGTGCTGCACGGCCAGTATCACCTGACGCGAAACTTCTCGAACGGCGCCCCGCAGCAGGATCTGCTGTACACCGTCGCCACCGACTGTCTTCGCACCGGCGAACGGTGCATGAGCTACTTCCACGGGCCGTCGGACTTCCGACCACTGATATTCGGCGACGGGAAGTGGACCTCCGACATAGCGTTCGACGGCACGTGTCCGGCCAACGCCGGCCCCACGCAGCTGAAGTTCAACGCCGAGTATCCAATGCCCCAGCCCCCGCAGGACCCGATCAAGCTACTCATCGGGCACGGCCACCAGGAACAGACCGGGAACTGCGCAGCTAGCACAGAGGTCACCGAAACATTCACGCGCACAGGCGATTAGCTGCGGATCTTAACCCTTCGGGCCTTGCAAGACGTTACGAATGTGGCGGCCCAGCTTGGGGTTTTCGATCGCACGGCCGAGATCGGGGGCGACCGCTCGCGCGATGATGGCTGCGACCGGGGAGCGCGGCGGGATCGGGATGAAGTGATTGCCGATGACCAACCAACCTCCGCCGTCCCGGGTGACGCCGCCGAGCAACTCTCCGAACAGATCCGGTATGTGCGAGTCATCGAAGGGCACGGCCGCGACGGAGATCACCGACACCGTGCGGTCGTTGCTGTTGGTGACGTACACGTGAGTGCCGTCGGGGCTGAAGGCCACACCAGCCGGACCGGCGCCGACGGCCACGGTGTCGATGACCGTGTTGGAGGCGGTGTCGATGACCACCACGCTGCCGGTGCTGAGCTCGGTGGCGTAGGCGACCGTGCCGTCGGGGCTGAACGCCACACCCACGACGACGACGCCGACGGGGATGGTGGTGACGACGGTGTTGGAGGCGGTGTCGATCACCAACACCGTGCCGTCGGTGAAGGTGGAGACGTAGGCGTGCGTGCCGTCCGGGCTGACTGCGACGAAATCCGGACTGCCGCCGGTGGAGATGGTCGTGGTGACGGCGTTGGTGGCGGTGTCGATCACCGACATGGTGCCGTCGTCGATGTTGGCGACGTAGACCACGGCGCCGTCGTGGCTGAGCGCCACGCCCTCCGGGTTGTCCCCGACCGCGACGGTGGCGGTGACGGTGTTGGTGACGGTGTCGATGACCGACACGGTGCCGCCACTGCCGTTGGCGACGTAGACATGCGCGCCGTCGGGCGTGACCGCCACCCCGTTCGGAATGGCGCCGACGGGGATGGTGGTGACGATGGCGTTGGTGGTTGTGTCGATCACCGCTACGAAGTCGTTGTTCTCGCTGTTGCCGACGTAGGCGAGGGTGCCGTCGGGGCTCAGCGCTAGACCCCGCGGATTGTTGCTGACCGGAACGGTGCCCGAGACGGTGTTGCTGGCGGTGTCGATCACCGACATCGTGCCGCCGAGACTGTTGACGACATAGGCGTGCGCGCCGTCCGGGCTGACTGCGACCACGCTCGGGAAGTTGCCGACGGGGATGGTGGCGACTACGGCGGCCATGCGATTCCCCTCCGCTTCAGGCGAAAGTCGCTGAAGAGTTGCGCCAACAGTAGACCTGGGCCGGCTCGGTGCGCGGCGATCTCGCCATGCCCGCCAACGTTCCAGCCGACGCCGAACCCGGCACGCCGTCAACCCAAGCCCCGCTGATTCGGCGGATTTGTCGCGAATTCCGAGTTGCAAGATCAACCTGCGAGCTAGCCTAGGTATCAACCGGCGCGTTTTGCTGGACAGCAAAATTCATGATCCTCAGGGAACCCGTGGTCATGAGCAGTCGCCGAGAGAGGCAGGGAACCGTGAAATATAGCCAACTACTGTGCGGTGCGGCCGTGTTTGCTCTGGGCATGGCATTCACGTCCGCGATACCCGCCTACGCCAGCCCTGAACAGGCATGCGTGAGACCCGACGGCACGCCGTGCCCACCCATGCCGCCCGGCTGCGTCCAGGAGAACGGGCTGCCCTGCTCGGGCGCGCTGCCCGACATCAACGCCGCATGCATGCAGAACCCCGTGGTCTGCAGGTGGCTGATCGGGTGATGAATGGGCGGCGCACCCCATCCGACGGCGCGTCAAATGGAAAGCGCGGCAAGGATGTCTGCCATAACGACCTAACCATGGCCTCGAAGCAATTCGTTATGCCGGGACCCGAGTTCGCCGCCGCGCTGCGGTAACTGGCGGCGCTCAGATGCGACACGCACCCTCGCACTGTAGGTCGCCGGTTGCCGTGCTCACCCTCACCGCAGCTCATTCGGATTTCACCGAACTCGCCTCAGTTACGATGTCGGATGCCAGCACGAATTCCTGGGTCCCGGACATCGATCCGGTCCGGCCGAAACCGGTGATGACCTCGTCGGCGATGAACAGGATGTCGTGCCGGGCAAGGACCTGCTGGACGCGGCGGTAGTAGTCCGTGGGCGGGATGATGACCCCGTCTGCCCCCAGAATCGGCTCCCCGATGAATGCGGCGATGGTGTCGGGGCCCTCGTGGCGATGACCGCCTCGAGGCCTGCGATGAGATGATCGGTGAGTTTGGCCGGGTCATCGGCGGACCGGTGATCGGGGCAGGCAATCTTGACGAATTGCGGCAGCGGCATCTCGAAGCCGAGATGAATCCTGTCCAAGCCGGTGACTGAGCCGGCGGCCACGGTGGTTCCGTGATAGCCCTTCTGGTGGGAGATGATCTTTGCACGGCCGGCACGGCCCACACATCGGTGGTAGTACCAGGCGAGCTCGATGGCGCTGTCGACGGCCTCCGCGCCGGAGTTGGCAAACAGTGTGCGGCCCATGGACATTGGGGCGATGGCCGCGAGCTCGTCGGCCAAGTCG
Organism: uncultured Actinomycetota bacterium; assembly: GCA_963735245.1. Classification (GTDB taxonomy): domain Bacteria; phylum Actinomycetota; class Actinomycetes; order Mycobacteriales; family Mycobacteriaceae; genus Mycobacterium. The sequence continues at coordinate 169,612 of CAVTKI010000013.1, forward strand.
AGCACCACGTCGTTGGTGCGATGCGCAAACGAAGCGTAGAACGGCAGCCTCGCCATCTGATCGGCGGCGGCCTTCACCAGTCGGGGCTGGGTGTACCCGAGGGTCGTGCAGAACATTCCCGACGTGGCATCCAGATAGGCCTGACCCGCGCTGTCCCACACCGTCAACCGTTCCCCTCGCACGATCACGTGGGGTGAGTCTGGAGAAACGGTGGGGCGTGAGGTTCCAGCATGGTCGGCGTGTACGGCGGCATGTGAGTACTTCCTCCTGACGTGGACGGTGTCTTCGTAGCCCGACTGCGTGGATGAGGCTCTGCGCCAAGCATTTCGACGGACAGGCGGTGCTGCATCCATGGGTAGGCGCGCGAACCCGCGGCGGCAAGCCGCTGTTCCGCTCAACGGACTGTCCGCCCCTGGCCGAGACCCAAATCACTCGGCCGCGCAACGTCACCCTGAGCCGACGTCTCGTCGCACAAAGTGTCGCGCGACGATCTCTGGCTACCTTCAGCGCGAGGCGGCGGCATCGGGTCGGTAACCGCCACGTTTGTCTCGTGGTTGTCCAGACGTGCCCATGGGGTCGATCATGAACACAGGTTCGCCGAGCGCCACCGCGCCATCCCGATCAGCGATCCGGGAGGACAGATCATGACGGTCAGCGTGTTCGACCTGTTCAGCGTCGGGATCGGGCCGTCCAGCTCGCACACCGTGGGACCGATGCGCGCCGCGGCACGCTTCGCCGACGACCTCGCCGCCAAGGGCTTGCTCGGCGAGGTCGCCGCCATCCGCGTCGATCTGTACGGATCACTCGCGGCGACCGGAGGTGGGCACGGCACCATGCCTGCCGTCCTGTTCGGCCTCGAGGGTGAGCGACCAGAGCTGCTCGACCCCGACGACATGGCCAAGCGACTGGCGCAGATGCGGTCCACGGGCGTCATCCACCTCGGCGGGACCACCGCGATCCACCTCACCGAATCCGACATCGCGCTGCATCCGGAGATCGTGCTCGACCGCCACCCCAACGGCATCACGCTGCACGCCGACTCCCACACGGGCGCCAATATCGCCACGGAGACCTATTTTTCGGTCGGCGGCGGATTCGTCGTGCGCGCCGACGATCCCGCACCGCCCGTTCGCACCGAGCGCTCCGCCACCGAGGTGTCGTTCGGCTCGGCGCGGGAGCTGCTCGAACTGGCCACCGCGCGCGGCGTGGCGATCAGCGACGTGATGGCCGAGTTCGAATTCGGTCTGCGTCCCTCGGACGAGGTCCGGTCGAACCTGCTGCACATTCGTGACGTGATGGACGAGTGCGTCCAGCGCGGTATCGCGGGGGAAGGCTTCCTCCCCGGAAACCTGCAGGTGCGGCGGCGCGCCCACGGCTGGCACGAGCGGTTGAACACCGACGACCCGGACCGGGATCCCGAGTTCGCAGAGGACTGGGTGAACCTCGTGGCGCTGGCCGTCAACGAGGAGAACGCCGCAGGTGGCCGCGTGGTCACCGCCCCGACCAACGGGGCGGCGGGCATCATCCCCGCCGTTCTGTACTACGCCCGCAACTACTGCCCTGCAGGGCTGGCAGACCCCGACGAGGTGACGGTCAGGTTCCTGCTCACCGCGGGAGCGATCGGCTCCCTCTACAAGGAAATCGCCTCCATCTCCGGCGCCGAGGTCGGCTGCCAGGGCGAAGTGGGCTCGGCGGCATCGATGGCCGCCGCGGGCCTCGCCGAAGTCCTCGGCGGCACTCCGGCTCAGGTCGAGAACGCGGCGGAGATCGCCATGGAGCACAGCCTCGGGTTGACCTGCGACCCGATCGGGGGGCTCGTTCAGATTCCCTGCATCGAACGCAACGCCATCTCGGCGGGAAAGGCGATCAACGCGGCCAGGATGGCCCTGCGCGGTGACGGCACCCACCGGGTCAGCCTCGACGAGGTGATCAACACCATGCGCGCCACCGGCTACGACATGAGCTCCAAGTACAAGGAGACCGCCACCGGGGGTCTCGCCATCGCCGTCAACGTCGTCGAGTGCTGACGAGAAGCACCAGGGGTGCTCGCCATCCGCACGAGAAACGCCGGGTAAGGACCCAGGCAGCGGGCGCCCATCGACGCCCGGCAAACCAGGTCGCGGTTCGCGTCGAATAGATCGCCGATAAGCCTTGATCGCAAGCACTTTCGCCGGTTGAATCGATCGCGGATAGGCGTTAGATTTTGCGGCGACCCCTTGTCGCATCCACTGGGTTCGGGTCTAGTCCCCATTCGAACGATGGATCGGTGCGCACGCGCGCGCCACGAAAGAAACGAGGAGCGGTGGCCAACGGCACGCCAGACGAAGGTGAAGCGCCAATCATTGTCAGTGTCGCTGATGCGGCAATGCACATGTACTCCGCCGCGATCGAGGCGCTGCCCGATCCCAGCGACAGTAGTTTTGCTTCTCGCGCCGGTGTCGTACTGAGCGGTCTGCGCAAGCTCGAAACCGCGCTGTCGCAGGCTGCGAGCCGGAGCCGGGTCACGCCTGCGATCATCGTCGCGCTGAGCGAGGTGCGCACCAGCTACGACGAGCTGATCGAGAAGGCCGCCGACGGACCGGGATCGACGCTCGGGCAGCGACTGTACATGGCGCGCCAACGTGCGAAGCTCACCGCGCAGGAGACCGCCAACGGCGCCGGACTGCGACTGGACCTGATCCGCGCCATCGAGGCCGAGGAGCCCGCCACCGAGGACGAGTCGACGAAGATCAAGGAACTCATCGTCGCGCTCGGCGGCTGATCCGGCGGTTGCCCTGGCCCCGCTCGACGGCGGGGCCGACGGCCCACCCCCGCCCCGACAAACGACCGCTGAGCTGCGGCGAGTGGGTGGTGGCGATGGTCGGTCCGCGCCGACTCCCGGAAAAGCGCACATTGCGGCGCCGAAGTGGGTACACCTTGGCTCGGGCGGTCGCGGCGGTGAGTCGCGGACCGACGATCACTGGAAAGTGGGTGCGCGTTGCTGGGTCTGCCTGATGGGGTCCATGCCTGCCTGTTCGACCTCGATGGCGTCCTGACCGATACGGCCAGCGTGCATCGGAAGGCGTGGAAGGCGATGTTCGACGACTTCCTGCGCAAACGCGCCGGCGGCTCGAGCCTTCGAACCGTTCGACGCCGATGCCGACTACCTCACGTACGTGGACGGCAAGCGACGTGAGGACGGCGTGCGGTCGTTCCTCGCCAGTCGCGACATCTCGCTGCCCGACGGCGACCCCGACGACGGCGTCGACGCCGAGACGGTCTGCGGACTCGGCAACCGCAAGAACGACGCGTTCCTGCACACCGTGCACACGGACGGGGTGCGGGTGTTCGACGGGTCGCGTCGCTACCTGGAAGCAGTTGCAGACGAAGGACTTCCGATCGCGGTCGTGTCGTCGTCCGCCAACACCCGCGAGGTGCTCGAAGTGACGGGGCTCGCGCACTTCGTCGATCAGCGCGTCGACGGCGTCACGATGCGCGAGGAGAACATCGCAGGCAAACCCGCGCCGGATTCCTATCTCGCGGGGGCGCGGCGACTGGGAGTCGAGGCCGCCGAGGCAGCGGTCTTCGAGGACGCCATCTCGGGGGTGGAGGCCGGCCACGCCGGGCACTTCGGTCTCGTCGTCGGCGTCGACCGCGTCGGACAGTCCGAGGAGCTGAGACGCCACGGCGCCGACGTCGTCGTCAAGGACCTGGCCGATCTGCTCGAGCGCCGATGATCAACGGAGACACCTTCCCCGTCGAGCCCTGGCAGGTCCGCGAAACCACCCTCGACCTCGACATCCTGGCCCAGTCCGAGTCGGTGTTCGCACTGTCCAACGGGCACATCGGCTTACGCGGGAACCTCGACGAGGGCGAACCCCACGGGTTGCCGGGCACCTACCTCAACTCGTTCTTCGAGCTCCGTCCGCTGCCCTACGCCGAGGCCGGATACGGCTACCCGGAGGAAGGGCAGACCATCGTCGACGTCACGAACGGCAAGATCCTGCGGCTGCTGGTCGACGACGAACCCTTCGACGTCCGCTACGGCGAACTGCAGCACCACGAGCGGGTGCTCGACTTCCGGGCGGGCACGCTGACCCGCAGCGTCCGGTGGCGCTCACCGGCAGGCCGCCAGGTCGCGGTCACCTCCACCCGGCTGGTCTCGCTCGCGCAACGCGGAGTGGCCGCCATCGAGTACGTCGTCGAGGCCGTCGACGAATTCACCAGGATGACGGTCCAATCGGAGCTGGTCGCCAACGAGGACCAGCCCGAGACGTCGAGCGATCCGCGGGTATCGGCGATCCTCGACCAAACCTCTGAAGGCGGTCTCCCACGACTGCGACGGACGGCGCGCGGTGCTGGTCCACCGCACCCGACTCAGCAAGCTGATGATGGCGGCCGCGATGGATCACGACGTCGAGGTGCCCGGCCGCGTGGAGGTAAACACCGACGCCGACGAGCATCTCGCCCGCACGACCGTGATCTGTGGGTTGCGCCCCGGCCAGAAACTGCGCATCGTCAAGTACCTGGCGTACGGGTGGTCGAGCCTGCGGTCCCGCCCCGCATTGCACGACCAGGTCGCCGCGGCGCTGACGCGGAGCGCGGTACACGGGCTGGCAGGGGCTGCTCGACGCCCAGCGCGCATACCTGGACGACTTCTGGGACAGCGCCGACGTCGAGGTGGAGGGCGATCCCGACTCTCAGCAGGCGGTGCGCTTCGGCTTGTTCCACGTGCTGCAGGCCAGCGCCCGCGCCGAGCGTCGCGCCATCGCGGGCAAGGGCCTCACCGGAACCGGCTACGACGGCCACGCCTTCTGGGACACCGAGGGATTCGTGCTCCCGGTGCTGACGTACACGCAGCCGGACGCCGCCGCCGACGCGCTGCGCTGGCGGGCGTCGACCCTCGACATGGCGCGACAGCGTGCGCAAGAACTGGACCTGGCGGGTGCGAGCTTCCCCTGGCGCACCATTCGCGGACAGGAATGCTCGGCGTACTGGCCCGCGGGCACCGCCGCATGGCACGTCAACGCCGACATCGCCGCCGCCTTCGAGCGCTATCGCATCGTCACCGGAGACCAGTCGCTGGAAGCCGAGTGCGGCCTGGAGGTGCTGATCGAGACGGCGAGGCTGTGGCAGTCCCTCGGCCACCACGACCGCCACGGCGTGTGGCACCTCGACGGCGTCACCGGGCCGGACGAGTACACGGCCGTGGTGCGCGACAACGCGTTCACCAACCTGATGGCCGCCCACAACCTTCGGGTCGCGGCGGCGGCGTGTGAGCGTCATTGGGAGGTCGCCCGTGCGTTGGGCGTGACCACCGAGGAGGCGGCGGCCTGGCGCGACGCTGCCGAGGCGGCCAACCTCCCCTTTGACGAGGGCATCGGCGTGCACGAACAGTGCGAGGGGTTCACCACGCTGCGCGAGTGGAACTTCACCGAGGAGACCGCGTATCCGCTGCTTCTGCACGAGTCCTACGTGCGGCTGTACCCGGCGCAGGTGATCAAACAGGCCGACCTGATCCTGGCCATGCACTGGCAGGGCCATGCCTTCACCGCCGAGCAGAAGGCGCGCAACGTCGACTACTACGAACCGCGGATGGTGCGCGACTCGTCGCTCTCGGCCTGCCACCCAGGCGGTGCTCTGTGCCGAGGTGGGTCATCTGGAACTGGCCCACGACTACGCCTACGAGGCAGCCCTCATCGATCTGCGCGACCTGCACCACAACACCCGCGACGGCCTGCACATGGCCTCGCTCGCCGGCGCCTGGACGGCGCTGGTGGCAGGCTTCGGCGGCCTGCGCGACGACGAAGGCATCCTGGCGCTGGATCCGCAGCTACCCGAGGAGATCACCCGACTGCGCTTCCGGTTGCGGTGGAGCGGTTTTCGCATCATCGTCGACGCCGACCACGACCTGGTCGAGTACACCCTGCGCCGTGGCGACGACGACAGCGGCACCCTGACCATCCGCCACGCGGGTGCCGACCTCGAGCTGAGCACCGAATCCACCGCGACCGTGCGACTGGTGCCCCGGCAGCCGATGTTGCCGACCCCGCGTCACCCACCCGGTCGCACGCCCCTGCGCCGCATGCGCTGAGTGTGCCGAGCCGGATCCGGGTATTCAGCCGCCGTGAGCACACCGGGATTGGTCGTCGTCGGCAGTGGACCAGCGGGCATCAGCGCCGCCGAGTCGTTTCGCGAGCGGGACGGCGATGCGCCGGTTCTGGTGCTCAGCTCCGATCCGGACGTGCCGTACGAGCGACCGCCGTTGAGCAAGGACTTCCTGCGCGGCGAGACCGACGACGTGTCGCTTCATCCGCCGCAGTGGTTCACCGAGCGCGCCATCGATCTTCGCCGCGGGCACACCGTGCAGGCGATCGACGTCGCCGAACGCGCGGTGACCGTCGACGGCGAACGCATTCCCTACCGCGCACTGGTGCTGGCGTGCGGAGCCGCGCCGTCGCCGCTGCCGGTTCCCGGTGGTGAGCGCGCGCTGTCACTGCGCGCCCTGTCCGACGCGCACCGGCTGCGCGACCGCGCTGCCGACGCCAAGTCGGCCGTCGTCGTCGGGGCCGGCTTCATCGGCTGCGAGGCCGCCGCGTCGCTGTCCATGCGCGGCGTGGCGGTCACCTTGGTGGCCCCCGAACGGGTTCCCCAGGAGAAGCGTCTCGGCGCCGAGGCAGGCGACCGGCTGCTGAAATTGGTCACCGCCGCAGGCGTTCGGTACGTGGCAGGCGTTTCGGTGGAAGCGGTCGACGACGTGCGGGTTCGGCTGGACAACGGGGTGTCGGTCGACTGCGATCTGGTGCTCGCGGCCACCGGCGTCACCCCGCGCGGCGACGTAGCCGGGGACGCCGGGCTGCACATGCAGGAGTCACGCATCGTCGTCGGCGCCGACATGCGGACGTCGGCCCCCGACGTCTACGCCGCTGGCGACGTCGCCTTCGCCTACAACACCGCCAGCGGTCGTCACCTCGCCGTCGAACACTGGCAGGACGCCATGGATCACGGCGCCGTGGCGGGTGCCCAGGCCGCCGGCGGGCACGCGACATGGCATGCGGTGCCGGGGTTCTGGTCGACGATCGGCGACGCGACGGTCAAGTACCACGCGTGGGGCGACGGCTTTGACAGCAGCCGGGTGATGGACCGGGACGACGGATTCACCGTCTGGTACGAAGCCGACGGCAAGGCGGTCGGTGTGCTCACCTGCAATGCCGACGACGACTACGACCTCGGCGAGAAACTGATCGCGGCGGGGCGCCCCGCGCCGGTGTCGACGGCCTGACCCGTTCCGCGGCGAACAGACGCAAAAGCCCCTGATTTAGGTGCAATCAGGGGCTTTTGCGTCTGTTCGCGCAGAGAAACCAATCCTGCAGTCTCAGCCGAACCGCTCGAGCCGTTCGGCGGCGAACCGCAGGTCGTCGACCAGACCACCAAAGGCTTCGTCGCGCTGCTCCGGTGGCCCACGCAGGATCGACGAGGGATGCACGGTCACGACCAGCTCCGCGTTCCGCGGGCTGTACTCATCGGCCAGGTGCAACAGCTCGCCTCGGTGGGCGGTGAGCCGGAAGTCGTTGCCCAACAATGACTTGCTGCGCGACCGCGCCCATGAGGACGACGACGTCGGGTTCGACGGCATCCAGTTCGGCGAGCAGCCACGGGCGGCACGCCACCACCTCCGTCCGGCTGGGCGTCTGGTGGATCCGACGCTTGCCGCGCTCGGCCCGGACGGTGAACTTGAAGTGCTTGACCGCGTTGGTCACGTAGAGCCCGTCTCGGCCGATCCCCGCGGCGTCCAGCGCCTTGTCGAGGACGCGGCCCGCAGGGCCGACGAACGGCTTACCGGCCCGGTCCTCCTGGTCGCCGGGCTGCTCGCCGATCAGCATCATGCGGGCGGTGCGCGGGCCTGCGCCGAACACCGTCTGCTCGGCGTGCTCGTAGAGCTGACATCCCCGGCAGCCCTTCGCCGCCGTCGCCAACTTGGCCACGCTCCTCGTGTCGGGCACGAACGCGGCCGCACCGTCCGTACGCGAGTCGGTTACCGAGGGTGACGGAGTCATGGCCGTAGCGACAGGGCGAGAACGATGGGACCCGCGATGAGCAGGATCCACGCAATCGCCGGCACGATCCATCCGCGACGCAGCTTCGCGGTGACGAACGAGACGGCGATGGTGAGGAGCGCGACTACGGGGGCGCCGTAGACGACCGGCCCGAATACGGCATTCGCGAGGCCGAGGTGGGGGCACGCGCGGTCGCTGCAACCGGAGGTGCCGAGCGCCGTGCCGTATGCGAACAGCACGGCTGCCGCGGCGCCGACGATCGTCAGCAGGGCCAGTACCCAGTTCGTGATCCGCTGGCTGCGCGACGCCAGGGTGTCCGGCCGGTCCTCGACGTCAGCGCCCGACGGGTCCTTTCGACGGTTCTCCGTGAGCATGCTCGAACTCCTTCCACGCGATCCCACGTCATGCCTATGCGAGGCGTCTACCCGAGCCTCAACGCGAACAAACTGAGAACCTCCGAGCTCGCCCGGACCGCACCGGAGATCGCCGTCACGGTCCCGCCTCAGCGATCGGCCCCTTGGTGGCCCGACCGGACCAGTGCGTTGCCGGGACGCAGGAAGCCGGGCTGCTGGAGCTTGCGGATGGCCCGCAGGGTCCCCGACGGGATCACGCGCTTGAAGAAGACGCCGGCGTCGAAGGCGCCGCGGACTTCCTTGACGTAGGAACTCGGGATGCCGAAGCGGATCAGGCCCTGGCTGACGTCGACGAGGTCGGCCCGGCGAACGGCTTCCACCAGCGGCGCGTAGGGCCGGGTCGCGCCGTATCCGGAGAACCGATGATGCTCGGCGACGATGAGCGCCAGCTCGTCGGACCACGCTTCACGGCCCGTCTGCTGCAGCCACGCGTCCTGCGCCTCGATCGACGGCACCAGGTAGTCGAGCGTGTCGAACGCGGCCAGGTCGTGAAACGCCACGGCGATCGCGAGCTTGTCGTCACGGTCGGGCTCGTCCGGTGTGAGCGCGCGGGCGAAGTTCACCACGCGGTACACGTGCGCCTTGTAGGCGTCATAGCCTGCGTCGTCGCCCCGAGCGCGGTGACGGTGAGACTCGAGGATCTCTTCGGCCAGCGGCAAACTGCGGAGGATCTCGGGCGTGCTCACGGCACGACTCTACGTCCGGCACGTGGCCGGAAGACGGAACCGATCCGGGAATGAAACCGCCATCCGGCCGGCTTCTTGTTCTTGGGGCAGCCATGAGGAGATCGGGTGACGACGACGACGGATGGGACCACCGAGTCCCCGCAGTTCGTTGTCGTGCATCAGAACGATCCGCTCGCGTCTCCGCTGCTCGACGATCTCCAGGCGGAGTACAGCGGCAGGTACGGCGCCAGTGCAGGTCCGGAGTACGTCGACCTGCGTGCCTATCCCGCCGAGGAGTTCGCACCGCCCGACGGCGTGCTCGTCGTTGGACTGTCCGACGGGGTGCCCGTCGCCGGCGGCGCGTTCCGTCGCTACGACCCGTCGACGGCCGAGCTCAAGCGCATCTGGACGGCGTCGACGCACCGGCGGCGGGGGTACGGCAGGCTGGTGGTGGCCGAACTGGAGCGGATTGCTCTGCAGCGCGGTTACACCCGGGTCTATCTGACCACCGGATGGCGCCAGCCCGAGGCGGTGGCGCTGTATCTCGCGATGGGGTACACCGCGCTCTACGACCCTTCGCTGCGCGCCGAGGACGTCGGCCCGCATCCGTTCGAGAAGCAACTGGTCGACACGGGCGCATCACGAGGTTTCCACCGATGACGCTGACGGCAGGCAAAGGAGTATCGGCATCATGACCATCACGGGAGATACCACATCGGCGACGTTCGAAGCTGCGTGGAACGACTGGCACACCGGGCGCGAACGCTACTACGGTGATCCGCTCGGCTGGGTGAGCATCGTCGGCTTGTACTGGCTGACCGAAGAATTCGAGACCGTCGCCGACCTTCCGGGTCGGTGGCGAGCGGACGCCGACACGGTGTACGTCGAGGGGATCGACGGAATCGAGCAGCTCGAACCGGGCGAGGGCGCACCCGGGTTGTACGTCGAGGCCGGGGATCGCCGCATCGAGGTCATCAGACGAACCGGCACCGTCGCGTTGAGGGTGCACGATCCCAAGTCGCCGCACCTGGAGCAGTACGACGGCATCCCGGCCTACGCACCGGACGAACAGTGGCGTGTCGATGGCACGTTCACGCGGTTCCAGCACCCGAAGACCGTGACGACGGGTGCCGTCGTCGAAGGTCTCGAGCACCATCACGAGGCCCTTGGCGTCATCGATTTCGAACTTGCCGGCGCCGCGGCTCAACTGATCGCCTTCGGGCGCCCAGACGGTTCGCTGCACGTGCTGTTCACTGACGCCACCAGCGGTGTGACGACTTACCCTGGCGCCAGGTCACTTTCGATCACCGCACCGCCCGCCGACGGGAGTGTGACGCTCGACTTCAACCGGGCATCGAACTTGCCGTGCTCGTTCACCGACTACGCGACGTGCCCGGTGGCGCCGCCTGAGAACAGGCTCGCCATCGCCGTCGAGGCAGGCGAGAAGAACCCGCGCTAGGGCGGGACCCAGTCGAACGGCACGGCCTGCG
>CAVTKI010000014.1:0-377845 GCA_963735245.1 uncultured Actinomycetota bacterium
TGGGGCAGCGTCTCGAAGTGCTGCTGCGCCGCCTCGAGGAGAGTTCGCCCGACGAGCCGCTGGTGCTACTCGCACGGCGATTTCCACGCACGCCAGATGCTCGAGCTCGACGGCGACTACGGCGTGATCGACTTCGACGCGAGTTGCCGGGCCCCGGCGGCTCTCGACCTGGCCACCTACATCTCCTCGCTCGTGACGTCGGGTGCGCGGCCATGACCGGACTCCTCGAGCCGAGGACAGCGGCAGCGCCTCAGAAGTCGCTCGTTCGCGATTTCCAAGTGGGACAGGGTGTTCCGGACGGTGGAATGCGGCAATACCGCCGTCGAGCCGAGGTGGGTCGCTTACGGCGAACGCTGAACTTCGACGGCTACCGGTGCTCGAAGTCGCCACAGTTGTGCTGCGTCCGTCCAGCGATCGTGAGTCACGTGGACGTGCGGCTCTTCAGCCGTCTTCGGGCGTGGATGGTTGTCCCCGTTGTCGACTTCGCACTGATGCTGGCCCCACTCGCATGGCGGCCACTTCAGATTCACGCAATGGTGACGATGGCTGTCCTTGCGATGCTGTTCCTGACCGATGGCGGCCGGTACGTCGCACCTCTGCACGTCAGTGTCCTGGACGAGTTGCCGTCCATCGTTACTCGCCTGCTGACCGCTGTCGCCGCTGTTTCCGCCGGGATCCTTTACCTCTATCACAAGATGGAGGTGCTGACCTTCCTGCAGACGGCTTGCCAGGCCGTTGTGCTGGTCATCGTTGGCCGCCTCATCACCACACGACTCATCGCACTTGGTCGCCGACGCGGGATTACAGAGCGTCACACCGTGCTGATCGGCGGTGGGTTGGTGGCCGCAGAGTTGGCGAGAATCCTTGCCCGGCATCGTGAGTACGGAATCACGTTGGATGGGTTCGTCGACGACGACGACGACTGTCCAGCCGGCGAGTACCTGCCACGCCTGGGTCGCCTTGCCGATTTGGACGTGGCGGTGTCGAGAACTGGTGCCGACACATTGCTGGTCGCCGATGGAGGCTTCGAAGAGCGCGTGCTGATCGATGCGGTGCGTACGGAGGCATGCCAACACGCAGACCTGTTCGTAGTACCGCGCTTACACCACTTCCACACCCAGACCGGCATGGCTGATCACATTGGCTCCATTCCCGTCATGCGGGTCCGCAATCCCAACCTCCACGGCCCGGCGCGGTTGATCAAGCGGGGGTTCGACATCGTGGTCGCGGTGATGTCGCTGATCGTCCTGTTGCCCGTGTTGGCTGCAGCTGCGCTAGCGGTGCGCATCGAGGGTGGGCCCGGCATCATCTTCCGCCAGGTCAGGGTGGGGCGCGACGGCAAGCACTTCGAACTGTGGAAGTTCCGTTCGATGCGACCGGCCAGTGAACCCGAGTCGCTGACGATCTGGTGTGCGGCGGCCGACAACCGCGTCGGTCCGGTCGGACGATTCCTCCGCTGCACGTCAGTCGACGAGCTACCTCAGCTGTGGAACATCCTTCGGGGCGATATGACGCTGGTGGGACCGCGACCAGAGCGGCCGCACTTCGTCGAGCAGTTCTCGACGCAATTCGACAGATACGCTCACCGGCACCGCGTACAGGTCGGGCTCACCGGTTTTGCCCAGGTCAGCGGGCTCCGAGGGGACACGTCCATCGCCGACCGGGCGCGATACGACAACTTCTACATCGAAAACTGGTCGCTTTGGCTGGACATCAAGATCATCCTGAGGACATTTCGTGAGGTCTTGTTCTACCGCGATACCTGAGTTCAGTGATGAAGCGACAGGGATGCGCAATGAGCCGGGCCAGAGTCGATCGGATGGGAAGCTCATAGTGGCGGGCGTCATAGTCCACGAGTGGATGTCGGCACATGGCGGTTCCGAGAAGGTCTTTGAGGCGATGAGTCATGCCTTTCCCGATGCGGACCTATATACCCTGTGGCGCGATTCGGGTGCCGTGATGACCGACCGCAAGATCGCGGAGTCCTGGTTCGCGCGCACCCCACTGCGCCGGCACAAAGTGCTGGCCCTGCCATTCATGCCCCACACGTGGCGAACGCTCCGTAGTGGCTACCCCTACGACTGGATGCTGGTGAGTTCGCACCTGTTCGGCCACCATGCGAGATTCCAGGGGGCGAACCGAGGTATCCCAAAATTCGTGTACGCGCATACCCCGGCACGGTACATATGGACACCGGAACTCGATTTCCGCGGCGAAAGCCTTGCCGTGCGTGTCGCGTCGGCGCACTACAAGCCGATCGACCGGAGGCGAGCAACCGAACCCGTCGCGATCGCCGCCAACAGCGCGTGTACCCGGGACCGCATCCGGCGGTTCTGGGACCGTGACGCAACAATCATCTACCCACCCGTTCCGGTTGAAGCGATCGCGGAGTCGGCGCGAACGGGCAACGGTCTCAGCGAGGCAGATCGGCGCGTAATCGAGCTTCTACCACAGACATTCATCCTCGGAGCCTCACGGTTCGTGTCGTACAAGCAACTGTGCAAGGTGATATCTGTCGGTGCGCTCCTGGATGTACCCGTCGTGATCGCCGGCCGAGGCCCCGAGGAACAGCGCCTTCGCGCCATCGCACAGACCGCGTCGGTGCCCGTCACGTTTGTCATCGCCCCATCGGATGCGTTGTTGCACGCGCTGTACGCGCGCACCGCTGCCTATGTGTTTCCCCCCGTCGAGGACTTCGGCATGATGCCGGTCGAGGCAATGGCGGCGGGCGCCCCGGTGATCGTCAACGCTCTGGGTGGCGCGCGAGAGAGCGCAGGAAGATCAGCCGCTGGCGTGATCACCGACTTCGCAGATGTCAGAAATGTTGCCGACCGTACTCGCGAACTCATCGATCGGGGAGTTCGGCCGACGGTTGACGACGTCGCGGAGTTCTCCGAAGTGCGGTTCATCGAACGCGTCCAGGCCTGGGTCGCGGTCGAGTTGGGTATGACGCATGCCGGTTCCACGTACGTACAGAGGCCGTCCAGTAGCTGCGTTTTGTGGTCCTCATCGACAAATGACATGGCCAAAGAAGGGCGGCAGTAGATGCGCATCGCTGGGCGTGACACCCGCACGATAACCAGGGCGGCGTTCCAGCGGCGACACTACGTCGCAGCCGGGAACATGCTGCGGCTGTACGAACGTCCCTTCGAGATGTATTGCCGGTACCTGACGCGCGCGGGTGAGTATCCGTGCACCGTGCGCGTCTCCAGCCCTACCGGTCCGATCGCTCTCGACTTGTTTACCCGCGACGACGTCCTCACCGTCAACGAGATCTTCTGCCGAACCGACTATCTCGCCAATGCCAGTGACAAGGTTGTCGTGGACTTTGGTTCCGACATCGGAATCTCGGCCGCGTACTTTCTATCCCGGGGCGCGGATACCTTTACTTACCTGTATGAGCCGCTTCCCGCGAACATTGCTCGGCTACAACACAATTTGCGTCGATTCGAGGGTCGCTACGCCCTCGATGAGGTCGCAGTAGGCACTGAGGAAGGCGAAGCGCAGTTCGGCTGGGAGCCGACGGGACGCTACGGCGGAGTTGGTCTGCTGACCGGCAACTACATCAATGTTCAGTGCCGAAGCACGCGGGAGATCCTCGAAGACGTCGTCGGCCGCCACGGCCGGATCAACATTCTGAAGGTCGACATCGAGACGATGGAGGAGGCAGTAATTGGCGACATCCCAGCGGCGCTTGCCTGCCACATCGACAAGGTATACGTCGAGTACAACTTTGACCAAAACCCGCTAGTCGAAACGCATATGCTGAGCCAGCGCGGCCCCATCGCACAGTTCTTCCGCCGCTGATCGACCCAGGCAGTCGAGGAGCGCCACGCGATGTGCGCAGGCGCCGATTCCGTCACCCCTGCAGGTAGTTAAGACAGATCGGCACGATGCAGCAGCACAATTCTAGGGAAGACTTCGATGACGGTCGTGGTGATGAGCGCCTTGTACTGACACCGAAATGGCTGTGGTTAAGCGGGTTTCGTCACCTGCGGATATGACGGAGGCTTGCTGACCGGCCCCTGTCATCGCGTAAAGGTATCCAAAGGCGACCGCAACCAAGATCATGCTCTGCCTGTCACCGTAAAGGCCGGTGTTGTCGCCCATGCCGTGGAGGAACACCCATGCGATCGCGCAAGTCGCGAACACGGCAGTACGACGGTCGCGGACTCTGGGTTGCGCGGCGGCGAAAAGAAGGCCAACCGCGATGGCCGCGACGATGAAGACAACGGCTAACACCGCGGCAACAATGCCTGAGTATGCCCATGTGGCGATGAGGGTGTTGTGCGGCGGAAGGTCGGATCGGCTGCCGATCTTCCCAATCTGCTCCACCCAGCCCCCAAACCCAGGACCCATGACTGGCGATTCTTGGAACATCTGCGCGGCGCGCGTCCACAGTCGTTCCCGTCCGCCATAACTGGAGCCGGAGGTGGCGTAGAACGTGGGTGCAACGCGCTCTACAAACCCGGTCAGCAGAGTGAAGGCAACTGGCATCAAAAGTACGATTGGGACGCCGATGAGCAAGGCTGAACCCTTGAGTACGTGCGGAAGAAACAGGATCACGATCGCACAGCCTGCGCCGATCATGAGAGCCGACTTCGAACCTGTGAAGACCGCCCCGGTGAGAGACAAGGCCGCGAACACATAGAGCCAGCGGTGCATGGTGCGGCGTGCGCAGATACACAGTAGAAGCGCTGCGACACCACCGAAGAGCGAAGCGACGTTTCCGTTTACGAAAAACCCTCCGGACTTGTTCGGGTCGAGCACGTTGTTCGGGAGGTCTGTGTACAAGTGCTCGGCCGCAGGCCCGACCGTGATCTCGGCGAACCCAGAGCGAAGGAATCGCTCCTCAATCGCTGGGTTGACTTGGAAACTGATCGCGAGCACAGATTGAAGCGCGACGCCGGGAACCGTCCACAACACAATGGTGTCGAGCAGTCGCGAGTCGTCCCTCGCCAGCACGATCACCTCGCGCAGCCACAACAGGAAAACCAGCCCGAAGAATATTGTGATCAATCCAAAATGGATCCCAGAGGGACGTGCCCATATGAGGGACACCGCCGTCAGCGCGACAAGCAGACCGAAGATGACAACAAGTGGGCTATCTGCCCGTGAGCGGCCGCGCGCCGTCAGCCCGACGACGCAGGTCATCACTGTCCAGAGCACGGCTAACGAGGCAGGCAATCCCGGCAGATACAGCTGCGGGATCAGGAGTACTGCGACTCCGATGAGTCTCACACGGTGCGGCACAACCAGATTGGCGAACAGCACTACCACAGCGATGCCTACGCTTGCCAGCACGGCGCTTCCCCCTCACCCCGACGACCGCAACCGGATGTCACTAGGTCGCTCGCACTGCCCGGGCAAAGCTCGGATAAGCCGATGCGGAGAGGATCGGCTCACGGCCGGCTCCGCCCGATCGTCTGCGAAATAGAAAGTCGATCAAGGTAAGCGCCTGCTCGCAACAGGCTCGATCTTAGCTGCCCGGGATGTCCTGACTTGCCGAATCAACATTGTCGTCGGAACGCGGGTGCAGAGGTCCGCCGTCTGAGGTTCTAGCTCAGGGCGAATGGCGTGCGCGGACTGCGCACCGTGATGACAGCCGCGGGCTGGGCGCACCTTCGCCTCGCTGACACGTTGCGTCGCAATCGTATTCGATGATCGAATAGCAATGGAGCTGACACCGCCGGCGGTCTACGTTGCTGTGCAAGGACCTCGTCGCCCACCGTGGCCGCCGGCCAATCAACTACGATCAAGGAGATTGGACGTTCAAGCCAATTCCGCACAAGACGGATGTTGCCTCCTCGACCACGCAGCCCCAGTGAGTCCCCGGCGGATTCCCTCACGTTGGCGGACGAAAGACTGGCGTTCTCATCGTTCCGGCGAGTAACCGTCGTCTAATGCCTGAGCGGGTTTACAAGCTGCGTAGTTTGGCCATATCCCTGGTCCGGTGCTTCCAACTACCACAAAGGCGCCAATCTGAATGAACGTTTATTCGACCTGACGGCCTCAAGTGCGAGGCTCCATCCACGCTTGCCTAGCTGCCTTCGAAATGGCATCATTGCCGCCCTCCAATTGGTTGCCCTGCATTAGACCTCGTTCCCTCGGTCGTGTCGGCCACCATGATGCAGCCGATTCTGACACCTGTCGGGCGAGAACTCCTGACGCAACGGCTGCGTAATGGAGCCAAAAGTCATCTGCGCGCGGGCAGATACGCATGAATTCGTCACCCCGTGTGCGCAGAACCATGAGCACTTTGGGTGGATAGAGAACCCCCGAAACTCCTGTAGCCATCAAGTTCTCTGAAGGAACAGTGCTCGTACACAGCGGCCAGGACACGTATGGCTCGTCGCTCATCGTCCTTGTCCTATAGGCAGCCACTTCATCCGGCCGATACGCGGCGACCAAGCCGGTCAGCCACTCACGTGGATAAAGCACGTCATCGTCGGCCGTCACGAGCGGGCGTTCAAGATTCTCTTCCATTACATAGGGAAAATATTTCTTGTGCGGGCCGTAATCGAGGCAATGCCTTATCGTCAACCCCCGCTTCACCAGACGCCGTAAGGTCCTTGGTGGGTTTCTTACGACAGCTTCATCTTCGTGCCAAAGCACTATTCTACGTGGCAGCAAAGTCCCGCGGCCGATCGTCTCCAATGTCCTCCAGACGCGGCGAGTTCGATGACCGTAGGTCGTAATCGAAACGTCGACATCGCAACTTCCGACAATGGGTTTGTGTACGCACAGATTCACCACTTTTAGCCAAAGCGTAAAGAGGGCTATCTGTAGGTGCAGGAGGATCGTCGCCACTAGGCCCGTCGGGTATCGGCCGTTATTACGCACAAGAAATAGTCTCATAAACGCCAGTTCGGCGTCCCGGAAGTACCAGCACGTGTTCAAGCTTGCGCCGGGGAATTTATTTGCGTCGCTGCGCTGGGGCACTGGGCGCCCCGCTGTGACGGGTGGGCTGGGATTCCCGATTTGGTTGGGGAGGTCTGTGGCCGCAGATCCAAGTCGAGTGCGGCGAGTAGTCGCCGCGTGTATGGGCCCAGCTTCCCTTGCCGACACGACATATCAATTCGTATCGGCATCTTGGAATGTCTGCGAGTCAGCCCACCGCCGGCCGGGGAACGAGGGCATACGCCTGCGCCGGACTTCGGTCTCATTGCGATCCGGCGTTCAGCGTCCTGAATGACGTTCAGCGACCACAATGATTGGAGAGAGCGAGGCGCGCCGCCCCTCCTCCCGCCAGCACCTAGCGCCCACTTGGCGTCTCTGCTGCCCGAAGCCGAGGAGGAAGCTGTAATGAGCCCCGTGCGCAACGCCACCCGCCTGCTGCCGCTGGAAGTCGCCGTCGCAGGGCGCAAGCGCAACGCCCTGTTCCACCTTCTCGACCCGCTGTTCCGCGCCAGCACGCGGAACGACATCATCGCGACCCCGTGGGGCCCCCTGGCACTGGACGGCAGTCACGCGCCGGAACGGCTCCTGTCCTACCTCTTTGACAACGTCTGGCGCTACTACGAGAAGAGCGAGCTGGGTCGGTATATCGCGCGCGTTGCCGAACCCGGCGCCACCTTCGTCGACATCGGCGCCAACCTAGGCCTCTACGCCCTGGTGGCGCGAAACAATGGGTTCGATACCGTGCTGGTGGAACCCGAGCCGCGCCATAGCGCCTTCCTGCAACGCAACGAGCACGCTTTCGGGAAGGTGCTGCCCTTCGCCTTATCTGACCGGGCGGGCGCCTTGCCCCTCTACTACGAGGCGGACAACCCTGCGGCAACCTCCCTTTTTCCGTGCCCAGGTTATGTTCGCGGCGAAGGCGTCGTGCCGGTACATACCTTCAGCGAGATTGCCGCCCGCGGCGACCTAGGCGAGCTGTCGAAGATCCGCTTGATCAAGATCGATGTGGAAGGCCTGGAGGCCGAGCTGGTGACGGGCATGAGCGACGCGCTCGGTAGCGACTGGCGGCCCCATCTGTGGTGTGAGGTTCGCGGCGATCGCTCGGGACGCAACGGCGGCAGCTATCGCAAGGTGCGCGAAACCCTTTGCGCCTATGGATATGTCGCCCGCGAGCTTAAAGACGGCCGCGACCTCGCCCTGGACGAGCGCGAGCTTGCGCAGCGTTCGGTGTTCGACTTGCTGTTCACGCCCCACGCATAGGGCTGCTCACGACCTGGACGGCCCGGTATTGACAGGGTCGCCACAGTGCGGGTGGGATGCTCGCGGGCCGAAACGATTTAAGGCGTTGAGGTCACGCTGTGCCGTGTTTTGCGATACGTTGCAAGGGAACCGGTTCGGGGGCGCCCAGTTATGATCGTTCTGAATCAGTTTCGGCAGCAATCGCGGCGCCGCCGGTGGCGGGCCAAGCGGGCAAATCAGCGCCTGGACATCCAGGGGTTGCGGATGGTCGCTGTTCTGACGGTGTTCGCGGTTCACTTGTGTGGCTGGCCGCGTGGCGGGTTCATCGGCGTGGACGTCTTCTTCGTGATATCAGGCTTCCTAATCACCGGAAACCTGTTGCGGATGGCCGAGAGTCGCGGGAATGTGTCGTTCAGGCGGTTCTACTGGAATCGGGTTCGCAGAATCATCCCGGCCGCCACAGTCGTTCTGGTCTGCACCTATGGCGTCGCCTCGCTCGCGTACCTGCCGTTCCGGGCACACCAGGTCGGTGTAGATGCGTTGTTCGCGTTCTTCTTCATGTCCAACTGGTGGTTCGCCGCCCAAGAGACGGACTACTTCGCCGCCGGTGACGCAATTTCGCCGATCCAGCACTACTGGTCGCTGTCGATCGAGGAACAGTTCTACTTCGTCTGGCCGGCCCTAGTGTTCGTGATCGGACTGATCATCACCCGCAAGGCGTGGACCCACCGTCGCCGGATGGGGCTCGCTGGCGCGGTGATGGCTTGCGTCGTTGCCGCCTCCTTGGGATATGCGCTGTACGAGACTGCGGCATGGCCGACGTGGGCGTATTTCAACACGTTCGCCCGAGTGTGGGAATTGGGTGTTGGCGCACTATTGGCGACAGCGGTCGGGGTGCTGGTCCGAATACCGGCGGCGGCGAAGCCGTGGCTGTCGTGGGCGGGGCTCGGGCTCATCGCAGGCGGTCTGCTGCTCATCACTGAGGGGTCGGTCGGTTTCCCCGCGCCGTGGGCACTGCTGCCGGTGACAGGCGCCGCCCTCGTCATCGCTGCCGGTGTGGGAAGCGAACCAGCACAGGGGTTTCTGCGCAACTCGGCCAGCGTTTACGTAGGGAACATCTCGTACTCGCTGTACCTGGTGCATTGGCCTGTCATCGTCATTCTCGGCGCGTTCATGCCCCGCGGGGGTAACTTCTACCTCGCGGCGGTCGCAATCGCATTCAGTCTGGCGATCGGGTCCTACCACTTCGTCGAGAGCCCCTTGCGGTACAGCGACTGGCGCAAGGCCCGCTCCACGATTCACGAGATGCGGCGTCGCCGCTTCCGTCCCCAGCAGTCCAGCCGCTACGCCACCGCCGCCGTCCTGGCGTTTTTGACAGTCGGACTTACCGCCTATGCCGTGCAGCCGACGCCACCCTCGACCGAGGTTTCGTCACCGGTGGCCGCAGCACCGGGGGCGACACCGGAGCTGCCAGAAGCGACACTCGGGCCGCTGGCATCTGCGCTTCAACAGCAGATCACGACCGCGCTATCCGCCACGCAATGGCCTGACCTCGACCCGTCGATGGAATCGGCCATGAGCGAGACCCGGTCCGTCTGGTCGGATTGCCCAATACACTCGAGCCAACCAGAATGCACATGGGGATCGCCTGCCGCGCCCATCCGGATCGTGCTGGTCGGCGATTCCATCGCCCTGCATTACGCGGCATCGCTTCGTGAGTTAGCGCTGAACTCCGGCGGTCAAATTCAGGTGCACGTCGTGACGATGGCGGGATGCCCATTCACCAGCGACCAGGTATTCACCCCGGATGAGTCACAGCTCGATGCTTGCCCGGCGGTCAAGCAGTATGCGGTCGACTACATCAACACGAACAAGCCGACTGTCGTGATCATCTCGAACATGTACTTGGGCTATCGGCTGGTCGGTGCTGAGCAGCCGATGATGCCGGATGAGTGGTTCGATTCGGTGCGCCAGATGGTCGACAAAGTCCGTAACAGCACCACCAAGATCGTGTGGCTATCCGCGCCGCCGATGGACAAGAACATCAAGGATTGCTACAGCTTTCGATCCAGCGTCCCAGCGGATTGCGTCAGCCGCGTCACCAGTCAGTGGCTTTCGATGGCCGCCACGGAGCAACGCCTCGCTGAATCCGTGGGCGGGGTGTGGGTGGACGCGCGTCCGTGGTTCTGCAACGACTACGGTCGGTGCCCCAGTTTTGTCGGAGTAACACCAACTAAGGTTGATGTGGACCACATGACCTCGGCTTATGGCAAGAAAATCTTTAGCGTCATGGGTGAGTCCTTCAGCGCCGCTGGGGTTTTCTGATCCGAAGCCTCTAGTCCACTCCCACCCCGTCGAAACCGAGTTAGCGACTAGCCCAGTTCGCCACAGCTGATTGGCCGGAACGTCTCTACGGCCTTCCTGCTGCCGGTCGGGAACCCCAGAAGATCGTCAGTCTTGGCGGATGGAGCTACGAGGCGGGCGAATCTTCCACAGGGCCCCAGTACCGCGAAGTGCGCCGGTCTGTCATCCGTGAAAGAGCCCATGAAGAAGGGTCAGCGCCTGCTCCCCGCGCGCCTGCCAAGAATGACCTCGTGCCAGCGCTCGCCGCCGCTCGGCCGCTTGTTCCGACCAAGTCTCGAAACCGCTTTGGACCGCGTGCAAGAACGAGTCTCCTTCAGTTAACACGACATCGTCAGACGCCGTCCGCTCAAGACTGGGTAACGCAGTCGAGACGACTCGAAGTCCCGCAGCCAAGTATTCGTACACCTTCATCGGAAAGACTCCCGACGTGTATTCGTTCAGGCGATACGGTATGAGCCCGACCATCGAGGACGCCAAGACACGAGCCAACTCCGGGGGCGCGAGATTACCGACATAGTCAATGCCCGGTAGGCCGAGGAGGTCCTCCATCTCCCGTCCGGCGGACGTTCCATCGACGGATGTCGGACCAGCCACGGTTATTGGGACTCCGGCTGTCGCCAACGACCGCAGGAGGTCGAAATCGACTTTCGAGGTTGTCAAATTGCCGGCGAAAACAGCTCGTGGCTGGCGCATTTCGTGGGCCGCCTCATACAGAGCGGTGTCCGCAACATTCTCCCAGAGCAGGACATCATCTCGGCCCATGCTCTGTAAGTGACTCTGGACTCCCGAGCTGCTTGCAATCACACGATCGGCCTTTGTGAGGAGTGTCGCTTCAGCGGCTAGACACACCTCGCGGGGACTCCTGGCTTGGGTGTGCAACAAGTCAACGGAGTGGTAGACCGTGTGGGCAAATCGATCTTCGAGCCCGTACGTGACCGGTGAGAAGGTCCACAGAACTGCCCCTCCTCCGTCGACAGGCAAATGCTCCACGAGGTACTTGTTCAGACCCCGGACGGTTGCCAAAGCCGTGGAACGGAAGCACGATCGGGTGAACGACCTCGACACCCCACGTATTCGGACTCGGAGTGGTGACGGTTCGGCTTGACCGCAGCCGACCCAAAATGCGGCGTAGGTCGGTGGCCCCGAGGGTTGGCTGCCGCAACCCGAACGATTCGATGTAGGTAACAGGCACTCGGCGAGCGAGTTCGCGCGCTAGGTGTTGCTTGTTCGTCCACGCCGCGCTGGCAAAGTCCGCGGTGGAAAGGATCACGACTCGCATGGGTTTCATCATCTCTGCAGGCTCGCTCAGCGTTGATTCAAGTTGATGTTTCTCTTCCGACGGATCACGGCCCCCGATCAGTCGGAGCAATGTGGTTGATCCACTTGTCATCTCGAGAGACTCCACCCCCACGCTCGTGACCCAAGGGGCACAGTGTGTGCTCATCCGGACTGGTGATGAGTGTGGCTCTGGCGCAACGCCAGTCCGTCATCGCTTGGATCGACTCTGTCTCAGCACCCACGCGGATGGGCGGGACAACACGTTCAGGTCGAGAGCCCTAAACCGGTAGAACTCAGACAGTGGCACCGCGCAGTACCTGTGAAGCATGTAGATGTTGAGATAGCCGGGTAACACGGTGCCCACGAACATGGCGAGTGCGGCGCCGAGAGCGCCATACTTCGGCACCAAGAGGAACATCGCGGCGACATAGAAGACCGCACTGATCGCCATCCCAAGACTTCGAAGGCCAGGATGGCCGCGTGCGCTCAGGGCAGCGCCAGCAACAGAACCGGGAATCGCGAAGGAATACGTCAGCACGAGAAGGGCCAGTACCGGCACAGCGGGGGAGAATTCCGGCCGAAACAGAATCGGAACCATCCACGGCGACGCTGCAACAAGACTCGCTCCGACTAGCGCGGTGACCAATGTAGTCATTCGCGCGGCGCGACCGACGCGGGCGGCGCTGGGTTCACGGGACTCGACCGCGAACATCACTTGACTCACCGCGCTATTGAACAGCAGAGCCACATTGCTCACGTTCACTGCCACCACGTATATACCCAACTCCTCGACACCTGCAAGAGGTGTCATCATCACCTGGTCTAGCCGCAGTAGGACGATGCCGGCCATCGACCCCACCCAGATCCGCCACGCATATGACGCGACACGAGGGCAGCGATGAGCGGAGGAGGATCCGGACGAGCCGTTCGAACGATGCAACGCCGTCCACCACCGAGGTGTAACCAAGTACACCACTGAGCCAGCGAACGTAGTAGCCGCGATGGTCAAGGTTGCCGTCATCGGCGTCAGGGAACCGACGGCGAAAAGTCCGCCCACCGTGCCGAGTTGGAGTAGCGCGCTAAGCGTGCGCTCCGCCAAGACGAGCCACCAACTTTGGGCGCCATAGGCCACGCCCCGGAGCGCTCCTGTCAAAAGCGCTGGCACTAGGGCGGCGGAGGCAAGGGTCATCAGTGCAGCTAGGTCAGTGCTCCCAGCGCTGAGCGGCTGAGCGAAGACAACGATCAGCCAGGTTCCGATCGATCCTGAAATCGCAAGTGCTACAAGGCTGATACCGAGTTGACGGCTAATGCGGCCGGCGCCGCCCCGCGCAACGAAGTACGTAAGTGATTCTGGCAGGCCTAGAGCCAGGAGCGCGACCGCGAACATCAGTGGTGCTGTGGCGGCTGCGACCGCTCCCCGGCCACTCACGCCGAGGCTTTGTGCGAGCAAGACCTGTGTGACCAGCATCGCCGCCGGTGGAAGTGAGTTACCGATGGCGGTGATTGCGACACCCCGCGTCGTGGACATCGCTATCGATGTCGCGGTATGGGCGTGCGTGTCGGCCGTTGCACTCGTCAAACCTGCCGGCCCTGTTTCACGGCGACGAGTGTGTATCCAAGCGGAAAGCGCTCCGCCGTGCGAGCCGAAATGTATCTGCCAGGGCCAAATCGCGTTAGCCAAGCCCCAGTTGATTGGACCAAAGCCGCAAGACCCCGTCCGACCATCGGCAATTGCTGGAGGAGTTTCGAATAGATGTCGGTCAGTATTTCCGGGACGCCACCCATCGGCGATATCTCCAGGACATCAAGCCCCACGTCAGCACACATGCGGGCCAACGACCAGCGTGTGAAGCGATAAAAGTCAAAGGGTTCCTCATGAATTGGGCAGTAAAACGGAACATTCAGCAGTAACACACCCCCGCCGCTCCTGAGAACCCTGTTGATTTCACGCAGCAGTGCCTGGGGATCCACGATGTGCTCGAGGACATCCGACAGGATGACCGTGTCATAGGTTTCACCAGGGAGTTTGAGTGGCTCGTTGAGGTCGGCAACTAGGTCGAGCAACGAATTCTCGTGGAGGGAGTTTCCCCAGTCGATGAGTGTCGCACCGTCGAC
This sequence comes from uncultured Actinomycetota bacterium, assembly GCA_963735245.1. GTDB lineage: Bacteria > Actinomycetota > Actinomycetes > Mycobacteriales > Mycobacteriaceae > Mycobacterium. The sequence goes on from CAVTKI010000014.1 coordinate 13,897, forward strand.
GAACCGTGCGTAGTAGCCCAATAGTGGAGCTTTGCCGCATCCGAGATCCAACAAGCTGCCGTGAGCATGATCCCGGATTGCGCGGGTATAGAACGCCGCAATCCGGTCGCTTACCAGCCGAGATCCGGGGGCAAGCTCGGAGGGCATTCGCGAGCCGCGTAGAACGCCCGTACGCGGGCGGACGACGAACTTCGACTCATGCCACTCATGAGGGACTCTCACGCGGCGGCTCCTGATCGCTTCGCCACGCGCAATGCCGGCTCGTCAGCCACCACCTGTCGCCAGGAGTCTTGCGACTTCCGCCTTGAAACACCGAACAATTTGCCTGATGCACTCCACGCGCCCATTCAGACTCCTTCCCGACCCCTACGGTCTGATCGATCCGCCGAATACCGCGAGGGATGCGCCAGCCATTTGGGAGTCAGTCCACGAGCGCCAACAGCTATAGGTAGTCGAGATCGAAATTGTGATCGCACATGACTACTCAACTTAGCGTGGCGGCGCTCACCCGGTGGTCCTTCGCTGGCGTTGGGTCCATCAGGAATGGTGTTGTCGGAGCCAGCCTGCTCGTGAAGTTTGGTGTGCCTGAATGGACTCTTGCCCACGGCACGACCAGTCCGACCGTTTCGACGGTTGACTCACCCCGACCTACCCCGACGTGTTGCGGGAATCGCCAATCTCGAAACAGCGCCATACAGTCAATCCAAAGCTAGGACTGAGTGATTCGATCAGCTGGCACAAGTTGCGGCCGCCTTGTACTGCGCTGGGTGCGGCAACAGGGCAGGAGTGCCGAGCGGGCATTTACCATGGTGATGGGCTGCTGCCTGCTGGAGTATCGACGCGGCGGACTCGCGAACTCGTCGTGGCCCTTGCGCTTCACTGTGCCTGTCCACGTCACAAGTCAGCATGGCGGCCGAGGCCCCCTGCGACTCCTGCCTATGGACGAGGCGTTCGGCGCGCACAGGAGCGCCGTCGTTGGCGCGCTGCGTCTTGCGAACGCAACACCCCTCAGATACTCATGAATTTCCAGCCGTGGAACTCCATTGAGCTGGGCGGTGTCTCGGTGCGGCTCGGTCCGAATCCTATGCAATCACAACCCTCCCGACCTACGCCCATCTATACTCTCCATCAACTGCAAATGCATCAATCCTTCTCTGGCGAGTGTCACTCGCCAGGTGCCAGAAACGAATCCTCGAAGTCCGAGCACGATGGATGTCTCGAACGTGCTTGAGTCGTTCGAATTTAGTAGGGACGTGGGAACTTGCCAGTTATCGAATTTCATGGGACCAAAACTTACCGACCTTGGTATTTTTTCCGCATTATTTTGAATCAGATCAACCATAAGGTTGCGGGTCGCAACATAACGGAGTATCCACAGCTCGCGATCTTTTCCTTTGACAATATCGGGTTGACTATCAATCTTGAAGGTAGATATGAGGGTGACTGTCTCAATGCCCTGTCGCAATTCCTGACTCAGTACCTAGGCATTGATACCGATACCGCTGTTCTAGATGTTGGTGCCAACATAGGCAATCACTCCGTCTTCTTCAGCAAGATCTTCAGCAAGGTCTACGCCTTCGAGCCGAATCCCCAAGCCTTTTACCTATTGCAGTACAACAGCGCGGGATCGAATATAGCTCCGCTGAACTATGGCCTGAGCAGCGAGAACTCGACCGTGGCCTTCTCGATAAACCCAATGAACATCGGAGCTTCTCGCATTGTCGACGAACGTTCCAATGATGGACCGCAAGGTGCGAAGTCGATTGGTATCGAAGTCAGGCGGCTCGACGATGACTTGCAGTTCAAGAATCAAAAAGTCTCGCTGATCAAGATCGATGTCGAAGGACATGAGCTACAAGTATTGGAGGGGGCCGCCAAGCTGATTGGAGCGGAGCAACCTATCATAGTGTTTGAGCAGAGCCGGGACGCGATATGTGAAGGCACTAGCGAAGTGATCAATTTCTTACGGGACAGAAACTACGGGTTCTTCACAATACAAAGTAACTTCTACCTCGGCCAGGGTTTAATGGCAATGGTCACTTCGCTGTTATTGCGTTTGATATTCGGTTTTCGCAAGAATATCGTTGCCACAAGTAGTTTTGAGAAAAAATTCTACGAGATGATCATAGCCGTCCCGGCGTGACGCTGACACGTCCCTTTCAGGCTGGCAGGTTCTTCTTCCTCGCAATGAACATCAAATAGGATGCAAGGCGAGGATTGCCCAGCGCGTACAAAAGATAGTCGAACGCGAGCGTGACGACGAACAAGGGGAAGAAGAACTTGTAGTAACCGCTTGAGAAGTAACTTGCGTACTCTTCCTCTACTTCGAATCCAGCGGTCGTAAGGCTCTGCTTGAATTCATCGAAACTCGCACGGTCGTAGAATGCCTCGAAACCTAGGACGCCGAGCGAGCCTGGCAAGAGGTGCGTGAGGAGCCATTGCGATATACGGCGCGGCAGCATTCGATTCAAAACTGAAAAAGACGCATGCTTGTTTGCAAACGTCACGATGAGGCGGCCGTCTTCGCGCAGGGCGCGACTCGCACTCATGAGGAACGCGGCGTTGTCATGCAAATGTTCGATGACGGCGCGTCCCATTATCAAATCGACGGATTCGTCTTCGACGCCGAGGCTCTTGCACGCGTCGCCGCAGAGTCTTTCATCGAGAAGTGCATTGTCCGCCATCTCAACGACGTCGATGTCGAAGCCGATCAACTTCATACGCGGGCCCTTCAGGGTCGGGCTAAAGGGCCACTCCCTGCCGGCCCCGACGTCCAGGACGCATTCTGGGTGGAGCTCGAGAAGCGCCGCGCCTGCCTCGCGATACCTTTTGTAAGCGGCCGACTTGTTAACGATCGACGGTTCAACGCGACTGCTCAATGCCACGTTCGCGTGCACGAAATGAAGCATGGTGTCGCTCATCAGCTGGCGTGTCCTTATAGGCCAACTGGCAGACTTGTCGTTGTCTGGCGGCACCGCACCGAACGCCCGAGTTGAAGGTTTCATTCGGACGGCTCACGCGGTTCGCCCGAGCTGCGCGGAGTCCGCGCTAGGCGGTGGAGCAACGGCGAGGGCTGTCGCGCGCTGTCATCGCCGTAGTAGCTGTAGCTGTAGCTGTACGACGCACTTCCGCGGGCGGGCGTCATGGTGAAGACCGCGCCGAGTAGTCGGAGCGCCGACATCCTCGAGAGTTCCCACCGCGTGTGCGAGTTGCTCACGTTTGGTCTGTCCGAATCGTGCCATGATGAGCACGCCGTCGGAATTGGCCGCCAGAATCGCGGCATCCGTGACCGCAAGCAGCGGGGACGAATCCACGATGACATAGTCGAAACTCGCCCGCATTTCGCTAAGCATCTTTTGTGCTGCCAATGACCCGAGGAGCTCGCTCGGATTCGGCGGAACAGCTCCCGAGGTGAGGACGGTCAATCCCGGAAATTTCGTCTTCTGCAGCACGTCGGAAAGGGATGCTGCGCCACTGAGCACTGTGCTGAATCCGACCGGCCCGACCAAGTCGAGGTACTTGTCCAGCATGGGGCGTCGCATATCGCCATCGACGAGCACCACGTTGTGCTCGGCCTCCGCCAACGCCAGCGCAATGTTTATCGCTGTGGTGGTTTTGCCCTCGTTCGGCATCGAACTGGTGACGACGATCACGCGCGGCGGGTTATCGACGGCGAGGAACTGCAAGTTGGTCCGAAGTTTGCGAAATGCTTCAGCAATTGCTGAGTTGTCCGTCATCGAACGATATCGCCGGTTGGTTCCGACGTTCCTTGTCGAGCGGAATGCTGCCGACGAGTCCGACACCGGTGATCTCTTCAAGCGTCTGTCGGTCCTTGACGGTGTTGTCGAGCACATCGCGGAGAACCGCAAGACCAATTCCCAACAGCCACGCCCAGTACGAGGCCGATGGCAATATTGCGCACCGTTTTCGGAATCACCGGATGCGTCGGGAATCGATGCGCGTTGCTCGACGACAACGCGAGCATCGGGGCTGCCCCCGTCCGCCGGAGTTTCCAATTCACGTACCATGACGACGAACTCGTCGGACAATGCATTGGCAATGTCACGCGCCCGGACCGGTGACTGGTCAAGGACCTCTACATTTATCAGGACCGTATCGAGTTTCGCACTCGCCTTGACGTGTTTTTGTAGCTCTTCTGCGCTCATATCGAGGCCGAGTTTGTCGATAGTGCGCTGAGCCAGGGTCTCGCCCATTAGCAGCTCGGTGTACGAGAGTACGCGTTGTTGGGAAAAGAGATTGCCCTGGTATAGCTCGGTAGCCGATGCGCCGGAAGTGGTGGACACAAACAGCCGCGTCGAGGCTTGGTAGAGCGGAGTCGTGAGCAACGTGACCGCGACGGCGCCCAGAACCGCGACCAGCTGTCGTAACGCACACGGTGATCCACCGAGAACGCAGCAGTTTTATGAAGTCCTGAAGATTCAATGCCGCCCCTTAACCGCTTGCTCCCCGTGCTGCGTCATGGACGCTGCGTTCTGCGGAAGTCATACCTTTGATGGATTCGCCCACTCCGAAATGAGAATAGCGGCAAACAGAGTGAAAACTTAGGCACGGCTGCCTCGATCTTCGTGCGCCTGCGGCTCATCCCGAGCATTCGGGCACCGATACTGCCGGAGTGACGGTGTCCAGCAATGGCTGAATCGGAACGCGCGGCGCACCCGGAGAGGTCGGCTCGGAAAGGTGGAAGCTCAATTCGCCGCTTTGCCCGGGTGGTATGGCTACCTGTACTTCGAAGCTCGGGTGACCGCGTTCCGTGCTGGTGAAGGCCGGCACCCGCTGGCCATTGGCGAGTGCGCTCACCAATGTCGCATCTGTCGTCGCAAGAAGACGAACCGAGGTCAGCATGGTGCCGCTTGGCACGTCGATCGGAATCTGAGGAAGAAGGCCTGCCGAACTGGCCACGTAATCCGGCAATGATGTATCCGGCAGCTGTGTTCGTCAACCGTACGGTGACGGTCGACATTCGCGTATCGCCATCACAGCCGTCGGCTGCGTACTCGATTTTGTCTCGTCAGATAGTAGTCGAGCTTGTTTCCGCCGAGATTGTTGATGACGACCTCGGCATACGGTGCGGGATCGTCCGGAATCACGTGTGCGAGCGGAGTCTCTTCGAGAAGCTTCTGGTCGGCCGGCGACGAACTCCACACTGCGATTCGGCGTTCACTGACCGCCTTACCTAGGGCGTCGAGCAGTTTACGCGGCGATTCGATCGGTCCCGTCATCTTCTTGACGACTGCGCTGGCGATATCCTGAAGGTACTTCTTGCGCGCGATCTGGTCCGTAGGAAAGCGTATGTAGGCGGTCGACTCGGTTAATTCGACCACGTTGTCCGTCGTTATCACCTCGCCGTCCGGCATCGTGACGGGCCCTACCGCACCGAGCATGTAGCTCAGAGCGACCGGGTCGATGGCGATGACGCCGTCGACGTTCATTCCCGACTGCTGCGCCCACATGGACTTCCAAATCTGGGCCGCGTACGGAAAGTGAGAGCTCTGATTGCTGTTACGGAAGTCGGTGAATGGATTGGTGAATCCGTATTGTCGTGCGAATTCCGGACCGAGATCAATGGGCGCGGAAGTCCCTGTGAGTTCAGTGTTCGGTCCCAAGCGTATCGACGGTCGCCGTGCCGTTGTCGAAGCGAAGGATTCCAAATCCGCCGAGCAGTCCGCCGGTGCCGCGGGCTTCGGCATTGGTCTGGAACCCCATGAAGTAGGTACGCGGGCCGTCGGCGCCCATCATCGACGGTGCTAGACGTGCGGCCAGCGCCGTATTCTGGAGCAGCTTCGAAATGTCAGAGATCTGCGTCTGAAGTTGCGCGCGAGCGTCGCGGAGAGCTGACAGATATTTGGGGTCTGAAATCGCCGTGGCATCAGCGTCAAGTCGTGTGGCGGCCGCCGATATCTCGCTCAGCTGAGGTGCAGCGTCGCGGAGCAGTTGCACGTTCAAGCGGTCGCCTTCGAGCAACCGGTCCGGTGAGATCGCTGTTCCGACATCTTCGGACGGCTGCAACACGTCGTCTACCAGGCCCAGGACGACGTCAGATATCTGTTGACCGGTCTCGAATGGGCTACCCACCCACGGCACGACCGACGCGATGTTCCATGGCAGCGAGTGAGCCGCGTCGCGTGCCGCCTGCGCATGGGAATGCGCTTCATCTACCCATTTCGCGGCGTCGTCGGCATTCCCTGCGAGCAGCGCATCTTTCGCCTGCTGTGCGCTGTGGCGCGCTTGCTCGAGGTTCGACTTCGCTTGAAACGCTTCAAAGCCCAGCCAGCACCCAAACCCACGGCCACTACGAGCAAGATGCGTGCCAGTCCCACGCGCTAGAGCTGCCGGCCGACTCGGGGCTTTCCGTCGTCATCCGCAGAATGGTCATCGTCATCGTCCGTCTGGCGTACGTCGGAACGGGTGTCGCGAAAAGATAGGCACTCAGGGGGTTTCCCGTGCTCGGCTGGGGTCTCCACCACGAGGGTGCAGCCACGACAGGAGCGGCTCAGGACGACGCATCAGCTGACGAGTCGCGTCGGACGAGATTAACGCAGCCTCTGCTGTATGAACCCTGGTGCCGTAAGGCGACGTGGACGGAGGCCCCCGATGCAGGCTTCGAAGTTGATCCCGAAGGAAGGGAAGGCAATGCCGAAGAAGGGCTGGAAATTCGGGTTGGGGGTGCCGAACCACCACAACGGATTCTGAAGGATTGAGGAGCTCGACGAGCCGCCCGGAACGGCGAATGAGACGACGGTGCAGACCGAGACGTCCGGGTCGCATGTGGCGACGGTGTCTGCGTCGAGGCCGGAACCAAGTGTGGCCGCGGGCGACGGCGCCGCGGAACTGCATAGCGACCGCCGTGGGCGTAAGGACGGCAGCGGCCACGATCACAGAGGCCGCAGTTCCGGTTCGAACTCTGGTGGCAACGGCAGACGCGGTATCATGGTTCCCCCAGAACTGTGGCAGTTAGGAAATGAGCATCTCAGGCGCACGACGCCGCGGGAATCGGGTGTTTCCCTATGATTTGCGGCCTTCCCTCCCTACGTCGCCTGAAATCTGTGTTCGCCTTGTCTTGGGGCACGTGCGCATCGCGGTTGCTTGGCTATCGTGGCACGCTGACAGACAGGCCGGTGACGTGGAACGATTCGCTGCCATGCATGGATACAGTTAAGTCACGACTGCTCAGCAGAACGTGTCGACAGTGCCGCGACCCGTCGGCCCGGCAGACCGCCCCGCGCCAATTGTGGCTGCGCCAGGTGTTTGCCGACGTAGGCTATGGCGGACATTTCCAATCGATGGGAGAGCTCGATGAGATTCTCACTGAGGGCGGGAGTTGTTGCGAGCACTGCTCTTGCGCTCGGCATCGGCCTGGCCGCCTGCGGATCTGCGAACAAGACCGCGCCGTCGACGTCGTCAGAGGAGGCGACGAACGGATCGAACACCGCCACCAGCCAAGCCGCACCCGACAAGACGATCGCCGACTACATCAAAGAGAACAACATCACTGAAACCCCGGTTCGCCACGGTGATCCCGGCTCGCCCACGATCAACTTGCCCCTGCCGCCCGGATGGCAGGACGCAAGCAGCGGCGCACCGGAAAATGCCTACGGCGCAGTGGTTTACAGTGACCCGGCGACGGCGGCTGACCCGCCGACGATCATCGTGTTCGTTGCCAAGCTCTCCGGAGCCGTCGACGGGGCCAAGATCCTCGAGTACGCCCCGACTGAGATTCAGAAGCTGCCGGGGTACGAGGGCCCGCATGTCGGCGGCCCGACCAAGCTAGGCGGATTCGATGCGACCCAGATCGGCGGCGCCTATACCAAGAACGGTGTCAAGCGCGCCATCGGTCAGATGACTTCGGTGATCCCCGGCCAGGACGGCCTATACGTCTTGCAGCTCAACGCTGACAGCACCGGAAGCCAGGATCAGGTGCAAGCGCTTGCGCTCGCTACAGGTGCCATCGCCCAGCAGGCGGCGATCACGCCCTGATTGATCGACGTCAACCATGACCGGGACGCTAAACCTCGCCTTGGTATACATCCGATCATGTTCCTCAATAAGGGATCTCAGGATTTGACGCAGCCACCAAGGGTGGTTTGCAGCCGCAGCGACACCTAGCGCTGGCGCGACCGAATCAGGGACCGAGTGATCCGCGATTTCGTTGCTGTTTGTTGGCCGACTACCCGACCGAGTTCGGCCCGAGTGTGGATCTCCAGCTTGCGGTAGATGCGAGCCAAGTTGGCTTCGACGGTTTTCGGGCTGATGAACACCTCGGCGCCGATGTCGCGGTTGGTCATGCCGGACGCCGCCAGTTCTGCGACGCGTCTCTCGGAAGGAGTGAGCACCGTGGTTTGGCTCGCGCTCACCGTTATGCGTGCCAGCTCACTGCGGGCTCGATCCGCCCACAAGGCTGCCTTCATTTCTTCGAATGCAGCCAGCGCCTCGGTCAATGTGGCTGTGGTGGCCTCTTTTTGGCGCTGCCGGCGTTGGAGTTGGCCGAGTAGTAACTGAGTGCGGGCGCGTTCGAACGGCATGGGCAGCGTTTGGTGTGCGGCCATCGCCTGTTGTGCCATGCGAGTTGCCGCACCCACGTCGCCCTGGGCGGCCAACATCATGCTTCGGCACCGGGCGCCCGTGGCCGACATCCAGGCTCTATCAAGCCGTCGGCCGTGATGCTCCAATGCTTCGATCATGGGTTCGGCGTCCTTGAGGCGACCGAGCGCGATCATGGCTTCGATCGCGTCAGGCAGGAACGCCGCGGTAACGATTTCCGTGCCGCGCAGCGTGCTGAAGCGTTCCACCAGCGGCTGCAAGGTCGTCAGTGCATCGGCGCTGTTGCCCAGCGAAACCTCGAGAAATCCCAAGCTCGTGATCGCCTGATCTGCCAAACGTGGTGAGCCGCAACGGCTAGCCCTGTCGATGGCAGCGCGAGCATGTGTGCGAGCTTCCTGCTCGCGTCCCGCGTATGCGGCGGCGACCGCTCCGATGGTATCGGCGATGACGAACGCGTGATCACCGCCGAGTTGTTCGGCCCGCTCCATCGCGTCCCTGGCCGTTCGTGCGGTCTCGGTGAGGTCACCTCGCCAAACGTCAATCAATGTGCTGTGAAGATCGATGAACATCAGGTGGTCGACCTCGTCGCGTTCGATACAGCGGCTCCGCAGGGTGGACACCTGTGCGCGGGCTTCATCCAGCTGCCCGGTCCAGGCCAGCACGAGGGCGTTGACAACGCTGGCGTCGAAGGGAACTGAGACATCGGCGTCGCGGTCCTCGAGTTCAAGCGCACGCTGCAGCGTCGGCTCGTCAACACCTTGCCCACATATGAAGTTGGCCGTTACCCACATGGCGCACGCCTGACTGGTCAGGGCCGGCAGGTCGAGTTCATCGATCAGCGTCACCGCGTGGCTCGCATCGTGCAACGACCGTTCGTACTCGCCCATGCTGACTCGGGCGAACGACAACAAGATCAAGATCTGCGCGAGCAGGGCGGGATCGCTTTTGGCCTCCTTCAACGCGCCTCTCAGCATCTCGGCGGCCTGCGCGAAACTGTTTTGGTACACGCACATTTCGGCATGCAGGCTCATCGCGGTAGCTCGCAGAGGACCCGGCTGCAGCTCTCGGATACAAGCCTCGACGAGCGCATGAGCGTGTTCGTAGTTGCCGGCATGAAAGTGGTAGCGGGACGAGAGGATCCGGCGGAGCGCCGTGTCACCGCCGACGCCGATCGCAAGGTCGACCAACTCGGCGGCCGCGGCCGAAGCGCCCCGCGCCCGCGCGGCTTCCGCGGCAGCATCCAGTGCCTCCAGGGTCGCCGGGTCCTCGCTCGTCGTGGCGAGTGCCAAGTGCCGGGCTCTGACCTCGGGCAGCGCCTCGACTTGGGCCAGGGCCCGATGCATCTTTCGGCGCCGCGACGGACGGGCATCCGTGTAGAGGCCTCGGGCGAGCAGCGGGTGGGCGAAGCGAACCCGATTGCCTTCGATGCTGACGATGCCTTTGCTCTCGACCGTTTCGAGGAGTACGACGGTCTCGGTGACGGTGATGCCTTTTGCCCGGGCCAGCAGGTCCACGGTCGGATCGGTGACACAAGCCGCGGCCAGCAACACGTCACGGACTTCGTCGTCGATATCGCCTATCCGGGAGCGCACCAGGTCGGCCAGCGTGCGAGGCAGGTCCTGCTCGGCCGTCGATGATTGATCACCCACCGCACGCGCCAACTCCAGCGCGTACAACGGATTGCCCTGGGAGAGCTCGTCGATGCGCGCCATTGTCGGGCGCGGAAGAGATCGACCCGACTGGCCTGAAACCAGCGCTTGCAGCCCGCCCAGGCTCAAGGGGCCCAAACGGATACGGCCGATGTCGTTGCTGGCGCCTACGCACAGCCAGGTCATCGCGGTCGGGCACCCTGGCTCGGGGCGCTCGGTGACCAGCACCCCCACCCGTTCCTTGAACCGGCGAGCGGCAAACGTTATGACCGCTCTGCTGGACGCGTCCAACCATTGGAGATCGTCGATTGCCAGTAGCACGGGCGCGTCCGCGGCAAGCATCTCGATAGTTGCCAGGAAGGCGGCCGCCACCGTCCGTTGATCGGTTTCGGGACTCTCGTCGTGGCCGCTCCGCAACAGCACCCTGTCGACGGCGATCTTCTGCACGTTCGACAACCGGATCAGGATGGATGAATCGACGTCGCGCAGCAGGTCGGCCACCGCGGCGTAGCCCATTGCCGATTCCGCCTGACCCGCCTGCGCCGACAGTACGCAACACCCTCGCTCGCGAGCCTGTTCCGTCGCGGCCGACCATAGGGTTGTCTTGCCGATTCCGGCCTCACCCTCGATGGTCAGACCCGACGGACGGAGACACGCTGACGTCAGGAAGTCGGCTATCGCGCCCAGTTCCTTCGTGCGGCATATCACCTGAGTCATCTGCGCCGATCATTGCACTTCGTGCAGCGACTTGACAGCAAAATGTGATTGCCCCGTTATCTTTACCTCTACGTAACGTCCGATTATGGCGCGTCATCTGCATCTTCGTGCGAATCTGGCAAATTAAGCGATCCGACTAACAAGATCATTTAGCAAATTGTTTCCTTCGTCAATATGTAGCTTTACTGAAACATCTGACTGCCACACCCGCCCCCTGCGCTCGGATCATTTGGGCATCCCTCGGACGTCGGCTCGCCGCCACGCGCATGGCCGTGAGCGGGGTGAGCGCGGTGTCCCGCGTCGCGTTGCGACCGGGTGCGGAGCGGACTCGGGGCGGAGCCCGGCATCGTCTGTATCGAGCGCAGAACTGCTTCTAGGTTGGGGGTGGTCCCGGTTGGCGGACGCTCCACGCCTTCTCAGTGACCTCACAGCAAGCTGTGAGCTCGATCGTGCGGATTTCGGTCGACCCGCAGGTCGAGGAGTCGGACGACCGTGACGGGCCACCCTCGAAGAATCCCACGCCGGACGTCACTGAGGCGGAATTCTCGGAGGCTGGCGAGGGCCGGTTGGAACGACGGCGCCGTCGGCTGCCGAGCAGGTTGGGACACGACGCCGTCCGCGATGGGGGAGACGACCGGCACACCGGGGAGGTGACTGCTGACGGGGTGGCGACCCGCCCGCCGAGCAGACGACAAGTCCCGACTCGCGGACGAGTTGGATACGACGGCTGGCGAGGGAAGAGACGCGAACTCGACGACCAAGGACGCAACCAACAAGCGCGACTTCACCAAGAACGATGCCACCCAGCAACGAAGACGACGAACGCCCCGGCACTTCACGGGTGCCGGGGCGTTTCTAGTAGCTGCGGTGGCCGCTAGGCCGCGGCACCGGGCTTGAGGTAGGTCACCAGGCTGACGTCGATGGCCTCGTCGACGAAGTAGTACTGGCAACCGGTCAGGTACTTCATGTACCGGTTGTAGTTCTCCTCGTCGGTGGCCGCGATGGCCTCGTCCTTGTGGTACTCCAGAGCCGCGGCCCAGATCCCCAACGTCTTGATGTAGTGGTTGCGCAGCGAGAGCGCCTCGGGGACGACGAAGCCCGCCTTCTCGCCGTGGGCGACCATCATCTTGGTGCTCGGGATCCGGCCGCCGGGGAAGATCTCGGTGATCATGAACTTGACGAAGCGGGCCAGCTCGAAGGTGAGCTTCTTGCCGCGGGCCAGCAGATCGTCGGGGTGGAAGCCGACGCTGCTCTGAATGGTCATGCGCCCGTCGTCGGGCAGCATGTCGAAGCACGACTTGAAGAAGTCGTCGTAGCGCTCGAAGCCGAAGTGCTCGAAGGCCTCGATCGAGACGATCCGGTCGACCGGCCGGTGGAACTGCTCCCAGCCCTCGAGGAGCACCTCGTGGGTGCGCGTGGTGTCGAGCTTGTCGAGCAACTGGGTGCAGTACGCCTGCTGGTTCTTGCTGAGCGTCAGGCCGATGACGTTGACGTCGTACTTCTCCATCGCCCGCTGCAGCGTCAGTCCCCAGCCGCAGCCGACCTCGAGCAGCGTCATGCCCGGCTTGAGGTCCAGCCGATCCAGGTGCTGATCGACGTTTGCGATCTGCGCCTCGGACAGCGTGGCATTGGGCCCGGTGAAATAGGCGCAGCTGTATTTGCGGGTCGGGTCTTGGAATACGCCGAAGAAGTCGTCGGACAAGTCGTAGTGAGCCTGGATGTCCTCGAAATGAGGCTCCAGGTCCTTCGTGCCGGTGGAGTTGTCAGACATGTTTCTCCTGCTTGGCCTTTCCTTGCTGATGCTGTCGCCGCCCATGGCGCGCACGTCTTGCTGTGACCGTACCGTGGCGCGGTCAATCGACGTGCCATCTAACGCCTCAAGCCGTAAACCCTAGCGTTTACCAGGTCGTCGACTCCAATTCGGCAGACCTACTTGGCCAACGTGAACTGGTTGATGTCGATGTACCCCTCGCGGAACATTTTCGCGCAGCCGGTCAGATATTTCATGTACCGCTCGTAGACCTCCGCCGACTGGACGGCGAGCGCCTCGTCCTTCCGCGCCTCCAGCGCCTCGGCCCACGCCTCCAACGTGCGCGCGTAGTGCAGGCGCAGCGAATGGATGCGGTCGACGGTGAAGCCGCTGGCGGTGGCAAGCTCCTCGACGGCCTCGATCGCGGGCAGGTGGCCCCCGGGAAAGATCTCGCGGGCGATGAACATCGCGAACCGCGCGGCGTCCATGGTCAGCGGTACTCCGCGGTCCTGCAGTTCGGCCATGGTGAGCCGGGTGATGGTGTGCAGCAGCATGACACCGTCGTCGGGCAGCACCTTGTACGCCATCGTGAAGAAGTCGTCGTGGCGGTCGTGGCCGAAGTGCTCGAAGGCGCCGATCGACACGATCCGGTCGACCGGTTCGTCGAACTGCTCCCAGCCCATGAGCAACACGCGCTTGGACCGCGGGCTGTCCGAGGCGGCGAAAACCTTCTCGACGTGGGCATGCTGGTTCTCGCTCAGGGTCAGGCCGATGACGTTGACGTCGTAGCGCTCGATCGCCCGCATCATCGTCGCGCCCCAGCCGCAGCCGATGTCGAGCAGCGTCATGCCGGGCTCGCAGGCCGAGCTTGCCGAGAGCCAGGTCCATCTTGGCGACCTGGGCCTCTTCGAGCGTCATGTCGTCGCGCTCGAAGTACGCGCAGCTGTAGGTCTGTGACGGGTCGAGGAACAGCCGATAGAAGTCGTCCGACAGGTCGTAATGCGACTGCACGTCCTCGAAGTGAGGAGTGAGCTCGGCCATGAACATGCCCGCCTTCCGTGTGGTGCCTGACGCGCCGACACCTCCGGGGACTGGAGAGGAGCAGAGTTTGACGCCTGTTCAGGGCAAACTCTACGCGGCGGGCGTTTGCCGCCCGGGATCTCTACTTGGCCAGGGTGAACTGGTGGACGTCGATGTAGCCGATCCGGAAGCCCTTCGCGCAACCCGTGAGGTACTGCATGTACCGGTCGTAGACCTCTTGGGACTGGATCGCGATGGCCTGGTCCTTGTTGGCCTCCAGCGCGGCGGCCCAGGTGTCCAGCGTCCGTGCGTAATGCGCCTGCAGGGACTGCGTGCGGGTCAGTTTGAAGCCCGCCGGAAGCGCGTACTCCTCGACCTTCTCGATCGAAGGAAGCCGGCCGCCCGGGAAGATCTCGGTGAGGATGAACTTGACGAAGCGGGCCACGTCGAACGTCAGCGGCATGCCGCGTTCGGTCATCTGCGGCAGTGTCAGCGCCGTGATCGTGTGCAGCAACATCACGCCGTCGTCGGGCAACGCGCGGTAGGCCATGGCGAAGAAGTCGGTGTAGCGGTCGAAGCCGAAGTGCTCGAAGGCGCCGATCGACACGATGCGGTCGACCGGCTCGTCGAACTGCTCCCAGCCCTGCAGCAGGATGCGCTTGGTCCGCGGGCTGTCCGACGCGGCGAACACGGTCTCCACGTGCGCCTTCTGGTTCTCGCTGAGCGTCAGGCCGATGACGTTGACGTCGTACTTCTCGATCGCCCGCATCATCGTCGAACCCCAACCGCAGCCGACGTCGAGCAGCGTCATGCCGGGCTCCAGGCCGAGCTTGCCGAGGGCGAGGTCGATCTTGGCCAGCTGTGCCTCCTCGAGCGTCATGTCGTCGCGCTCGAAGTACGCACAGCTGTAGGTCTGCGTCGGGTCCAGGAACAGCCGGAAGAAGTCGTCGGACAGGTCGTAATGCGCCTGGACGTCCTCGAAATGCGGCTTCAGGTTGTTCTTGCCTGACGTCTTGGCCATGGTCGAAGTGCCTTTCTGGCTGATCAACGGCGGGCTGGAATCAAACGATGACTCCCCCGAGCCGTGCTGCATTCGTTGTTTGATGCTACGCGCCGGGGCATCGCATCCCGAATCGGCCGAAGTGTCCCTGCTCACGGAACTTCAGCAAAGGTGGTCTTGAGTTCGCCGACGATGTCGTCCCACAGCGGCTCGGGAAGGTCGTGGGCCATGCCGTCGAAGAGCACCAGCCGGGCCCGCCGGATGGACTTTGCGACGGCGCGTCCGCCGCTGGGTCGCATCAACTTGTCCGCGCGGCCATGGATCACCACGGTGGGCACGGTGATCAGCTTGTCGTAGTGCAGCAGGCTGCCGCTGCCCATGATCGCGCTGAAGTGACGGGCCACGCCTGCGGGGTAGTAGGACCGGTCGTAGCCTTCGGCGGCGTCGGCGAGCACCTTCTCCTCGGGCGCCGGGTATCCCGGGCTGCCGATGATCCTGCTGACCGCCACCGCGTTGGCGATGACCCCGTCGCGTGACGTGTCCTTCGGTCTGGTGGTGATGGCGCGGAGTTGCTTGGGTCCGGGTGGTGGCAGCAGCGCCTGGTTGTTGCTCGAGAAGATCACCGCGAGTGTCTTGGTGCGGTGTTGGTAACGGGCAGCGAAGACCTGGGCGATCATGCCGCCCATCGAGGCGCCGACGATGTGCGCCTTCTCGATCCGAAGGTGGTCGAGCAGCGCCGCGGCGTCGTCGGCCATGTTCTCCAGCGTGTACACCGATTCGCTGGGCTTGCCCAGGTACGACCGCACCAGCCGCGGCGCCAACTTCGCGCCGGTGTGCCTGCCCTCGACCTTGCTGGACAGGCCGACGTCGCGGTTGTCGTAGCGGATGACGCGCAGCCCCTGGTTGACCAGGAGCTCGCAGAATCCCTTGCGCCACAACAACAATTGCGCGCCGAGGCCCATGATGAGCAGGACGGCCGGGTCGTTCGGGTCGCCCATGTCCTCGTAGTAGATGTCCAGGTCGCCCGATCGTGCGGTGCCTGTGCGAACCTGCATCATCAAACCTCGAGCTCGTCGGAGTGCTCCCGGGAGACCTCCACCATGAAGTTGGCGAAGTAACCGGTGAGCTGCGGATCGGACATCATCTGCCACTTCGGCGCCAGCAGCTTCATGTAGCGCTCGACGTAGAGGAACTGCTTGCCGATGAGCACCAGTTCCCGCGGCAGCTTGACGTCGTATGCCTCGGCCAGCGCCGAGAGCTGTTTGCCGATCTCGGCGTACGACAGGTCGCCCAGCGACTTCATCGTGAGTGGGGTGGCGAACGCCTCGAGATCCCTTGCGGCCTCGCCCTCCGGTTTCACGTTGCCGACGGCACCCATCAGGACGACGATCTTGCCCGCCGCGGCGTGGTCCTTCTTGACCAGCAGGGCGTACACCAACTCGCGAAGCAGCCAGCGCGTGCGGGGGTCGACGCGGCCCATGATGCCGAAGTCGAAGAACACGATCTTGCCCGTCGTCGTCGACGTAGAGGTTGCCTGCGTGCAGGTCGCCGTGGAACAGCCCGTGTCGCAGCCCGCCCTCGAACACGCTGAACAACAACGCCTTAACCAGTTCGGTGCCGTCGAAGCCCGCCTTGCGGATGGCGGCCACGTCGTCGATGCGGACGCCCTGGATGCGCTCCATCGTGAGCACCTTCTCACTGGTCAGATCCCAGTAGACCTGCGGCACCCTGATGTTCTTGCCGAGCGGCGAGGCGTGCATGTGCGACACCCAGGCGTCCATCGACTGCGCCTCGAGCCGGAAGTCCAGCTCCTCGGCGAGGTTGTCGGCGAAGTCGGCGACGACGTCCTGCGCGGACAACCGGCGACCCATCTTGGCCAGCTCGACGAGCTGGGCGCCGCGCTTGAGGATCTGCAGGTCTGCGGCGACCCGACGGCGGATGCCGGGCCGCTGGATCTTGACCACGACCTCCTCGCCGGTGTGCAGGGTCGCGTAGTGCACCTGGGCGATGGACGCCGAGGCGAACGGTTGCTCGTCGAATGAGGCGAACAGATTCGCCGGATCGTCGCCGAGCTCGTCCTTGAACAGCTGGTGCACTTCGGCGGTGTCGGCGGGCGGCACCCGGTCCAACAGGCTGCGGAACTCCCGCGACATCTGCTCGCCGAACGCGCCGGGGCTCGACGCGATGATCTGGCCGAACTTGACGTAGGTCGGGCCCAGGTCGGAGAACGTCTGGGGGATCTGCTTGATGATCTTCTGCTGTAGTGAGCCGCGGCCGGCCAGATTGGCGACGACCCGCGCGCCGGTGCGGGTGAGCTGCCAACCCGTCACTCCGATGCGGGCGGCTTCGACTGGCAACGGCACCCGATCCAGCCGGGCTACCTCGCGGTGCTTAGTCGTAGACATACCTTGCAGTGTCTCTCAAATGCCGTGGTGAGGCGAAAGAGGTGTGGACTGGATCACACCGGACTGGCGGCCAGCTCCCGCTCGACCTCGGCGCGGCTGCGCACCGGATCGGTGCCCGGCACGTGCGTGGGCGTGGTGTGCGGCACCGCGGTCCCGCCCGCGACCCTGGCCTGCGCCTGGGTGAACTCGAGGGTGGGTCCGGCCGCGGTGTGCAACCCGTTGATGGCCGTCCAGACCGCCGTCCGGCGCGCGGTGCGTTCGACGATGTTGGGGGACTGGTGCTGGACCAGCTGGGCGGCCCACTTCGGCATGGTGTCGCGGATGGCCCAGTCGATCGCGCTTTGCGGCAAGCGCAAGATTCGGCCCGGTGGCCATCGCCGCGCCGTGCGTCAGCGCCAGCCGCGGCAGATAGGACGCCAGGCAGTCCAGCGTCTCCGCCTTCGTGGTCGGTAGGTCGGTGCCGCCGAGCGCGTGGCCCACCCGGACGAACTCGCCGTAGTAGCGGTCGAGCTTCTTGCCGCGCAACGGCCGCGGGTGATACATCTCGTGCGCCGTGGCCAGACCCCAGACCACCGTCGCGTAGTTCCAGCGCAGCCAGTCCGGGTCGTCGGCGTCGTAGGCGGCGCCGTCGGGCCGCACGCCCTTGATGGTGTGGTGCATGGCGCGGACGGTCGCGGCGAGCCGCTCGGCGGTCTCCGTCGACCCGTACGCCGTGCCGATGAAGAACGCGACCGAATGACCCAGCCGGGTCACCGCACCCTTGGGGTCGATGCGCGGGGCGCTTCGCCGTCCGCCGCGCGGTCCACCAGTCGCGAGTGGTGCACGCCCATCCAGTAGATCGACGGGTCGAGACGTTCGATGTACGCGGCGCACTGCAGCCCGAAGACCAGGCACTCCATGTGGGAGTGGACGTGCCACACGGCGCTGTCCGGTCCGAACCAGCCGGGGTCGCCTGCGGGTCCAGCGAACTCCATGCCGCGAAAGTAGTTACGTCGGACGTTCTCGTCGAAGTGACGCTGCAGCTTCTGCTCGACGATCTGGTGCGGCATGAACACGTCGGCCCCTTCGCATTTCGACTACGTTTGTTGTCACTTTACTGTGCTCGTGCACGACTGTGATTGAAATCTCCATTCAGCAACGTAGGCTTCGACACATGTCGAGTCCGACCAGGTGGGCGGGCGTACCGCTCACCGACCGCCGCACCGAGCGGCGCAGCCTGCTGGTCGACGCGGCCTTCAGACTCTTCGGCGACGGCGGCGAGGCGGCGGTGTCGGTGCGCTCGGTATGCCGCGAATGCGGGCTCAACACGCGTTACTTCTACGAGAGCTTCCCCGACGTCGACGAGCTCCTCGGCGCGGTGTACGACCAGGTCAGTCAACAACTCGGCGAGGTCGTCCTGGAGGCCATGTGCCCGGTGCGCGACGACCTCCATGCCAGAACCCGGGCGGGGATCGCGGCCGTGCTGGGCTTCAGCTCCGCCGACCCCGGCCGCGGCCGGATTCTCTTCACCGATGCCCGGGCCAACCCCGTGCTGGCTCGCCGACGGGCCGCGAGCCAGGATCAGCTGCTGCACCTGATGGTGGTCAAAGACGGTTGGCAACTCCGCGACGCCCAACCCATCGCCGCCACGGTCGGCGCGGCGATGTACGCGGGCGCCCTTGCCGAACTCGCCCAGCAGTGGCTGGCCGGTCGGCTCGGCTCCGACCTCGACGCCGTCGTCGACTCGGCGATGGCCTTGGTGCTCGGCCGCCTGTAGCGCCTTGGCTCAGCGCGCGAGCCGGAAGTTCTCGGCCAGCGCGTCGACCATCGGGCGCCACACCGGCTCGGGCAGGTCGTGGCCCATGCCGTCGACCACGACGAAGCGTGCTCCCTTGATGATGCGAGCGAGGTTGCGGCCGTTGCGGATTCGCACCATCGGATCCTTCGACCCGTGGATGACGACGGTCGGCGCCTCGATCCGGCGGGTGAACCGCAGCAGGCTTCCGGTGCCGAGGATCGCGTCGAACTGGCGCAGGCCGCCCTGCGGATAGTCGCTGCGGGCGGTCAGCGTTCTCGACGCGGCTGCGCAGCTGCTCGTCGCTCGGCAGGAAGTTGGGGCCGTTGATCACCGCGATGTTGCGGACCTCGAAGGCGACCTTGTCCTCGCTCGGGGCGTCCTTGGCGGGCGGGTCGAACGCCAGCTTGATCACCCGCCACCGCGGCAGCGCCGACAGCGGCTTGCCCGAACTCGTCATCAGCAGCGCCAGCGACCCGACCCGATCGGGATGGCTACCCGCCAGGATCTGCGCGATCATCCCGCCCATCGATGCGCCCGACGACGTGTGCGCGGTCGATCTCGAGGTGGTCCAGCAGGCCCTTCGCGTCCTCGGCCATGTCGACCAGCGTGTAGGGCACGGGGCTGGTCCGGCCGAACGCGTACCGGGCGACGCGCGCGTAGACCGACCCGTCGGCCTTCTGCCCGGCCATCTTGGTCGACAGGCCGATGTCGCGGTGGTCGTAGCGGATCACCCGATAGCCCGCGCTCGATCAGCAGCTCGCAGAACCCGTCCGGCCACATCGGCAGCTGCGCGCCGACGCCCATGATCAGGAGCACGGGTGCGCCTGCGGGGTCGCCGAGGTCCTCGTAGAACAACTCGACGGGTTCCCCGCAGACGGCCGTGCCAGTCCGGGTGCGCATGCCCCATTTCTACCCGGCGGCACCCTCGGCGACGGGAGTCTTGCCCCACGGCGTCAGCCAGGTGGTGGGCTCCCAGTCCTCGATGCCGGCGAGCAGTTCGTAGAGCGTGGCGCCGTCGATGCTCTCCCGGATGATGTCGCCCTGCCCGGCGTGGCGGGCCAACTCCTCGATCATGTGGAACAGCACCCAACGGACCGACCACGCCTCCACGTCCTTCGGGAACCACGGCGCGTCACGGGGCACCGGCACCGCGGCATCGAGGTCGGCGGTCTCGACCAGGCGCAGCGTCTCGGCGTTCTGGGCCTCGAACCTGGCCAGCACGTCGGCGAGGGTTTCATCGGTCCGCATCACGAACTCGTCGGCGTATTCGGCCTGGCGCTCCTCGACCGGGCGGTCGTCGGCAGGGGGAGCCTCGGGAGCCGATGCGACCCGCAGCATCCACATGTGCTGGCAGCCGGTCACGTGCTTGATCAGCGCGCCGATCGACAACGCGCTGACCGTCGGCGTCGCGCGGGCCTGGTCGTCGGTGAGCCCGAACGCGAGCGCGTGGTAGGCGTACTGCTGCTGAAACAGGTAGTCGCGCAGCGCCTGGCGCTCGTCGGCGACGGGAGGGGGCATCGCGGGCATGGTCAGTTCTCCTTCTTGGTATCGGTGCTGTGCACGTAAAGGTCTCGGAGCAGGGCGATCTCGGCGCCGTGGTGAATGACTTCGCGGTTGATGTGCAGGATCAGATCGGTCATGGGCCTGTCGGCGCACGGGCCCTCGGCGGGTCCGATCGGCGCTTCCAGCTCGGCGGCCGACAGCCGCGAACGCCCGACATCCAGTTGGCGATAGGCGTCGTCCAGCTGGCGCAGCGCGGTGTCGGCGTCTGCTGCGTAGTTCCAGGACTCGTAGTCGGCGGGCGGCCCGTCGAAGTGCGAGTGGGCACGCATCGCGAGGACGCCGACGATCACGTGCGCCATCCGCCACGCGATCGTCGTGAACGGCTCGGGCTGCGGGGCGGGATACGCGAAGTCGATGGTTCCGTCCGGGTGCACCGTCCAGCAGTCCGGCACCGGTGTCCAGAAGTACTCGTCGTCGGTGAGGCCGTCGAGGCGCGGGCGCAACTGATTGCGCCAGTGCCATTCGAGCTGTTCGGCCAGCTGAGTGGTCAGGTGGGCTGTCTCGGTACTCATGAGACGAGCGTGTCATCCATATAGGACAGTTTCAGTCCTAAGACTGCGGCAGACTCTTGGCATGTCCGAAACGACCAGCCGGGTGCTGCAGCTGCTCGGCCTCTTCCAGTCGCGCCGGGTGTGGACGGGCGAGGAGCTGGCCGACCGGCTCGGCGTCACCACCCGCAGCGTGCGCCGCGACGTCGAACGCCTCCGTGACCTCGGCTATCCCGTGCACGCCAGCAAGGGCCACGGCGGCGGGTACCAACTCGGTGCGGGCGCGGCGCTGCCCCCGCTGCTGCTCGACCCCGACGAGGCCGTCGCGATGGCCGTCTGCCTGCGATTGGCGGCGGGCGGCAGCGTGGCAGGCGTCGGCGAGTCCGCGCTGCGCGCACTGTCCAAGCTCGACCAGGTGATGCCGGCGCGACTGCGCTCGCAGGTGTCGGCCGTGCACGACAGCACCGTGACGCTGACGTCCAATCAGTCGGACTCACCCGTCGAGCCCGACGTGCTGATGTCACTCGCGCGGGCCTGCCGCGACCACGAACACGTCGCGGCAGGCTACGTCGACCTCCACGGCAACACCACGCAGCGCAGGCTCGAGCCCTACCAGCTGGTGACGACGGGCAGACGCTGGTACCTGCTGTGCTTCGACCGGGACCGACAGGACTGGCGCACCCTGCGCCTTGATCGGATGGCCGACGTTCGCGCGCTCGGCAGCACGTTCACCCCGCGGCAGGCGCCCGACGCGGCCGCCTACGTGCGGCGGTCGATCTCGGCGTCGCCGTACCGGTTCACGGCGCGCGTCCGCTATCACGCGCCCGCAGGACGCCTTGGCCAAGGTGTTCTCGCCGACGGCCGTCGACATCGAGCCCGACGGCAGCGACACGTGCATCGTCACCACCGGGGCCGACGACCCCGAGCGCATGGTGCTCTACCTGGGCATGCCCGGGTACGAGTTCGAGGTGCTGTCGCCGCCGGAGGTGATCGAAGCCGTTCGTGCGGTCGCCGACCGGCTCAGCCGGGCCGTCGCACCGATGTGAGGTACGGCGAAGTCAGCGTCGCGGTCCCAGATGGCGGCGCGGTCCCGGCCTGGCCCGGCGGTTGGCCGCGGATGCATGCCAACGCAGGCGCAGGAGCAGTACGCGCCGATGGGCCTGGAATGACAGCGACAGCGGGTCACGCCACGCGGACGCTCGTTTGTGCGGTCTCGGATCGTCTTTCACAGTGGTTCCACTGTGACACGAGATCGGAGGTTCGGCACGGGACGCACAGCGTCGGCGGGTTGTCGGCGAAATGAATTGCTGCCCAATGACACCGATCCGAATGTCGACGCGAGTTCAGCTCGAATTCGCCTTCCCGCCGGGGGTTTGCGAACGTACAGTGCGGACATGCCGGTCGAGCTGATCTCCGCAGAGTCGACGCAGTTGTTCACCGGCCCGCCCGACGAACCGCATCAGATCGTGCGGGTCTCCTATGCCGGGTGCACCGAATCGACGCAGGTCCGCGTGGTCGGCGACGGTCTCGAGACCGTCGGTTCCCCCGTTGCGCAGCCGGGCGACGGCTCGATCGAGGTGTCGGTTCGGGTGGCGGATGCCGCCGTCGGTGACCGACGGGCCGCGCGCGCCGTCGCCGCGGACGCCGAGCTGAGCTTCGACTTCACCGTTGCCGAACCCGGCTGGACGATGTTCATGATCAGCCACTTCCACTACGACCCGGTGTGGTGGAACACACAGGCCGCCTACACCAGTGTGTGGACCGAGGAACCGCCCGGGCGCTGCCGCCAGACCAATGGCTTCGACCTCGTCCACGCACACCTCGAAATGGCCAGGCGGGAACCCGAGTACAAGTTCGTCCTGGCCGAGGTCGACTACCTGAAGCCGTACTGGGACACTCACCCGTGGGACCGGGCCGACCTGCGCCGACTGATCGCCGAGGGGCGCGTCGAAGTGATGGGCGGCACGTACAACGAGCCGAACACCAACCTCACCAGCCCCGAGACGGCCATTCGAAACTTCGTGCACGGCTTCGGTTTTCAGCGCGACGTCATGGGTGCCGACCCGTCAACCGCATGGCAGCTCGACGTGTTCGGGCACGATCCGCAGTTCCCAGGGATGGCGGCCGATGCCGGCCTGACCTCGAGTTCCTGGGCGCGGGGACCGCATCACCAGTGGGGCCCGATGGCGGGTGGCGGCGATCCCGGACGCATGCAGTTCGCCAGCGAGTTCGAATGGATGGCTCCGTCCGGCCGTGGGCTGCTGACGCACTACATGCCCGCCCACTATGCGGCGGGCTGGTGGATGGACTCGTGCGCCGTCGCTCGCCGAGGCCGAGGCGGCGACCTACGATCTGTTCGCCGGCTTGAAGCGAGTCGCGTTGACGCGCAACGTGCTGCTGCCCGTCGGCACGGACTACACCCCGCCGAACAAGTGGGTCACCGACATCCACCGGGACTGGAACGCGCGCTACACCTGGCCGCGGTTCGTCTGTGCGTTGCCGCGCGAGTTCTTCGCGGCGGTGCGCGCAGAACTCGACGAGCGTGGTGGCGCGCCGTCGCCCCAGACCCGTGACATGAACCCGATCTACACCGGCAAGGACGTGTCGTACATCGACACCAAGCAGGCCAACCGCGCCGCCGAGCATGCGGTGCTGGAGGCCGAGCGGTTCGCCGTATTCGCCGGGCTGCTCGCCGGGGCGACGTATCCCCATGCGGCACTGGCCAAGGCATGGGTGCAGCTGGCCTACGGCGCACACCACGACGCCATCACCGGCTCCGAGTCCGACCAGGTCTACCTCGACCTGCTGACGGGGTGGCGCGACGCGTGGGAGCTCGGCCGAGCCGCTCGCGACAACGCACTGGCGCTCCTGTCGAGCGCCGTCGACGGCTGGGCCGTGGTGTGGAACCCGTTGGCGCACAACCGAACCGACATCGTCACCATCCGCCTCGACGAACCGTTGCACGGCACGGTCGTCGACCACGACGGCAACGAGGTGCCGACCCTCGTCGAGCACGACGGCCACTCGGTCAGCTGGCTGGCTCGCGACGTGCCGTCGTTGGGCTGGCGGGCCTACCGGCTCGGCACGGGCGAATCGACTGGCTGGACGCCGTTCGAGGGCAACGAGATCGGCAACCAGACCTACCGACTGCGCGTCGACCCCGCCCACGGCGGCGGAGTGGTGTCGTTGACGGTGGCCGGCCGCGAGCTGATCGGCGACGGCCGCGTCGGCAACGAACTGGCGGTGTACGACGAGTATCCGGCGCACCCGCAGGCGGGTGAAGGGCCGTGGCACCTGCTGCCCAAGGGGCTGGTGGTCGTCCTCGTCGGGTCTGCCCGCCGAAGTGCAGGCCCAGCGCAGCGCGCTCGGTGAGCGGATCACCGTCCGCGGCGGCATCGAGGGTCTGCTGCGCTACACCCAGACGGTGACGCTGTGGCACGGCGTCGACCGCGTCGACTGCCGCACCACCATCGACGAATTCACCGGATCCGACCGGCTGCTCCGGTTGCGCTGGCCGTGTCCCGTGCCGGGTGCGATGCCCGTCAGCGAGGTGGGCGACGCGGTGATCGGTCGCGGTTTCGGCCTGATGCACGACCATGATTCGACGCACGCCGTGGACTCGGAGCGATACCCGTACACCCTGGACAATCCGGCCTACGGATGGTTCGGGCTGTCGTCGGCGATGCGGGTGAAGGTGGGGTCCGCACACCCGCGCGATGTCGGTGGCCGAGGTGGTGTCGCCGGGCCGCGACGACCGCGACGCGTGACCTGATGGTCGCCCTGGTCCGGGCGGGCGTCACCGCGACCTGCAGCAGCGCCGACAAGCCACGGTACGGCGACCTCACCGTCGACTCGAACCTGCCCGACGCGCGGATCGCGCTGGGTGGCCCGAGCGAGAATGCCTTCACCGCAGCGGTTCTCGCCGCCGCCGACGATGCCTACACCGAGGAACTCGACCGCCAGCTCGACGCCAACGGCGTCGCACGGGTGTGGGTACCGGGCGACGCGCCGCTGGCGCAGCGCTGGGTGCCGGGCGCCGACCTGCGCGGCGTCCATGCGCTGCCGGTCCTCATCGTCGCAGGCCGCGACGGGTTCGAGGCGGCGGTCGCCGCACTGGTCGACGACCTCGCCGACGCCGAGGTGACCGTCGACCAGCACGTGCCGAGCGGGATCGACGAGTTCGAGGCGAGGACCGTCGCCGTACTCAACCGTGGCGTGCCGAGCTTCGCCGTCGACTCCGACGGCACCCTTCACACGTCGCTCATGCGGTCGTGCACCGGGTGGCCGTCCGGGACGTGGATCGACCCGCCGCGTCGCACCGCGCCGGACGGCTCCAACTTCCAGCTGCAGCACTGGACGCATTCGTTCGACTACGCGGTCGTCGCCGCCGACGGTGACTGGCGCGACGGGGGACTGCCCGCCGCGAGCGCGGAGTTCGGCCAACCGCTGCTCGGCGTCGTCGGCACCGCGTCGTCCGCCGGTGGCCTGCCGGAGTGGGGCTCGCTGCTCGAGATCGAACCCGCAGGCGAGGTCGCGCTCGGTGCGCTCAAGGTGGCGGGCAACTCGATCGCGCGTGGCAGCGCCGAGCACCTCGAGGTCGGTGACGGTCTCGCTCTGCGTGTGGTCGAAACCCTCGGCCGGACAACGGACGTCGTGATCCGCTCCGGTCTGCGCAACGTCGCCACCCCGGAGCGCCTCGACCTGCTGGAGCAGTCGCGTGGCCCGGCAGGGGACGCCCTGCGCCTGCACGGCTACGAGATCGCCACCGTGCGGGCGCGCCCTGAACCTGCCGCGCGTGCTCGACGGCGACCACGTCACGCTGGCGCCGGATGCCGAAGTCGCGCAACCGCTCTACGCGCGCTACTGGCTGCACAATCGCGGTCCCGCGCCGCTCGGCGGGCTGCCGGTGGTCGCGCACCTGCACCCGCACACCGGCGCGGCCGAGCCCGGCGCGCCGGTCCAACTGCGGCTGACCGCCGCCAGCGACTGCAGCGATTCGGTGCTGCACGGCAGGGTGCGGCTCGTCGTGCCGCCCGACTGGACCGCCGAACCCGACGAGCTGCCGTTCATGCTCCCGCCCGGCGAATACCTCGAGACCGACCGTCGACCTGACGATGCCGTCGGGCACGGCACCCGGTCTGTACCCGGTGCGCGCCGAACTCTCGGTCACCGGCAATGCGTCCATTCCCGCGTCGTGGCGGCAGGTGGTCGAGGACGTGTGCGTGATCTCGGTCGGCCAGACCACCGACCAGGTGCTGCGCCTGCTCGCCGAACCACAGGCCGTCGACGTCGCCGCGGGCGGCACGGCCACGCTCAGCGTCACCGTCGGCACCGACGCATACGCCGACCTCGCGGCGGAGGCGCACCTGATCAGCCCGTGGGGGACGTGGGAATGGTTGGGGCCGTGCGTCATCGGTGCCGAGATACCGGCGCGCGGCTCCGTCGTCCTCGACTTCGAGGTCGCGCCCCCGCGTGTCGGTGGAGCCGGGGGAGTGGTGGGCGCTGATCCGGGTCGGCTGCGCGGGCCACCTGCTCTACACTTCCGCGGTGAAGGTGTCCGTCCGGTGAACGGGCACGTGGCGGCGACGGTGGGCGGGGTTCCGGTGTTGGTGAGCGACGTCGACATGCGCGAAACACGGCTCCGCACATCGAGGTTGGCGACCGCACTTCCCCGGCCGGGCACCAGCGAAGGACGGCAGCTGCGGCGGTGGCTCACCCAGCTGGTCGTGACCGAACGCGTGGTGACGGCCGAGGCCGCCGCGCGTGACGTGACGGCGGACGGCGCGCCCACCGAGGGCGAGCTGCTGCCCGACGTGGCGGCCCGCCTCGAGATCGGCAGCGTCGCGGCGTCGGCGCTCGAACATCCGCTGGCGCGGGCGTTGTTCGCCGACGTCACCGCGGACGTCCACGTCAGCGACGCCGACGTCGCGGACTACCACGCGCGCAATCCCTTCCGCTTCGCCGCGCCCGCACCGGCGGCCGGGGGCTGGCACGACCGGGCGGCGCCGCCGGCGCTGGCCGATGTCCGGCACGCCATCACCGAGCACCTGTTGGCGGCGGCACGGCGCCGCAGCTTCCGCGTCTGGCTCGATGCCCGGCGCGCGGTGCTGGTCGAACTGGCGCCGGGCTACGAACATCCCGGCGATCCCCGTCAGCCCGACAACACCCACAAACACTGATGACGGACACCACAACCCTCGTGCTCGACGTCGGAGGCACGAAGATCGCCGCAGGCCTGGTCGACGCCGACGGCACCCTGGTGCACCGTGCGCAGCAGCCCACCCCCGATGGCGATGCCGAGACGGTGTGGGCCGTCGCGGAGGCGTTGATCGCCGACGCACTGGCGAAGGCCGGCGGCGACGTGACCGGGGTCGGCATCTCCTCCGCCGGACCCATCGATCTGCCCAACGGCACCGTCAGCCCGATCAACATCACCGAGTGGCAACACTTTCCGATCGTCGACAGGGTGGCCGCCGTCACCGGCGGTCCCGTCCGGCTCGGCGGCGACGGTCTGTGCATGGCACTCGGCGAGCGGTGGCACGGCGCAGGCCGGGGCGCGCACTTCCTGCTCGGCATGGTGGTCTCCACCGGCATCGGCGGCGGGCTGGTACTCGACGGCGCCCCCTACGACGGGCGCACCGGAAACGCCGGCCACGTCGGGCACGTGGTCGTCGACCCCGACGGCGTGGCGTGCACGTGCGGCGGACGTGGCTGCGTCGAGACGGTTGCGTCCGGCCCGCACCTGGCGCGGTGGGCCCACGAGAACGGTTGGGACGCGGCCCCCGACGCCGACGCGAAGGAACTCGCCGACGCCGCCAACCGTGGCGATCCGATCGCGTTGCAAGCATTCCGGCGTGGCACGACCGCACTCGCCATGGCGATCGCCTCGGCGGCCGCGGTGTGCGACCTCGACCTCGTCGTCATCGGCGGGGGCGTGGCCAAGTCGGGTGCGCTGCTGTTCGATCCGCTGCGCGAGGCGCTGAAGACCTACGCCGGCCTCGACTTCATCCGCGGCCTGCGGGTGCTGCCCGCCGAACTCGGCGGTGATGCCGGCCTGGTCGGCGCGGCGGCCTTGTTGAACGCCTGAGCGCGTTCCTCCTCCTCGCGATTCGTGCACGCTGACCCGCGGGGGTGAGGCGCGTTTTGGCTGATCGGCGGGTGGCGCGCTATTCTTGGCGGGTTCCACCGAAGACCGTCGGTCACCGAGAAATCGGTTGAAGGTCCGGGATTTGTCCCGGCGGCCCACGCAGGAGGACGAGGTAGTTGCTTCTTGCGCGCCCCGGCCATTCTGCGTCGGGGCGTTCGTCATTTCTCGGCCCCTTCGTGTCGGTCTGCGGTGAACACCCGAACCCATCCACGAGGAGGCATGCATGGCCAAGGCTGACAAGGCCACCGCGGTCGCCGACATCGCCGAACGGTTCAAGGAGTCGACGGCCACCGTCGTCACCGAGTACCGCGGGCTGACGGTTGCCAACCTTGCCGAGCTGCGCAGGTCGCTCGGCGAGTCCGCGACCTACACCGTCGCCAAGAACACGCTGGTGAAGCGTGCCGCGGCGGAGGCAGGCATCGAGGGTCTCGACGAACTCTTCGCCGGGCCCACTGCGATCGCATTCGTCAAGGGCGAGGCCGTCGACGCCGCCAAGGCGATCAAGACGTTCGCCAAGGACAACAAGGCGCTCATCATCAAGGGCGGCTACATGGACGGTCGCGCGCTGACCGTCGCCGAGGTCGAGCGCATCGCAGACCTGGAGTCGCGCGAGGTGCTGCTGGCCAAGATGGCCGGCGCCATGAAGGGCAACCTGTCCCAGGCCGCGGCGCTGTTCAACGCGCCCGTGTCCCAGGCCGCCCGGCTGTTCGCAGCTCTGCAGGAGAAGAAGTCCGGCGAAGAACCCGCCGCCTAACCACCACCACAAGCAACTAGCAACAAGTAATAAGGAAGGACCATCACCATGGCCAAGCTCAGCACTGACGAACTGCTCGACGCGTTCAAGGAAATGACCCTGCTGGAGCTCTCTGAGTTCGTGAAGCAGTTCGAGGAGACCTTCGAGGTCACCGCGGCCGCTCCGGTCGCCGTCGCCGCCGCGGCAGGCGCTGCCGCCCCGGCCGAGGCCGCCGAGGAGCAGTCCGAGTTCGACGTCATCCTCGAGGGTGCCGGCGAGAAGAAGATCGGCGTCATCAAGGTCGTCCGCGAGATCGTTTCCGGCCTTGGCCTCAAGGAGGCCAAGGATCTGGTCGACAGCGCTCCCAAGCCGCTGCTCGAGAAGGTCAACAAGGACGCCGCCGAGGACGCCAAGGCCAAGCTCGAGGCCGCAGGCGCTTCGGTCACCGTCAAGTAGTTTCCACGCGCGAGAAGCCCCCGGGGTCGTCCCCGGGGGCTTCTTCGTGTCCGGGCCCGACCGCGTGGCAACCCACGGGATTTCACGGCAACCGGGTCCCGATGGAGTGTCGATCGAGCAAATCCCCGAGGGTCACTTGCGGGACGATCACGGATCGGTACAAACTCAGTTGGGCGCACGGGCGTGCGCTACAGTGACCCAAGCCACAGGTGGGTGGCGTGCGGTGAAATGCAGCTTTGGCGGAAGGATCTCGCGTGGGCATCGGTATTCAGGTTGAAGGACTGACAAAGTCCTTCGGGCCCCAGCGAATCTGGGAGGACGTCACATTCGACATTCCCTCCGGGGAAGTCAGCGTGCTGCTGGGCCCGTCCGGTACCGGTAAGTCCGTGTTCCTGAAGTCACTGATCGGACTCCTGCGCCCCGAGCGCGGCAAGATCATCGTCGACGGCACCAACATCATCGAGTGCTCCGCCAAGGAGCTCTACGAGATCCGCACCCTCTTCGGCGTCATGTTCCAGGACGGCGCGCTGTTCGGTTCGATGAGCCTCTACGACAACACCGCGTTCCCGCTTCGTGAGCACACGAAGAAGAAGGAAAGCGAGATCCGCCAGATCGTCATGGAGAAGCTCGACCTGGTCGGCCTCACCGGCGATGAGACCAAGTTCCCCGGTGAGATCTCCGGCGGTATGCGCAAGCGCGCCGGCCTGGCCCGCTCTCTGGTGCTCGACCCGCAGATCATCCTCTGCGACGAGCCGGACTCCGGCCTCGACCCGGTCCGTACCGCGTACCTGAGCCAGTTGCTCATCGACATCAACGCGCAGATCGACTGCACCATCCTGATCGTCACGCACAACATCAACATCGCCCGCACCGTGCCCGACAACATGGGCATGCTGTTCCGCAAGCACCTGGTCATGTTCGGCCCCCGCGAGGTGCTGCTGACCAGTGACGAGCCCGTCGTCAAGCAGTTCCTCAACGGTCGCCGCATCGGCCCCATCGGCATGTCCGAGGAGAAGGACGAAGGCACGATGGCCGAGGAGCAGGCGCTGGCCGACGCCGGTCACCACGACGGTGGCATGGAGGAGATCGAAGGCGTGCCGCCGCAGATCCAGGCCACCCCCGGCATGCCGGAGCGCAAGGCCGTCGCCCGCCGTCAGGCCCGGGTGCGCGAGATCATGCACACCCTCCCGCCCGCGGCGCAGGAAGCCATCCGCGACGACCTCGAGGGCACGCACAAGTACGCGTCGCACCAGTTCGGCGACGATCCGACCGCGCGTCACCGCACGGCCGGCGAGGAAGAAACACCAACGGCCTCCATCCCCGTCGCCAAGGAGTGACCCCGCCCGGTCGACGCGACCGGGGGAGTTGAGCCGACGTGGATCGCGTCTCGCGATGGCGACCGAGCTCACCCTGGGTCCCCATCGTGACGTTCATCTCATCGGGGTCCTCGAATTCGACTGCTGGTCAACCGAATTCGAGCACCGCCGGCACTGTCCCGGCAACCCCGCTCGGCGGCTCGGTGGCGGGGCAGGGACTCTCGCGTTCGGACGACGTCCAGGCTGTTCAGAAGCTCGCCGAAGGCACCACCGGTGACTGGTACGGGGGTACCCATCTCAACCATGGCGAACTCGAACCGATGATCGACGCCCCACGACCGGCGCCAGGGCGTCCGTGTCACCCGCGCCACCCCATCGGCTCACCCCGATCGATCTGACCTTGAAGGCCCCGCCGGATACGACACAGAGCCTCGACTTGGCGCACTGCGCCACACCGGTCGAGGAACGGCCCGGGTCGGCGATGGCCCTTCCGGCGAAAATGTCCACAGCAAACGGCGCGTCAACTCTTGACGGACGGGCACAAACGGGCCAGTCTGTTGGGCAGCATGTGTGTACGGGTTCAGGACGCCAGCCAGCATCTAGCACCCTCTAGCACATGGCTGTGATGGGCTTGTTGAGGAATGCGCCGTCCTGCGCTATTGTTGGACGTTGCGCTGGCTGCCTCCTGCCCACCTCACCCGCACCTGACATCGTGGTCCTAGCCTGAGCCCTGCTCAGTGATCTAGTTGCGTGCCGTGTGTCCGTGATGCGGACAGGCGAGAGCCAGCCGACAGAAGCAGATAACGCGGCGTACGGGTCTGGCCTTCACCAGGCATCCGATCGTCGCACGGGTGCTGGAAGGATGCATCTTGGCAGTCTCTCGCCAGAGCAAAGTCGATATCACCAACAACTCCGTGCCGGGAGCACCTAGGCGAGTTTCCTTCGCCAAGCTTCGTGAGCCTCTCGAGGTTCCGGGGCTGCTGGACGTTCAGACCGACTCGTTCGAATGGCTCATCGGCTCCGACCGGTGGCGTGAAAAGGCGCTCGAGCGCGGAGAGCCCAACCCCGTCGGCGGCCTCGAAGAGGTTCTCGCCGAGCTGTCGCCGATCGAGGACTTCGCGGGCACGCTCTCGCTGAGCTTCTCCGACCCGCGCTTCGACGAGGTCAAGGCACCCGTCGACGATTGCAAGGAAAAGGACCAGACGTACGCGGCGCCGCTGTTCGTCACCGCTGAGTTCATCAACAACCAGACCGGTGAGATCAAGAGCCAGACGGTCTTCATGGGCGACTTCCCGATGATGACCGAGAAGGGCACGTTCATCATCAACGGCACCGAGCGTGTCGTCGTGTCCCAGCTCGTCCGCTCGCCCGGCGTGTACTTCGACCGGTCCAAGGACAAGGCCACCGAGAACGACCTGACCAGTGTCAAGGTCATCCCGGGCCGCGGTGCGTGGCTCGAGTTCGACGTGGACAAGCGCGCCACCGTCGGTGTCCGCATCGACCGCAAGCGCCGCCAGCCGGTCACCGTGCTGCTGAAGGCACTCGGCTGGACCAACGAGCAGATCGTGGAGCGCTTCGGCTTCTCCGAGATCATGATGTCGACGCTGGAGAAGGACAACACCGCAGGTTCCGACGAGGCGCTGCTGGACATCTACCGCAAGCTGCGCCCGGGCGAGCCGCCCACCAAGGAGTCGGCGCAGACCCTGCTGGAGAACCTGTTCTTCAAGGAGAAGCGCTACGACCTGGCCCGCGTGGGCCGCTACAAGGTCAACAAGAAGCTCGGCCTCAACGCCGGCACGCCGATCACCAGCTCGACGCTGACGCCCGAGGACATCGCCACCACCATCGAGTACCTGGTGCGGCTGCACGAGGGCCAGACCACGATGACCGCCCCCGACGGCGTCGAGGTTCCGGTGGAGGTCGACGACATCGACCACTTCGGCAACCGTCGTCTGCGCACCGTCGGCGAGCTGATCCAGAACCAGATCCGCGTCGGCCTGTCCCGCATGGAGCGCGTCGTGCGTGAGCGCATGACCACTCAGGACGTCGAGGCGATCACGCCGCAGACCCTGATCAACATCCGTCCCGTCGTGGCGGCGATCAAGGAGTTCTTCGGCACCAGCCAGCTGAGCCAGTTCATGGACCAGAACAACCCGCTGTCGGGTCTGACCCACAAGCGCCGCCTCTCGGCGCTGGGCCCCGGTGGTCTGTCCCGTGAGCGCGCCGGCCTCGAGGTTCGCGACGTGCACCCCAGCCACTACGGCCGGATGTGCCCGATCGAGACCCCTGAGGGCCCGAACATCGGCCTGATCGGTTCGCTGTCGGTGTACGCGCGGGTCAACCCGTTCGGCTTCATCGAGACGCCTTACCGCAAGGTCGTCGAGGGTGTCGTCACCGACGAGATCCAGCACCTCACCGCCGACGAGGAGGACCGCCACGTCGTGGCGCAGGCCAACTCGCCGATCGACGAGACGGGTCGCTTCACCGAGGACCGCATCCTGGTCCGCCGCAAGGGCGGCGAGGTCGAGTACGTCACGTCCGTCGCAGGTCGACTACATGGACGTCTCGCCGCGCCAGATGGTGTCGGTCGCGACGGCGATGATCCCGTTCCTCGAGCACGACGACGCCAACCGCGCCCTCATGGGTGCCAACATGCAGCGCCAGGCGGTTCCGCTGGTGCGTAGCGAGGCACCGCTGGTCGGCACGGGCATGGAGCTTCGTGCCGCCATCGACGCCGGCGACGTCGTCGTCGCGGAGAAGGCCGGAATCATCGAAGAGGTGTCCGCCGACTACATCACCGTGATGGCAGACGACGGCACCCGGCACACCTACCGGATGCGCAAGTTCGCCCGGTCGAACCACGGCACCTGCGCCAACCAGCGTCCGATCGTGGACGCCGGGCAGCGTGTCGAGGACGGCCAGGTCATCGCCGACGGCCCATGCACCGAGAACGGTGAGATGGCGCTCGGCAAGAACCTGCTCGTCGCGATCATGCCGTGGGAGGGCCACAACTACGAGGACGCCATCATCCTGAGCCAGCGGCTCGTGGAGGAGGACGTGCTCACCTCGATTCACATCGAGGAGCACGAGATCGACGCGCGTGACACCAAGCTGGGCGCCGAGGAGATCACCCGGGACATCCCGAACGTCTCCGACGAGGTGCTCGCCGATCTCGACGAGCGCGGCATCGTCCGCATCGGCGCCGAGGTCCGCGACGGCGACATCCTGGTCGGCAAGGTCACGCCCAAGGGCGAGACGGAGCTGACCCCGGAGGAGCGGCTGCTGCGCGCGATCTTCGGCGAGAAGGCCCGCGAGGTCCGCGACACGTCGCTGAAGGTGCCGCACGGTGAGTCCGGCAAGGTCATCGGCGTCCGGATGTTCTCCCGCGAGGACGACGACGAGCTGCCCGCAGGCGTCAACGAGCTGGTCCGCGTCTACGTGGCCCAGAAGCGCAAGATCTCCGACGGCGACAAGCTCGCCGGACGCCACGGCAACAAGGGCGTCATCGGCAAGATCCTGCCGGTCGAGGACATGCCGTTCATGCCGGACGGCACGCCGGTCGACATCATCCTGAACACGCACGGTGTGCCGCGACGGATGAACATCGGCCAGATCCTCGAGACGCACCTGGGCTGGGTCGCCAAGAGCGGCTGGAACATCGACGTCGTCGGCGGCACGCCCGAATGGGCTGCCAACCTGCCGGAGGGTCTGCTGTCGGCCGAGCCGAACAGCATCGTCTCCACGCCGGTGTTCGACGGTGCCCGTGAAGGCGAGCTGGAGGGCCTGCTGGGCTCGACGCTGCCGAACCGCGACGGCGAGGTCATGGTGAACGCCGAGGGCAAGTCGCGGTTGTTCGACGGCCGCAGTGGCGAACCGTTCCCGTACCCGGTCACGGTCGGCTACATGTACATCCTGAAGCTGCACCACTTGGTGGACGACAAGATCCACGCCCGCTCCACCGGTCCGTACTCGATGATCACCCAGCAGCCGCTGGGTGGTAAGGCGCAGTTCGGTGGTCAGCGGTTCGGCGAGATGGAGTGCTGGGCCATGCAGGCCTACGGCGCGGCATACACGCTGCAGGAGCTGCTGACGATCAAGTCCGACGACACCGTCGGACGCGTCAAGGTGTACGAGGCGATCGTCAAGGGCGAGAACATCCCCGAGCCGGGCATCCCGGAGTCGTTCAAGGTGCTGCTCAAAGAGCTGCAGTCACTGTGCCTCAACGTCGAGGTGCTGTCGTCCGAGGGAACCGCAATCGAAATGCGGGACACCGACGACGAAGACCTCGAACGTGCCGCCGCCAACCTGGGAATCAACTTGTCCCGCAACGAGTCTCCGTCCGTCGAAGACCTCGCTTAATCAGTAGTTATTAGTTACTAAACCCGCAAGGGGAAAGGAAGTTACGTGCTCGACGTCAACTTCTTCGATGAACTCCGCATTGGCCTCGCCACTGCAGACGACATCCGCAATTGGTCCTTCGGCGAGGTCAAGAAGCCGGAGACCATCAACTACCGAACGCTGAAGCCCGAGAAGGACGGCCTGTTCTGCGAGAAGATCTTCGGACCGACTCGCGACTGGGAGTGCTACTGCGGCAAGTACAAGCGCGTTCGCTTCAAGGGCATCGTCTGTGAGCGCTGCGGCGTCGAGGTGACGCGTGCCAAGGTGCGTCGTGAGCGGATGGGCCACATCGAACTGGCCGCACCCGTCACGCACATCTGGTACTTCAAGGGCGTTCCGTCGCGGTTGGGCTACCTGCTCGACCTGGCGCCGAAGGATCTGGAAAAGATCATCTACTTCGCCGCCTACGTCATCACCGCGGTCGACACCGAGATGCGGCACAACGAGCAGTCCACGCTCGAGGCCGAGATGGTCGTCGAGAAGAAGGCCGTCGAGGATCAGCGCGATCTGGACCTGGCCGAGCGTTCCCAGAAGCTGGAGAACGACCTGGCCGAGCTCGAGAAGGAGGGCGCCAAGTCCGACGTCCGCCGCAAGGTGCGCGACGGCGGCGAGCGCGAGATGCGCCAGCTCCGTGACCGGTCGCAGCGCGAGCTGGACCGGCTCGACGAGATCTGGACGACGTTCACCAAGCTCGCTCCGAAGCAGCTCATCGTCGACGAGGTGCTCTACCGCGAGCTCGTCGACCGCTACGGCGAGTACTTCCAGGGCGCCATGGGCGCGGAGTCGATCAAGAAGCTCATCGAGAACTTCGACATCGACGCCGAGGCCGAGAGCCTGCGCGACACCATCAAGAACGGCAAGGGCCAGAAGAAGCTTCGCGCCCTCAAGCGTCTGAAGGTCGTCGCGGCGTTCCAGATGAACCGGAACTCGCCGATGGGCATGGTGCTCGACGCCGTACCGGTGATCCCGCCGGAACTGCGCCCGATGGTCCAGCTGGACGGTGGCCGCTTCGCGACCTCCGACCTCAACGACCTGTACCGCCGCGTGATCAACCGCAACAACCGCCTCAAGAGGCTGATCGACCTCGGTGCACCCGAGATCATCGTCAACAACGAGAAGCGGATGCTGCAGGAGTCGGTGGACGCGCTGTTCGACAACGGCCGTCGTGGCCGGCCCGTCACCGGGCCCGGCAACCGTCCGCTCAAGTCGCTGTCCGATCTGCTCAAGGGCAAGCAGGGCCGGTTCCGTCAGAACCTGCTCGGCAAGCGCGTCGACTACTCGGGCCGTTCGGTCATCGTGGTCGGCCCGCAGCTCAAGCTGCACCAGTGCGGTCTGCCCAAGCTGATGGCGCTCGAGCTGTTCAAGCCGTTCGTGATGAAGCGTCTGGTCGACCTGAACCACGCGCAGAACATCAAGAGCGCCAAGCGCATGGTGGAACGTCAGCGCCCCCAGGTGTGGGATGTCCTCGAAGAGGTCATCTCGGAGCACCCGGTGCTGCTGAACCGCGCACCAACGCTGCACCGCCTCGGTATCCAGGCCTTCGAGCCGCAGCTGGTCGAGGGCAAGGCCATCCAGCTGCACCCGCTGGTCTGTGAGGCGTTCAACGCCGACTTCGACGGTGACCAGATGGCAGTTCACCTGCCGCTGTCCGCCGAGGCGCAGGCCGAGGCCCGCATCCTGATGCTGTCCTCGAACAACATCCTGTCGCCTGCGTCGGGCCGTCCGCTGGCCATGCCGCGTCTGGACATGGTGACCGGGCTGTACTTCCTGACGACGCTCATTCCGGGCGACATCGGCGAGTACGTGCCCGCCGCCAAGCGATCAGCCGGAGTTCGGCGTGTACAGCTCGCCTGCCGAGGCTCAGATGGCCGTCGACCGCGGTGCGCTGTCGGTGCGGGCCAAGATCAAGGTGCGGCTGACGCAGTTGCGTCCGCCTGCCGACATCGAGGCGGCGTTGTTCGGCGAGGGTGGCTGGCGTCCGGGCGATGCCTGGATGGCGGAGACCACGCTGGGCCGGGTGCTGTTCAACGAGCTGCTGCCCAAGGCCTACGCGTTCGTCGACGAGCAGATGCACAAGAAGGTCCAGGCTCGGATCGTCAACGATCTGGCCGAGCGCTACCCGATGATCGTCGTGGCGCAGACCGTCGACAAGCTCAAGGACGCCGGCTTCTACTGGGCCACCCGTTCGGGTGTCACCGTGGCGATGGCCGACGTGCTGGTGCCGCCGCAGAAGGTGGAGATCCTCGACCGCTACGAGGCGGAAGCCGACGGCATCGAGAAGAAGTACCAGCGCGGTGCTCTGAACAAGGAGGAGCGCAACGAGGCGCTCGTCAAGATCTGGCAGGACGCCACCGAAGAGGTCGGCAAGGCGCTGGAGAAGTACTACCCCGAGGACAACCCGATCATCACGATCGTGAAGTCCGGTGCCACGGGTAACCTCACCCAGACCCGCACGCTGGCAGGCATGAAGGGCCTGGTGACGAACCCGAAGGGTGAGTTCATCCCGCGTCCCATCAAGTCCTCGTTCCGCGAGGGCCTGACGGTGCTGGAGTACTTCATCAACACCCACGGCGCTCGTAAGGGCCTGGCGGACACCGCACTTCGTACCGCTGACTCGGGTTACCTGACCCGTCGTCTGGTCGACGTGAGCCAGGACGTCATCGTTCGCGAGACCGACTGCGAGACCGAGCGTGGCATCAACGTCACCTTGGCCGAGCTGCAGGGCGAAGCCGAGCTCATCCGCGATCCGCACATCGAGACGTCGGCGTACGCACGTACGTTGGCCACCGACGCGGTGGACGAGAAGGGCAACGTCGTCATCGCACGCGGCCACGACCTCGGCGATCCGGCGATCGACGCTCTGCTCGCCGCAGGCATCACCCAGGTGAAGGTGCGGTCGGTGCTGACCTGCACCACCGGTACCGGGGTGTGCGCGATGTGCTACGGCCGTTCGATGGCCACCGGCAAGCTGGTGGACATCGGCGAGGCGGTCGGCATCGTGGCGGCCCAGTCGATCGGTGAGCCCGGCACGCAGCTGACCATGCGCACCTTCCACCAGGGTGGCGTCGGTGAGGACATCACCGGTGGTCTGCCCCGCGTGCAGGAGCTGTTCGAGGCCCGCGTGCCGCGCAACACCGCGCCCATCGCGGACGTCTCCGGGCGGATCCGTCTGGAGGAGAGCGACAAGTTCTACAAGATCACCATCGTTCCCGACGACGGGAGCGAAGAAGTGGTCTACGACAAGGTCTCTCGCCGCCAGCGCCTCAAGGTGTTCAAGCACGAGGACGGCACCGAACGACTCCTGTCCGACGGTGACCACGTCGAGGTCGGCCAGCAGCTCATGGAGGGCTCGGCCAACCCGCACGAGGTTCTGCGCGTGCAGGGTCAGCGGAGCGTCCAGTTGCACCTCGTCAACGAGGTGCAGGACGTCTACCGCGCCCAGGGTGTGTCGATCCACGACAAGCACATCGAGGTGATCGTGCGGCAGATGCTGCGTCGCGTCACCATCATCGATTCGGGCGCAACGGAATTCCTGCCCGGATCGCTGACCGAGCGTGCGGAGTTCGAGGCCGAGAACCGTCGCGTCGTGGCCGAGGGTCTCGAGCCCGCGGCAGGACGTCCGGTGCTGATGGGTATCACGAAGGCGTCGCTGGCCACCGATTCTTGGCTGTCGGCAGCGTCGTTCCAGGAGACCACTCGCGTCCTGACCGATGCGGCGATCAACTGCCGCAGCGACAGGCTGAATGGTCTGAAGGAGAACGTGATCATCGGCAAGCTGATCCCGGCCGGTACCGGCATCGCCCGTTACCGCGACATCCAGGTGCAGCCGACCGAGGAAGCCCGCGCCGCGGCGTACACGATCCCGTCCTACGAGGATCAGTACTACAGCCCGGACTTCGGCCAGGCCTCCGGTGCCGCGGTGCCGCTGGACGATTACGGGTTCAGCGACTACCGCTAGTCACCTCTGCGCGAGCAGACACAAAAGCCCCTCAATCCATGGGATTGAGGGGCTTTTGCGTCTGCTGGCCCGCTAACAGTGGCGCATTCATCCACAGATTGGTCGTGGGATCTGTCGCGCGCTGCCCCGAGACGGCAGCCTCGACTTCGTGTTCGTGCACGACTTGATCGAGCAGACGGGAGGCCAGGTCACCACTGCCGAGCTTCTCACCGTGATGTCGCGAAAGATGCTGGCTACCCTCGTGCGGACCGGCGAGATCGTACGGGTCTGCCATGGGGTGTACGCGTTGTCGCAGCCCGACGCGATCGCAAGGCTCGCGGCGCTCGATGCCATGGCGGGTTGCTCTCTGGTGGCCTGCATGGGAACGGCAGCGGCACTGCACGGTTTCGACACCGAGGGTGACCTACGCACCCACCTGCTCGACCCCGGCGTGCGCATGCGACCTACCGACGCCGTCATGGTGCACCAAAGAGCGGGCGCTCCTCTGGTGAAGGTGCGGGAGCGTCTGGCGACGGCGCCCGCCTGGACTGCGGTCGAAGTGGCCCGGACCCTGCGCAGGCCACGTGCGCTGGCGACGCTCGACGCTGCTCTGCAGGTGAAGGCGTGCACTGTCGCCGACCTCCGGCACGCGGTCGACGAACAGAAGGGGCGGCGTGGAATCGTCCGTGTGCGTGAGCTTTTGGAGCATGCCGACGGCCGGGCCGAGTCGCCGATGGAGAGCGAAGCGCGGCTGGTGTTCATCGACGGCGGACTGCCGATGCCCGAGCTGCAGTACGAGATCGTCGACCGTTGCGGCGATCTCTGGCGGGTTGACTTCGCCTGGCCCGATGACGAGTTGGTGGCCGAGTACGACAGCATGCAGTGGCACGCGTCCCCCGAGGCGCTGCGGCACGATCGAATGAAAACGGCACGCCTGCAAGAGTGCGGCCTGACCGTGGTGCCGATCGTCGTCGACGACGTCCGGCATCGGCCGTGGGATCTCGTCGGGCGAATCTTCAATCACCTCGGCTAGACTCCCCGCGAGCAGACGCAAAAGCCCCTAATTACGGCCCGATTGAGGGGCTTTTGTGTCTGCTCGCGGGAAGGAGGGAGTGTAGCCGCCGTGGTCGATGCCCAGTCTCTCGCCCGGCATCGCGCACGACGACCGCGTGACCAGTGCGACCGGAAGCACGGTGCGGCGAGGCAACTTGCGTCCGGGCTCGTCGAGCCGGTCGAAGAGGCGCTCGGCGGCGAAGCGTCCCATCTCCTCGCCGTCCTGGTGGATCACCGTGATGGCAGGCACCAGCGCCGCCGCGGTCGGGAAGTCGCCGAAGCCGATGATTGCGATGTCGTTGCGCCGCAACGCCTGTAGCGCCGATACGACGGAGACCGTGCACCGCGCATTCGACGAGAACACCGCCGTGGGCGGGTCGGGTTCGGCGAGGATGCGGCGCAGTGCCGCCGTCACGGTCGGGGTGTCGACGTCGCCGAGGTGGACGAGTTCGTCGGCCTGCGTCAGGCCCGCGTCGGCGAGCGCCTCTTTGCACCCCTTCAGCCGGAGAATGCCGGTGATGACGTCGTCGCCCATGAACGCGATGCGCCGGTGGCCGTGCGAGATCAGGTGCGCCGTCGCCTCCCGACCGCCACCGACGTCGTCCTGCACCACGGAGTCGGCGGTCAGCTTGCCGGGCACCCGGTCGACGAACACCAGTGGCGCGCGGGCCTGCCACGGCCGCAGGAACGACATGTCCGGCCCGACGGGGCAGATGATCATGCCCGCGACCCTGCGGTGCAGCACCGCTTCGATGGACTGCTGCTCGCGAGACGGTTCCCAGCCGACGCTGGTCACGATCACGGCCACGCCGCGTCGGCTCGCCTCGCGTTCGACCGCGCCGATGATGCCTGCGAAGAACGGGTCGGCCACACCGGGCACGGCGACGCCGATCGCCGCGTCGCGGCCCGTGCGGAACGTGACCGCCAGCATGTTGGGCACGTACTGCAGTTCCTGCGATCGCCTTTTCGACGCGTTCGCGAACGTCGGCGGACACGTAACGGTCGTTGTTGACCACGCGGGAGACGGTCTTCGCGCTGACGCCTGCGCGCTGAGCAACGTCACGCATGGTCGCCATCGACCGCACCTCCCTTCCGGGTCGGCGGCCAGTATGTCACCGATGTCAGAATGCTCGCGGCACTTTTCTGACACCGGTGACATACGCGCCGAAGTGGCGTACCGTCTCGCCTCGAAGCATTCACAGAAGTGATGCACGTAACAGCAGCGGACGCAAGGAAGAGGACGGCTCAGACGGATGAAGGCCGCTTACTACGAGGCCGCCAAGACGTGGTCGGTGACCGAGGTCCCGACACCCGAGGCGGCACCGGGCCAGGTGCGCATCAAGGTCGACCAGGTCGGGATGTGTGGCACCGACCTGCACATCCACGAAGGCGAGTTCGGTGCGGTGTTCCCGCTGGTGCCCGGGCACGAGCTGGTCGGCGTCGTCGACCAACTCGGCGACGGCGTGACCCGGTTCCGCATCGGCGAGCAGGTCACCGTCAACCCGAACGTGTACTGCGGGCAATGCCCGTACTGCCTCGCGGGCCGGTTGGGTCAGTGCGACGGCATGCTGGGCTTCGGCAGCAACTTTCAAGGGTTCTTCGCCGAGTACGCGATCGCCGAGCACACGCTGGTGTTCTCCACCGAGGGACTGCCCGTC
Source organism: uncultured Actinomycetota bacterium (assembly GCA_963735245.1). GTDB lineage: Bacteria > Actinomycetota > Actinomycetes > Mycobacteriales > Mycobacteriaceae > Mycobacterium. Next base: position 55,523 of record CAVTKI010000014.1, read on the forward strand.
GAGACCGCGGTGTTCAGCGAACCGACGTCGTGTGCGATGCACGGACTCGAGTCGCTGCAGATGCGCCCGGGCGGCAGCGCGCTGGTGCTCGGCGCGGGGCCGACCGGCCTGCTGCTGGCGCAACTGATCGCCTCCGGTGGCGCGTCGTCGGTGACGGTGGCGGCGCCCAGCCAGTTCAAGCTCGACACCGCGAGCCGCCTCGGCGTGGACCGCACCGTGCGGATCACCCGCGACGACCCGGAGGGAAACATCGACGCGCTGTTGGCGGCCTCACCCCACGGCGACGGATACGACGCCGTCGTCGAGGCGACCGGTTCACCCGTGGTGGGCGACATCTGCGTACCGCTGACCCGGCGCGGGGGCACGGTGCTGATCTACGGCGTCACCCGCGAGGACGACGTCGTGCGCTTCAGTCCGTTCGACGTGTTCCGGCGGGAGATCACCATCAGGGGATCGTTCGCCGAGATGACGTCGTTCGGCGCCGCCATCGACGCGCTGCGCGGTGGCCGGGTCAAGACCGACGGCATCGTCACCCATCGCTTCCCGCTCGAGGATTACGGTCTGGCCCTGGAGACGCTGCGCAACGACCCGACCGCCCACAAGGTGGTGATCGTGCCATGACGCCACAGCCACAACTGTTGCCGCCCAACGTGATCGAACACTGGTACGCGGGCGGACCCGCGCTGGCCGCCTGGCGCGGGCTGCCCCCGGTGGGGGAGCGCTCGCCCGAGGAGTGGATCGGCGCCACGGTCGCGCGATTCGGCGATCCCGATCACGGCCCCGCCCGGCTCGCCGACGGAACCCTGCTGCTCGACGCGGTCCGTGCCGACCCGGTCGGGTGGCTTGGCCGCGACGACGGCGACGCGGGCGACACCGGCGTGCTGGTGAAACTGCTCGACGCGGGCCAGCGTCTTCCGGTGCACGTGCATCCCACCCGCGACTACGCCTCCCGCCATCTCGGCTGCGCCTACGGCAAGACCGAGGCCTGGTACGTGTTGGAGGCAGGCCCGGACGCCGCGGTGTGGGTCGGGTGGCGCGACGACGTGGACCAGGCGCGCGTGCGCGAGCTCGTCGACAGCCAGGATGCCGAGGCGATGCTCGAGCTCATGCACCGGATCCCCGTGCGTCCCGGCGACGGGGTCCTGGTACCCGGCGGCACCCCGCACGCGATCGGCGCCGGCATCCTCCTGATCGAGGCCCAGGAGCCGACCGACCAGTCAATCCTGTTGGAGCGCACCAATACCGAAGCCTCGGACGCGGAGGTGTTCCTCGGGCTGGACCGTGACACCGCGCTGTCCGTCGTCGACACCGAGGCGCTGGCCGACCCGCAGCGGCTGATTCGGCACGCTCGGGCAGCGGCGGCCGAACTGGTGGCCGTGTTGCCCGCCGAGGCCGAACCGTTCTTCCGCATGGAGCTGTCGACGGCGGGCGCCGACGTGCCTGCCGGCTTCGCCGTCGGCGTGGTGCTGGCCGGTTCCGGTGCGGTCACCTACGAACGGCACGCCGCTCGACGTCACCGCCGGGCAGACGCTCGTCATCCCCGCGGCCTGCGGCACCTGGCGCGTCGACGGTGACGCCGTGCTGCTCGTCTGCAGGCCGGGCACCACCTGGCCGCCGAACCGACCGGACAGCACGGAGGACAACTCATGACCGCACTGCTGGAGGCGCGGGGAATCTCGCGGAGCTTCGGCCACGTACGCGCGCTCGACGGCGCCGACTTCGACATCGAGGCCGGCGAGGTGGTCGGGTTGATCGGCGACAACGGCGCAGGCAAATCGACTCTCATCAAGGCGCTTTCGGGCAGCCTCGAACTCGATGCGGGTGAGATCTACTTCGACGGTTCCCCGGTACGGCTGACCAGTCCGCGGCAAGCCAACGACCTCGGGATCGAGGTCGTGTACCAGGACCTGGCGCTCGCGCCTCATCTCAATCCCGTGCAGAACGTGTTCCTCGGCCGCGAACTCAGCCGCGGCGGCGTGCTCGGCAGGCTCGGATTCATGGACGAGAAGGAGATGCGTCGTCAGGCCGCCGCCTCGTTCGCCGAACTCGGGGCCACGGTGCGCTCGCTGAATGCGCCGGTCGGCGCGATGTCCGGCGGCCAGCGTCAGGGCATCGCGATCGCCCGCGCCATCGCGTGGGCGGACAAGGTCGTCATCCTCGACGAGCCGACCGCGGCGCTCGGCGTCGTGCAGACCAAGAACGTGCTGGAGTCGGTGAAACGCGTGCGCGACAAGGGCATTGCCGTGGTCTTCATCAGTCACTCGATGCCGCACGTGCTCGAGATCTGCGACCGGATCCAGGTGCTGCGCCTCGGCAAGCGGGTCGCGACGTATCGCGGGACCGACACCAGCGTGGAGACGTTGGTCGGCGCGATGACCGGCGCGCTGGACGGACGGGCGGCATGAGCACGGCAAGCGAGCAGCGCACGGTGGTGACCACCGGCAGTGGGGCCGACGACGGCGACGACTCGCTGCTGAAACGAGTCCTCGGCCTTCAGGCGTTCTGGATCCTCGGCGTCCTGATCGTCATCTGCCTGGTGTTCTCCGTCGTCGCGGGCGAGCGCTTCCTTTCGACCGGCAACTTCTCGCTGATCTCCCAGAACGTGGCCGTGTGGGCAGTTCTCGGCGTCGGCATGACGTTCGTGATCATCACCTCGGGTATCGACCTGTCCGTCGGATCCGTGCTGGTGTTCTCGTCGGTGGTCGCGGCGAAGGTCATGGCCGCCATGGGCGGCGACGGTCCAGGGGTGGCCGCCGCGGGTCTGGTGGCCGCGGTGCTCAGCGGGATGGCCTGGGGCGCCATCAACGGTGTGCTGGTCGCCAAGGCCAGGGTGCCCGCGCTGATCGTCACCCTCGGAACCCTCTCGGTGGCACTGGGTCTGGCGCAGGTGCTCACCGGTGGCATCGACATCCGCTCGGTGCCCAACGAGCTGACCGACTTCAGCGCCTACATCAAGGTGCTCGGCATCCCCGGCCTGCCGTTCGTCGCGCTGATCGTCGTGATCATGGGCGCAATCCTGCTGCACAAGACCAGGTTCGGCCGCTACACCTACGCCATCGGCTCCAACCAGGAGGCCGCACGTCGTACCGGGATCAAGGTGACCCGCCACCTGATCGCCGTCTACGCGTTGGCAGGAACCCTTGCCGGGTTCGGCGCGCTGCTGTCGCTGGCCCAGTACGGCACCACGACCATCGCGGGCCAGTCGCTGACCAACCTGAACGTCATCGCCGCGGTCGTGATCGGCGGCACCTCGATCTTCGGTGGCGAGGGCACGGTATTCGGAACCCTCGTCGGCCTGTTCATCCCCGCGGTGCTGCAGTCGGGCTTCGTCATCATCGGCGTCCAGCCGTACTGGCAGGGTGTCGCGGTCGGCTCGGTGCTGATCGCCGCCGTCTACGTCGACCAGTCCCGGCGTGCTGCGGCCATGCGCAGCGCAAAGTCTCGAAACCTCTTCAACCGCAGAGGGTCCAAGCGTGGTTCAAACGAAGGGAAAGCACATGAACCGTAACCGTCTCGTGTTCGTCGCGAGTGTCATGACGCTCGCGTTGCCGATGGCCGCCTGTACGTCGTCGAAACCGCAGTCCGAACCGAGTGGCACATCGACTGCCGCCGGAGGCGCGTCTTCGTCGTCGTCGTCCTCGACGGCATCCGCGGCAGCGTCCGCGACGACGGTCACCGCACCGCCGAAGGCCAGCAAGGAGTACAACATTGCGCTCCTGCAGGGTGTGGTGGGCGATCAGTTCTACATCACCATGCAGTGCGGTGCGCAGGACGAGGCAGCCAATCTCGGGGTGAAGGTCAACACGCAGGGCCCGCAGAAGTTCGACCCGACACTGCAGAAGCCCATCCTCGACTCGATCGTCGCCAGCAAGCCCGACGCGCTGCTGGTCGCCCCGACCGACGTCCAGGCCATGCAGCAGCCGCTCGAGCAGGCCGCGGCGGCGGGCATCAAGGTGATCCTGGTCGACACCACCACCAACGACCCGTCCTACGCGTCGTCGGCGATCGCGAGCGACAACGAGGGCGGCGGCGCCGCGGCGTTCGATGCCATCAAGCAACTGCATCCCGACGGCGGCAAGGTCATGGTGATGGGTTTGGAGCCCGGCATCTCGACGACCGACGCACGGGCCAAGGGATTCGAGGACGCCGTCAAGACCGACTCGAAGTTCAACTACGTCGGCGTCCAGTACAGCCACAACGACCCGGCGACGGCGGCCCAGTTGATCGGCGCGCAGCTGCAGAAGGACCCCGACCTGGTCGGTGTGTTCGCCGTCAACCTGTTCGCGGCCGAGGGTTCGGCCACCGGCGTCAAGCAGGCGGGCAAGAGCGGACAGGTGCAGGTCGTCGGCTTCGACGCGGGCCCCAACCAGATCCAGGCGCTGCGCGAGGGCACCGTGCAGGCGCTGGTGGCCCAAGATCCCGGCGCCATCGGCAAATTCGGCGTCGACGAGGCCGTGACGGCACTCGAAGGCGGCCAGAACACGGCCAACGTTCAGACCGGTTTCACGATCATCACCAAGGACAACCTGGACGGCGACGGCGGTAAGGCCGCCTACAAGTCCAACTGCTGAGTTCCCTTGGCGCGAGCAGACGCAAAAGCCCCTGAAACACCCGGTTTCAGGGGCTTTTGCGTCTGCTCGCGAGGAGCGGGAGGTGGTTAGCCGCTGACGACGTCGAGCAGGTGCGCGACGGTGTCGGCGATCGCGGCCCGCGCCGAGCGCAACGCCCGGCGCGGGTCGACGGCGGTGGTGTCGCCGTCGGCCGTCAGGGCCGTGCGCACCGCGCCGGTATAGGCGATGTTGAGCGCGGTCCCGATGTTGACCTTGACGATGCCTGCCCGCACCGCCGCGCGCAGCGCCTCGTCGGGCACCCCCGACGAACCGTGCAGGACCAGCGGCACCGGCACCGCGTCGCGCAGCGCCGCGATGAGCGCGACGTCGAGCTCGGCGGTGCGGGTGGTCATGGCGTGTGAGCTGCCGACCGCGACGGCAAGGGCGTCAACCCCTGTCGCGTGGGTGAATTCGGCGGCCTGCCGTGGGTCGGTGCGCACGCCGGGGGCATGCGCGTTGGTCACCTGGGTGTCCTTGCCGCCGACGTACCCGAGCTCCGCCTCGACCGCCAGCCCCCGCTCGTGCAGAAGCGCGGTGGCCTCGGCCGTCACGGCGACGTTGCGGTCATAGGGCAGGGCGCCGCCGTCGACCATCACCGACGAGTACCCGGCCGCCGCGGCCCGGCCCCAGAGGTCGGGCGCTTCGACGTGGTCCAGGTGCAGGCTCACCGGCACCTCGGCATCTCCTGCCAGGGCGACCAGCGCGGCGCTCAGCGGACGCAGCGCGCCGTGAAACGCCACGGTGTTCTCGCTGACCTGCAGGATCACCGGAGTCGCCGCCCGCTGCGCACCGGCCACGATGCCCTCGGCGTGCTCGAGCGTGATCACGTTGAAGGCCGCGACACCGCCGCCGCGCTTGGCGGCGGCTGCGACGAGTTCGGCCGTGGTGACCAGTGGCATGGCGCTCCTTCGGGGCTTGACGGCTGCTCCAACGATACGCAACCATATCCATGGAAACCCAAGTTGAGCAATGGGCGGGAGCGTGATGACGGCATTCGCCGGTCTCGACGTCGGCACGACGTCGAGCAAGGCCGTGGTCTACGGCGCCGATGGCACCGTGCTCGGATCCGGCCGTGCCGCCACGACGTGGGACACCGGCCCGCACGGTACTCAGACCGACGCCGAGTCCCTGTGCCGCGGCGCCTTCGAGGCGCTGAGCGCTGCGGCGGAAGCCGCGGGCGTACCGGTGCGGGCGGTCGGCATCACGAGCATGGGCGAGTCCGGGGTGCTCACCGACGCGCGGGAGCGCCCGCTGGTCCCCGTCATCGCCTGGCATGACGACCGCGATGGTGACGAGGTGGCCGACCTCGCCGCGACCATCGGGGCCGACGCGTTCGGTGGCATCGCGGGAAAGCCACTGCGGGGCCAGTTCTCGCTGACCAAGCACCGCTGGCTGCTGCGTCACGAACCGCCATCGCGCGGCGCGACGACCCGGTTCGACATCGGCGGGTGGGTGGTGCGACGGCTCGGCGGCGACGCGGTACTCGAGATGTCCCTCGCCGGGCGGACCGGCTGGCTCGACGTCGCGGCGCGCGACTGGTGGGACGATGCGCTCGACTGGTCGGGTGCCACCCGCGGGTTGATGCCACCTCTCGTCGCGGCAGGCGTGCCGGTCGGCACCATCACGTCCGAGGCGGTGAGCGCGTATCTGCGAGGCGCCGTGCTGACGCTGGCCGGACACGACCATCAGGCCTCCGCGCTCGGCGCCCGCGCCACCGGCCCCGGCCACGAACTGGATTCGTCCGGCACGGCCGAGGCGCTGGTGCGCACCGTCGCCCACGTCCCGGCACGCGCCGACGTCGCGCGACTGGCGGCGACGGGCATCACGACCGACCCGAGCGTCGAACCCGGCCACTGGAGCCTGTTGGGCGGCACCGAGGGTGGCCTGGCCCAGTTGCGCACGCTGGAACGCCTCGGCGTGAAGCCCGCCGACGTGGCCGAGCTGGACGCCGCCGCCGAGCGGTCGCCCGAGTCCGGTCCCGGCGCGCAGTGGCGGGAGGTGGTGGCCGCTGCCGCCGACGAGGCGCTGGCACTGCACCGCGCGATGGACGACGTCGTCGGCCCCGCGGTGCGCGTGGTGGTCACCGGGGGATGGCGGCACAGCGCAGAGGTGATGCGCGCCAAGGTCGCTCGGTTCGGCCCGCTGGACGTCTCGGACGTCGACGAGGCCGGCGCACTGGGAGCGGCCACCCTCGCCGCGCGGGCATGCGGTGCGATCGGCGCGGGCGACCATCTGGGGCAACCGTGACCGCGGACGTCCGCACCTGGTTCGCCGACGAACGCCACGCCGAGGTGCTGCGGCTGCTCGCCGCCGAACATCGTGTCGAAAGTGCCGAATTGACAAGGCATTTCGGCATCAGCGCGGAGAGTGTGCGAAAGGACCTCGCGCTGCTGGAGGCGCGTGGGCTGCTGCGTCGGGTACACGGTGGCGCCATCCCCTGCGAGGCCAGCCGCGCCGAACCGCACGTCGCCGACCGCGGCGAACGCACTGCGGAGAAGTCCGCCATCGCCGAGCATGCCCTTCGATTCGTGCCCGACGGTGCCTCGCTGCTGCTCGATGCGGGCACCACGACGCAGCGGCTCGCCGAAATGCTGCCAACGGACGGCGAACTCGTCGTCTACACCAACTCGATCCCCGTCGGCTCCACACTGCACAGCAGGGGAATCACGGTCGTCACGCTGGGTGGGCGGATCCGGCCGCCGACGATGGCGGGCGTCGGTGCGCTCACCGCTGCAGCGCTGGCCTCGATCAACGTCGACGTGGCATTCCTCGGCACCAACGCGCTGTCGTTCGACCGTGGCCTCACCACACCCGATCGCGGAGGAGGCCGACGTGAAGCACCTGATGCTGGCCGCGGCGCGCCAGCGGGTGTTCCTGGTGGACTCGAGCAAGTTCGGGCACCAGAGCCTGGCGCGGCACGCCACCCTGGCGGACGTCGACGTGCTGATCACCGACGCCGCGGCAACCGCCGGCTCACCGCAAGCGATTACGGGCAGCGGGCATCACGGTCGAGGTGGCAGGCCGATGATCGTCACCGTCACCCCCAACCCGAGCCTCGATCACACCATGCACCTGTCGCGGCTGGCGCCGGGCAGCGTCAACCGCGCCACCGCGAGCATGACCGAGCCGAGCGGGAAGGGCGTCAACGTCGCGCTCGCACTCCGCGATGCCGGTGTGGACGCGTGCGCCGTGCTGCCGGTCGGCGGTGCCAACGGTGACGAGATCGTCGGGAGGCTCCGGGTTCTCGGTCTGCACACCATCGGTGTGCCGATCGCCGGCCAGGTGCGCAGCAATGTCTCACTCATCGAAGCCGACGGCCGCAGCACCAAGGTCAACGAGCCCGGACCCGAGCTGTCCGGTGCCGAGGTCGACGCGCTGTGCGCGGCCGCGCTGTCGGTCGGCGCCGCGGCCGACTGGGTGCTCTGGGCGGGCACTCTGCCGGTCGGGTTCTCCCCGGCCAGGCTGGCGGGCGCCGTGGCCGATGCCCGCGCAGCGGGGCGGCAGGTGGCAGTCGACGCGTCTGGTGACGCGCTCAAGGTCGTGCTGGACAACGACCGCGACGGGTTGCCGCACCTGATCAAACCCAACGCCGATGAACTCGCCGAGATCGCAGGCGTCACGCTGAGAACCCTGGGTGACGTGACGGCCGCGGCGGGCACGCTGTTGGCGCGCGGCGTGCGCACGGTGTTGGTGAGCCTCGGTGGCGACGGCGCGGTCCTGGTCGACGCCGATCTGCCCGAGCCGCTGCACGGCACCGCGTCAGTGCGGCGGGTCGTCAACACCGTCGGGGCGGGCGACGCGTTCCTGGCCGGTTTCCTCGCCGCACCCTCCGGCGGCGCCGAGGGCTTGGCGAACGCGCTGCGGTTCGGTGCCGCCGCAGTCGAACACGACGGCACGCTGCTGGGCGCACCCGACCCGGGGCGCGCGGTCGACGTCGGCCCCGCGCGGGCGAGCACGCCACTGACCTGAGGCTGTCGGGCCCGTCACTAAACTGGGCGGATGCTGATCGGTTCGCATGTTCACTCCGAAGATCCGCTGGCCGCCGCAGACGCGGACGGCGCCGACGTCGTGCAGTTCTTCCTCGGCGACCCGCAGAGCTGGAAGAAGCCGAAACCGCGCGATGACGCGCCGACGCTACGGGCCTCGACCGTGCCGCTGTACGTGCACGCGCCGTACCTGATCAACGTGGCGTCGGCGAACAACCGGGTGCGCATTCCGTCGCGCAAGATCCTGCAGGACACCTGCGACGCGGCCACCGAGGTCGGCGCCACCGCGGTGATCGTGCACGGTGGGCACGCCGACGACAAGGACATGGAGGCGGGGTTCGAGCGGTGGGTCAAGGCACTCGACCAGCTCAAGACCGATGTGCCCGTGTACCTGGAGAACACCGCAGGCGGTGACCACGCGATGGCCCGCCACTTCGACACCATCGCCCGGCTCTGGGACCACATCGGCGACATGGGCATCGGGTTCTGTCTGGACACCTGCCACGCCTGGGCGGCAGGCGAGGCGCTCATCGACGCGGTCGAGCGCATCAAGGGCATCACCGGCCGCATCGACCTGGTGCACTGCAACGATTCACGCGACGCCGCGGGCTCGGGCGCCGACCGGCACGCCAACTTCGGCACCGGCCAGATCGACCCGCAGCTGCTGGTGGCGGTGGTCGAGGCGGCCGACGCGCCGGTCATCTGCGAGACCGCCGACGAGGGCCGCAAAGACGACATCGCGTTCCTGCGCGAGCACGTCGGCTAGGTTCTGCGCGGCCTACGTCGCGCGGGCGTTCGCGGCTGCCTCGATCGCCGCGTTCTCGGCGATGACCTGCTTGACGGTCGCCAGCGCCAGCTTGGGCGTCCCATCCACGTGGAACAGCCCGTAGGAGGCCTCCACGGGGTCGGAGCCCGTCGTGTCGTACAACGTGTGGATGAACGCAGGCCCCGCGAACGGCAGGTTGCGCCACGCGCGCAGGAAGTCGCCGAGGTAGGACGCCTCGTTGGCCTCGGACACCACCGACGACGGCTGCCCGTACTCGGTCGCCCAGATCTTCTTGTTGCCGTCGCCGTTGGCGACCATGAGGTTGTAGATCTGCTTGACCTGGTTCAGCGGCGAATCGGGGTACGGGCGCGCCCTGCGAGAACGGATTGTTGGACAGGTACGGGTGGAACGCCAGCGCGTCGAAGTAGCCCGCCGCGCCCGCCTGGTACATCTCCGTGATGAACCGCACCGGGTTCACCGTGATGTTCCCGAAGTCGATCACCGCGCCGACCCCGGCCGCGATCACCATCGCGTTCGGATCGGCGCCCTTGATCGCCGTGTAGGCGGCCTTCAGCAGCGCGGTGTACTGGGTCGCGTTCGGCGCAGGCTGCCAGAAGAAGATCGCGTTGGGCTCGTTCCATACCTCGTAGTTCGCCACCTTGCCCTTGTATCGGGTGGCGACCAGGCGGACGAACTTCGCGTACTGCGCGTTGTCACTGGGCATCCCGGCCAGCGGCAGCGTGTTCGCGGCCGCCGCCCACAGCGGCGTCGAGTTGAGCACGCCGAGCACCTTGATCCCGCGGGCCGACGCGCTGTTGACCACGCGATCCACGGCGCTCCAGTCGTACACAGCCCGGCAGGGGTTCGACGGCAGCCCACGGAATCATGACGCGGACCGTGTCGATGCCGTTGGCCTGCAACAGATCCAGGGTGCGATTGATGTCGGCCTGCGAGCTGAACAGCAGGTCCGGGACGTGGATGGCCACGTTCGTCGGGCGCTGATCCACGGCGGTCGCCGACGGCGGCGCGATCGCGACGCTGATGGTCGTCGTCATCGAGTCCGCCGACGCCGTCGCTCACGGTCACGGTGAACGAGTCGGTGTCGACGCCTGGGGTCACCAGGGCGGTGTATCGGGCGTCCACGTCCGGGGTGTAGGTGAAGACTCCCGTGGTGGGATCGAGCTTGACCACCCCGCTGCTCGGTCCGGTCTTCAGCGTGAACGTGAGCGGGTCGCCATCCTCGTCGTCGGCCGTCACCGTACCGGTCACCGTGCCGATGGCCGACGACGAACTCGTCACCGTGCCATGGGCGTTCGTCGGAGCGTGGTTGACGATCGGATTCGGCTCGATCGGCACCGTCAGGGTGAACTTGAGGGCTCCGCCATAGCCGTCGGCCACGGTGATGGAGATCGCCTCGGACTTGGCGGACGCCGCCGCGTTCGCTGCCGAGGCGGCGGCACGGGCAGCCGCTGTCGGCGTATAGGTGAACTTGCCGTCGGCGCCGATGACGAGCGTGCCCTTCTTGGGTGTGACGGCGGTGTAGGTGAGCGTATCGCCGTCGAGGTCGGTGGCCGTGAGGGTGCCGGTGAGGATCCCGGTCCTGTCGATCCGTGTCCGTCACCGTGCCGCTGCCCCCGGTGGGCGTGGCGTTCGCAGGGCCGATCTTCACGGTGACCGTGACGTTGACGACGCCACCGTGCCCATCGTCGACGGCGACGGTGAACGCATCCTGCGTGTCGGCGGTCGTGGCGCCGGGCTTCATCGCGGCGTGCCGCGCCTGCGCCGTCGGGGTGTAGGTGTACGCGCCCGTGGCCGAGAGGGTCACGGTGCCCTTCGTCGGCCCCGCCGTCTGCGTGTAGGTGACGACGTCCTTGTCGCCGTCGGTGCCCTTGACGGCTGCCGGTGACGATGCCGGTGGTGGTGTTCGGGGTGCCGACCGACTTGGTCACCGTCGGCGCCTTGTTCGTCGGACTGATGTCGACCGTGACCGTGGCGGTCACGACGCCACGTCGGCCGTCGGACACCGTCACGGTGAAGGAGTCGGTGGTGACGGTCGACGGCGCGTTCACCGCAGAGGCGGCGTGCCTGGCCGCGGCGGTCGGCGTGTAGGTGAAGGTGCCGTTGGCATTCACGACCACCTTGCCCTTGGTCGGTGCTCCGGACACGGTGTAGGTCAACGGATCTCCGTCGGAATCGGTCACGCCGACGGTTCCCGTCAGCGCCCCCGTCGACGTGTTGGGAGCGCCCGTCGTCGGTGTTCCCACGGTCGGGCGGGCGTTGGGAGGCGTGAGCGAGACGACGTGGACCACGCCCGCGTCGTAGTCGGTCACGTACAGCTCCGTACCGTCCGGGCTCATCACGGAAGATGGTCTCTGCGACAGCGGATTCGACGTGGCTCGCGTCGCGACGTCATCGAGCGGGGTGCCCGATCGCGTCGAATGACCGCGACACGACCGGTGTCGTTCGTACCAGGATGGTGCTTCCATCCCGGCTGACGGCCACACCGGTCGGGACGCCACCGACCTGGATGGTCTTGACGACGGCGCGAGTCTTGGTGTCGATCACGGTGACGCAGCCGTCGGCGGTGCTGACGTACGAGCTTGGCGTTGTCCGGGCTGATCAGCCAAACCCAGTTGGTGCGCCCGGCAGTTCGGCCATCGTGGTGGCGTTCGTCCAGGTCGACCCGAACACCAGCACTGCCGTGGTGCCGGTCGTCGTCGCGCTGGTGACGTAGATCTTGCTGGCGTCGGAGCTGACCGCGACACCGGTTGGGCGCGAGCCGGGGGGCAGTTTGACGGTGGCTGCGATCTTGTTGGTCGACGTGCTGATCCGGGTCACGGTGGCGGTGTCGGCGTTGGTGACGATTACCGAGGACCCACTGGGGCTCACCGTGATCGAGGTCGGCGCGGCGACGGCGATCGTCGCCTTCACAGCTCCGGTCGCCGTGTCGATGACTGTGACCGTGTTGTTGGTCGAGCTCGACACGTACAGCCGCGTGCCGTCCTGCTTTACGGCCACGCCGTCGGGTGCCGCCCCAACATTGAAGGTGCCCACCACGGTCGCGGTGACGGTGTCGATCACCGTGACGGTGCCCGCGCTGCGGTTCGTGACGTAGGCGCGGGTGTTGGTGGCGGCGACGGCGCCTGCGCCGGTCGTCCCGTGCACGTCGGTGCGCACGGCGATCGGAATCGCTCCGATGGGGATGTCGATCTGTACGGGCACCTTGTTCATGCCGTCGGAGACGGTGATGGTCATGGCGATGGTGTCGGCCTGCGCGGTCGCGCCGGCGAGGATCCGCTGCGCCGTCGTCGGGGTGTAGGTGAACGTGGCGGTGGATGCGTTGTAGACCAGGGTGCCTGCGGTCGGCTTGGTGGTCAGCGTGATGGTGACCTTCTTGCCCTCTGGGTCGGAGCCAGTCAGCTTGCCCGTCACGACGCCCGTCGTCGGATCGGCGGTCGAGAACACCGCGGTGGCGGTCGGGGGTTCGTTGACCACCGCCGCGGCGACGGTCTGGACGGCGGCCATCTGCAGCGTGGCGTCGAGTCGTCGGGACGCTGGTGGGGCCAACCTCGCGGCGCGCCGCCGCGAGGAACATCCACGCCAGCGGCGACTCCGTCCACCCTCGTTGGAGTGCGGCGAGCCACGACGAGAACGTCTGCGTCACGGCGTTTCTCAGCACCGTCGCGACGGTCGCCTGGATTGGGTTCGGTGCCGCCGAAGGAGTTGGCACGGTCGGCGCCGCGGTGACCGAGAGTTGGGTCGCCGTGATCGTGTCGGTGTCGGGCGTCGTCGCGCTCATCCGCGACGTCGCTGGGGTGTCATCGGCGGGGGCGTCGCCGCTCGAGGTCTGCGCGGAGGGTCGACGACTTCGGCCGTGGCGCGGGGTCCGACGACACGGCGGTGTCCGACCGCTTCGTGCCCTTGCGGGACCCGTCGTGGGACGCCGAGGCCGCAGGCGCCGTGCGAGACGTCGGGCACGTCGTGCCTGTCCGGTCGTGCCGTCAGTTGCACCTTCGGCCGGATCCTCGTCTGTGATCGGCTCGCTGTCGGGGGTCGACGAGTGGGCGCCGCCCGAGTGCGACACCGTCACGCCGGGCCCCACCTCGACGGTCGTCGACGAACCCGCGTCGGTGTCCGACGTCGTCGACTTGGACGGTCCCGGTGACGAGTCCTCGGACTTGCCGGGCTGCGCGGCGGGGGCGCCATCGTGGGCGGCCGTCGAGTCGACGTCCTGTCGGTGGAGGTGGCGGCGTCCTTGGCGCCGTCGGAGGTGCCATCGGCGCCGTGACTAGATCGCCGACGGCGAATCGCTCGTCGGTGTCCGGGTTCGCCCACGCGATTCCCGCCGGGGCGGCGATGGCCGACCCGATGCCCAATGCGACTGCCAGGGCTCCAACTCGCCCTACGTAATTGCCGTATTTCATCGTCTGCGATCCCAGGGGTCAGTAATGGACTGCCTGCGGTAGCGGTCGCGCTAGCAGGTCAGTGCTGTGGATTGGAATTCGTTGACGTCAGCGATAGTTTAGCGCTTTAAATGCATTGCTGCGCAACAATCGAAAATGTTTGCCTGAACCGCAATTTAGAGCAGTTTATGCAGTTCAGAGTATCAAGCTCTGAACGAGTACCTAAATTTGTTTGCTCGCGAACTTGATTCGTAACTGTCCGGGTTGGCCGCCGCTGGAGCCGAATTTGCCACGTTCGCCGGTCGGTGCGTAAGTCGATCCGACGCATCGGCGGCATCGGCGTCGAACGCCGTGGCGGCGTCCCTCCGTCCACGCCGGGCTCGGCACCAGGGCACCGACGGGATGGTCACACTTTGATGGCAAACGGCCTTCTAACGCCCGGTTATGTCGCGGTTAACTAGGGTAATCGGCGGGGACGTCACCCAATCCGACTCCGAAAGGCCTCCGTGTCCGCAATTGACCAGTCGTCAATTGCGCCGACCCGCGCCGAGACGGCCACCGGGACCCGTGACCGACGACGACTTCGTGTCGTGCGATGGGTGGCGATCTCGGTCTGGGCCGGCGTCGTGGTGTATCGGACCGTGACGGACGGGTTCGCGTTCAACCGCGAACTGCTGCTGCTCTACATTGCGACGGGTCTGCTGGCGGCCAGCATCGGCCAGGGCCGCCGGATGCTCTACGTCATTCGCGACTGGCTGCCGTTCGCGTTGGTGCTCGTCGCCTATGACCTCAGCAGGGGAGCGGCCACCTTGATCGGGCGGCCCACGATGTGGCATTGGCAGGCTGACGCCGACCGGTGGCTGTTCTCCGGCACGATGCCGACGGTGTGGCTGCAGGAGCATCTGAAGCTGCCCGCGCCGCCGTGGTGGGAAGTCGTCATCAGCTGCGTCTACATGTCGTTCTTCATCCTGCCGTACGTGGTCGCGGCCGTGCTGTGGCTGCGCGACCGCGATGAGTGGAAGGCGTTCGTCCGACTGTTCGTCGGGCTGTCGTTCGCAGGTTTGGTGATCTACACGCTGCTTCCCGCCGCCCCGCCATGGGCCGCGGCCCGGTGCACGTCCGCTGACGTCGAAGGCGGCCCGTCCAACCCCCGGTGCATGTTCGGCTCTGCGCGCGGCGTGCCCGACGGTGGGCTGCTGGGCGCCATGCAGACCAACCGGGACGGCGCCAACATGTGGGTCGAGCGCATCGTGGGGCGGGGCTGGGGCAATCTGCACCTGCACTCGGCGACCGCACTGATCCAAGAGGGCCAGGCGAGCGTCAACCTGGTGGCGGCGATTCCCTCGCTTCACGCGGGCTTGACCGCCGCGGTGTCGGCATTCCTGTGGACGCGGGTGCGGCGCAAGTGGCGGCCGCTGCTGGTGGCCTATCCGCTGATCATGGCGTTCACCCTGGTGTACACCGCCGAGCACTACGTCGTCGACATCCTGCTCGGCTGGGCGTTGGCGGCCGTCGTGGTGACGGCGTCGAACCGGTGGGAGGCGCGCAGGCGGTACCGCGCGTCACGACTCGGTGAGGTACACCTTGCGCAGGGTCTCGCTGACCGTCCAGACGGTCTCGGCGCCGGCAGCGAGGCGGACGACGTCGCCCGGTCCGATGCGCAGCGATTGGCTGCCGTCGCCGAATTCGACAGTCGCTGAGCCGGAGACGACGACGAACACCTCGTCGGCCTCCACGTCGGTCATGACGCCCGGTGTCATCTCCCACACCCCGACCTCGAGACCGCCGAATTCGTCGACGGCCGTCGCGGCCGTGGTGGGCTCGCCGCGGACGGACTGATCGGCTGGCACCGGCTCGTGGTCGAGGTCGAGCGTCGCGGCGTGCACGACCGTATTGGGTTTCACGCCCATCACCTTGCTCGCGAGCGTGCACATTTGCACCCCCGACCGCATATTACGACTCTTGTGCGACTGTCGAGAAAATGTAACATGGGGTCATGGCAGATACGCACGTCGTCACCAACCAGGCCCCGCCCCTGGAGAACTACAACCCGGCCACGTCGCCGGTGCTCACCGAGGCGCTGATCCGGGAGGGCGGCCAGTGGGGCCTCGACGAAGTCACCGAACTCGGCGCGCTCTCGGGCGGCCACCAGGCGCAGCGGTGGGGCGAGCTGGCCGATCGCAACCAGCCGGTGCTGCACACCCATGACCGCTACGGCAACCGCATCGACGAGGTCGAGTACGACCCCGCCTACCACCAGCTGATGACCGTCGCGATCGCCAACGGACTGCACGCCGCGCCCTGGGCCGACGACCGCCCCGGCGCCCACGTGGTGCGTGCCGCGAAGACCTCGGTGTGGACCCCGGAGCCCGGTCACATCTGCCCGATCTCGATGACCTACGCCGTCGTCCCGGCGCTGCGCCACAACCCCGAACTGGCAGCCATCTACGAGCCGCTGCTGACCAGCCGGTCGTATGACCCCGAACTCAAGGTGCCGACGACGAAGACGGGCATCACCGCGGGCATGTCGATGACCGAGAAGCAGGGCGGCTCCGACGTTCGCGCCGGAACCACGCAGGCCACGCCCAACGGCGACGGCAGCTACAGCCTGACCGGGCACAAGTGGTTCACCTCCGCGCCGATGTGCGACGTCTTCCTCGTGCTCGCGCAGGCGCCCGGCGGACTGAGCTGCTTCTTCCTGCCGCGGGTGCTGCCCGACGGCACCCGCAACCGAATGTTCCTGCAGCGTCTCAAGGAAAAGCTCGGCAACCATGCCAACGCGTCCAGCGAGGTCGAGTACGACGGTGCCACGGCCTGGCTGGTCGGCGAGGAGGGCCGCGGTGTCCCGACCATCATCGAGATGGTCAACCTCACCCGGCTGGACTGCACCGTCGGCAGTGCCACCAGCATGCGCAGCGGCCTGACCCGGGCCATCCATCACGCGCAGCACCGAAAGGCGTTCGGCGCGTACCTGATCGACCAGCCGCTCATGCGCAACGTGCTCGCCGACCTGGCCATCGAGGCGGAGGCGGCCACCATGCTCGCCATGCGGATGGCCGGTGCCACCGACCACGCGGTGCGCGGCGACGAGCGCGAGACGCTACTGCGCAGGATCGGTCTCGCCGCAGGCAAGTACTGGGTGTGCAAGCGGGCCACCCCGCACGCCGCTGAGGCGATGGAGTGCCTTGGCGGCAACGGCTACGTCGAGGAGTCCGGCATGCCGCGGCTCTACCGGGAGGCGCCGTTGATGGGCATCTGGGAGGGCTCGGGCAACGTCAGCGCGCTGGACACGTTGCGCGCCATGGCAACCCGGCCGGAGTGCGTCGAGGTGCTGTTCGACGAGCTCTCCCGCACCGCAGGCCAGGATCCGCGGCTGGACTCCCACGTGGCGGCGCTGCGGCCTCAGCTCGACGACTTCGAGACCATCCAGTACCGGGCGCGTCAGGTGGCCGAGGACATCTCGTTGGCACTACAGGGGTCCCTGCTGGTGCGGCACGGCCACCCGGCCGTCGCCGAGGCGTTCCTCGCGAGCCGGCTCGGCGGCCAGTGGGGTGGTGCGTTCGGAACGCTGCCCACCGGGCTGGACCTCGCGCCGATCATCGAGCGCGCGCTGGTGAAGGGGTGACGCTCTCTGCGCCGAGCAGACACAAACTCCCCTCAATTGGCCACATTCAGGGGAGTTTGCGTCTGCTCGCGGAAGAGAAGTGACCACCTCGTGACCCACGCGATCAGGCCGGTGGACTTCGACGATCTGAAGACCATGACCTACGAGGTCACCGACCGGGTGGCCCGGATCACCTTCAACCGCCCGGAGAAGGGCAACGCGATCGTCGCGGACACACCGCTGGAGTTGTCGGCGTTGGTCGAGCGCGCCGACCTCGACCCGAACGTGCACGTGATCCTGGTATCCGGCCGGGGGGAGGGGTTCTGCGCGGGATTCGATCTGTCCGCGTACGCCGAGGGATCCTCCTCCGCGGGTGGTGGTAGTCCCTACAAGGACACCGTGCTCTCGGGCAGGACGCAGGGCATCAACCATCTGCCCGATCAGCCGTGGGATCCGATGATCGACTATCAGATGATGAGCCGCTTCGTGCGCGGCTTCGCCAGCCTGATGCACGCCGACAAGCCCACGGTGGTCAAGATTCACGGCTACTGCGTCGCGGGCGGCACCGACATCGCACTGCACGCCGACCAGGTGATCGCGGCATCGGACGCCAAGATCGGCTACCCGCCGATGCGGGTGTGGGGCGTGCCCGCCGCGGGACTGTGGGCCCACCGGCTCGGTGACCAGCGCGCGAAACGTCTTCTGTTCACCGGGGATTGCATCACGGGCGCACAGGCCGCGGAGTGGGGTCTTGCGGTCGAGGCCCCCGATCCGGCCGAACTGGACGAGCGCACCGAACGGCTCGTCGGGCGCATCGCCGCGATGCCGGTGAACCAGCTGATCATGGCCAAACTGGCGCTCAACACGGCGCTGTACAACCAGGGCATCGCCACCAGCCGGATGGTCAGCACCGTGTTCGACGGCGTCGCCAGGCATACCCCCGAAGGGCACGCGTTCGTCGCGGAGGCGCGCGAGCACGGCTTTCGCGATGCGGTGAAGAGCAGGGACGAGCCCTTCGGCGACGCGGGCCGCAAGACCTCGGGGGTGTAGCCGGATGGGCAGGCAGCAGCGCAGCGATCCGGGAATTGCGGTGTCCCGCATGCCCGCACGGTCGGTCGTGCTGAGCGTGCTGCTCGGGGCACACCCGGCGTGGGCGTCCGCGAGCGAACTGGTCAGGCTCACGGCCGATTTCGACATCAAGGAACCGACGCTCCGGGTGGCGTTGACCCGGATGGTCGGCACAGGTGACCTGGTCCGTTCGGCCGACGGCTATCGGCTGTCCGAACGGCTGCTGGCTCGGCAACGCCGTCAGGACGACGCGCTGGACCCCCGGCTGCGACGGTGGGACGGCACCTGGACGACGTTGGTGATCACCAGCGTCGGCATCGATGCACGTAGCCGTGCGCTGCTGCGTACCACGTTGCACGACAAGCGATTCGCGGAACTTCGCGAGGGCGTGTGGATGCGCCCGGCCAACCTCGAGCTCGAGCTCACCGAGTCGCTGCGCGGGCGGGTGCGGGTGTTGCAGGCGCGCGACGACGACCCGGCGGGTCTCACCGCCAAGCTGTGGGACCTGCCCGCGTGGGTGTCCACCGGGCGTCGACTGCTCGACGACATGTCCGGGGCCACCGACGTTCCGACCCGGTTCGGCGCCGCCGCTGGGATGGTTCGGCATCTGCTCACCGACCCGGTGCTGCCAGAAGAGCTGTTACCCCAAAGTGGCCCGGCGCCGAACTGCGCGCGGCCTATCACGACTTCGCCTCCGAGCTGGTGGCGCGGCGAGACGACACGGAATTGATGGAGGCGAAATGAGTGCACCGGCGGGCAGGAGCGAAGCGACCGGGGGTCAGCACGGCGGGCGTCAGGGTCGAGCGCAACGGACCGGTGACGACGGTGATCATGAACCGGCCAGAGGCGCGCAACGCCGTCAACGGGCCTGCCGCCGCCGCGCTGTTCGAGGCATTCGACGAGTTCGACCGCGACGACACCGCGTCGGTTGCGGTGCTGTGGGGCGACAACGGAACCTTCTGCGCCGGAGCCGATCTCAAGGCGTTCGGCACGCCCGACATGAACCAGGCACACCGCACCGGGCCGGGACCGATGGGGCCGACTCGGATGGTGCTGTCAAAACCGGTGATCGCCGCGGTCAGTGGTCATGCCGTCGCGGGTGGCCTCGAGTTGGCGCTCTGGTGCGATCTGCGGGTCGCCGAGGAGGACGCCGTCTTCGGGGTGTTCTGCCGCCGCTGGGGAGTGCCGCTGATCGACGGGGGCACCGTCCGGCTGCCGCGGTTGATCGGCCACGGCCGCGCCATGGATCTGATCCTGACCGGGCGCGCCGTGGAAGCCCAGGAGGCGCTGGCGCTCGGTCTGGCCAACCGCGTCGTGCCGAAGGGGCAGGCCCGCGAGGCGGCGGAGGCGCTGGCCGCCGAACTGGCTGCGCTGCCGCAGCTGTGCCTGCGTT
Source organism: uncultured Actinomycetota bacterium (assembly GCA_963735245.1). Taxonomy (GTDB): domain Bacteria; phylum Actinomycetota; class Actinomycetes; order Mycobacteriales; family Mycobacteriaceae; genus Mycobacterium. The sequence goes on from CAVTKI010000014.1 coordinate 75,353, forward strand.
CGGACCGGCTGTCGGCACTCAACCAGTGGGGCATGTCGGAGGCCGAGGCGATGGACGCCGAGTTCGCCAGCCTGTCGCGCGTCGCCTCCGAATCATTGGAGGGGGCCAAGAGATTCGCGGGTGGCGCGGGCCGCCACGGGGCGCGGGCCTGACCGCCCGCGGGCGCCGGGCGGCCGCACGCTTACCGCACCGACGAGGCCAACGGCGATCACCAGCAGCGTGAGCGCAACGGTACCGTCGCCGTAGCCGAGACCGCCGTGGCCGATGGGCTTGCTCAGCCAGTCCGCCACCGAGGCGCCCAGGGGACGCGTCACGATGTAGGCCCACCAGAAGGCGACCACGCTGCCGAGTCCGAGCTTCCAGTAACCGACTGCGGGCATCGCGATGACGACGGCGAACAGCGCTATCGATCCGAGGAAGCCAAGGCCGAACTGATCGGCCGTCAGGTCACCCGCGGCGGTGCCGAGTGCGAACGTGAATGACACTGTCAGCCAATAGAACACCTCGCGGCGGCGGGTGTCGATGCTATGGATCGACAGTGTGCCCTCTGTGCGGTGCCACAACCAGAACGTCGCCGCGACGCCGAGCGCACACGCGACGGTGGTGACGGCAAGCGGTACGCCCAGCCGCCCGTGCACGATGTCGGCGGCCATGGTGCCCACCACGGCCACCATCGCCACGGCCGCCCAGTAGGCGGCGGGGTGATAGCGCGTTGCGCGTACCTGCACGATCAACGCCACGGCGAAGCCGACGACGCCGATGGTCAGACCGATTCCCTGGTATGCCTTGAGCAGGTAGTCCGATGCGGCTTCGCCGAGCGCGGTCGTCATCAGCTTGAGCACCCAGAACGACGGCGTGACGCGGGACACCTTTACCCCAACCGGCCGGGTCCACCGTGAAGGGCCGACGCCGATTCACGTCGACCAGCAGTTCCTGCGTTGTCGCGCATGGTGTTTGGTTACCTCCGGAGGTCGCGCACGGGTGTCACCGCTTCCGGTGCATCACCCTGGAACAACCGACGGTAGGCGTCGACGATATGTGCGTCTTAAGCGCAAACTGGGAGTCCGCTGCCACGGGGCGCGGGCCTGAGCGCTGCGGGCGATCAGCCCTTCTTGACCGAGTTCCCCGAACCGAGGTCGTTGACCTTGGGGTCGCCGTCCTTGTAGGTGACGGTGTTGTTGAGCCCGACGACGCTGATGTCCTTGTCGACCTTGTCGAAGGTGATCTTGTTGTCCGCTCCGCCGATGTTCACGCTGGCGCAGGTGCCCTTGACGGTCAGGGTGTTGTTCGAGCCTCCGACGTTCAGCGATTTGCCGTCCGCGCAATCGATGTCGGCCGTCGTGCCGAACGATCCGTAGTTGATGGTGTTGCCCACCTCGACCTGAGCGCCGGAGGTGCCTGCCGTCACCGTCGGTGCCGTGGTGTCGTTGCTCTCCGAACCGCAGCCCACCAGGCCGACGATGAGGAAGGTGGCGCCGATGGCTCCGATCAGTCCGCGGGAGTGCGCGTGCATGGGTTCCTCACTTCCTAGGTGAACCACGGCGCTGCTCCGCCGCGGGGTCCCAAGACTACGCGGGAACGCGGTCGATGCGATTGGTCATGCCCAGCTCACGACCGCGATCCCAGACGGACGGACCGCCGTCGTGGTACAGCACGGTCTGGTCGAAGCCGTACACCACGATGTCGTTGACGACGTTGTCGGCGATGACGATGTTGGACGACCCCTGAACCGCTATGCCCCAACACGTTCCCTTGGCGGTGACGTAGTTTCCGGTGCCCATCACGATGAGCGTCGACTCGTTGCAGTCGAGGGTCTGGGTGATGCCCTGACCGGTGACGTGGGTGTCGCCGTTCTTGGCCTGCGCCACGGGCGACCCGACGGTCACCGCGGCCGCCGCGGCGAGCACGCCCGTCGCCAGCAACCCGCCAAACGTCCTGATTCGCACGCCTGCCCCCTTCGCGTCGGCGGTTCGGATGAACGTGCCGTCAACTTCGATCACCGCAGCCTACGTTGCTGGGTCGCCCCGTCGACAGCACTTCGCCCGTTCCATCACGGTCGCACCGATGGTCTGGGTCGCTCGGCCCTACCGTGCTGGGTAGCGTGTGCAGCGATGCGATGCCGGATCAAGGGACTTGCTGCTGTGACGGTCGCCGCGGCGGTGGCCGTCGGGTGCTCGCAGACCGTCACGGGTTCGGCCGAAAAGGCCCGGCCCGGCGTCCCCGACCCGGACCGGAGTTACGGCTACGTCGACAACCGCTGCGGGTTGCTGACGGACCAGACCATTGCGCAGACCGTCGGTGCGGACAGCGTGGTTCGGCCGTACAGCGGCGCCGTGTGTCAGTACGTGCTGGCGCGGCAGAACGGGCTCATCGACGTCGTCTTCTCCTGGTTCGAAACCGGCAGCTTCGATCGCGAACGCGGGTTGGCCGAGCAGCGCGGGGCGGCGATCACCAACACCGACGTCGAGCGTCACCCCGCATTCCTGGCCGCACTCGGTGGCGAGCACGCGGCGTGCTCGGCGACCGCGGCGGCAGGCACGGGTGTCCTGACGTGGTGGGTGCAGTTCCGGCCTCAGGTCGGCGGCGACCCGTGCCAGGCCGCCGAAGCAAGCTGCTGGCGGCGACGTTGTCCTCGGACATGTGATGCCTGCGTCGGCTTGGTGGCTCGCCGCGGTGGCCGTCGCGTGCGCCTCGGCCGTCACCGGTTGCAGCCACGAGCGGCCGGCACGCCCTGCGGTACAGGTGACCGGCGCCGGGTTCCGCAGCGAGCCGTGCAACGGCGTCACCGATGCCGACGTCACGAAGGTGATCGGCTCGACGCTGTTCACCAAGGTGGTCGACAGCGATGCCGGGTGCTTCTGGCAGGAGAACACGGCGATCGGCACGTTCGGCCTCGGCATGGGCATTTCGACGTGGTGGTACCGCGGCAGCGACATGGCCACCGAGCGCACGCTCGAGGCGAATGCGGGTCGCACGCTCACCGAGTTGACCCTCGACGGCAACAAGGGGTTCAAGGCGTTCGACGACAACGCCTGCAGTATCTATGTGGCGAAGGGTGGCGACGTCGTCACCTGGTCGATCCAGACGATGAACCCGGCGATGCTGCCCGATCTGTGCTCCGTCACCGAGCAACTCGCGCAGCTCAGCCAGCAGCGCGTGAACTGACTCCCGAGGTGGCGACCGGATAGAGTCATTCGCTGGCCCGATTGCGGGACCAGCGATGACGAGCCGAGGGATGACGCGCACATGACAGGTCGGTCGGAATCGCCGTCGGCGGCCGGAGCCGCCCGGCCGGCGACATCCGGCACGGCCGCCCGGCCGGCGACATCCGGCACCGGCCGACCGCGGAGCCCGGCACGCACGACCAAGCTGAGCCGCGACTCCATCGTCAACGCGGCGCTGACCTTCCTCGACCGCGAGGGCTGGGACGCGCTCACCATCAACGCACTCGCGATGCAGCTCGGCACCAAGGGCCCGTCGCTGTACAACCACGTGCACAGCCTCGACGACCTGCGGCGCACCGTCCGGATGCGGGTGATCGACGACATTCTCGGGATGCTGAACACCGTCGGCGACGGCCGCACCCGCGACGACGCGGTGTCGTCGATGGCCAGCGCGTACCGCAGCTACGCCCACCACCACCCTGGCCGCTACTCCGCCTTCACCCGGATGCCGCTCGGCGGGGACGACCCCGAGTACACCGAAGCGACGCGGGCCGCGGCGGGCCCGGTGATCGAGGTCTTGCAGTCATACGGACTGGATGGCGACAATGCCTTCTATGCCGCGCTCGAGTTCTGGTCTGCGCTGCACGGATTCGTTCTGTTGGAGATGACCGGCGTGATGGATGACGTCGACACCGACGCGGTGTTCACCGACATGGTTTTGCGCCTGGCGTCCGGCATGGAGAGGCGCTGAGCGGGCGACTGGGCAAGCGGGTCTGACGCGCTTTGACCTGCCCTACCGTGGGCGGGTATCGTGGTCCATCGTGCCTGGCCGAGGCGCTTGCGGCTGAGTGGTTTCGCAAGCATGCCTGCACGCCGGGCCAATTCGCATGTCCACGGTGCATCGAGAAGACCTCGATGCACGGGCGCGTGCGACACGCCCGGTCGCGGGGTACGCGAACGAGCGAAACCCGCAGTACACAGACTTGAGAACAACCGAATACAAGCAGCAGCACCACGAAAGAAACACAGAAAGCCGGTACATGCCAACCATCAACCAGCTGGTCCGCAAGGGTCGCCGCGACAAGATCGCCAAGGTCAAGACCGCGGCCCTCAAGGGCAGCCCGCAGCGCCGCGGCGTGTGCACTCGCGTGTACACCACCACCCCGAAGAAGCCGAACTCGGCACTTCGGAAGGTCGCGCGCGTCAAGCTCACCAGCCAGGTCGAGGTCACCGCATACATCCCGGGCGAGGGGCACAACCTGCAGGAGCACTCGATGGTGCTGGTGCGCGGTGGTCGTGTGAAGGACCTCCCCGGCGTGCGTTACAAGATCATCCGCGGCTCGCTGGACACCCAGGGTGTCAAGAACCGCAAGCAAGCCCGTAGTCGCTACGGCGCCAAGAAGGAGAAGAGCTGATGCCGCGCAAGGGGCCCGCGCCGAAGCGACCGTTGGTCAACGACCCGGTTTACGGATCGCAGCTGGTCACCCAGCTGGTCAACAAGGTGCTGCTGGACGGGAAGAAATCGCTGGCCGAACGCATTGTTTATGGTGCGCTCGAACAGGCCCGCGACAAGACCGGTACCGATCCGGTGGTCACTCTGAAGCGCGCTCTCGACAACGTCAAGCCCGCCCTCGAGGTTCGCAGCCGCCGTGTCGGTGGCGCGACCTACCAGGTTCCGGTCGAGGTGCGTCCCGAGCGGTCGACCACGCTGGCACTGCGCTGGCTGGTCAGCTTCTCGAAGGCGCGCCGGGAGAAGACCATGGTCGAGCGTCTGGCGAACGAGATCCTCGACGCCAGCAACGGCCTGGGTGCCGCAGTCAAGAGGCGTGAGGACACCCACAAGATGGCCGAGGCGAACCGGGCCTTCGCGCACTACCGCTGGTGATTGACCGCCCGCGGTCGTGAGCCGAGTAGTCGGCGACATCGGAGTCAGCTGACCGCCGGGCGTAACTGAACACCTAACTAGCAAGCGAAAGAGTGGGAATCTAGCCGTGGCACAGGACGTGCTCACCGACCTGACCAAGGTCCGCAACATCGGCATCATGGCGCACATCGATGCCGGCAAGACGACGACGACCGAACGCATCCTCTACTACACCGGTATCAGCTACAAGATCGGTGAGGTGCACGACGGTGCCGCCACCATGGACTGGATGGAGCAGGAGCAGGAGCGGGGGATCACCATCACCTCCGCCGCCACCACCTGCTTCTGGGACGGCAACCAGATCAACATCATCGACACCCCGGGACACGTCGACTTCACCGTCGAGGTGGAGCGCAGCCTGCGCGTGCTCGACGGTGCCGTCGCCGTCTTCGACGGCAAGGAAGGCGTGGAGCCGCAGTCCGAGCAGGTCTGGCGCCAGGCCGACAAGTACGACGTGCCGCGCATCTGCTTCGTCAACAAGATGGACAAGATCGGCGCCGACTTCTACTTCACCGTGCGCACCATCGAGGAGCGCCTCGGCGCTCGCGCGCTGCCGATCCAGCTGCCGATCGGTTCGGAGGGTGGCTTCGAGGGCATCGTCGACCTGGTCGAGATGAACGCCAAGGTGTGGCGCGGCGAGACCAAGCTCGGTGAGACCTACGACACCATCGAGATCCCCGAGGACCTGGTCGAGCAGGCGCCGGCGAGTACCGCACCAAGCTGCTCGAGACGGTCGCCGAGACCGACGAGGCACTGCTGGAGAAGTACTTCGGTGGCGAGGAACTCACCGTCGAGGAGATCAAGGGCGCGATCCGCAAGCTCACGATCAACTCGGAGATCTACCCGGTGCTGTGCGGCAGCGCGTTCAAGAACAAGGGCGTGCAGCCCATGCTCGACGCGGTGATCGACTACCTGCCGACCCCGCTGGACGTGGCGGCAGCGATCGGACACGCCCCCGGCAAGGAGGACGTCGAGGTCATCCGCAAGCCGTCGACCGACGAGCCGTTCTCGGCGCTCGCGTTCAAGGTCGCCACGCACCCGTTCTTCGGCAAGCTGACCTACGTCCGGGTGTACTCGGGCAAGGTCGACTCCGGTGCGCAGGTCATCAACGCCACCAAGGGCAAGAAGGAGCGGCTGGGCAAGCTGTTCCAGATGCACTCCAACAAGGAGAACCCGGTGGAGACGGCGTCGGCCGGACACATCTACGCGGTGATCGGCCTCAAGGACACCACCACCGGTGACACCCTGAGCGATTCGAATCAGCAGGTCGTGCTCGAGTCGATGACGTTCCCCGCTCCGGTGATCGAGGTCGCCATCGAGCCCAAGACCAAGAGCGACCAGGAGAAGTTGAGCCTGGCGATCCAGAAGCTGGCCGAGGAAGACCCGACCTTCAAGGTCCACCAGGACAACGAGACCGGCCAGACCGTCATCGGCGGCATGGGCGAGCTCCACCTCGACATCCTGGTCGACCGCATGCGCCGCGAGTTCAAGGTCGAGGCCAACGTCGGCAAGCCGCAGGTGGCCTACAAGGAGACCATCAAGCGCGCGGTCGACAAGGTCGAGTTCACCCACAAGAAGCAGACCGGTGGTTCAGGCCAGTTCGCGAAGGTGCTCGTCAGCATCGAGCCGTTCACCGGCGAGGACGGTGCCACCTACGAGTTCGAGAACAAGGTCAGTGGCGGCCGCATCCCCCGCGAGTACATCCCGTCGGTGGACGCCGGTGCTCAGGACGCCATGCAGTACGGCGTGCTGGCCGGCTACCCGCTGGTGAACCTGAAGCTCACCCTGCTCGACGGCGCGTACCACGACGTCGACTCGTCGGAGATGGCCTTCAAGATCGCCGGCTCTCAGGTGCTGAAAAAGGCTGCCGCACAGGCGCAGCCGGTCATCCTGGAACCAGTCATGGCCGTCGAGGTCACCACGCCCGAGGACTACATGGGTGATGTGATCGGCGACCTGAACTCCCGCCGTGGTCAGATTCAGGCCATGGAGGAGCGCAGCGGTGCCCGCATCGTCAGGGCGCATGTGCCGTTGTCGGAGATGTTCGGCTACGTCGGCGACCTGCGGTCGCGGACCCAGGGCCGGGCCAACTACTCCATGGTGTTCGACTCGTACGCGGAAGTGCCTGCGAACGTGTCGAAGGAGATCATCGCGAAGGCGACGGGTCAGTAAAACTGGACCCCGCCGCCTTGGCGGGACCGCACAACTGAATAAATGAACACTGCTTTAGACAAGCACCAACAAAGTCCAGGAGGACACAGAAGTGGCGAAGGCGAAGTTCGAGCGGACGAAGCCGCACGTCAACATCGGGACCATCGGTCACGTTGACCACGGCAAGACCACGCTTACCGCAGCAATCACCAAGGTTCTGCACGATAAGTACCCGACGTTGAACGAGTCGCGCGCATTCGACCAGATCGACAATGCGCCCGAGGAGCGTGCAGCGTGGCATCACGATCAACATCTCGCATGTTGAGTACCAGACCGAGAAGCGTCACTACGCGCACGTCGACGCCCCCGGCCACGCTGACTACATCAAGAACATGATCACCGGTGCCGCCCAGATGGACGGCGCGATCCTGGTGGTCGCCGCCACCGACGGCCCGATGCCGCAGACCCGTGAGCACGTGCTGCTCGCCCGCCAGGTCGGCGTGCCCTACATCCTGGTCGCGCTGAACAAGGCCGACATGGTCGACGACGAGGAGCTCCTCGAGCTCGTCGAGCTGGAGGTCCGCGAACTGCTGGCCGCCCAGGAGTTCGACGAGGACGCCCCGGTCATCCAGGTGTCGGCGCTCAAGGCCCTCGAGGGTGACCCGAAGTGGGTCAAGTCCGTCGAGGATCTGATGGACGCCGTCGACGAGTCGATCCCGGACCCGGTCCGCGACACCGACAAGCCGTTCCTGATGCCCGTCGAGGACGTCTTCACGATCACCGGCCGTGGCACCGTCGTCACCGGTCGCGTCGAGCGTGGCGTGGTCAACGTGAACGAGGAAGTCGAGATCGTCGGCATCAAGCCGACCGTCACCAAGACGACGGTCACCGGTGTCGAGATGTTCCGCAAGCTGCTCGATCAGGGCCAGGCGGGCGACAACGTCGGCCTGCTGGTCCGCGGTGTCAAGCGTGAGGACGTCGAGCGTGGCCAGGTCGTGGTCAAGCCCGGCACCACCACGCCGCACACCGAGTTCGACGGCAGCGTCTACATCTTGAGCAAGGACGAGGGCGGCCGTCACACGCCGTTCTTCAACAACTACCGTCCGCAGTTCTACTTCCGCACCACCGACGTGACCGGTGTGGTGACGCTGCCGGAGGGCACCGAAATGGTGATGCCCGGTGACAACACCGACATCTCGGTCAAGCTGATCCAGCCCGTCGCCATGGACGAGGGTCTGCGGTTCGCGATCCGCGAGGGTGGCCGTACCGTCGGCGCAGGCCGCGTGACGAAGATCAACAAGTAGGCTCCGCCTACGAAGATCAACAAGTAGTACGCACCAACGCTTTACCCAGCGGCGCTCACCCGAAAGGGTGGGCGCCGCTTTCGTTTGCGCTGTGCGGGCGTCCCGCAGGTGGTTGCATGGGAACTCCGGCAAACAGTGAGGACGAATACGTGGACAGTGACTTGGTCGGCATCGGCCACCGGCGAGCATGGGCCCGCCGATCGGCTCCTGCCGCATGACGCGGTTCACCGTGCGCGCCTTCACCGACGTGGGCCTGCTGCGCAAACGCAACGAGGACGCCGTCCTGGTCGCGGGCTGGCAGTGTCAGACGCACGACGGGTCACTCGTCACAATGAATTTCGCACCTGCGCCGCCGTTCGTCTGTGCGGTCGCCGACGGCATGGGTGGGCACGCCGGGGGTGACATGGCCAGCCGGGTGGCGCTCAGCGTGATCGCCCAGGTGAGCCCGGGGTGGCGCAGTCCGGAGGACGTGTTCTCGGCGCTGGAGATCGCGAACGAACACGTCCGGGCCGTCGGCGCGGGGAACGATCTTGGCGGCCTCGGCACGACGGTCGCCGGGCTGTGCTTCCTGGCCGACCGGCTCGTCGCGTTCAACGTCGGCGACAGCCGGATCTACTCGATCACCGGGGGCGTCGTCGCACAGATCTCCGTCGACGACTCGGTGTTCGACGCGGCGGGCAGGCCGACGAACATCATCACGCAGTCGCTCGGCCAGCAGGATCCGGTTCGGCCGCACGTGCTGGCGCTGCCTCTGCTGCCGGGCACCTATCTGATGTGCTCGGACGGGGTGAGCGGGATGATGTCGCCGGACGAACTCACGACGGCGGCGCTGCAGGACGACCTCGACCATTGCGCGGCCCGGATCATCGAGACCACCCGCGCAAACGGCGCCGAGGACAACTTCTCGTTCCTGATCGTCGACGTTGCACCGACCGATTCGTGATCACGACTGTGACGTGAGCGCCCAGCGTTGAGATTGCGCCAAGGGTCGTGAAATCGCGACTATCGCAGCCCTGAACGCAATCTCAGCGACGGCGAACGCGCGGTCACATGCAGCCGCGGCAATCATGGTCTGGACGTGAAAGCGCCGCTGCGTGCGGAAAATGCAGTTCCGGCAATCACGGCAACGTTCAGCCGATGGCAACATCGCCGGATCGGCCGGTATGCGACGAGCGCGTGGTCGATCAGGTCGAGATTCGAGCGTCAACGCGTGACGCACGCCGAGACGCGCGACACCGCAATCTCTGCGGCGCCGTCGCGATATCGCGGCATCCATGGGAATTCCGTCGCAGTCGGGGAATCCAGCAACGTATCGACGCTCTGTGCCAATTGTTGGCAACGATCGAGTTACCAAGTGCCATAAGCGATCTAGGCGATTCAGCCGCGCGGCTTCAATTTGCCCGAGGTGTTAGTGTTGGGCCCAACTGTAAACGTATGACGCACGCCCGCGGTATGCCCTCATCGGGCAAACTCCGGCGAGTCGGGGAGTCGCACATGGCAATGGATCTGACGGAGCCGATTCCGGCCCTCGTAATGACACCTACGCGATTGCTGCGGCTCGCGATGTTGGTCGCCGCCTCCGGGGTCGCCGCGCTGCTCGTCGCGGTCGGCGTGCTCGTCTGGACGTATAGCGGCCTGAGGCCGGATTCGCAGCAGCAGACCGTACCCGCCGACATGTCGTCGAAGCCCGTTGCGGCTGCGCCGGCTGAAGCGCTTGCACCAGAGCCCGTTCCCGCCCCGGTGGCGGCGCCGCCGCCCGCTCCCGCCGCTGCACCTGCCGCCGGTGCCAACGCGGAGATCCTGCGGAACCCGGCGATGGCCGCCATCGCCCCGACCGCCGCGACCGGGTCGTCCTCGACCCCCGTGTCGACCTCGGGTTCCGGCTCAGCCATTCCGACGGTCCGCTTGCCCGGCAGCAGCGTGCCCACCGTCGACTGGAATGCCGCCGGCCAATCGCTCGGACTGCAGAACGTCAACTGTGCCGGCGCTGCTCTGGGCAAGCGGTGCCGGCGGCGGCGGCGGCGTGCCCACCGGCGCCATCATCGGCTCCGCTACCGCCATCGGCACCTCAGTGGGCAACAACGCGTTCGACCTGCTGAACACCTTGATCTTGGCCAACTCTGGCTTCTACGGAGGGCGGCCCACGACGAGCATTCCTGGCGTCGGCCTGCCGGGTCCTGGACAGGTGGCCGCAGCTCTTGCCGCGGTGCCGTCGGTGGGGCTGCCCAAGCTGCCTGCCGGCCTGCCGACACCGGGGCTCGGAATGCCGAAACTGCCGGTGCCGAAGATCGGTCCGCCGAAGATCGGCGTGCCCAAGTTGCCTGGGATCGGCATCGGTGTGCCCGGCACACCGATCGGGATCGGATTCTGAGCACCGAAGCCGCGAAGGTCCCGCGCCGGTAGTGCCGGGTTTCACAGCAGTCGTACAGGCCCGCCGACTGGGCTAAAAAAGTCACGCGTTGGCGCTACTCTGACTCGCAGGGTTGACCGGCGACCGGAGGGGCGTGGCAAATGTTGGGGCGCTATCTGAAGTCACAGATCATGGTGCTTCTGTGCGGTGGCCTGGTGGGGCCGATCTTCCTGGTCGTGTACTTCGCGCTCGGTCAGATGAGCCTCATGAAGTGGATGTTCTGGGTCGGGCTGCTGATCACCGCCGCCGACGTCCTGATCGCGCTCGCGTTGGCGAACTTCGGCGCCAAGTCCGACGCCAAGACCCAGATGCTGGAAGCCAGTGGCGTGCTGGCGCTGGCGCAGATCACCGGTATCGCCGAGACGGGCACCCGGATCAACGATCAGCCGCTGGTGAAGATCAACCTGCACGTCGAGGGGCCGGGCCTCACGCCGTTCGACACGCAGGACTCGGTGATCGCCTCGGTGACACGGCTGCCGATGATCACCGGCCGCAAGCTCGTCCTGCTCGTCGATCCGGCCACCAATCAGTACCAGATCGATTGGAACCGAAGCGCTTTGGTGACGGGCATGGTGCCGGCGCAGTTCACCCTCGCCGATGACAACCGGACCTACGATCTGTCCGGGCAGGCGGGGCCGTTGATGGAGATCATGGCGATCCTCAAGGCCAACAACGTCCCCATGAACGGCAGCATCGACATCCGGTCCAATCCCGCGGTCCGCCAGCAGGTGATGAACGTCGTACGTCGGGCGGCGGCTCAGCAGCGGCCGCCCGCCGCACACATGGCACCGCCACCCGCCCAGCCCCCGTTCGCACCGTCGTCGGCCCCGGCCTATGCGGCGATGACGCCGCCGGAGCCGTCGGTGTCACAGCGGCTGCAGGAACTCGAGACCCTGCGCGCCACGGGTGCGATCTCCGAGTCGGAGTACTCGTCCAAGCGACAGCAGATCCTCGCCGACCTCTAGGGTGCTCGACCCGAGTTTCACGTCTCGCTCGTGACGCGGACGTCAATCATTTAAAGTTCTCTCACCAGGTCAAGATCACTGCCTTCGTTCCGACTGAGAGAGTCTGGGCCGCTTCATGACCACCACCGAGACGCCCGCTGAGGCCAAGAGTGAGAAGGTCAGCCTCCCGACGCTGACCGCAATGGTCATCGGCTCGATGATCGGCTCCGGAGTCTTCCTGCTGCCGAGGCGGTTCGGCGCCGAGACCGGTGTCTTGGCGCGATCATCGCCTGGACCATCGCCGGCGCCGGTATGTTGATGCTGGCCTTCGTCTTTCAGCGATTGGCGACCCGCAAACCCGACCTGGATGCAGGGATCTTCGCGTACGCCAAGGCCGGTTTCGGCGACTACGTCGGGTTCAACTCCGCCTTCGGATTCTGGGCGTCCGCGTGCGCTGGGAACACGTCGTACTGGGTGGTGATCATGACCACGACGAGTGCGCTCTTCCCCGCACTCGGCGCCGGGGACACGGTGATCGCGGTCATCGCCTCGTCGATCGGGGTGTGGCTCTTCGTCTACCTGATCCTGCGGGGCGTCAAGGAAGCCGCCATCATCAACCAGATCGCCACGGTCGCCAAAGTCGTTCCCATCCTGGTCTTCATCGTGATCGCGGCCGTCGCGTTCAAGGCCGACATGTTCGCCGACAACTTCTGGGGTGGTGGCGACCGCACGTTCTCCTCGGTCTTCGAGCAGGCCAAGGGCACGATGCTCATCACCGTGTTCGTGTTCATCGGCATCGAAGGTGCCAGCGTCTATTCGCGATTCGCCCGCAAACGGGAGGACGTCGGTCGCGCCACCATCGTCGGGTTCCTCAGCGTGCTGAGCGTCTTCATGTTGGTCACGCTGCTGTCGTACGGTGCGCTGCCGCAGCACGAGCTCGCGACGGTGTACCAGCCGTCGATGGGGTCGGTGCTGGAATCGATTGTGGGGCACTGGGGGTCGATCTTCATCCGCGTCGGTGTCGTGGTGTCGGTGCTCGGGGCCTATCTGGCCTGGACGCTGATGTCCGCCGAGATTCTGTACATCCCCGCGAAGTCGGAAGACATGCCGCGGTTCCTGGCTCGGACCAACAAGAACGGTGCGCCGGTGAATGCCCTGGTGATGGCCGCCGGACTGATCCAACTGCTTCTGATTCTTCTGATATTCGCTTCCAATGCACTGGATTTCATGCTCGACCTGACCGTCGCACTGTCGTTGGTCCCGTATCTGTTGGCTGCCGCTTACGCGTTGAAGCTGACAATCACGCGGGACACGTATCCGACCCGCAGATCGGCGGCCGGCGACATGGTGATCACCGCGCTGGCGACGGCCTACACGCTGTTCGTGATCTTCGTCGCCGGCCCCGACAAGCTGCTGCTGTCCTGCATCCTGTACGCGCCCGGCGCCATCCTGTACGTGATCGCCCGTCGGGAACGCAACCTTCGATTGTTCCAGCCCGCGGAGGCGGTGCTGTTCGCGATCATTGTGTTGGGTGCGGTCGGCGGGATCGTCTCGCTGGCGACCGGGGCCATCGAGATCTAGCCGACCGAAAGGCATGACATGACCAATCCGTCTGCAAACTACGGTGTTCACTCCGAGGTCGGCAAGCTGCGCAAGGTGCTGGTGTGCTCGCCGGGCCTGGCGCACGAACGGCTCACCCCCACCAACTGTGACGACCTCCTGTTCGACGACGTGTTGTGGGTCGCGAACGCGCGGCGCGACCACTTCGACTTCATGGCCAAGATGCGCGACCGCGACGTCGACGTCGTCGAACTGCACGACCTGCTCGCCGAGACGATGGGCAACGCCGAGGCCAAGGACTGGCTGCTGGACCGCAAGATCGTGGCGAACGAAGTCGGCCTCGGTCTCGTCGACGACACCCGTGCCTACCTCGAGTCGCTGGAACCGCGCCGACTCGCCGAACTGCTGATCGGGGGCATGTCGATCCGCGACCTGCCCAACGAACTCAGATCGAGCTACCGGGGTCTGGCGCGCGAGGCCCACGGTGTCACCGAGTACCTGATGCCGCCATTGCCGAACACCCTGTACACCCGGGACACCACCTGCTGGGTATACGGCGGACTCACGCTCAATCCGCTGTACTGGCCCGCCCGGCACGACGAGACGCTGCTGATGAAGGCCATCTACGAGTTCCACCCCGATTTCGTCGGATCGGCGGTGTGGTGGGGCGATCCCGAGCAATCGTGGGGCATGGCCACCATCGAGGGCGGCGACGTCCTGGTGCCAGGAAACGGCGTGGTGATCATCGGCATGAGTGAGCGCACCTCGCGCCAGGCCATCACTCAGGTCGCGGCCTCGCTCTTCGCCGAGGGGGCCGCCGAGAAGGTGATCGTCGCAGGCATGCCGAAGTTGCGCGCCGCGATGCACCTCGACACGGTGTTCACCTTTGCCGACCTGGACGTGGTGACGCTGTACCCGGAGATCATCGAAGCGGTGCAGACGTTCACCCTGTTGCCGAGTGACAACACACCCGGCGTCGAGGTGGTGGAGGCGACCAAGCCCTTCGTGGAGGTGGTGGCGGACGCGCTCGACATCGACAAGCTGCGGATCGTCGAAACCGGTGGTAACGCATACGATTCCGAACGCCAACAGTGGGACAGCGGCAACAACCTGGTCGCCGTCGAACCCGGCGTGGTGTTCGCCTACGACCGCAACACCCACACCAACGCACTGCTGCGCGAGGCAGGCGTCGAGGTCATCGAGATCGTCGGTGCCGAACTCGGCCGCGGCCGCGGCGGCGGCCACTGCATGACCTGCCCGATCATCCGCGACCCGGTCGACTACTGACCGTTGCGCTCGACGTCTCGGCGCGCAGGGCATTACTAGAACACGTTCCAGTTCGACTGCTAGCCTTGGCGCGGGTTCGACGAAAGGACCGGTAATGGCGGCAGGCAGCGGAACACTCGACGGACGGGTGGCATTCATCACCGGAGCCGCTCGCGGCCAGGGGCGGGCGCATGCGGTGCGACTCGCCGCCGATGGCGCCGACATCGTCGCCATCGACATCTGCGGTCCGATCTCCGACACCGTCACCTACCCTGCCGCGACGTCCGAGGACCTCGCGGAGACGGTGCGCCAGGTGGAGGCGACCGGTCGCAAGGTGCTCGCCCGCGAGGTCGACATCCGCGATCTCGCCGCGCAGCAGCAGGTGGTTGCCGACGCGATCGAGCAGTTCGGCCGGCTCGACATCCTGGTCGCCAACGCGGGCATCCTCAGTTGGGGCCGGATCTTCGAGATGTCCGAGGAGCAGTGGGACAGCGTCATCGACGTGAACCTCAACGGGACGTGGCGCACCGTGCGCGCCGCGGTGCCCGCGATGATCGAGGCAGGCAACGGCGGCTCGATCATCATCGTGAGCTCTTCGGCGGGCACCAAGGCCACCCCGGGCAACGCGCATTACTCGGCGTCCAAACACGGCCTGGTGGCGCTGACCAACGCGCTGGCGATCGAGGTGGGGGAGTTCGGCATCCGGGTCAACTCGATCCACCCGTATTCGATCGACACCCCGATGGTCGAGAAGGAGGCGATGATGGACGTCTTCGGAAAGTGGCCGAGCGTTCCTGCACAGCTTCGCCCCGATGCCCTACAAGCCGGTCAATCACGACGGCAAGAAGGGATTGCAGGAATTCATGACGCCCGAAGAGGTTTCGGACGTCGTGGCCTGGCTGGCGAGCGACGGGTCGGCCACGATCTCGGGCAGCCAGATCGCCGTCGACCGGGGCACGGCGAAGTACTGACCGTCGGGCGATAAGCGCTGAGCGAACGGCGTATCGCCGACGGGTGGGCCGTGGGTACGGTCGCGGCATGGCCAACCTGACGACGCTTCCCTTCGACTATCAACACGCCGGCCTCGACTTCGACGGAGTTCTGGTGTCCGGCGAGCATCCCAATGCCCCGACCGTGCTGGTGTTCCATGGCATGGAGGGCCGCAGCGACGCGCAGGTCGACTTCTGCCATCTGCTGGCGGAAGTGGGCTACAAGGCGGTTGCCGTCGACCTCTTCGGCCGTGCGGTCACGGTCGCGGGGGCCGACGCGTGCGCGGCGGCGATGGACGAGTTTCTGAAGGATCGAAGTGCGCTGCGGGACAGGATCATCGGCGTCACGGCCACGATCCGCGAGCTGCCTGCGATCGACCCCGATGCAATGGCGGCCATCGGATTCTGCTTCGGCGGGCTGTGCGTGCTCGACGCGGCGCGGCACGGTGTGCAGCTGCGGGCCGTCGGCGCGTTCCACGGCCTGCTGGGGCCGCTGCCCGAGCCGTCCGACGCGCCCATCCAACCCAAGATCGCCGTGTATCACGGCTGGGACGATCCCTTCGCGCCGCCATCGGACGTCGTGGCACTGGCGGCCGAATTGACCGAGCGCGGCGCCGACTGGCAGTTGCACGCGTACGGGCATGCGATGCACGCGTTCATGGCGACGTTCGCCAACGCCCCCGAGCGCGGCATCATGTACGACGAAACCACGCGCCGCCGGGCTTGGGTGAGTCTGCTGGACTTCTTGGCCGAGACGTTCGCAGGCGAACGCTAGTTGGGCAGCACCAGAACGGGGACCGGGCTGTGCCGCACGATCTTCGCGCCCTTCGAGCCGATGAACACCCGCGCGATCGTCAGGTGGTCGGAGGCCCCATGTGCGACCGGTGCACCGGCCACCGGCCGACGTCTGAGCAGTTGCTCACGGAAGCTGATCGTTGGTGATGTCATGGTGCCTCCCCAGCACGCCGCGGCGCGAAATCGAGTCGAACTCAACCCTGTTCTGCCAGAACGGCAGCGAAACGATCCACGGCCCAGTCGATCTCCGAGGCGGTGATGACCAGTGGCGGAGCGAAGCGAAGCGTCGAACCGTGGGTGTCCTTCACCAGGACGCCACGCTCGGCCAGCAACACGCTGACGTGTTTCCCCGTGCCACAGGCGGGTTCGATGTCAACACCCGCCCACAGTCCGTGACCGCGCACCGCGAGCACCCCGTGGCCGATGAGGTCGCGCAGCCTGCGATGCAGGTGATTGCCGAGTTCGGTTGACCTGGACTGGAATTCACCGCGGGCGAGCATGCCGACCACGGTGGTTCCGATCGCCGCCGCCAACGGGTTGCCACCGAAGGTGGATCCGTGCTCGCCGGGATGCAGGACGCCGAGGATGTCGCGGTCGGCCACCACGGCCGACAGCGGAACGATGCCGCCGCCGAGCGCCTTGCCGAGGAGGTAGACGTCGGGAACCACGCCCCAGTGGTCGCATGCGAACGTCCGTCCGGTGCGGGCCAGGCCGGACTGGATCTCGTCGGCGATCATGAGCACGTTGCGCTCGGTGCACAGCGCGCGCACGCGGGGCAGGTAGTCGTCCGGCGGCACGATGATGCCCGCTTCGCCCTGAATGGGCTCGAGGAGTACGGCCACGGTGTTCTCGTCGATGGCCGCGGCCACCGCATCGGCGTCACCGAACGGCACCGCGCGGAAGCCCGGCGTGAACGGTCCGAACCCGTCGCGCGCGGTCTCGTCGCTGGAGAACGACACGATGCTGATGGTGCGGCCGTGGAAGTTGTTCTGCGCCACGATGATATTGGCCTGACCCGCAGGCACGCCCTTCACGTCGGTGCCCCACTTGCGGGCCACCTTGATGCCACTCTCGACGGCTTCGGCGCCGCTGTTCATCGGCAACACCATGTCCTTGCCGCACAGCTGCGCCAGCGCCGCACAGAACGGACCGAGCCGGTCGGAGTGGAAGGCGCGGCTGACCAGGGTGACGGCGTCGAGCTGGGCGTGAGCCGTCGCGGTGATCTCCGGATGGCGATGCCCGAAGTTCACCGCCGAGTACGCCGCCAGGCAGTCCAGGTATCGGCGGCCCTCGACGTCGGTGATCCACACCCCCTCGGCGGAGGCGGCGACGATGGGCAGCGGCGAATAGTTGTGGGCCGCGTATCGGTCGTCCACCGAGATCGCGGCCTCGGTGACCTCGCCTACACGTGTCGTCACGGTATCGAGGATGGTCACGAGTACACCTCCAGCGTGCAGCATTTGACGGATCCGCCGCCCTTGAGCAGTTCGGACAGGTCGACACCGACCGGTTCGAAGCCGGCCTCGGCCAGCGCAGCGGCGAAGCCGACGGCCGCCGAGGGCAGGACGACGTGCAGTCCGTCCGATACCACGTTCAGGCCGAGGACGTAGGCGTCGGCAGTGGTCACCTCGATGGCGTCGGGAAACAGTTCTTGCAGCCGGGCGCGCGACTCTGCGCTGAATGCCGGCGGGTAGTACGCGATCGTGCTGTCGTCGAGCACCGCGAGCGCGGTATCGAGGTGATAGAAGCGGGGATCGACCAGCTCGAGGCTGATCAGCGGCATGCCGATCATCTCGGCGATCTCGTCGTGTGCTCGACGGTCGGTACGGAAGCCATACCCCGCCAACACCATCTGACCGACGACCAGCAGGTCGCCCTGGCCTTCGTTGGTGTGCCGGGTGTGCAGCGGCGCGTAGCCGTGCTCGACCATCCACTCGGCGTAGGCGGCGGCCTCTCCCGCACGCTGGGGGTAGGCGAAGCGCGCGACCACGGCCTTGCCGCCGACGATCAGGCCGCCGTTGGCGGCATAGACCATGTCCGGCAGCCCGGAGACGGGGTCGACCAGGTCGACGGTATGGCCGAGCGACTCGTACGTGTGGCGGAGGACCTCCCACTGCCGTGTCGCCAGCTCGGCGTCGACCGGGGTCGAGGTGTCCATCCAGGGGTTGATCGCGTATTCGACGGTGAAGAACGCGGGGGAGGTCATGGCGTAGTGCCGGAGGCTGGGGGTGCGGGTTCGCTGCGACGTTGCGGCGACTTCGGATACCGGGGCCGCGCAGGCGGCGACATCAGAGATCGTCATGCCATACACGATATTGACCTTGATTGACGCAATCAATCGTCACGCATTGCGTGTCGGTGCACGGTCTGTTGCGCCAGACGTATCATTGCGGCGATCTATTGCGCGATCCACGGAATGGGGCCACATGGACCGTCTTGACGGCACCGACGAGCTGATTCTGGCCGAGTTGGCGGAGCACGCCAGGGCGACGTTCGCCGAGATCGGGCAGCGGGTGAATCTGTCCGCGCCTGCCGTCAAACGGCGTGTCGACCGGATGCTCGACAACGGGGTCATCCGGGGCTTCACCACGATCGTCGACCGCAATGCGATCGGTTGGACCACCGAGGCCTACGTCCAGGTGTACTGCCACGGCACGATTGCGCCCGGCGAGCTTCGGCGAGCCTGGGTCGACATTCCCGAGGTGGTCAGCGCGGCGACCGTGACGGGCACCGCGGACGCGATCCTGCACGTGCTCGCCCGCGACATGCAGCACCTGGAAGAGGCGCTGGAACGCATCCGGTCGACCGCGGACATCGAACGCAGCGAAAGCATCGTCGTACTGTCGAACATCATCGAGCGCACTCGCCCGTGAACGCAGGGTGGCGCACCACCCCCTACGCCTCATCGTGTAAGAAAGCCCACGTGACTACTAGTGGGGGCATCGTCATCGTCGGTGGCGGACTGGCTGCGTCGCGGACCGCTGAGCAACTGCGCCGCGCCGAGTACGCCGGACCGATCACGATCGTCAGCGACGAGGACCACCTGCCGTATGACCGGCCGCCGCTGTCGAAGGAGGTGCTGCGCGCCGAGACCGACGAGGTCGCGCTGAAGCCCGCCGAGTTCTACGACGAGAACGACATCACCGTGCTGCTGGGTTCGGGTGCGACGGCGCTCGACACCGCCGCCCAGACGGTGACGCTGGCCAACGGCGACGTGATCTCCTACGACGAACTCGTCATCGCGACCGGCCTGGTGCCCAAGCGAATTCCCTCGCTGCCGGATCTCGAGGGCATCCGGGTGCTGCGCACCTTCGGGGAGAGCCTGGCGCTGCGGGAGCACGCGGGCTCGGCCAAGCGCGCGGTGGTGATCGGCGCCGGCTTCATCGGATGCGAGGTGGCCGCGAGCCTGCGCAAGCTCGGGGTCGACGTGACGATCGTCGAGCCCCAGCCCTCTCCGCTGGCGTCGGTCCTTGGTCAGAAGATCGGCGACCTGGTGGCCCGGCTGCACCGCGCCGAGGGTGTCGACGTGCGGTGCGGCGTCGGGGTCACCGGTGTCACCGGCGTCGACCACGTCGAGAAGGTGACGCTGTCGGACGGCACCGAGCTGGACGCGGACGTCGTGGTGGTCGGCATCGGCTCGCGGCCGTCGACCGACTGGCTCGATGGCAGTGGCGTCCGAGTCGACAACGGCGTGGTCTGTGACACCGCGGGACGCACATCGGCACCCAACGTATGGGCCATCGGCGACGTGGCGTCGTGGCAGGACGTCTCGGGACACCAAGTCCGCGTGGAACATTGGAGCAATGTCGCCGAGCAGGCCCGGACCATCGTGCCCACGATGCTCGGTGGCGAGGCAACCGCGGCGGTCGTGGTGCCCTATTTCTGGAGCGACCAGTACGACGTCAAGATTCAGTGCCTCGGCGAGCCGGAGGCCGACGACGTGGTGCACGTGGTCGAGGACGACGGCCGCAAGTTCCTGGCCTACTACGAGCGTGACGGCGCGGTCGTCGGCGTGGTCGGTGGCGGCATGCCGGGCAAGGTGATGAAGGCGCGGAGCAAGATCGCCAACGGCGCCCCCATCGCCGATGTCCTGCCCAGTTCCTAACCCACCTTCCGTCAGAGCTCGCCGAGGTAGAAGCGGGTGCCCTGGTCGTCGGTGCACAGCGCCGAGCGGCCGTAGGACTGTTGTGATGGCTCGTCGATGACGGTGCCACCCGCCTCGCGCACGCGGACGACGGCCGCCTCGACGTCGGCGACGGTCCACATCGGCACGGTCACGTGCCGGGTGCTGCCACCCGCGACGCCGGCCATCGGGTGCGTCTGCGTGATCTGCCAGCCGTCGTCGATGCGGCCCGGCTCGTACGACCAGAACAGTGCGCGGCTGTAGAAGGCCCGGAAGGCCGACGAGTCCGTCACTTCGTAGGTGATGTACGAAACATCGCCTGGCCCAGCGCCGTTGAGCTCCGGACGGGGCGCGCCGGGTTGCGGCTGGTACACCGCGAACGGCGCACCCGATGGATCCGTCGCGTCGAGCACGATGCCGAAGTCGAACTGCTGGACCCCGCCGACCTGGCCGCCACCGTCGAGAATCGACTGCCGCGCCCCTTCCAGGTCGGTGACCGCGTAGCAGCAGAACAGCGTCGGCGTGCCGGGCACCGAGAACAGTCCGATGTGCTGGCTGGTGTTGGTGACCTGGTGACTGGCCGCGTCGTAGGTCCACCCGAGCACGTGGCCGTAGAACGCCGCGGCGCGGTCCGCGTCCGGCGTCCACACCGACACGTAACCGACGTCGCCGTGTTGGATCGGGACCAGCGCCCCGGTCACCGGGCCGGACAGCATCCATCGGTGCCCGAACGGGTCGATGATGGCTGCACTGCGCGAGCCGTAGTTCTCGTAGGGCTCGCGCTGCACCTCGGCGCCGTTGGCCCTGGCCCGCTCGAGTGCCCGGTCGGTATCGGTGACCGGCAGCATCAGACTGACCGAAACCGACTGTGGCGCAGGTGCCCTCAGTCCGATCTCGGGATACTCGTCGGCCAGGTAGAGCACGCCACCCCCGAGCGCGAGTTCGGCGTGGCCGATGCGCCCGTCGTCCATGACGATCGGTTCGCCGACCACCGTCGCGCCAAGCGCGTCGACGTACCAGTCGATGGCGTCGCGCGCGCCTGCGACGGTGAGGTACGGCAGCGCGGCGGGTCGGGGCACGGTGGACGTCGGCCACCTTCGGCGTGGCGTTCAGTTCGGCGATCACGGTGTCGGTGCCACTCATGACGACTCCTTCTGTTCGATTCGGTAGGGACACAGCGGATTCCAGCCGCGAGCGCAGGCGCGCGGCGAACTCGGGATCCGGAGTCACCGGAAGGTCGCCGTCACGCAGGACGGACAGTGGATCGTGATCGTTGACTGGGATGTCCCCCGTCGCTCCGCTCGCCCCCTGGTCCGTCATGACACACCCCCTTCCGGATACTCCTTCTTGAATGCGCGGCGGGCACGCACCAGTAGCGCTTCGGTGGCGTGTACCGTCCGGCCGATCAACTCGGCGCACTCACCGACCGAGCAGTCGTCCAGGTAGCGCAGCGACAACACGGTGCGGTGCTGTTCGGGCAGTCTGGCCAGCACGCTCTCGGCGACCATGCGGTCGAGTTCGGCGTCCCAGTGGTCGACGGGTTCGACGGGCTCGGGCAGGTCGGCCACGGGCACGTTCATGCGATTTTGGCGTCGGCGGTAGTGATCGGCCAGTTTGTGGCGGGCCACCCCGATCAGCCAGGGCAGTGTCATCGGCGGCGGAGACTCCTTGCGCGCGGCGTCCATCGCCGCGAGGAACGTCTCCGACGTCAGGTCCTCCGCGGTGGCCCGATCGGCGCATCTGCGCACGAAGTACCCGTACACCGATGGCAGCGCGTCGTCGTACATGGCCAGCAGCGCGGCAGGCGCGTCCTGGGAGTCCGATGCAGCGCTCACACCCCTATCGTCGCCATTGGAGACCGAACTCCGACGCCCGATCGGAGATTTTCTTCACCGACTTGCGTGTTGGAACCCGCGCTCACCGCGGGCGCGCGTGCACGAATCGCGGGGGTTAGAGGCCGGCCAGTCCGGCGCTGACGGTGTCGAACGCGTTGCCGAGCGCGCGTTGCAGCGCGCGGGGACCCGTCCCGCCGGTGGCGGATCCGCCGGCGAGCCAGTGCTCGTAGGCCGAGAGCGCGACGCCCAGCATGGTCCAGGCGGTGGTCTGCGGCACCAGGTCGGTCGGCTTGACGCCGAGCCTGCGGGCCACGTAATCGGAGACGACGCCGCGCCACCCCGCGTACATCGTCATGGAGTGCGCCTGAAGCGCGGCGGTCTCGAGGATCACCCGCATGCGTTGCCGGTGCCGTGCCGTCTCGGCTTCACCGAAGCTGTTGAACGCCAACAGCGCCGAGCGCAGTGCCGCGCTGACGGGCACGTCGTCGGGGACCTCGTCGAGCAGGTTGCGCATGTGGTCGAGATGCGCGTCGAAGTCGCCCCACGGGATCGCGTTCTTCGACGAGTAGTACCGGAACAGGGTGCGCCGCGCGATTCCGGCGGCCTGTGCGACGTCGTCGACACTGACCTCGTCGAAGCCGCGGCTGGCGAACAGGTCGAGTGCGACGTCGGTGATGTGGTCCTGCGTGGTGGAGCGCCGACGGCCGACGCGGGCGGCCTCACGTACCATCGGAACCACCCTTCCATTTCGGCACTCGATGCCATATTATTGCGACCTCGGTCACATTTGTCGAGATCCACGACCCGAAAGGTGCACACCATGGAGCCGGACCAGCAGGCAGAAACCCAGGCCGAACTCGTCACCGAGTCGCTCGTCGAAGAGGTGTCGATCGACGGCATGTGCGGGGTCTACTGACCGTGGCCGTGCCCACGACGGAGTCGGGGCCGACCGCCCAGGACGACCGAGTGGCGTTCGATCCCGACCGCGGCTGGCGGCTCCATCACCAGGTGTCGGTGCGGCCGGAACCGTTCGGGGCTCTGCTGTATCACTTTGGCACCCGAAAGCTTTCGTTCTTGAAGAACCGGACCATCGTCGACGTGGTCAATGCGTTGGCCGATCAGCCGGATGCCAGGTCGGCGCTGCGGGCGGCAGGCATCGACGACGAGCAGCAGGCGCCGTATCTGCACGCCCTCGGCGTGCTGGTGAAGTCCAAGATGTTGGTTTGCAAGGAGACGCCATGACCGCTGTGCACCCCGCAGCTCCCGTCCCACGACTGGTGGATCAGTTCGAGCACGGCCTCGACGCGCCGATCTGCCTGACCTGGGAGCTCACGTACGCCTGCAACCTGGCGTGTGTGCACTGCCTCTCCTCGTCCGGAAAGCGCGACCCCCGCGAGCTGTCCACCCGGCAGTGCATGGACATCATCGACGAGCTGGAACGCATGCAGGTGTTCTACGTGAACATCGGCGGCGGCGAACCGACTGTGCGCCCGGATTTCTGGGAGCTCGTCGACTACGCCACCGCGCATCACGTCGGCGTCAAGTTCTCCACCAACGGGGTGCGGATCACGCCGGACGTCGCGGCCAAGCTGGCTGCCAGCGACTACGTGGACGTTCAGATCTCTCTGGACGGCGCGACGGCCGAGGTGAACGACGCCGTGCGTGGCGCCGGCTCATTCGCGATGGCTGTCCGCGCTCTCGAGAACCTCGCCGAGGCGGGGTTCAAGGACTCCAAGATCTCCGTCGTCGTCACGCGACACAACGTGGACCAGCTCGACGAGTTCAAGGCATTGGCCGACCAGTACGGTGCCACGCTGAGAATCACCCGGCTGCGCCCGTCCGGTCGTGGCGCGGACGTCTGGGACGAGCTGCATCCGACCCCCGCACAGCAGGTGCAGCTCTACGACTGGCTCGTCTCGCACGGTGAGCGGGTGCTCACCGGCGACTCGTTCTTCCACCTGTCCGGCCTCGGCGAGCCCGGGGCGCTGGCGGGCCTGAACCTGTGTGGCGCGGGCCGAGTGGTGTGCCTGATCGATCCCGTTGGTGACGTGTACGCGTGCCCGTTCGCCATCCACGACAAGTTCCTCGCCGGAAACATTTTGTCCGACGGCGGTTTCGACAGTGTATGGAAGAACGCGCCGCTGTTCCGCGAGCTGCGTGAGCCGCAGTCGGCGGGCGCATGCGGCAGCTGCGGGCACTACGACAGCTGCCGAGGCGGATGCATGGCCGCGAAGTTCTTCACCGGACTGCCGCTCGACGGGCCCGACCCGGAGTGCGTGCAAGGCTACGGCGAGTCCGCACTGTCGCGCGAGCGGGACAAGCCACGGCCAAGTGGTGATCACTCCCGTAGCGGAGCCCGCAAGGGACCGATCCCGCTCAAGCTCCTCACCGTTCCTCCGTCCAATGTCGCCGGCCAGGCGGCTCCGCCAAAGAAATTCTGCAACGAAAGCCCCGTCTGAAAATGGCCCGCGACATCTGGTTCGAAACCGTAGCCATCGCCCAACAGCGCGCGAAGAAGCGGCTGCCCAAATCCGTCTACAGCGCATTGATCGCCGCCAGCGAGAAGGGGCTGACCGTCGCCGACAACGTCGAGGCGTTCGGTGAGCTCGGCTTCGCCCCGCACGTCATCGGTGCGTCGGAGAAGCGTGATCTGTCCACGACCGTTATGGGACAAGAGATCTCACTGCCGGTGCTGATCTCCCCGACCGGGGTGCAGGCGGTCCATCCGGACGGTGAGGTCGCCGTCGCCCGCGCCGCGGCCGCGCGCGGCACCGCGATGGGTCTGTCGTCGTTCGCGAGCAAACCGATCGAGGACGTCATCGCGGCCAACCCGAAGCTGTTCTTTCAGGTGTACTGGCTGGGCGGCCGCGACGCGATCGCGGCCAGGGTCGAGCGGGCGCGCGCCGCAGGCGCGGTCGGGCTGATCGTCACCACCGACTGGAGCTTCTCGCACGGCCGGGACTGGGGCAGCCCGAAGATCCCCGAGAACATGGACGTGCGCACCACCGTGCGGATGATGCCGGAAGGGCTGATGCGGCCGCGCTGGATGTTGCAATGGGCCAAGACCATGCGCCCGCCCAACCTGCGGGTGCCCAACCAGGCGTCGCTCGGGGAGGCAGGTCCGCCGTTCTTCCAGGCCTACGGCGAGTGGATGGGCACGCCGCCACCCACGTGGGAGGACATCGCCTGGCTGCGGGAACTGTGGGGCGGACCGTTCATGCTCAAGGGCGTGATGCGGATAGACGACGCCAAACGTGCTGTGGATGCCGGTGTTTCGGCCATCTCCGTG
The DNA here is from genome assembly GCA_963735245.1 of uncultured Actinomycetota bacterium. Taxonomy (GTDB): domain Bacteria; phylum Actinomycetota; class Actinomycetes; order Mycobacteriales; family Mycobacteriaceae; genus Mycobacterium. Next base: position 101,107 of record CAVTKI010000014.1, read on the forward strand.
TCCAACCACGGTGGCAACAACCTGGACGGCACGCCCGCGTCCATCCGCGCTCTCGGACCGATCGTCGACGCGGTGGGCAGCGAGGTCGAGGTGTTGCTGGACGGCGGGGTCCGGCGTGGCAGCGATGTCATCAAGGCACTGGCGCTCGGTGCCCGTGCGGTCATGATCGGTCGGGCCTACCTCTGGGGTCTTGCTGCCGAGGGTCAGGCCGGCGTGGAGAACGTGCTCGACGTTCTTCGCGGTGGCATCGACTCCGGACTGATGGGCCTCGGCAAGGCGTCGATCCACGATCTGTCCGCCGACGACGTCCTGGTGCCGTCCGACTTCGCTCGTGCTCTCGGCGTCCCCGGTGGCCAGGGCGTCTGAGGCGGCGGAGCGCCGCCCGGAAATGCCGTGGTACGGACGTGGCGGGCGTGGCTAACGTGGTAGCTCCGCGGTCGCTGGGCGAAGAAATTCAAAATCAACCGCAGCGCATACACCAACAATTGGCGCACACCAGGTTAATTCGGCCTACCATCGGCGGGTGGCCTTCCCCAGCGAACTCGGGAACTCGACGACGAGGCAGCTGCACGAGTTGGCGCCCGCGTTAATTGTCCCGCTCGGCTCGACCGAGCAACATGGGCCGCACTTGCCGTTGGACACCGACACCAGAATCGCCACCGCCGTTGCCAGAACCGCCGCCGAGCGGCTCACCGGGGACTGGATGATCGCGCCCGCGGTGGGCTATGGCGCCAGCGGTGAACACGAGGGATTCGCGGGCACGGTGTCGATCGGCACGGCTGCCCTGCGGCTTCTGCTCATCGAGTACGGCAGGTCGGCGTGCAGGTGGGCGTCTCGCCTGGTGTTCGTCAACGGCCATGGCGGCAACGTGCAAGCCGTTGCTGAGGCCACCGCACTGCTGCGCCGAGAAGGCCGTGACGCCGCCTGGTGCCCGTGCACCGTGGCGGACGGCGACGCGCACGCGGGCCATACCGAAACATCTGTATTACTACATATTTCGCCAGAAGACGTGTGGACGGACGAAGTCACGCCCGGAAATCCCGCGCCGCTGGCCGACTTGATCGGCGCGATGCGCGATGGCGGGGTCGCCGCGGTCAGTCCCGTCGGCGTGTTGGGGGATCCGACCACCGCGTCGGCCGCGGAGGGGGCCCGCCTGTTGGCCGAGATGGTCGACACGTGTGTAACCCGCATCGATAGTTGGAGTCCGGACGATGGGGGGATGCTGAGGTGACGGGACCGCGATTGCCCGATGGGTTCGCCGTGCAGGTGGACCGGCGGGTCAAGGTGCTGGGCGAGGGTTCGGCACTGCTCGGTGGGTCGCCGACCCGTCTGCTTCGACTGGCACCTGCGGCGCAGACCATGCTCTCCGGCGGGCGACTGGAGGTGCACGACGCGCAGAGCGCACAGCTCGCGCGAACACTTCTGGACGCCACCGTCGCGCATCCGCGGCCGGCAAGCGGCCCGTCACACCGAGACGTCACGGTCGTCATTCCGGTGCGTGACAACGCATTAGGCCTTTCGCGGTTGGTCCGCGCGCTGCGCGGCATGCGCATCGTCGTGGTCGACGACGGCTCGGCGCTGCCCGTCGGCACCGACGACTTCGATGGCACCTACTCCAACGTGACAGTGCTTCGGCACGACAGGAGCAAGGGCCCGGCGGCCGCGCGCAATACCGGGCTGGCCGCGTGCGAGACCGACTTCGTCGCCTTCCTCGACTCCGACGTGGTACCCCGTCGGGGCTGGCTCGAGGCGCTGCTCGGGCATTTCTGCGACCCCACGGTGGCCCTGGTGGCGCCGCGGATCGTCGGCCTGCGCGAGCCCGAGAATCTGGTGGCACGCTACGAGGCGGTGCGGTCGTCGCTTGACCTCGGCCATCGGGAGGCGCCGGTCATTCCCTACGGGACGGTGTCCTACGTGCCGAGTGCGGCGATCATCTGCCGGCGCACGGCGTTGAACGAGATGGGTGGGTTCGACGAGACCCTGCGGTCGGGTGAGGACGTCGACCTGTGCTGGCGATTCATCGAAGCCGGCGCCCGGCTGCGGTATGAGCCGATCGCGCTGGTCGGTCACGATCATCGCACCCAACTGCGGGAGTGGTTCGCGCGCAAGGCATTCTACGGCGCATCTGCGGCGCCTCTCGCGGTTCGTCATCCCGGCAAGACGGCGCCGTTGGTGATCTCGGGGTGGACGCTGCTGGCGTGGGTGCTGATGGCGATGGGTTCCGGCTTCGGTTACCTGGCGTCCACGGTCGTCGCTGCGATCACGGGCCGCCGAATCGCCCGCTCGCTGAGCGCCGTCGATACCGAACCCACCGAGGTGGCTGCGCTGGCCGCCAAGGGACTGTGGTCCGCCGCGCTGCAACTGGCCTCCGCAATCTGTCGGCACTACTGGCCGCTCGCACTCATCGCGGCGGTGTTCTTCCGTCGCTGCCGCCACCTCGTGCTGATCGCCGCAGTGGTCGACGGCGTGGTCGACTGGGCCACCCGCAACGGCCAGTCCGACGACGGGGTCAAACGCGTCGGGCTGCTGGCCTACCTCCTGCTCAAGCGGCTCGACGATCTCGCGTACGGCCTCGGGCTGTGGGAGGGCGTTCTTCGGGAGCGCCACCTCGGTGCGCTCAAACCGCAGATCCGGACCTGACGCGCGCCTTGGTCGATGTTCTGGTTGTTGGTGCCGGTAGTGCAGGTTGCGTTCTGACCGAGCGGCTTTCACGCGATCCCGACTGCCGGGTGACGGTCGTCGAAGCGGGTCCTGGACCGGCCGACCCGCACGTGATGGCACAGATCAGCGACGGACTGCGGCTGCCGATCGGCGACGCGAGTTCGGTGGTGAGGCGCTACACCACTGCCCTGACCGATTCGCCAAGACGCACCGCGGTGATCATGCGGGGTGCGGTGGTGGGCGGTTCGGGGGCGGTGAACGGCGGATACTTCTGCCGCGCCCTGCCCGCCGACTTCGACTCGTGGGATCTGCCGGGGTGGGCGTGGGACGACGTGTTGCCACACTTCGTCGCCATCGAGACCGATCTCGACTTCGGCGGCCCGCTGCACGGCGCCGACGGCCCGATGATCATTCGGCGGGTTGCTGAATTCGAGCTAGGCGCCGCATCTTTCGTCGAAGCGGCGCGCGGTCTCGGCTATGGCTGGATCGACGATCTGAACGGATCGACACGGCAGGATCCGGTGCCGGCCGGCGTCGGTGCGGTCCCGCTGAACATCGACGGCGGTACCCGTGTCGGGCCGGGTGGAGCGTTCCTCGGGCCTGCGTCGAATCGGGACAACGTCACCGTGCTCGACAACACGCGTGTCGGGCGGATCCGGATCAGCGGCGGCCGGGCCACCGGCGTCGAGTGCGACGGCCCGGCAGGTCAGACCTTTTTGGCGGCCGATCGAGTCGTACTGTCGGCCGGTGCGATCGGCTCCGCACAGCTGCTGATGCTCTCGGGCATCGGGCCCGCGGCCGCCTTGACGTCCGCCGGGGTGCCGGTTCTGGTCGACCTGCCGGTGGGAACGCGAAGCGCCGACCACCCCGAGTGGGTGCTGCCGGTGGACTGGCCGGCGGCACCGGGTCGGCCGCCCCTGGAGGCGGTGCTGACCACCGGCGACGGGCTGGAGATCAAGTCGTACACGACGGGGTTCGCCACGATGACCGGAAGCCAGGTGGTCGACCCCGCGGACCGTCCGCATCTCGGGGTCACGCTGATGCGACCGCGGTCCCGTGGCCGCGTCACGCTGGTGTCGGCAGACGGTTCGGTGCCGCCGGTGATCGAGCACCGGTACGACAGCGAGCCCGACGACGTCGCCGCCCTCGAGGCGGGTGCGGACCTTGCGCACGAGTTGGCGGGCACGGGCTACGAGGTGCGCGAGTCGAACTGGTCGACGTCGCAACACCTCTGCGGAACAGTGCCGATGGGTGCGGACGACGACACGTCGGCGCTGGATGCGCGGTGCCGGGTCCGCGGTGTCGATGGGCTGTGGGTGGTCGACGGGTCGATCATGCCGTCGATCACCAGTCGCGGCCCGCACGCGACCATCGTCATGATCGGACACCGGGCAGCCGAGTTCGTGGTCAGCTGACCCGGTCGAGTCTCACCAGGCCTCGGCGAGCACGGTCGCGGCGACCACGCCGTCGATCACCGGACGCCGAGACGGCGCGTCAGCGGGTCCGCGAATTTCACCGGCGCAGCGGCGTCGGGCCGGGCGGCGGCCACCCGGACCCGGTCGAGAAGACCAGGGACACAACGCCGCTCGTCGTCGTCGTTCTCGATGCCGGACTGGCCGCCGACGCGGCGGCCGCGCCGATCGCGACGGTCATCGACGCCGTCGTGTTCGGGTTGATCAACAGGCCGTATCGGTCGCCGATCGCCCCTGCGGGCAGCAGCATGCAGGCGAGGCCAGTCGTTTCGCGTGCGAGATCGGGCAGCGCGGCGTTGAGTGCCACCATCGACGAGATGATCAGCGACACGCCGAGGCAGGCGACCACGAGCAGCCAGACGCGGGCGCGCTTGGAGAGGGCGGCGAGGCTCGGGTCGATATCCTGGTCGGGCGGGACGAGGGTGTCGACCATGGGCACCACGCTCCTTCGGCGAGACAGTTTTGAGACTATCGGTCTTGGTGCAAGACCAATAGTCTTGGTTCCCCGTTCGGAGGTGAGGTAAACGATGACGGGCGAGCGATCCGATCCACGGCCCGCGCGATCGCGGGCGCGGTTGCTCGATGCCGCGACGGCGCTGCTGCGCTCGGGCGGCCCGAGCGCGGTGACCATCGATGCGGTCACGCGGAGCGCCAACGTGGCCAGGGCCACGTTGTACCGCCATTTCTCCAGCGCCAACGATCTGCTGGCCGCGTCCTTCATGACTCTGATACCGCCACCGCCGATGCCGCCGGAAGACGGTTCACTGCACGACCGCCTCACCGCCATCGTCGTGGCGTGGGCCGAATCGATCGCGGAGGCTCCCATCACGCTGACCGCGATGGCCTGGCTCTCGCTGGGGCCGGACATCGGCCACTGGCCCGACGCGCGGGACGAAGGGGCGGGCAGCCCGGAGATGCGGTCCCTGCGCGAACGCATCGCGCAGCAGTACTCCGCGCCCTTCGACGCGATCCTCGACGGCCCGCAGGCCGCCGAGGAGCTCGAGATCGTCGACCGCACAGTGGCATTCGCGTTGTTGATCGGCCCACTTGCGTTCGGCAGGCTGAGCACTCTCGCCGATTTCGACTACCAGAAGGTGGCGGTGGCCGCCGTCGACGGGTTCCTCAAGAACTTCGCGAAGGATCCCGGCCCGTCAGCGCAGTGAGTAGCGGATCGGCAGGTGCTTGAGTCCTCCGACGAACGTCGTCGCGGAAAGCTCTGGCGGGCCTGCCAGTTCGATCGAATCCAGCCGCGGTACCAACTCGGTGAAGAGGCTGTTCATCTCCATCCTGGCCAGCGCGGCGCCAAGGCAGAAGTGCACGCCGTAACCGAACGCCACGTGCTTGTTGGGGTTTCGGCCCACGTCGAAGCGGAACGGCTCGTCGAAGACCTCTTCATCGCGGTTGCCCGACACGTAGGCCAGGTAGACCGATTCGCCCTCGGCGATGTCGACGCCACGCACCGTGGTGTTCGCCGTGGCGGTGCGCATGAACTCCTTGACCGGCGTGGACCATCGGATCATCTCCTCGACGGCGGTCGGCATCAGAGCTGGGTCGTTGCGCAAGCGCTCCAGCTCCGCTGGATTGTCGATCAGCGCGCGCATCCCGCCGGAGATGGCGTCCTTGGTGGTGTCGTGTCCGGCGCTGGCGACGATGACGTAGTACGACGCGGTGTCGACGTCCGAGAGCGGCTCGCCGTCGATGCGGCCGTTGGCGATCGCGGATGCGAGGTCGTCCGTCGGCTGCTCGCGGCGAGATGCGGTGAGCGCGGCGAAGTACCTGAAGAAGTCGAGAAGCACCTCGAGCTGCTCCTCGGGGGTGCCGCCCCGCTTGTACTCGTCGTCGTCGCCACCGAACATCTCCTGCGTCAGCGCGTGCATGCGGCCGAAGTCGGACTCGGGCAGTCCGAGCAGCGACATGATCACGTAGAGCGGAAAGTTCACCGCGATCTCGGTGACGAAGTCGCATTCGGGCCCGACGTCGCGCAGCTTGTCGACGTACCGCGTGGCCAGCTCGTCGACGCGCACCTTCAGGTCGCGCATCGCCTTGGGCCGGAACCAGTCGGCGCCGATCGCCCGCACCTTCCTGTGGTGGGGATCATCCATGTGGATCAGGGTGCGCAGGCCCGTTCCCGCGTCGAGCTGGGCCTTGGCCACGTCGTCGCCCTCGGCCGTGGTCAACAGCGGGCGCGGCTCGCTGATGAACAGCTCGTTGTCCCGTTCGATCGCCATGATGTCGGCATGTTTGGTGATGGCCCAGAATGGTCGATACGGCCAATTGTCAACCCATGCAACGGGATTGTTCGCCCGTAGATGAGTGAGCGCCGCATGCAGTCGTTCGTCGTCGGCGTAGGCCGTCGGATCGGCCAGGACCTTGGCGGCGTCGTCCATCGTGGGCGTGCTCATGGCGGCTCCTCATCGCATTTGCTGGAATTGACGGGTGTCAAAACAAAGTCTAGTGGGCCACGGAATGCGACGGCGGGAACGTCCCGATCCGTCATCAGTACGCTCGAGGTCGTGCAGCGCGTAACCGGCCGGAACCTGATCAGGCTGGTCGTGGTGGTTCTGCTCCTGGTGGTCGGCTGCGGCCGGGGTGACGGGGCGGCGCCGGTCGCGGCGCCTCCGAGTGACCCCGCTCTCGTGCACGTCGCATCGGGAAGCTTGCGTGGCGTCGTCGCGGCGGACCATCGACTGTTCGCCGGAATTCCGTACGCCGCGCCCCCCGTCGGGCCCCTGCGATGGCAGCCGCCCACGCCCGCACCGCCGTGGCCCGGCGTGCGCGACGCAACCCGGCCCGGGCCCCGATGCATGCAGGACACCAGTGATCTGGAGATGGGCAGACAAACCGACGAGGACTGCCTGTCGCTGAACGTCTGGACGCCCCCGGCCGCGGCGGGGGAGAAGTTGCCGGTGATGGTGTGGATCCACGGCGGCGCGTTCATCAACGGCAGCGGGGGACTCTACGACTCGCGGTGGTTGGCGTCGCGCGGCAACATCGTGGTCGTCACCCTCAACTACCGGCTCGGTGCGCTGGGGTTCCTCGCGCATCCCGCTCTCGGCAAGCCGGGCGACGTCGGCAACTATGGCCTCGCCGACCAGCAGGCGGCGCTGCGCTGGGTGCGTGACAACATCGCCGCGTTCGGCGGCGATCCCGCCAAGGTGACCATCGCAGGCGAATCGGCGGGTGGGATGTCGGTGTGCGATCACCTGGTCGCGCCTGGATCGGCCGGACTGTTCCGAGCGGCGATCATCCAGAGTGGGCCGTGTCAGGCGCAGGTCGGCCTGCCCGAGGCGGAACGCGCCAGCCTGGACTATGCGCGCGACGCCGGCTGTGGTGATCCCGCGTCGGCGGCCGAGTGTCTGCGGGCATTGCCCGCCAACAAACTGCGAGATCCTGTGTGGTACTACAGGTTCGGTGACGATCAGCTGAGCGGTCCTGTCACCGGCACGGCCACCTTGCCGGTGGATCCGATGACGGCGTTCGCCAAGGGCGAGGCCGCCAAGGTGCCGGTCTTGATCGGTACCAACCACGACGAGTTCACGCTGTTCGTGGCGCTGCAGTACCTGCGCATCGGCAAGGACATGAAGCCCGAGACGTACCCGCAGGAGCTGTCCGCCACGTTCGGCCCCGACGCGGACGCCGTGGCGGCGCGCTATCCACTCGACGGGTACGGCGGCAGCGCACCGTTGGCGTACTCCGCCGCCGTCACGGACGGCGGGTTCGCCTGCGTGGCCGATCGCATGGGGGAGGCCCTGTCCGCTACTGGCCCCGTCTACGCCTACGAATTCAACGACCGCAACCCACCGACACCGGACCCGTTGCGCACCTTGCCCTTTCCCGTCGGTGCCAGCCATTCACTTGAGCTTCGCTACCTCTTCGACGTGGGCGGCGCGCCAGCGCTGAGTCCGGCTCAACAGGTGCTGTCGGATCAGATGATCGATTACTGGAGCCGGTTCGTCACCAACGGCAAACCCGACGTCGACGGCCAGCCGGACTGGCCCGACACCGGCGCCGCCGATAATCGGTTGTCGCTGAAGCCCGAAGACGTCAGAGTGATGACCGACTTCGACCAGACGCACCAGTGCCCGTTCTGGGCAAGCCTGAGGAGGTGAGCCGCGGTGCCGACTCCTGATCCGACCGCATTCGCCGCGGCATGGGTGAGGGCGTGGAACGCCCACGACGTCGAGGCGGTGCTCGCACACTTCCACGATGACGTGCTGTTCACCTCGCCCGTCGCGGCGCGGCTCCTGCCCGAGACCGGGGGAGTGGTGCGGGGCAAGGCCGCACTGCGCGACTACTGGGTGACCGCGCTGGACCGGCTGCCCGATCTGCACTTCGACGTGATCGACGTGTACCGGGGTGAGTCACTGGTCGTGATCAACTACCGCAATCACCGGGGTGATTCGGTGAACGAGGTGTTGATGTTCGACGGCGACCTGGTCCGCGAGGGCCATGGCACCTATGTGAACGAGCCCTGAACGAGCCGTAGCTCAGCGGGCGCGAACGGCCAGTCCTGGCTGTAACCCTCCGTCCTATCTAGCGGTGTAGGACGACATCGATGTGGACGAGGGGATTGACCGTGTTCGCTGGGACCGCGGCCGGCCGGACCGAGCCCGTGTTCGGGACGGCGGTGTCCGCCGAGAAGTCGCGCATCGTGCCACCGCTGCTCGGTGACCTGCTGCGTCCGCGCCGCCGAACGCTGGCGATCCTCGTCGCCGCGATGCTGGTGCAGATGGCCGCCGGCCTGGCCGCGCCGTGGCCGCTCAAGATCATCATCGACGACGTCGTCGGAAGACCACCGCCCACCCGGGTGGATTCGCCTGTTGCTTCCGATTCTCGGTGGCGCCGACAAGGCGCACGTCGCCGAAGCGGCGGGACTGGTGATAGTGCTCATCGCAGTGGCCACCGGGGCAGCGATGTACGTGACGAGCTACTTCACCGAGACCCTCGGTCAGCACGTCGGAATCGACCTGCGGGTTCGGCTGTACCACCAGCTGCAGCAGCTGTCCCTCGCCTACTACGACACCAACCGCGTCGGCACCATCCTGAGCACGCTCACCAGTGACGTCCAGACCATCCAGGGCTTCGCGTCGGCATCCACCCTCAACGTGTTCACCAACACCCTGACGCTCGTCGGCATGGTCGTGGTGATGGTGTTGTGCCGCTGGGATTTCGCGCTGATCGCCATCGCGATCACGCCGCTGCTCGGCATCTTCATCCTGCGCGTCAACAAGATGATCAGGACCGCGGTCAAAGAGGTCCGCACGCGTCAGTCCGATCTGCTCGCCACGCTGCAGGAGGGCCTCCAATCGATCCAGGTGGTGCAGGCGTTCGGGCGTGAAGAGCACCAGGAGCAACGACTACGCAAGGCGGGCATGGACACCGCGACGGCCTGGCTCAGGGCCCGCCGGGTCTCGTCGTTGCTCTCCCCTGCGGTAGGCCTGGCGATCGCGTTGTCCACTGGCGTGGTGCTCTGGCGGGGCTCGCTGCTCATCCTGTCCGGCGCGATGACCCTCGGCGCGCTGACGGTGTTCCTCACCTACGTGGCCAAGTTCTTCCAACCGGTGCGCGACCTCGCTCAGATGACCAACACCATCGCCGCAGGTCTCGGTGGCCTTCGAGCGAGTCACACAGATCTGTGACGCCGACAAGGTCATCCCCGAACACTCCGACCCCGACCGATCCGCCACCGTTCCGCGGCGAGATCACCTTCGAGCACGTGGCCTTCGGATACGACCCCGCGGTGCCGGTGCTGCGCGACGTGACGTTCACGATCAGGCCGGGCGAGATGGTCGGCATCGTCGGACCGACCGGCAGCGGCAAGTCGACGGTAGTCAGCCTCATCCCGCGTTTCCGCGACCTCGACGCCGGCTCGATCAAGATCGACGGTGTCGACATCCGTCACTACAAGCTGCGTGAACTCCGCAGCCAGATCGGCTTCGTGCTGCAGGACACCGTGCTTCTGCGCGGAACGGTGCGCGACAACATCGCCTTCGGCCGTCCCGACGCCACCGACGACGAAATCGTCGAAGCGGCGAAGATGGCCAATGCCCACGCCTTCATCACCCGTATGCCCGAGGGCTACGACAGCCTGATCGGCGATCGCGGCATGACGCTGTCGGGCGGTCAGCGCCAACGAATCGGCATCGCCCGTGCCCTGATTCGGAACAACCCGATCCTCATCCTCGACGAGCCGACCGCGGCCCTGGACGCCGAGTCCGAGCGGCTGGTCACCGAAGCGCTCGAACGACTGATGAAGGGCCGCACCGTCATCACCATCGCCCACCGCCTGAGCACCCTGCGCAACGCCGACAAGATCATCGTCGTGCGACGACGGCGTGGTGGCCGAGGACGGCACCCACGACCAGTTGCTCGCATTCGACGGCCTCTACGCCCAACTACGCCGCCTGCAGTATCAGACGCCGGACGGGTCGCTGTCGGTCTGAACGTCAGGCAACCGGCGTCACCCAGGTGGTGATGTCGGCGTGCACCACCTCGATGTCGTGACGATCGGTGACGCTGACGGGAACGACGAGTTCGGCGCCTTCGGTGATGGCCGTGAAGTCGGGTAGGTCGATGCGTGCCGTGGCGCGCAGGGACGTCGTCGCCTTCTGTAGGTACTGCACGTTCATGGCCTTCGGGATCCAGCGGTGGGTGGTCGGCACCGTCGCCTCCATCAGCATGCCCATCGCCATCTCCGCCGCGTTGCACGACGCGATGGCATGCACGGTGTGCAGATGGTTGTGCACGAAGATCCAGTTCGGCACGTCGACCTCGGCCAGGCCAGGCTCCATCCGCCTGACGTGGGGCAGCACCGAGGCGAAGTACGGCACCCGGGCCATCGCGGCCAGCGAGAACAGCCGGCTTCCCGTCGGCATCGCGCCCAGCCGTTGCCACATGCGGTAAGTGGTCGTCGTCGTGCTCACGGAGACGATCTTACTCATGAGTAAGATCGCGTCGATCCGTCGAGACTGCGTTGACGGTCGCGATCCGACGCGCAGCACAGCCGTGGACGCAACCTCGACGTCACTGACCATGGCGAATCCCGGTTGAGCCGGGATTTGGAGGAGTCCCAGATCTGAGGCATACTGTTCGGGTTGCCTTGAGCCAGGTTCGCCTGGCCGGGCATCCGACCAGCGCCCGTACGGGCGCGTCCGGTCCCAACCTTCGAGCGCGACGGATTTTCGCCGCGAGCGAGCGTGCGCAAGGGCGACACACCCGAGCGCGGGGGTCGGTGAACATACGACAGGTAAACAGCGGCGGCACAGCCAGCGCGCTGCCCAGGGGAAACCCAGGGCACGCGCACGAAGACCAGGCCCGAGCACGGGCCCGTTAGTAGTGAGGTAGGAGAAGGCGTGGCGGGACAGAAGATCCGCATCAGGCTCAAGGCCTACGACCACGAGGCAATTGATGCCTCTGCGCGCAAGATCGTCGAGACGGTCACCCGGACGGGCGCCAGCGTGGTCGGCCCGGTGCCGCTGCCGACCGAGAAGAACGTGTATTGCGTCATCAGGTCCCCGCATAAGTACAAGGACTCGCGGGAGCACTTCGAGATGCGCACGCACAAACGACTCATCGACATTCTCGACCCGACGCCGAAGACCGTTGACGCCTTGATGCGCATCGATCTGCCGGCGAGCGTCGACGTCAACATCCAGTAGGAGACCCGAGACAAATGGCTAGAAAAGGCATTTTGGGCACCAAGCTGGGCATGACGCAGGTGTTCGACGAGAACAACAAGGTCGTCCCGGTGACGGTCGTCAAGGCCGGACCCAACGTGGTGACCCGCATCCGCACCCCGGAGCGCGACGGCTACAGCGCCGTCCAGCTCGCCTACGGCGAGATCAGCCCGCGGAAGGTGACCAAGCCGGTCACCGGTCAGTTCGCCGCGGCAGGGGTCAACCCCCGCAGGCATCTGGCCGAACTGCGGTTCGACGACGAGGCAGCCGCCGCAGACTACGAGGTCGGCCAGGAGCTGACCGCCGAGATCTTCGCCGACGGAAGCTACGTCGACGTGACCGGTACGTCCAAGGGCAAGGGCTTCGCGGGCACCATGAAGCGTCACGGCTTCAAGGGCCAGGGCGCCGCGCACGGCGCTCAGGCAGTGCACCGTCGTCCCGGCTCGATCGGTGGCTGTTCCACCCCGGGCCGCGTCTTCAAGGGCACCCGCATGTCGGGCCGCATGGGTAGCGACCGCATCACCACCCAGAACCTGGTGGTGCACAAGGTCGATGCCGCGAACGGCGTGCTGCTGATCAAGGGCGCCATTCCCGGACGTACTGGTGGACTGGTGATGGTCCGCAGTGCGATCAAACGAGGTGAGAAGTAATGGCTAAGAAGACGATTGACGTCCACACGCCAGACGGCAAGAAGGACGGCAGCGTCGAGCTGCCCGCCGCTCTGTTCGACGTCGAGCCCAACATCGCTCTGATGCACCAGGTCGTCATCGCTCAGCTGGCGGCGGCCCGACAGGGCACGCACTCGACCAAGCGCCGCGGTGAGGTCTCCGGTGGTGGCAAGAAGCCGTACCGGCAGAAGGGCACCGGCCGGGCCCGTCAGGGCTCGACGCGCGCGCCGCAGTTCACCGGCGGTGGAATCTCGCACGGCCCCAAGCCGCGCGACTACAGCCAGCGGACCCCGAAGAAGATGATCGCCGCCGCCCTGCGCGGGGCGCTCTCCGACCGGGCCCGCAACGACCGGATCCACGCGGTCACCGAACTGGTCGCCGGTCAGACGCCGTCGACCAAGGGCGCCAAGTCGTTCCTGGCCACGCTGACCGAGCGCCGCAAGGTGCTCGTCGTCATCGGCCGCAGCGACGAGGTCAGCGCGAAGAGCGTGCGGAACCTGCCTGGCGTGCACGTGATCTCGCCGGATCAGCTCAACACCTACGACGTGCTCGATGCCGACGATCTGGTGTTCAGCGTCGAGGCGCTCGATGCCTACATCAGCGCGCACACGAAAGAGGAGGTGTCGGTCTGATGGCTACCGTGACCGATCCCCGCGACATCATCTTGGCCCCGGTCATCTCGGAGAAGAGCTACGGGCTGATCGAGGACAACACGTACACGTTCGTCGTTCACCCCGACTCGAACAAGACGCAGATCAAGATCGCGATCGAGAAGATCTTCAGCGTCAAGGTCGATTCGGTGAACACCTTGAACCGCAACGGCAAGCGCAAGCGCACCCGCTCCGGCTATGGCCAGCGCAAGAGCACCAAGCGCGCCATCGTCACGCTGGCCGCCGGCAGCAAGCCGATCGACCTGTTCGGAGCACCGGCTTAGCGCCGGGGAAGCCACCGAGATCTAGAGGGACTTAGACAGACATGGCAATTCGCAAGTACAAGCCGACGACTCCGGGTCGCCGCGGTTCCAGCGTCTCCGACTTCGCCGAGATCACTCGGTCGACGCCGGAGAAGTCGCTGATCCGCCCGCTGCACAGCACGGGCGGCCGCAACGCACACGGTCGGATCACCACCCGGCACAAGGGTGGTGGCCACAAGCGCGCCTACCGGTTGATCGACTTCCGTCGCCACGACAAGGACGGCGTCAACGCCAAGGTCGCGCAGATCGAGTACGACCCGAACCGCACCGCCAACATCGCGCTGCTGCACTTCATCGATGGCGACAAGCGCTACATCATCGCGCCGCAAGGACTTTCGCAGGGCGACGTGATCGAGCAGGGGCCGAACGCCGACATCAAGCCCGGCAACAACCTGCCGCTGCGCAACATCCCCGCCGGTACCGTGATCCACGCCGTGGAGCTGCGTCCCGGCGGCGGCGCCAAGCTGGCCCGTTCGGCCGGTGTGAGCATCCAGTTGCTCGGCAAGGAAGGCGCATACGCCTCGCTGCGCATGCCCAGTGGTGAGATTCGCCGCGTCGACGTGCGCTGCCGCGCCACCGTCGGCGAGGTCGGCAACGCCGAACAGTCGAACATCAACTGGGGCAAGGCCGGCCGCATGCGGTGGAAGGGCAAGCGCCCCACCGTTCGTGGTGTCGTGATGAACCCGGTCGACCACCCGCACGGTGGCGGCGAGGGCAAGACCTCCGGTGGTCGGCACCCGGTCAGCCCGTGGGGCAAGCCCGAGGGCCGGACCCGCAAGCCGAACAAGCCGAGCGACAAGCTCATCGTCCGACGCCGGCGCACCGGCAAGAACAAGCGCTAGGAGTAGCCAGCGATGCCACGCAGCCTGAAGAAGGGCCCGTTCGTCGACGACCATCTGCTCAAGAAGGTCGACGTCCAGAACGAGAAGAACACCAAGCAGGTCATCAAGACCTGGTCGCGTCGGTCGACGATCATCCCCGACTTCATCGGACACACCTTCGCCGTCCACGACGGACGCAAGCATGTCCCGGTGTTCGTCTCGGAGGCCATGGTCGGCCACAAGCTCGGCGAGTTCGCGCCGACGCGGACCTTCAAGGGTCACATCAAGGACGACCGGAAGAGCAAGCGGCGATGAGTACCACCACTGTTACCGAATATCCGTCTGCGACGGCCAAGGCGCGCTTCGTGCACATCTCGGCGAGCAAGGCGCGCCGGGTGATCGACCTGGTGCGCGGCAAGTCGGTCGCCGAGGCACTCGACATCCTGCGGTGGGCGCCGCAGGCCGCGAGCGAGCCGGTCGCCAAGGTCATCGCCAGTGCTGCCGCCAACGCGCAGAACAACGATGGCCTGGATCCGTCGACCCTGGTGGTCGCGACCGTCTACGCCGATGAGGGCCCGACCGCCAAGCGCATCCGCCCGCGTGCCCAGGGGCGCGCGTACCGGATCCGCAAGCGCACCAGCCACATCACCGTGATCGTCGAGAGCCGCCCGAGCAGGGACAAGGCTTCGTCCACGTCGGCCAGCGCAGCCCGTGCGCGCCGCGCTCAGGGCAGCAAGGCCGCCGCGAGCAAGGCTCCCGCCAAGAAGGCACCTGCCAAGAAGGCGGCCGAGGCGAAGGTCGACCAGACCAGCACTGAGACCTCTGATTCGAAGGGAGGCTCGGAGTAGTGGGCCAGAAGATCAACCCCCACGGCTTCCGCCTCGGCATCACGACCGACTGGAAGTCCCGGTGGTACGCCGACAAGCAGTACGCGGACTACGTCAAGGAAGACGTCGCGATCCGCCGTCTGCTGGCCACGGGTCTGGAGCGCGCCGGCATCGCCGACGTGGAGATCGAGCGCACCCGGGACCGGGTTCGCGTCGACATCCACACCGCGCGTCCTGGCATCGTGATCGGACGCCGCGGCACCGAGGCCGACCGCATCCGTGCCGACCTGGAGAAGCTGACCAAGAAGCAGGTGCAGCTCAACATCCTCGAGGTGAAGAACCCCGAGTCGGTGGCCCAGCTGGTCGCCCAGGGTGTGGCCGAGCAGCTGTCCAACCGCGTCGCGTTCCGGCGGGCCATGCGCAAGGCGATTCAGTCCGCCATGCGTCAGCCCAACGTCAAGGGCATTCGGGTGCAGTGCTCGGGTCGCCTCGGCGGCGCCGAGATGAGCCGCTCGGAGTTCTACCGCGAGGGCCGCGTTCCGCTGCACACGCTGCGCGCTGACATCGACTACGGCCTGTACGAGGCCAAGACGACGTTCGGCCGGATCGGTGTGAAGGTCTGGATTTACAAGGGCGACATCGTCGGCGGCAAGCGCGAGCTGACCGCTGCCGTTCCCGCAGGCGCCGAGCGTCCGCGTCGGGATCGTCCGTCGGGTACCCGTCCGCGCCGCAGTGGCGCCTCGGGCACCACGGCGACGAGCACCGAAGCGGGCCGGGCCGCCAGCGAGGAAGCGCCCGCCGCTGACACGTCGGCAGTCGCTACCGAGGCGCCCGTCGCCGCTGAGGCGCCTGCCGCTGAGAGCACGGAGAGCTAACTCATGTTGATTCCCCGCAAGGTAAAGCACCGCAAGCAGCATCACCCGAGGCAGCGTGGCATCGCCAGTGGCGGTACCCAGGTGAGCTTCGGTGACTACGGCATCCAGGCTCTGGAGCATGCCTACGTCACCAACCGGCAGATCGAGTCCGCTCGTATCGCCATCAACCGGCACATCAAGCGTGGCGGCAAGGTCTGGATCAACATCTTCCCGGACCGACCGCTGACCAAGAAGCCCGCCGAAACCCGCATGGGTTCCGGCAAGGGTTCGCCGGAATGGTGGATCGCCAACGTCAAGCCCGGTCGCGTGCTGTTCGAGATCAGCTACCCGGACGAGAAGATCGCCAAGGAAGCGCTGACCCGCGCCATCCACAAGCTGCCGATCAAGGCACGCATCGTCACCCGAGAGGAGCAGTTCTGATGGCAGTGGGAACGTCGCCTGGCGAACTGCGCGAGCTGACCGAGGAAGAGCTGACCACCCGTCTGCGCGAGTCGAAGGAAGAGCTGTTCAACCTTCGCTTCCAGATGGCGACCGGTCAGCTGGCCAACAACCGTCGGCTTCGCATCGTACGAGGAGAGATTGCGCGCGTGTACACCGTGCTGCGCGAACGAGAGTTGGGTCTGGCTTCCGGACCCGTTGGTGAGGATTCGTAATGGCAGACAACGTGAAGACCGCTGAGGGCAAGGGCCCGGCGCGCACGCCCCGCACCGAGAAGCCGCGCGGTCGTCGCAAGACCCGCATCGGCTACGTGGTGAGCGACAAGATGCAGAAGACCATCGTGGTCGAGCTCGAGGAGCGCACCAAGCACCCGCTCTACGGCAAGATCATCCGCACCACCACCAAGGTGAAGGCGCATGACGAGAACGGCATCGCCGGCGTCGGCGACCGCGTGTCGCTGATGGAGACCCGACCGCTGTCGGCCACCAAGCGGTGGCGCCTGGTCGAGATCCTCGAGAAGGCCAAGTAACCGAACACATTCGCAGAATCGCCCGGTCCGTCTGAACGGACCGGGCGTTTTGCTGTGGCGACGTCAATATCCTTGTTCGACGTTTGCGGGCGACCCCGTTTGTCTAATGTGCGGTGATGAGCCGCAGAACATTCGGCGGAATGCGCGTGGCCGTCGTGGTCGCGTTCGTCATCATGGCATTCGGGGGTCCGGCCGGGCTGACCGCGGTCGCAGCACCCGGCGATGGTGGGCTGCCCGCGGAATCGCCGGTCCTGGGGCTGCAGACACTCGGGTCGAATCCGACCATCTCGTTCTACGGTGTGCAGGGCACCGAGACGTTGACCATTCCGGTTCCGCCGGGGCTGCTACCGGCGGAGTTGACGGCGATCGTGGAGATACCGGTCAACCTCCGCGCCGGCACTCTGGCCGTCACTCAGGACGACCGGACGATCTCCCGGGTATCGCTGCCCGATGCGGACAGAGTGCCGGTGGCCATTCCGCTCGCGGGGGTGACCGTCGTCAACAATGCGGTGACGCTGGTGCTTCGCAGCTATCTGGTGCCGCTTGACGGGATATTGCCTGGACCCGACGAATCCGCTGCGACTCACCGATACAGCAATTCGCTACGACGGAGTCGAGATACCCCCCGCGGTGGTAGCGGACTTCCTTCCTCCGATATTGCACAAGCTGACGATGTTCATCCCGGCGCGACCGTTGATGATCGAATCCGACGCGGCAATCCGGCTGGCCACGGCGGTGGTGGCGCGTTACGGCAAGCAGAGCCCCGAGGTCGAGTTGATACCGCTGGCCGACGGACAGGTCGGGCCGCGTCGAACCGTCGGCACCGATGGAACGCCAGATCGTCGTCCGCGAGGGTCCCGAGGTCACGGTCGGACTGCGCGGCTCGAGCGGCGTGCCGTCCCTGTTGATCAGCGGACCGCCCGATCAACTGGTCAATCAGGCCCGGTTGTTGTCCAGCGACATCTCCCGGCTGGCGATGAGCTCGAGCGCGGTGGTGGGACCGCTCAAGTCGGCGCCCCAACTGCCCGCCGACCTGACGACGATCCGACAGCTCGGCCAGCCGGGAGTCAACGCGACCGCGCTGTCGCCGCAGGTGTCGATCGGGCTGGATCAGACCCGGCTGGGCCGTTCGGTGGAGAACGTGCGGGTGCATCTGCGTGGCTCCTACACCCCACTGCCGACCAGTGTCGGCGGCAGCGTGGTGGCCGCCATCAACGGGGAGACGATCGACCAGTGGCCCACCGACCGCGCCGGGACGATCGATCGCTGGGTCGACATCCCGAATCGGCTGATGCAGCGCTACACCAACCTCGGGGTGGCGATCAACATCTCGGGGAACACCGGGAGGTGCGGCGAGTTTCAGCCGATCACGTTGACCATCGACGGCGACAGCCCGGTCCAGACCACCCGAGCGGATCCGCCCTTGAGCGCGGGCTTCCAGTCGGCGCCGCAGGCATTGATGCCGCGCATGGAGGTCGGAGTCGGCGAGGACGTGTTCGCCGACACCAGGCGCGCGGTGTCGGTACTGGTCGGCCTGCAGCGCATGAGTGCCCTGCCGTTGGACACCGCGGTCGTTCCGCGGCAACATGCCATCGACTCGCCGAACCCCGCCGTGATCATCGCCGCCGACGGCTGGTCGGATCCGCGGATCACGTTGCCCATCAGCGCAACCCAATCCGGTGAGCTCAAAGTCGCTGGCATCGACGGCCCCGCCGACGCGACCACCCTGACCCTGGACCCCGGGCAGCGCTTCGGCTCTCTGCAGATGGTGGTCGATCGTGGGCGCACGCTGCTCATCGCGACATCGAACGGAGATCCAGCGCAACTGGATGGGTTGTTGGCGTGGCTGAACTCAGACCCGATGCGCTGGTCGCGGTTGACCGGAACCGCGGTGCTCGCCCCGGCCGGCGGCGACCCCGTGATGATCGGCGCGGACGAGCCCCAGCAGTCGGTGATGACCGTCGAGGCCGGTAACAGCCTGCCGTACAGGTGGTTCGGGATCGGCGTCCTCGCGGTGGTCGCCGTTGGCACCGGGCTGATCTGGTGGCGCAGCCGGTCGAAGACACCGAGCGGCTGACATGACGGCATCCACCGACGTCGGGCCCCGCCAGGCTGGGCGAGCCCTGGCTGCCCGGTATTACGCCCTGCATCCCAGCTATCGGCTGCTGTTGCGGTGGGCGCTCATCACGGTGCTGACGATCGTCGCGTTCCGGGCGAGCATCGCCAGCCTGGTGCAGACGACGCGCGGCGGCGGCCTTGGCGGCTTCGTGTGGACGGTGGTGGTGGTCGGGATTCTGGTGGCGCTGGGGGTTTCTCGCTGGCACCGCACCGAACTCCCGATCCACGATCGGCAGACCGATGTGATCGTCGGGACGATGGGACTGGTGCTCGCGCTCCTGATTCAATGGGTGCTGCTGGGGCGGTACGCGCTGTACTTCCATCTGTTGCGGCTGGATCTGGTGGCGATGTGGCTGTACGTACTGAGCGCGAGCATCGTCCTGTTCGGACTCCGTCCGGTCACCAGGTTCGCGTGGGTCTGGGGCATGGTTCTGCTCCTGGTCTTCCCCTTGCCCTACTACCTCCTCGTCATCGTCCTCGGCGGCGGCAGGGTGGCCGCCGGCGCCGGCACGCTGGTGATCTCGGGCGTCGGAACGGGCATCGCGCTCGGCCGGACCGTCCGGCGTGGCTTGATCGGATCACTCGTCGCCTGGATCTTCGGTGCGACGGTCCTGACCGTCATGACGAACTTCTTCTACGACGCGCCACTGCTGGCCTTTCAGCTGATTCCGGCGGTGACGACGATGTGCGTGGTGGGCGGCGGGTTCTTCCTGCTCGCCCGCCGTGGAGCGCCAAAGCGCTTGTTGGACCGCAAGGTCGAGCCGCTCGCCGCCCGCCAGGTGTGGGCGGGCGTGCCCGTCGTGGTCGTCGTCGGCGATCGCACTCGCCTTCGTGCACCTGCCGCCGACGGTGGGTGTCACGGCCATCGCCGCCGTGAGCGAAGGTTCGCTGCGCCAGGGTGAACCGCTGATCGTGCCGCCCGGCTGGCACGTCACCTCCGAGCGCACCTACGACTGGGTGCATCGATTGCACGGCGGCGGGGGCGACCTGATCCGCCAGCGGATGACTGCCGACACCCCCACACCGGAGTGGGACAGGTTGGGACGGCCCCGAACGGTGATGGTCGACAGCATCACCAGCCATCGCCCGTTCTCCTTCAACGTCTATCCGGCTCGCGTGCTCTACGACGTCGCCGACTCCAGGCTCAGCGCGCCGCGCTTCGTCGACCTCGGCTCAGGTGTGAAGGGTCAGATGGTCTCGGTGGTCGACGAAAACCTCCTCGTCACCTGGAACGCGCTGCAGTTCACCTGGGGGGACAACAAGATCGCTCAGCGGGTGAGCCTGTTCGCGGTCGACAACCACGACCCGAACGCCCCGTTTCCGGAGCCCTCCGGTGGTGTGCTGCCGACGCTGGGCACGTTGTTGACCATCCTGCTCCGGGGTAACGCCGCCGACACCGACCGCGCGCCGACCTTCAAGGACTCCGACCTGCTCGTCCACTTCGGCCGTGCTCTGGTTGCGGCCCAAGGTGTTTCGAAGGGCAACTCGCCGTGACCGCCGAAGTCGACCGGCCGGCCGCCGACGGCCTGCACCGCTGAGCAGCGAGGCGGCGCTGTATCGGGCCATCAACGGTCTGCGCGAGGACGATCCGCTCAATTCGGCATCGACGCCCTTGACGGGCTGGCAACGCCCGGTGTTGTGGGGGCTGCTGCTGATCACCGTGGGCTGTGTGGTGCTTGCGCCGATGCCCACAGCGGTGGCGCTGATCGGCATCTGCACCCTGGGGTACGTGCTCACCATGCTCGACCGCGTGCTGATCTTCCGCGAAGGCCTGGCGTCGCGCCCGATCGTCGTCACCGACGAGGAGGCCCGCGCGATTCCCGACGAGGCGCTGCCGCGGTACACCATCCTGGTGCCTGCCTACGACGAGCCCGAAGTGGTCGGCGACCTGATCGGCGCCATGGCTCAGCTCGAATATCCGGCCGACAAGTTGCAGGTTCTTCTGCTGCTGGAGGCCGACGACGACGTCACGATCAGCGCCGCGCGGGCGTGCGAAGATTCCGACAGCATCACCATCGTGCTGGTGCCGCCTGCCGAACCGCGGACCAAGCCGAAGGCCTGCAACTACGGCATGCACTTCGCCACGGGCGACATCATCACCATCTACGACGCCGAGGATCTGCCAGAGCCGTTGCAGTTGCGCCGGGTGGTCGCCACATTCGACCGGCTGCCGGACGACGTCGCGTGCGTGCAGGCCAAGCTCAAGTACCACAACGGGCATCAGAACCTGCTCACCGGCTGGTTCACCGCGGAGTACGGATTGTGGTTCGGCTACCTGCTGCCCGGCATGATGCGAACCACGTCCCCGATCCCGTTGGGCGGCACGTCGAATCACCTGCGCAAGACGGTGCTCGATGAGATCGGCACCTGGGATCCGTTCAACGTCACCGAGGACGCCGACCTCGGTCTGCGCATCGCCGCGTCCGGATACCACACCGCTGTGGTGGACTCCGAGACGCTCGAGGAAGCCAACAGCGACCCCATCAACTGGATCCGCCAGCGCTCGCGTTGGTACAAGGGCTACCTGCAGACCTGGCTGGTGCACATTCGACGACCACGACAACTGTTGCGCACCATCGGACTTCGTAGCTTCATCCGATTCAATCTGGTGCTGGCCGGCACCCCGATCATCGCGGTGCTCAATCTGGTGTTCTGGTTGATCACCATGGTCTGGTTCCTCGGGCAGCCGACGATCGTCGGCGCCGTGTTCCCGCCCTACATCTACTTTCCCGCGCTGGTCGCACTGATCCTCGGCAACGGCGCGACCCTGTACATGAACCTGATCGCACTGCGCGAAGACGATCGGTCCGACTTGCTGGTGCCCGGGCTGACGGTGCCGGTGTTCTGGTTGATGATGAGCGTTGCCGCGGCCAAGGGTTGCTATCAGTTGATCCGCAATCCGTCGTACTGGGAGAAGACCTTTCACGGACTCTCTGCCCGCCCCGACCTCGGGGACGGCCCGGGGCCTGCCGCCACGTGACGCCAACGGCCCAGGCGCCCGTCCGCAGGCTCAAGCTCGCCGTCTATCTGGTGGCGCTCGGGGTCTACCTCGCGGTCGGATACTGGCTCCAGGTGCGGCACGGCTTCATCCTCGGCGACGCACTGTCGCGGGTATCGGCGGCCCAGGGCGCACTGTTCAGCCGCGACCCGCACCTGGCCGCCATCGGCTTCATCTTCACCCCGCTGACCGCGATGGTGCAGATACCCGCGGTCGCCTTGAGCCCGCTGTGGCCGGAAATGACCGAACGCGCCTTCTCCGGCACGATCATGTCCGCGGTGTTCATGGCAGGCGGGGTGGTGCAGATCCTCGGGATGGGCACCGACCGCGGGCTGCCACGGAGCTACGTCCTTGGCATCACGGCGTTGTTCGCGCTCAATCCGATGATCGTCTTCTACGGCGCCAACGGGATGAGCGAGGCGCCGTTCATCTTCTTCATGTCGTGGGCGGTGCGGCGGCTCATCATGTGGATGGTCGACGACGACGTCCACCACCTGGTCGCGGCGGGCGGCATCGCGATGGGGTTGGCGTACCTGACCCGGTACGACGCGGTGGCATGCGTCGCTGCCGCGGGGTTGCTCGTCGGCGCGACCACGTACCTGCGGGCTCGGCCTGCACCACGGTTCCGGCGCGCGTTGCTCGACACGTTGTTGGTCAGTGCGCCCGGCTTCGCCGCGTTCGTCGGTTGGGCGGCGGCCAGTTGGCTCATCACGGGCGAGGCCTTCGCCCAGTTCAGCTCCCAGTACGGCAATGCCAGCATCCTTGCCCAATCGGGTCAGACCAGGGTGAGCTTCACAGAGGGCCTGACCTTCGCACTGGTCTGCGTCACCCTGTTGGCGCCCACCCTGGTGCCGATCGCACTGTGGTGTGGCATTCGCCGGTACCGCCGTCCGAACTGGACGGTGCTGCTGGTGCCGCTGTCGCTGTACGGTGCGGCGCTGGCGTTCCAGGCGTACAGCTACGCCTCCGGGTCGACCTTCCCGTTCCTGCGGTTCTACATCGTCGCCATCCCGTTGTCGGCATGCCTTGCCATGTTGGCGGTTCCGGACGGGGCCTTCATGCCCGCCACACGGCGCGGCAGATACGCACCGGCACAGCAGGATTCGGCATTGGACCCACCGCACCGCGGGTCATCACTTGGTTATCTGGCGGTGGCGGCCTGCTTCGCCGTCGCCATTCCGGTCGCCGGATGGGGCATGTCGCAGCCAAAATATGCGCCACAGGAATACGCACTGGCTGCCGTGCTGGCGCCGGATCCGAACGACGTCACCGTCCGCAAGGCCACCGAGCATGCCATCGCGGCGTCGTTCTCGACCGAACGCCAGATCGCGAACTACCTGGAGAAGCTGAACCTGCCGGCGAGTTCGGTGATCACCGACACCGTCTACGGCTTCGCGGTGACCGCGGCTTCGAACCAGCCGAGGACGTTCGTCGTGCCGTCCGACCCGGACTTCGTCAGCTTGCTGAACGATCCCGAGAACAACGGAGTCCGATATCTGCTTGCCGTCCCGCCGACCGGTCGCGGCATCTCCGACGCCCTCAACGTCCGGTATCCGACGTTGTATGAGACCGGCGCCGACATCGCGACGCTCGAGTTGGAGATTCCCAACGACGGCGACAGCCAGCCGACCTGGCGGCTGTACCGGGTCAACGAACCGCTGGCGCCCAGGTAGTCCCGAAAGGGTCCGACCTTCCAGCTGCCCAGCTCGGACGATCCGATGCGTCGACGCCGACCCAGCGTCCAGCTCACTGAGACCGGTGGCGCCTGGTCGATCCTCGAGAGCCAAGTAGAAGTTCAGCCCGCGTAGAAGTTCAATCCGCGAAGCCCCCTGCGCCCTCGGTGCCTCGAGGGCTCTCGCGTATCCGAGCGACCCTCCGGTCTCGTCCAATCGTTGCTGAAATGGCGCAGTCGTGTTCATGCGTGAACAGGAACTTTCGGTGGATGTGAAAGTTGGCAAACAGTGACTGTTATCTGCTGAGTGCGTTATAACCGGTATAAGATCGTCAACGAACGAGTCCGGCAACGTTGACGGCCTCAAGGCCATGGATCGAACGAACGGCTATGATGCCAAGAGGCGAAATACAGAAAGTTAACTGTCATTAGGTCTTGACCGTAGAGAATGCGGCGGTGTGACGAGGTTGTGTTGCGCGGAATCCCACCTCAGGGCCGCGGTCGAGAAGGGGGTCGTGAGTGTCTGGTACGGGGACCAACCGCGGGTCGAACGGCCGACGCCACCACCTCCTCGAGGCGACGCTGGCACTCGACGCGTCGGATCCGCTGTGCGCCACGAGTGAACCGTGGCCATGAGGCCGCACACGGTGGCGCGATCGCCTGTCGAGCAGTTGACTCCGATGGTCGAACCCGACAGCCATTCAGACTACGACGCGACGCAGCGCCGTAGAACCCATGCTGAGCGCCGGAGTCTCGACACCGCCGAGACCCACTTTCAACGGCTGGTGGACCGCAGTCCCGATGGGATCGCCGTGCACCAGGACGGTCGGATGGTCTACGTCAACGAGACGGCCGTGCGCTGGATCGGTGCGCAATACGCCGACCAGGTGTGCGGTCACCTGGTCACCGAGTTCCTCCAGCCCGACTCGCTCGAGTCCGCGATGACGCGGCTCGCATCGCTGCGCCACGACGGAGACGTGACCCGGCCCGCCGAGGGTGTGCTCGTTCGCCTTGACGGAACCACGCCTGGACGTCGAGGCCGTCACCGCGCTGACGACGTGGGGCGGCAAGCCCGCGTATCACGTGACGATTCGGGATCTGACCTACCTGCGGAGGGCGCACGAGAGTCTGCAGTATCAGGCCGGGTTGGTCGACCAGGTCAGCGAGGCGATCATCGCAACCACGGTCACGGGCCTGGTCACGAAGTGGAACAGTGCCGCGGAGAACATCTATCGACGATCGGCGGCCAGCGCACTGGCGCTCCCAGTCGCCGCCGCCGTCGGCGCGCCGCTGGACCTGCCCGCCATCGTCGCGAACGGTGGCGTGGTGCACGCCACCCATTACGCGGCTGACTCCGAACCGCTGATCGTGCGGGTGTCGGTTGCCGCCCTTGCCACCGGCTTCGTCGTGGTGTGCACCGACCAGACCAAAACCTATGGCGCCGAAGGGCTGTTGCGAGAGATCATCGACTCCCTCGATGAGGGAATCCTGGTCATCGACGGCGGCGGCAGCGTCGTGACCGCCAATCCCGCGGCGGAGAAGATCCTCGGCATTCCCGCGGCGGTACTCACTGGGGGCGACGGCCGCGCGGTGCACGCACTCATGATGTACGGAGCCGACCGACGCATCATCCCGCCGCACGACCACCCCTTCTCGAAGACCGCGGCGACTGGAAAGCCGTTCCGGGGCCAGGTCATCGGGGCGGACCGCGGCGACGGCCGTCGGATCTGGCTACGGACCAGCTGCCGCAGGCTCGACGGAGACCAACGCTACGGCACGGCCATCCTGATCTCGTTCTCCGATATCACGGCCGAGCGCGTCGCGCGGGAACGCCTCATCCACCGGGCGACCCACGATGCGTTGACGGGACTGCCGAACCGCCTTGCGGTGCTGAATCAGATCGCCGATTCGCTTCGCGCCAAAGGAGATAGTCGCCTCGGCGCGGTGCTCTTCATCGACCTCGACAACCTCAAGGCGATCAACGACTCGCTCGGCCACGACACGGGCGATGAGCTGCTCAAGCGCGTCGGGCAATGCCTGCGCACCTCGGTGACGCCTCTAGACGTCGTCGGGCGCCTGGGTGGTGACGAGTTCGTCGTGCTCACCATGGGCGACGTCGGGCCGGCAGACTTGGGCGTCATCGTCGGCGAACTCGAACGCAGCCTGGCCCAACCGATGGACCTCGGCACCGCGACCGTGCGCACCCAGGCCAGCATCGGAGTAACGGTCGTCGCTCCCCACGATCAGCGGACTCCCATCGAGATCCTCCGCGACGCCGATGCCGCCATGTACGTGACGAAGTCGACGCGCCGGCGACGCGATCATCGGGCAGCCGCTTCGGACTGACGACATCGGTGACCATCGGTCAGCGCTTCGACACGATGCGGGTATCGATGCCATCGAGCAATTGGCCGAGGCCGGAACGGAATTCGGTCAGAGGATCGTCGGACGCCCCGCTGAACACGTCCGCGTCCAGCGCGGCCGCAAGGGCTGGGAAGCGCGCCGGGTCGATCAGCCGGTTGAGCAGGCTGGGGTAGTGGTCGGGGTCGACCGTGCCGATCTCGACGGACAATGCTGCCGCGCCACGGACGAAGTGAAGCACCGCCATGACCGCGGCCAGTTTCTCGCGCTCGGAGAGGGGAGTGGCTGCCAACGCGCCGAGGCCCGCGTCCAGCCAGGCCACCTGACCTGGGTCGGCGGGCGGCCCCGACGCGGCGGCCTGCAGGATCCACGGATGGCGGTGGTACACGTCCCACAGCCCGCCTGCCCAATTCGAAAGAGCGCCGCGCCAATTCGTGCGATCCGAGTCATCGGGTGGCGGCCCCGGCGCGGCCGAGAGCATGAAGACCACCAACTCGTCCTTGTTGGCCACATGGCGGTAGAGCGACATGGTGCCGCTGCCGATTCGGTCGGCGAGGCGGGCCATCGACAGCGCGCCGAGGCCATCGGCATCGGCCAGTTCGATCGCTGCCTTGACGATCCGCTCGCGCGTCAACCCGCCCGCCCGGCGGGCGGGACTGGGTGCCCGCCACAGCAGTTCAAGCGCGCGCGGGATCGGCGGTTCATCGGTTTCGTGGCTGGTCATGTGTCTTTCAGGCTAACCCATCGCCGGTCGTATGCGTATGGCGTACGCTCTGCGTATGGCATACGCAAAGAGTTGGTCGGCGGCCCTGGTCGTCGTGGTCGCCGCCTTTCTGGTCTACGCGCTGCCGCCCTATCTCACCGGCGACGCCAGTCGTTCGCGAGTGCCTGCCACCTTCGGCCTGCATTACCCGCTGTTGGTCGGCCACGTCGGTTTGGCGACCGTGGCCATGGTTGCGGCGGTGGCGCAGATCTGGCCGGGACTGCGCGTTCGGTGGCCGCGGCTGCACCGCCGTGCGGGCCGGGTCTACGTGGCCGCCGCGTTGCCCGCAGCGGCGTGCGGCATGGCGATCGGCGCCGCAACGCCGTTCGGGCCAGTCCTCGCGACGAGCAACGTCGTGCTCGCCGCGCTGTGGCTGTGGTTCACCGCCAATGGGTACCTCGCCGCGCGTCGCCGCCGCTACGCCGACCATCGCCGGCACATGCTCCGCAGTGCGACGCTGGCGTTCTCCATCATCACCAACCGGATCTGGTCGCCGCTTCTCTATGTCACCCTGCAGCCGTTGCGGGACAGCATCTTTGGCGGCGACGAGCGGCACTTCATCTGGCTGGTGGCCGGCCTCGCCGGTTGGCTCGGATGGACGATCCCGCTGCTCGCCGTGCAGTGGTGGCTGACTCGAAGCCCCGATGCGGCACCGTCGTCAATTTCTCAACCGCCCGATACTTTGCGGGTGTAATCTCCGGGCGATCGTCGAGGAACGCGGCGATGACGGCCGGGGCGAGCGAAACGACGGGACGAATGGGCGAATTCAACGGCAAGATCGAGCTCGACATCCGCGACTCCGAGCCGGACTGGGGTCCCTACGCCGCGCCGACCGCGCCGAAGGATGCGCCCAACGTGCTGTACCTGGTGTGGGATGACACGGGCATCGCCACCTGGGACTGCTTCGGCGGCCTCGTCGACATGCCCGCGATGCGGCGGATCGCCGATCGGGGCGTGCGGCTGTCGCAGTTCCACACCACGGCGCTGTGCTCGCCGACCCGCGCCTCGCTGCTGACCGGACGCAACGCCACCACCGTCGGAATGGCCACCATCGAGGAGTTCACCGACGGCTTCCCGA
Organism: uncultured Actinomycetota bacterium; assembly: GCA_963735245.1. Lineage (GTDB taxonomy): Bacteria > Actinomycetota > Actinomycetes > Mycobacteriales > Mycobacteriaceae > Mycobacterium. Next base: position 129,037 of record CAVTKI010000014.1, read on the forward strand.
ACTGCAACGGACGGATCCCCTTCGACACCGCTCTGCTGCCAGAGGTGCTCGCCGAACGCGGCTACAACACCTACTGTGTCGGCAAGTGGCATCTGACTCCGCTCGAGGAGTCCAATCTCGGCTCGACCAAACGACATTGGCCGTTGTCCCGGGGCTTCGAACGGTTCTACGGCTTCATGGGCGGCGAGACGGACCAGTGGTACCCGGAACTGGTCTACGACAACCACCCGGTTGCTCCGCCCGCGACGCCGGAAGACGGCTATCACCTGTCGAAGGACTTGGCGGACAAGACCATCGAGTTCATCCGCGATGCCAAGGTGATCGCACCCGACAAGCCGTGGTTCAGCTACCTGTGCCCAGGAGCAGGTCACGCGCCGCACCACGTCTTCAAGGAGTGGGCCGACAAGTACGCCGGACGCTTCGACATGGGCTACGAGGCCTACCGCGAGATCGTGCTGGAGAACCAGAAGAAGCTCGGCATCGTTCCGTCGGACACCGAATTATCGCCTGTCAACCCGTATCTCGACGTCAAGGGGCCCAACGGCGAGGCCTGGCCGTTCCTGGACACCGTCCGGCCGTGGGAAACCCTGGACGATGCGGAGAAGCGGCTCTTCTGCCGGATGGCCGAGGTGTTCGCCGGCTTCCTGTCCTACACCGACGCGCAGATCGGCCGCATCCTGGACTACCTCGAGGAGTCGGGCCAGCTGGACGACACGATCATCGTCGTCATCTCCGACAACGGGGCAAGCGGTGAGGGCGGTCCGAACGGCTCGGTGAACGAGGTCAAGTTCTTCAACGGCTACCTCGACACCGCCGAGGAGAGCATGCGGTTCTACGACCAGCTCGGCGGACCGGAGACCTACAACCACTACCCGATCGGGTGGGCCATGGCGTTCAACACGCCGTACAAGCTGTTCAAGCGCTACGCCTCGCACGAGGGTGGCATCGCCGATACCGCAATCATCTCCTGGCCCAACGGAATCGACGCGCACGGCGAGGTGCGGGACAACTACGTCAACGTCTGCGACGTCACCCCGACCGTCTACGACCTACTCGGCATGACACCGCCGGATGAGGTGCGGGGCATCGCCCAGAAACCCCTCGACGGGGTGAGCTTCAAAGCGGCCCTTGCTGATTCGGCCGCCGACACGGGCAAGGACACGCAGTTCTACACGATGCTCGGCACCCGCGGCATCTGGCACCAGGGCTGGTTCGCCAACACCGTGCATGCCGCCACCCCGGCCGGCTGGTCGCACTTCGACGACGACCGTTGGGAGCTCTTCCACATCGAGTCCGACCGCAGCCAGTGCCATGATCTGGCCCTCGAGCAGCCCGAGAAGCTCGAGGAGCTCAAGGCGCTGTGGTTTGCCGAGGCGGCCAAGTACAACGGGCTACCGCTCGCCGATCTGAACATCCTCGAGACCATGACGCGGTGGCGCCCCTACCTGGTCGGTGACCGCAAGACCTTCACCTACTACCCGGGCACCGCGGAAGTCGGCATCGGCGCCGCGCTCGAGCTCCGCGGCCAGTCGTTCTCGGTGCTGGCCGAGGTCGACGTCGAGACCACCGGCGCGGAGGGGGTGCTGTACAAGCAGGGCGCAGGCCACGGTGGTCACGTGCTGTTCGTTCAGGACGCGCACGTGCACTACGTCTACAACTTCATGGGCGAGGAGGAACAGAAGCTGTCCGCGCCCGACGAGATTCCGTTGGGCAACCACGTCTTCGGCGTTCGCTTCGACCGGACCGGCACCGTCGAGGGCAGCCACACCCCACTTGGTGACGTCTCGCTCTACGTCGATGGCGAGGTCGTCGCCACCAGGACCGGCGTGCGAACCCATCCCGGCAGCTTCGGCCTTGCCGGTGGCGGCGTTGCCGTTGGCCGGAATGGCGGGCAGGCCGTCTCGAGTTGCTACAAAGCGCCGTACGCCTTCACCGGTGGCACCATCGCTAAAGTGGTCGTAGACATCTCGGGCACACCGTATGTGGACGTAGAACGAGAACTTGCGCAGGCATTCTCTAAGGACTGATGAAGCTCTGGCGAACCACCACCGTCGCGATCGCGTTCGCGACGGCGATCGCCTCGGCGGCATGCGTGCGAACCAGCGACGGATTCCCCGTCGCGGCGTCGTCGGTGGCGACCAACCCGCCGTCGCGCCCGGGTCTGGCCACCCCGAGCACCGACAACGACCAGGGACCGCCAGGGATTCTGCCCACCACCCAGGTGCCCGTTCCGGTCGACGCAGTGACCTGCGCGCCACCGGCCAAGCCCGCGGTCATGGTCACCGCGGCGGTGGCCGACCCCGAGGCACCGGACATCACGGTCGCGGTGCCGCCCGGCTGGAGCACCTCACCCGGGTCCGGCGACGTCGGCGCACGTTTGCATGGCCCCGACGGAATGTCCGCGACCATCACGATCGCCGCGACGCAGCTCGATGCCGCCGCGGCCTTTCGCGACTACACCGATGGGCTGATGGCGCAGTCGGCGGTCAGCACCGTGAGCATCGTGCCCGGCGAACTGTGCGGCTACAGCGGACAGAAACTGATGGGCGCGTGGTCGGACACCCCACAGAACTCCGTCGAGTTCACCGACCGAATCGTCCACGTCTGGACCAACACCAAGAACTACCTGGTGTCGGTTCACGTCCAGGCTCCCACCGGCGTCCCCGGACTCGACGCGGCAGCGGAGCTGCTCACCGAGGACTTCGAGGTCCGTCAGCCTTGACGCCATGCTGACCGAGTTGGTCGAGCTGCCGTCCGGATCGTTCCGGATGGGTTCGACGAGCTTCTATCCCGAAGAGGCTCCCGAACACACCGCGACGGTCGGTCCGTTCGCCATCGAGCGGCACCCCGTGACGAACGCCCAGTACGCCGAGTTCGTCGCCGAGACCGGTCACGTCACGGTGGCCGAACTTCCGCTCGATCCCGCGCTGTACCCGGGGGTTGCGGCCGAGGACCTCGCACCGGGCGGCCTGGTGTTCCGGCCGACCACGGGACCGGTCGACCTGCGTGACTGGCAGCAGTGGTGGAACTGGGTCCTCGGCGCCTGCTGGCGGCACCCGTTCGGTCCGGACGGCGGGCCGGGAACGTCGTGGACCGACCGGCTGGACCATCCGGTGGTGCAGCTCGCCTACACCGACGCGGCCGCCTACGCCCGCTGGGCGGGGCGGCGCCTGCCGACCGAGGCGGAATGGGAGTACGCCGCCCGGGGCGGCACGACCACGATCTACCCGTGGGGCGACGACGTGGAGCCCGAGGGCCGGCCGATGGCCAACACCTGGCACGGCCGGTTTCCGTACCGCAACGACGGGGCGCTCGGCTGGGTCGGCACCTCGCCGGTCGGCTCGTTCCCGCCCAACGGGTTCGGCCTGCTCGACATGATCGGCAACGTGTGGGAGTGGACGACGACGCCGTACTCCGTGCACCACCGGCTGACGGATCACGGCCTCGACGCGGCCAAGGGCTGCTGCAGCGACCCGAGCGGAGGGCAGGAGCGAAGCGACCCGGGAAATGTGCCCATCACGCCTGATCCGGCCGTCAACCAGACCCTCAAGGGTGGCTCGCATCTGTGTGCCCCGGAGTACTGCCACCGCTACCGGCCTGCCGCCAGGTCCTCGCAGTCGCAGGACAGCGCGACGAGCCACATCGGCTTCCGCTGCGTGGCGGACTGACTTCGGCCGCCCTCGTTCGCTCACCGCACGAAAGCGCGCCGAAATCGCTGGTCGGACCGATTTGGTGCATTGCAGGTGGTCACCTAGTATGTAGGGGTTGCCTTGGGCAGACCTCGGCTGGCTTACGTCAGCCCTGCGTGCCCTTAGACAACGAAGACCGCGTACGTCTAGCGACTCTCGCTGCTTGGCGTGCTCAGAATTGTATTCAGATCTGAGGAGATCTAAGTGATTCAGCAGGAATCGCGGCTGAAGGTCGCCGACAACACGGGTGCCAAGGAGATCTTGTGCATCCGGGTGCTCGGCGGCTCTGGTCGGCGCTACGCCGGCATCGGCGACGTGATCGTGGCGACCGTCAAGGACGCCATTCCCGGTGGAAACATCAAGAAGGGCGAGGTCGTGAAAGCGGTCATCGTCCGCACCGTCAAGGAGCGCAGGCGCGCCGACGGCAGCTACATCAAGTTCGACGAGAACGCCGCAGTGATCCTGCGCGCCGATCAAGAGCCCCGCGGAACCCGCATCTTCGGGCCGGTCGGTCGCGAACTGCGTGAGAAGCGCTTCATGAAGATCGTCTCGCTGGCCCCGGAGGTGCTGTAAATGAAGGTGCACAAGGGTGACACCGTGCTGGTCATCTCTGGCAAGGACAAGGGCGCCAAGGGCAAGGTCCTCGAGGCCTACCCCACGCGCAACAAGGTGCTCGTCGAGGGCGTCAACCGGATCAAGAAGCACACCGCGATCTCCCGCAACGAGCGCGGCGCGCAATCCGGCGGCATCGTGACCCAGGAGGCCGCGATCCACGTGAGCAACGTGCTGGTGGTCGACTCCGACGGCAACCCCACCCGGATCGGCTACCGCGTCGATGACGAGAGCGGCAAGAAGGTCCGCGTCTCCAAGCGCAACGGCAAGGACATTTGAGAATGACTACAGCTGAGAAGACCCTGCCCCGGCTGAAGCAGCGCTACCGCGACGAGATCAAGGACGCGCTGAACACCGAGTTCAAGTACGCCAACGTCATGCAGATCCCCGGCGTGGTCAAGGTGATCGTGAACATGGGTGTCGGTGACGCCGCTCGCGACGCCAAGCTGATCAACGGCGCGGTCAACGACCTGGCGCTGATCACCGGCCAGAAGCCCGAGATCCGCAAGGCCCGCAAGTCGATCGCTCAGTTCAAGCTGCGCGAGGGCATGCCGATCGGCGCCCGCGTGACGCTGCGCGGCGACCGCATGTGGGAGTTCCTGGATCGCCTGGTGTCGATCGGGCTTCCGCGTATCCGCGACTTCCGCGGTCTGTCGCCCAAGCAGTTCGACGGCAGCGGCAACTACACCTTCGGACTGGCCGAGCAGTCGGTGTTCCACGAGATCGACGTGGACAGCATCGACCGGCCCCGTGGCATGGACATCACCGTCGTCACCTCGGCGACGACCGACGACGAAGGTCGCGCGCTGCTGCGTGCGCTGGGCTTTCCGTTCAAGGAGAACTGAGCAGATGGCAAAGAAGGCTCTGGTCAACAAGGCCAACAAGAAGCCGAAGTTCGCGGTGCGTGGTTACACGCGCTGCAACAGGTGCGGTCGTCCCCACGCCGTGTACCGCAAGTTCGGCCTGTGCCGAATCTGCCTGCGGGAGATGGCGCATGCCGGCGAACTGCCCGGCGTGCAGAAGTCCAGCTGGTAACAGCCAAACAAATCAACCAACTTAGAAAAAGTGCGCGGTAGGCCCGGATGACGGGAACCGCTGCGAGGAAGGTGAACTGGCTGTCATGACCATGACGGACCCGATCGCAGACTTCTTGACACGTCTGCGCAACGCCAATTCGGCGTACCACGACGAAGTGACATTGCCCCACTCGAAGATCAAGGCGAACATCGCCACGATCCTCAAGGCGGAGGGCTACATCACCGACTTCCACACCGAGGATGCTCGGGTCGGCAAGTCGCTGGTGGTGCAACTGAAATACGGCCCAAGCCGTGAACGCAGCATCGCGGGCCTGCGCCGGGTGAGCAAGCCCGGTCTGCGGGTGTACGCGAAATCAACCAACCTGCCGCGGGTGCTCGGCGGCCTTGGCGTGGCGATCATCTCCACGTCCTCGGGCCTGCTCACCGACCGCCAGGCCGCGCGAAGCGGCGTGGGCGGCGAAGTCCTCGCTTACGTGTGGTGAGGGAGTAGACATGTCGCGCATTGGTAAGCAACCGGTCCTGGTTCCCGCCGGGGTCGACGTCACGATCGACGGACAGAACGTCTCGGTCAAGGGTCCGAAGGGCTCCCTTGCCCTCGCCGTTGCCGAGCCGATCTCGGTGTCCCGCAACGACGATGGCGCCATCGTGGTGGCCCGCCCCGACGACGAGCGGCTCAACCGCTCGCTGCACGGGCTGTCCCGCACGCTGGTGGCCAACCTGATCACGGGCGTCACCGAGGGATACACCACCAAGATGGAGATCTTCGGCGTCGGCTACCGCGTGCAGCTCAAGGGCAACACCCTCGAGTTCGCGCTCGGCTACAGCCACCCCGTGATCATCGAGGCCCCCGAGGGCATCAGCTTCGCGGTCGAGACGCCCACCAAGTTCTCGATCACCGGAATCGACAAGCAGAAGGTCGGCCAGATCTCGGCGAACATCCGTCGCCTGCGCCGCCCCGACCCGTACAAGGGCAAGGGCGTCCGCTACGAGGGCGAGCAGATCCGCCGCAAGGTCGGAAAGACAGGTAAGTAGACATGGCTGCGAACACAGATACCGTCAAGCGGAAGCCGGTCGGGCAGAACATCTCCGAGACCCGGCGGGTCGCCCGGCTGCGTAGGCACTCCCGGATCCGCAAGCGCGTCTCGGGTACTGCCGAGACCCCGCGCCTCGTGGTCAACCGCTCGTCGCGGCACATCCACGTGCAGCTGGTGAACGACCAGGAGGGCATCACGGTCGCCGCCGCGTCGTCCATCGAGGCCGACGTCCGCGCCGTCGACGGTGACAAGAAGGCCCACAGCGTCCGCGTCGGGCAGCTCATCGCCGAGCGCGCCAAGGCCGCGGGCATCGAGACCGTGGTGTTCGACCGCGGCGGGTACACCTACGGTGGCCGCATCGCCGCGCTGGCCGACGCCGCGCGCGAAGGCGGGCTGAAGTTCTGATGGAGACGTTCGTGAAAAACAATGGAAGGACTGCATGATGGCCGAGCAGCCAACAACTGCTGGTGCCGGCGGCCCCAGTTCCTCGGACAACCGTCCCCCCCGCGGTGACCGCGACGGCCGGGGTCGTCGTGACGACCGCGGCGGCCGTGGCCGCGACGGTGGCGAGAAGAGCAATTACCTCGAGCGCGTCGTCGCGATCAACCGCGTCTCCAAGGTGGTCAAGGGTGGTCGGCGGTTCAGCTTCACCGCCCTCGTCATCGTCGGCGACGGCAACGGCATGGTCGGTGTCGGCTACGGCAAGGCCAAGGAAGTTCCCGCCGCGATCGCCAAGGGCGTCGAGGAGGCACGCAAGGGCTTCTTCCGGGTGCCGCTGATCGGCGCCACCATCGTCCACCCGGTGCAGGGTGAGGCCGCCGCTGGTGTGGTCATGCTGCGTCCGGCCAGCCCCGGTACCGGTGTCATCGCCGGCGGCGCGTGCCGTGCGGTGCTGGAATGCGCCGGCGTGCACGATGTCCTGGCCAAGTCGCTGGGCAGTGACAACGCGATCAACGTGGTGCATGCCACGGTCGCCGCGCTGAAGATGATTCAGCGCCCAGAAGAGGTGGCGGCCCGTCGTGGCCTGCCCATCGAAGACGTCGCGCCTGCAGGCATGCTGCGGGCCCGCCGTGAGAGCGAGGCGCTGGCCGCCGCGGCCGCGCGTGAGGGATCGGCTTAAACGATGGCTGACTTGAAGATCACCCAGGTGCGAGGCACCGTGGGTGCACGTTGGAAGCAGCGCGAGAGCCTGCGGACACTCGGGCTGCGCAAGATTCGCCAGTCCGTGATCCGCGAGGACAACCCGCAGACCCGTGGGCTGCTCGCCGTGGTGAACCACCTGGTGGAAGTTGAAGGGGTCGAGTCCAAGTGACCATCAAACTGCATGACCTGAAGCCCGCTCCCGGGTCGAAGACCGCCCGCACCCGCGTCGGTCGCGGTGAGGGCTCCAAGGGTAAGACCGCAGGCCGCGGCACCAAGGGCACCAAGGCGCGCAAGAACGTTCCCGCGACGTTCGAGGGTGGCCAGATGCCCATCCACATGCGGCTGCCGAAGCTGAAGGGCTTCCGCAACCGGTTCCGCACCGAGTACGAGGTGGTCAACGTCGCCGACCTCAACCGGCTGTTCCCCAAGGGCGGCGAGGTCGGTGTCGAGGAACTGGTGGCCGCCGGTGCGGTTCGGAAGAACACCCTGGTGAAGGTGCTCGGCGACGGCAAGCTGGCCGTCAAGGTCGACGTCACCGCCCACAAGTTCAGCGGCAGCGCTCGCGAGAAGATCACCGCCGCAGGCGGATCGGCGACCGAGCTCTAACTCAGCTGCAAAAGCCCCCGCACGCCAAGTGGCGTGTCGGGGGCTTTCGCATTTCTGGGGGTGAGTGGTTACTGGCCGTAGTGGAAGCAACCGATGCCGGGTGCGCAACCGCCGCCGCCGCCGGGGCCGCCGCTACCGCAGACGCCCTGGGCGTTGCAGCCACCGCCGCCGCCGGGGCCGCCGTTACCGCACACCCCGCCCGAACACCCGCCGCCACCGTTGGGGCCGCCATTGCCGCAGCCCGCCGTGGTGCAGCCGTCGCCGCCCGGAGCGGCCGGAATCGTGACGCTAGAGTTGCTGGCCGCGATCGCCAGGTCCTCGGCGGCGGAAACGGGTGCTGCGGCGATCGCCGTCGCCGCGGCACCTGCCATCAGATAGCGGGGCGAGAAATCTCAACATGTCTTTCATGATTCTGGGTTTACCAGCCGCGCGCGGGCCGAAACACCCTGTGAGTCATAACAATTGAGTGATTCAGAGCACTCTCTCAGCTAGGCGAGGTGCGGAATCACCTCGGCGACGAGCCGCTCCATTTGCTCGCGGTCCTCGGCGACGGTTTTGCCGACCGGGTTCAGCAGGATCATCTCGGCGCCCGCGTCGATGACCTCCCGCAGGCCGCGGACGACGTCGGCCGGGGTTCCCGAAACCGGTACCGCCTCGATGCCGGGCATCTCGCCGTACATGCGGTGCAGTCCGGCGACGACTCGCTCGCGTGCGCGGGCGGCGTCGTCGTCGATCATCAGGTACACCCGCTTGCCGATGGTGAACCCCTCGGGATCGCGACCCTGCTGCTCGAGTTCGCTGCGCACGATCCGCACCGCCTCGACGAAGTGTGCTGTGGTTGACGAGCCCGCACCCAGGAAGGCGTCGCCGAGACGCACCGCGCGCGCCAGCGCGGCGGGGGCGTTCGCCGCCGAACCAGATCGGAGGATGGGGGCGCTGCACCGGTTTCGGCGTGATCGGCAGGTCGTCGACGTCGCGGAACCGGCCGTGGAAGGTGACCTGCTCGTCGTCCGACCACGCCGCCTTCATCAAGGCCAAGCCCTCGGTGAAGCTGCTGATGAAGGTGTCGGGATCGACCCCGAACGCGGCGAACTGCCGCCGACCACCACCGGGTGCCACCCCGAGGTCCAGCCTGCCGTGACTCAGTCGGTCGACGGCCGTCGCGGTCGCGGCGAGCTGCAGCGGGTCGTGCAGCGACGTCACCATCACCGCGATCCCGAGCCGCAGCCGCGTGGTGCACGCCGCCGCGTAGGCCAGCAGCTCCATCGGCGCGATCAACGGCGCCACGCCGATGGTCTGTTCCAACGTCCAGCCGCCCTCGAAGCCGAGTTCTTCGGCCCGGGTCAGGTAGTCCTTGAAGCCGGCCGCGTCGAAGCCGTCCACGTCGCGCTGGGGGAGGGAGATCGAGAATCGCACCAGGCCACGTTACGACCCAAACCTGGGTGCTGCAGCCGATCGGTAGGCTCGCGGGATGTTCAGTCTTCTGACAGGCGTCCCTGGTACCGACGAGCTGCGTGCGTTCGTGCGCAAAGTGGACACCGTGCGCCACCACGGCGTGCCCGACGGCTGCGTGCTGGAACTCGACCTCCAGTCGGTGCCCCACGAGGCGGCCGGATTCGATCCACTGGCGATGATCGCGGGCGGTGGCCGACCGCTGCTGCTGCGCGAGGCGGTGGCCGCCATTCACCGCGCCGCCGAGGACGACCGGATCGCGGGCCTGATCGCGAGGGTGCAACTCCCCGCCGCCGCGGCGGGCCCCGTGCAGGAACTCCGCAATGCCATCGCGGCGTTCAGCGACGTCAAGCCGTCCCTGGCCTGGGCCGAGACGTATCCCGGCACGCTGTCGTACTACCTCGCGTCGGCCTTCCGCGAGGTGTGGATGCAGCCGTCGGGCACCGTCGGGCTGATCGGCTTCGCCACCAATGCACTGTTCCTGCGCGACGCTCTCGACAAGGCGGGCGTCCAAGCGCAGTTCATCGCCCGCGGCGAGTACAAGTCCGCGGCGAACATGTTCACCCAGGACGCCTACACCGACGCCCACCGCGAAGCGGACAGCCGGCTGATCGAGAGCCTGCACGCCCAGGTGATGGCTGCGGTCGCCGAGTCGCGGCACATCGACCCCGCCGACGTCGACGCACTCGCGGAGCAGGCGCCGCTGCTGCGCGACGCCGCGGTGCAGGGACGGCTGGTCGACCGGATCGGGTTCCGCGACGAGGCCTACGGCCGGATCGGCGAACTCGTCGGCGGGCCTGCCGACGCCGACGGTTCCGATGCACCGCCGCGGCTGTACCTGGCGCGCTACGCCCGTGCCAACGGTTCCGTGCCCACCCCGCCGATCCCGGGGCGCAAGTCGAAGCCGACCATCGCCGTCGTCACCTTGGCCGGCCCCATCGTCAGCGGGCGCGGCGGCCGCCAGCTGTCGCCGCTCGGCACGTCCAGCGCGGGCGGGGACACCATCGCCGCGGCGTTGCGCGAGGCAGGCGCCGACGACGCGGTGTCGGCCGTCGTGCTGCGCGTGGACAGCCCCGGCGGTTCGGTCACCGGCTCGGAAACCGTTTGGCGAGAAGTGAATCGGCTACGCAAGGCGGGCAAGCCCGTCGTCGCGTCGATGGGCGCCGTCGCGGCGTCGGGCGGCTACTACGTCTCGATGGCCGCCGACGCCATCGTGGCCAACCCCGGCACCATCACCGGATCGATCGGTGTCGTGACCGGCAAGCTGGTGGCCCGCGACCTCAAGGATCGGCTTGGCATCGGTTCGGATTCGGTGCGCACCAACCGAAACGCCGACGCGTGGTCACTCAACAAACCGTTCACCGACGAGCAGCACGCCCACGTCGAGGCGGAGGCCGACCTGTTCTACACCGACTTCATCGAACGCGTCGCACAGGGCCGCGACATGGCCGTCGATGCGGTCGACGCCGTCGCCCGCGGACGGGTGTGGACCGGTGCGGACGCCAAGGAACGGGGCTTGGTCGACGAACTCGGCGGGCTCCGCACCGCCGTCGAACGCGCCAAGGTGCTCGCAGGCTTCGAGGCCGACACGGACGTCAAGCTGGTCAGTCTGCCGGGATCGTCGCTGCTGGACACGCTTCGGCCCAAGCCATCCTCGGTACCTGCCGCCGCATCGCTGCCCGAAGCCGTCGGCGCACTGTTGGGCCGGTCGGTGGCAGGCATTCTCGGCCAGGCCGAGCGATCGCTGAGCGGGGTCAACGCGCTGCTGCTCGGGGAATACCGGTTCTAGCCGAGCCGCCTCCCCGCAGGGAGGCGGCCCGGTCCCGGCTATCCGCGCAGCACTGCGCTGACGTAGCTCAGATCGGCGAACATGGCCGACATCTCGTCGTCGGGGAACTCGAATCCGTTGGCCTCGTGCGCGGCCAGCATCGGCAGCGCCGATACGTCCCAGCCGCCCGCCGTCAGGTAGTCGACGACGTGGTTGCGCTCACCCTGATAGATGAGGTCGGCCATCTCGATGTCGGACCCGAACTGCTTCATCCGTTCCGACATGCGTTGCGCCCGTTCGTCGGAGAACGAACCGATGTCCGGGACGTGCTCGGTGGCCAGCCTGCTGCCAGGCGCAGACAACGCGGTGATGTTGTCGAACAGTCTGTCCTGCGCTTCGGGCGGCAGATAGATCAGCAGGCCCTCGGCGCTCCACGCGGTCGGCTGCGTCGGGTCGAAACCACTGTCCACCAACGCCTTCGGCCAATCCAGGCGAAGGTCGATGGCGACGGAGCGGTGCGTCGCGGTCGGCTCGGCGCCGATGGCCGCCAGCGTCCGCGTCTTGAACTCGATGACCTCGGGCTGGTCGACCTCGTAGACGGTGGTGCCATCCGGCCAGGGCAGCCGGTAGCCACGCGCGTCGAGGCCGGCAGCCAGGATCACCGCCTGGCGGGTTCCCGCCGCGGCGGCGTCGAGGAACATCTGGTCGAAGAAGCGGGTGCGGACCGCCATGCCCTCGGCGGCGCGGCGCACCGTGAACGCCGGGTCGATGTCGGTGAAGGACTCGTCGTCGTCGAGCATCCGGGTGAAGAAGTCGACGCCGACCGCCCGCACCAGGGGTTCGGCGAACGGGTCGTCGATCAGCTTCTCGCGGTGGCCGAGCGCACGCTGCGCCGCGACCATCGTCGCGGTCGCGCCGACGCTGGAGGCCAGGTCCCAGGTGTCGCCGTCAGTTCTTGCCATGGTGTCTCCTCTACTTCAGGGTCGCCGTGAGATATCCGGAATCGCCGCCGAACGCCGCCAGTTCATCGTCGGGCAGCTCGAATCCGTTCGCGGCGAACGCATCCACGGTCTTGAGCACGTCGACTCGCCAACCGTCGGCGGTCAGATAGTCGGCCGCACTGTTGCGCTCGCCGGTGTAGAACAACTCGGCCAGGTTGATGTCGGAGCCGATGCGCTTGGACCGCTCGGTGAGCTTCTCCGCCCAGTCCGCAGGCAGTCCGCTCATGTCCATGTGCTCGGTCGCGATCAGGCTGCCTGGCGCGGACAGCTCGGAGATGTTGTCGAACAGCCGATCCTGCGCCTCGGGCGGCAGATAGACCAGGAGTCCCTCGGCGCTCCACGCCGTCGGTTGGCCTGCGTCGAAACCCGCCTCCTTGCAGCGCCGACGGCCAGTCGTTGCGCAGATCGATGGCGACCGCGCGCCGTTGCGCAGTCGGCTCCGCGCCGAGATCGGCCAGCGTCCGTGTCTTGAACTCGATGACCTCGGGCTGATCGATCTCGAACACCACCGTGCCCGCCGGCCACGGCAGGCGATAGGCCCTGGTGTCGAGGCCGGAGGCCAGGATCACGGCCTGTCGTATGCCGGAACCGGTTGCCGCGGTGAAGAAGTCGTCGAAGAAGCGGGTGCGCACGGCCATCTGCTCGTTCATCGCACGACGGTTGAGCATGGGATCGTCGGTGTCTTCGAGCTCGCCGTCGACGAGTTTGACGAAGGTGTCGATGCCCACGGCCCGCACCAGCGGGTCGGCCCATGGGTCGTCGAGGAGGGCGTCCGGACCCTGGGAGGCCGTCGCGCGTGAGGCGGCGACCGCCGTTGCGGTCGCGCCGACGCTGGAGGCCAGGTCCCAGGTGTCGCCTTCGGTTCGTGCCATGTGGTGCGTACTCTCCTTGCTCTCTAACTTCTGGTGGCGATGATGGATAACGAATTACGCATGGGCGCAAGTGTTTCGCCGTCCGGGAACTCGCGACCGTAGGCGGCGAACACCTCTGGCCGGGTGCGCGAATTCACGCGCCAACCGTGGCCCGTCAGATACTCGACCACCGGTTTGCGCTCACCGGGATAGAACAGATCGGACAGCTTCAGATCGAAACCGTGGTTGACCCAGGCATCACTGACGGCGTTGGCACGTTCACCGAGGCTGGCCCCGCCGTCGGGGTGGTACTCGGTGGCCAACCGACTGCCTGCCGCCGACAGCGCGGTGATCTCGTCGAAGAGCCGGTCCTGCGCCTCGGCGGGCAGGTAGATCAACAGCCCCTCGGCGGTCCACGCCGTGGGCAGGCTGGGGTCGAAACCCGCCTGAATCAGCGCCGACGGCCAGTCATCGCGCAGATCGACGGCCACCGCGCGCCGATCGGCCGTCGGGGTGGCGCCGATCTCGGTCATCGTCGCGGTCTTCGCCTCGATCACCTGAGGCTGGTCGATCTCGTAGACGACGGTGCCGTCGGGCCAGGGCAGCCGGTAGGCCCGCGAGTCGAGCCCGGAGGCCAGGATGACCGCCTGCCGGATGCCGCGCGTCCGGTGGCGTCGACGAAGAAGTCGTCGAAGAACCGGGTGCGCACCGCCATCATCCCGGTGATCAGCTGGGCTGCTCCGCCGTCGTCGACCTCGGACGTCGATATCACTCCGTCCACCAGCTTGGTGAAGAAGTCGATGCCAACGGCGCGGACGAGCGGCTCGGCGTAGGGGTCCTGGATCAGGGGTTCGGGTTCCTTCGAGGCCAGCGCTCGCCCCGCGGCCACCATGGTCGCCGTCGCACCGACACTGGATGCCAGATCCCAGCTGTCGGCGTCGGAGCGCGTCAACGCACGCCGCCGAGGATGCCGCTGACGTAGCGGTGGTCGGCGAACCCGGCCATGTCCTCGTCGTCGAACGGCGCGAGGCCGTGCGCGTCGAACAGCTCCCTGATGCTGCTCCCGCTCAGCTGCCAGCCGCGGTCGGACAGGTAGGCCGCCGCCTCGTTGCGGTCGTCGAAGTAGACGAGTTCGTTCAGGTCGAGGTCGAAGCCGTGCTCACGCCAGTGCTCGGCGACGCTCTGCATGCGCATCCGCATCCGGTCCCGGTCGGCGGCTGCCGGAGTCGGCGAACTCTCCGTCGCGAGCCGGCTGCCCGGGGCGCTGAGCGCGGTGATGGTGTCGAGCAGCCTGTCCTGCGCGTCGGCGGGCAGGTACCCGAGCAGTCCCTCCGCGGCCCACGCGGTCGGCTTGGCCGGATCGAAGCCCGCCGCCTTCAGTGCGGCAGGCCAGTCGTCGCGCAGGTCGATGGCGACGGTCCGGCGGCTGGCGGTGGGCTCGGCACCAAGATCGGCCAACGTGCGGGTCTTGAACTCGATGACGTCGGGCTGGTCGATCTCGAACACCACGGTGCCCGTCGGCCATGGCAGCCGGTAGGCGCGGGAGTCCAGGCCGGACGCCAGGATCACGGCCTGGGTGACGGCGGCTCCGGTCGCGTCGAGGAAGAACTCGTCGAAGAACACGGTCCGGACGGCCATGTTGTCGGCCATCCGTGCCATGCCCACGGTCGCGTCGCCGCCGAGGTCGGCCGCAGGGAGATCTCCGGTGGCCAGGCGGGTCAACACGTCGACACCCACCGCGCGTACCAGCGGTTCGGCGAACGGATCGTCGATCAGTGGATCGTCGGCCCGGGACGCCATCGCCCTGGCCGCGGCCACCATCGTCGCGGTCGCCCCCACGCTGGACGCCAGATCCCATGTGTCATTGTCGGTGCGCACCATTGATGTCCTGAAGATCCTTCGCGGTTATTAGTTAGCCTGTGTAACGAGCAGACGCGACTGTACCCTTCGAAGCTGAAGACCCGATCGAAGCTCGGTCACCCTGATCGGATGCGGGCCCGACCGACCTTGGCTGTTACTCTCGTAGACTGATTTGAAGCGCGACTACGCAGGCTGCGAGCTTGCGCGTAGCCGCGCGTGACTTGACCAGACGCTGGTAGGACCAGCCCCATTTGGCACGCCGCGACAAGTGCTCGGCTGCGCAGGAGGAAGAGTGCTCTCGGCTTTCATTTCGTCGCTGCGGACGGCCGATCTCAGGCGCAAGATCCTCTTCACCCTGGGCATCGTGATCCTGTACCGCGCCGGCGCTTCGCTGCCTTCTCCCGGGGTCAACTACCCCAACGTGCAGAAGTGCATCGAGCAGGTCCAAGGCGGCGACTCGGCGCAGATCTACTCGCTGATCAACCTGTTCTCCGGCGGCGCGCTGCTGCAGTTGACGGTGTTCGCGGTAGGCGTAATGCCGTACATCACGGCCAGCATCATCGTTCAGCTGCTGACGGTGGTGATCCCGCGCTTCGAACAGCTGCGCAAGGAAGGCCAGGCCGGCCAGAACAAGATGACGCAGTACACCCGCTATCTGGCGGTGGCACTGGCGCTCCTGCAGGGCACGTCCATCGTGGCGCTGGCCGCCAACGGCGGCCTGCTGCAGGGCTGCTCGCTGGACATCATCCAGGACTCGGGCATCTTCACGCTGACCGTCATCGTGCTGGTGCTGACGGCAGGCGCGACGCTGGTGATGTGGATGGGCGAGCTGATCACCGAGCGCGGCATCGGCAACGGCATGTCGCTGATGATCTTCGCAGGCATCGCCGCCCGCATCCCGTCGGAGGGCAAGACCATCCTCGACAGCCGCGGCGGCCTCGTCTTCGCCGCGGTCTGCGTCGCGGCCCTGATCATCATCGTCGGCGTCGTGTTCGTCGAGCAGGGCCAGCGCCGCATCCCCGTGCAGTACGCCAAGCGCATGGTCGGCCGCCGGATGTACGGCGGCACGTCGACCTACCTGCCGCTGAAGGTGAACCAGGCGGGCGTCATCCCGGTCATCTTCGCGTCGTCGCTGATCTACATCCCGCACCTGATCACCCAGCTGGTCGAGAGCGGCAGTTCGAATCCGGGTACCGGCTGGTGGTCCAAGTTCGTCGCGAACTATCTGACCAACCCGGCCAGCCCGGCCTACATCGCCATCTACTTCGGCCTGATCATCTTCTTCACCTACTTCTACGTGTCGATCACGTTCAACCCCGACGAACGTGCCGACGAGATGCGCAAGTTCGGCGGCTTCATCCCTGGCATCCGGCCGGGTAAGCCCACCGCCGACTATCTCCGGTACGTGTTGAGCCGCATCACGCTTCCTGGCTCGATCTACCTCGGCGTCATCGCCGTGCTTGCCTAACCTGTTCCTCGAGATCGGTAATACCGGGACGGTGCAGAACCTGCCGTTCGGTGGCACCGCCGTGCTGATCATGATCGGCGTGGGCCTGGACACGGTGAAGCAGATCGAGAGCCAGCTGATGCAGCGCAACTACGAAGGGTTCCTCAAGTGAGAATCGTTTTGCTGGGACCGCCGGGCGCGGGAAAGGGCACGCAGGCGCAGAAGCTGGCCGAGAAGCTGGGGATCCCGCACATCTCCACCGGGGACCTGTTCCGCTACAACATCAGCAACGAGACCGAGCTTGGCCTGGAGGCCAAGAAGTACCTGGACGCCGGTGACCTGGTGCCCGCCAAGTTGACCAACGCGCTCGTCGACGACCGCCTGAACGACGCCGACGCCGCGGACGGCTTCATCCTCGACGGCTTCCCCCGGTCGGTGGAGCAGGCCGAGACGCTGCGCGAGATGCTGGCCGCCCGCAACACCAAGCTGGACGCGGTGCTCGAGTTCCGGGTCTCCGAGGATGAGCTGCTGAGCCGTCTGAAGAGCCGGGGCCGCGCCGACGACACCGAGGACGTCATCCTCAACCGCATGAAGGTCTACCGCGACGAGACCGCTCCGCTGCTGGATTACTACCAGGGCGAGCTCAAGACCGTCGACGCCGTCGGCTCGTTGGACGAGGTGTTCGCCCGCGCGCTGCGCTCCCTCGGTAAGTAATTCGATGATCGCGCTGCCCGGCCTGCGTGGTCGCAAGGTCGTCGCCCAACGCAGCGCTGACGAGCTCGATGCCATGGCCGCAGCGGGTGCCCTGGTCGCGGCCGCGCTGCGAGCCGTCCAGCAGGCCGCCGCACCTGGCGTCTCCACTCTCGAGCTCGACGCCGTCGCCGAATCCGTCATCCGCGACGGCGGCGGCATACCGTCGTTCCTCGGCTACCACGGCTACCCCGCGAGCATCTGCTCGTCGGTCAACGACCGCGTCGTGCACGGCATCCCGTCGGCCACCGAGGTCCTGGCCGCAGGCGACCTGGTGTCCATCGACTGCGGGGCGATCCTCGACGGCTGGCACGGCGACTCGGCGTTCACGTTCGGCGTCGGCCCGTTGATCCCCGCTGATGAGGCGCTGTCGGAGGCCACCCGGCTGTCGATGGAGGCCGGTATCGCCGCCATGCTGCCCGGCAACCGGCTGACCGACGTTTCGCATGCGATCGAGACCGGCACGCACGCCGCCGAGAAGCGGCACGGCCGCAAGTACGGGATCGTGGCAGGCTACGGCGGGCACGGCATCGGCCGTCACATGCACATGGACCCGTTCCTGCCCAATGAGGGTGCGCCGGGCCGCGGGCCCCATCTCGCACCGGGCTCGGTGCTGGCCATCGAGCCGATGCTGACGCTCGGCACCACCCGGACGAACGTGTTGGACGACGAGTGGACCGTCGTCACCACCGACGGGTCGAGGGCGGCGCACTGGGAGCACACGGTCGCAGCAACCGAGGACGGGCCGCGCATCCTCACCCTCTGAGGTCCTGGTCACGAGTGGTGTTTTGGGGCCGCGAGCGGGGAATGCGGCGACTCGTTGTGGCGATATGGGAAGCGATGTCGCCTTTCACCCATCATCGTGGGGTTCATCGACAGCAACGCCTGCGCTGACCGTTTGCCGAAGGCAGACTCTTCACAGGTGCGGAGACTGCCTGCCGTGGCTTGACTGAACTTCACGACTGTCCACTGCGTGTTAACTGTCGGAGGTTGGGAATGGATGATCCGGAGGCCGCGATGATGCGAGTGCTCTACGACGAGCACGCCGCCGCGCTCTGGCGTTACGTCCTGCGCTTGACGGGTGACGCCGCACGCGCTGAGGACGTCGTACAGGAGACGCTGCTGCGTGCCTGGCGCCACCCCGAAGTCACGTATGACGCCGACCGCTCGGCGAGGGCATGGCTGTTCACCGTCGCGCGCAACCTGATCATCGACGAGCGCCGCAGTGCACGGTTCCGCAAGGAAAGCAACACCGCCGACGTCGAAGCAGTTGCGGATCGCGCGGGCCCTGACGAGGTGGACGGTGCGCTGGACCGATTACTACTCGGCACGGCGATGAGTCAACTATCGGAGGACCACCGCGCAGTGATATTACGTTCGTACTACCAGGGCTGGAGCGTGGCGCAGGTCGCCGCGGATCTGCAGATTGCGGAGGGCACGGTGAAGTCTCGGCTGCACTACGCCGTTCGTGCCCTGCGCCTCAACCTGCAGGAGATGGGGGTGACACGGTGACGCAATCTGGTGAGTACCGAGGTATGGAATCAGTCGACGGCGACCGCTACGCGACCTGGGACGCGGCCTACGTGCTCGGGTCGCTGTCGAGCGCCGAGCGTCGTGAGTTCGAGGCGCACCTCGAGACGTGCCCCCGGTGCCGTGAGGCCGTCGCGGAGATCAGCGGCATGCCTGCCCTGCTCGCGCATGCTCGACGTGGACGACGTCCGCGCGCTGAGCGAGGAGCAGCCCGAGATTCCGCCGCTGCGACCCGAGGTGCTGGAGGGCGTGCTGGACAAGGTGCGCTGGCGCAGGCGACGGTCGCGGTTGTTGACGTCGGCCGCCGTCGGACTGGCCGCCGCGCTGGTTGCCGTCGGGCTGGTCATCGCGGTGCGGCCGGGCATCGTCGGCCTGCAGAGCGGCACCCAGCAGACGTCGGCGCAGGAACTGCCGATGGAAAAGCTCGCGCCGACGCCGTTCAGCGCCACCATTGCGCTGAGCAGTTACGCATGGGGCACCCGCATCGACATGGCCTGCACGTACGGTCAGTGGTCGGGCGGCAGTGACACCCCGCCGAGCAACCTCGGCATGGTGGTGGTGGGTCGCGATGGCAGCCGCTCGCAGATCGCGACGTGGCTCGGCATGTCCGGCGCAACTGCACTGCCGAGTGGCAATACACCCGTTCCCTGCGACTGAAATCGCTGCCGTGCAACTGGTTTCGGTGGACAACGGACAGGTTCTGCTCGAACGACAGTTGTGAGTTTACGCCTGCGGTGAACCCGGGTGGCACGTGTTCCGTGTCACGTATAGGGATTCAGAGGCAGGTGGGGCAATGGTCAGCAGGTACCGGGTGGTCGATCACGTCGTCGGCGTGCTCGCGGCTCGCGGGGTGAGTCACTTCTTCGGCGTCGACGGTGCCAACATCGAGGACCTCTACGACGCCGCGCACTTCTGCGACGGCATCACCGCGGTGCTCGCCAAGCACGAGTTCTCTGCGGCGACGATGGCCGACGGGTTCAGTCGGGCCACCGCAGACCTCGGGGTGGTGGCGGCGACGTCCGGCGGTGGATCGCTGAATCTGGTTGCGGGGCTCGGGGAGTCCTTCGCCAGTGGAGTTCCCGTGCTGGCCCTGATCGGCCAACCGCCCACCACGCTGGACGGGCGGGGAAGCTTTCAGGACACCAGCGGTGAGGGTGGCTCGCTCGATGCCCTCGAGCTGTTCTCCACGGTCTCGGTGTACTGCAGGCGGGTGCTGACGCCTGCACAGGTGTTGACCGCGTTGCCCGAGGCGATCGCCGCCGCCCGCACCGGGGGACCCGCGGTACTGCTGTTGCCCAAGGACATTCAGCAGGGCACCCTCGACGTCGAGACCTTCGGCGACGATTCGCTCGAGCGGACGGCCCGCGCAGGCGATCCGGAGCCGATTCTGCGACGAACTGCGGTGCGCGCTCGGACCGGTCACCATCATCGCTGGCGACCAGGTGGCCCGTGACGACGCCCGCACCGAACTCGAGGACCTGCGAGCCGTGCTCCGCGCCAGGGTGGCGACGGTCCCGGACGCCAAGGACGTCAGCGGTTCACCCGGCCTCGGCGCATCGTCGTCGCTCGGGGTCAGCGGTGTCATGGGCCATCCGGGCATCGCCGACGCGGTGGCCGCGAGTGCGGTGTGCCTTCTGATCGGCACCCGGCTGCCCGTCACGGCGCGCGCAGGCCTCGACGGCGTGCTCGGCCGGGTGCGGGTGCTCTCCATCGGGGCAGGCGTTCCCTACCCGAGCGCCACCCACGTCCACGCCGACGACCTGCGGGTGTCGCTGCCCCAGCTCACCCGGGCGCTGACGGGCCACGGCAGGCCGTCGGGACTGCGGGTGGCCGCCGAGCCGTTGGCGCGCAGCGAGTTACGCCCGCCCGACCACCGCGGTGCCGGCATCCGGTACCGCGAGGCGATGCGCATGCTCGACGACGCGCTGCCCGACGCGGTGGACGTGGTGGTCGACGCGGGCAACACGGGTGCGGCGGCCATCCACCACCTGCCGGTGCGCCGCTCCGGCCGGTTCGTGGTGGCTCTCGGCATGGGCGGAATGGGCTACAGCTTCGGGGCGGCGATCGGCACCTGCTTCGCCAGGCGCCGCCGCACCGTGGTGATCGCGGGCGACGGATCGTTCTTCATGCACGGCATGGAAATACACACCGCGATCCAGTACCGCCTGCCGGTGACCATGGTGCTGTTCAACAACAATGCGCACGCCATGTGCGTCACCCGTGAGCAGCTCTACTACGGCGACCGGTACAGCTACAACCGGTTCACGCCGAGCCATCTCGGCGCCGGCCTCGCGGCGATGTTTCCCGGGCTTCCGTCGGTCGACGTCGCCGATGCCGGCCAGCTGCCGGGTGCGCTCCGCGCTGCCCTTGCGCACGACGGGCCGTCCGTGGTGTGCATCGAGTGCTCCGCGGACGAGATGCCGCCGTTCGCACCATTTCTGGAAGCCGCCCAACAACATTCGTTCGACAAGGAGATGATGCCCGATGTCGCTGCCCGCGCTTGACGACATAACCGCCCACACCGGCAACGGGGAACCCATCGACGGGGTGATCCGGATCGAGAACGCGCCGCGGGAGAAGGCCACGCCGATCATCATGGAGATGATGCGGTCGGTGTACCCGCACGAACAGGTCTTCGGGAAGTACTGCACCGTCAACGATTACGTCGACTGTCCGCCCGACGAACTGTTCGAGTACCTCTCCGACACCCGCAGCCTCGAGGAGTGGACGTACAGCCTGCGAGGTTTCACGCCCACCTCGGAGCCGGGACTGTGGGTGGCCTACGACCGGCTGGGTTCCGAGACCGAGATCTACACGCGCACCGTCGCCAACCGCGAGGCCAGGACCGTCGACTACCACTGCGCATGGGACCAGGGCACGCACCTGTGGATGGTCTACCTGATGCGTGTCGTGGACGCGAGGGTGGTGTTGGACAAGCCCGGTTCGGTGGTGCTGTGGACCAACTGCCACCACCCGTTCTACGACCACAACCCCTACCCGGAGACCGCGCCGCGGCAACGACCGGTGTGGGTCGGGGACTTCTGGGACATGTTCGGCGCCGGGCACGAACTGGAGCTGAGAAACCTCAAGGCGATTGCCGAATACCGGTACCACAACGGGCTGCCGGTGACGCCGGCCTGGATGGGATGAGAACAGCATGGACGCACCGAAGACCGTCAGCCTGATCGACGTCTCGACCTACCTGCCGGGAAGTCCGATCGGCGCCGACTACTACCTCCAATTCCAGGCCCAAGGGCCTGACTCCGACGACCTGCGCGACAACCTCATGTTCCGCGCGCCGCGGTTTCGCCACCACGTCGCGGCCGACGAAACCGCGATCGACATGGTCGAGCGGGCCGCCGCCGGGCTGGTGGAACGGCACGGCCAGGACGCCATCGCCGATGTCGACGTGCTGATCACCCACACGCAGATGCCGGACATGCCGTTCTACGGTGGCGGCGGCGGGATGGCGCATCGCCTTGGGATGAAGCCGAACTGGGTGATCGACCTGCACAACGGCGGCTGCGCGGCATTCGTGCTGGCCATGAAACTGGCCCGCAACCTGCTGGCAACGGGTGAGGGTAGCAGCGCGCTGATCGCCATCGCGCAGAACGCGGCGGGCCAGGCGTTCGATCAGGAGACCGTGCGGCGCAAGGCGCAGGCCTCGGTGCCCGGCGACGGCGCGGCCGTCGGCCTGGTCACCCAGTCCGCCGAGTCGCCGATCCTCGACGTCGAATGCCGCACCTACGGCGAGTACGCCGGCGACATGACCCTCGCGGTCGACCCGCCCCGCAAGTGGTGGCAGGCCGGCCCCGGTGAGGGATACATCGGCTTCACCGAAACCAAGATCACCAAGGTGCTTGCCCGCGGCAACCGGCAGGTACCCGAGGTCTCCTACGCGGTGTGCGACCGAATCGGCATGAAGCCCAAGGATCTTGACCTGCTGGTCACCAATCAGCCCAACCGCGTCTTTCTGCGCAACTGGCGCGAGGCGCTGGAGTTGCCCGCCGAACGGCACCGGGACACCTTTGACGAGTGCGGCAACCTGTTCGCCGCCGGCATCCCGGTGAACCTGGACCGCGCCATCACCGACGGACAGCTGAACAAGGGCGACGTCGTGATGATGGCGGCGTTCGCGCACGCAGGCGACTTCGCCGGGGCCGCCGCCGTCCAGTGGGGCGGGCGAAACGGATGACCATGCACTGTGTCCTGCCCGCCGCCGTGGACGCGCTGCCCGAAGCGCTGAACCCACTCGCGTTGTCGCTCAACGAGAATCCGTTCCCGCCGCTGCCGTCGGTGTGTTCGGCCCTGACCGCGTCGATCAACGCCGCCAACCGTTATCCCGAGTTCCTGCCGGAACGCATGCGGGCGTTGATCGCAGGCCGGGTCGGGGTGCGCGACGACCAGGTGGTCATCGGCGCAGGCGCCACCGGGGTGGTGCTCCAGGTGCTGCACGCGGTGACCAGTCCCGGCGACACGATGGTGATGACGTCACCGACATTCGACGGCTACCCGATCTTCGCGCAGATGGCCAAGCTGAGATCGGTGACGGTGCCGCTCGACCGGCACGGCCACCACGATCTCGACGCCATGGCCGATGCCGCGGCCGGCGCGCGTGTGGTCGTGCTGTGCCGCCCGCACAATCCGACCGGCACCATCGAGCCCGCCGACGAGGTCGAGCGGTTCCTGCAGCGCGTGCCATCGGACACCGTGGTGCTGCTCGACGAGGCCTACGTCGAGTTCCTGGCGCCCGAGCAGAGGATCGACGCGCCCGCCTGGTCGCGCGATTCCCCAATGTCGTGGTGCTGCGCACGTTCTCGAAGGCCTACGGGCTGGCGGGACTGCGGATCGGCTATGGGTTCTGCGCACCCGACCTGGCGCGGCGGTTGTGGACCATGCAGCTTCCGTTCGGCATGGGCGTCACCGGACTGGTCGCCGTCGCCGCCTCGTATGACTCGGAAGCCGAACTGCGGCAACGCATCCGGGTGATCAGCGCGGAAGGCCGTTACCTTCGGGCCAGGCTCGCCGCGATGGGGGTGTACAGCACCGACACCCACGCCAACTTCGTCTACCTACCCGCCGCGCGCCGGCCGTGGAGCGAGGTCTTCGCCGGCACGGGGCTGCTGGTTCGCGGCTACGCCGACGGGGGCGTGCGCATCAGTGTCGGCAACCGGCAGTCGTCCCGTGCCGTGCTTTCGGTGGTGGCGCGGGCCTGATTCGCTGCGCCTGAGGCAGAGTTGCATCGCCGTCGCCGCCGCGTGCGGTATGAAGAAGCGTGTCCACCGAGCCTGGCAAGCGCGACCCGATCGCGTTGGCGCGCGACAACTGGGCGCGGTCGGGGTGGGGTGACGTCGCCGACGGCATGGTGGCGGTGACGTCGGTGATGCGGGCGCACCAGATCCTGCTCGCCCGCGTCGAGACCGCGCTGAGGCCGTACGACCTGAGTTTTTCCCGGTACGAGCTGTTGCGGCTGCTGGCATTCAGCGGCAGCGGGGCCCTGCCGATCACGAAGGCCTCCGACCGCCTGCAGGTCCACGTCACCAGCGTCACGCACGCCATCCGACGGCTCGAGAGCGACGGCCTGGTCGAGCGCGTGCCGCACCCCACCGACGGGCGCACCACGCTGGTGCGACTCACCGAGCTGGGCCGCTCGACCGTGGAGGACGCGACGGTGACACTGAACACGGAGGTGTTCGCCGACATCGGCATGTCCGATTCGGAGTCGCGAACGCTGGCCGCCACGATCGAATCGCTGCGGCGCCACGCGGGCGATTTCTAGGGTCGTCGTCCGCGCGCGCCGGGGCGGGCAGCGGAATGGTGGCCGTCACCGCCGTGCCGGACCCCGGGCCGCGAGCGGATGTTGAGCCGGCCGCCGACGATCTCCGCGCGCTCGGCCATCGACAGCAGGCCGTAGCCGCCCATCTCGTCGCCGCCCAGCGGATGCTCGAGAGTGTCGAAACC
Source organism: uncultured Actinomycetota bacterium (assembly GCA_963735245.1). GTDB lineage: Bacteria > Actinomycetota > Actinomycetes > Mycobacteriales > Mycobacteriaceae > Mycobacterium. The sequence goes on from CAVTKI010000014.1 coordinate 153,778, forward strand.
GACTCCGTTGTCCACGATTTCGAGCCGTACGAGGTCTCCCGATTCGCCAGGCCCCACGGCGAACGTCAACCGGGCGTTGGTGGCGCGGGCATGCTTGACGACGTTCTGCAGGCACTCCTGCGCGATGCGGTACAGCGCGATCTCGACGTGGTCGGGCACCCGGACGTCGGCGAGATCGACGTCGATCTCGACATGGGGGATCGACCGGGCCAGGCTGGCCAGCCCGCCCGCAAGTCCGAGGTCGTCGAGCACCGGCGGGCGCAGCCCGTTGATCGCCGCACGGGCCTCCTGCAGGGTCAGGTCCACCAGCTCGCGCGCCTTGCTGATCTGCTCGGCGGCCACACCCGCGTCGTCGCCCACCGCGCGGCTGGCGGCGTCGAGCCGGTAGGACAGCGTGACGAGTCGCTGCGAGATGCCGTCGTGGATGTCGCCGGCCAGCCTGCGCCGCTCGAGCTCCTGGGCCTCGATCACCTGCTCGACGAAGTTCTCGTGCGCGCGATCGCGAGCCACCAGCTGCCGGTGCAGCCGCGCCTGATGCAACGCGCCTGCGATCAGCCTGCCGATGACGAGCAGCAGTTCGACGTCGCGGTTGGTGAACTCCCGCCGCTGCACGGTGTGCACGTTGAGCACGCCGACCAGGCCACCCGGATCGGTCTCCATCGGCACGGACACCATCGAGGTGAAGTCCGATCCGCGCAGCGATTCGAATGGTTTGTAGCGCGGGTCGGATTCCTTGTCGTGGATGATCACGACCGGCTTGCGATGGCTTGCCACCCAGCCCGACACGCCCTGCCCGAGTGGCAGCCGGATCTTGCCGACCTCACTGTCGAACGGCGGCGTCGCGCCCGTCAGGGTCAGCGAGCGCTCGGTGTCGTCGAGCACGTGCACGAAGCAGACGTCGGTGGCGGTGGCCGCGGTGATCATCCGGGCCGCCGCCGCTGCGAGCGGCTCCACCCCTGGGCCGCTCGACGCCGCCTGGATCAGCTCCCGCAGCAGCGCGAGCTCGCGGTCGGCGTCGACGAGGTCGCGGACGGCGTTGGGCTTTCCCAGGGGAATCACTGGTAGATGCCTTCCCGCAGCGCGGTCGCCACCGCGCCCGCCCGGTCGCCGACCCCGAGCTTGCGGTAGATGGACCGGAGGTGGGTCTTGACGGTCTCGTCGCCGATCACCAGCTTGGTGGCGATGCCCTTGTTCGACAGCCCGTTGACGACGCACGACAGGATCTCGCTCTCGCGCTGCGTCAGGCCCTGCCGGGCGCCCGGCCAGAACTCGTCGCGCTGACAGCCGGGCCGCCGTGTCGACCGCGCGCGCGGCCATGCCGGGGTCGATCGCCGTCTCGCCGGCGTGGACGAACTCGAGCTGACGGACCAGTTCGTCGCTGCTGATGCTCTTCAGCAGATAACCCGACGCACCCACCCGCAGCGCCTGGAAGAGGTACTGCTCGTCGTCGTAGACCGACAGCATCACGACCTTGCGGCCCGGGTTGCGACTGCGCAGGTCGGCGCAGACGTCCAACCCGCTGGAGCCCTGCATCCGCACGTCGCACAGCACGATGTCGGGGTTCAGCTCGTCGACCACCACCAACGCCCGTTCGGCGCCGACGGCCTGGCCGACGACCTCCACCCTGTCGCCGAACGAGGCCAGCATGGCCTTGAGCCCCTCGATGACCATTTCGTGGTCGTCGATCAGGACGAGCCGTACGGGACCGGCCACCATGGGGTTCACCTTAGGACCAGGTGACCTCGGGTAAGCCCAACACGGTCACCAAGATGGCTACCCGAATCCCCCCAATGGGGGAGGCAGGCCCGGTGTGACGTAGGCCACCCTGTTGAGCATGTCGGTTACGTGCGTGGAGCGGACGTTCTGGTGGGATGCCGGCCGGCCGGCCGACGCCGCGGTCGAGCCGCTGCGGGCCGTCATCTTCGACCTGGACGGCGCGTTGGCCGACGTGGAACGTGACGGTCAGCGGTTGGCCTTCAACGCCGCGTTCGCCGCACATGGCCTGGACATCAGCTGGACCGTCGAGGAGTACGGCAGGCTGGTGCGCATCGGCGACGAGCAGCGTCGCATCGCGTCGGCTCTGCGCAGGCGGGGTTTCGGCCGGGTGAGCACGGAGATCGCCGCGCACGTCTACCGGACCAAGAACGATCTGTTCGAGAAGTCCGTGCTCGACGGCGACGTCACGGCGCGCGTCGGCCTCGACGATCTGGTGAACAGCCTGTACTTCGCGGGCGTCTCGGTCGCCGTGGTCAGCACGGGCTCCCGGACGTGGGTCCAGCCGTTGGTCCGGCAGCTGATCGGCGACGGCATCGCCGAGACGATCGTGACGCCCGACGACCTGCCCAACCCCGGCCGCGAGCCCGACGTCCACGGGCATGCGCTGTGGGAACTCGGGCTCGGGCCGGAGAGCGCGCTGGCCGTCGCGGGCACGTCCCGCGGGTTCCGCGCGGCACGTGCGGCGAAGCTGCCCACGTTGGTGCTCACCACGGCCTACAGCGTGGGCGCCGACTTCACCGGTGCGGTCGAGGTGCGCTCGGGCTACGACGGGCTGCTGTCCACCGGCTGCGAGCTGATGCACAGGCGCTGGCAGACCTCGGGCCGCTAGCGAGATCGGTCAGGCGCTACCCGTTGCGGATCACGTCGATGACGGCGCTGAAGTCCAAGGCGCCGTGGTCGGCGTTGAACTTCGCGTAGATCTCTGCGGCGTGGCTGCCAAGCGGGGCGGTCGAACCGGTCGAGCTGACCGCGTCCATCGCCAGCCCGAGGTCCTTGTTCATCAGGGCCGTCGCGAAGCCCGGCTTGAAGTCGTTGTTGGCCGGCGAGGTCGGAACCGGCCCTGGCACCGGGCAATTCGTGTGCACCGCCCAGCAGTTCCCGGTTGCGCCGGTGATCACGTCGAACAGCGACTGCGCCGACAGGCCCAGCTTCTCGGCGAGCACGAAGGCCTCGCCGACGGCGATCTGCTGCACCGCGAGAACCATGTTGTTGCACAGCTTGGCGCTCTGGCCATTGCCCGAGCCGCCGCAGTGAATGATCTTGCCCGCCATGGGTTCCAGCACCGGCCTGGCGCGCTCCACGGCCGCGTCGTCGCCGCCGACCATGAACGCCAGCGTGCCCGCCGTCGCGCCCTTGACCCCACCGGACACCGGGGCGTCGAGCTGGGCGAAACCGTGCTCGGCGGCCTGCGCGTTGATGGCCCTGGCGTCGTCGACGGAGATCGTCGAGGTGTCGATGAACAGCGCGCCCGCCTTCGCGGCGGGCAGCACCTCGGCGTAGCAGGCCTTGACGATGGCCCCGCTGGGCAGCGACGTGATCACGACGTCCGCGTCGGCGACGGCCTCGGCACCGGTGTCGAACACCTTGACGCCCTTGCCCTCTGCGGCCGCCTTGAGCGCGGGCACCGGGTCGAAACCGCGCACCGTGTGTCCGCCCGCGACCAGGTTGGCCGCCATCGGGCCGCCCATGTTGCCCAGTCCCAGGAACGCGATCGTCGCCGTCTGCGTCATTGAAGAGCCCTTCTGGTGTTACGCGGACGCGCGGCCCCGGGCGGCCTCGGCCCGCCCGATGACCACGCGCATGATTTCGTTGGTTCCCTCGAGGATCCGGTGCACCCGCAGGTCGCGGACGATCTTCTCGAGCCCGTACTCACGCAGGTAGCCGTAGCCGCCGTGCAGCTGCAGTGCCTGGTCGGCCACGTCGTAGCAGGCGTCGGTGACGTAACGCTTCGCCATCGCGCACAGCTCGACCTTGTCCGGATGGTTCGAATCGAGTGCGGACGCGGCCCGCCACAACAGGTTTCGTGACGTCTGCAGTGTGGTGGCCATGTCGGCGAGCGTGAAGCGGATGGTGGGCTCGTCGAGCAGCGCCATGCCGAACGCCTGCCGGTCGGCGAGGTAGGCCACGGACTTGTCGTACGCCGCCTGCGCGCCGCCCAGCGAGCAGGCGGCGATGTTGACCCGGCCGCCGTTGAGCCCGTTCATCGCGATGGCGAACCCGGTGCCCTCACCCTCGGGGCCGCCGAGCATGGCGTCGGCGGGCACCAGCGCGCCGTCGAACACCACCTGGGCGGTGGGCTGCGCGTGCCAGCCCATCTTGACCTCGTCGGCGCCGAAACTGACTCCCGGGGTGTCCTTCTCGACGATGAACGCCGAGATGCCCCGCGGTCCGTCGCCGCCGGTGCGGGCCATCACGACGTACACGTCGGACACGCCGGCGCCGGAGATGAACTGCTTGACGCCGTCGAGTCGGTAGTGGTCGCCGCCGTCGCGCGAACGGCCTTGGTGCGCAACGCCCCGGCGTCGGAACCCGCGCCGGGCTCGGTCAGGCAGTAACTGGCGATCAGCTCCATCGACGCCAGCCGCGGCACCAGGCTCTTGCGCTGTTCGGGGGTGCCGTAGCTGTCGACCATCCACGTGCACATGTTGTGGATCGACAGGAACGCCGCGATGGTCGGGCAGGCGGTTGCCATCTGCTCGAAGATCCGCACGGCGTCGAGACGCCGCAGGCCGCTGCCGCCGACGTCCTCGGAGCAGTAGATCGCCGCCATCCCCAGCTCGGCCGCCTCGCGCAACACATCGGTCGGGAAGTGCTCGGTGGCGTCCCACTCCAATGCGTTTGGCGCAACCCGCTTCTCGGCGAACGCGGCCGCCGTCTCGGCGATCACGCGGTCGTCGTCGTCGAGCCCGAAGTAGTCCCCGGTATTCAAGCGCCTGCCTACTTCATGGTCGGGATGGAGAACTCGGCGCCATCCTTGATGCCCGACGGCCAGCGCTGCGTGACCGTCTTGACCTTGGTGTAGAACTGGATCGACGCAGGCCCGTGCTGGTTGAGGTCGCCGAAGCCGGAGCGCTTCCAGCCGCCGAAGGTGTGGTACGCCACCGGAACCGGGATCGGCACGTTGACGCCGACCATGCCGACCTGCACGCGCGAGACGAAGTCGCGTGCGGTGTCGCCGTCGCGGGTGAAGATCGCCACGCCGTTGCCGTACTCGTGCTTCGTCGGCAGCGAAAGGGCCTCCTCGTAGTCGTCCGCGCGCACGATGCACAGCACCGGGCCGAAGATCTCGTCGGTGTAGATCGACATGTCGGTGGTGACGTGGTCGAACAGGGTGGGTCCGATGAAGTAGCCGCCCTCGAGGCTGGTGTCGCCGAAGGTGAGGTCGTCGCTGCTGCGTTCGCGGCCGTCGACGACGGCTTCGGCACCGGCTTCGACGCCCTGGCCGATGTAGTCCCGCACCCGCTTGAGCGCGGCCTCGGTGACCAACGGCCCGTAGTCGGCCTTCGGGTCGAGGCTGTGACCGACGCGGAGCTCGTTGACGCGCTCGACGAGCCTGGCGCGCAACCGGTTCGCCGTTTCCTCGCCGACCGGCACCGCGACGCTGATCGCCATGCAGCGTTCGCCCGCGCTGCCGTAGCCCGCGCCGATGAGCGCGTCGACGGCCTGGTCGAGGTCGGCGTCGGGCATGACGATCATGTGGTTCTTGGCGCCGCCGAAGCACTGCGAGCGCTTTCCGTTCGCCGCGGCGGTGGAGTAGATGTACTGCGCGATGTCGGAGCTGCCGACGAAGCCGACGGCCTGGATGTCGGGGTGATGCAGGATGGCGTCGACGGCCTCCTTGTCGCCCTGCACCACCTGGAACACGCCCGGCGGGCAGGCCGGCCTCGAGGAACAGTTCGGCGAGCCGCACCGGGACCGAGGGGTCGCGCTCGCTCGGCTTGAGAATGAAGGCGTTGCCGCATGCCAGCGCGGGGCCGGCCTTCCACAGCGGGATCATCGCCGGGAAGTTGAACGGCGTGATGCCCGCGACCACGCCGAGCGGCTGGCGCAGCGAGTAGACGTCGATGCCGCCGCCCGCGCCCTCGGTGTACTCGCCCTTCAGCAGATGCGGGATGCCGATCGCGAACTCGATGACCTCGATGCCGCGCTGGATGTCGCCGCGCGAGTCTGCGACGGTCTTGCCGTGCTCGAGGGAGAGCAGTTCGGCGAGTTCGTCCATGTTCTGGTTGACCAGGTCGACGAACCTCATCATCACCCGTGCGCGGCGCTGGGGGTTGAAGGCCGCCCAGTCCTTCTGCGCCTCCACGGCCGTGGCGACGGCGGCGTCGACGTCGGCCGACGAGGCCATCACGACCTGCGCCTGGACCTCGCCGGTGCTGGGGTTGAGAACGTCGGCGGTGCGGGTCGACGTCCCTGCGGTGCGCTGCCCGTCGATGAAGTGCGGAATCTGTGTGGTCATGAGCGTGCCCCTCGAAGGATCGTGGCGAATACTAGGACATCCTAGTAACTCGGTGGCCTGGTTGGCAAGATCCTCGGCCACCCCGGACGCTGCGTGCGTGGCCCAGCCCGGCCACCGAGATGCCCAGCCCGCGCGGCTGTGAACGTGCTGAGAATCGGGGCCGTCCGGCCGCGGCGTTCGGACGACGGTGATTCGCTCGAGTTCTCGTCGGTTGTAACCCGGCCCCCTAGCTATATGCGCACGGCCTCCCGACCCAGACAGGCGACACGTTGACGGCACAGCGCGACCCCAACCACCCGCGACCCCTCCGGGTGGTGTCGTCCGATGACAGCTATCCCGACTGGGAGGCCGTGTACGAGGACAACGCGACCTGGGTCTACCGCACGATCTTCGCCAGGGTCGGCAACAGGGCCGACGCCGAGGACCTCACCGCCGAGGTCTTCCTCGCGGCGCTGCGTCCGCTGCGCCTGACGGCGAGCGTTGCGGAGGTGCGGGCCTACCTGCGCAACACCGCGCGAACCGTGCTCGCCGCGCACTGGCGCGCGACCCTGGGCCGCGAGATCACCGAGATCGAGGACATCGCAGCGCCCGCGGAGAGCGAGGAGGCGATCAGCACGGCACCGGAGCGCGTCGCCGCGGTGATGCAGACTTTGCCCGACAACTACCGTCGCATACTGGAATTGCGCTTCCTACAGGGCAGGTCGATAAAGGAGTCGGCCGCGGAGATGGGCGTGAGCGTCGCCAATGCCAAGGTGCTGCAACACCGGGCGCTGAGGCTGGCGGCGCAAGTCAACGAGAAGGGCGACGCATGAACGCGCGAGGACTTCGCAGGTACGTCGATGACCTGCTGCGCGGGCGCAGACCCAAGGCGTTCGCACCCGATGACTTCGAGGCCACCCAGATCCGCACCGCCATCGACCTGAGCGCCGCCCGCGCGGGCGCCGACGTACCCCGTCCGGACTTCCTGAGCGATCTGCACCGCAGGCTCGCGGATCAACTCGACGACGACGACGCGCCCGACGCGCCAGCGCGCCCGACGTGGCTGGCGGCGAACCGGCGCCAGGTGATCGTCGGCACCTCGGCCGCGGCGACCGCGGCCGTCGCAGCGGTATCCGTCGACCGACTCCTCGGCAGCGGCAACTCGGGTGACGACACCGACACGGCGCAGGAACTGATCCCGACCGACGGCGCATGGCAACGGGTGGCCTCCAGCTCGGATGTCCCCGAGGGTGTGATGCACCCGTTCGATCTCGGCTCCGTCGTCGGCTTCGTCCGTCGCGTCGACGGCCAGGCCGAGGGCATCTCGGGCATCTGCACTCACCAGGGCTGCCGCCTGTGGTTCGACGCTCCCGACGACAGGCTGCGCTGCCCCTGCCATTCCACGTCGTTCTCCAAGGAGGGTCAGGTACTGACCCACCAGCTTCCGATCTCGCCGAAACCGTTGCCCAAGTTGGAGGTTCGCGAGGTCTCCGGTGCAATCGAAGTGTTCGCGCCGCCGAGCCGGACCGAGCAAACCTGAGTGGTGTAACCCGCCTCACTATCTGTTGATGAGCGGACCGCAAGCCGCGGGCTCGCGAAACAGATATCGGAGGTAACCGTCGTGTCCCGACGAAACCGGCGCGCAGCCGTTGCGCTGTGCACCACCGCGATGGCGACAGCGCTGCTGCTGACCGCCTGTTCGACAAGCAAAGATCCAGTGGGTCAACCGAATCCGACGTTCAGCACCGACGTCGCCGCCACGCCTGGGATGCAGGGCATGGGGCCGATGAACGGCATGAGTTCGATGCCCATGACACCGTCGCCGACCGACGGCGCCGCACCGACGATTGCGGCGACACCGGTTGCGGCCAACGCCGTGAACATCGACAACTTCGCCTTCGTACCCGCCACCGTCACCGTCAAGGCGGGAAGCACGGTCACGTGGACCAACAAGGACGAGGACCCGCACACCGTCGTCGCCGACGGTGGCGCGTTCCGCTCGGAGGCACTCGGCTCCGGCGGCACGTACTCGTTCACCTTCCCGACAGCGGGCACGTTCGACTACGTGTGCTCCATCCACCCGTTCATGCGCGGAAACGTCGTGGTGACACCATGACCGAGGAACGAGACCCCATGACCATGAACCGGCGACAGCTCATCCGGCACGGTGCCTGGTTCGGCGCGGCGGTCGGCCTCGCCGTCGTCGGCGGCGAGGTCATCTCGCACGTCGCCGGCTCCGCCACCGCCGAGGAGACCCGTCCGACGCTGCGCTTCGCACAGGTCAGCGACAGTCACATCGGGTTCACCGGCACTGCCAACACCGATGTCACCGGCTCGTTCGGCCACGCCATCGACCAGATCAACAGCCTGGGCTACACGCCGGACTTCGTCATCCACACCGGCGACCTCACCCATCTGGCCACCCCTGACCAGTTCGATCAGGTCAAGCAGATGATGACCAGGCTGAGCACGCCCCACGTGTTCACCGTCCCCGGCGAGCACGACTCGGTGGACGACGCGGGCCAGAAGTACCGCAACACATTCGGCGCGGGCACCCGCGGTGACGGCTGGTACAGCTTCGACATCGCGGGCGTGCACGTCATCGCGCTGGTGAACACGCTGCACATGACCAAGCTGGGCCATCTCGGCCAGGACCAGCTGGACTTCGTCGCCAAGGACGTCGCCGGGTTGTCCAGCGACACCCCGATCATCGTGTTCAGCCACATCCCGCTGTTCGCGATGTACCCGGACTGGGGATGGGGCACCGACGACGCCACCCAGGCGCTGTCCTACCTGCGCCGGTTCTCCTCGGTCACCTGCCTCAACGGCCATGTGCACCAGGTCTTCTCGAAGACCGAAGGCAACGTGACCTTCATCAGCGGGACCACCACCGCCTACCCGCTGCCGCATCCGGGCGACGGCCCGGCACCCAAGCCGCTCACCCTGCCCGCGGGCAAGCTCCATGACGCACTCGGGATCAGGGAGGTCAGTTACACGACCGGACAGCATGCGCTCGCGCTGAAGGAAAGGACGTTGCAGTGACGTTGGCACTGAGGTTCCTGCATGGCAGCATCACTCGCCACCAGCGCGATCAGCCATGCATTTCTCTACCTGCACGGCTACGGTCAGATCCCCGTGGTCGGACCCGGATTCCTGCTGCAGGCTTCGGTTTTGGCGGCGATGGCGGTGTTGATCGCGCTCGGCGGCCCGATCTGGCTGTGGGTCGCGGCGATGATGACTTCGGCGGGTTCGTTGATCGCGTTCGGCTTGTCGCGCACCGTCGGACTCTTCGGTTTCATCGAACGCGGCTGGGAGCCTGCGCCACACGCGGTGATCAGCGTCGTGGCCGAGCTCGTCACGCTCGGTGTCTTCTTCGCCGCGGTGCTGCGTCTCAGGAGGTCACCGGGTCTCGGGTAGGCCGAACGCGGCGAACAGTTCCGGGTTGAGGAAGACCGTGATGGCTGCGACGTCTCCCTCCGCGCCCTCGGTCAGGACGTGCAGCGCATGTGCGTGGTGCAGCCCGTCCTCCCCGCGCCGGTAGTGCGCGGCGGCGGGCTGGCCGTTGGCCCGGATCGGCACCATGATGGCCACCCCAGGCTCGGCGAAGGCGCGGGCGGCCAAGAACCGGGTGACCGCGTCGCGGCCGTGGAACCACGCCGTGAACGGCGGCATCTCGAGAGCGATGTCGGTGCGCAGCAGTTCGGTCAGCGCCGCGAGATCCGCGTGTTCGAAAGCCGCGCAGTACCGTTCGATCAGCTCGAGGCGGCGCCGATCGGTTGGCAGTGCGACGGTGTCCTCGCTGGGTGCGACCTCGGCCAGGTGAGCGCGCGCCCTCTGCATGGCGCTGTTGACCGCGGCCGGAGTGGTCGACAGCAGTTCGGCCACTTCGGCGGCGCTGAACTGGGCGACGTCACGCAGGATCAGCACCGCCCGCTGGCGCGCGGGCAGCTCCTGCAGCGCGGTGGCCACGGCCAGGCGCACCGTGTCCCTGGTGGCCACCCGCTCGTCGGGGGTCAGCGAGTCGGGCAGCGGTTCGATCCAGCTGTGAGCGTTGGCACCGTCGTCGAGTGCCACGTCCGGATCCGTCGATCCCTCGCCGAGCCGGGCGGGCATCACCCGGCGGGCGCGGTTCTCCAGCGCCCGCAGGCACGCCCGGGTGGCGATGCGGTACAGCCAGGTGCGCAGTGCGGCCCGCTCCTCGAAGCTCTCGTAGGCGCGCCACCCCCGTAGGTAGGTCTCCTGCACCAGGTCCTCGGCCTCGTGTACCGAACCGAGCAGGCGGTAGCAGTGCGCCAGCAGCTCGGATCGAAACGGTGCGGCCTGCTCGATGAAGTCTTCCTGAACGGGCACGTGTCACTCTCCTCGGTGCGGATGACGAAGAACGGTCATCAATACAGACACGCGTGAGCGCCGCCATTCATCGGCACCGATGAATGTGCTTGCCGGCCGCGGATCAGAACGAGTGCGGACCTCTGCGTCGGCACCGGCCGGCACGCCGCCACTCGAAAGGACCTGCGACTGTGAGTGAGACGACCAGAATGCGCCTACTGAAGATCTTCCTGCGCGTGTGGGCGGTGGCTTCCATCGCGATCTTCGGCTTCATCTTCATCGGATACGGGATGCACGCGCCGATGTTTCGGCCCGACGCCGCCATGCACTGGGCGGTGTGGGACGACCTACCGGGCCACGTGGCGATGATGCTCGCCGCGATCTATCTGACCTGGTCGGTGTTCCTGCTTCTCGCCGCCAACCGGCCCGCCGACTACACGTCGTTTCTGAACTTCACCATGTGGGCGAACCTGGTGCACGGACTGGTCATGGTCCCCGGCGCCTTCGAACACGGCTACCACAGCAAGTTCCTGACCGACATTCCGTGGATCCTTCTGCTGAGCGCTGCGATCTACGTCTTGCGGCCGCGCTCCGATGCCGGGCAGGCCGACGTCCGTCGCGAGGCGGTGCTCCGATGACCGGCCAGCGCTCCCTGGCGGGCACCACGGCCGTCGTGACGGGCGCGAGCCGTGGCTTCGGCCGCGGCATCAGCGCCGCATTGTCCGACGCGGGGGTCCGGGTGATCGGTGTCGCCCGCACCGGATCGGATCTGGACGAGGTCCGGGAAGCGTTGGGGGACAACTTCGTCCCGGTGCCCGGCGACGCCGCGGACGGCGACCTCGCCGCCAGGCTGATCGCCGAGCACCGGCCAAGCACGCTGGTGCTCTGTGCCGGAGCCATGCCCACCATGGCGCCGTTGCGTCAACACACCTGGGAGTCGTTCTCGAAGAACTGGGACGTCGACGTTCGGCACGTCTTCGAGTGGATCGGCGCTGCACTGCGGGCACCACTCGGGCAGGGGAGTTCGGTGGTCGCGTTCTCCAGCGGCGCGGCGTTGAAGGGCTCCCCGCTGTCCGGTGGCTACGCGGGCGCCAAGTCGACGATCCGCTTCATGACGTCCTACGCAGCGCTGGAATCTCAGCGGGCCGACCTCGGCATCGACTTCGTTTCCCTGCTTCCGCAGTTGACCCCGGCCACCGACCTCGGCGCGGAGGCCGTCGCAGCGTACGCGGCGGCGCAGGGCTCCGACGTCGAGGCCTTCGTGACCGGCATGGGGGCGGTGGTCACGCCGGAGTTGGTGGGCCACTGCGTCATCGACCTCGTCCGCAGTCCAGGGCGGCAGCAGGCCTATGCGGTCACCGCGGACGGGCCGCGGGGGCTGGACTGAGCGCGGGCCGAGGAGGTGACCCGGGGCGCTACCCGAGCCCCAGCGGGCCAGCCAGCTCGGTGAGGGTCGGCACCAGCACGTCCTTGCCGCCGAGCACCTGAATCGCGACGTGGTCGGCGCCCGCGTCGAGGTGCTCGGTCAGGCGTGCGGCGATCGCCTCGGGGGTGCCGTGCGCGACCACCGCGTCGATCAGCTTGTCGCTGCCCGGCTTGGCGAGGTCGTCGGGGGTGAAGCCGAGCCGCTTCCAGTTGTTGAGGTAGTTGCTCAGGCCCAGGTAGAAGTCCACCGTGTCGCGGCCGACCGCGCGGGCCTGCGCCGCGTCCCTGGTCAGCACCACCTTGTGCTCGGGCGCCAGGAACACGGTGTTGCCGATCAGGGCGTGCGCCTGGGCGGTGTGCTCGGGCGTGGTCAGGTACGGGTGCGCGCCCGCGCTGCGCTTGGCGGCCAGCTCGAGGACCTTGGGCCCCAGCGCCGCGACGACGCGTCGGCTGGTCGGCACCTTCGCGGCGTCGAGCTCGTCCAGGTACTCGACGAGCACGTCGTAGGGCTTGCGGTACTCCTCGGTGTTCTCCGGATGCCCGATGCCGATGCCGAGGACGAAGCGACCCGGGTAGGCGCCCTCGATGCGGTGATACGACTCCGCGACCTCTGCGGCCGGCGTCGCCCAGACGTTCACGATCCCGGTGGCCACCTGGATCGTCTCGGTCTTCTCGAGGATCGGCTCGACGAAGGCGAGATCACCGGCGGGCGATCCGCCGACCCAGAGTGCGCCGTAACCCAGCTTCTCGATCTCGACCGCCTGCTCGGGTTCGACGGCCCCGAACGTCCACACGCCGAATCGGCCGAAGTCGGGTTTGAGGGCTACAGCGTCAGTCACGTGGACTTCCTTCGGGTTGAGGGTCGGATCACTTCAGGCCGAGTGGTCCAGCGAGCTCGGCGAGTGCGGGCACCAGCTTGTCAGTACCCGTCAACACCTGAACCGGAACGTGGTCGGCACCGGCGGCGAGGTGCTCCTTGAGTCGAGCGGCGATGGCATCGACGGTGCCGTGGGCGACGAAGGCGTCGACGAGCGCATCGCTGCCCGGCTTGGCGATGTCCTCGTCGGTGAAGCCGAGCCGCTTCCAGTTGTTCGTGTAGTTCTGCAGGTTCAGGTAGATCTCGAGGGCCTTGCGGCCGACGGCGCGGGCCTGCTCGGCGTCCGTGGTGAGGACCGCCTTGTGCTCGGGGGCGATGAACGCGTCCGGCCCGATGAGCTCGCGCGCCTGAGCGGTGTGCTCGGGCGTCGTCAGGTAGGGGTGGGCGCCTGCCGCGCGCCGCGCCGACAGCTTGAGCACCTGCGGTCCCAGGGCGGCGACCACGCGGCGGTCCTTGGGCACGCCGTACTCGTCGAGCTTGTCGAGGTACTCGGTCAGCGCGTCGTAGGGCTTCTTGTACTCGGTGTGCGCCTCGGGATGGCCGACGCCGATGCCGAGCAGGAACCGATTGGGGTAGGCCTTGTCGATGCGGTGGAAGGACTCCGCGACCGGTCCCGCCGCCGCCGTCCAGATGTTGACGATGCCGGTGGCCACCTGCAACGTCGTCGTGGCCGCGAGAATCGGCTCCACCCAGTCGAGTTCGGCGGGCGGCGATCCACCGACCCAGATGGCGCCGTAGCCCAGCGCCTCGATTTCCTTCGCCTCGTCAGGGGTCGCACCGCGACCGAACACGCCGAACTTGCCGAGATCAGGTTTCGTCATGGCTGGGTCAACTCTCCGCATCGTCGGGACTATTCCGGGCCGATCAAGCTGATTCGAACCATGGCGCAGCGGGCGTTGTTCGGTGCCGTTGCTGCCTATTCCGTGGCGATGGCGGCTTCCGCAGGTCGGGGCGCGACCAGCGGCAGCACGATGATGAAGCGGGTGTCGCCGGGCTTGGACTCCACCCGGAGATTGCCGTGGTGCTTCTCGACGATGATCCGCCAGGCCAGGTCCAGGCCGAGCCCGGTGCCCTCGACCGAAGGGCTTGGTGGTGAAGAACGGCGTGAAGATCCGGTCGACGATGCTCTTCGGGGATGCCGGGGCCGTCGTCGCAGATCTCGAACTTTATCGAGTCGTCGCCCTCACGCGAGCTGCGCACCGTCAGCGTGCCGTGGCCGTCCATGGCCTGGATGGCGTTGTCGATGATGTTGGTGAACACCTGGTTGAGATCGCCTGGGTAGCACTGCAATTCAGGCAGCGACATGTCCAGTTCCTTGACCAGTTTGATCGGCTTGTCCTTGCCGACCTTGTCGCCGAACATCATCACGGTGGAGCGCAGGAGCTCGTGGATGTCGGCGCTCTGATAGGGCGCGCGGTCCATCTGCGAGTACTGCTTGGCGCCGGCCAGCAGCGCCGAGATCCGGCTCGCTCGCCTCGGCGATCTGGTTCATCAGCAGTTCGGTCTCGATGGTGTACTTCAGCCAGCCGATGGCGCCCTGCAGCGACGCCGAGGCGTCCACCTCGTCGACGGAGGCGGAAATCCGCTCCAGCCAGTCGATGTCGAGGCCGGCCTCGACGAACGTCGACGGGTAGTCCCATGCGCCAGGGATGTCGTGATCCTCGAGCCAGTCGCCGATCTGATCCTCGCGGTCGGAGGACTCCAGCGCGCTGAGTTCCAGCGACTTCGACTTCGCCACCTGTTCGGCGACCTCGTCCTGCATGCTGACCAGCACCCGCAGCGCCTCCGGCGTGAACTTGCCGTTCGCCAGCATGGCCAGCTTGTGCCGCATCTTGCCGACGCGGTCCCGCAGGTCGGCGACGGCGCGCGCATTGGCGCCCGCCGGGTTGTTCAGCTGGTGGGTCAGGCCGGCGGTGATGGTGCCGAGCGCGAGCAGCTTCTCGCTCTGGTCGATGATCTTGCGGGTCCGCATCCCGCCCACCTTGTGCCCCTCGAGCAGGTGCACGGCCATCGGGAACTCGGTCTGCACGAAGCGACCGAAGGCGTCGGCGTCGAGGACGAAGAACTTCGACGGCTTGGTCACCCGTACCGACGCCTCGTACTGGTGTTCCTCGTTGGGGTCGAAGGCCGACCAGGCGCCGCAGTACACGCCGCGCTGGGAGGTCCGGTTGGTCTCGATGTCGTCGCCGCCGGAGCGCTTCGACATCACCAGTTCGCCCTCGATCAGGACGTAGAAGCACGTCGCGGGCTCACCCTCGATGCAGATCGGGCCCGGCTCGTACGTGGCGATGTGGCCGTTTTCGCACAGCGTCTCGAGCTGTTCGTCCGACAGCGACTCGAACAGGAACAGCGTGCGCAGTTCCTCCGGCAGACACCTCTCACCCATCGCGGCTTCCTTTCAGGTCCTACTAGGCCTCGGCCAGGTAGCGATGTACCAGCATCACGGCCATCGATCCTTCGCCGACGGCCGCCGCGACACGCTTCGCTGACTCGGCGCGCACGTCTCCTGCAACAAACACACCGGGCACACTTGTTTCCAAGTGGTGCGGCGGTCTGTCCAGATTCCAGCCGCAGACGTCTCTGAGGTCCGGTCCGGTCAGGATGAAGCCGCGGTCGTCGCGGGCGACGATGCCGTCCAGCCACTCGGTGCGCGGGCTCGCCCCGATGAAGCAGCACATCCGTCCGCAATCGACCCGTCTCGCGGACCCCGGTCTGCCTGTTCTCCAACCACAGGCCCGACAGGTGACCGTCCTCGCCGCACGGTGTCGACCACCTCGGTGCAGGTCCTGACCTGGATCTTCGGGTTGTTCTCGATCTGCTGGATGAGGTAGTAGGACATCGAGGCCTCCAGCGACGGTCCGCGCACCAGCAGCGTGACCGACTTCGCCTCCTTCGACATGAACATCGCCGCCTGGCCTGCGGAGTTGGCGCCGCCGACGATGTAGACGTCCTCGTCCGCGACATTCCGCGGCCGTCGACACCGACGCGCCGTAGTAGACGCCGCGCGCCGACGTAGTTACAGCCCTCGGGATCCTCCGGGTCGGTCCAGCAACCGGTGACCCGCAGCTGCTGGTACTCGACCCCGGTGGCCAAGATCACGGCCTGCGCGCCGATGGTGCTGCCGTCCTCGAACTTGATCTTGCGCGCCGACCCGCCGACCTCGAGCCCGATGGCCTGGCGCGTGGTGATCACCTCCGCGCCGAACCGCTCGGCCTGCCTGCGGGCCGACGTGGTCAGCTCGGCGCCCGAGACGCCGGTGGGGAAGCCGAGGTAGTTCTCGATGCGCGAGCTGCGCCCGGCCTGCCCGCCCGTCGTGGTGCGTTCGATGAGCACCGTCTTGAGCCCCTCGGACGCGCCGTAGACCGCCGCGGCCAGGCCGGCGGGCCCGCCGCCGATGACCGCGAGGTCATACATCGGCAGCGACGGCTCGGTGGACAGGCCCAGCATGGCCGCCAGCTCGCCGTTGGTGGGGTCGACGAGCGTCTCGCCGCCCTCGGTGATGACCACGGGCAGCTGCGTGTCCGTCCAGGCCCGCGGCGTCGAGCAGTTGCTTGCCCTTGGGCTCGTCGGAGTTGAACGGCCGGAACGTGTGCTGGTTGCGGGCCAGGAACTGGCGCACCTCCCACGACCGCGGGTTCCACCGGTGGCCGATGACCTTGGTGTGCGGGATCGCGCGATCGCCCGTCGCCCGCCACGCCTCGATCAGGCCGTCGATGACGGGGTAGAGCTTCTCCTCCGGCGGATCCCACGGCTTGAGCAGGTAATGGTCCAGATCGACGACGTTGATGGCATCGATCGCGGCGTGGGTGTCGGCGTACGCGGTGAGCAGCACGCGGCGTGCCATCGGGTACAGGTCCATGGCGGCTTCGAGGAACTCGATGCCGCTCATCTGCGGCATCCGGTAGTCGGCGACGTACACCGCCACGGTGTCGCCGCGCAGCTTCAGCTCGTTGAGCGCCTCCAGCGCGTCCTGGCCGGACTCGGCGCGGACGATGCGGAAGTTCTCGCCGTAGTGTCGACGGAGGTCGCGTGCCACCGCGCGCGACACCGCGGGATCGTCGTCGACGGTCAGAATCACGGGCTTGCGGGGCTGGGGATCGGGTCCAGTCATCAGTAGTAAGTATGCGCTGGTTGTCCAGTCGATAACGGGTCGTGCGTAGTGCTCTGAGCGAACGCCGGCGTGGCGGGTTCGGCGATTTTGGGCAATGCGTGCGAGCGGGTAGTATTGACCAACGGTGCGGTTTCCGTGCCGGCTTCTTGCGTGCCCTGTCCTGGAATTTCCTGTCACCGGCTCACGTTGTTAAGTCGGGTCGAAGGCTGCGCTGAATGGGCCCAGTCCATTCGGGACGCCGATACGAAACGAAAAGCTAAGGATCGCCAGACAGTATGGCCAAGAAAGACGGTGCCATCGAGGTCGAGGGTCGCGTGGTCGAACCCCTGCCCAATGCGATGTTCCGCATTGAGCTGGAGAACGGTCACAAGGTTCTCGCCCATATCAGCGGCAAGATGCGGCAGCACTACATCCGCATCCTGCCCGAGGACCGAGTCGTCGTGGAGCTGTCCCCGTACGACTTGTCCCGGGGCCGCATCGTGTACCGGTACAAGTAACCCGCGTCCGAATACATCTAGACAAACGAGACCTGAGACGAGCGCTTGCGCGAGTCTCCGAAGAACCCAGAAGGATCGAACAGCCGTGAAGGTGAACCCGAGCGTAAAGCCGATCTGCGACAAGTGCAGGGTGATCCGCAGGCATGGGCGGGTCATGGTCATCTGCTCCGATCCGCGCCACAAGCAGCGTCAGGGCTAGTCGGGCGATGAGCGCTTGCGCGAAGAGCAAATAGTCGCGCGGACGCGTCGCAGTAACCACAACTGAATGCAGACCTCCCAGTACCACTGAGCGGCTGGAATCTTTAGAGATTGGGCCGCTCATCACGCCCGGCACGGAGGCCGGGCCTCGCCAGCGAGCGGGAACGGACTGGGATCAGACCTCCGCAAAGTAGAAGGAACACTCTGCCTAATGGCACGTCTCATGGGTGTCGACCTCCCGCGCGACAAGCGCATGGAGATCGCACTGACCTATATCTACGGCATCGGCCGTACCCGCTCCCAGGAGATCCTGGCGGCGACGAGCATCGACCGCGACCTGCGCACCAAGGACCTGTCTGACGACCAGGTGACGCAGCTGCGCGACTACATCGAGGGCAACCTCAAGGTGGAGGGTGATCTGCGCCGCGAGGTGCAGGCCGACATCCGTCGCAAGATCGAGATCGGCTGCTACCAGGGCCTGCGGCACCGCCGCGGCCTGCCGGTGCGTGGCCAGCGGACCAAGACCAACGCGCGCACCCGCAAGGGCCCGAAGCGCACCATCGCCGGCAAGAAGAAGGCCAGGTAACCCCGGATGGCACAAGCAAAGAAGGGTGGCGCTGCTCCCAAGAAGGGGCAGAAGACCCGTCGCAGGGAAAAGAAGAACGTCCCGCACGGCGCCGCTCACATCAAGAGCACGTTCAACAACACGATCGTGTCGATCACCGATCCGCAGGGCAACGTCATCGCCTGGGCGTCCTCGGGCCACGTCGGCTTCAAGGGCTCGCGCAAGTCGACGCCGTTCGCCGCTCAGCTGGCCGCTGAGAACGCCGCCCGCAAGGCGCAGGAGCACGGTGTGAAGAAGGTCGACGTGTTCGTCAAGGGCCCGGGTTCGGGTCGCGAGACCGCAATCCGTTCCCTGCAGGCCGCCGGCCTCGAGGTCGGTGCAATTTCCGATGTCACCCCGCAGCCGCACAACGGCTGCCGTCCGCCCAAGCGGCGCCGGGTCTAGGAGGAACTAGAAACATGGCTCGTTACACCGGACCCATCACCCGCAAGTCGCGCCGCCTCGGCGTCGACCTCGTCGGCGGTGATCAGTCGTTCGAAAAGCGCCCCTACCCGCCCGGCCAGCACGGCCGCGCGCGGATCAAGGAGAGCGAATACCGCACGCAGCTGCAGGAGAAGCAGAAGGCCCGCTTCACCTACGGCGTCATGGAGAAGCAGTTCCGCCGCTACTACGAAGAGGCCAACCGGCACTCCGGCAAGACCGGCGAGAACCTGCTGCAGATCCTCGAGAGCCGGCTGGACAACGTCGTGTACCGCGCCGGGCTGGCCCGCACGCGTCGCATGGCTCGCCAGTTGGTCAGCCACGGCCACTTCACCGTCAACGGTGTCAAGGTCGACATCCCGAGCTACCGCGTGTCGCAGTACGACATCATCGACATTCGGGAGAAGTCGCTGAACACGTTGCCGTTCGAGCTCTCGCGCCAGACCGCAGGCGAACGTCCGATCCCGGGCTGGCTGCAGATCGTGGGCGAGCGTCAGCGGATCCTCGTGCACCAGCTGCCGGAGCGGGCCCAGATCCAGGTGCCGCTCGCCGAGCAGCTCATCGTCGAGTTCTACTCGAAGTAAGAAGACTCCTGCACCGTCAACATGGCGGCGCAGGTGTCTGGAGCCGCCCCGGCGGCGACCAGGCGACCAGAACCGGCATCAAATAGCGGGTGCCGAGAAGGAGTTAGAAAAAGATGCTGATCTCTCAGCGACCCACCCTGTCCGAGGAGAGCCTCGCCGAGAACCGGTCCAAGTTCGTCATCGAACCCCTGGAGCCCGGTTTCGGTTACACCCTGGCCAACTCGCTTCGGCGCACGCTGCTGTCGTCCATCCCGGGCGCGGCGGTCACCAGCATCCGCATCGACGGCGTGCTGCACGAGTTCACCACCGTCCCCGGTGTGAAGGAAGACGTCACCGACATCATCCTGAACCTCAAGGGTCTGGTCGTGTCGTCCGAGGAGGACGAGCCGGTCACCATGTACCTGCGCAAGCAGGGTCCCGGTGCGGTCACCGCGGGCGACATCGTGCCGCCTGCCGGTGTCACCGTGCACAACCCGGACATGCACATCGCCACCCTGAACGACAAGGGCAAGCTCGAGGTCGAGCTGGTCGTCGAGCGCGGCCGCGGCTACGTGCCCGCCGTGCAGAACAAGGCGTCGGGCGCTGAAATCGGCCGCATCCCAGTCGATTCCATCTACTCGCCGGTGCTCAAGGTGACCTACAAGGTGGAGGCCACCCGCGTCGAGCAGCGCACCGACTTCGACAAGCTGATCCTCGACGTCGAGACCAAGAACTCGATCACCCCGCGTGACGCCCTGGCGTCGGCAGGCAAGACCCTGGTCGAACTGTTCGGTCTGGCAAGGGAACTCAACGTCGAGGCCGAGGGCATCGAGATCGGGCCGTCGCCTGCCGAGGCCGATCACATCGCCTCGTTCGCGCTGCCGATCGACGACCTGGAACTCACCGTCCGGTCGTACAACTGCCTGAAGCGCGAGGGTGTGCACACGGTGGGCGAGCTCGTCTCGCGCACGGAGTCCGATCTGCTGGACATCCGCAACTTCGGCCAGAAGTCCATCGACGAGGTGAAGATCAAGCTGCACCAGCTGGGTCTCTCGCTGAAGGACAGCCCGGCCACGTTCGATCCGTCCGAGGTTGCCGGCTACGACGTCGCCACCGGCACCTGGAACAGCGACGCCGGCTACGACCTGGACACCGACCAGGACTTCGCCGAAACCGAACAGCTCTAAGTCATCCGTCCCGGTCCTACCTGATACGGGGACCGGCCCCATTTAGGAGATAGTCGCAATGCCCAAGCCCACCAAGGGACCCCGCCTCGGCGGGTCGTCCTCGCACCAGAAGGCGCTGCTGGCCAACCTGGCCACGTCGCTCTTCGAGCACGGCCGGATCAAGACGACCGAGCCCAAGGCGCGGGCGTTGCGGCCCTACGCGGAGAAGCTCATCACGCACGCCAAGAAGGGCACGCTGCACAACCGGCGTGAGGTGATGAAGAAGATCCGCGACAAGGACGTGGTGCACACGTTGTTCGCCGAGATCGGTCCGTTCTTCGCGGACCGCGCAGGCGGCTACACCCGCATCATCAAGGTGGAGGCACGCAAGGGCGACAACGCCCCCATGGCCGTCATCGAGCTGGTGCGGGAGAAGACCGTGACCTCCGAGGCCGACCGGGCCCGCCGCGTCGGCTGCGTCGAAGAAGGCCGCGCCCGCGAAGGCCGCCGCGGCTGTCGAAGAGGCTGCGGTCGAGGAGGCCCCGGCTGAAGAGGCCGTCGAGGACGCCAAGGTCGAGGACGCCGCCGAGGTCCGAGGAGCGCCCAGACGGCCGAGGACGCAGGCCGAGGACGCGGCGACCGAAGAGGCCGAAGCCGCCGAGGCCGCCGAAGGACGCCGAGGACAAGGCCGACGACGCCAAGTCCAACGACGCACTGAACATGCCCGCCATCGAATCCGATGGCGGGCATGTTCGTCTTCGCTTCGACATCGCCTACGACGGAACGGAATTCGCGGGCTGGGCCGCCCAGACCGGACAACGCACCGTCGCAGGAGTCCTGGACGAGGCGTTGTCCACGGTGTTCCGCACCCCGGTCGTGTTGCGCGCGGCGGGCCGCACGGACACCGGCGTGCACGCCACCGGGCAGGTGGCGCACTGCGACGTACCCCGCGATGCGCTCGGCCACGCCCAGCCGCGCAACCGTCGTGACGGTGATCCCGAATTCCTGCCGCTGGTGCGCAGACTCGCGCGGTTTCTGCCCGACGACGTGCGCGTGCTCGACATCGTCCGGGCGCCAAGCGGATTCGACGCGCGGTTCTCGGCGTTGCGGCGGCACTACGAGTACCGGTTGTCCACGGCGCCGTACGGTGTCGAGCCGCAGCAGGCCCGCTTCATCACGCCGTGGCTGCGCCCGCTCGACGTCGACGCGATGGCTGAGGCATCGCGAAACCTGTTGGGATTGCACGACTTCGCGGCGTTCTGCCGGCATCGCGAAGGCGCCACCACCATCCGCGACCTGCAACGGCTGGACTGGTCACGCGACGGTGACCTGGTGACCGCTCACGTCACCGCAGACGCGTTCTGCTGGTCGATGGTGCGGTCCCTGGTCGGCGCGCTGCTGGCGGTGGGCGAGGGGCGCCGTGAACCCGGTTGGTGCGCTGAACTATTGACGGCGACGCGGCGATCGAGTGACTTCGCCGCCGCGCCGGCCCGCGGGCTGACGTTCGTTGCCGTCGACTATCCGCCCGACGATCAGCTCGAGGCACGGATCAGGGTGACCCGCGACGTCCGCTCGGCCGACGAGGTCGGTGGCGGGGACTAGCGCTGCCCTACTGAGGTGGCGGCGGCGCGAGCCTGCCCGCGACGAAGTCCGCCGCCTGGTTGACCATGCCCGCCTTGATGTAGGCCGGGGCGAGGTGGTCGGGCCAGTACGACTCCCAGTTGTCGGGCTCGGTCGGGTTGCAGATCGGGTCGTCGCCGTGACACAGCTCGATGGTCCGGTCGCGATAGACCGGGTTGAAGTTCCCGATCGGCCCCGCCCACTGGATGCCGTTGCCGAACAGCGCGACCGCGGCGATGTGCTGCTCCATCTCCGGCGGCAGCGGGTTGTCGAAGCCGAAGAACGCGAAGGGCATGGCCAGCACGACGTCGGTGACGCCCGCGCCGAGCGAGTACCCGCCGAGCACGATCCGGGTGTTGGGGCAGTTTGCGGCGGTGCTCTGCACCCGCTGGCTCATGTCGTTGGCGCCGACGTCGATCTGGTTGTCGGCGGGATACACCACCGAGTAGAGGTTGACGTTCTTGCGCGACTTCTGCCGCAGCGCGCTGACGAAGGCGTTGCCGATCTGGCCGGCGCCGACCGGTTCCAGGCGGCCCCTTGCGAAGATCACCTCGACGTCGGGGCAGGCGGCGGCGGCCGCCGTTGGCACGGAGTGCGTGGTGACCGCGGGAGCGACCAGCAGTGCGGCTGCGGTGAGCGCTGTGGCCGCCGCGGCGACGACGAACCTACGGAGCTGGCGGGGGATCACGAAGGTGATGCTAGCCGAACGAATTGACGGTTTCGTCGGCTATTCGTTGGCGCCTGGGTTACAGCAGACCTGCGACGAAGTTGGCTGCCTGGTTGGTCGGGCCGCCCGCGTAGGCCCTGTGCGCGGCGACGTCCTCGCCGTCGGTCTGGCAGACCGGGTCGTTGGCGTTGCAGAGGTCGATCGAGCGGCCGCCCCAGACCGGGCTGTTGGTCAGCGGCTGACCGAGCTTGGCCGACGGGTTGCCGAACACGGCGAGCGCCGCGACGTGATCGGGTGCGTCGGGCGGCAGCGGGTTGTCGAAGCCGAACGCCGGGAACGGCACCGCGGCGATGACGTCGATCACCGCTGCGCCCTGCGAGTACCCGCCGAGCACCAGACGGGTGTTCGGGCAGGCGCCCATCATGTACTGGACGTGTGCGCTGGCGTCGTTGGCGCCGTCGGCGGCTGCCAGGAAGTCGTAGGTCGCGGGGTAGTTCACGGCATAGCTTCCCACCGAGCGGCCACCGACCTTGGAGCGCAACGAGTCGACGAACGCCCCGCCGGGCAGTCCGAGGCCGGGTGCCTCGTTGGTACCGCGGGCGAAGATCACCTCGATGTCCGGGCAGTTGTCGGCCGATGCCGTCGGCAGCACGCCGAGCGAGACGGTTGAGATCACGGGAGCCAGGACTGCGGTGCATACCGTTGCTACGGCCAGCGCTGAGCGCCTAACAAGATCAGAAGCCACGCCAAATGGTAACGCGACGGTGCGGTCAGACCAGACCGGCCACGAAGTTCGCCGCCTGAGGGATGAAGTCGGACGACTCGTAGTGAGTGTGCGCGAACGGATTGCGGCCGCGGCTGCAGATCGGGTCGCCATCGGCGCAGAGGTCGATCGCCCGCCCACCGAAGATGGAGTTGGTGATCGGGATCGAGAACTTCGTCGACGGGTTGCCGAAAACCGCGACGGCGGCGATGTTGGCGTCGAGATCGGATGGGAGTGGCGGACCCGAGCCGACCTCGCCGATCTTGTTGCCCAGCGGCGGGATGCCTGCCAGCATGTCGACGACCGCTGCACCCTGCGAGTAGCCGCCGAGCACGATCCGCGTGCCGGGACACTGCGACGCCATCGCGCTGATGTGGTTGGTCGCGTCGGCGGCGCCGTCGGCGGCGGTCAGGAAGTCGTAGGTCGCCGGGTAGTTGACGCCGTACGAACCGATGGTCTGGCCGCCGATGAGGGGGGTCAGTGCATCGACCAGTGCTTGGCCGACGCGGCCGATGCCCGCTGGTTCGCTGGTGCCGCGCGCGAAGACGACCTCGACATTCGGGCATGGCCCGTCGGCGCTGGCAGGTGGCGCACCGACGACGGTCGCCGTACTCACGACGGCCGCAGCGACCGCGGCCAGCCGAGCCGACATTTTCAGAAAAGTCACGTAGGCCATCTTCACATATGACGTTCAGGAACGACCAACCGTTTGCTCGGCGTGCTCGTCTCCGGCAGGCATCTCCGGCCAGGTGGCATGGGCGACCCTCTCGGTGCGGTCACCCTGTCGGGCCAGGGCAAGCCCGACGAGCACGACGACGCCGCCGACCGCCTGGGTGATCGAGATCGCTTCGCCGAGGAGTGCCCACGCCGCCAGCACGGCGAACAGCACCTCGGCGAGCCCGACCAGTGAGGCGAATCCGCGGCCGGAGCCGAGCGATACCTGCGATACCCAGTGCGTAGGCGATCGCGGTCGGGATGATGGCGAGGGCGATGACCGGGACCAGCCACGACGTGGTCCAACCCGCGACGACGACGTCGTGCGTGGCGAAGGTGAGCGGCATGAGGCCGGAGGCGCCGAGGATGCCAACCGCCACGGCGCCGACGACGAGACCGCCCGCGGCGAGCGTGACCGAGTTCAGCCCACTGCCGTCCGCCGTCACCTCGTCGGACATCATGAAGTAGCAGGCCGCGCAGACGGCTGCGGCCAGGCCCCAGCCGACGCCGACCATGTTGATGTGCGCGCCGGAGACCACGTCCAAGACCAGCATGATCCCGACGACGGCAAGGCCGACGCCCGCCAGCGTGAGGTTGCTGGGCCGGTGCCGGGAGGTCGCCCACAGCCAGCCGACGACGAGCACGGGGGCGGTGTACTCCAGCAGCAGGGCCACGGCGACGGACAGGTGTGCGACGGCGTTGTAGTAGCAGAGCTGCGCACCTGCGATGGGGATCAGTCCGTAGGCGACCACCGTCTTCGAGTGCTGCAGTGCCTCGCGAACCCAGCCGGGCTTGACGATGGTGGCGAACACGGCCATGACGACAGCGCCGCCGGCCAACCTGGCCGTGACCGCGGCGGTCGGGCTCCAGCCCGTCTCCATCAACGTCTTCGCCAGGGGGCCGGACATGCCGAACGCGAAGGCCGATGCGACCGCGAACAGCAACCCGAGCCGAAAATGGTCGACGGCGGGCGTCATCGTGGCCCTCACCTGGCACCTCCTGCATGTAATGAGTAAAATGTATGTTGGTCATGACGCTACAGCCGAAGGAAGTCATGGGTCAAATGATTTTCAGTCATGACACAGAGCTCACATTGCGGGCCGCATGTGTCCTGATCAACACCGATCGTGTCGACGGCGAGCAACTGGGTGACATGGCATTGCTCGACGTGTATCTGGACAGCTTCGGCTGGACCGGCCGCCGCGACAAGGACGCCGCCGAGCTCGAGTCCGTGCACCGTCTGCGGGAACGGCTGGGACGGATCTGGTCCGTTGCCGACGACGAGGAACGCGCCGTCGGACTGGTCAATGCGCTGCTGAGTGACACGCGTGCGATGCCATGGTTGACGAGGCACGCCGAGATGCCGGAGTGGCATCTGCACCTGGCCTCCATTCACGACCCGTTGTGGCAGCGGATGGGCGCAGAGATGGCGATGTCCCTGGCCGACCTCATCCGCGCCGGCGAGTTGCGTCGTCTGAAGACGTGCGTCGCACCGGACTGCGGCGCGGTGCTGGTCGACCTGTCGCGCAATCGCTCGCGGATGTTCTGCGACACCGGAAACTGCGGCAATCGTCAACACGTCGCGGCGTACCGGAGCAGGCGGGCTTCCGCGAATGGCGGCTCAGGGCAGGATGAAGCCGCCGGATCTGGTAGCGACGCCCCCTGCCGAGTAGTGCGTTCGCCGCCTGCAGGCCGGACAGCACCGCTGACTCGATGCAGCCTGCGTTGAGCCCCGAGTCGGTCCAGTCGCCCGCCAGAACCAGGTTGTCGTAACCGGATTCGTCGGGCCGCAGCCGGTAGCGGTCGGTGCCGGGCAGCGACTGCACGTAGCGGTCGGACGGGTCGATGTTGACGCTGACGTGTTGGGTCGCGATCGCGTCGGTGCCCGTCTGCCCGTCGGTGCAGGCAAGGATCCGCCAGTCGAATCCGTGCTCGGTCATCGCGCCAGGCAGATAGAGCCCGATGTGGCGGTCGAGGTGTTCGGCGGCGGCGGCGTGGACCCGTTGCTCGCAGTCCGCGACGTAGTCGCGGTGATCGCGTGTCGTCGGCCATTCCGCGGCGAGTTGACCGCAGAAGTAGGCGACGGCGCCGGGCGGGTCGGATTCGGGCCAGTCCTCGGTCCACAGCGTCTGTGGCATGGACGCCCAGGTGTCGAACGGCTGGACGTAGGCGCTGGTGGTGACGCCGGGTTCGTCCCAACCGAGTTTGCGTTCGTCTGGGCGCAGCCAGATCTGGAAGGCCTGGGTGGCGACGGTGCGCGATGTGGTCGGTCATGTCGCGCCACTCGGGGCGGTCGTCGATCAACTCGCCTGCGACGATCTTCACCATGCCGACGGACAACGCGAGCACCACGTGGTCGAAGTCGACGCCGCGGCGCAGCACCAGGTGTTCGACGTCATCGCGACTGCCGAAATGGGATTCCAGCGTGTCGATTCCGGGCCTCGGGCGTACCTGGTCGGCCAGCGGGCGGTCGGGGAACACCGGCAGGCCACGCACCCGGGTCAACGGCTCGTAGTGCGATGTCCCATCGACCAGTTCGACCTGCCTGCCCATCGAGATCGCCTCGACCGCTTGATGTTTGGCGTCCAGATGTAGCGCGTCGACCCGGTGGAAGAACTCGAACTCGACGCCGCGTCGCCGGAGCGCCTGGTAGATCGGCGCGATCACGACGTCGCCCATGCCTGCGGTCATCTTCCAGAACAGTGCGCCGCGGTGTTGGAACAGCCCAGAGGCGCTGAGAAAGACCGCGACGCCCGCCGCGAAGCCGCGCTGGTCGGGATCGCAGTCCCGATAACCGAATACCAGGTTGTACAGGCCCGAAGAATCGGAAAGTCGACGATGTCGGGATGCGCGCCGTGCCGCACCAGCCAGTCGCACAGGTCCTCGTCGTTGATCGCGGCGAATCCCCTTGGGTCGGTGGCCAAGTGGTCGGCGAAGACGCCGCGGGCCGTTGCGGCGAGCACGGAGATCAGCAGCCACGCCCGTTTGTGGTTGGGACGTGATCGAGTCGAGCTCGATCGAGCGGTCCTGCCACGGGTTCGCTAGCCGCAGCGGCGCTAGACCGGCCATTCCGCCGCGAGTATCGCGACCGACCGGAGCGTACGCAGTAATGCTCGTGCGCGGAGTTCGGGCCAGTGCTGTCGCGGGGAACGTGATCGCTTCGATCAGAATGGTGCGCGAGGACGGACCTGGCACGGCGAACTGGTCGACGGCGGCGCGCAACGCGAAGATGGTCGCGCCTGCGCGGGCAGCTCAGACGCGGCGGCAGGTCGGCGTCACGTTGTTCGATTATTCCACGTGGCGGCGCGAATCCGAGAGTTCGGAGCGGTAGAAGTTCAGCTTGTGTCGTCTGCCTGCGCAGCGCGATTGATTGTTCTGGCCGCTCGGGATTACTGCGGCAAGCATGATCGGGCCGATATCGATTCGAAGACGGTGAGGAAGGTGACGAGATGACGCGCGTAGCACGCCGAGGCAGCCGTGCAGCGCGGCACCGGCGGATGCGACCGCGGACCGGTCGACGGTCTCGCGGTGACGCTGCCATGGTCGCGACGGCTGCACGCTGAGCGGCGGCGATCAACAGCCAACGTCGAAGCCGTGGCGTTTGATCTGCAGTCAGGTGTCGAGAATGCGGTTGGCCTTGTCGAACTGTGGGTTGATCGCGGTCCAGTCTCAGAGTCTGGTAACACAGCGTGAAGGTCCGTGCGGGAACGAGGGAGTTCACACGCCGTTCGACGGCTGCCAGCGCCGCTTCAGTCTGCGAGTCGCGTGGATGAACCGGGCCATCGCGAGGTTGGTGTGGATGCTCGCATCGGCTCGTGCGGATGAACCAGGTGCGCTCAGCTTGACTGGCTACTTGGCTGTCCTGCGCGCGCATGTTGAGTTTCTTCGTGCGGTGTCGAAGTGCCACGGAACACGACAGCTGAGCGATGGCAGTTCATTGACGGTGCGCAAAGTGCCTGGTGTTGGTAGTCACCGACCGTACGGACTGGAGGAGTTGATCGGCGGCGCAGATCGCAACGCGTGACGTAGTAGCTGTACAGCGCAGTCATGGTGACGATCGTCTCGCGGTTCGGCATGCCGCTGCGAGTTCGAGGCACGTTCGAAGTTGCGGCCGCGTCGGGACTGGTGGTGCTCGGCGCGGAATAGAAAGCTGTGCTGAAGCGCGCGTGACTGCGGGTGCGCTGGGTGGTCTTAGTGTTGATGTAGATGCGGTGAGGTAGGTCGTGCATCGCAAGCAAGTTAGCCATCGAGAGATTTGGCATGGAGCGTTGTGAACTGTCGGCACGTGTAGTGAATGCAGATGGCAATCTGGTTTGCAGTGATTGGACGATCGCGATGCGCGTGAGGCTGCGCTGATTGGCGGCGAGCTCGGCGGACATGCGGAGATTTATATGTTTGATTTATGTAGTTAAATTGAGATATAATTTACTATGCTGTCAGGGAACGATTGAAAGCGCGGGTGTAGTGCTGCATATTTTTAGATGTGGATTAATTAATTAAATAAATATGAAAAAAATTTGTATTTGTTTTTTTAAAATAAATATTTAAATATTTAAATTATAGAATTATTTGATGTTTTAATTGACATGCTGAGAGCTCTAGCGGGGACGGGTCGCGTGAAATGGTTAAATATTATATAAAATATATTTATTAAATTATTATTTATAAATTTAATAATTATTAAATAATTTTTAATTATAATATAAATTTTTTATAATTTAAATTATATAATTATATTATTAATTTTATTTTTTACGGTTCTCATTCACGACGACGTGGCGACGGCAGTGAGATGCGCGTGGCAGGCCGACGCTGCTGCCACCCACGGCGTTGGCGGCCGCGATCAATGCGGGCGACGGGCTGGCGATCGTGGCAGGCCAGGTGCTGCGGCGGGCCACCCGCAGGCTGGACCGCGACCTGGCCGACCTGGTGATGGCCGAGTTCGACACCATGGCGATGCGCACGCTGGAGGGCCAGGCCATCGAACTCGGCTGGCAGCGTCGACGCCGTCGAGCGACCTTGCGCCCGGACGACTACCTCAACCTGATCATGCACAAGACGTGCTGGTACACCACGATCCATCCGCTGCGGGTCGGCGCGATGGTCGGTTCGGGCGGCACCGCCGAGCTGGCGCCGTTGGTGCGCTTCGGGTTTCACTTCGGCGCCGCATTCCAGATCCGCGACGACGTGCTGAATCTGATCGGCGACGAAGCGGTCCTACGGCAAGGAGATCCTCGGCGATCTCTACGAGGGCAAGCGCACGCTGCCGCTGCTGCATCTGCTGTCAGCGCGGCCACCGGCGACGACCGCAGCTCTGCTGCAGCGACTACCTCGGCCGCAGCCGCGACCGAACGGTCGGCTGAACTGGTCGCGCACGGTGCGCGGCCTGATGGACGCATACGGCAGCATCGACTTCACCGTCGAGTACGCCGAGGGCATCCTCGCCGTCGCCGAGGACTACTTCGAGCAGGCGTTCGGAAAGGCGCAATCCGGGCCGGATCTCGAGTTCCTGCGCCTGCTGGTGCCGTACGTGTGGGCGCGGTGGCACTGAATCGGTGATCCGGGGACCCCGCAGGCGAGGTTAGGCTCGACGCCGGGGGAAACTCATGGCCGACCAACCGACCACTCGGCTTGCCGCCGGTGGTCATCGCTTTCTCGTCCGGCGCATGGAACATGCGTTGGTGCGCAGAGACACCACGATGCACGACGATCCGCTGAGGGCACAATCGCTTTCGCTCGCGGCGGGGTGCGTCGTCGCGGTGATCGCCGTCGCGGCGTGTGCAATCCTGGCCTTCGTCCGACCGCAGGGCACCGTCGGCGACGCACCGATCGTGATGGCTCGGGAAACCGGCGCGCTGTACGTGCGGGTCGGCGACACGCTGCATCCGGTGCCGAACCTGGTGTCGGCGCGACTGATCGCCGGATCGGCGGCCGATCCGGTCGACGGTCGGCGACGCGGCCATCGCGGGTGCCAAGCGCGGCCCGGCGATGGGCATCCCAGGGGCACCTGCGGCGATCGGGACGCCGTTGACTGCGCCGTCGTGGATGGTGTGCGACACCGATCGGACCGTCGTGATCGTCGGCGCCGACGCGTCGATGACCGATCGGCTCGACGATTCCCGCAGCGTTCTGGTCACCCCTCGCGGGGAAGGCCCAGCCACGACGTATCTGCTCTACGACGGCCGCCGTGCCGAAGTGGACCTGCGCAATCCTCCCGTGGTGCGCGCGTTGCGTCTGGACGGCGTTGCGCCGGTGCCGGTCTCGCGGGCCCTACTGGACACCCTGCCCGAGGTCCCCGCGATCGCGGCGCCTGCCGTCGGGGGCGCCGGTGGCGCAGGACCTCCGGCGTTGGCGGGAATCCCGGTCGGGGCGGTCGTGCGGGTGGTGCGCGGCGACTCGATCGACTACTACGCCGTTCTCCGCGACGGTGTGCAGCGGATCGGTGAGGTGGCTGCCGACCTCATCAGGTTCACCTATCCGGTTGGCCTTGGCGAGGTTCCGGCCGTCGCACCGGCGGCGATCGCGCGGACCCGGGTCGTCGACGCACTTGCCGTCGACCAGCTGCCGCAGCGCGCACGGGAACCACTCGGAGCGGACGGCTCGACAGCGGTGTGCGTGCACTGGAATTCGGATCGGGTGAGCGGTCGATCGAGCAGTGCCGTCCTGACGGGGAAGCCGGCGCTCGCCGCCGATCGGACGACGAGCCTGGCGCAGGCCGACGGCGCCGGACCGAACGTCGACGGTGTCGTCGTTCCACCGGGTCACGGCGTGAACGCCAGGGCGACGGCGATCAGCGGCGACGGTGGCGCGACGGGCCCGCGCTATCTCGTCAGCGACATGGGTGTGCGGTACGGCATCCACGACGACGCGGTCGCGAATCGCCTTGGCCTGAACGGATTACCCGCGCCCGCCCCGTGGCCGATTCTCGCGGCCCTGCCGCGCGGGCCGGAACTCAGCACCGAGGCGGCGTCAGTCGTCCGTGACGGGTGGTCGCCGCCGTCGTGACCGGCCTGCGGACGCCGATGCCACCACGGCGACCGCCACGCATGCCGCGGCACCGCCGAACGCGACCCGGCGGGAAAGTGGGTCGGACCGCCGAACCTCCGAGGGCGGCGTGGCAGACCGGGTCGCCGTCGGGGTGGACCGTGGTGTGCCGGGGCCGTCGGCGCTCACCGCCGCCAGTGCGTCGATCACACCGTGTCCGACCTGGGCATCCCACCCCGCTGCCGGGTGGTGCGCGGTGTCCTCGATGCGTTGCATCACCTGTCTCGCGGTGAGCTGCGGCTCGCGCGACCGGATCAACGCGGCAATGCCGGTGACCACCGGTGCGGCATAGCTGGTCCCCGAAATCGGCACGGGCGCTGCGGAACCGGGTGCGGTATCGATCAGACCCTCCCCGTCGGGGTCAAGGGATACCACCGCCTCGCCCGGCGCGGCCACGTCCACCCACGGTCCCGCCAGGCTGAACCTCGACGGGTGCCCGTCCGGGCTGACGGAACCCACGGTCAGGACGTAGTCGTCGTACCACGACGGGCTGGCGACGACCTTCACCGCATCCCAGTCGGGCACGCCTGGCCGCTCCGGATCCGAGACGGGATTCTGCTCGTGGCACTGCCCAGGGCCGCCGACGTTGCCCGCTGCCGCGACGACGACCACGTTCTTGACGTCCACCGCGTAGGCCAGCGCCGCCCCGAGGGATCCGTCGTCGAGACTGCCGTCGGCGGGAAGGCAGGCGACGGAGGAGATGTTGACCACCGTCGCCCCCGCGTCGGCCGCGGTGCGCACCGCGGTGGCAAGCGTCTCGACGTCGCCGACACCCGACCCGGAGGGGTCGCTCAGTCGCCGAAACGCGTTGCTCGACTGCCGGATGGCCATGACGGCGGCATCGGGAGCGAGGCCGCCGAACGTGGCGCCCGGTTGCCGTTCCTCGGCCGCGCCGATGATTCCGGCGACGATGGTGCCGTGGCCGTCGCAGTCCTGGGTGCCGTCGCCGCTCGACACGTAGTCGCCGCCGGGAATGAGGTGGGGCAGCAGCCGGTGCCGCGATACCCCGGTGTCGATGACCGCCACCGTCTGACCCGAACCCCGGGACAGTCGCCAGATTGCCTGCAGGTCAATCGCGCTCAGTTGCGAGTCGGTGTCGGTGTCGGTATCGGAGGGGCCGCTCGTCGTGCGGCAGGGTTCGCTCTGCTCGGTCGCCTCCCGCGGTGCAGGCGACTTCGCTGCAGGCAGCAACGCGTCGTTCACGGTGGGCGGCGATACTGCCCGTGCGGGCGGAGACGTCAGACCGGCGACCCAGGTGAACGCGACGACGGCGATGAGACGCAGCGGACGGGAGCCAGGACCAGTCATGACAACTGCGTCCCGCGCACCATCGCGTAGACGCCGCCGACCCAGCAGGCGAGGGGAACCACGGCGAACAGCGTGGCGTACTCCAGTACGGCGAAGGCGCGGCCCGCGGCGGCGAACCGCGGAGGTCGACTGGCGCCGAGGCCGATGGTGACGAGCGTGACGCTCGCCCACGCGACCTGGTCCGGCAGTGTGGTCACCGCGATCACGAAAACCGTTGACATGCCGACCATGCCAGCGACGGTGAGCGCCCAGCGGCGTGGTGCGTCGGCGTGTGTGCGGACCCGCAGGAGTAGCACCAGCGCGACCACCGCGCCGAATCCGGCGCCCGCCGCGCCCGGCGCGTCGTGCTGGTGGCATCCGACTGCGACGAGGACGACGCCGAGCGCCGCACCAACGCTGCATCCTGCGACCAGGCCGGTCAAGGCGGCGTGGCCGCGGACCGCACGTGCGTCGGCGTCGTCGGCCTGTCGATCGGGGGCCAGTCCGGACAGCAGAATCGAGATGCGGCCGGATACCGCCAGCACCCCGAGGGCGACGACGGCCAATGCGGCACCCACGGTGGCGATCGGGACGGGGCCGACCACCGGCGCGACGGCGCTGACGGCGACCAGTGTCGAGACGCACGCCGTTGCGGCCAGGGTCGACGATCCGTCATCGATCCAGCGCAGCATCAGCAGCGACATGGTGGCCGCGGCCACGGCCGCAAGAAACACGTTCGCCGCACCGGGACCCGACGGCACGGCGAGAAATCCGGCCGCCGCGGCCAGCGGCACCGATGCGAGACCCGTTGCGGTACTGCGGTTCGCGATGGCGAAGCCCGCGGCGGTGCACGTTCCGATCGTGGCGATCAGCAGGTGGATCGTCGACTGTCCCGCCGCGCCCGAGCACAACGCCAGCGAGCCGACGACCGCGGCCCAGACACAGGCGACCTCGGATCTGACCGAACCGACCTCGGACGACGAGCGCTGCATCGGCGACCGTCTGGCATGAATCCCACTGCAGCAGCCCGAGCGGCGGTGCGTTCGACGGAGCGAGTACCAGAACGTCTCCATCGTGAACATCGTTGTCGACCAGTGTGATCGACTCGTCCAGTGTCGGTCCGCCGATGCGGTCCAGTCGCCAGCCCCGCGGTGACTCGCTCGACGGCTGCCCAGCCAACTCGACGATGGCGGGCAACAGCGCTGCGACCGGCATGCCTGCAGGAAGCGCCACGTCGACCGCCACCGGTTGGCCGTCGCAGTCGCATTGAATGGACAGTCGACGTATCGACACCGCATCACCCCCCGATAGATGCCCACGCACAGCCACCGTAACCGAGCACCGGAGGGGTTCCGCGCGGCAAAACGTGCTCGGGTGCGATGGAACGGAATCGGGCTCCGGTGCGTCCACTCATCGATGGACTTCTCCTGTGCTCCGCGCCTGCCCGCTCCTCGGGTCGACGAAGGTGACATCGTCGTCGAGCCCCCACCGGACCTCCCCAAGGTGGCACCGGTCAACCCGCTGACCTGGTTGCTGCCGGTGGCCATGCTCGTCGCTGCCACCGGAATGGCACTGCTGTACTTCACATCCGGGATGAACCGCAGCCCGATGTTCATGTTCTTCCCCGTGATGATGCTGGTCTCGCTGGTGGGTTCGCTGGCGTCCGGCTCGCGCGGCACCCGCCGGACGGGGGAGGTCGATCAGGCGCGCAGGCAATACCTGCGCTACCTCGCCGCGCTGGACGATGCGACCGCCAGAACCGCTGCCGCCCAATACCGGTCGATGCACTGGAGTCACCCCGATCCCGCTGCGTTGTGGACCCTCGTTGGTGGCAGACGGATGTGGGAACGACGACCCGATGACGCCGACTTCTGCCGGGTTCGTGTGGGACTCGGCACGGTCGCGCTGTCGACCAGGCTGATGGCGCCCGAGACGAAGTCGTCGGAGTCCGTTGATCCGGTGTCGGCCGACGCGGTGAAGCGCCTCGTCACGTCGAGGTCGGCGGTGCCGAATCTGCCGGTCGTCATCGACGTGCATGGGCATTCGTGGATCTCGATCGACGGCGCCGTCGCCACGGCGCGCGGGCTGGCGCGGGCGATGATCTGTCAATTGGCGGTGTTGCACAGCCCCGAGCACGTGAAGATCGTCGCCGTCATCGGCGATGATGCGGCAGAGGATTGGGAGTGGTTGAAATGGCTTCCGCACCATCGACATTCCCGGTCCGTCGATGGTGCCGGAGCCGCCCGGATGACGTACCGGAGCATGGCCGAGGTCGACGTCGACGGCACCGCCCACGTGGTCGTGCTGCTCGACGGCGGTGAGGTGTCGCGCGAGGCACCGGGGCACGGAGTCACCGTCGTGGCGATCGGCGCCGGCGGCGGATCGGTCGGCGTCGACCCGGATCTTTGCCTCGACGCCGACGGATCGTCGGATCACCCGGATCGGCTGACGCCGGTCGCGGCGTCGACGTGCGCCCGCCTGCTGGCGCGCTATCGCGTCGGCACGCCGACGGTTGGCGAGCGGACCAGGAGCCGCGCAGGGTGGGCGGCTCTGAACGGCCTCGGTGACCTGGCGCGCATCGACCCATCGGCGTGGTGGCGGCCCCGCACCGGCCCGCGTCGGCTGCGCGTGGCGATCGGCGTGTCGGAGGCAGGGGATCCCGTCGAACTGGACATCAAGGAGGCCGCCCACGGCGGCATGGGACCGCATGGGCTGTGCGTGGGTGCTACCGGTTCGGGCAAGTCGGAGTTCCTGCGCACGCTGGCACTGGGTCTGGTCGCCACCCACCCGCCGGAGGCATTGAACCTGGTTCTGGTCGACTTCAAGGGAGGGGCGACCTTTCTCGGCTTCGAGAGACTTCGGCACGTGGCCGCCGTCATCACCAACCTCTCGGACGAGGCACACCTGGTGGCGCGCATGAAGGACGCTCTCGCCGGTGAGATGACTCGAAGGCAGCAGGCGCTGCGGGCGGCCGGGAACTTCGCCAACGTCACCGACTACGAGGCTGCGCGGGCCACGGGAGCGCAACTGGCGCCACTTCCGGTGCTGTTCATCGTGGTCGACGAATTCTCCGAGCTACTCAGCCAGCAGCCGGACTTCGCCGACCTGTTCACCGCAATCGGCAGAGTGGGGCGATCGCTCGGCATGCATCTGCTCCTCGCCAGCCAACGTCTCGACGAGGGCAGGCTGCGCGGACTGGAGAACCATCTCTCCTACCGGATCTGCCTGAAGACGTTCTCGGCCGCGGAATCCCGCGCCGTGCTCGGCACACCGGACGCATACGACCTGCCCAGTGCGCCGGGGGCGGCGTACCTCAAGACCGCCGACGGGCGATCTCACCCGCTTCCGCACCGAGTTCGTGTCCGCCCCCGTCGCTGCGGCGCCCGTGCCTCGACGAGGCGGATATGCCGAGACACCAACGCGGTTCACCGCCCGCCCGGTGCTGCCCGAGCCGGATGGAGCACCGCGGGACCGCCGGGGCACCCCGAAGCGAACCATTCTCGACACGGTGCTCGTCGGACTGGCCGACCGGGGCGCACCCGCGCACCGGGTCTGGTCACCGCCGCTGACGAGCTCGCCTGCGCTGGACGACGTGCTGACGTCGGTGTCGCCGCCGTCACCGCTGGTGGTCCCGATCGGGTTGGTGGACAACCCCTTTGCGCAACGGTGCGATCCGTTGGTCGTCGACGTCAGCGGGCCCGGTGGGCACGTCGCGATCGTCGGCGGGCCGCGGTCGGGAAAGTCCACCGCGTTGCGCACGTTGGTGTTGGCGCTGGCGGCGCAGGAGCCCTGCCTCGCGGGTGCAGTGCTACGGGCTGGACTTCGGCGGCGGTGTGCTGTCGGGCACCGACGCGCTTCCCCATGTCGGTGCCGTCGCAGGGCGGTTCGAGGCGGCCCTGGTCAGGCGCATCGTCGGCCAGGTGCAGGCACTCGTCCGATCGCCGCGAGGCACGGTTGCGCAGCGCAGGGGCCGATCCGCGATTCGGCGATCCCTACGGCGACGTGTTCCTGGTGGTCGACGGCTGGGCGGCGGTCCGACAGGACTTCGATGGGCTCGAGGAGGCCATCACCGGGCTTGCCGCCCACGGGTTGGCCGTCGGGGTCCACGTGGTGGTGTCCGCGTCGCGCTGGGTGGAGATCCGCCCGGCGCTCAAGGACCACATCGGCACGCGAATCGAACTCGTGCTGGGCGATCCCGCGGACTCCGAGATGGACAGGCACCGGGCCCGCCTCCTCGGCAACCGCCCTCCCGGCCGCGGCATCACGCGCGACGGTCTCGACATGGTGATCGCGTTGCCGCGCTTGGACGGTCGCTCGTCGACCGTCGGTCTGGACGCCGCGCTGCAGGTCGGCGCAGAAGTCCTGCGTACCCGCCATCCGGCCGCGGTTGCGCCGCCGGTCGAGCTGCTGCCGACCAAGGTGACCAGCGAGTCGGTGGCTGCCGCGGCCTCCGACGACCGGCCGCCGACGCACGTTCTGATCGGTCTCGCCGAAGACGACCTGCGGCCGCTCGCCGTCGACTTCGGCGGCCAGTCACACCTCATCGTGCTCGGTGAGACCGAGTGTGGGAAGACGGCCACGCTGCGCACGCTGTGCCAGGAGATCGTCCGGAGGAACGCCGCAGGCGACGCGCAGATCCTGATCGTCGACCCGCGACGGTCGCTTCTCGGCGTCGTCGAATCCGATCATCTCGCCGGCTACGCGATGTCCGTCGCCGCGGCGCGGACGCACGTTGCGGCGCTCGTCGGCACCTTGGAGTCGCGCATGCCGGGCGTCCACGTCACGCAGCACGAGTTGCGTGACCGATCGTGGTGGACGGGACCCGAAATGTACGTGGTGATCGACGATTACGACCTGGTCGCCGAGTCGGCTGCCAATCCGCTCAGCGCGCTGCTCGACCTGCTGCCGCATGCCCGCGATCTCGGGCTGCACGTCGTGGTGGCGCGTCGGTCCGGAGGCGCCGCGCGGGCGATGTTC
This sequence comes from uncultured Actinomycetota bacterium, assembly GCA_963735245.1. Lineage (GTDB taxonomy): Bacteria > Actinomycetota > Actinomycetes > Mycobacteriales > Mycobacteriaceae > Mycobacterium. Next base: position 191,275 of record CAVTKI010000014.1, read on the forward strand.
GACCCGTTCCTGGCCCGCCTGCGCGACCTCGGGTGCATGGGGTTGACGATGAGCGCCGCCCCCGACGAGGGCGTCCTGCTCGGGTCGGTCCGCCCGACGGCGCTGCCGCCTGGCCGCGGCACGCTGACCCGCAGGGGGCAGCCGAACCAGGTGGTTCAGGTGGCCTGGAGCGATCCGCCGTGACACGCGCCGACGCGGTGGTGATCGTGGGGCCGGCCGACGTCGTGGGCCGCACGCACGGTGGACGCCGATCTCGTCACGGCCGCGTTCGAGTCGATCGACGACGCCGTGGCGTTGCTCGACGATCGCGACGTGCCCGCCGATGTGGTGTGGCGCGAGGTGATGTCGGCCGCCGTCGCGCCAGGCACGGGAACCGCGGTGCTCGTCTGCCCGTCGTGGTGGCGGCAGGCACGGATCGACATGGTGTGCGCCGCAGCACGTCACGTGGTCCCCAACGTCGTCGTGTCGAGGCGTGCGGACGTCCTGCGGGGCGGTGACTCGACGGTGATCGTCGAGATTGCCGAGGATTTCGTCGTGGTGCACGTTCTGACCGAGACTCCGGCAGTCGTGCCACGGGTCGGTGACCCGCGCGCCGTGATCGACGCCATCGTCGCGCGCATCGACGACTCGGACGCGGTGATCGACGTGCCGCTCGGCATCGCGGGGGCGACGCGACTCGCCGACGGACTCGCACGCACACTTCGAGCCCGCGGCGTCGACGTGTCGGTGGCCGACGACCGCCGGGTATTGCGCGCGGCCGAGGCAGGCCGGCCGCGTCGTCGAAGCCCCGTCCGTCTACGTCGCCCCGGAAGGCTGCCCACTCGGCTCGCCCAACCCCGCGTCGCGGCGCTCGCCGGCGCCGGGCTGGTGGTGGTGGCGCTGGCCTGCGCCGCGGCGGGATACGGCGCCGACGACGCCCACGACTCAGCCCCGGCCGCCACGGCATGGCTGGTCGAGGGGCGCGTCGCCGTCGAGGTACCCGCCGACTGGGCCACCGAACGCATCATCGCCGGCCCCGGTTCGGCTCGGGTGCAAGTGCTTTCGCCGTGGGAGCCGCACGTCGCGATTCACGTCACTCAGTCACCGGGGCAGGAGTCGCTGGCCGCGGCGGCGGAGGCCCTGCGGGCCGTCCTCGACGAGCAGCCCGACGGGGTGTTCGTCGAGTTCACCGCGTCCGATCGCCGGGCGGACAGGGCCGTCATCACCTACCGGGAGATTCGCGCGGAGCACCACGTCGACTGGACCGTGATGCTCGACAGCGGCGTGCGCATCGCCATCGGCTGCCAACACCCACCGGACGGTCCGGCTCCGCAGCCGGTCTGCGACCAGGCGATCCGATCGGCCAGGACATTGCGGTAGGGACACTGAGATGAGGATACTGCGCCTGCGATGGAACCGAATCGCGGTCGCGCACGTCCAATCATCATGTCCCGCTTCGCAGAACACGAAAGGAACGCGATGACGACACCCGGTGCGCTGAACGCCGACTTCGAACTCATGACGGCAGTCACGGGCAGGATCGACGCCCGCAACGAGGAGATCCGCGCGATGCTGCGCGCCTTCATCGGGGAGATGACCAGTGTGCCCGCGTCGGTATGGGGTGGTGCAGCGGCGGCCCGGTTCAGGGACGTCGTGGATCGGTGGAATGCGGAGTCGGTGAAGCTTCATGCCGCGCTGCAGCGGATCGCCGAGACCATCGCCTACAACGAGCGAACCCTGCGCGAGGCGGCCGACGGTCACTCGCACCAGATCGCCGCCACCGCTTCGTCTCTCTAGCCGCCAAACCCGAATGGAGCTCCCATGGATCCGGTTCTGTCATACGACTTCAACGAGATCGAATACGCAGTCCGTCAGCAGATCCACGCCACCTCGGCCCGGTTCAACGCTGCGCTGGACGATCTGCGGACACAGATCGCACCGCTGACGGCGGTCTGGACCCGCGAGGCGGCCGAGGCGTACCGGGTCGAGCAGGCCCGCTGGGACCACTCAGCGGCAGCGCTGAACGAGATCCTGGTCAATCTCGGCAATGCCGTGCGCGACGGCGCCGACGACGTTGCGGACACCGACCGGCGCGCAGCCGCAGCGTGGGGGTTCTAGCGGTCGGCCCACCCGAGACCCTGTGCGGTCCCGCTGGGAGGAGAGCCCAGCGGGACCGCACAGTCATGCCCGATGAGTCTTCACTAGCATCTTGACGACGATCGGCCACGTGGTGAGATCGGAGGCACGGGGGGAGTCTCATGGCGCAGCGGCGAACCGGCCCAGAGCGGCTGAGTGCGTTCTCCGACGCCGTATTCGCGGTGATCATCACGGTTCTGGTCCTCGAGCTCAAGCCGCCGAGCGCCGACACCTTCAGCGCTCTGCTGCCCTTGTGGCCCATCGGTCTGAGCTACGCGGTCAGCTATCTGTTCATCGCGATCGTCTGGGTCAATCACCATCACCTGTTCACCCATGCCGACGAGTCGACGCCGAGGCTGGTGTGGTCGAACTTCGCGCACCTGTTCTCGGTGTCGCTGATCCCGTTCACCACCGAGTGGATCGCCGAGAGCCGCTGGCCGCCGCGCCGGTCGCGGCGTATGCCGCGGTGTTCGTCCTCGTCAACGTCACCTACCTCGCGCTGTGTTGGGAGGCGGTCGATCGACCCTCCCGGGAGGACGTGTCGAAGCGAGTGCGCCGGATGATGCGCATGCGCTCGTTCATCACCGTGCTGCTGTTCGCCGCCGCGGCAGTGATCGCACTCAGATGGCCGGTGGTGGCGATGGCGGTCATCTGCGTCTGTCTCATCGGCTACGTGCGGCCGGACATTCCGGCATCCAAGCGCGAGGAGACGTAGGTCAGGTCAGCGGTTCGCCGCCGTCGATCTTCAGCGTCACGCCCGTCAGAAAGTCGTTGGTCATCGCGAACAGCACGGCGTCGGCGACGTCCTGCGAGGTACCGATGCTGCGCGTGGGATTGGACTCGCTGATCCGTGCGAAGTAGTCGCGCTTGCCGTCGTCGCCGAGCGAATCCCACGCGCCGGTGTCGATGACGCCCGGCGAGATCGCGTTGACCCGGATCGGGGCCAGCTCGACCGCCAGCGAGCGGGTGAGGAAGTCGGCGGCGCCGTTGGTGATCGCCACCCCGAGGTATCCGACCTTGGCCTTGAACGCGTGTACGCCCGAGAACAGAACGAAGGAACCGCCCGGGTTGATCTGTGAGGCAAAGTGTTTCGCCATCATCGTCGGACCGATCACCTTGGTGTCGAACGATCGTTGCAGGCTGGCGCGGTCCAGCTCGGCGAGCGTTCCCCTGGCCCTGGCCGACGCGGTCGACACGACGTGGTCGATGGGGCCCACGCGCTCGGCGAGTGCGGCAATCGACTCGTCGTCGGTGATGTCGACGGTCTCGGCGGTGACGTCGGGGTCGTCGTAAGCGGCCGCGAGCGCGGCGCGATCACGGCCCGCAACGATCACCCGGGCGCCCTCCGAGCGCGACGACAGGGTCACGGCGCGGGCGATTCCGCTGCCGCGCCCAACAATCAAGACGGTCTTATCTTTCAGCGCAGTCACAGCTAACTCCCAACCTAGAGTTATACGGTTAGTGATGTGTCCGAGCCAAGCGGATCACAGCTAACCTGTCAACATCTATTCGAAAGTTAGATGGAGATGGGCTGTCATCCGAATAGGTTGTGTGCGAGCCGGTTTGGAACCGGTTCAGCCGGTTGGCTCGCTGCTCGGTGTCGAGCGGCCGCGCAGATAATGCCTGCGCGCCTTCATCCGGTTGCCGCAGATGGCCATCGAGCACCAGCGGGCGGTATTGGGCTTGCTGCGGTCGATCAGGAACAGTTGGCACTCGCTGTTGGCGCACGCGCGCAGCCGGCCCGGGCTGGTGATGCGCAGGGCGTCCCACGCCAGCACGGCGCGCACGGCGCCCGTTCCGGCCCCGGTGGTGACGAGCCGCCAGTCGACCCCGTTTCCGGTGGTGACGGGCCGCAGCGCCACCGCGTCGAGGTAGGGCCGCAGGGCGGCAGGGCTGCGTTTTCCGCGTACCACCGCCTGCAGCAGCGACCGCACGTCGACGAGCGCCGCCAGCTCCGCTCGCGTGGCCGTGATGCCGTGCTCCCGCATCCAGGCCTTCGCGACCTTCGGGTCCTCGAGGTCATCGCGCGGCAGACCGTCGGCCACCGGGGTGGTGTTCAGCAGGTCCAGCAGTAGCGCCTCGTCGGCGGCGCTGGCCACGGCCACGTCCATATAACCTCCAAATTCCTATTGACAGGTTACACGATGAGGGGTTAGCTCACTGCTAACCATCAAATCTTCGATAAAGGGTTAGACATGACGCCTCAGGTTCACCACCGCTACGCCACCGTCGACGGACAGCGCCTGTTCTACCGGGAGGCCGGGCCTGCCGACGCTCCCGCGGTCGTGCTGCTGCACGGCTTCCCGACGAGCTCGTTCATGTTCCGCGACCTGATTCCGCAGCTGGCGGGCAGCTACCACGTCATCGCGCCGGATCACCTCGGCTTCGGCTTCTCCGACGCGCCCGCCGCGGCCGACTTCGACTACACCTTCGACGCGCTGGCCGATCTGACCGCACACCTGCTCGACCAACTCGGGGTGGACCGCTACGCCATCTACGTCCAGGACTACGGCGCACCGATCGGGTGGCGGTTGGCGTTGCGCAGCTCCGGAAGCGATCACCGCCATCGTGACCCAGAACGGAAACGGTTACGACGAGGGTTTCGTCGAGTCCTTCTGGACGACCGTGTGGGACTACCAGCGCGAGCAGAACCCGGCCACCGAGGCCGCGATCCGCACGGCGCTGGCCGTCGAGTCCATCAAGTGGCAGTACGTCACCGGCGTCGCAGGACGAGACCCTCGTCAGCCCGGACACCTGGACCCATGACGCCGCCCTGGTGAACCGCCCCGGAAACGACGAGATCCAACTCCGGCTGTTCCTCGACTACGCCACCAACGCCCCGATGTACCCGGCGCTGCACGACTACCTGCGCACCAGCGAGGTGCCGGTACTTGCGGTGTGGGGCAAGGGCGATCTCATCTTCGGGCCGGACGGTGCCCGCGCCTTCGAGCAGGACGCCAAGGACGCCGAGATCCACCTCATCGACGGCGGTCACTTCCTGCTGGAATCCGCAGGCCAAGAGGTCGCGGACCTGATGCTCTCTTTCCTGCAGCGGGCCATCGCGCAATGATCGAACAGGACGCCAACGGCCGGGCACCGTCACGGGTTCGGTGAAGAGGAAGGAACGACAATGGGATTGGCCTGGCAGCAGGGCCCACTGGGCGTTGCACCCATCGGACACTTCTTGACCGCGCAACCGTTGCCCGAACGCCTGCTGTTCGCGGAGCCGCTCCGCAGGCGCATGCGGGTGCGTCTCGGGGACCAGTGGATCGCCGACAGCGAGGACGTCGTACTGCTACACGAACCGGCTCGGTACCCGGTGGCGTACTTCCCCCGCGCCGATGTACTGGCCGGCGTGCTGGTCGCCGAGAACCGGATCACCCAGCACGGCGAACTCGGCGACATGGCGTGGTACACCGTCAAGGTCGACGGCCGCGAAGTGCAACGCGCCGCCTGGCAGCACACTGCGCTGCCCGCGCACGCGCAGGTACTCGGCGACCGGGTCGCCTTCGGCTGGCGGGCGATGGACGCCTTCTACGAAGAGGACGACCGCATCGTGGGACACGCCGCCGACCCGTACCACCGCATCGACATCCGGAGCACGTCGCGGCATCTGGTGGTCCGGGACGGGGACCGCGTGGTCGCCGACACCCGTCGACCCGTGGTGCTCTACGAATCCGGGTTCGCCCCGCGCTGGTACGTGCCCCGTGACGACATCGACGAAGAAGCTCTGAAACCCGTTGAAGGGCAGACATTCTGCCCCTACAAGGGGCTGGCCGACTACTACGCCGTCGGCGAGCACCAAAAGGCGGCCTGGTCATACGTCGACGCGTGGCCCGAGGTGTCTGCGGTGAGCGGCCTGGTGTCCTTCGAACCGGACAAGGTCGAGGTCTGGCTCGACGACCGTCGGCTGCACCTCGAGCCCGGCCAGACCGTGATCGCGCACGGCATCGACCGTGGCCTCGATCCCGACGAGGTCCTGGCGCACACCGGGGAGGGAACGCGATGAACGCGTCACTCGAAGTCATCGTCCTGCCGGTGTCCGATCCCGACAAGTCGCTCGACTTCTACCGCGACAGGCTCGGATTCACCCTCGACGTGGACTACGCGCCGTCGGAGGACTTCCGCGTCGTTCAGCTCACCCCGCGGGGGTCGCGCGTTTCGGTGCAGTTCGGTGCCGGCCTGACCGACGGGTGTCCCGGCTCGGTGCAGGGGCTTTATCTGGTGGTCGACGACATCGTCGCCGCGCGTGAGGAGCTGATCGATCGCGGCGTCGGCGTCAGCTCCATCCGGCACAAGGACACCGACACGGGCCAGTGGCTTGGGCGGTTCCATCTCGGACCCGACCCGCAGCGAAGCGACTATGCCAGCTTCGCCGACTTCGCCGATCCCGACGGGAACGCCTGGGTGCTTCAAGAAATCGGCCACCACGCGGGATGACGCACCCCGCGCCACCCCCGCTCACCAAGGAACGCAGGATGCCATGACCTCATCCCACGACACCGACTACCGACACCGACGCGGGGCAGCAGTCGCCGTCGGTGCTGGTGTTCGACGTGAACGAGACACTGCTCGACATCACCGCGCTCGAGCCGTTCTTCGCCAGGGTCTTCGGCGACCCGCGCGTGCTGCGGGAATGGTTCGGACAGCTCGTCACCTACTCGATGACCGTCACCCTCGTCGGGCGTCTACACCGACTTCTTCTCGCTCGGGCAGGCGGTGCTGAAGATGCTCGCCGACATCCACGGCGTGCAACTCACCGAGGACGATGTACAGGCGCTGCGCGCCGATTTCGCCGCCATGCCTGCCCACGGCGACGTCGCGGAGGGCCTCGGCCTGCTCCGTGACATGGGCTTATCGCCTGGTCACCCTGACGAACTCGCCGACCAGCCAGAGCGGAACGACACCGCTGCAGCGCGCCGGCCTCGGCGACTTCTTCGAGCACGAGTTCAGCGTCGACCCGGCACGTCTCTTCAAGCCGGCACCGGAGTTGTACCTCGATGTCGCACGACAGCTGGGGGTGGCGCCGTCGGCCTGCATGATGGTGGCCGCTCATGTCTGGGACACGATCGGTGCGCAGGCCGCCGGATTCGGCGGCGCGTTGATCCTTCGGGCAGGCAACGCGCCCCTTCCCGCGCCGGGCGTACCCAGCCCCACCGTCGAGGCGGCCGATCTGATCGAGCTCGCCCGGCGCCTCGACGGGGCCGTACCCGCTTTCCCCCATCGCGCCCTCGGATTGGACTAGGGTGGCGGCAACGCGGCGTGGCCAGCGCCGATGCGCCGCGCGCGAGGAGCGTGATCGCGGATGGGCAACTCGAGGACGTCGGGCGGCCGGGCCCGGGCCCCGTCGTCCGCATCGGACGTGCGCGCCGTTCACGAACTCTTCGTCGCCGGGCAGGTCGACGCCACCTATCTCGACACGTCGCCGCTGCGCCGCGTGGTCGCCGAGAGCTGGCAGCGCAGCCTCGCCACGGGAGTGGACCCGGATCTGGACGGTGCCAGGAGCGGCCGCGCGACGCTGACCTTGGAGCAGCTTCGCGCCACGCATCCACTGGCCTCGGCCCTGCCCGTCATCCGCCGACTCCTGGTCGAGGACGCCTCCGAGGCCGGTGTGGTGGTGGCCGTGACCGCCGCAGACGGCACGCTGCTCTGGGTGGAGGGCGACCGGGCGGCGTGCCAGAAGGCGCAGGCCATGAACTTCGTGCCCGGCGCCGACTGGAGCGAGCGCAGCGCGGGCACCAACGCCCCCGGCACCGCGCTGGCCCTCGACCGCGAGCTGCAGATCCGCGGGTCTGAACACTTCACCCGGATCGTGCAGCCGTGGAGCTGTACCGCGGTGCCCGTGCACGACCCCGTCACCGGAATGCTGCTCGGAGCCATCGACCTGACCGGGGGAGCCGAGGTCGCCTCCCCTCAGACGCTCGCGCTGGTGCGGGCCACCGCCGTCGCCGTGGAGAACCATCTGGCTCTGCTGCGGCTGACCAACTCCGGCAGGCCCGGGCCCGCCAACGCCCGGCTGTCCGTCCTGGGTGCGGAGCGGCCGCGCTGGACCGTCACCGACGACGACGGCCGGATCCGGGCGGGCACGCTGACCGGTCGGCACGCCGACATCCTGGTGCTGCTCAGCCGTCGTCCCGAGGGCCTCAGCGCCGACCACCTCGCGATGCTGCTCGACGACCACGACCTCGACGCGGTGACCATCCGCGCCGAGATGTCGCGGCTGCGCCGGGTGATCGGGGCGGACTACGTCGCGTCGCGGCCGTACCGACTGTTGGCGCCGGTCGACAGTGACGTTGCGGACGTGTTCGCCGCACTGCAACGCGGGGACGTCGAGTGCGCCATGGCCCGATACGTGGGCGCACTGCTTCCGCAGTCCGTCTCGCCTGCCGTCGCCCGGCTGCGCACCGAGCTCAGCACCAGTCTGCGCGCCGCGGTGCTGTCGACGGGAAGCATTGCCCTGCTCCGGCGTTGGCTCGAACTTCCGGAGGCCCGCGACGACCGGATCGGCTGGCAGACGCTGCACGATCACGCATCGGCCGACGCCGTCGCCCGCGCCCAGGCCCGCGGGCGTCTGGCCGGACTGGACTCCGAGTTCGCCTGACGCCATCTGTTCGGGCGATTGCAACCGTGCTGCAACCCTCCGCGGCATAACTTGGTGATGACGGACACACTTTCGTCTGAAGGCAGGAGTAACGCCATGACCGAATACGCACGACCAGGCGCCGAGGGATCGTTGATGACCTTCGAGTCGCGCTACGACAACTACATCGGTGGCCAGTGGGTGCCGCCCGTGAACGGGGAGTACTTCGAGAACCCGACCCCGGTGACCGGCCAGACGTTCTGCGAGATCGCGCGGTCGACCGACGCCGACATCGACAAGGCGCTCGACGCCGCCCACGCTGCCGCTCCCGCGTGGGGCAAGACGTCACCGGCCGAGCGGGCACAGGTCCTGAACAAGATCGCCGACCGGATCGAGGAGAACCTCGAATCCATCGCACTCGCCGAGTCGTGGGACAACGGCAAGCCCATCCGCGAGACGCTCAACGCCGACATCCCGTTGGCCATCGATCACTTCCGCTACTTCGCAGGCGCCATCCGTGCGCAGGAGGGGTCGCTGTCGCAGATCGACGAGGACACCGTCGCCTACCACTTCCACGAGCCGTTGGGCGTTGTGGGACAGATCATTCCGTGGAACTTCCCGATCCTGATGGCCACCTGGAAGCTGGCCCCCGCGCTGGCTGCGGGCAATGCCGTCGTCCTCAAGCCCGCCGAGCAGACCCCGGCGTCGATCCTCTATCTGTTCTCGCTCATCGGGGATCTTCTGCCCGCGGGCGTGGTGAACATCGTCAACGGGTTCGGCGCCGAGGCGGGCAAGCCGCTGGCCTCGAGCAACCGGATCGCCAAGATCGCGTTCACGGGTGAGACCACCACCGGTCGGCTGATCATGCAGTACGCCAGCCAGAATCTGATTCCGGTGACGCTCGAACTCGGCGGCAAGAGCCCCAACATCTTCTTCTCCGACGTGCTCGCCGCGGTCGACGACTACCAGGACAAGGCGCTGGAGGGCTTCACCATGTTCGCCCTCAACCAGGGCGAGGTGTGCACGTGCCCGTCGCGGTCCCTGATCCAGGCCGACATCTACGACGAGTTCCTGGAGCTGGCCGCCATCCGGACCAAGGCCGTCCGGCAGGGCGACCCGCTGAACACCGAGACGATGATCGGCGCGCAGGCGTCCAACGATCAGCTCGAGAAGATCCTGTCCTACATCGAGATCGGCAAATCCGAAGGCGCCAAGGTGATTACGGGCGGCGAGCGGGCCATGCTCGGCGGTGACCTGAACAGCGGCTACTACGTCTCGCCGACGATCTTCACCGGCAACAACAAGATGCGGGTGTTCCAGGAGGAGATCTTCGGCCCGGTGGTGGCGGTGACCTCGTTCGCCGATTACGACGACGCGATCTCGATCGCCAACGACACCCTCTACGGCCTGGGCGCCGGGGTGTGGAGCCGGGACGGCAACACCGCCTACCGTGCGGGCCGCGACATCAAGGCGGGTCGGGTCTGGACGAACTGCTATCACGCCTACCCGGCGCACGCCGCGTTCGGTGGATACAAGCAGTCCGGCATCGGCCGCGAGAACCACAAGATGATGCTCGACCACTACCAGCAGACCAAGAACCTGCTGGTGTCCTACAGCAACAAGGCCCAGGGGTTCTTCTGAGCCCTCTGACGAGCATCGGGCCCTGAGCGACCCGGTGCGGCTGACGCCCACCTGCCTGGGTGTCAGCCGCACCGCGGTATCAACGAGAGCTGCCACCGGGCCGGCGCGGAGCCGTCCGACCGCCGAGGCTGCACGTGCAGGTATCCCAGTGCGGGTCGACCGCGTCCACGGTGGTCATCGCGCCGTCGAGCGTGCTGACGTCCGACTGCCCGAGCGATGCGACAGCAGTCGTGGGCGCCGAAGTGGGCGAACACACGGGTCGCGTCGTGCGTCGAAGTGAGCAGCGCCCGCTCGAACCACGCGCCGTGACGGCGATCGCGCCCAACACGATGAGCAGGCCGAGCAGGGCAGCGTCACCCCACCAGAGCAGGTAGTACGCGGCGACCAGGGCGATGCCGCCCGCGCCGATCAGCCCGAGGTGGACGATCTCGCGGCCCCGTTGCGGGTACTGGGCCAGGTAGGCGACCTGCAGGGTCTGGCGGTCGATGTCCTGGGTGATCAGCGTGCCGCCGGGCACCCCGGGCGGCAGCTTCTCGCGCAGCAACAATGCTGCGTAGAGCCGCTTCTGCACGTGGGACCTCGGAGGCGAGGCTGGCGTGGCTGGTCAGGAGTGCCACCGCCGCCGGTAACGCCACCACCGCGGGTGCGCAGAGGAGAATGGCGTCGATCAGCATCGGATCTGAATTCTATGGCTCCGAGCGCGGTCGACCCGTGATCTGGATGAGCGTTTTGACCTGCAATGACGCGCCCGGGTAAGCTGCCTCGTTGGCGTGTGGCACGCCGGGACCTCGGGTCAATGTCGGTCGCCGAGATCTGGTCCCAGCCACACCACGCCAGACCGGCACCCGGGTCACACCGGGACAAACCCGAGAGAAGAAGAGGTAGCGCTGTGCCCACGTACACGCCGAAGGCGGGTGACACCACACATTCGTGGTACGTCATCGACGCCACGGACGTCGTGCTCGGCCGGCTCGCCGTCGAAGCAGCCAAGCTGCTCCGCGGCAAGCACAAGCCGACGTTCACGCCCAATGTCGATGGTGGCGACTTCGTCATCGTCATCAACGCCGAGAAGGTCGCCGTCAGCGGCGACAAGCTCAAGAACAAGATCGCCTACCGCCACTCGGGTTTTCCCGGCGGCCTGCGGGCGCGCTCACTCGGTGACGAGCTGGAGAAGCACGCCGACCGGGTCGTCGAGAAGGCGATCGTCGGCATGCTCCCGCACAACAAGCTCAGCCGGCAGGTCCAGAAGAAGCTGAAGGTCTATGTCGGCCCGGAGCATCCGCACGCCGCGCAGCAGCCGGTTCCGTACGAGATCAAGCAGGTGGCCCAGTGACCGAACCGACAGACGTGACTGAAGCGCCCGAGGTGGCCGAGGTGACCGAGACCGAAGCGACCGCCGAGGCCGCCGAGGCCGAGCGACGCCGAGGTGCGCCGAGGTGACCGAGACCGCAGCCGCGGACGAGGCCCCCGCCGCGCGAGCCCATCGTCATCGACCGCCCCATCCAGACCGTCGGCCGCCGCAAGGAGGCCGTGGTGCGGGTGCGCCTGACTGCCCGGCACCGGCAAGTTCGAGCTGGACGGCCGCAGCCTCGAGGCGTACTTCCCGAACAAGGTGCACCAGCAGCTGATCAAGGCTCCGCTGGTGCACCGTCGACCGGGTCGACACCGTCGACATCTTCGCCCACCTCGACGGCGGCGGCCCGTCCGGGCAGGCAGGCGCACTGCGTCTGGCCATCGCCCGGGCGCTGATCATCGTCCAGCCCGAGGACCGTCCGGCGCTGAAGAAGGCCGGCTTCCTCACGCGTGACCCGCGTGCCATCGAGCGCAAGAAGTACGGCCTCAAGAAGGCCCGCAAGGCGCCTCAGTACAGCAAGCGCTGATCTGCACATCACTGTTGTGGCCGCGAGCGTGCGCGTCGGTGTTTGCTACGGCGCGCACGCTCTCGGCTTATCTAGGAGGGTGCGCATGGGTCGACTGTTCGGCACCGACGGAGTGCGCGGCGTCGCCAATCGCGATCTGACCGCCGAGTTGGCGCTGGCCCTCGGGTCGGCGGCGGCGCGGCTCGGCACTGGCCGGCCGGTGCGCGGCGACCGGCGCGCGTCGCGGTCGTCGGCCGTGACCCGCGGGCCAGCGGCGAGATGCTCGAAGCCGCCGTCATCGCAGGCCTGACCAGCGAGGGCGTCGACGCGCTGCGGGTCGGCGTGCTGCCGACCCCCGCGGTCGCCCATCTGACCGGCGCCTACGACGCCGAGTTCGGCGTGATGATCTCGGCGTCGCACAACCCGATGCCCGACAACGGCATCAAGATCTTCGGCCCGGGTGGCCACAAGCTCGACGACGCCACCGAGGACCGCATCGAGGAACTCGTCGGCGGCGGTCCGGGCGCCCGGCCGGTCGGTGCGGGCATCGGCCGCGTGGTCGACGCCGAGGATGCCCTCGACCGGTATCTGCGCCACATCGGCAAGGCCATCACCACACCCGCCGACGGGTTGACCGTCGTCGTCGACTGTGCCCACGGCGCCGCGTCGGCGGCCGCGCCGCAGGCCTACCGGGCCGCTGGCGCCACGGTCATCGCCATCAACGCCGAACCCAACGGGCTCAACATCAACGACGGGTGCGGGTCCACGCACCTGGAGCAGCTGCAGGAGGCGGTGCTCGCGCACGGCGCCGACCTCGGCCTGGCCCACGACGGCGACGCCGACCGCTGCCTCGCCGTCGACGCGAGCGGCAGGCTGATCGACGGCGACGCGATCATGGTCGTGCTCGCGCTGGCCATGCGCGACGCCGGCGAGCTCGCGTCCAACACCCTGGTGACCACGGTGATGAGCAACCTCGGACTGCACATCGCGATGCGGTCGGCGGGCATCGAGGTCCGCACCACCAGCGTCGGGGACCGCTACGTCCTCGAGGAGCTGCGCGCAGGCGAGTACTCGCTCGGCGGCGAACAGTCCGGCCACATCGTGATGCCGACGCTCGGCACCACCGGCGACGGTATCGTCACCGGGCTGCGGCTCATGTCGCGGATGGCGCAGACCCGATCGTCGTTGGCCGAACTCGCCGCACCGATGCACACCCTGCCGCAGGTGTTGATCAACGTCGCGGTGGCCGACAAGGCCACCGTCGCCGACGCGCCATCGGTGCGCATCGCGGTCGCCGAGGCCGAGGCCGAACTCGGTGACACCGGTCGAATTCTGTTGCGGCCGTCGGGAACCGAGCAGGTGGTCCGCGTCATGGTGGAGGCCGCCGACGAGGACACCGCGCGGCTGCTCGCGGTCCGCGTCGCGGAGTCGGTCAGCGAACAACGCTGACGGCGGGAACCGAACGGGCCCGCGCAGCGTCCTAACCCCACATGGGAGAAAGTGACGCCGCGCGCGTCGACGTCGCGGCGTTGCTGGACGTGGCACGCGGATACGACGCTCTTGCCGATACCGTCGACGCCGCCGCACGTACCCACCTGATGCAGCTCGTCGTTCGGCGGTGCCGTCGCGGGCCGGTCGTACACCGCGCAGGGTGACGCGCTGCGGCGCTCGGTCGAGCGCGTCGGCGACGGGATGCGGCTGTGGTCCCGGGCGTGCGTCGAAATCGCCTCCGTACTAAGGGCTTCCGCCGACCGGTACGTCGAAGCCGACGCTCGCGGCGCGACGGCGGTTGGGGTGACCGTGTCCGGGGGATTCGACGTGGCAGGCCGGCTGGCCGAGGGTGTGCCGTCCGTCGAGCGCATCGGAACCTACGTGTGGGCGTGCCGACAACTCGGCTACCAACATCCGGATCTGACGGCGCACCCCGCTCAGATCCGCGACTGGTACGGCCACGACGACGGCCTCGACCTGAGGGCGCTGGACGCCGACTGCGCGGCGTTGTCGGCGGCCGCCACCGCGGCCGACGACGCATTGACTCGCCACACCGTGCTGACGGCGGAGTTGGCGGGCGCCTGGTCCGGCACGGGCGCAGGCGCGGCCCGCGAATTCCTTCGGCGGCAGGGGCAGTCGGCGATCGACGTTCGCGACGGCCTGCGGCATGCCGCCGACGCGATGGCCGCGCTGCGCGATGAACTGTGGCGCGCCGTCGACGCCAAGGTCGGGACGGTGCTCGACATCGACGACCGGCGGCTGGCGCAGCGGGCCGAATGGCTGGCCGCTGCGCAGACCGTGACCACCGGCGCCGGCGACCGCGCGGCCGCCAGCGAGCTGGTGGATCAACAGATCAAACCGTTCGTGGACAACGACATCCGTTCGGACTGGCTTGCCGCGATGCACCGGGCGACGGCGTCGGTGACGGGGGCCTACGACGCGGCTCTCGCCGGGGTCGGCGGCGGCCCGGCCGCGAGTTTCGACGTGCCGGGGGAACTGGGCCCACGGTGGGAGGAGCCGCCCGGGTCGACAACCCACGGCGCGACGGCCCCAGGGGCGACGGTGCCCGCGGCCGCGTTCACGCCGACGCCGGTGGTCTCCGGTGCACCGCCCACGTCGGTGGCCGAACCGGTTCCGCCGACACCCGCACCGCCCGCCCCAGCACCGGCACTGCCAGCACCAGCGGCTGCAGCGGCACCGCTCACCGACCCGATGTCCGCCGGGGCGGCGCCCGCCGCACCGCCGTCCATGCCCTCGCTCGGGACCGGAGCATCCGGCCTGGGTCAGCAGCTTGCCGACCTCATCGGCGGCCTGCTCGGGTCGTCGGACAATGGACCGTCGGAGTCGGCCGACCTCGATCCGGCCGCCGAGCTCGATCCCATCGACGACACCGAATCCGCCGACGGCGCAGACGATTCCGCAGGGGACGGCGAAGATGGGGACGACTGAGGAAGGGGAGGCCGAAGAACGACCAGGACGCCGCAGAAGATCCGGACGCCGCAGAAGAGCAGGAGGCTGCCGAAGAGACCGAGACCGAGACCCCGACCCCGAACCGCAACCCGCCGCGACGCCCGTACCGCCGCAGCCCGAGCCCGCACCCCCGATCCCGCCTGCGGTGCCGGAAGCCGCGCCCGCGGCGAAGACTCCGTGCGAAATCGCCGCCGACGAGCTACCGCAGGTGGGGGAGTGAGTCAGATGGTCTCGTCGCGGCACGCCAAGGCCGCCGCGACGAAGTCGTCGCGGGCCGGGTTCGCCGCCGCCGCGTCCCAGATCAGCGTGACCCGACCGGGGCCGATGTCCTCGATCGGAACCACCGCAACGTCGGGTCTGCGATAGAACGCCGTCGTCGAGCGGGGCAGGATGACGAATCCCTCCTGTGCGGCAACGCGTTCCAGCTTCTCCTCGACCGTCGAAGCCGTCCTGCCGGCGGACGCGCGGCGCAGCTGGGGGCAGGCGATCGCAGACCACTCCGGCACCGTGCCCGGATCCTGAAGCAGACGCCGGTCCGCGAGCTCGGCCAGCCGGACGGACGCGCGTGATGCGAGCGGGTCGCCGCTGGGCAACAGGGCGTCCCGCGGCTCCTCCAGTAGCGCTGCGGTGCCAAGCCCGTGATGATCGATCGGTTCGCGCGCGTACACCACGTCGACCTCGCCGCGCCGGACCACCTCGACCTGGTCGGCCCACCCCACCTGCACCACGGTGGCGTGGCGTGCGGGTGCCGGATGCCTCGAACGCGCGGACGGCGGACGTTGCCAACAGTCCGGGCATGACACCGACCGTGACGGTCACCGTCGACGTCGCCGCCCGAAACAGCCTCGCCCGCAGGGCCTTCGACTCGCTCAGCATGAACCGCGCGTCTTCGAGGAGCTGCGTACCCGCGTCCGTGAGCTCGGTGCCGCGCGAGTCACGCGCGAACAGCCGCACACCCAGCTCGTCCTCGAACGAACGGATCTGCCTGGACAACACCGGCTGCGCGATGTGTAAGCGTTGCGCGGCGCGGCCGAAGTTCAACTCCTCCGCCACGGCGACGAAGTACCTCAGCTTGCGCATGTCGAGGTCGGGCTCGTCGTCATACCGTCAGGGTATCGCGATGCGACGAAAAGGGTCTTGGCGAAGTCGGTCGGCCGGGCGGACCGTGGAGGCATGAGCCTGAAGAACAGTCGAGTCCTCGTCATCGGCGGCACCTCCGGAATCGGCCTGGGTGTCGCGACCGCCGTCGCCGAACGCGGCGCGGTGCCGATCGTGGCATCGCGCCGGCAGTCCAGCGTGGACGCCGCCCTGGCCCGTCTACCGGAGAACGCACGCGGTGCCACCGTCGATCTCGCCGACGAGGCATCGCTCGATCAACTGGCACGCACCGTCGGCGACATCGAGCACCTGGTGTTCACCGCGGGGGAGTCACTCGAACTGGCAAGCCTGGCCGACCTGACGCCAGCGCGCATCACGGGATTCTTCGCCACCCGGTTCGTCGGGGCGCTGAGCGCGGTGCGGGTGTTCGCGCCACGCATCACCGAGGGTGGATCCGTCACGCTCACCAGCGGCACGGCCGCCTGGCAGCCGGGATTCGGCGCCCTACCGGTGAGCGTGTGTGGCGCGATGAACGCGCTGACCACCGCACTCGCCGTCGAGCTGGCACCGATCCGGGTCAATGCGGTCGCACCGGGTGTGGTGCGCACCCCACTGTGGGACGCCATGGCCGAAGCCGACCGTCAGACCATGTACGGCGAAGCGGCGCAACGTCTTCCGCTCGGCCGGGTCGGTGAGGTCGACGACGTGGCCTTGGCGTACGTGTACCTGATGGAGCAGGTGTACGGCACCGGCGTCGTCCTCAAGGTCGACGGCGGCACCGTCCTGGTCTAGCGGCCGCGCGACCCGCTAGGACGACTCGACGTCGTCGTGTACGAACGTGGCTCTCCGCCTCGCGAGCGGTTGCCCCGGCGCGACGCGTTGCCCGAGCGGGGATTCGGCGCTGAAGATCGGCCGCCGCCGTGGCCACGCTGATTCGGCCTCGATGGCTGCGATTCAGGCGTCTCGAGAATCAGCGGCTCGCCGAACTTGCGTTCGCCGGGCGCGATCTCCTGAAGCACCGGGTGCGACGCACCGCTGAACCGGGTGATCGTCGGCCGGACGCCTGCCTTGCGGGTCAGGCTCTTCACGTCGGCCACCTGCGAGTCGATCATGAGGGTCACCACGGTGCCCTCGGCGCCGGCACGCGCCGTGCGACCCGAGCGGTGCAGGTACGCCTTGTGTTCCACCGGCGGGTCGGCGTGGATGACCAGGCTGACGTCGTCGACGTGAATGCCACGCGCGGCGATGTCGGTGGCGACCAGCACCGCGGCCGAACCGTCCGAGAAGGCCGCGAGGTTGCGGGTGCGGGCGTTCTGAGACAGGTTGCCGTGCAACTCAACCGCGGGCACGCCGCGCGAATTCAGCTTGCGGGCAAGGCCCTTGGCGCCGTGCTTGGTGCGGGCGAACATGATGGTGCGGCCGGGCGCTGCCGCGAGGTCGGTGAGGACGTCGATGCGGGCCGCGTTGTCGACGTGCAGCACGTGGTGAATCATCTCCGACACCGGCGACTGCTCTGAGTCGACGCTGTGCACCACCGGATTGTGCAGGTAGCGCTTGATCAGAACGTCGACCCCGCCGTCGAGCGTGGCCGAGAACAGCATCCGCTGGCCGTCCTTGGGCGTCTTGTCCATCAGCCGCTTGACCGGGGGCAGGAAGCCGAGATCGGCCATGTGGTCGGCCTCGTCGAGCACGGTGATCTCGACCGCCGACAGGTCGGCGTGGCGGGACTGCATGTGGTCCTCGAGCCGGCCGGGGCAGGCGATGACGATGTCGACGCCCTCCCGCAGCTTGGCGATCTGTGGCTGCGCGCCGACGCCACCGAAGATGGTGACCGAGCGCAGGTTCATGGCCTTGGCCAACGGCGCCAGCGCGGCGTCGATCTGTGCGACGAGTTCGCGGGTGGGGGCCAGGATCAGGGCGCGGGGGCGATTGGCCCGACGAGGCGTCGAGCTGCTCGCCAGGCGGGCGACCACCGGCAGCAGGAAGGCGTAGGTCTTGCCGGAGCCGGTACGGCCGCGGCCGAGTACGTCCCGGCCTGCCAACGAATCCGGCAGCGTCGCAGCCTGAATCGGGAAGGCGCTCTCGATGCCGTTGGCGGCGAGAGCGGAGACTACGGCCGGGGGGAGGTCGAAGTCGGCGAAGGTAGGCGTGTTTTCGCCAACGGGCATGGAAACAGACAAGGGTGAAACTCCGAAAGTTGAAAGGTCGTCCTGCCCGGCGCGGGTGATCCCGCGGCGCTCGGTATGACGATCGAACGGAGACCCAATATTCGGCTCCGGCGAAGCGGCAAAAGGCAGAACAGACGATGCCGCTGAAGATCAGTCTAGCGGACGATCGCGTTCCGCCCGAATCATGAGGCGAGCGTCACCAATTCCTCGACATAGCGAGTCTGTTCGGCCGCGTCCACCCCGAGCGGATGCACCAGCAGCGTCGTCACGCCGGCCTCGGCGTATGCGGCGAGCCGTTCCTTGACGAACCCGCGCGGCCCCACCAGTGACGTACTGCGGACCAGCTCGTCGGGCACCGCCGCGATGGCCTCGGTCTTCTTGCCTGCCAGATACAGATCCTGGATCTGGTCGGCGACCTCGCCGAAGCCGTAGCGGGTGGCCAGGTTGTGGTAGAAGTTCTTGCCGCGCGCGCCCATGCCGCCGATGTACAGCGCCAGTTGGGGTTTCGCCCAGGCCAGCCGGTCCTCGACGTCATCGCCGATGGCCAGGCTGGCAGACACCATCACGTCAAGCGGACCCAGCGCCGGGTCGCGCTTGGCGAAGCCTGCTCGCAGCGCGTCGCCCCAGACCAGCTCGGCCTTCTCCGGGTAGTAGAACACCGGCTGCCAGCCCTCGGCGATCTCGGCGGTGAGCTCGACGTTCTTGGGACCCAGTGCGGCGATCGTGATCGGGATGCGTTCCCGTACTGGATGATTGATGAGGTGCAGCGGCTTGCCCAGCCCGGTTCCGCGCTCGGCGGGAAGTGGAATCTGGTAGTGCTTGCCCGCATAGGAGACGTTCTCCCGACGCCAGACCTGGCGGCAGATGTCGACCACCTCGCGGGTGCGGCCGAGCGGGGCGTCGAACGGGACGCCGTGGAAGCCCTCCATCACCTGGGGACCCGACGTGCCGATACCGAGCCGGAACCGCCCGTCGGAGACGTAGTCCAGGCCCGCGGCCGTCATCGCGAGCAGCGTCGGCGTGCGGCTGTAGATCGGCACGACGCCGGAGCCCAATTCGATCGTGGAGGTCTTGGCCGCGAGATAGCCGAGCTGGCTGATCGCGTCGAACGAGTAGGCCTCCGCGACCAGCGCGATGTCGACGCCGCGCTTCTCGAACTCCACGACCTGGTCAGCGGCTTCGCGGAAGCCGCCGGCATAGCTGAGGAAGATCCCGGTGCGCATGGAAGACACAGAGGACACAGTAGTCACAGGTGATTTATACACCCAACCGGTTGGTAGAGGATCCGTCCTCCGAATCGCGCGCGATGAGCTGGGTGAGTCGATAGTCGACCAGCTCGCGCATCACCAGCGACGTGTTGGTCCGTCGGACCCCGCGAATCCCCAGAATCTGGCCCGCCACGCGGTACAGATCGTCGGCGTCCTTCACGACGACCTGGATGAGCAGGTCGGCGCCTCCGCTGAGGCCAAGCACCTCCACGACCTCCGGCACCTCCGTCAATGCCGCGGAGACCTCCGTCAGCAGGCGCTGCCGCACCCGGGTGAGGACGAACGCGCGCAGCGGATAGCCGAGGAAGGCGGGATCGATGCAGCGGTCGAACGGGGTCAGGGCCTTCGACCGGGTCCACTTGTTGAGCCGCGCCTGCACCGTGTTGCGCGAGACGCCCACCTCGTCGGCAAGCGCGATGGTCGCGGCCCTCGGATCGCGGTTCATGGCGAGGAGGAGCCGGGCGTCGATGGCATCGGCCGTGTCCCTGGTTGTCAAAGTGGTCACCCCTCGCGGTCATGGTTCGGCGATCTTGAGCAATATGCACAACGTTACCGATAATGATTGCGCACTTCTCGTCATGGTGATGCACTGATAGGCGAATCTGCCAAACATCGCACGGCAGAGGAGATGAGATGACCGTCCCGCACGCCTTCGAATCGTCCACGGTCGACGGCACCGACGCGCTCGACGAGATCGCCCAACAGGTGCTGTGGCTGTCGACGGCGATCATTCATCACGCCAACCGGGTCCGGCCCAACGTGAGCGGCATGAAGGTCGGCGGCCATCAGGCGTCCTGCGCGTCGATGGTCTCGATCATGACGTCGCTCTACTTCGAGCAGCTGCGGTCCGGCGACCTGGTGTCGGTCAAACCGCATGCCTCCCCGGTGCTGCACGCCGTCAACTACCTGCTCGGCACACTCGACGAGAAGTACCTGACCACGCTGCGCGAGTTCGGCGGCCTGCAGAGCTATCCGAGCCGATCCAAGGATCCCGATCCGGTCGACTACTCGACGGGGTCGGTGGGAATCGGTGCTACTGCGCCGATTTGGGGAGCGTTCGCCCGCCGCTACGTCGACACCGCGTTCGGGAGCACGGGCAGCGGTCGCCAGTACTCGTTGGTCGGGGACGCCGAACTCGACGAAGGCGCGGTCTGGGAGGCGATCCTCGATCCCTCGGTGCCCGAACTCGGCGAGATCGTCTGGATCGTCGACATGAACCGCCAGTCACTCGACCGCGTCGTGCCCAACATCGCGGCAGGGCGGTTGGCGACCATGTTCGACGCCGCCGGATGGCAGGTCATCAACGTCAAGTTCGGCAAGTTGCTCGAAGAACTCTTCGCGCGCCAGGGCGGTGACGAGTTGCGTCGCCGCATCGTCGACATGCCCAACCCCGAATATCAACGGCTGCTTCGGTGTTCGCCCGAGGAGCTACGCGACCGGCTGCCGGGGACCGGCCAGGACGGCGAGGCCATCGGGCGCCTGATCGCCGAACTCGACGACCGGCACGCTGGTCAAGGCGATCGGCAACCTGGGCGGGCACGACATGCACGCGCTCCGGGATGCGTATGCGCAGATCGACGACAGCAGGCCGACGGTGATCATCGCCTACACGATCAAGGGTTACGGCCTGCCGATCCAGGGCCATCCGCAGAATCATTCGTCGCTGCTGAGCGACGAGCAGTTCGCCGACCTCGCCGCGACGCTCGGCAGGGACGCGGCGGCACCGTGGACCCGGTTCGACTCCGGCACCCCGGCGGGCGCGGTGTGCGATGCGGCCGCGCAGCGACTGCGCCGCGACCAGCCGCCGGTGACCGCTCCGCCCGCGGTGCCCGCAGAGATCGGTCGCACACCGCTGGCGATCACCACCACCCAGGCGGCGCTGGGCAGAACCCTGCTCGACCTCACCAGAGATGCGCCCGAGGTCGCACGGCGCGTCGTCACGGTCAGCCCGGACGTCAGCTCGAGCACCAACCTGGCCGGATGGCTCAACAAGGTCGGGGTGTGGTCACCCGACGTGCGTCGCAACTGGTTCGACGACGACGCCGAGACCATCATGCACTGGCGGGAGAAGCCGACCGGTCAGCACATGGAACTCGGCATCGCGGAGACCAACCTGGTCGGGCTGATCGGCGAACTGGGTGCGACGTGGAGCCGATGGGGCGAGCCACTGTTCCCGATCGGCGTGTTGTACGACCCGTTCGTCGAACGCGCCTTGGAGCCATGGTCTTTCGGCATCTATGCGGGCGGCCAGTCCATTCTGGTCGGAACACCCGCCGGGGTGACCCTGGCCGCCGAGGGCGGCGCGCACCAGTCGATCAAGACGCCGTCCATCGGGCTCGAACAACCGGGGTGCACCAGCTACGAGCCGGCGTTCGCCATCGAGGTGGAATGGACGCTGCTGGACTGCATTTCACGCCTCGGCCGTCCCGACGGAGGCTCGTCGTATCTGCGGCTGTCCACCAGGC
Organism: uncultured Actinomycetota bacterium; assembly: GCA_963735245.1. Lineage (GTDB taxonomy): Bacteria > Actinomycetota > Actinomycetes > Mycobacteriales > Mycobacteriaceae > Mycobacterium. The sequence goes on from CAVTKI010000014.1 coordinate 213,430, forward strand.
CGGTGCAACAGGACATCGCGGCGATCCCCGCCGATCCGGCGGCACGCGAGCGGCGTCGGCGCCACGTCGTCGCCGGCGCCTACACGTTGCGGTCGGCGCAGACTCCCGCGGTGGCGATCGTCGTCATGGGCGCGATGGTCACCGAGGCGGTCGCCGCGCACGAGCGGCTGGCCCAGATCGGCATCGACGCCGAAGTGGTGTGCGTGACGAGCCCGGGTCTGCTGTTCGACGCAGTGCGGGCGCGCCAGGGATTCGGTGACGCGCCCAGCTGGATTCTCGATCAGGTGTTCCCGGCGGACCGGGCCGCGCCGATGGTCACCGTGCTCGACGGGCATCCGCACACCCTGGCGTTCCTGCCCGCCATCAACCGGGTTCGTGGGATGACCTTGGGGGTAAGCGGATTCGGGCAGGTGGGCGAACTCCAGGACGTCTACCGCTATCACGGGATCGACGCCGACAGCATCGTCCGGGCAGCGCTCGATCTGGTCGACTGACGTCGGCTCAACCCTTCAGGAGGGCGACGACCTTGTCTTCGATGGTGACGGGCTCGGCCGCCGGGTCGGGGAGCACGGTCCTCGGAAGCACGACCTCGGGATCGGCGAAGTCCTTGTAGGTCTTGTCGCCGGTGAGGGTGAACAAGAGGTAGCCGGTCAACAGCCCGCGGACCACCTTCTGGGTGCCGCGGTCGGCGCCCGGCAGTCCGACCACGCGCGTCAACCGGAATCCCTCGGCCAGCCCGGCTGGTTTCACCTTGGGGACCACGCGCAGCGCGGCGCCACGCCACGCCGCCGACAGGTCCGCGGCGTTCGACCGAATGTTGGTCGCGTCCGTCTGGGTGGTGAGGATCAGTCCGGGAACGCGCAGTCCCGCGGCGGGCTGCTCGGCCGGCGGTTGCGTGACGGTGGGGAACAGGGCGGCTGCGGCCTTCAGCCGGTCCGGCATGCCTGCGGCGGTGAAGACCGCCGCCGATCCGCCGAATCCGTGGCCGACGACGCCCAGCTTGGTGGGGTGCACGCTGATCTTGCCGGTGCCCAGCCGCACGCCCGCGATGATGTCGAGCGTGGTGCCCAGGTCGAACGCCAGGTTCAGCACCGATGGTGCGAGGCCGGTCTCCGTGTCCGGCGCCGCCGCGACGATGCCCCACGACGCCAGATGTTCCAGGGTTCCGTGGTAGCGGCCCGCGCCTGCCAGCCAGTCATGGCCGAAGGCGACGCCGGCCAGGTTCATCCCCGACTCGGGGGTGTACACGACGCCCGCTAGACCGGCAAAGGCCAGGTCACCCCGCAGAACGTGATGTGGGCCTCGCCGGGTCAACTTTGCGAAGAGCTTCTTCGTGTTGGCCACGCGTTGACCGTATCCCACGCGCACCGGCGTCAGGTTCCGTGCATGAAGTTGCCGCGACGTGGGGTGGTGGCAACCCCCACGGCAGGGTTCGGCGGCCGCGTCTGCACTATCCTTGACGCTCGTGTGCGGAATCGTCGGCTATGTCGGGCAGCGTCCTGCCTGCGGCATCGTCGTCGACGCGCTGCGGCGGATGGAGTACCGCGGCTACGACTCATCGGGTGTTGCGCTGCTCGACGGCACCGGCGGGCTGGCCGTCCGCCGCCGCGCGGGACGCCTGACCAACCTCGAGGCTGCGCTCGACGAGACCGACGCGGGCGTACTCGCGGGCAGCACGGGCATGGGTCACACCCGCTGGGCCACCCACGGCCGCCCGACCGACCGCAACGCCCACCCGCACCGCGACGCCGCAGGCAAGATCGCCGTCGTCCACAACGGGATCATCGAGAACTTCGCCGCCCTGCGGATCGAGCTGGAGTCCGCAGGCGTCGAGTTCGCCAGTGACACCGACACCGAGGTCGCCGTCCACCTCGTCTCCGAGGCGTACCGCCACGGCGACACCGCGGGTGACTTCCCGGCGTCGGTGCTGGCCGTGCTGCGGCGCCTCGAGGGCCACTTCACCCTGGTCTTCGCCAATGCCGACGAGCCAGGCATGATCGTCGCGGCCAGGCGGTCCACGCCGTTGGTGATCGGCGTCGGCGACGGTGAGATGTTCATCGGCTCCGACGTCGCCGCGTTCATCGAGCACACCCGCGAAGCCGTCGAAATCGGTCAGGACCAGGCCGTGGTGATCACCGCGGACGGATACCGGATCAGCGACTTCGACGGAACCGATACGACCGCCACTGCTCGCGCTTTTCACATCGACTGGGACCTGTCCGCCGCCGAGAAGGGCGGCTACGAGTACTTCATGCTCAAGGAGATCGCCGAGCAGCCCGCCGCGGTCGCCGACACGCTGCTCGGCCACTTCGTCGACGGCCGGATCGTCCTCGACGAGCAGCGCCTCTCCGATCAGGAGTTGCGTGAGGTCGACAAGGTCTTCGTGGTGGCGTGTGGCACCGCGTACCACTCCGGCCTGCTCGCCAAGTACGCGATCGAGCACTGGACCCGGCTGCCCGTCGAGGTCGAGCTGGCCAGCGAGTTCCGCTACCGCGACCCCGTCCTCGACCGGAGCACGCTCGTCGTCGCCATCTCGCAGTCCGGCGAAACCGCCGACACGCTGGAGGCCGTCCGGCACGCCAAGGAGCAGAAGGCCAAGGTGCTCGCGATCTGCAACACCAACGGCAGCCAGATCCCGCGCGAGGCCGACGCCGTGCTGTACACCCGCGCCGGACCCGAGATCGGTGTCGCGTCCACCAAGACCTTCCTTGCGCAGATCGCCGCCAACTACCTCGTCGGCCTCGCGCTGGCGCAGGCGCGCGGCACCAAGTACCCCGACGAGGTCGAGCGCGAGTATCACGAACTCGAGGCGATGCCCGAACTCGTCAGCCGCGTGCTGACGTGCATGGAGCCCGTCGCGGAGCTGGCCCACCGGTTCGCGTCGTCGTCGACGGTGTTGTTCCTTGGGCGCCACGTCGGCTACCCCGTCGCGCTCGAGGGCGCGCTCAAGCTCAAGGAACTGGCGTACATGCACGCCGAGGGTTTCGCCGCGGGCGAGCTCAAGCACGGGCCCATCGCGCTGATCGACGACGGCCTGCCCGTCATCGTCGTGATGCCGTCTCCGAAGAACGCCGCGATGCTGCATTCGAAGCTGATGAGCAACATCCGCGAGATTCAGGCCCGCGGCGCGGTCACCATCGTCATCGCCGAGGAAGGCGACGACACCGTGCGGCCCTACGCCGATCACCTGATCGAAATCCCAGCCGTCTCAACGCTCTTCCAGCCACTGCTGTCGACGATCCCTCTGCAGGTGTTCGCCGCCGAGGTGGCCCGCGCCCGCGGCTACGACGTCGACAAGCCGCGCAACCTGGCCAAGTCGGTCACCGTCGAGTAGGCGGTGGGCTCCGGCGCATGGACGACCTCGTCATTCCGGCCGTACGGAAGGCGCCGCGGTTCAGCCGGGCCAAACTGGGCCATTTCGTCGACGACGTCGGCTACGACGGGTTCGCCCACTTCCTCGCGGCGTACCGGGCGGGGATGGCCGAATTGCCGCCCGTCGACGAGCTGTTCGACGTGGCAACGACTTTCGGCACGGTGCGGGCCTACCGGTTCGACGGGGCGAGTGATGGGACTCGGACATCTTCCGGGTCGCTTCGCTCCTGCCCTCCGGTAGTTTTGCTGCCAGGGCGCAACGCGTCCACCCCGATGTGGCGGGTCAACCTGCCGTCGCTGCTGACGCGCCGAACCGTCTACTGCATCGACCTGCTCGGCGAAGCGGGCCTGTCCGTTCAGGACCGGCCGATCACCGGACCCGACGACCAGGCGCAGTGGCTCGACGAGGCACTCGGCGGGTTGGGGCTGGATGCCGTTCACCTGATGGGTGTTTCGATCGGCGGGTGGACGGCAACGAACTGTGCGGTCAGACGGCCGGCCCGGGTGGCGTCGTTGACGCTGCTGGATCCCGCGATGACGTTCGCGCGGATTCCGGTCAAGACGATGATCGCGTCGGGTGCGCTGTTCGCGCCCGGCGTGCCCGACGCGCTGCGCCGCCGCGTGCTGCGGTGGATCGCCGGCGGGGCGGAGGACGCCGACTCCCTGCCGGAGGCCGCACTGATCTCCGCGGGCTCCAGCGACTTCGTGCTGCGCTCGCCGATGCCGAAGGTCTTCACCGACGCTCAGCTGCGCAGCCTTGACATCCCCGTGCTGGCGTTCCTGGCAGGTCGCAGCGTCATGCACGACGCGGGTCGCGCCGCCGCCAGGGCGCGAGACCTGTTGCCGAACGGGCAGATCGAGCTGTGGCCGGAGGCGTCGCACGCCATCAACGGCGAGTATCCCGACGAGATCGCCGCGCAGTCGCACCGCTTCTGGGATGGGTGATGCCACAGGCTGCGCACAGGTTCCATGCCCATTCTTGTAATCGTGCTCACGTTCCATCGATTTGCATGACGAAGCAAATACCATGGGGTGACTTGCCTCGGCCGCCGCGCAAGGTCGATGAATGTCGTTCCGCCAGTGGAGGTATCAGCATGTCCGTCGAAACCTTGGACTTCCCCGCGTCGCGCGGCGGTTGCCCCTTCGCCCCGCCGGCGGCGCTCGCCGAGTTGAGCCGCGAGACCCCGGTCGGCCGCATCACGCTGCGGGACGGTTCACAGCCGTGGCTGGTCACCCGCCACGCCGACGTCCGTGCGTTGTTGCGCGACGAGCGGTTCAGCTCGTCGTCGGATCATCCGAACTTTCCCTTCATCAACGAAGGGCTCAAGGCGCAGACCATGGACGCTCCCGCGCGGCCCTTCGCGCGGTTCGACGGCGCCGAGCACACCCGGTACCGGGACGCACTCGCCGCCGATTTCACGCCGCGCCGGGTCGAGGAGTTGCGACCGCGGATCCAACAGGTGGTCGATGACTATCTGGACGCGATGATCAGGCATGGGTCGCCCGCCGATCTCCTTTCCGAGTTCGCTTTGCCGATACCGTCTCTGGTGATCTGCGAGCTGCTCGGCGTCGACTACGAGGATCGCGAATTCTTCCAGACCCGCAGTGGGCTGCTCACCAAGACCACTGCGGAACCCGCGCAGCTGCAGCGCGCACTCGATGAGCTCATCGGCTATCTGACCGACTTGGTCGACCGCAAACGACGCCACCCCGATGACGACATCGTCAGCCGCCTGGTGGCCGGAGATGACCTGAGCGACGCCGAGATTGCCGTGACGAGCATGTTCCTGTTGGTCGCCGGTCACGAGACCACCGCGACCCAGATCACGATGTCCACGCTGGCTCTGCTGCGCAACCCCGAACAGCTGGCGGCACTGCGCATGCGACCGGAGTTGATCGATTCCGCCGTCGAGGAATTGCTGCGCTACGTGTCGATCGTGCACAGCGGCGCGCCCCGGGTTGCCACCGAGGACGTGATGGTGTCAGGCCAGCGCATCGCGGCGGGGGACGGGGTGTTGTGCGTACTGGACACTGCCAACCACGATGACGCGGTCTTCTCCGCACCGTCGACACTCGACATCACACGTCGCGGGCGTTCGCATGTCGCATTCGGATTCGGCGTCCATCAGTGCCTTGGCCTGCAACTGGCCAGGGTCGAGTTGCAGGTGGCACTCGCAACCTTGCTGCGACGACTACCTTCGCTGCGGTTGAACGTCGGGGTGGACGACCTTCGCTTCAAGGAGGACGGAGCGATCTACGGAGTTCACCAGCTCCCCGTCGCGTGGTGATTCGACTAGGCCGGCGTCAGCCGCACTACGGGGATGGGTCGCGTGGTGCGCTGCTGGTAGACCTCGTATTGAGAGTTGTTGTCATTGACGATGCGCCATAGTCGCTCGTAGTCGGGATCGTCGGGCAGCACGGGTTGCGCGGTGGCTGTGATTCGCTTTGTCCCGACGTTGATTTCGACCTCGGGCTTGTTCTTCAGATTGTGGTACCACCCCGGTGACGTCGGTGCGCCGCCCATTGACGCCACCACCAAGAAGTCCTGGCCGTCGCGTGCATACGTGAGGGTGTTGCTGCGCAACGCTCCGGTCTTGGCGCCGGTGGTGTGCAGGATCAGGCTTGGTGGCAAGCCCGGCAGGTGGTGCCCGATCCGCCCGTTCGTCCTCTGGTAAATCGCATTGTGCAGTCGCAGTAGGGGTAAGACGACGACCCGTTCGGCCAGCGAGAGTCCGCGAATGTCTTCGGTCATGACTTCCAATATAGGCCGGTGACGTGCGTCACATGTCGTCGTACACCGAATCATGTTCTCTACCAGAGGCGTTCGAATATGTATGACCGTTGAGTGGACACCTGGTGGCCCCGTGCTTCGAATCAACCTAGGTTCGCTTCATGATTAGCAGCCTGATCGTCGGTGGCACCGGCAGCCTCGGACTCGCGATTGCCAAGCAACGCAGCAAATTCGGTGAGCAGGTGGTTCTTACCTCGCGTGATGCCGGGCGCGCCGAGCAGGCAGCCCGCGACATCGGCGGCAACGTCCGGGGGATCGCGCTGGACCTGTCGGATCCGCACGGCATCGCTGACGCACTGTCCGGCCTTGGCGCCGTCGATCACCTGGTGCTCGCCACCGCCGCCAACGACAACTCCCACAACACCCTGGCCGACTTCGATGTCGACGCCGCCACCGATGCCGTCACGGTCAAGCTGATCGGATTCACCGAGACCATCCGGGTGCTGCGTGACCGGCTCACGCCATCGGCGTCGGTGGTGCTGTTCGGTGGGTTGGCTCGCAACCGGCCGTACCCCGGGTCCACCATGGTGACCACCTTCAACGCCGGTGTCAGCGGGCTGGTGCGCACCCTCGCGCTGGAGTTGGCGCCGATCCGGATCAACGCGGTGCACCCGGGCGTGGTCGGCGACAGCTCGCGGTGGCGGCACATGCCGGATCACCCGGCGATCGCCCGCACACCACTTGGCCGGCTGGTCACCATGGCCGAAATCGTCGACGCCACGGACTTCCTGCTCACCAACACCGGCGTGTCCGCCATCGACCTGATCATCGACGGCGGTATGCGTGCCACCTGAGGCTCATCAAGACGTGAGGCGCAAACACGGTCGACTGCAACTCATTACGCGCAGGGTCAGTCGGCGCTGCCCAGTCCGGCCAGGAACTCGGCGCTGCCGAAGAGGCCGGGCAATCCACCGGTGTGCATCAGAACCACCGTCGAGCCCCTGACGATGTGCCCGTCGGCCACCTCGGCGATGAGCCCGGCGAGTGCGCGCCCGGTGTAGACCGGGTCGAAGACGATGCCCTCCGTGCGGGCAGCCAACGACAGCGCGGCCGAGACGTCGGGGGTGACTCGTGAGTACCCGGCGCCGACCTGGTCCATGCGGATCCGCAGACTCGCTGGCGCGGGATCGTGCTCGGGAAACAACGCCAGCACCGCGCGGTGCGGGTCGGTGACCGCACCGCAGTGCACGCCGAGGACCCGCTGCGCATCGAAGCCCCTGACGAGCCCGGCCATCGTGCCGCCCGATCCCACCGCGACCACGACGTGGTCGGGATCAACCCCCTGGGAGCGGATTTCGTCCGCGACGTCCAGGTACGCGTTGGTGGTCAGAGGCGTCGAACCGCCGTACGCGATCACCGCCGGACGGCGACCGGCCTTCTCCAGCTCGGCGGCGACCTCGTCCATCCGCGCCTCGAGCGCGGCTCTGTCTTCATCGGCCGTCCAGACGATCGACGCCCCGAACAGGGCGTCCAGAGCGAGGTTTCCGGCCAGCGGGCCCGGGTCGGGCCGCTCACCGGCCAGCACCAGCACCACGTCCAGGCCGAGGCGGGCGCCCGCGGCAGCCGTCAATCGAGCGTGGTTGGACTGGGGCGCGCCGCTGGTGATCAGCGTCTGGGCGCCCGAGGCAAGGGCCTCGGCACACGACCACTGCAGCTTGCGGACCTTGTTGCCACCCCCGCCAAGCCCGATCAGATCGTCACGCTTGATCCACAGGTCATCGGGGCCGAGACCGATCGCCTCCGACAGGCGGGGCGCGCGTTCGAGAGGAGTCGGCCCGGTGCTCAGCTGCACCGGTGTGGGGTTCGCTTCCATCCAGTCACCTCCGACGGAGTCGTGGGTGTCCCATGCTAGGACGTCCGCCTGCGGTCGCATTACCCCGGAGTGGCAGTTCTTCCCAGAGTTTCGAAGTAGCCTTGTCGACGATGCGGCACTACTACACCGCGGACGCCATCCGTGCAGCAGAGGCGCCGCTTTTGGCCAGCCTCCCCGAGGGTGCCCTGATGCGCCGGGCCGCCTATGGGCTGGCCAACGCGATCGCCAACGAACTCCACTCACGCACCGGCGGCGTCTTCGGCCGACGGGTGTGCGCCGTCGTCGGCTCCGGGGACAACGGCGGCGACGCGCTGTGGGCGGCGACCTTCCTGCGGCGCCGCGGGGCCGCCGCCAGCGCCGTCGTGCTCAACCCGGACCGGGTCCATGCCGCGGCCTTGGCGGCGTTCACCAGGGCGGGTGGTCGCGTCGTCGAAACCGTACCTGCGGCAACGGATCTGGTGATCGACGGTGTCGTCGGCATCTCCGGGTCGGGGCCGTTGCGCCCCGCCGCGGCCGAGGTGTTCGCCGCCGTCGAGGCGGCCGGGTTCCCCGTCGTCGCGGTGGATCTACCCAGCGGTCTGGACGTCCACACCGGGGCCGCCGACGGGCCGCACGTCGAGGCCGCGCTCACGGTCACCTTCGGCGGCCTCAAACCGGTTCACGCCCTTGGTGATTGCGGGCGCGTCGAGTTGATCGACATCGGCCTCGACCTACCGGACACCGACCTGGTCGGGGTCGAGGCCACCGACGTCGCCGCGCGGTGGCCGGTGCCGCACGCCTCGGACGACAAGTACACGCAGGGCGTCACCGGCGTGCTGGCCGGCTCGGCGACCTATCCGGGGGCGGCGATCCTGTGCACCGGCGCTGCCGTCGCGGCGACGTCGGGCATGGTGCGCTACGCGGGCAGTGCGTCGGGCGAAGTGGTCTCGCACTGGCCAGAGGTCGTCGCAGCACCGTCGATGAATGCTGCGGGCCGGGTGCAGGCCTGGGTCGTCGGGCCCGGCCTCGGTACCGACGAGGCGGGCGCTGCCGCGCTGTGGTTCGCACTGGACACCGATCTGCCGGTGATCGTCGACGCCGACGCGCTGACGATCCTGGCCGCCCACCCGGACCTGGTGGTCAAACGCACCGCGCCGACCGTGTTGACGCCGCACGCCGGGGAGTTCGCCCGCCTGGCGGGCCACCCGCCCGGCGACGATCGCGTCGCGGCAACGCGACGGCTGGCGGATGCGTTCGGCGCCACCGTGCTGCTCAAGGGCAACGTCACGGTGATCGCCGAGCCCGGTTCGGCGGGCAAGACCTACCTGAGCCCCGCAGGGCAGTCCTGGGCGGCCACCGCCGGCTCGGGCGACGTGCTGTCCGGTGTCATCGGTGCGCTGCTCGCCGCCGGTCGGCCGCCCGGCGAGGCCGCGGCGATGGCGGCCTTCGTGCACGCGCGGGCCGCCGACCTCTCGGCTCGCGATCCAGGACCGCGCCCGGCGCCGACGTCGGCCGCAGGCATTCTCGGTCACCTCCGCGCCGCGATCGCGCGCCTGTAGCTCCCAAAGAAAAGGAACTCGCCATGCCCGCCAGACACACTCCCGCACCGTCGATCTCTCCGGCCTACACCGGACGGCTCTCCATGGCGCCGGTGCCGACGCTGCGCATGCCCGACGAATGCATGGACCCCCAGGCCGCCTACCGGTTCATCCACGACGAGCTCATGCTCGACGGCAGCTCGCGGCTCAACCTCGCCACCTTCGTCACCACGTGGATGGATCCCGAGGCCGAGAAGCTGATGGCGGAGACGTTCGACAAGAACATGATCGACAAGGACGAGTACCCGGCGACCGCCGCCATCGAGCAGCGCTGCGTCTGCATGGTCGCCGACCTGTTCCACGCGGAGGGGTTGCGCGACGACGATCCCGCGAGCGCGATCGGCGTGTCCACGGTCGGGTCGAGCGAGGCCGTGATGTTGGCCGGGCTGGCGCTCAGCTGGCGGTGGCGTGCAAAGGTCGGGAAAGGACTGGCGCAAGCGCACCCCGAACCTGGTGATGGGTTCCAACGTCCAGGTGGTCTGGGAGAAGTTCTGCCGCTACTTCGACGTCGAGCCCGTCTACCTGCCGATGGAGGAGGGCCGTTACGTCATCACGCCCGAGCAGGTTCTCGGCGCGGTCAACGAGGACACCATCGGCGTGGTCGCCATCCTGGGCACCACCTACACCGGTGAGCTCGAACCGATCGCCGAGATCTGCGCGGCCCTGGACAAGCTGGCCGCGGACGGCGGAGTGGACGTGCCGGTGCACGTCGACGCCGCAAGCGGTGGCTTCGTGGTGCCGTTCCTGCACCCCGAGGTGACCTGGGACTTTCGGCTGCCGCGGGTGGTCTCGATCAACGTCAGCGGCCACAAGTACGGCCTGACCTATCCGGGCATCGGGTTCGTGGTGTGGCGCAGCGCCGAACATCTACCCGATGAGCTGGTGTTCCGGGTCAACTACCTCGGCGGCGACATGCCGACGTTCACCTTGAACTTCTCCAAGGGCGGGAATCAGGTCGTCGGCCAGTACTACAACTTCCTGCGGCTCGGCCGGGCGGGCTACACCCAGGTCATGACGTGTCTGTCGCAGACCGCGCGGTGGCTCGGCGATCAACTGCGGGACAGCGAGCACTTCGACCTCATCTCCGACGGATCGGCGATTCCGGTGGTCAGCTTCAAGCTCAAGGGTGACCGCGGTTACACCGAGTTCGACGTGTCGCACGCCCTGCGGTCCTTCGGCTGGCAGGTGCCCGCCTACACGATGCCCGACAACGCCACCGACGTCGCGGTGCTGCGGGTCGTGGTCCGGGAGGGCTTCTCCACCGACCTCGCCAGGGCGTTGAAGGACGACATGCTCACCGCGCTGAAGAACCTCGACGCGCTCCAGCCCAAGGGGCATTTCGACGAGCTGCAACCGTTCGCGCATTAGCCGGAGCGACCCCGGGGGCCACCCTCTGGGACACTTGCGGGTGGTGACATGACCATGCAGACGACCGAGCTCCCGACATCGAACCCCGCGGCACAGGCGGTGGTCGACCTCGACGCCATCCAGCACAACGTGCGCCTCCTGCGCGAACATGCGGGTTCGGCCCAGGTGATGGTGGTGTTGAAGGCCGACGGATACGGCCACGGCGCCACCCAGGTGGCCAGGGCGGCGCTCGACGCAGGCGCCGCCGAACTCGGGGTCGCGACGCTGGACGAGGCCCTGGCGATCCGGCGCGACGGCGTCACCGCCCCGCTGCTGGCCTGGCTGCACGCCCCCGGCACGGACTTCGCGCCTGCACTGACCGCCGACGTCCAGCTGGCGGTGTCGTCGGCGCGCCAACTCGGCGATCTGCTCGACGCCGCGACCCGCACCGGGCGAACCGCGACGGTGACGGTCAAGGTCGACAGCGGACTGAGCCGCAACGGCGCGAGCAGCACGGAGTTCACCGCGATGCTGCCGGTGCTGGCGCGGGCGCGGGCCGACGACGCGATCCGGCTGCGCGGCATCATGTCACACCTGGCCTGCGGTGACGATCCGGACAGTCCCGTCAACGACCTTCAGGCCCAACGGTTCTCGGAGTTCCGGGCGCAGGCGCACGATGCGGGCGTGGAGTTCGAGATCGCCCACCTGTGCAACTCGCCCGCGGCCATGACCCGTCCCGACCTGGCCTACGACATGGTTCGGCCCGGTATCGCCGTCTACGGCCAGACGCCGATCGCGACGCGAGGAGACATGGGACTGCGTCCCGCCATGACCCTGAAATGCCCTGTCGCGCTGGTCCGTTCGATCAAGGCGGGCGACGGCGTGTCCTACGGTCACACCTGGATCGCCGACCGGGACACCACGGTGGCGCTGCTGCCGATCGGGTACGCCGACGGTGTCTTCCGCTCCCTCAGCGGGCGCATCGACGTCATGATCAACGGCAGGCGGTGCCGCAGCGTCGGACGCATCTGCATGGATCAGTTCGTCGTCGACCTCGGGCCGGGACCGGTCGACGTGGCCGAGGGTGACGATGCCATCCTGTTCGGTCCCGGCCTGCACGGCGAGCCGACCGCGCAGGACTGGGCCGAACTGCTCGGCACCATCAACTACGAGGTGGTGACCAGTCCGCGCGGCCGGGTCACCCGGGTCTACCGCGGCGGCACCGCCACCGATGCGACGGGCGCAGAGCCGTTGACCGACGACGCGTCCCGCGAGCCCGTCCGCAGGGCCCGCGCCGGCCGCTGGCTGGCGGGTGCGGCCGGGCTGGCCGCGGTCGGCAGCGGAGTCGGGTTTTCGATCGCCCACTCGCTGGGGCGGCGCGTCAGCCGCGACGACCCCCACCAGGGGGAGCGCTTCGAACTTCTCGACGGCGACCGCAGCTACGTCGTCACCACGCCCGACGGCGTGCCGTTGGCGGTTCGGGAGGTCGGCCCGGCGGACGCGCCCCTCACGGTGGTGTTCGCGCACGGTTTCTGTCTGCGGATGGGCGCGTTCCACTTTCAGCGCGCCCGGTTGACCGAGCAGTGGGGCCCGCAGGTCCGGATGGTGTTCTACGACCAGCGCGGGCACGGGCAGTCCGGCGCCGCGCCGCCCGAGTCGTACACCGTCCCTCAACTCGGCCAGGATCTGGAGGCCGTGCTGGCGGTGATGGCCCCGCGCGGACCGGTCGTGCTCGTCGGGCACTCGATGGGTGGCATGACGGTGCTCGCCCACGCCCGCCAGTATCCGCAGCGGTACCGCACCCGGATCGTCGGTGTCGCGCTGATCTCCACGGCGGCAGAAGGAGTTTCACGGTCCCCGCTCGGCGAGATCCTGCACAACCCCGCACTCGAGGCCGCCCGGTTCGCGGTGCGGTACGCGCCCAAGACCGTGCACCGCACCCGCGGTGCGGCCCGCTCCGTCATCGGTCCGGTGCTGCGCGCCGCGTCCTACGGAGACGCCAAGGTCAGCCCGAGTGTCGTCGCGTTCTCCGAGCGGATGATGCACGACACCCCCATCGCGACGCTCGTCGGCTTCCTGCACGCGCTCGAGGTGCACGACGAGACGGAGGCCCTGACGACTCTGGCGAAGATACCGAGCCTGATCGTGTGCGGCGACCGCGATCTGCTGACGCCGAAGGAGTATTCGGAGGCCATGGCGGCGGAGCTGCCGAAGTCCGAACTGGTGATCGTCGGTGGCGCAGGGCATCTGGTTCAGCTCGAGCAGCCCGAGATCGTCGACGACGCGCTGGTGCGTCTCGTCGAGCGGGCCACCCCCTCCAAGCTGGTGGCGCTGACCCGTCGGCTGCGTGACCGGGCCCGCAACCATGGCTGACTCGCGCGGCGATCTCCTCGAAGGCACCGCCGAGTTGCCGACGGCGGCCGACACCGTCGCGTTCGGCGCGCGGCTCGGTACCGGCCTGCGCGCCGGCGACGTGGTTGTGCTGTCCGGCCCGCTGGGTGCGGGAAAGACCGTGCTGGCCAAGGGAATCGCCCAAGCCATGGATGTCGAGGGGGCGGTGACGTCGCCGACCTTCGTGCTGGCCCGCGTGCACCGGCCGCGGCGTCAGGGCGCGCCTGCCCTCGTCCACGTCGACATCTACCGCCTGCTCGACCACCCCGGTGCCGACCTGCTCGCCGAACTCGACTCGCTGGACCTCGACACCGATCTCGACGATGCCGTCGTGGTGGTCGAATGGGGGGAGGGTCTGGTCGAACGACTCTCGGAGCGTCACCTCGACATCCGGCTCGAGCGTGGCCGCGACACCGACGTCCGCACGGCCGTGTGGCGTTGGAGTCTTGGGGCGAGCGAAGCGACGGGGGATGTGATGCCATGATCGCGACCGTTCTGGCGATCGACACCGCCACCCCTGCCGTGACCGCGGGGGTGGTCAGGCGCGGCCCGTCGGGCGTCGACGTGCTCGCCGAACGCGTCACGGTCGACCCGCGCGCGCATGCCGAGCAGCTGACGCCAAACGTGTTGGGCGCCTTGGCCGATGCCGGACTGACGATGGCCGACCTCGGTGCCGTCGTGGTCGGCTGCGGGCCGGGACCGTTCACCGGCCTGCGCGTCGGCATGGCCACGGCCGCCGCGTACGCGCACGCACTCGGTATCCCCGTCTACGGCGTCTGCAGCCTGGACGCCATCGGCGTCGATACCACCGGCGAGGTGTTGGTGGTCACCGACGCCCGCCGCCGCGAGGTGTATTGGGCGCGCTACCGCGACGGTGTCCGGGTCGACGGTCCCGCCGTGGCCAGCCCCGCCGACGTGCCCGTCGACGTCGACGCGGTCGCCGGATCTCCCGACCACGCAGCGCTGTTCGAGCTGCCGCGTCAGGTCCCGACCTACCCGACCGCATCGGGTCTGGTGCGCGCCGTCGATTGGGATTCAGAGCCGGCGCCGTTGATCCCGCTGTATCTGCGGCGTCCCGATGCCAAGCCGCAGCCGGTGCGGTCGTGACCGTCGAATACGGCGAGCTGACCGTCGGCGACGCCGACCGGTGCGCCGAGCTGGAGGCGCAGCTGTTCCCCGGTGACGATCCGTGGCCGGCGGTGGCGTTCCTTCGTGAGCTCGAATCCAAGCACAACCACTACGTCGCTGCCCGCGTGGACGGCACGCTCGTCGGCTACGCGGGCATCAGCCGGCTGGGCCGGAAGCCGCCGTACGAGTACGAGATTCACACCATCGGCGTCGATACCGAGTTTCAGGGCCACGGTTTCGGCCGCGGCCTGCTCGATCATCTGCTCGGCATCGCGGGCGGTGACCCGGTGTTCCTGGAGGTGCGCACCGACAATGCGGCGGCGATCGCGTTGTACGAGAGCGTCGGCTTCACCAGGATCGGCGTGCGCAAGCGGTACTACCGTGTGAGCGGGGCCGACGCCTACACGATGAGGCGAGACCCGGAGGGAGCGCGAACATGACGAGTTCGTCCCGCCCGTTGGTCATCCTGGCCATCGAGAGCTCGTGCGACGAGACCGGTGTCGGCATCTGCCGAGCTCGCGACCGACGGCACCATCACGCTGCTGGCCGACGAAGTGGCCTCGAGCGTCGACGAGCACGCACGGTTCGGTGGCGTCGTGCCCGAGATCGCGTCGCGCGCACACCTCGAGGCGCTCGGCCCGACCATGCGCCGCGCCCTGGCTGCGGCGGGGGTGACGCGGCCCGACGTCGTCGCGGCCACCATCGGACCGGGGCTGGCCGGTGCGCTTCTGGTCGGGGTCGCGGCGGCCAAGGCCTACGCCGCCGCGTGGGAGGTGCCGTTCTACGCCGTCAACCACCTCGGCGGCCACCTCGCGGCCGATGTCTACGAGCACGGCCCGCTGCCGGAGAGCATCGGGTTGCTGGTATCCGGCGGGCACACCAACCTGCTGCACGTGCGATCGCTCGGTGAGCCGATCGCCGAGCTCGGCAGCACCGTCGACGACGCCGCAGGGGAGGCCTACGACAAGATCGCCCGGCTGCTCGGCCTCGGCTATCCGGGCGGCAGGGTGCTCGACGAGCTGGCCCGCACCGGGGACCGGGACGCCATCGCCTTTCCGCGCGGCATGACCGGGCCCCGCGACGACCCGTACGCGTTCAGCTTCTCCGGGCTCAAGACGGCGGTGGCGCGCTACGTGGAGAGTCACCCCGACGCACCGACCGCCGACGTGGCGGCCGGTTTCCAGGAGGCCGTGGCCGACGTGCTGACGCGCAAGGCGGTGCGCGCCGCGACCGAGCTCGGCGTCTCCACGCTGTTGATCGCCGGGGGAGTCGCGGCCAACTCACGCCTGCGCGAGCTGGCCGAAGAGCGTTGCGCGGCAGCCGATCTGACGTTACGCGATCCCCCCGCCGCGGCTCTGCACCGACAATGGCGCGATGATCGCATCGTTCGCCGCACACCTCATCGCAGCGGGTGCGCCGCCGTCGCCCTTGGACGTACCGAGCGACCCAGGCCTGCCGGTAGTGAAGGGCCAGGTGGCGTGAGTACCGACGAGTTGGCCGCGAAGCTGGCCGTGACCGAACTCATGTACCGCTATGCCGAGTTGATCGACGCCGGTGACTTCGACGGCGTCGGCGTGCTGCTCGGCCGGGGCAGCTGCATGGGTGTCTCGGGTGCCGAGAAGATCGCCAAACTGTTCGCCAGCATGGTCCGCCGCTTCCCGGATTTCGACAACACCCCGCGGACCCGACACCTGGTGCTCAATCCGATCGTCGACGTGGATGGGGACACGGCCTCCGCCCGCTCGACGTTCTGCGTCATACAACAAACGGATTCCATAGCGCTGCAACCGATCGCCATCGGTCGGTATGCCGACACGTTCGCCCGCGACGACGCGGGTTGGCACTTCACCGACCGGTGGGCCGACCTTCAGATGACCGGCGACGTCTCCGATCACCTGCTGATCGATCCGAAGCAGTTCGAGTAGCTCACTCCTGGCCGGGAAGAGGTCGCGTTGGGGCTGCGTTGATCACCCCGTGACCACAGTGAATGCGAACAGGCAGCCGCTCGGCATCAGCGTGTTGGGCGGCCCGACGACGGTGATCGACCTGGCCGGGTGGCGCTTCGTCATCGATCCGACGTTCGACGATCCCGGCGAGCACGGCTACCTGACCAAGACGGCGGGTCCGGCGATACGTCCGTCGGCCCTTGGTTCCGTAGATGTGGTGCTCATCAGTCATGACGAGCACCTGGACAATCTCGACGCGGAGGGGCGCCGGTTCGCGCTCAATGCACCACGGATCTTGACCAACCCGGGGGCGGCCGAGCGGCTTGGGCCGTCGGCACGGGGACTCGCCCAGTGGGAGTCGATCGATTTGGCCGCGGAAGGCGACAGGTCGGCGGTCACCGTTCGGGCGGTACCCGCGGTGCATGGCCCTGCCGACGGCGATCGCGACGACAGCGGTCATGTGACAAGTGAGACGACCGGTTTCGTCCTCACCGGCCATGGGCTGCCGACGATCTATCTCAGCGGCGACAACGCATCGTTGGAAGCGGTGGCCGACATCGCCGACCGCTCCGGTCCGATCGATGTGGCGGTGCTGTTCGTCGGCGCTGGGCGCTTGCCGTTCAGGCAGGATGGGCGACTCTTGACGTTGAGCAGTGCGGGGGCTGCAGCAGCCGCTGAGGTGCTGCGGGCCAGAGTCGTAATTCCTGCACACGCCGACGGATGGGCACACTTCACCGAGGGCGTCGAGGACATCCAACGCGCCTTCTCTGATGCGGGCATCGCCGAGCGCCTCGCGCTGGCACCCATGGGTGAGTGGGTCGTGCCGACCGTCAGGGTCTAGAAGGGTGGGGGTTTGTTGCGTTCGGCGAGGTGGGCGTCGTTGAGGGCGCGTTCGGTTGTGATGCGGTCGGCGCGGGCTTGGGTGCGGGTGCGTTTTCGGGTCGGCATCATCAGGGTGCGGTGCGCACCCGGTGCTGCCGGGGTGGCCGGCGTGCGGGTGGTGCGGGTGTGGTGATGGCCCAGCCGGGGAAGAACAGGCTGCTGGCGGGTCGGGTGGTGTAGGTGTGCCCGGTCGGGGTGGTCACGATGACGGTGCCGTCGGCGAGTTGGCGGTCTGCGAAGCCGGGCCAGAACGTCTTGATCAAATGATGAATTCGGCAGTAGCACTTCAGGTTGCCGGGATGGGTCGGGCCGCCGGGGTAGGCCACGGTGTGGTCGATGTCGGCGAACATCGCGCTGCGGTCACACCCCGGGGCGCGGCAGGTCAGGTCGCGGTTGCGGACGAACTCGTCCAGCGCGGTCGACGGCCGGTACCGCGGTTCGGCCGACTGTCCGGGCTGCCCACCAGCGTGACCTTCGCGCCGCGGGCGATCAGCTCGGCCAGCAGCGGCGCGGGCAGGATGCCGCCGCCGAAGAGCAGGCCGGCCTGGCGCCGCAGCGGCAGGCTCAGCCTGCCGTCGGCGGTCGTCGCTGGCGGCCTCGCTCGACGGGCGCCAGTCCTTCGCCGTGCAGGAGCGGATCGGGCAGGGCCTCGGTGGTCGGCCGTCGGCGATGACGTGCACGACGATGCTGCTGGCCCGGCCGTCGTCGACGACGGCGGGGCAGTGCGGGTTGGCACACGCACAGGACAGCACCGTGGCGCCCGCGCGCCAGCGCGCCGCAGGGCGTCGGAGCGGCGTTGGGCCAGGGTGCGGGGGTCGTCCTCGCACACCCCGCGGGCCATCGCCGCCACCCGCTGCTTGAGCAGGACGGCATCGGGGCCCAGCAGCCGGCCGAACACCGCGGCGGTGCCGGTGGCATCGGTGTCGGCGACGGTGAAGTCGCGGGCGCGGGCACTGGTGCGGGTGCGCCGCACCGCGGCCGGGTCGATCCGGTCGACCCACACGTCGATGGCCTGGGTGAGTTTGTCCTCGGTCAGCGGACCCCACGCGGTGATCCGCTCGGCGATGACCCGATCGAGGGCGGCGACCGCGGCGGGGCTGGTGACCAGGTAGGTGCGGTTGGCGATCAGCCAGACCCGCCGGGCGTTCAGCTCCCCGGCCAGGAACAGGGCGGCCACCGTCGGGAACCGGTCGCGCAGCACCACCGCCAGGTCCATCTCCCCGCAGGCGCGGCCGTGGCCGATGTTGAGGGCGGCGGCGATCTCGGCGGCCGCGGCGGCCTGATCGTCACACGCCCAGCGGGCATGCGTCGCCGGTGTTGCGGCGCCGCTCCAGCTCGGCGATCGCGGCGTACTTGCGGGCATCGGCGGCCGCCCCCAGCCGGGCCCAGCCGGTGACCGCGTCGATCACCGCGGCATCATCGGCCCCGCGAAGCGCGTCCACATCGACCGGCAAACCATCGAACACATGTGCGATTCTACCGACCATGACCGACACCGTCGCGCCAAAATCGACCCCTGTGGACAACCCGAAAACGAGTCGGCAGAGACCCACCCTTGAGCGCTAGCACTCGCGTGTATAGAGTGCTAGGTGGCAGGCGGCCAAACCCCGCTCCGGCACCCGCGACGACGGCGCGAAGGCACGGACGCATGCCGAACACCTGGTAATGAATTCGCAGGTCCGGGGATCAACTCCGGGCCGCACCCGAACTAAGTGGAGGGCTCCATCGTGGCGAGCGTGAACATCAAGCCACTCGAGGACAAGATCCTCGTTCAGGCCAATGAGGCCGAGACTACGACCGCTTCCGGTCTGGTCATCCCGGACACCGCCAAGGAGAAGCCGCAGGAAGGCACCGTCGTCGCAGTTGGCCCCGGCCGCTGGGACGAGGATGGCGAAAAGCGCATCCCCCTGGACGTCGCCGAGGGCGACACCGTCATCTACAGCAAGTACGGCGGCACTGAGATCAAGTACAACAACGAGGAGTACCTGATCCTGTCTGCACGCGACGTGCTGGCAGTCGTCTCCAAGTAAGCATCAGTGTTCCGCCCCGGAGATCCCCGTCAACGCGGGTGATTTCCGGGGCGGCATGCGTTAACGAGCCAGAAAGACATTCATGAGCAAGCAGATTGAGTTCAACGAGACTGCGCGCCGGGCAATGGAAGCGGGCGTCGACAAACTCGCCGACGCCGTCCGCATCACCCTGGGTCCGCGCGGCAGACACGTGGTGCTGGCCAAGGCGTTCGGCGGCCCGGTCGTCACCAACGACGGCGTCACCATCGCACGCGAAATCGACCTCGAGGATCCGTTCGAGAACCTCGGCGCGCAGTTGGTCAAGTCCGTGGCGACCAAGACCAACGACGTCGCAGGCGACGGCACCACCACCGCGACCGTGCTGGCACAGGCGATCATCAAGGCCGGCCTGCGCAACGTGGCCGCAGGCGCCAACCCCATCGAGCTGGGGCTGGGCATCGCCAAGGCCGCCGACGCGGTGTCCGAGGCACTTCTGGCGGCCGCAACGCCGGTCAGCGACCAGAACGGCATCGCCCAGGTCGCGACGGTGTCCTCGCGTGACGAGGTGATCGGTGCACTCGTCGGTGAGGCGATGACCAAGGTCGGCACCGACGGCGTCGTCACGGTCGAGGAGTCCTCCACGCTGAACACCGAGCTCGAGGTGACCGAGGGCGTCGGCTTCGACAAGGGCTTCATCTCGGCCTACTTCATCACCGACTTCGACTCCCAGGAAGCGGTGCTCGAGGACGCGCTGGTGTTGCTGCACCGCGAGAAGGTCAGCTCGCTGCCCGACGTGCTGCCGCTGCTGGAGAAGGTCGCCGAGTCGGGCAAGCCGCTGCTGATCATCGCCGAGGACGTCGAGGGCGAGGCCCTTTCCACGTTGGTGGTCAACGCCATTCGCAAGACGCTCAAGGCCGTCGCGGTCAAGGCGCCGTTCTTCGGTGACCGCCGCAAGGCGTTCCTCGACGATCTCGCCGTCGTCACCGGCGGACAGGTGGTCAACCCCGACGTCGGTCTGCTGCTGCGCGAGGTCGGCCTGGACGTGCTCGGCACCGCCCGGCGCGTCGTGGTCAGCAAGGACAGCACCGTGCTCGTCGACGGCGGCGGCACCAAGGAAGCCATCGAGGGTCGCAAGTCTCAGCTGCGTGCCGAGATCGAGGCCACCGACTCCGACTGGGACCGCGAGAAGCTCGAGGAGCGGCTGGCGAAACTGTCCGGCGGCGTCGCGGTGATCAAGGTCGGCGCGGCCACCGAGACCGACCTGAAGAAGCGCAAGGAGGCCGTCGAGGACGCCGTCTCCGCCGCGAAGGCCGCGGTCGAGGAGGGCATCATCCCCGGCGGCGGTGCCGCACTGGTGCAGGCCCGGTCGGCACTCGACGCCGTACGCAAGTCGGTCAAGGGTGACGAGGCCGTCGGCGTCGACGTCTTCTCCTCTGCGCTGTCGGCTCCGCTGTACTGGATCGCCACCAACGCGGGGCTCGACGGCTCCGTCGTGGTCAACAAGGTCTCCGAGCTGCCCAAGGGGCAGGGCTTCAACGCGGCGACGCTGACCTATGGCGACCTGCTCGCCGACGGTGTCGTCGATCCGGTCAAGGTGACCCGCTCGGCGGTGCTCAACGCAGCGTCCGTCGCGCGGATGATCCTCACCACCGAGACCGCGGTGGTGGACAAGCCGGCCGACGCCGAAGACGGTGGCCATGGCGGCCACGGGCATCACGGCCACTCGCACTAGAACAGGCACGACAACGAAGCACCCTCGGTCCTATGGACCGGGGGTGTTTCGTGTTGGCGCTCGATTAGCATGATCACCGACAGCTCCTATCGGCAGATCGCCTGTTACTCAACCAAACTGGGAATTCAATGCCACTTTTCACCGTCACGATGCGTACCGGGAGATTGGTGAAGGAGAAGGACGCAATATCCGCCGCCCTTCATGATGCAAGCGTCAGCGCTGGTTATCCCGAGGACGATCACTTCCTGCGGTTCATCTGTTTGGAGAAAGCGGACTTTCGCGTCAGCCCCCGTTATCCGGATCTGAAGGAGCCTCGCAGCAAGCGTGTCCTGATGATCGAAGTCCTGCTCTCGGCGGGGACTGAGCAAGACAGGAAGCGTTCGCTTCTTTCGGCGATCGTGACTCGCCTGCAGGCGGCAGGAACGGATCCGAACGACGTCATGGTCTTCTTCGGCGAGATCGACCGTGCCAGTAGTTCCTTCGGTGGCGGCCGCGTCGCCCCGCCCGTCGACGGTGGGACATAGAAGAGCTCGACGCTCAAGCGCACCACGGCAGGCACTCGTTGGGGCCGATTATCGCTGGAGGCATGCGGAGGCCCGCCTGGCCACCCAGGCGGAGGAGCCATGGGCGGCGGGGGATTTGGTCCCTCATAAATGCCCTGACCTTGATTCGCTTGATCCGGAGCTACGTGAAAGTAGGTGTGGCACACATTCATGTCCCACGTCACCGGGTCGTAAACGTGATTCTGGGTCAAGTGGAACAACGAATCCCCCGGGCACCACTGATTCGGGCCGTAGCAGATACCGTTGACCATCGCGGCAGGAGAGCAGTCGTCATCCGCCAGGGCGGTACCTGCGCCCAGGCCGGTCAGGCTCATTCCGCCGGCCACCAACGCAGCAGTTGCGAAACCGACGACCATTCGCTTCATAACCTGGCGATTGTTCTCCGCTGCAGTGCCTCCGTGTAGGGCGAATGCGCCTCTAAACGTCGCGATCCTTGTTGGCCGAGCTCGACCTGCTGATGGCGATCGACGGCCTTCCGACCGTCGCTGACCTGCTGGCGGCGGGCGTGCGGCGGCTATGGAAACCGCTGGTCGGGTGTGCTGATTCTCACCGGCTGGACGGCCAATATGCGGATCTGCCAGGAGTAAAATCGAATTTGGTCATGACCTCGTGGTGAACGCCCTGGGGGAGACGATTAACAGGAGGGCAGTGTTGTGGAGTTGACCCGTGATCCCGCGGGCCAGCCATGGCGGGCACGTCATCGCGAGTTCTTGAACCGAATCGTTCGGGAAACCGAGCCACCGACGGACAGCCTGCCGCGGATGACGAAGTCGGGCAGCGCAGCGCTCGATGACGCGTACTACGAGCAGGTGGGCGAGGTCCTCGATCTGGCCGGGAGCATCGGTGCCATCCTCATGGCGTCCGGCATGCCGACGACCGCGACGATGGACCAGGTGACGGCCATCACCGCCGCATACGGCATCGAGCGCTGCCAAGTCGACGTCATCAGCACGACGATCCACGTCGCTGCCTACCGCGGACCCACGTCGCCGGCGGCCACCACGCTGCACGTGGTGCAATCCCGCTCGATGGACTTCAGTCGACTGGCCGCGGTCGACCGTCTGGTCGCGCGCATCCGTGCGGGTCAGGTGACCCCGTCGAACGCGCGCGACGAACTCGACGCCATCATCACGGCACCGCACCCATACAAGCGCTGGGTCGCCACCCTCGCCTGGGGTGCGCTGGCGTTCGCCACTGCCGGAACCCTTGGCGCCGGTCTGCTGGCCTGCTTGGTCAGCGCCCTGAGTGCCATGACCATCGACCGGGTCAATCGGCGACTCAACAAGCATGGACTCCCGTTCTTCTTCCAGTACGCGGTCGGTGGCGCGATCGCGACCGCGCCCCCGCTGGTGCTCTACTGGCTCAGCCCCAAGCTCGGATTGCACTTCGAACCGACGGTGGCCATCGCCGCGGGTCTCGTCGTGCTTCTTGCCGGACTCTCGCTGGTGGGTTCCGTCGGCGACGTGATCTCAGGCGCCCCCGTGACAGCCGCGGGCCGCTTCTTCGAGTTGGTCATGATGACGGCCGCGACGATCGCCGGGGTGGCGTTGGTCCTGCACCTCGCGAGCCGGTTCGGGGCGCCGTTCGTCGCCATCGGCCCTGGCGCACCGCCCGCCCTGGCAGAGCTTCCCGCGCGGGTCGCATTCGGTGCGGCAAGCGCAGCGGCCTACGCCCTGGCCTGCTACGCCGAACGCTCCGCTGCGGTGGCAGCGGCATTCGGCGGTGCGGCGGGCACGATTGCCTTCCTTCTGACGCAGGGTCTGGGCCTTGGCGTCGTGGTGGCGTCGTTCGCCGCTGCGGTGCCGATCGGGTTGGTCGGTCGGCTGATGGAACGCCGCGGTCTCGCGCCGCCACTGGTCGTGTCGATCGCCGGCATCGTGCCCCTGCTACCGGGCCTGGCACTCCTGCACGGGATTTACGCGATTCTCAACGATCAGCATGCCGTGGGGTTCGCGTCGGTGCTGGGCGCCATGGCGATCGGTAGTGCGCTCGCGGCCGGCGTCACGTTGGGCGAATGGAGCTCGTGGAAGGTTCGGAGACGACGCCTGGCGGCTCGCCGCCGCGGCCGCGGCACACGGGCTCAACAGGTCACCGCAGGGATGTAGCGATGTCGACCTCCGAGGTGAGGGTCTGATGAACAGGGCAACGGTCGGCGATCTGCAGTAATCGTTCCCGTTGACTGTCGTCGAGCTCGCCGGTCAGTTCGATGCCGCGATCGATGTGATCGATCCAGCCCTTGGTGGTCTCGCAGGTGGCGCAGTCTTCTGCGTGAATTCGTGAGTGCCGCAGGGTTACTCGAACCCCCTCGAGCGGCCAGCCCTTGCGGTCGGCGTACATCCGCACCGTCATGGACGTACACGACCCGAGCGCGGCCAACAGCAGATCGTAGGGTGTTGGCCCTGCGTCGTCGCCGATCGGCCGTGGCTCGTCGGCGACGAGTCGGTGGTGCCCGAGGGTGATCTGCTGCGTATAGGTCCCCGACCCTGCCTCCGTCACGGTCACCGTGCCCTCGGACGACGCCGCGTCGTGGCCAGTCTCTTGTGTTGTCATGGTTCGGATCGTGTCACGTCGAGGTGTCAGCGACTGCACCTAGCCGTCGAGGCCTTCGAGCGGGTTGGCCTTGATGCGTCCGGCACCATTGTTGGCCATCGATGCGGCGGCGGAGCTGCCCGGCTTGCGTAGCGCCTGGTCTTCGAAGCACGCCAGGAATTCGCCACCGAATCCATGCCTCGGATAGCGCGCGAGCATCTCCGCCCTTGCCTGCTCGGGGAACAACTCCGGTCGCCGTCCGACCACTTCCCAGCTGGTGGCGACCTGCAAGATATGGGACTCGGGGTCATCGGTCGCAGACACGTCGCCGCTCATGTGCAGCACGATGATCTCCGCTGCCCTCTCCGCCCGGTCAGTCGGCCAACCGGCCGCCATCCCGAAGACCCATGCCAGGTTTCCGCCTGCCTCCTCGAAGTGCACTCGGTGACTGTCGAATGCGTCGGTGAGGCCGATGTCATGAAGCATCGCCGAGACGTAAGAGGAGTTCGTCGTCGAAGGCGATGTCGTGCGCTGCGGCGTACATCGCTCCCCAGAGGTAAGAGCGGACGCAGTGGTTGAGCAGCGCGGGCGAGTAGAAGCGGGTGGCCACGAAAAGTGCAGCTGTCGCCGCCGGTGTCTGCGGGAACGCGGCGTCACCTTTGACGTGCGAATGGTGACCTTCAGCGATATGTGTCATGAGGTTGGGCCTCCTGCTGCGGCGGTGGGGTAGATGTCAATACGGAAGAACGCACAGCGCGGCCGAGAACATAGCCGTCGACACGCTCACGGTTTCAACGCTAGGTGCGGCATCGGTGTGGTCTTGGGCCAATCGGGCGCGGCGAGTTGGGGCCAGTTGAGCGCTGACGGCGTGGGTTCAGGCTGAACTGGACCCTGTTCGCAGTCCGAAAGTGGCCCACGGCCAAGCCTGAATCGCCGTTAGCGTCGAAGACATGTTGGTTGTCGGAAACGTCAAGGTCACCGATTTTCTGTGCGTCACCCCGCCCGCGATCCCCGAGGGATCACATGCGATGTCTCAACTCGTCGAACTTCCACCGGCAGACGCCGGGTTGGGGCCGCACCGTCATTCCGGGCCCGGTTTTCGGGTACGTACTCGAAGGCAGGATCTTCTTCGAGCTCGAGGGGGAAGAGCCGAGAGAAATCGTTGCGGGAGAGGCGTTCTGGGAGCCTGGCGGTGATGTCGTGCACTACCAGGTGGCGAATCTGGACTCGGAGAATTGGAGCCGGTTCTTCGCGGTGTGCATCTGCGCTCCCGACGTCGACATGATCACGATGCTCACACCGGAGGAGATCGTGGCCCGCGATCATCGGCGCCACCCCGCCGCCCGGCAGTACGCCAAATAACCGTTGTGCAGGTGAGGCTTTCGTGAAACGAGATGTGACTGTGAGCTGTACGGAAGCCTGCTCGGAGGCTCTCCTCCTCGACCTGTTGAACAGCACCCACGTCGTTCACGGCGTCGAGCGCGACGCCCTCGGAAGTGCGGCCAGCGCACGGAAGTGGATGCGGGAACATTGCATCCATCCCACCTATGGCGAATGGATGAGCCTCATGGAGGCACGGACCATGCTGCAGGCGGTGGTTCGTGGCGGGCAGTCATCGTCTGCACTGGTGGCACTCCTGCGCGCAGCCGCCCCGACCCTGGGACTACGGATCGCCGGCTTCAACTAACCGATTGCCCACCGCGTCTCGATCGGCCGTGCTTTGCGGCCCGGAATTGCGTCGATGCGGTTGGTTCAGGAGGAAGAAGGCCGAATCGCCATCGTCCGGCTCCTGGATCACCGCGCTTGACGACGCCAGACGCCATCCACGGGCTGATCTCGCTACCGTGCGGTGCCATTCCAGCTGATCAGCCGCCCGAATTGGCTGAGAAACAACAGATTATTGATCAACGAGATGAGAGGTAGGAGTCAGTATGTCGACAATCAACGACGCGCAGGCCACCAGTACCGAGCAAGCCGCCGCCGATGCCTTCAGCAGCCGGATGGCCGGCATGCTGAACGATGCGGCTGTTGCGCTGTTGGTCAGCATTGGTCACCAAACCTTCCTGTTCGATGTGCTCGCAACACTGCCGCCCGCGAGTAGTGCGGAGATTGCCGACGCGGCTGGCCTTGACGAGCGGTATGTGCGGGAATGGCTGGGCGGCCTGGCATCTGCGGGGATCATCACCTATCAAGGCGCAGTCACAGACGTACACGCTGCCCGCGCATCACGCTGCGGCGCTCACACGCGCGGGCGGTGTGAAGAACGTCGCCAAGGTCGCGCAACACGTCGCCGTCCTCGGCGGGGTCGAGCAGAAGATCATCGACTGCTTCCGCAATGGTGGCGGCCTGCCGTACTCGGAGTTCCCGCGATTCCACGCAGTGAGAGCCGAAGAGGCGCGCGACCTGGTCGACGCAAGCCTCGTCGACGAAATCCTCCCGCTGGTCGAGGGTCTGTCCGAGCAACTGACAACAGGCGTCGACGTCGCAGACTTCGGTTGTGGCAGTGGACATGCCATCAACGTCATGGCACGAGCCTTTCCGCTCAGCCGGTTCACCGGCCTCGACTTCGCCGAACCCGCCGTCGCCGCGGCACGTGCCGAGGCTGCGCGCCTCGGTGTCTTGAACGCGACGTTCCAGACCCAGGACCTCGCGGTGCTGGACATTGCGGACGCGTTCGACGTCATCACCGTGTTCGACGCGGTGCACGATCAAGTCGAGCCAGCCCGCGTGCTGGCAAATATTCACCGTGCGCTGCGGCCTGGCGGCACGTTGCTGATGGGTGACATCAAGGCATCGAGCCATCTCGAGGAGAACCTTCAGATGCCTTTGGCCCCACTCTTTTACACCATTTCGACCATGCACTGCATGACGGTATCGCTGGCGGGCGGTGGTGCGGGGCTGGGCACCATGTGGGGGCAGCAGCTGGCGACATCGATGCTGGCAGATGCCGGATTCGCGGACGTCGAGGTCCGCGAAGTCGAAACCGACCCGTTCAACATCTACTACATCGCGGTCAAGTGACGATGCGGACGAGGGCAGTCGTGACTGTGACCGTTGACCGCTTCGACGAGATCGCGTCGAAGGCCCGACAGCAGCTCCTCGGGTCGTTGCCGCAGCAAGTCGCACGCCTTCACGTGGACGCTGCGAGCCTCGCCGAGTACCGCTCGGCACGATTGACCGAGATGCTCCGCTTCGCCGCGGAGCACTCCCGATGGCACGCCCGCCGCCTGTCGGGCCGAGACCTCGACGCGGTCACACCGAACGATCTCACGCCATTGCCGCCGATGACGAAGGCTGACGTCATGGGCGCGTGGGACGACATCGTTACCGACCCCCGCTTGTCGCTGGCCGGGGCCCGACAGCACCTCGCGCGGATCGACGACGCGGGCCCATCGTTCTTGCTGGACGAGTACTTCGTGTTCACCACCGGCGGCTCCACGGGTGAGCCAGGCGTATTCGCTTGGTCTCTCGACGAATTCGCGCGGTGGGGCGCCAGCACCATCCGATTGGGGACCGACGCAGGAGACGTGCCGGCCGAGCGGCCGACTTTCGTCGCCGCCCGTTCCCTGCGCCATCCGTCGGCGTGGCCACCGCTGCTGTTGAACGGGTTGCGCACCGGATCTCGTCAGATCGTTCCAGTCGACCAGCCAATCCCGGCAATCATCGAGCAGCTGAACGCGATCGCCCCAGATAGCCTGTGGGTGATGTCGTCGATGCTGCCGACTCTGGTGGACGCTGCGGCTGCAGGGATGCTGCGTATCTCGCCACGTCGCATCGCCGCGGGCGCGGACCCCCTCGACCCGCGTGCGCTCGACGCTGCGGAGGCGGTGTTCGGCACTCGACCCGTCGAGAGCTACGCAACCACCGATGTCGGGATGGTGGCCGACCAGCCGCCCGGGGAGGAAGGGCTGATCGTCCACGACGATCTGATGATCGTCGAGGCGGTCGACGAAGACGACCGCGCCGTGCCTGCCGGCGAGCTGTCGCACCACATCTTGGTCACGTCACTGCACCAGCGAACCGTGCCGATGATCCGGTACCGGATCGACGACCGGATCCGTATTTCGCCACCCACCGGCCGATACCCCGTCTTCACCCGCATCGCCTCGATCGATGGGCGTTCCGACGACCTCCTCCACTACGGCGACGTCATCGTGCACCCGCATTCATTCCGCTCCGTCCTCACACGGCACACGGCAGTGGACGACTACCAGATCCGTCAAAGGACCGACGGCGCCGATGTTCTGATCCGGGTTCGCGGCGCGTGCGACGTCGCAACCCTTGCCGCACAACTCAGCATGGCGCTGAGGTCCGCAGGTGTCCCCGGCGCCACCGCACGGGTGGCGGTCGTCGACGAGATTCCCCGCTCACCCCTCGGCAAGCGTCTCCGCTTCGTGCCCCAGCGCGAACCGCTTACAGAGTCATCATGTCGATGACGAAGCGGTACCGCACATCGCTGCTCAGTACACGCTCGTAGGCCTCGTTGACGTAATCCGCGGCGATCAGCTCGATCTCCGGGCGGATGTCGTGCGCGCCGCAGAAGTCGAGCATTTCCTGGGTTTCGTTGATTCCGCCGAATAGGGACGCGGACAGGTTGCGCCGCATTGCGGCCAGCGCGAACACCGGAAGCGGCATCGGGTGTTCCGGGAGGCCGATCTCCACCAGGGTGGCGTCGACGGTGAGCAGGCTGAGGAAGGCGGCGATGTCGAGGTTGGCCGACACGGTGTTCACGATGAGGTCGAATGTGCCCGCGAGCGCGTTGAAGGTGTCGGGATCGCTGGTGGCGTAGTAGTGGTTGGCGCCCAAGCGCAATCCGTCATCCATCTTCTTCAGCGACTGTGAGAGCACGGTGACCTCGGCGCCCATCGCGGCGGCGAGCTTGACGCCTATGTGACCGAGGCCGCCGAGCCCGACGATCGCGACCCGCTTGCCCGGCCCCGCGTTCCAGTGCCGTAGCGGCGAGTACATCGTGATGCCGGCGCAGAGCAATGGCGCGGCCGCCTCCAGCGGCATGTTGTCCGGGATGCGCAGCACGTAGTTCTCGTCGACCACGATGGCGCTGCTGTAGCCGCCAAAGGTTGGCGTGCCGTCGCGGCCTATGGCGTTGTAGGTCAGGACCATGTCGGTGCAGTACTGGTCCAGACCCGATTTGCAGCTGGTGCATTCCCGGCAGGAGTCGACGAGACAGCCGACACCGACCCGGTCACCGACCTCGAACTTGGTGACCTCGGAGCCGACTTCGGCCACCACGCCTGCGATTTCGTGGCCAGGCACCACTGGGTAGCTGGCCGGACCCCATTCACTCCTGACGGTGTGGATGTCGGTGTGGCAGATGCCGGCGAACTTGATGTCGATCGCGACGTCATGCGGGGCGACGTCGCGGCGCTCGACGGTGATCTTGGAAAGCGGCTCGGTCGCCGAAGTGGCGGCAATGGCCGAAACGATACTGCTCATGGTTGTGGGTGACCTCTCTCGGTACGGCTGTATCCCTCAACGACCGCACCTGCGGCCGGACGATTACACCCTCCACCGCGACATCAGGCGCGAGTGTCGCTGGCGTATAGGGGATCTAAGGATTCAGCGCAGATTGCAAACCAGCATGACTTCGACGTTAGGCCATGTTCTGCACTGACGATGGGCCACTTCGGTGCGGCGAGCAGGGGCCAGTTACAGCAACCCGAGCAGGCGCGCAGGTCGGTGACGTACTTGACGATGACCTCCGGCCTGACGTGCGGAATATCCTTGTCGGAACCGATTTTCGCGTCCCGCACCGCAGAGCGGAACCGGTCGGTCGGGGCGATCGACCCGAGGATCGGCGTTTCCGGCCGCTGGTAGTTGTGCAGCAGCGGGAGTAGCGAGGCCTGACGCTGCCGCTCGGGCAGAGCGCGGACCGCCGTCTCGAACCGCTGCAACCACGCGGCGTAGTCACCGGCGACGCGCCCGACTGGAAAGCCCGCTTCGATGAGCCAGTCGACGTACTCGTCGAGGCCGATGCCGTCGTCGTGAGGGTTCATCACGTGGTAGGTCTCGAACCCATCGACCACGCTGTGCACCCAGCGTGGAGATCGCCTCGGCGATGAATTCGACAGGGAGACCGTCATAGTGGGCCCGCTGCCGATTGCCGTCGGCGCCGAGTTCGTAGAACGAGACGGGCGCGATGCCGGTGGCCACCAGGCTCAGCATCAACCGGGTGAACATGTCCGGCAGATTGAGCTGCCCCGCATACGTGGTGTCGGCCAGGATCATGTCGCAGCGGAACACCGAGACGGGCAGATCGCACAGATCGTGCGCCGCGCGCAGCAGCACCTCGCCGGCCCACTTGCTGTTGCCGTAGCCGTTGGCGTAGCTTTCGTCGACCGATCGGGTAGCGCTGATGATCCGGATGTCGGCGTCCTCGGTGAACTTGCCGGGCTCGATGCCATCGCCGACACCGATCGTCGACAGGTAGACGAATGGCTTCTTCTTCGTGGTCAGCGCGATGCGGATCAGCTCAGCCGTGCCGAGCGCGTTGGGGCCGAACAGCTGGCTGTACGGCAGGACGTGGTTGACCAACGCGGCGGGGTCGACGATCAGGTCGACGGTGTCGGCCAGGCGCTGCCAGGTCTTCGGGTCGAGGCCGAGGTTGGCTTCGCCCTTGTCGCCGGCGATGACCTCGAGATGGTCGGCGGCCAATTCGCGGTAGTGACGCAGCAATTGGGGATCGCCGGAGTCGAACGTCTTGTCCAGACGTTCGCGGGCCGCGGCGTCGTCCTTGGCGCGCACCAGACAGATCACCTTGCCGTCGGCCATGTCCATCCGCTCCAGCCACTCCAAGGCCAGGTAGCGGCCGAGGAAGCCCGTCGCCCCGGTCAGCAGAACCGTGCGCACCTCGGAGTTCGGACCAGGCAGCGACGGAGCCGCGTCGAGTGTCTTGGCGTCGATGAACTCGTCCAGGGTCAGGTCGCTGGCGTGCACCTCCGTCGCGCCGCCGCCGTGCACGGATGCGAACGTCGGCCTCTTGGAGCCGGGCTGCCGCTCGGCGTCGATGTAGGCCGCCAGGGAAGCCAGGTCCCTGACCGGACTGACGATGACGCCGACGGGCATGTCGATGTCGAAGATGTCGTCCAACAGATTGGCGAATGACAACGCGGACAGGGAGTCTCCGCCGAGATCGGTGAAGTGCGCATCGGGCCGTACGTCGGCGAATTCCGCACCCAGTAGGACTCGCGCGGCCCGACCGATGGTCTCCAGCGTCGGGCGGTCGGCGCCGTGCAGGCGCAGCTCCCGCAGCTCGTTGGCCTGGCTGTCGGCCAGGTCGGTGTAGAGCTGTTCGAGCCGGTCGCCGTAGTACTCCTTGAGCTTCGGCCGCGCGACCTTTCGGACTCCGGTCAGCAGACCGTTCTCAACGGTGAAGGGGCTGGTCTCGATGATGAAGTCACGCGGAATCTCATACGACTGCAGCCCCGCGGCATTGGCGACGTTCTGAAATGACTCGGTGATCATCTGCTTCAGCTCGGCTCGAGGCCAGCGCGACAGAGCTTCTTCAGTGGGAACGACGACCGCCAGCAGATACGAGCGGGCACTGTTGCCGTAGACGAAGACCTGCTGGACCAGCGGGCTGTCGGCGAACACCACCTCCAGCCTCGAGACGGCGACGAACTCACCCTGCGACAGCTTCAACACGTTGTTGCGGCGGTCGAGGTACCTGAGTTGGTCCGGACCGACCTCGGCGACGATGTCGCCGGTGCGGTAGTAGCCGTCGGCGTCGAACACCTCCGCGGTGATCTCCGGTCGCTTGTAGTAGCCGGGGAACATGGTCTCGGACTTGACCAGCAGCTCACCCCTGGGATGGGGGCGGTCGGTGTGGAAGTAGCCGAGTTCGGGGACGTCGGCCAGCCTGTAGTCGATCACCGGCGGGCGTTGCACTTGACCGTTGACGAAGACCGGACCGGCCTCGGTGGAGCCGTACCCGTCGGTCAAGTGCATGTCGACCAGGGATTCGATGAATGTCCGCATCTCCGACGAGATGGGCGCCGAGCTCGTCACCGCGGAGACGAACCGCCCGCCGAGCACGTTCGTGCGCATGTCGGACAACACGTCTGCCTCGACGGTCCGCCGGTCGGCGCCATCGGCGGACCGGCGGTCGACGTCGCTCTGGAACTGCTGGAACAGCATGTCCCAGATCCGCGGCACGAAACTCAACTTCGTGGGCCGCACCAACGCCAGGTCCTCGAAGAACGTCGAAAGATCGCTTTTCGCAACGAAATACGCCGTGCCGCCAGTGCCGAGTGTCAAGTACAGAACGCCACGGCCCATGATGTGGCTCATCGGCATGTAGTTCAACGTGATCTCCGGGAAGGCGCGCCCACTGCTGATTCCCGACATGTTGGCTTGTCGCCAGGGGTCGGTGACCCCCTTCACGGTGTACATGGCGCCCTTGGGGGAGCCGGTGCTGCCCGACGTATAGACCAGCAGGGCCAGCGCGTCGTCGTCGCGCTCGACCCACGGTGGCGCCGGCAGCGCATCGCCGCGGGCGAGTACGTCGGCCAATGTCTCGACGACGACCGGGGTTCCGGCGAGTCGCGTGGTGGCGGCCGCCACGGCGTCGCGGTGGTCGTCCACCTCGCCGTGGTAGTCGAACACCACCAGCCGCTGCGGGAGATGGCCGGTGAGCACGAGTTCGACGGCGTCGTCGAGGAACTCAACGCTCGACGCGATGACCACCGGCTCGGTCTCGGCGGCGATGGGCCGCAGCGCAGCGAGCGGTGCGCTGGTCTGGAGGGGAACTGCTACCGCCCCGAGGCGCAGCAGCGCCATGTCGACGGTCGTGTAGTCGATGCTGGTGACTCCGAGGACGGCGACCCGATCATCCGGTCGTACCGGATTCTGGGTCAGACCGGCCGCGACGGCGACGACCCTGTCCGACAGCTCGCGGTAGGTGATGGTGTCGAAACGGGGGAGCAGTTCGGCAGAGGTCCGGCCCGTCGCCGGGTCGGTGACGAACTGGACGGACCGCTGACCGAGCGCCGGCCGGTCGGCGTAGCCGTCGAGAACGGTCGCAACGATCTCGGGCAGCCGCAGCTCGGGCGATTCGATCGCATGCGTGACGGATTCACTCGATTGGGCGTCGGCGAACTGTTGGTCTGTGGCGTACAGGTGGGAAATGCGGCGCGCGAAGCGTTCTTCACGGGTATCAGTCGACATCGGCAATCCTCTTCAGTTGCATGGCGTCTGGGTGCTTCGTCTCGCGGCTCTTGTTCAAGAACGCACAGCGCGGCCGAGAACATAGCCGTCGACGGAGGTCAGGCGGAGGCGAGTGTGCTCCGGATGAGCTCTGCCACCGCTGCGGGTTGGGAGATGAATGGCGAGTGCGAGGCGTTCAATCGGTGGACGTTGTCGGCGCGTTCGGCCATCAGCTCCTGCGCGAAGAGGGGAACTGCGTTGTCGTCTTCGCAGATGACGTAGGTGTTCGGGATGGTCTTCCACGCCGTCTCGGTCAGTGGCTGTCGCATCGAGGCGTAGGACTGGTAGCCGAGTTGGCCGACCGCGTTCGCTGCGGTGGTGGCATCGAGATCGTTGAAGAAGATCGTCTCGGGCGTCATGGCTTCGACGAAGTCGTCGACTCCCTCCCGCTGGCGCAGCTGTGCCCACGGCAGCAGCGCACCTCCGGGGTTCTTGGACAGCAGGAAGTCGCCGACGTTCATCTGGAACGAGGCGAGAAAGACGAGGTGTCGGACATTGCGCGCGTTCGTCAATCCCTGCGTGGCGGGCAGGCCGCCGTAGGAATGAGCGACCACGACCACCGGCCGGTCGATGGCCTCGACTGCCTGCGCGATCACTTCGGCGTCGGAATGCATGTCCCGCAGGGTGGCGGGGTCATCGCCGCTGCTCGTCAGCGTCACGGTGTGCACGTCGACATCGGCCAGTTCGTCGATGAGAGGGCGAAAGTGGTCGGGTTTGTGCCAGGCACCCGGGACGAGAAGCACTGAGGGAAGGGTCATGAGATCTCCTGGAGAGTCGAGGTTGGAATTCGGTGAATGCTGCGGTTCACGCGGAGCGCCGCGGGGTGTGTCGCGCGGAGGTGAGCAACCGTTCTTCGATGAGGCAGGCACCGTGGACCGCGCCACCGGTGGCGGCGTATCCGGTCGCGACGCGGCGGGCGCCCTCGGTCATCGTCATGGCCTTCAGAACCTTGTCGCGCATCCGGGACTCGGTGAGGTCCTTGGGCAGCACCCAGGTGCCGCACTTCGCCACTTCCACGCGCCGGGCGACCTCGAACTGATCGCGTCCGTAGGGCACCACGCACACCGGTACCCCCCATGCCAATGCCTTTTGGGTGACGCCCATGCCGCCGTGGGTGATGGCGCATGCCGCGCGGCCCAGCACCAGGCTGTGCGGCACGAACTGGCACACCGTGGCGTTGGCCGGTGCCGTGATCTTCGGCGGCACCCCTGCCGGGAATGTCGCGACGACGTGGACCGGCTGGTCTGCCAGTGCGGCGAGCGCCACTCGCGCCAGCTCGGAATCGCCCTGGTTCTCTGAGGACGTCGACACCAAGACGATCGGTCGGTCGATCTGCGCCAGCCATTCCGGCTCGGTCGAAGGCGCCGGGTCATAGGAGCAGGAGCCGATGAGCTGGATGGAGTCGTCCCAGTCCGGATGTGGGTAGTCGAACGGTTGAGCCGTGGCCACCAGCATCAGCGGTGGCCGACGCGCGTAATCGTCAACCGATGTCAGCGGCGACAGGCCGAGCTGGGCACGAATGACGTTGAGCGGGCCGACCCATGCGTCCAGCGCGGTGAACTTCCGCCGAAGCAGCGCGTCCCGGAGCCAACCGACCGGGCCAGGCCACGGCCGAAGTCCTGGCCCCCACGGTGGCACTCCTCGCGAGCGCAGATATGGCAGGAAGGCCCAGAACGACGCCCAAGGCAACCCGCTGGCTTCGGCCACCGCGTATGCACCCCAGCAATTCGGGTCGACGATCAGAACGTCGGGGCGAACGTCGTCGATCGCCTCGGTGAGATCGGGGATTTCGTACCGGGCACGCCGCGCGAATACATCGATCACCTTTGACAACGCCTCGTCCGGGTTCGTGGCGCCTGCGTCATCCAGGGGCATGGCCTCGATGCGGGGATCGACTGGCGCAGTGTCGAAACCCATGCCGATGCCGGCTTCGACACCGGCGGCAAGGGTACGCAACGTGACGTCGTGTCCGCGGTTGCGCAGCTCCGTCAACAACACGCTGATCGGGAAGAAGTGACCCATCGCCGGAGTCTGGTACGCGAGAATTTTCGCCATGGTAAGGCCTTTCATGACTAGTGGGATGAAGCGGTGAATGTGGTGATGCGCGCGAACGCGAGCTACGGCGGGGTGGTACGGGCGCAGCGCAGCGGTGCTTCTCGTTCAGCGGCACCCCCGTGCCCCCGGGTGAGGATCAACAACGTGGCCGCCGCCGCCGCGGTGGTGGCGAACATCACTACGCCCATCGGTACGGCACTGCTGTGTCCGGCCACGCCCACCAACGGTGAAGCGATTGCGCCTGCGGTGTATTGAAGGAATCCCAAGAACGCCGAACCGGTGCCCGCAGCTTGGTGGACCTCTGTCGTTGCCAGCATGTTGGCATGGCCGTACACGAACCCGATGGCTGCCATGAAGCACCCCATCAGTGCGATCGTTGGCACGGGGGACACCTCGCCCATCGTGACCGTCAACAACATCAGAGCAGTGATCGTCATCAGTGCGATGACTCCACCTACCAACACCCGACGCGGTGCGACGCTCTTGACGGTGCAGCGTGCGACGGCACTTCCTGCGGCAACGGCGAGAGAACACGCGGCGAACGTGTAGGAATACGCGGCCGGTGACAGGCCGACGATGTCTTGTAGCACGAAGGGCGACGCAGACACGTAGGCGAACATCGCCGCCGTGATCAACGCGGAGCTGGTCGTGTAACCGAGGTAGTGACGGTTGGTGAGCACGCTGCGGATGCTGGAGGCCAACGCTTTCAACCCACTGGGACGACGATGTTGTTCAGGTAGCGATTCGTCGACGAAGAGAACCACACCGAGGAGCGTGCACAGGTTCATGACGGCCAGCGCTACGAACACGGCGCGCCAGCCCAAGCCGGTGACGATCACGCCGCCGAGCACCGGCGCTGCTATCGGCGCGAGCACCGAGGTGAAGTTCATCGTTGAAAAGAGCTGCACGGCAGCATGTCCGCGCTCGCGATCGGCGATCACGGCACGGGCAATCACGACGCCCGCGGCTCCGGCGAACCCTTGAACGAACCGCAGGCCGATCAAGATCTGAATGGATGGCGCGAGGACGCACAGTACGCTGGCTCCGAAGCAAATGGCGGACCCGACGATGAGCGGTGTTCGGCGGCCGAATCGATCGGAGAGCTGGCCGATGATGAGTTGTCCGCTGGCCAAACCGATCAGGAATGCAGTCAAGCTCAGCTGAATCGACGACGTTGACGCGTTGAAGTCTTGCGCCATTGCAGGAAATGCCGACAAGTACATGTCGATCGAGAATGGGGCCACCGCGTTGAGCGCCACCAACACCGCGATGAGCGCAGGCGGGGTTCGGCCACTGACTCGCGCCGCAGGCGGGTCAGTAGCACACGGCACGTCAGCCCGATTCGTTCTCGTTCACAATCACTTTCGCACTCGTCTCACCGCACGACGGTTGGTCTTCGACCAACTCGTCAATCGAGCAGAGATGCTCGACCCACGAGCCAGACGCCGGAGAAGCTCCGTGCGGACCTTCCCCTTGCGATCTCGCGGCAACGACTCGACGTACTCCAGACGCGTAGGCAGATACCGCACGGTGATGCCCTGACTGGCGAGGTGCAGGCGCAGCTCGTCCAACGTGATGGGCGGCGCAGTGGCGGGGACGATCACGGCGCACGGGGACTCGCCGCCGCCGTCGTCGTCCGGATAGCCGACCAACGCGACGTCATCGACGCGAGGGTTCGTCAGCAGCTCTGATTCAATGTCGCGGGCGGGGATCATGAAGACGCCGCCCCGGCAGGGCGAATCGTCACGTCAACTGGCATCACGAAGTTCCTCGATATCGTTGCCCCGCAGGGCAATGTCAGGCATTCTCACGCGGCAAGGCATTGCCCGGATGAGCCCTAGCCATCTCCCCGGATCGGATCATCGCCGATGACGCGGATGATCGTCTTGCCGCGACTGCGGTTGGCCGGATCAAACGCTGCAGGAGCCTCTTCGAGCGGGTACGACGCGCCAGGGATTGGACGCAGCCGTCCGTCTCGAAGCCTGTGCTCCAGCTCGGCAAGCCCCGCGCGATCGGGTTCGACGACGAAGAAGATGGCCCGTGCGTCGTCGGGCGTGTCACGCGGGGGTTCGGCGATGCTCACGAGTGCACCGCCCGAGCGGACCAATGTCGCTGAGCGGTCGAGGATTTCACCGCCGATCACGTCGAGCACCAGGTCCACTTCGCCGATGTCTTCCAGCCGGTCATGGTCGAGGTCCACGAAGACGTCCGCACCCAG
This sequence comes from uncultured Actinomycetota bacterium, assembly GCA_963735245.1. Classification (GTDB taxonomy): domain Bacteria; phylum Actinomycetota; class Actinomycetes; order Mycobacteriales; family Mycobacteriaceae; genus Mycobacterium. The sequence continues at coordinate 251,005 of CAVTKI010000014.1, forward strand.
ATCGAGCACGGTCTGCCGGTGGGTGGCGCGGCCGGTGCCGATCACGCGAGCCTCGGCCTCGCGCGCCAGTTGCACCGCGATCGAACCGACACCGCCGGCGGCGCCGTGGATGAGGACCGTCTGTCCCGCCGTGAGCTGTCCGTGAGCGAAGAGCCCCTGCCATGCCGTAAGGCCCGAAATCGGCAGCGCCGCAGCCATGCTGTGGCCGACTCCGGCCGACAGCGGCGCGAGGTTGCGTGCCTCCACTGCAACGAATTCGGCCAGCGTGCCGTTTCGGCACCAGTCCGTGGCGCCGAAGACTCGTTGGCCGACGGCCAACCCGGTCGTCCCATAGCCCAACTCGACGACCACCCCGGAGACCTCGTGACCGGGGATGGTCGGCGTTCGGTCGCGCCCGGCACGGTCGGTCCAGGTGGCCGGCCAGTCGAGTTCACCCGGGGTGAATCCCGCGGCGTGCACTCGCACGATGACGTCGTTCTCCGCAGCGTGCGGGTAGGGCATCTCCGCGAGCTCAAGCCCGTCGGTGCCGGCAGCGCGGTCACGCACGATGATCGCTCGCATGTCCGTCATCCGACGTTCGGCCGGGCGCTGGACGGCGGTGTGGCGCTCGACGAGTCGGTGCCCTTGGTGTTGCCTGCGGCTATCACGCCTTCAAGGTTAGGTGGGCCATGGCCCACATCGTGGGCCACTTGGGCGCGACTGGATGGGTCCAGTTGACCCGAATGGGTCAGGGCAGAAGTCGGATCAAGGCATCCAAAGCCGCTGACCACGCACTCGGTGCGGGTGCCGCATACCCGATCACCAAACCGTCGCGCTCGTCGTGGGCTTCGGGGTGCCGAAAGAAGTCAAGTCCCTCGACGCCGAGCCGTCGCCACGCGAGTTGATCGGACAGTGCGCTCTCGTCGCCACCGGCAAGTTCGAGCATCACGTGTAGACCCGCGGGCATCCCGGCCACGGTGCTCTTCGGCGACGCCCGGCTGACAGCGATGGCGAGTTGCTCGCGGCGGTTTCGGTACTGGGCGCGCATTGCGCGAATGTGTCTGTCATAGGAACCGGACACGATGAACTCGGCCATCGCCAACTGGTCGACGAAGCCGGAGGTTTCCTCGGTTTCACCCTTCTGCCGGGCCACCGGCTTCGACGAGGTGATCCGGCAAGACCAGCCAGCCGAGCCGAAGCCCAGGCGCCAGCGACTTGCTCACCGTGCCCATGTAGATGACATGTTCGGGATCGACGCCGTGCAGCGCACCCACAGGGCTGCGGTCGTAACGGAATTCGCCGTCGTAGTCGTCTTCGATGATCACTCCACCGGTCCGTCGCGCCCAATCGATGACCGCTGCGCGGCGATCGGAATGCAAGCGACACGCCAAGCGGGAACTGGTGTGACGGCGTGAGCAGCACACCACCTACCTCCGCCATGTCGTCCAGCGCCATGACGTCAGCGCCATCGGAGTCCACTCTCAATGGGGGGCAACGCAATCCGGCTTTGGTGAGCGACGCCCACTGTGAGGGCAGGCCGAACGCCTCGACGGCCACGGCGGCGACCCCGATGCCTGCCAGAGCACGGGCGACGAGGCTCAGTCCTTCAGCGGCGCCGCTGCACACGACGATGTTGCACGGTCGGGCCCGAACTCCCCGAGCGCGGGCGAGATACTGGGCGAGGGCACGGCGAAGCTCCGGCCGGCCATGCGGGTCGGCGTAGCCGAACGCCTCATACGGTGCCACGTCCAATGCGCGCTTGACCGCGCGGCTCCACTCCGCCCTGGGAAACGACGCCAGGTCAGGATGCCCAGGCTGCAAGTCGTGGTCCAGTCGGCGCGGCGCTGGTCGCGTAGGGGGCGCGGCGACGGATCGGACGATCTCGGCCGCACGTTGGGAGACCAAGGTGCTCGAGCCGTGCTGTGATGTCAGCCAGCCCTCGGTGATGAGTTCGGCGTATGCGCGCGCGACGGTGTTTCTCGCGACGCCGAGGTCGGCGGCCAGCGCGCGGCTCGAGGGCAATCGGGTGCCCGGCGCCAGTCGCCCCGAACGTATCGCGTCGCGAACGGCGTCCATCACGCTGTCACGCGCCCTGCCGCCAGGGCGATCCAGGTGGAGATCCAATCCGGCGACCGAGCAGCGTGGGGTCACCACCGGCTTCTCGCGAGCCGGTGCATACGAGCCTCGACCCTCGTCGGCGATCCCGAACATGACGTCATCTTTCCCAAAATAGCGATACCGAGAAGAACACCCGACCGCGTGCGTTACATAGCAACGCTTCGCGACGAACTGCCGGCCCTGCGCCAAAAGTGGACGCGCAACCGGGAATCGAACCGCGCCGCCCCGTGGTTGCATGAAGTCGTGACCATTCGTCTCGGACTTCAGATTCCCAATTTCTCCTACGGCACTCCCGTCGCCGAGCTCTTTCCTGCCGTGAAGGCGCAGGCCCAGGAGGCTGAGGCCGCCGGCTTCGACACGGTCCTGGTGATGGACCACTTCTACCAACTGCCATCGCTGGGTGAACCGGACGAGCCGATGCTCGAGGCCTACACCGCACTCGGGGCGTTGGCGAGCGCGACCGAGAAGGTCCAGCTGTCGACGCTGGTGACCGGCAACACCTATCGCAACCCGACGCTGCTCGCCAAGGAGATCACGACGCTGGACGTGGTCAGCGCCGGCCGGGCCATCCTCGGCATCGGCGCAGGCTGGTTCGAGCTCGAACACCAGCAACTTGGCTTCGAATTCGGCACGTTCACCGAGCGATTCGAGAAGCTCGAGGAAGCGCTCCAGATCATCGTCCCCATGATCGACGGTGAGCGGCCCACGTTCTCGGGCAAGTGGTATCACACGGAGAGTGCGATCAACGAGCCCCGCTACCGCGAACACATCCCCGTCATGCTCGGCGGCAGCGGCGAAAAGAAGACGTTCAGGTTGGCCGCGCGCTACGCCGATCACCTCAATCTGCTCGCCCCGATGTCAGAGTTGCCCCACAAGGTCGAGGTGCTCAGGCAGCGCTGCGACGAAGCCGGGCGCGATCCTTCGACGCTGAAGACCTCGACGTTGCTGACCGTGGTCCTCGACGGCCACGACACTCAACGCGATATCGCCGAGGCCACCGGCGGTCGTGCCGTCCACGGCACCGCCGAACAGGTCGCGGAGCAGATAAAGACCAATGTGCTCGATGTCGGCATCGACGGTGTCGTCATCAATCTGCCCACCCACGGCTACACGCCAGGGGTCATCACCAAGGTCGGCGAGGCATTGAAGCCGCTTTTCTCGGCCTGATCGGCCCGAGCGCTCACGACGAGAGGCCCATCCGGAAAACCGGATGGGCCTCTTTCGTCTAGTAGCGGAGCGAAGGTCAGGCGGTTCGGCGGATACCCCGCTTGAGGAGCATCTCGCGTTCCGACTCGCTGAGGCCGCCCCAGATGCCGTAGGGCTCGCCGACGCCGAGTGCGTGGGTGCGGCACTGCGCGATGACCGGGCAACGCCGGCACATCTCCTTGGCGCGCATCTCACGCTGTGCGCGAGCCCGGCCACGTTCGCCGTCGGGGTGGAAGAACATCGATGAGTCGACACCTCGGCAAAGGCCCTGCATCTGCCAGTCCCAGATGTCTGCGTTGGGTCCGGGTAGCTGCTGCGGCTGTGGCATTGGGAAAACCCCTCTCTGCGCACCCCTTTCGCGTGATGCGAGAGGGCGTGGTTCGTGGAACCGGTCCGAGCACGGTGTCGCCAGTGACTACTCGTGCACACAACGTAGAAGGGCTCACGATTTTCCGTCAATAGCCCGAACATGTGCTCAAGGGCATAGCCGCAGCTCGAGAATTTACATCACGTTCATCGTTGCGACCCTCCCGCAACGAGGAGCGTGGTCACGAAACGCCCACCAAATCATCACGACTGCCGTTTCCGCTGCTCGCAGCGAACGGCGTTGCGGCGCTAATTCCTAGCGCTCAGTAGGCAGTTGACACCGAATTAACACATCCACCATCAACTGTTAACTATTGTTGAATTCGCAACACGCTGGTCACCGAGCCCGGCGGTACTGGGTTCCTGCCGTTGCACTGATCGACCTGTTGGTAGCGTCCCGATCCGATGACCATCATGGCCCAAGCTGCCTTCGGTCGCGACCCCGGCCGCTGGCCATTGCCCGCAGCGCAGACGCCACTGGAGACCTGGCAACGAGCCGTGGCCGCAGGGGGCCAGGGCCGGTACGCCAGTGGCTTCGCCGACCTGGACGACCTCGCCCGTACGACGGCGACGGGGCCGCTCGCCTCGTTGGCATCGAGCACCCGGGCGTCGTTCCTGCGGCAGCTCGGCCACCACGTCGACGCGCGGTCCTGGGACGGCCGCGCGTTTGCGCTCGCCGGATCCGACGCCGAGGCGAGCGCCGACGCACTGATCGGACTCGCCGCCGACGCCCTCGGCATCGGCCGCTTCGCGTTGTCCGGCACGGCTGCTGCAGCGGGCCCGCGAGACGCTCGGGGACGGCTCGCCGGGGCGATTGCCGGTGCGGTGCGGCTGGGTGTCGGCCGAATTGGCGATGTTCACTGGCGACGGCGCTGCCGCCGTCGGCCACGCCGAGCGCGCCGTGGAACTCGCGGCGTCGACCGGCTCGGTGCGACACGCCGTCAAGTCGGATGTGGTGCTCGCCGCGGCGCTGTGCAGCGCGGGGGATGCAGAGGAGTCCCGGCGTGTCGCGGACGCCGCGCTGACCGCCACCGAGCGGCTCGGTTTCGTGCCGCTGACCTGGGCGTTGGCGTGCCTTCTCGGCGACGTCGGCAGTGCCGTTCATCCGCCCCACCGGATCGCCGAGATCCGGGACGAGTCCGCCGATACGGTACGTCGTAGAGGAGGGGTGTGGGCCGAGCCGTGACACCGTTCGCCACACCCTGATCATTAGTCTTTACCTGACACATCCGTTGGGGTGCGCCTCATCCGTAACGCTGGAGAGATAACTCACGATGACATTTTCGGGAGAAGGTCTCGATGCTGTCGTTGCTGAGGCGGTGGCAGGCAATCGAGACGCACTCCGGACGGTGCTGGAGACCATCCGTCCGATCATCGTCCGGTACTGCCGGGCGAGGATCGGGACAGCGGACCGAAGTGGGCTTTCAGCAGACGACGTGGCTCAGGAGGTGTGCTTGGCCGCCATCACGGCGCTGCCGCGCTACAAGGATCAGGGACGACCGTTCCTGGCCTTCGTTTACGGCATCGCCGCGCACAAGGTTGCCGACGCACACCGCGCCGCAGGGCGGAACCGGGCCGACGCCACCGACACGCTGCCCGAGCGAGCCTCGTCGGCGGCCGGTCCCGAGCAGATGGCGATCGACGCCGAATCGGCCGCGCGGATGAACAGGCTGCTGGCGGTGCTGCCCGAGAAGCAGCGCGAGATCCTGATCCTGCGCGTCGTGGTCGGCATGAGCGCCGAGGAGACCGCCGAAGCGGTCGGCAGCACGGCGGGCGCGGTCCGGGTCGCCCAGCACCGCGCACTCGCCAGGCTGAAGTCCGAGATCGGGACGACGAGGCGCGATCATGCCTGATTTCGGTCGCTGGACGGGCAACGGCGGAGACCCGTCGCTCAACGAGATCAACCGCGACGAGCGGTTCCTCGACGCGCTCGCCACCAACCAGCCGGTGTACGCCACCGATCAGAGTGAGGCGGAACTGGCGTTCCTGCTCTCGGACTGGCGCGACGAGATTCGCGACACCCCGGTCACGACGGTCGTCACGATCCGCGACGCGGAGATCGCCCTGCATGGGGCCGTCGGCGAGGTGTCGCGCAAGAGGACCCGTACCTCGCTGGCCCTCGTCGGATCGGTCGCCGCGGCGGTGCTGTGCCTCGGCGGGTTCAGTGCCGCGGTGTACGGCGCGGGCCCGGGTGACTCGTTCTACGGCATTCGGACCATGCTCTTCGGCGAGGCGCCTGCGCGCGACGACCAGGTGGCGCTCGCCTCGCAGCAACTCGCCCAGGTGCAGCAGCTGATCGACCAGGGTGACTGGCAGCAGGCGCAGGACAAACTGGTGACGCTGTCCACCACCGTGCAGGACGTCGATCAGGTCGAGCGCAAGCAGGAACTGATCCAGCAGTGGAACGCCTTGACCTACAAGGTGGTCGAGCAGGATCCGGCCGCCACGCTGCCGCCGCCCGATCAGCCGCAACCGGTGTTGCCGTCGTCGCCGCTGACCCTGCTGCCGGTCCCGGTGATCGAGGCCACCACCACGTCGACGTCGCCTTCGGACACGTCGGCCTCGGACACGTCGACCTCGGACACGTCGACCTCGGACACGTCGACCTCGTCGGACACGTCGGGGACCACGCAACCGTCGGACGTGACCAGCACGTCCGACCACCCCGACGACGACGTCGACCGAACCGTCGACGACAACCACGTCGGCGCCGCCGACCTCGACCTCGACGTCCACCTCGACGACGACGTCCACCGTCGCCATCCACCACCACGACCACGACGACCACCACGACGACGCGCCAGTCGCCTGCGGCGCCCCCGTCGTCCGCCGTCGGCACTGCCCCCGGTCGGTCGCACCTCCGGTGAACGTGGCACCGCCTGCGAGCGCGCCGCCCGTCGCCGTCGCACCTCCGGCGAGTGCACCCGCCGGTGAGCGCAGAGCCGCCCGCCTCACAGCCGCGCGTCGCGGGTACGCCGACCCAGGCTCCGCCCCCGGTGACCCAGGCTCCGCCTGCGGTCATCCAGGCGCCGAGCACACCCAAGCAGGTGGAGGAGCCGAGTCAGACGGTGAAGCCGTCGGAGGCACCGTCAGCGCCGCGGGAGGGCGGAGGAGGAGTGGTGACCACCACGATCGTCGCGCCGCCGGCCGGCAACTGAACCGAATTCAGGTCGATCGGTTGATTCAGCGTTCAGCGATATCCGTCGGACTCCGACGTCGCCTCGTTGAGCGATGCGTCGGCGTATCCGCGGCAGTAATCCCAGGTGACGTAGGCATCGGGTTCCGGGTCGTAGGCCGGCTCGTGCGGCCGCACCGTACCGTCGACCAGCAGTTGCAGCAGGTTGGCGCGCAACATGTCCCAGTCGTGATAGTGATCCTGCTGGCACTCGTCGCAGCACACCACCAGGCCGCGGATTCCCTTGTGCGCCAACAACGCCTCATATACCGCCAAATCGGCGAGATCAGCCTCTACGGCGATGCGTTCCTGCGAGTCCAACGGCTGACCCGGTTCGAGTGCATCGAGCGCTGACGAAGGATCGCACGGGTCATCGGCGAACGGGTCGGGCGGCAAACCCGGCGGCAGGTGGTCGCGCACGCTTCCACATTACGCAGCACCTCCGGGATCGCGCCAGCCGTCCACGCCGTAACACGTCGTGTGACGCCAGCCACCGGCCCCAGTCCCGATAAGATGGGCATTTAGTTCTGCGCCGTTCTGGAGGCCTCACCCATGTCGATCGCTGAAAGCAGCCTTCCCATCGCCGTTCCGGTGCCTACCGGCGGCGACGATCCGACCAAGATCGCGATGCTCGGGCTGACGTTCGACGACGTCCTGCTGCTGCCTGCCGCCTCCGACGTGGTGCCCGCGAACGCCGACACCTCGAGCCAGCTGACCAAGCGAATCCGGCTGCGGGTGCCGCTGGTCAGCTCCGCGATGGACACCGTCACCGAGTCGCGGATGGCCATCGCCATGGCGCGCGCCGGCGGCATGGGCGTGCTGCACCGGAACCTGCCCGCCGCCGAGCAGGCAGGTCAGGTCGAGACGGTCAAGCGGTCCGAGGCGGGCATGGTCACCGATCCCGTCACCTGCTCACCGGACAACACCCTGGCCGAGGTCGACGCGATGTGCGCGCGGTTCCGGATCTCCGGCCTGCCGGTTGTGGATGCGCTCGGCTCGCTGGTCGGGATCATCACCAACCGCGACATGCGGTTCGAGGTCGACATGAGCAAGCCCGTCGCCGAGGTGATGACCAAGGCGCCGCTGATCACCGCACAGGCGGGCGTCACCGCCGACGCCGCACTGGGCTTGTTGCGGCGCAACAAGATCGAGAAGCTGCCGATCGTCGACGGCCACGGCAAGCTGACCGGCCTGATCACGGTGAAGGACTTCGTCAAGACCGAGCAGTTCCCGTTGGCCACCAAGGACAGCGACGGACGGCTGCTGGTCGGTGCGGCGGTCGGTGTCGGCGGGGACGCGCGCGAGCGGGCGATGACGTTGGTCGACGCGGGTGTCGACGTGCTCATCGTGGACACCGCGCACGCCCACAACCGCGGCGTGCTCGACATGGTGCACTGGGTCAAGACCGTGGCCGGCGACCGCGTCGAGGTGGTCGGCGGCAACGTCGCCACGCGATCCGCCGCGCCTTGCGCTGGTCGAGGCGGGCGCCGACGCGGTCAAGGTGGGTGTCGGTCCTGGCTCCATCTGCACCACCCGCGTGGTCGCGGGCGTCGGCGCACCGCAGATCACCGCCATCCTCGAGGCCGTCGCCGCCTGCGCACCACATGGTGTGCCGGTGATCGCCGACGGCGGCCTGCAGTACTCGGGCGACATCGCCAAGGCGCTGGCGGCGGGGGCGTCGACGGCGATGCTCGGCTCGTTGCTGGCCGGCACCGCCGAGGCGCCGGGCGAACTGATCTTCGTCAACGGCAAGCAGTTCAAGAGCTACCGCGGCATGGGTTCGCTGGGCGCCATGCAGGGGCGCGGCGCCGCGAAGAGCTACTCGAAGGACCGCTACTTCCAGGACGACGTGTTGAGCGAGGACAAGCTGGTGCCCGAGGGCATCGAGGGCCGGGTGCCGTTCCGCGGTCCGCTGTCGACCGTCATCCACCAGCTCACCGGTGGCCTGCGCGCCGCGATGGGCTACACCGGTTCCGCGACCATCGAGCATCTCCAGCAGGCGCAGTTCGTCCAGATCACGGCGGCGGGCTTGAAGGAAAGCCACCCGCACGACATCACGATGACCGCCGAAGCGCCGAACTACTACGCTCGCTGACGAACGCTTGCGCAAGGAACAGTCACCATGACAGCCCGGGGGGCCTGAAAGCATGCTTGACCTGGTCGAGATCGGCATGGGCCGAACTGCCCGTCGCACCTACGAACTGGCCGACATCAACATCGTGCCGTCGCGTCGCACCCGCTCGTCGCAGGACGTGTCGACGGCATGGCAGCTCGACGCGTACCGGTTCGAGATCCCCGTGGTGGCCCACCCGACCGACGCGCTGGTGTCGCCCGAGTTCGCCATCGAGCTGGGTCGGCTCGGCGGGCTTGGCGTGCTCAACGGCGAAGGCCTGATCGGCAGGCACGCCGACGTCGAGGCGAAGATCGCGCAGGTGCTGGAGGCGGCCGCCAAGGAACCCGAACCGTCGGCGGCCATCCGGCTGCTGCAGCAGCTGCACTCCGCGCCGCTCGACCCGGACCTGCTGAGCGCCGCGGTGGCCCGCGTCCGCGATGCGGGCGTCACCACCGCCGTCCGGGTCAGCCCGCAGAACGCCCAGGCCCTGACGCCTGCGCTGGTCGCGGCGGGCCTCGACCTGCTGATCATCCAGGGCACCATCATCTCGGCCGAGCGCGTCGCCCAGGACGGCGAGCCGCTGAATCTCAAGACGTTCATCTCCGAGCTCGACGTCCCCGTCGTCGCGGGCGGCGTCCTCGACCATCGCACCGCCCTGCACCTGATGCGCACCGGGGCGGCGGGCGTCATCGTCGGTTACGGGTCCACCTGGGGCGTCACCACCAGCGACGAGGTGCTCGGAATCAGCGTGCCGATGGCCACCGCGATCGCCGACGCCGCCGCGGCCCGGCGGGAGTACCTCGACGAGACGGGCGGCCGCTACGTGCACGTCCTCGCCGACGGCGACATCCACACCTCCGGCGAGTTGGCCAAGGCCATCGCGTGCGGCGCCGACGCGGTGCTGCTCGGCACGCCGCTCGCGATCGCCGAGGAGGCGCTCGGCGACGGGTGGTTCTGGCCGGCGGCCGCCGCGCACCCGTCGCTGCCGCGCGGCGCTCTGCTGCAGGTCGCGACCGGGGAGCGGCCGTCGCTGGAGCAGGTGCTCACCGGCCCGTCCGACGATCCGTTCGGCGGGCTGAACCTGGTCGGGGGTCTGCGCCGGTCGATGGCCAAGGCCGGCTACTGCGACCTCAAGGAGTTCCAGAAGGTCGGGCTGGCCGTCGGCTCGTAGCTGGGAGTTAGGCAAGCCTCGCTAGCTCGTTACCGGCCGGTAAGTTCATAATCGTTCGATGGAGCCTGACTACGACGTTTTGATCATCGGCTCGGGGTTCGGGGGCAGCGTCAGCGCACTGCGGCTAACCGAGAAGGGCTATCGCGTCGGCGTGCTCGAGGCGGGCAGACGCTTTGCCGACGACGAGTTCGCGAAGACCTCGTGGAACCTGCGCAAGTTCCTCTGGGCGCCGCAGTTCGGCATGTACGGAATCCAGCGCATCCATCTGCTGCGCAACGTGATGATCCTGGCGGGCGCGGGAGTCGGTGGCGGATCGCTGAACTACGCCAACACGCTGTACGTGCCGCCGGAGCCGTTCTTCAACGATCCGCAGTGGAAGCACATCACCGACTGGCGCGCCGAGCTCATGCCGCACTACGACCAGGCGCAGCGGATGCTCGGCGTCGTCAAGAACCCGACGTTCACCGACGCCGACCGGATCATGAAGGAGGTCGCCGACGACATGGGCGTTGGCGACACGTTCGTCGCGACGCCCGTCGGCGTGTTCTTCGGTCCGGACGGCGAGAAGACCCCAGGCAAGACCGTGCCCGACCCGTACTTCGGCGGAGCCGGCCCGGCGCGGACGGGCTGCCTGGAGTGCGGCTCCTGCATGACCGGCTGCCGGTTCGGCGCCAAGAACACGCTGCTCAAGAACTACCTGGGATTGGCGGAATCGGCTGGCGCACAAGTACATCCGCTCACCATGGTGACCGGTTTCGAGCAGCGCGCGGACGGGCTGTGGGAGGTTCGCACGGCGCGCACCGGCAGCAAGTTGCGCCGGAGGCGCAAGACGTTCACCGCGCGCCACGTCGTCCTGGCGGCAGGCACCTACGGCACCCAGAAGCTGTTGTTCAAGATGCGCGACAAGGGCAGGCTGCCGAAGCTGTCCGACAAGCTCGGCGTGCTGACGCGGACCAACTCGGAGTCCATCGTCGGGGCGGGACGTTTGGCGGTGTCCGACGATCTCGATCTCACCCACGGCGTGGCGATCACGTCGTCGATCCACCCGACGGCGGACACCCACGTCGAACCGGTGCGATACGGCAAGGGCTCCAACGCGATGGGGCTGCTGCAGACCCTGATGACGGACGGCGCCGGACCGCAGGGCACCGACGTGCCGCGCTGGAAGCAGCTGTTCCAGAACGCGGAAGCCGACCCGAAGGGCACACTGCGACTGCTCAATCCGCGGCGGTGGAGTGAGCGCACCGTGATCGCGCTCGTCATGCAGCACCTCGACAACTCGATCACCACCTTCACCAGGAAGACGAAATTCGGCTTCCGCATGATGGACAGCAAGCAGGGCCACGGCGAGCCGAACCCGACGTGGATCCCGGCGGGCAACGAGGTCACCCGGCGCATCGCCGAGAAGATCGACGGCGTCGCGGGCGGTACCTGGGGCGAGCTCTTCAACATTCCGCTGACCGCGCACTTCCTCGGTGGCGCGGCCATCGGCGACAGTCCCGAGCATGGCGTCATCGACCCGTACCAACGGGTGTACGGATATCCGACGCTGAGTGTCATGGACGGCGCCGCCGTTTCGGCCAACCTCGGCGTCAACCCGTCGCTTTCCATCACCGCCCAGGCCGAGCGCGCCGCCGCGTTGTGGCCGAACAAGGGTGAGGACGATCTGCGGCCGGCCCAGGGGCAGCCCTACCGGAGGCTGGCGCCGATCCCGCCGAAGCGTCCGGTCGTGCCCGAGCACGCGCCCGCCGCGTTGCGCTGGCTCCCGATCGAGCCCGTCACGTCGGCGGGCTGACGCAGCCCGGGGCAAACGGTCTGCGGCGTCCGGTCCTGTCACGTCACTGTGAATACGCTGCTTGGACCCGGACCGCCGGTCATGCCCTGGTTACCGTGAGCCATGTCAATCGCGTCGACCCAACACGTGCACCCCCATGTCAGTCCGGCCCTTCTCAAGCACGCCGAGCAGCGCGCCAACAATCTGCAGAACCGGATCGCCGACAAGATCACCACGTTCGCCGGATCGATGGCGTTCGTCTATCTGCATGTCGTCTGGTTCGTCGTGTGGATCGTGTTCGGCACCCTGATCGGGTTCGACTCCTACCCGTTCGGACTGCTGACCATGATCGTGTCGCTCGAGGCGATCTTCCTGTCCACCTTCGTGATGATCAGCCAGAACCGCGCGGACGCGAAGCGTCAGGTGATCGCCGACCACCAATGGCAGCTGGTCCAGGAGGAGGACAAACAGAACTGCCAACTCCTCGAGCTGTCCCAGCAGATTCTCGAACTGACCAGGGCGGTGCACCAGTACATGGGGGCCAATCCCGTCGGGAACCAGCCGCCGGTGCCTGCCGCAGAGGGCTGATCGTTCGCTCGCCACTAGACTGGACCAGTGGATTCCGCAGCACAGCGCCCGGTCTTGGTGATCGACTACGGCGCCCAGTACGCCCAGCTGATCGCGCGACGCGTCCGCGAGGCACGGGTGTACTCGGAGGTGATCCCGCACACCGCGACCGTCGAGGAGATCAAGGCCAGGGACCCCCAGGCGATCGTGCTCTCCGGCGGCCCCGCGAGCGTGTACACCGACGGCGCACCGCAACTCGATCCCGCGCTGTTCGACCTGGACGTCCCGGTGTTCGGCATCTGCTACGGCTTTCAGGCGATGGCGCAGGCGCTCGGTGGCACCGTCGCACGCACCGGCACCAGTGAGTACGGCCGGACGGAATTGAAAGTCACTGGCGGACAGCTTCATTCGGATCTTCCCGGCACCCAGCCGGTGTGGATGAGCCACGGCGACGCGGTCACCGAGGCGCCGGCCGGGTTCGACGTCGTCGCCGTGAGTTCCGGGGCGCCGGTGGCCGCGTTCGAGCACCGCGCCCGTCGACTCGCGGGCGTCCAGTACCACCCCGAAGTGCTGCACACACCGCACGGCCAGCAGGTGCTGAGCCGGTTCCTGCACGAGTTCGCAGGCATCGGGTCGACGTGGACGGCCGCCAACATCGCCGACGCGTTGGTCGAGCAGGTGAAGGATCAGATCGGCGACGGGCGCGCGATCTGCGGCCTGTCCGGCGGCGTGGACTCGGCGGTCGCCGCCGCGCTGGTGCAGCGCGCCATCGGCGACAAGTTGACGTGCGTGTTCGTCGACCACGGTCTGCTGCGGGCCGGCGAGCGGGGTCAGGTTCAGCGCGACTTCGTCGCCGCGACGGGCGCCAAGCTCGTCACGGTCGACGCCGAGGAGCGGTTCCTCCAGGCGCTGGGCGGGGTGACCAACCCCGAGGGCAAGCGCAAGATCATCGGCCGCGAGTTCATCCGGGCGTTCGAGGGCGCGGTGCGTGACGTGGTCGGCGCAGCGGACGCCGCGGACACCGAGGTCGACTTCCTGGTGCAGGGCACGTTGTACCCCGACGTCGTCGAGTCCGGTGGCGGCACCGGGGCGGCGAACATCAAGAGTCACCACAACGTCGGCGGCTTGCCCGACGACCTGAAGTTCAAGCTCGTCGAGCCGCTGCGACTGCTGTTCAAGGACGAGGTGCGTGCCGTCGGGCGTGAGCTCGGGCTGCCCGAGGAAATCGTTGCACGCCAACCCTTCCCGGGGCCGGGGCTGGCGATCCGGATCGTCGGCGAGGTCACCGCCGAGCGGCTGGACACGCTGCGCCGCGCCGACGCCATCGCACGCGAGGAGCTGACCTCCGCCGGCCTGGACGGCCAGATCTGGCAGTGCCCCGTGGTGCTGCTGGCCGACATTCGCTCGGTGGGCGTGCAGGGCGACGGCCGCACCTACGGACATCCGATCGTGCTGCGGCCGGTGTCCAGCGAGGACGCCATGACCGCGGACTGGACCCGGGTGCCCTACGAGGTGCTCGAGCGCATCTCGACCCGGATCACCAACGAGGTTCCCGAGGTCAACCGGGTGGTGCTCGACGTGACGAGCAAGCCGCCCGGCACCATCGAGTGGGAGTAAGTCCCCTCGCGAGCAGTCGCAAAAGTGCGCATTTCTCCGGCGTGTGCGCGCACTTCTGCTGGCTGCTCGCGGACTGCTGGCGGTATGCAGTCAGGCGAATGGTTACCGAAGCGGGTCGCCGCGCCAGGCGAAGCTGTTGACGTACTTGCCCATGTCCAGCGCGATCTGCAGGTTCACCGCAGACGGCTTGCCCGAGCCGAAGTCCGGCCCGAATTCGTGGTACGGCCCGACCGCCCCTGCGACCAGCGCGAGGTCGTTCTTCACCGCGACCAGCACGATCACCCGCATCCGCGAATAGCTCGCGGTGGCACCCTGCGGCCAGCAATCGGCGACCATGCCGAAGCCGGGGTTGTAGCCGACCATCGCGTTGGGAATCTCGTAGGCGGTCTTGGTGTCGGGGAACGTCTGTTTGACCAACGCAATCGCGATGTCACGTGGTGTACGACCCGCGGCGGGCACGCTGAACAACCGCATCGTGCCGCCGTCGCCGGCCTTCAGATCGGCCGTGATGCCGTCCGGTTTGGTGGTGATCTTGTAGGCCGAACCCTCCGCGGGATAGGACGACGGAGAACGCCCCGTCGGCCGAGGTGAACCGCGGATTGATGGTGACGGGCTCCCCGATGGGCGGGCGTCCGCAGTCGGGCGGGCACACGTAGACCGCCGACGGTTTCTCCAGGGCTCCGGACATGGCGACGAGGCCCGCGGCGACGACGGCCGATGGCGGCCACCCAGACGATGAGCAGTCGTCGATGCGAGGTCTTCGGCAGCGTCGGGACGGTGTAGGTGCCGGCGTGCGTGGAGTAGCCGGGAGCGATCGTCGTCACTGCTCTCCCTCAGCCGGTCCGGCGTCGGTCCGCACGGGTCGGGTGTCCCGTCGCGCCTTCCGCGACGATCGTGACGATGCTCGCGTGGCCGCCCCGCAGGCCGGGCAGAAGGCCATGTCGGGAACGACGGTTCCGCAGTGCTGACACAACAGCGGTTCGTCGGACAGGATCTCGTCATGCGCTTCGTGCAGTAACGCAAGGTGCAGGCCGACCCGCAGCGCGAGCACCGCCATGAGCGCCACCGTGAGATGCAGGACGAGTTGCAGGATTTGGGGGAACCGCGCGACGTCGACGAGGCCGAGCACGGCGTACATCGCCATCACCGCCAGGGCGAAGACGGCCAGGGCGATGCGTACGTAGTTGCGGTGCTGATGCTTCTTGTTCGCCGGTCGGGTGAACCAGAGTGCGGTACCGATCAGGCCGCCCACCGCGGCCGCGGTCAGCGGCACGGCCACACCGCGAATGCCCGCCTCGACGATCAGCCCGCCCATCGGCCTGGCGCGCGCGACCATGCCAGTGGAGAACTGGGGCGCCAGCCGGGTCATCTGCGCGGCGGCGGTGAACATCAGGGCGCCGAGTGCTCCGATGGCGAAGCCGTCCAAGGCTTCTCGCGGTCCCGGCCGTACCAGCCGCACCAGTGCCGCAGGGACGAGCATGAGAAGCAAGCCGCCGATGGGCACGCCGAGCCCGTCGCGCAGGACCCGGGATCCGGCGATGCCCATACCCAATCCGACGTCGTACGCCTGGGCGACCACCGCGCCGGTCAGGAGTACCCATCCGACGCCGAGACCGATGCCGAGACCGGCCGTCGTGACCAGGGTGGAGGTCGGGACGTCGCGATAGACGTCGGACTCCTGCAGGTAGATCAGGAACAGCAAGGGCAGTCCGAGCGCGGCAACGGTGATCAGCGCGGCGGGCAGGCGGAACAGGGTGGCGGCGATCAGGGCAGCGAAGATCAGTCCCAGACCCGCCAGGAACGGCAGCCGCGATTTGGGGGACAGATGCGGGAACAGCGTACTGACGATGTTCGGCGTCAACAGGTGCTCACCGGGTGACGCACTGTAGGCCTCGAGCCGCAGCCATCCCGGGCCCTTGGCGCCGTGCTCGGTCAGCGGGACGCCGCACAGGCCGCAGTAGCGACCTTCGGGGACATCGGTCGCGCACACCGGACACTCGACCATGCCGGGTGCGGGGCCGTCGGTTTCCGACTCGGTGCTCATTGGTTGATCCTCTGCAGGACGAGGAGATTGCGGGCGAGGTTGTCGACGTCCGGGGTGCCGAGGCCGCTCACCAGGTCGAAGCCCGGTCCCGCGGTGTCGACGGCGTTTCCGCCGAGGGTCACGTCGCGGAAGGCGGGAAACGGGGCGCCCTCGGCGATCTGGTACAGCAGGGGGTTGATGTCGCCGATCTCCCGGCCGCCGTTGGCCTTCAGGAACTGCGTCATCACCGCGGCCAGGCCCGCCATGATGGGGGCCGACTGCGAGGTGCCGCCGCCGACCACGGTGTCTCCGTTGAGCACGATCTTCACCCCGGTGAACGGGTCGGCGACGGCGGAGATGTCCGGCGTCATCCGCTTGCCCGTATTGCGGTCGGGGGCAACCTGAGTCGCCGCATCGCGTTGCCACGGCGGCAGATCGAACAGCGACGAGAGCCCACCGCCGGTGCCCTGGGACAGCGGAACGTCGAACCAGGCCTGCTCGGCGAGCCACACGCCCTTGGCGTCGGTGGACAGGGTGGTGCCGCCCACGCTGGTCATCTCGGGCAGTGAGGCAACCGAATCCAGCCCGATGTCGGACTGGCCCGGGTGGGGAGTCCCAGTCGTCGCCGCCCTTGCACTCCAGCCCGGCGAGGTCGCCGCTGGCGTTGAACGCCGTGGTGCCGTGCGAATGCGCGTTGGCCAGGGCGGACCGCACCGGGGCCAGGTCCGCGGCGGTGACCAGCTTGTCGCAACCCCAGCCGATCGACAGGCTCCACACCGCGCCGGGGAACTGCCGGTCGGTGTCCTCGAGCATCTGGCCGATCTTCTCGTAGCCGCCGTCACCCTCCACGGTCGGACGCGCGTTGACGACGACCTTCCTGGGCGTCGGGCGCAATCGCATGTGCGACTTCGAGATCCATCGTCGTCTCGCCGTATGGCTCGGGCAGCTGGTCGCCGACGAGGGTCGGCGTGAACTTGGGCAGCCCGAACGTCGTCGCGAACGTGTCGAGGTCGGCCTGGTCGTAGCCGTTGAACGCGAAGATGACGATCGTGGTGCCCTTGCCGGTGAAGCCGTCCCGCGCGAGTGTGGCCGCGTTGTAGGTGGTGAGCAACGCGGTCGGGGTCAACCCACGGTCGGGCACGTCCAGCGGCAGGATGTCGCGGCCGCGACGTGTGATGCGGTGTGTAGCTGAGGATCCGGCCGAGTCCGGTGACCTCGGCGCGCAACTTGCGGCGGTACCTCGGGCTGCTGGGGTGAGGCGTAGAACTCCTGCCCGCGCTTGCCCGCGATAGTCGTGAATTTCGACTTCCAGGCGCGCGAGACGCTTTCGGCTCCACCCTCGACGATCGCCCAGTCGTCGCCGGGCTGCCAGCGCACGGAGAGGTCGTGTGCGTCCGCCCAGTCGATCAGTTCGTCGGGGCTGGTTCGGTCGTGCAGGGTTGCGGTGAGTTGGATGTGGTCACCGCGCGCGGGGCCGAGATCGGTTGAGGCGGCGAGCAGCAACGCGAACGGGCCGCCGATCTCGGCGGACGTTCCGGTGCCGGTGGGGAGTCGCAGATCCGAGGCAAGCGCCAGCACGGCCGCGGTGACGAGAATCAGGAACCAGTGCCCTGGCCTCGTGCGCCGACCGGGTGATGCTGCCTGGTGGGCGACGGCTGCCGAACCATGTGAGTCGAACGGTGTCGTAGAGTCCCGGGAGTCATTGCCGCCCTAGCGGTCCCAAGGGGACGGGAGGCGATGACTCCCGAGACCGTGCGATGTCAGTGTCAGTTGTCGCCAGGAACGGCCGTCATCGGTGGCGGCGCCTTGACCGGAGGCGTGAACAGGTTGCCGCCGGTGGGGTTGATCGACTTCTCGGTCGGCGACAGCGGAGCGGTTGACGACGGTGTGGTGGTCGTGGTCGTGGTCGACGTTTCGGGAGCCTTCTCCGCCGCCACCGCACGCGGCGGTCAGACCGACCATCGCGACGATCGCAGTTCCGCCTACGGCCGCCGCGATGCGACGAGCCAGACGATGTGACCTCATTTGTTTGAGTCCTTACTATCCCCGAGTAGCGAACACATGGTCTTCGGCGAATCGCTGAGCGATTCCGCACGGTCCGCGGTCGGCATCGGGTGATGCAGTTTCCGCGGTCGTACACCAGCCCCATTCCGAAGTGGGTTCCGGTGATCAAAACTCTAACGTACAGGCTCAGACGGACACACAGCCATTACTCAGGTAGGCTCACGAGCTGGCTTCGGCTCCTCGTGCCGCTGCCGGATCCGCTTGACGGTGTCAGAGGGCGAGTGTTTACTCACGGTATCGAACAAACGTTCGAAATGACGGATGGGTCCGATGGTGCGGGAGGTGCTGCTGTGACAGCGGCCATGAACCTCGACCGGGATGGGTCAAACCGCGCTGAGCAGGTAGAACACCTGCGCCGCAAGATGGCGATGATGTCCGGGAAGGGGTCCGGTTCGACTGCTCAGGCCAGGCGCGGAGCCATGCCGTCGAACACTCCGTTGCCCGACTCGGAAACTTTGCTGCCGATCCCGGATTCGCTGGCGGATCTGCTGCCTGCCTCGTTGCCCAAGGGCACGGTGGCGGTGCTGTCGGGGGCGCGGTCGTTGTTACTGAGCATGGTGGCGGCGGTGACGGCGGCAGGTGGGCATGCCGCGATCGTCGGCCAGCCCGACGTGGGTCTGCTGGCGGCAGTCGAGATGGGCGCCGACCTGAGCAGGCTCGCGGTCATCCCCGATCCCGGGGGTGACCCGGTCGAGGTGGCCGCGGTGTTGATGGACGGTCTGGATCTGGTGGTGCTCGGGCTGAGCGGGCGGTCGGTGCCGCCGACCAGGGCGCGGGCGGTGACGGCGCGGGCCCGGCAGAAGGGGTGCACCCTGCTGGTCACCGGGGGCGACTGGCCAGGGGCGTCGGCCAGGCTGGACGCCAGGGTCAGCGGGTACGAGGTGACGGGCGCGGGCGGCGGTGCGCCCACCCCCGGGTGCGGGCGGATCAGCCGGGTGCGGCTGGCCACCAGGGCGGGTGGCCGGTCCATCGGTCCCGTTCGCGCAGTGGGCGGGTGACGTGTCCGACCGACCGGCCACCCGGGTGCTGGCCATCTGGTGCATGGACTGGCCCGCGGTGGCTGCTGCTGCGGCGGCGGGCCTTCCCGCGACCGTGCCGGTGGCGGTGACGCTGGCCAACCGCGTGGTGGCCTGCTCGGCGTCGGCCCGTGCTTCGGGGGTGGGGCGGGGGCTGCGCCGCCGGGAGGCCCAGGCCCGGTGTCCGCAGTTGCACGTCGTGGCCGCTGACCCGGCCCGCGACGCCCGCCACTTCGAAGCCGTGACGGCCGCGGTGGACGAGGTCGTGCCCCGCGCGGAGGTGCTGCGGCCTGGCCTGTTGGTGTTGTCGGTGCGCGGGGCGGCCCGCTACTTCGGGTCCGAGCAGGCCGCCTCGGAGCGGCTCGTCGACGCGGTGGCCGCGGCAGGGGCCGAGTGTCAGGTCGGCATCGCCGACCAGTTGCCCACCGCCGTCTTCGCCGCCCGCGCCGGGCGCATCGTCGAGCCGGGGCGGGACGCGCGGTTCCTGTCCGCGCTGTCGATCCGACAGCTGGCCACCGAGCCGAGCCTGGCCGGACCTGGTCGGGAGGATCTGGCGGATCTGTTGTGGCGCATGGGTATCCGGAGCATGGGTCAGTTCGCCGCGCTGTTGCGCAGCGACGTGGCGTCCCGGTTCGGTGCCGACGCGATCACCGCCCACCGGTTCGCCCGCGGTGAGCCCACCCGCGGTCCGTCGGGCCGGGAGCCGCCCGCCGATCTCGGCGTCGTGGCGAACTGCGACCCACCGGTGGACCGGGTGGACGCCGCCGCCTTCGCGGGGCGATCACTGGCAGGCGAACTGCATCGCAGGCTGGAGGCGGCCGGGGTCGGGTGCACCCGGCTGGCCATCCATGCCGTCACCGCCAACGGCGAAGAACTGCAACGGGTCTGGCGATGTGCCGAGCCGCTGACCGAGGATGCCACCGCGGATCGGGTGCGCTGGCAACTCGATGGCTGGCTGAACCGTAGCGTTCGGCGGGCAGGGGGGCCGGGACCCGGTCAGCACGGAGACCGGCCCACCGCGCCGATCACGGTGCTGAGGCTGGATCCGGTGGAGGTGATTTCGGCTGCCGCACTGCAGTTGCCGCTGTGGGGTTCCTCCGGCGACGACGACCGGTTGCGTGCCCGGCGCGCCCTGGTGCGCGTGCAGGGACTGCTCGGACAGGAGGCGGTGCAGGTGCCGGTGCTCAGCGGCGGTCGCGGCCCGGCCGAACGGATCACCTTCGCCCCGTTGGGCGACGAACCGGTGCCGCGGGCCGATCCGGGCCAGCCGTGGCCGGGGCAACTGCCCGAGCCGTCACCGACGGTGCTGCTCGACGACCCCGTCGAGTTGTTCGACGCCGACGGCAATCCCGTCCGGGTGACCGGCCGCGGTCTCTTCTCCGCCGCCCCGGCGCGCCTGGCCGCACCAACGGGTACCGATCCCCGGGTCGCTGCGCTCCTGCCCGCCGGAGCCCGGTCCGGCAGGCTGAGTTGGTGGGCCGGACCGTGGTCGGTCGACGAAAGATGGTGGGACTCAGGGCAAGTCCCCACCCAGTCCAGGGCAGGGCGGACGGCCAGGGTGCAGGTGCTGCTCGACGGTGACGGTGACACCGCCGGACGCGCGATGCTCCTGTGCTACCGGCAGAGGAGGTGGTATCTGGAGGGAATGTACGAGTAGCGGGTCAGGCCAGTCCGGCCGCGAACGGGCCAACCCGCGCGATGAACCGGTCGAAGAACGCATCCGGGTCGACCTCGACACCGATGTGCGCGTTGGGATGTCGGCCCCAGCTGTCCGTTCCAGTCGGCCACGGTCATACCGCGGGTCAAGGTGCCGACCAACTCGACGTCGATGGCGGTCTGCCGGTAGCGGACCAGATCGGGGTCCAGCGCCACGGCTGCGGCGAGCGGGTCGTGCAGGTGGGCGAGGTACCCCTCGCCCTGGTCGAAGTGGAATTCGAAGTAGAACCGCATGGCGTCTTCGAGGACCCTGATCAGCGGGTTGGATGCCGCTGACCGGGTGCCGCGATCGTCGAGCACGCTCATCGGCGTGGTGGCCGAGCCCGCCGCGGCGGCAAGCCGGCTCAGGATCGACGGTGTCATCGCGATGTTCTCGGTGACGTTGAGCCCCAACACGATGGGCAGATGCGTCGGCATGTCGAGTCCCCACGCCGCGTTCCAGACGGTGAACACCTCGGCTGCCGACTCCGGGTCGACGCTGATGTTCCACTCGGCCACGGGCGTGGTGTTGCCGCGGTAGCCGAACGCGCCACCCATGATCACCAGCCGCCGCAGCAGCCTGGGCAGAGCGGGCTCCAGCCGCATGGCCAGGGCCAGGTTGGTCAGCGGACCGGTGACCAGTCCGATCAGCTCGCCAGGGCGCTCGCGGGCGGCACGCACCCACGCCTGGGCGGCGTCGTAGTCGGTGAGCGGCGCGTCGCTCGCAGGCAGCTGGGCATAACCGAGGCCGGCGGGGCCGTGGGTGTCCTCTGCGGTGCGCAGCGGCGCGACCAGTGGCCGATCGGCCCCCTTGGACACCGGAATCCCGGTCGCACGACACAGCTCGAGCAGTCCCAGGTTGTTGACGCACACCTGATCGACCGGCACGTTGCCCGCGGTCGAGGCGATGCCGACCAGTTCGGCATCGTCGCTGGCCAGCAGATAGGCCAACGCCATCGCGTCGTCCACGCCGGTGTCGACGTCCGCGAAGACCGGCAGCGGTGCGGTAGGGCCATCGCCCGGCCAGGCAGCCCTTGTCACGCCGCCAACGATAAGGCCGGCCACTTACCAGTGCACACCCGGCACCAGGCGGACCGCCTGTTTGACCGCGCGTGGCATCCGCATCTTCGCGACGGCGCTGCGCGAAGGCCGCTTGGGGTGACGGGCCGGTCGTTCCTCGTCATGGGCGGCAGGCCCGGCCGTCGACGCGACGCCCCGCGCGGCCGCCGAGTCGGGGTATCCGAGGTACACCTGGTGCAGCACGCGGCGCGACAGCTTCGGCGTGAAGTACATGCCGAGGTCGGCCAACGTGCCGACGGGCGTGTCGATCCGGGCCGGCTTGTCCACCAGGCCGCGCACCACCATGGCCGCGGCGTGCTCGGCCGTGATCGGCGGCATCGGGTTGAGCCGCCGCGACGGCGCGATCATCGGCGTCTCGACCAACGGCATGTGGATGCTGGTGAACGTGATGTGGTCCGACAGCGTCTCGGTGCCGACCACCTCGGCGAACGCGTCGAGCGCCGCCTTGCTCGGGATGTACGCGCTGTACTTCGGGCTGCTGGCCTGCACGCCCGCGCTGGACACGTTGACCACGTGGCCGAACCGGCGCTCACGCCAGTGCGGCAGCAGCGCCAGCACCATGCGCACCGAACCGAAGTAGTTCACCGCCATCACGCGCTCGTAGTCGTGCAACCGGTCGGTGGACGCCGAGACCGACCGGCGGATCGACCGGCCGGCGTTGTTGACCAGGTAGTCGACGTGACCGAACCTGCCGAGGATGTCCTTCACGGTGTGTTCCACCGACGCCGAGTCGGTGACGTCGCACGTGAACGCGTGGGCGTCACCGCCGAATTCGCGGATCTCGGCCACCAGGTCGTCGAGCGCCTCGGCGTTGCGGGCGAGCGCGAACACCGTCGCGCCACGCTCGGCGACGGCGACCGCCGACGCGCGTCCGATGCCGCTGGACGCGCCGGTGATGATGACGTGCCTGCCGACCAGCGGGCCTTCCGGGTCGTCGCGTCGCGCCCGGTCGGGGTCGAGGTGCTCGGCCCAGTACCGCCACAGCTTCGGCGCGTAGGTGCGGAACTCGGGAACCTCGATTCCCGTGCCCCGCAACGCCTCTACGGTGTTGTCGGCGGTGAACGTCGGCAGCCAGATCGACGACGTCGAGGATCTCGGCGGGGATGCCGAGCTGGGTGGCCGCCATGTTGCGCAGGACCTTGGCCCGGCCGCTGGCCTTCAGGAACGGCGTCGCGACCGAGCCCGGTAGCGATCCGCGCAGCGGCGGCAGGCCCGCCTCCTTGGCCACGCCGCGGTAGATGCCGCGCAGGCCGATGGACTTCGGTGCGGTGAGGTGGAAGGTCTGGCCGTCGCGTCCGTCGACGTGCATCAGCTCGATGAGCGCGTCCACCACGTAGTCGACCGGCACGAGGTTGGTGCGACCGGTGTCCGGCAGCACGATCGGGGTGATCTTGGGCAGCCGCGCCAGTTTGGCCAGCAACCCGAAGAAGTAGTACGGCCCGTCGATCTTGTCCATCTCGCCGGTGCGCGAGTCGCCGACGACGACGGCGGGCCGGTAGATCCGCATCCGCAGCCCCGGCGTCGACCGCACCAGCATCTCGGCCTCGAACTTGGTCTGGTGATACGGCGTCGGGAGGTCCTGCGCGACGTCGAAGTCCTCCTCGGTGTACTCGCCGGGGAAGCTGCCCGCGACCGCGATCGACGAGACGTGGTGCAGCGTCGCATCGAGCCGGACGGCGAGGTCGATCACCGCGCGGGTGCCGTCGACGTTCGCGGCCCGCTGGGCGTCCTCGTCGACGGTGATGTCGTAGATCGCGGCGCAGTGCACCACGTGGTCGATGTCGCCGAGCTCGGCGAGCGCCTCGTCGGTGATCCCGAGGTCGGCCGCGGTCAGGTCGCCGACCAGTGGTCTGGCCCGGTCGCCCCACTCGTCGGCGAGGCGCTCGAACCGCGCCAGGGACTCCCGACGCACCAGCACCCACACCTCGTTCTGCTCGTCGGCAAGCGTGCGCCGGGACAGGATCCTGGACACGACGCGGCGACCAATGAACCCGGTACCGCCGGTAACGACATAGCGCATGCGAGCCATGGTCACCCCTGACCGGGCAAAGGTCAACACGCTGTGACCGGATCGAGGGACGTGCTCGTCCCGGTTCACGGCGGCGGCTATCGTCCGTCACAGCCGCCGACGCCTTCTAGGAGAGACCAATGCCGATCAACCCCAACGCCATCGGGGCCAAGACCGCACCGCAGCCGTTCGAGTGGACCGACCGCGAGACCCTGCTGTACGCGCTCGGCGTCGGCGCGGGCACCAAGGATCTGGCCTTCACCACCGAGAACAGCCACGACATCAAGCAGCAGGTGCTGCCGACCTACGCCGTGATCGCCTGCCCGGCATGGGGTGCCGCCGCCGAGGTCGGGGTCGTTCAACTGGGCCATGCTGCTGCACGGCAGCCAGCAGATTCGTCTGCACGCCGCCGCTGCCGCCGTCGGGCAAGCTCCTCGTGACCTCCGAGGTCGCCGACATCCAGGACAAGGGTGAGGGCAAGAACGCCATCCTGGTGCTCAAGGGCACCGGCACCGACCCCGACACCGGCGAGGTGATCGCCGAGTCGGTGTCGACCGCGGTCATCCGTGGCGAGGGCGGCTTCGGCGGTCAGCCTGGCGAGCGCCCCGTCGCCCCGGCGATCCCCGACCGCGAGCCCGACGCGAAGGTCGCGCTGCCGACGACCGAGGACCAGCCGCTCATCTACCGGCTGTCCGGCGACCGCAACCCGCTGCACAGCGATCCGTGGTTCGCGCAGAACCTCGCCGGGTTCCCCAAGCCGATCCTGCACGGGCTGTGCACCTACGGGGTCGCCGGTCGCGTGCTGGTGGCCGAGCTCGGCGGCGGCGACGCCGGAAAGATCAGGGCCGTCGGCGCGCGCTTCACCTCACCGGTGTTCCCCGGCGAGACGCTGACGACGTCGGTGTGGAGGACCGAGCCCGGTCATGCGGTGTTCCGCACCGAGGCGGCCGAGGCCGACGGGTCGAACGCGCGGGTGGTGCTGGACGACGGCACCGCCGAGTACCTGGACTGACTCCGGGCCTGAGCTACCAGGTCTGTTCGGCGGAGCGGACCAGGATCTCGTTGACCGCGACGCGGCGGTCACGGGTCACCACGAACGCGACGGCCTCGGCGATGTCCTCGGGTAGCAGCTTCTGCATGCCCTCGGTGCGCTTGTTCATGGCGGCGCGGTCCTCGGGCGACAGGTGTTCGGTGATCTCGGTCTGCACGGTGCCCGGCTCGACGAGGCTCACCCTGACCCGCTGGCCGAGCACCTCTTGGCGGATGGCCTCCGAGAATGCCCCGATGCCGAACTTCGTCAGGGAGTAGACGGCCGTGCCGGGCCGGGCGACGCGACCGGACGTCGAGCTGATGTTGACGACGTCGGCGACCCCGCGGGGCGAATCCGCCGCGGCGGCAATGAGATGCGGCAGGCTGGCCCGCGTCACGTAGAGCAGGCCGGCGACGTTGACCGAGAGCATCTTGTCCCAGTCCGCCGGGTCGGCGTCGGCGGCCGGACCGATCAGCATCAGGCCTGCGTTGTTGACCACGGTGTCGAGGCGCCCCAGCTCGGCGACGACGGTGGCCACCGCGGCGGCCGCCTGCTGCTGATCGGATACGTCGGCCTCGACGGCGAGCGCGGTGCCACCGGTGGACTCGATGTGCCGCCTGAGGGCGTCGAGCCGGTCGCGTCGCCGCGCGAGCAACGCGACGGTCGCTCCCTCCTCGGCGAGCGCCACGGCCGTGGCCTCGCCGATGCCGCTGCTGGCGCCCGTGACCAGCGCGACGGTGCCGTTGAGTTTCTGCGTCATGATCAGATCTACTCGTCGGACCCCGGTCGGTATTCCGGGCAGAGTCAACGTACAGCGTGTTCCAAGGCCGTGAGTCAGTCCTCGAAGGTCACCGGTTGGTTCCGTCCGGACCGTAGAGCCGGGCGATGTCGGGGGAGTCGAGCCAGCCGGAATAGGTCGGCGACGATGGCCAGCCCTCGGGCGAGTCGAGCCATTCCTCCTGGCGGCCCCACGGCAGCACGTCGATGAGCGCGAACGTGAGCGTGAGCTGCTCGGTGCCGCGGCCGTTGGTATGCCAGGTGCGGTACACGGTGTCGCCAGTCGAATCGGCAATGCGAAGGAAGACGTTCACCGCGAAACCCTCACCGGGAGCCGCGTCGACGTCGGCGGCGAACGAACTCTCCGACGACGAGTACCAGTCCATCTTGTTGCCGACCTTGGCCTTGTAGGCCAGTGCTTCGTCGATGGGCCCTTCTGTGACGATGACGAAGCGGGCGTCGTAGTTGTCCAGGAAGTCCAGCCGGTCCCACTGCGACGTGAAGCCCGTGCAGCCACCGCACTGCCACTCGGCTCCGTCGGACCACATGTGGTTGTAGACGATCAGCTGCGAACGGCCGTCGAACACGTCGGCCAGGCGGACGGGCCCGTCCGCACCGATCAGGGTGTAGTCGGGCATCTCGACCATCGGCAGTCGGCGGCGCTGCGCCGCGATCGCGTCGAGCTCGCGGGTCGCGGCCTTCTCCCGGATGCGCAGCTCGTCGAGTGCGGCACGCCAGGTGTCGGGGTCGACCACCGGTGGAGTGGCGGACGTGGAGGTTGTCATCGTGGTCTCCTCGCGTTGGGTCTTTGAAGTGTTGACCGTGGCGGCCATCGAATTCATCGTATTCATCGCCCATGCTATTCGAACGCATGTTCGATAAACTGCATGGGTGGGTTGGCACAACGGACCGCCGAGCTGGGCCGAGATGGAGCGCGTGCTCACCGGCAAGCCGCGGCGCGCCGGGTCGCCGCTGGCCGAGCCGACCGGTGACGGTGGCGACAGCCCGGCCTGGTCGCGCAAGCGGGGAAGCTATGAGCCGCCGGACCGGAGCTCCGGGGGCGGTTCGGCTCACCCACCTCGGTGCCCTACGCCGAGCTGCACGCCCACTCGGCGTACAGCTTCCTCGACGGGGCGAGCACGCCCGAGGAGCTGGTCGAGGAGGCCACCCGGCTCGGCCTGCGTGCCATCGCGCTGACCGACCACGACGGTTTGTACGGGGTGGTGCGATTCGCCGAGGCCGCCAAGGAGCTGGACATGGCCACGGTGTTCGGCGCGGAACTCTCGCTCGGGAACGTCCCCCGCACCGAGGATCCCGATCCTCCCGGTCCGCACCTGCTGGTGCTGGCGCGCGGACCGGAGGGGTATCGAAGGCTGTCGCGGCAGCTGGCAAGGGCGCATCTGGCCGGTGGCGAGAAGGGCAAGCCGCGCTACGACTTCGACGAGTTGACCGAGGCCGCGGGCGGGCACTGGCACGTCCTCACCGGTTGCCGTAAGGGGCATGTGCGCCAGGCACTTTCGGCTGGCGGCCCGGAGGCTGCCGAAGCGGCGCTTGCCGATCTGGTGGACCGGTTCGGCGCCGGATCGGGTCAGCATCGAGTTGACCCGGCACGGTCATCCCCTCGACGACGAGCGCAACGCCGCACTGGCCGCGCTGGCGCCGCGCTTCGGGGTGGGCGTGGTGGCCAGCACTGCGGCGCACTTCGCCGAACCGGACCGCGGCAGGCTGGCGATGGCGATGGGGGCCATCCGGGCGCGCAACTCGATGGACGACGCGGCCGGATGGCTTGCGCCGCTGGGGGGTTCGCATCTGCGGTCGGGGGAGGAGATGGCCCGACTGTTCGCCCACTGCCCCGAAGTGGTGACGGCCGCGGCCGACCTCGGCGAGCAGTGTGCGTTCGGGCTGGCGCTCATCGCCCCCCAACTGCCGCCGTTCGACGTCCCCGCCGGGCACACCGAGGACAGCTGGCTGCGGCACCTGGTGATGACCGGTGCCCGCAACCGGTACGGTCCGCCGGAGCGGGCCCCGCGCGCCTATCAGCAGATCGAGCACGAGCTGAAGATCATCACGCAACTGAACTTCCCCGGCTACTTCCTGGTGGTGCACGACATCACCCGGTTCTGCCGGGACAACGGCATCCTCGCCCAGGGCAGGGGATCGGCGGCCAACTCGGCGGTCTGTTACGCGTTGGGCGTCACCCACGTCGATCCGATCGCCAACGAGCTTCTGTTCGAACGGTTCCTGTCCCCGGCGCGTGACGGGCCGCCCGACATCGACATCGACATCGAATCGGACCTGCGGGAGAAGGCGATTCAGTACGTCTACGAACGCTACGGCCGCGACTACGCCGCGCAGGTCGCCAACGTGATCACCTACCGGGGCCGCAGCGCGGTGCGCGACATGGCCCGCGCGCTGGGCTTCTCGCAGGGTCAGCAGGACGCCTGGAGCAAGCAGATCAGCAAGTGGAACGGGCTGGCCGACTCCCCGGACGTCGAGGACATCCCGGAGCAGGTGATCGATCTGGCGTTGCAGATCAAGAACCTGCCCCGGCACATGGGCATCCACTCCGGCGGCATGGTGATCTGCGACCGGCCCATCGCCGACGTGTGCCCGGTGGAGTGGGCGCGCATGGAGAACCGCAGCGTGTTGCAGTGGGACAAGGACGACTGCGCGGCAATCGGATTGGTCAAGTTCGACATGCTCGGGCTTGGGATGCTCTCGGCACTGCACTACGCCATCGACCTGATCGCCGAGCACAAGGGCATCGAGGTCGACCTGGCCAAGCTGGACCTCTCCGAACCGGCGGTGTACGAGATGCTGCAGCGCGCCGACTCGGTCGGGGTGTTCCAGGTGGAGTCGCGTGCGCAGATGGCCACGCTGCCCCGGCTGAAGCCGCGGGTGTTCTACGACCTGGTGGTCGAGGTCGCCCTGATCCGGCCGGGACCGATTCAGGGAAACTCGGTGCACCCCTACATCAACAGGCGCAACGGTGTGGAACCGGTGACATACGACCACCCGTCGATGGAACAGGCGTTGCGAAAGACGTTGGGAGTGCCGCTGTTTCAGGAGCAGCTGATGCAGTTGGCGGTGGACTGCGCCGGTTTCTCCGCCGCCGAGGCCGACCAGCTGCGTCGCGCCATGGGCTCCAAGCGGTCCACCGAGAAGATGCGACGGCTACGGGACCGGTTCTACGAGGGCATGCGCAGCAGGCACGGCATCACCGGCGAGGTGGCCGACCGGATCTACGACAAGCTGGAGGCCTTCGCCAACTTCGGCTTCCCGGAGAGCCATTCGCTGTCCTTCGCCTCGCTGGTGTTCTACTCGTCGTGGTTCAAGCTGCATCATCCCGCCGTGTTCTGCGCGGCGTTGTTGCGGGCGCAGCCGATGGGCTTCTACTCGCCGCAGTCGCTGGTCGCCGATGCCCGTCGGCACGGCGTCGTCGTTCGCGGGCCCGACGCGAACGCCAGCCTGGCGCACGCCACGTTGGAGGATGCGGGCAACGCGGTGCGACTGGGTCTCGGCAGCGTCCGTCACATCGGTGCGGAGTTGGCCGAACGCATCGTCGACGAGCGAAAGGCCAACGGCCCGTACGCATCCCTGCTCGACCTGACCGGCAGGGTGCAGCTCTCCGTTCCGCAGACCGAGGCCATGGCCACCGCGGGCGCACTCGGCTGCTTCGGGATCGCCCGGCGTGAGGCGCTGTGGGCCGCGGGCGCCGCGGCCACCGCCCGGCCGGACCGGCTGCCTGGCGTCGGGTCGTCCTCGCACGTGCCCGCGCTGCCCGGCATGACCCACCTGGAGCTTGCCGCCGCCGACGTGTGGGCCACGGGCGTCTCGCCGGACAGCCATCCCATCCAGTTCCTGCGGGAGCGCCTCGACGAGATCGGCGTCGTGCCCGCCGACCGGCTGCTGTCGGTGCCGGACGGCACCCGGGTGCTGGTCGCCGGTGCGGTGACACATCGGCAGCGGCCCGCGACGGCTCAGGGCGTGACCTTCATGAACCTGGAGGACGAGACCGGGATGGTCAACGTGTTGTGCTCGCGCGGGGTGTGGGGAAGGCACCGCAAGCTGGCGCAGACGGCGTCGGGGTTGGTGATCCGCGGCATCGTGCAGAACGCCAGCGGCGCCGTCACCGTGGTCGCCGACCGGATGGGCAAGCTCGACATGCGGGTGGCGTCGAAGTCGCGGGACTTCCAGTGAGCCGGACGCGAACTGCGCACATCGCGATCTCGAGCCAGTGAGTCACGATCGTGTGCCACTCGAGCGCTAACGCCGGCGTGTCCCCCGATCGGTGGACATCGGGTTCATCCGTCGTCTCCACCAGTCACCCGACAGACGGCCTTCTGGATTCGCGACATAGTTATCTCATCGCCGGAACACACCGGCCGAGAAAACGAAAAGTCAACACAGACAGAAGGATTGAAGAAATGACCAGCATCGCCCGCAACTTCGCCCGCTTCATCGCAGTCCCCGCCATGATCGGCGGCGCAGCCCTCGGCCTGGCCGGCATGGCCAACGCCACCGCCACCAACGGCCAGGCCCCGACCGGCCCCGGCTACTCCTACGGCCCGACGGTCAAGGCGCAGCCCGCCCCCACCGCCAAGCCAGGCTGGCACAACAACCACGGCCCGGCCTACATCGCCCACCTGACGGGCCAGGACCAGGCATAAGCCCCGACGAGAAGCCCCCTCCCAGACCGGGAGGGGGCTTCACCGTCGTTAGGCCTCGCTTGGCAACTGCGGCGTGGTCCACACCTTGTCGATGGTGATCTTGAGGCGGGTGCTGTAGTTCGCCATCGCCTCGGTCAAACCGAACTGATCGGCCATGGCGCCGTACTTCGCCCAGTAGGGCTCGTCGGCGCGGCAGTCCACGCCGGTGGCGTCGACGACGGTCTCGCCGCCGATCGCGATCATGCCGCCGCCGTGGCCGTCGGAGTCGAGGTTCAGGCTCACCCGGGGGTGGCGCTGGACGTGGGCGACCTTCGCCGCGTCGGGCATCGAGTAGACGAACACGGCGGAGCCGTCGAAGTAGAACCAGACCAGCTTCGGCACGGGCTGTCCGGATTTCGCCACCGTGGTGAGCCAGCCGTAGTGGCCGGCCGTCAGGCGATCGTTGACTTCTGGGGTCAGGTCTGCACTCATGAAGCCGAATGTAGTCTCCGGCTATGACCCTCAACCTCTCCGCCGATGAACTCCTGACGACCACCCGCTCGGTTCGTAAACGCCTCGACTTCGAGAAGCCGGTGCCGCGCGAGGTCGTGTTGGAGTGCCTCGATCTGGCGTTGCAGGCGCCGACGGGATCCAACGCCCAGGGTTGGCAGTTCGTCTTCGTCGACGACGAGGCGAAGAAGAAGGCGCTGGCCGACGTCTACCGCGTGGCGGCGACCCCGTACCTGGATCAGCCCAGGCCCCAGTACGGCGACATCCGCGACGAGCGCACGCCGCTGGTCGCGGATTCCGCGAAGTACCTCAACGACCACCTGCACGAAGTCCCGGTGATGATGATCCCGTGTCTGGAGGGCCGTCCGGACGGTGCGCCCGCCGGCATGAGCGCAGGCTTCTGGGGCTCGCTGCTGCCCGCGGTGTGGAGCTTCATGCTCGCGCTGCGCTCCAAGGGGCTCGGATCGGCGTGGACCACGCTGCACCTGATGGGCGACGGCGAGAAGCAGGCCGCCGAGATCCTCGGCATCCCGTTCGACAAGTACTCCCAGGGCGGGCTGTTCCCGATCGCCTACACCAAGGGCACCGATTTCCGGCGGGCCAAGCGCCTGCCCGCCGAGCAGTTCGCCCACTGGAACACGTGGTGAGTCAGCCGCTGGTGATGGCGGCGACGATGCGGTCGGCCAGCCGGTCGCAGTAGTCGTCGTCGACGGCGAGTTGCAGCACCGCCAGCCGCCAGTAGAGAGCACCGGCCAGCAGGTCCGCGGAAAGCTCGAGATCGGCGTCGCGCGGCAGCTCGCCGCGATCCGCGGCGCGCTCGAACAGTTCGGCCGCCTTGGCCCGGCGGGGATCGCGCACGGTTCGCGCCAGCACCTCGGCCAGGTCGGGATTGCGGATCGACTCGGCGAGCATGTCCGGCACGATTCGACGGGCAAGCGGGTGGGTCAGCGCATCCCGGCCGTTGTAGAGGTATTGCCGAATGTCGCCGTGCAGAGTGCCGGTGTCGGGCACGTCGATCGCGGCCACCGCCACCTTGGAGACCAGCGCCATCGTCATGTCGAGCTTCGATCGCCAGCGCCGGTACACGGCCGCCTTGCCGACCGCGGCCCGCTTGGCGACCGCGTCGATGGACAGTCGGCCGTAGCCGACATCGGCGAGTTCGGCGAAGAACGCCGACTCGATGGCCTCGGTCACGTCGTCCTGCAGCACCGGCCCGCCAGAGGTACGACGGCTGGGCGTCGGTGCGTCGTTGGTGTCGGGGTCATGCCGTCAGCCTAACCGAGACGGAACGGTTGCGTTCCGTTTAAAACCGATGCACACTGTCGATACGATCCCGTTCCGTTTCGTTTAGGAGTCATCATGAAATTCCTGTTCGACGATGAGTCGTTCTCGTTCGAGGCCCTGCGCGCGGCGGGTTTCGCCAACTATGGGGGAGCCGACCTCGGCGAGGTACTCGTCACCGCCCGCGCGATCCCGGAAGGCGACGAGGCCGCGTGGCACCGCGAGTGGAAGGCCACCGCGCAACGGGTCGAGGCGCTGGGACGCGAGTCGCTCGAAGGCGGGCACACCGTGAGTGCGCGCGAGGCGTTGTTGCGTGCCTCGAACTACTACCGGACCGCCGAGTTCTACCGTCGCGACGACCCGTGGAACGACCCCGAGGTGACCGAACTGTCGCGCCGGTCGCACGACACGTTCCTGACCGCGATCGGACTGTTCGACTTCACCGTCGAGAAGGTCGCGATCCCGTACGAGGACACGACGCTGCCCGGTCTTCTCTACCTCGTCGACGACTCGGGCGCCCCACGGCCGACCGTCGTCTACAACAGCGGCTACGACTCCACTCTCGAGGAGTCCTACTTCGCGATCGCGGCCGCGGCGCTCGCCAGGGGCTACAACGTGCTGGCCTTCGACGGCCCTGGGCAGGGCGCGGCGGTGCGCGAGCAGCGGCTGGTGTTCCGGCCGGACTGGGAAGCGGTCGTCACGCCCGTGATCGACTTCGCGCTCACCCGCCCCGAGATCGAGCCGGGGCGGATCGCGCTCTTCGGCTACAGCCTCGGCGGTTTCCTGGTCGCCCGCGCGGCCGCCTTCGACGACCGGATCGCCGCGCTGATCCTCGACGACGGCATCTACGACTTCTATACCGCGCTGGCCGGGGCGCTACCGCCGTTCGTCGGCGAGTGGATCGACGCGGGCAACGACGATGCCGCCGTCCCCGTTCTGTCGCTGCTGATGTCGGTCAACACCCAGATTCGCTGGGCGGTGCGCAACGGCATGTGGGTGATGGGCGCCGACTCGGCGCCGGATCTTGCCCGCGCGTTTCGCCGCTACACGCTCGCCGGTGTCGCCGACCGCATCACGGCCCCTGCTCTCGTGCTCGACGCGGAGAACGACCAGTTCCTGAAGGGCGAACCCGCCAGGGTCGCCGAGGCCATGGTGAACTCCAAGACCACTCTGGTCACGCTGCGCGAGTCCGACGGCGCAGGCGAACATTGCCACATGGGAGCGATGGGGCGCACCCATCAGGTGATCTTCGACTGGCTGGACGACGTTCTGGCGCAAACGGATTGACGCGCTAGACCGAACCCGAAAAACCCTGCTGGCGCCACGCCTCGTACACCGCGACCGCCGCGGCGTTGGACAGGTTCAACGACCGCCGACCGGCCAGCATCGGAATGCGCACCTGGCCGGTGACGTGCGGATCGGCCAACGTCGCGGCGTCCAGCCCGGTGGGCTCGGGTCCGAACATCAACACGTCGCCCGCCTGGTAGCGCACCTCGGCGAACGACGACTCGGCGTGCGCGGTGAACGCGAACACCCTGGCCGGCTTGATCGCCGCCCATGCGCTCGGCAGATCGGCGTGCACGGTCACCGACGCCAGATCGTGGTAGTCCAACCCGGCGCGCCGCAGCTTGGGCTCCGACAGGTCGAAACCGAGCGGTTCGACCAGATGCAATTCGCATCCCGTGGCCGCAACCATCCGGATCGCATTGCCGGTGTTCGGTGCGATGCGCGGTGAGAAGAACAACACACGAAACATTCGACGATCCTCCCAGTGCGGCGGACACTGTAAGGGACTGGGCAATCACGTACCGCGGGCAGCAGTTGAGCACCGGGCAATGTCGTCCGGCGACAGGAGCGGAGCGGCCGAGGAATCAACACGCCGAAGGCATTTGCTCGCATAGCACACAACTTGGCATCGCCTCGGTCACGAACTCTGTCTGTTCAGTAAGAATTGTGGAAACGGGTGCTGATCGCTGTCATACTCGACCAATTGCCGGGCGGACCACGCCTGCCCATGTTTGGGCAAAGAGCAGTAGGAAGCCTTATGACTTGTGCGCGATCAGTGAAATGCCGACTAGCGGCCGGTAGTACGGCCGGGCCGCAATGACCGCGTTCGCGCAGCAACCCCAGGCCGCTGCCGAAGCCGAATTCAGGAGCAATGTGCCACCATCCGCCAAGCGACCGTCGCGATGGTCGGTGAGCAATTGGTCGGTTCGATGGAAAGTGTTTGCGATCGTTTTGGTGCCATTGCTTTTGGCAGGCACATTCGGCGGGTTGCGCGTCTACTCGGGCTGGACCCAGGCGGCGGACCTCCGGCTGGCCGCTGACCGCGCCGAGCTGGTGCCCGCGATCGAGGACTACATGGCGGCCCTCGATGGCGCGCTGCTCGCGAACTCCACCGGAGGCGACGCCCAGGCCGCCCTCACCACGTTCGACTCCAGCAAGAAGAACCTGCAGAGCCGGCTGTCCGACACCGACGTCGTACCCGACACCAGAAAGGGTGTCACCGCGTTGCTGCAGGGCGGACAAGCGTTGTTGGACAAGGTCACTGCCAACAGCATCGGTCTGCGCGACAAGGTCACCGCCTACGCGCCGATCCTGCTGACCGCCGAGGACGCGATCAACGGCTCGGTGCGCATCGACGACGAGCAGATCCGCGCCGAGACGCTGGGCCTGTCCCGCGCGATCGGTGCCCGCGGCCAGATGCTCATGCAGCAGCTGTTGGTGAACCTCGGTGACCAGATTCCCGACCCCGAGCTGCGCACCTCGATGATCACCCTGGCGGGCACCGAGCCGTCGACGCTGTTCGGGATGAGTCAGGTGGTCGGCGTCGGCTCGCCCGACGCCGACAAGCTGCAGTCCGAGATGGTCAATCGGATGGCGTTGATGTCCGACCCGACGGTCCCGTTGGTGAACAACCCCGACCTGACCCAGTCATTGCAGGCCACCAACCAGATCGCCGGCCAGGTCATCGCTTCGACCACCAAGGCCGTCACGACGGGCGTGGACAACCAGGCCGCCACCAAGCGCACGGAGGCCATCCGCGACTCGGTGATCGTCGGCGTGGCCATCCTGATCGCCCTGCTGATCGTGACGCTGGTGGCTCGCACCTTGGTCCGGCCACTGCGCAAGCTGCGTGACGGCGCCCTGCGGGTGGCCCACCAGGATCTCGCGCTCGAGTTGGAGCGGGCGCGCACCGGCGGTCCCGCGGATCCCGTGCAGCCTCTGCCCGTGTACACCACGGAGGAGGTCGGGCAGGTCGCGCACGCCGTCGACGAGCTGCACGAACAGGCCGTGCTGCTGGCCGGTGAGCAGGCCAGGCTGCAGCTGCAGGTCGGCGACATGTTCGAGACGTTGTCGCGGCGCAGCCGCTCGCTGGTCGACCAGCAGCTCACGCTCATCGACCGGCTGGAACGCAACGAGGAGGATCCCGAACGGCTGGACAGCCTGTTCAAGCTCGACCATCTGGCCGCCCGCATGCGCCGCAACGGCGCCAACCTTCTGGTGCTGGCTGGTTCGAAGGTGCCGCGCGAGCAGGCCGCCCCGGTCCCCGTGGCAGCCGTGATCGACGCGGCGGCCTCCGAGGTCGAGGACTACACCCGCGTGGTCACCGCCGTCGCTCCCGACAGCGAGATACTCGGCGTGGTGGCAGGCGATCTCGTCCATCTGCTGGCCGAACTGCTCGACAACGCGTTGCGGTACTCCCCGCCGATCTCCCAGGTGCGGGTGTCGGCCATGCACACGGGCAACGGCGGACTCGTCATCGAGGCCAGCGACGTCGGCCTTGGCATGACCGAGGCCGACCTCCGGGTGGCGAACACGCGACTCCAGTCCGGCGGCGAGGTCAACCCGTACACCGCACGCCACATGGGGCTCTTCGTGGTCGGCCGGCTGGCCGCGCAACACGGACTCGTCGTACGTCTTCGCAGCACGGTCGCGCGGGATCCGAACTCCGGCACCACCGCGGGTGTCTACATCCCTGCCGAGCTTCTGCTGCGGGGTTCGGCGCCGCTCCCGAACGAGGCGCCGGACTACGGTTTCCCCGAGTCGGACCAGGAGAGTTTCGCGACCACCCCGCTCGTCGAAGAGGAGTACGTCGAGGAGCAGCGGTATCAGCCACCGCCCGTCGCCGAGTACGGCAACGGCCACGTCGACGTACCGGTTTCGCTTCTGCCGCAACGCAATCCGGGTGCCAGCGGCATATCGGGCATTCCGTCGCTGCCGATCGAGCCTGCACCCGAGCCCGTATCGGACTGGCCGGAGGACGAGTGGCCGGAAGACTCGATGCCCGCGCAGACGCAGTATCCCGCCCCGGTGCAGGCTCCTCCTCCGCCGATCCAGGCGCCCGCGGAGCGGCCTGCCCAGGCCCCGACGAACACCTCGGCGTTCTTCAACGCGCGGGCGCAGGCAGCCGTCCCGCCGGCCAACGGCGCCTACCCGCCTGCGGCGCCGCCCCCGCCGCCACCTCCGGAACACGTCCGGCCCGAGGCGGGCGCCCCGTCACCGACGGCGGGCAGCGATGACGCGATCTTCCAGAAGATGCTGTCCGAGTGGTTGATCGACGATCCGACCGAGCTGGCGCAGAGCACCGACCTGGACTGGAAGACGGTGTGGGACAGCGGCTGGGAGGCGGCCGCCGCTGCGGACGAAGCGCCCGTGGCGCAGCACACCGAGCACGGGCTTGCCGATGCGCGACCCCGGCGCACGGCTGGTACCCGGTGCTGCCGAAGGCCAGGACGACGGCCACAACGGCAGGCACCGCAACGGGGGCACCAACGGCTCCGAACGGCACCAACGGTGTCCAGGAGCACGGCGACGCAGGCCCGCACGCCTTGCCGTCGCGCGATCCGGAGGCCGTCCGCGCCAGCATCGGCAATCACTTCGGAGGCGTACACGCGGGCCGCGCCCACGCTCGAGAAAACAGAGGAACAGAAGACGAATGACCCGTTCGACCCAGCGTGAATCCCTCGACTGGTTGGTGTCCAAGTTCGCCAACGAAGTAGGCGGGGTTTCGCACGCGATCCTGGTGTCCGCCGACGGGCTGCTGATGGCCGCCAGCGAGCACATGCCGACCGAGCGGGCCGATCAGTTGGCCGCGGTGGCGTCGGGGCTCGCGAGCCTGTCCACCGGCGCCGCGCAACTCTTCGACGGCGGGTACGTGATGCAGTCCGTCGTCGAGATGGAGAACGGCTACCTGCTGCTCATGCGCGTCGGCGACGGGTCCAACCTCGCCACCCTGGCCACCAGGTCCTGCGACATCGGCCAGATCGGCTATGAGATGGCCATCCTCGTCGAACGGGTTGGCACCGTCGTTCAATCGTCCCGCCGCACCGCACAGCACTCGTGAGCGACGATGGACGACGTGCGAGACGCGTGGGAATCCGGCGACCCAGAGGTTGAGGCAAGCCTGGTGCGGCCGTATATCCTGACTGCCGGCCGCACCAACACGCGTGTCAACCTTCCGCTCGAGGCGCCTATCCGTACATTGGAATTCGGCCCCGCGCCGCGCTGGCCGGGGAACGACGTGCGTGCCAAGATCCTTGGGCTGGGAGTCGACAGCCCGTCGGTCGCCGAGATCGCCGCTCGCCTATCGTTACCGCTCGGTGTGGCACGGGTTTTGATCGGCGATCTGGTGACGCAGGGGTACCTGCGGGTGCAGACCACCCTCGGCGAGTCGGCGACCACCGACGAACGACGTGAGCTCATAGGAAGGACCCTGCGTGGCCTACGGGCACTATGAGAGCCCCCCGGGTTCCACCGACGGCATCGCACGGCGTGACACCGCCTCGACCAAGATCGTCATCTCGGGTGGCTTCGGCGCAGGCAAGACGACCTTCGTGGGCACGGTGTCGGAGATCATGCCGCTGCGCACCGAGGCGCTGGTGACCAACGCCTCGCAGGGACTCGACGGCCTGGCCGCCACGCCGCAGAAGAACACCACGACGGTGGCGATGGACTTCGGCCGCATCACGCTGGCCGAGGACCTGGTGCTGTACCTGTTCGGTACGCCCGGCCAGCGACGGTTCTGGTTCATGTGGGACGACCTGGTGCGCGGCGCCATCGGTGCGATCATCCTGGTCGACGTCCGGCGGTTGCAGGACAGCTTCGCCGCGGTGGACTTCTTCGAGGCGCGGAACCTGCCGTTCCTCATCGCGGTCAACGAGTT
The DNA here is from genome assembly GCA_963735245.1 of uncultured Actinomycetota bacterium. Lineage (GTDB taxonomy): Bacteria > Actinomycetota > Actinomycetes > Mycobacteriales > Mycobacteriaceae > Mycobacterium. Next base: position 289,390 of record CAVTKI010000014.1, read on the forward strand.
CGACGACGCCCGCAGGCATCCGCCGCACGAGGTGCGCAAGGCGCTGGCCCTCGCCGACCACATCCCGGTGGTCACCGTCGATGCGCGCGACCGGCATTCGGCGCGGGCGGCGCTGATCGCGGTCACCGAGTACGCGTTGATGAACCTCAGTCCGCTGCCCGGCTGACACGTGGCCGACATCGACGAGAAGTGGGTGGACCGGGAGTTCGAGGGGCACGACTTCCGCGACGAGGATCTCAGCAGGCTGCACACCGAGCGCGTGGTGTTCACCGAGTGCGACTTCTCCGGGGTCGACCTGTCCGAGTCCGAGCATCTCGGCTCGGCGTTCCGCAACTGCAAGTTCACTCGGGCGTCCCTGATGCACACCACCTTTCGGGGCTGCAGCCTGCTCGGCTCGGTGTTCACGGGCAGTCGGATGCGGCCGATCGTCCTGATGGAGGTCGACCTGACGCTGGCCGTCCTCGGCGGGTGCGACCTGCGTGCGGTCGACCTGTCGGACTGCCGGCTACGCGAGGTCTCTCTCGTCGGCGCCGACCTTCGCAAGGCGGTGCTGCGCCGCGCCGACCTCACCGGCGCCCGTACCCAGGACGCCCGCCTCGACGACACGGATCTGCGCGGCGCGCGCGTCGACCCGACGTTCTGGACGACCGCGAAGCTGCGCGGCGCCAAGATCGACATCAGCCAGGCGTTGGCGTACGCCGCGGCGCACGGACTCGACGTCCACGGCGAATAGCGGCTCAGTCCCAGCGCGAGCAGTCGCAAAAGCCCCTCAATCCGCGGTATCAGGGGCAGTTTGCGTCTGCTCGCGCGAGGAGCGAGGAATTAGCCGGCCTTGAGCCGGATCTTGAAGCGCACGAAGCTCAGATAGAAGATCGACAGCGCCGCCAGCATCGCCATGTCGAGGAGCCAGGCACCCGACGTGTGCTTCCACAGCGCGTCGTCGGGAACGATGGGCGGCTTCACCAGGTCGGTGAGTCCGACGGTCGACGCCGACGCCGCGAAGCCCCAGCGGGCCGGGGTCACCCACGACATCTGGTCGAGCGGGATCCGGCCGGTCACCGGGATCATGCCGCCGGAGAACACCAGCTGCGACATGATCGCGACGACGAGCAGCGGCATGATCTGCTCGTTGGACTTCGCCAACGCCGACAGCGCCAGGCCGACCATCGCCGCGCAGACGGTCGCGGCGGCCATGCCGACGAACAGCTCGATGGAGGCCGCGGTCTCCGATGAGCCGAGAATCAGGCCGCCATTCTTGGGCGGGCCGACGCCGATGAGCGTGATCGCCGTGACGATTGCCGGACTGCACGATCGCGAACACCGAGTAGATGCAGACCTTGGCCAGCAGGTAGGCGGTGGTCGACAACCCGACCGCCTGTTCGCGGAGGAAGATCGCGCGTTCGCCGATCAGGTCGCGGATCGTCAGCGCCGTGCCCATGAAGATCGCGCCGACGTTCAGCAGCACCAGGATCTGGCCCGGCTGGTTGGGGGCGTCGCCGAGCTTGTCGGGCGGACCGAAGCCGGTCATGCCGGGCACGGACAGCGACAGCACGCCCATGATGAACGGCAGCAGCGCCAGGAAGATGAAGTAGCCGCGGTCGGAGACGATCAGCCGGATCTGGCGTCGCGCGATCGTGGAGAACTGCCGCAGCAGGCTGGTGTTGGCGGGCTCGCCGAGATCGGTGGGCTGCTCGACGGGTGGGACCGGCGGGGGCGGTCCCGTCTGCGCCAGGTAGCGGCGCCTTGGCCGCGTCGGGATCGCCCGCGACGGCGCTGAAGATGTCGGCCCAGTTCGTCGTGCCCATGGACGGGCCGATCTGGCTCGGCGGGCCGCAGAACGCGGTCTTGCCGCCGGGCGCCAGCAGCAGCACCTGGTCGCAGACGTCGAGGTAGGTCAGCGAGTGGGTGACCACCAGCACCACGCGACCGGCGTCGGCCAGCTGGCGCAGCATCGTCATGACCTGCCGGTCCAGCGCGGGGTCCAGGCCGGAGGTCGGCTCGTCGAGGATCAGCAGCGACGGCCCGGTCAGCAGTTCGAGTGCCACCGACGCGCGTTTGCGCTGGCCGCCGGAGAGCTTGTCGACCCGGGTGTCGAGGTGCTTGGTCATCTCGAGTTCTTCGAGCACCTCGTCGACGACCTGTTCGCGGTCGGCCTTGGTGGTGTCGGGCGGCAGCCGCAGCTCGGCGGCGTACATCAGCGCCTGGCTGACGGTCAGCTGGCCGTGCACCACGTCGTCCTGCGGGACCATGCCGATTCTGCTGCGCAGCGAGGCGTACTCGGCGTGGATGTTGTGGCCCTCGAAGGTGACCGTGCCGGATGTCGGATGGGTGTAACCGGCGACCAGTCGCGCGAACGTCGACTTGCCGGCACCCGACGGTCCGATGACGGCGGTCAGCGTGCCCGGGCGCGCGGTCAGCGAGATGTTGTCCAGCAGCGTCTTGTTGCCCTCGATGGTCCACGTGACGCCGTGCACTTCGAGGCCACCGGTGCGGGTGGCGGCCTCGGTCTCGCTCCGCCGGGCCAGCGTGCCGCCGGCGAAGACGAGGTCGACGTTGCCGATCGTGACGACGTCGCCGTCGCGCAGCATCGCCGAGTCGACCCGGGCGCCGTTGACGAACGTGCCGTTGATGCTGTGGTTGTCGCGGATCTCGGTGCCGCGCGGCGTCGGCACCAGGGTGGCGTGGTGGCGTGAGGCCAGCACGTCGGGGATGACGATGTCGTTGTCGGTGGCGCGACCGATCTTGATCGCCGCCGGCGGGCACGTCCGGCGCCCTGCCCGGCCGCAGGATCTTGAGCATGCTGGTCGCGAGGTTGCCCTCGCTGGCGCGCGGCTGTCGCGGTCGGCCCGATCGTGGTCGGGGCCGGATAGCTGTCGGACTGCGCGGGGGACGGCATCGGATACCGCTGTTGGGCCGCACTGGGATACGACGCTGCGGCGCACTGGGGTACGGCGACTGCGGCCCGCTGGGATACGACGGCTGCGGTCCGCTGGGCCGCTGGCGCGGACGGCTGGGGGCCCGACGGGTAGCGCGGCGGCTGGCCCGGCGGGTACCCCGGCTGAGTGCGCGAAGCTCCCGGCGGCGGCATGGGCGGGCGCGAGGCAGGCGGGGGCTGGGCGGGCCAGGAATTGCTGGGCCGTGGCGACCGGCACCGCACGCGGTCTGCGGCGGCGTCCCGACCGAGCCCTGGTGGCGGCCCGACCTCGAAGGTCAGCTGCGGACCGTCGGGGTTGCCGATGTTGACGTCGAGGCCGTCGACGATGTCGACCACCGGAACCCGCTGGCCGTTGACGAACATCCCGTTGAGGCTGCCGTTGTCGATCGCCATCCAGCGGCCCTGGTCGAAGCGCAGCATCAGGTGCGCTCGGGAGATCAGCGGATGGGCGACGCGGACGTCGGCGCGCAGATCGCGGCCGACCACCACGTCGTTGCCTGGCGCGAAGGTGCGTGCCGACCCGTCGTACCGAACGGTCAGCGCGGGCGGGGCTGGTCGCGTCATCGGATGCAACTCTATCGGTATCGCGCGCGCGCGTCGTGCACGGGTGCGACGGCATCCGGGCCGTGTACGTGACGACCTTTGGGAGTTCGGCTGCTTGGCTCCAGCGTGCACGATGCATCGGCTCGCGGATTCGAGTCCGGCGGGCAGGAGCGAAGCGACTCGGCGATTAGGGTCCGGCGGGCAGGAGCGAACGACTCGGGACTGCGTCCGGCGCGCCGGTCACCACGCAGTGGGTGTGGCTGTAGATGGTCGCCATGCACTTGTTGCAGTGCGTGCACGCCGAACGCACGGCGTGCGCGGCGCCGTCGTCCTTGATGCGGTTGATCAGGTCGGGCTCGGCCAGCAGCGCCCGGCCCATCGCGACGAAGTCGAATCCCTCGGCCATCGCGAGGTCCATCGTCTCGCGATTGGTGATGCCGCCCAGCAGGATCAGCGGCATCGTCAGCTCGGCGCGGAACTGCTTGGCCTGGTCCAGCAGGTACGCCTCGCGGTAGGGGTACTCGCGCAGGAACTTCTTGCCGGTCATCCGGATGCCCCACCGCAGCGGCGGCTTGAAGGCGTTCGCGAACTCCTTGATCGGCGCGTCGCCGCGGAACAGGTACATCGGGTTGAGCAGCGAGCTGCCCGCGGTGAGCTCGATCGCGTCCAGGCCGCCGTCGTCTTCCAGCCACTTGGCGGTCTGCAGCGACTCGTCGAGCGAGATGCCGCCGCGCACGCCGTCGGACATGTTGAGCTTCGCGGTCACCGCGATCCGGTCGCCCACCGCGCGTCGCACGGCCATCACCAGGCCGCGCGCCACCTTCGCCCGGTTCTCCAGCGAGCCGCCGAACTCGTCGTTGCGACGGTTGATCAGCGGGCTGAGGAACGAGCTCGCCAGATAGTTGTGGCCGAGATGGATCTCGACGGCGTCGAAGCCGGACTCGATCGCCAGCCGGGCGGCGTTGGCGTGTGCCGCGGTGACGTCGTCGATGTCGTCGCGGGTGGCCTTCTTGGCGAACCTCATCGACAGCGGGTTGAAGAACCGCACCGGCGCGAACGCCTTGGCCTTGTTCGTCCGGGCATTGGCGACGGGGCCGGCGTGGCCGATCTGGGCGCTGATCGCCGCGCCCTCGGCGTGGATGGCGTCGGTCAGCCGGCGCAGCCCCGGCACCGCCTCCGGGCGCATCCAGAGTCTGCCAGCCGTCGGTGCGGCCGCCGGGGGACACCGCGCAGTAGGCGACGGTCGTCATGCCGACACCGCCGGCGGCGGGCAGCCGGTGGTAGTTGATCAGGTCGTCGGTGACCAGCGCGTCCGGCGTCGACGCCTCGAACGTCGCCGCCTTGATGATGCGGTTGCGCAGCGTCACCGGGCCGAGCTTGGCCGCGCCAAACACGTCGGTGAACACTTTTGCCTGAGTGTCCATTGCCGCAGCTGACCACGCCTCGCGCGCAGTGTCAACGAAGGGGTCACGAGGCTGATGCCAGAATGGCAGTCGGGGCGAGCGAAGCGACGGGAGATAGAGCACGTGGGTGCGATCACGCTTGGACGGCAAGGCCACGCGCGACGAGATCTTCGTCGACCTCAAGGAACGGGTGGCGGCGCTGACCGCGGCGGGCCGCACGCCAGGGCTCGGCACGATCCTGGTCGGCGACGATCCCGGATCGCAGGCCTACGTGCGCGGCAAGCACGCCGACTGCGCGAAGGTCGGCATCACCTCGATCCGCCGCGACCTGCCTGCCGACATCAGCCAGGCGACGCTCGACGAGACCATCGACGAGCTGAACGCCAACCCGGAGTGCACCGGTTACATCGTGCAGCTGCCGCTGTCCAAGCATCTCGACGAGAACGCCGCGCTGGAGCGCGTCGACCCGGCCAAGGACGCCGACGGTCTGCATCCGACCAACCTGGGCCGGCTGGTGCTCAACGAGCCGGCGCCGCTGCCGTGCACGCCGCGCGGCATCGTGCACCTGCTGCGCCGCTTCGACGTCGAGATCGCCGGTGCGCACGTCGTGGTGATCGGCCGTGGTGTCACGGTCGGCCGGCCGCTGGGTCTGCTGCTCACCCGTCGCTCGGAGAACGCGACGGTGACGTTGTGCCACACCGGAACTCGTGATCTGCCCGAGCTGACCAGGCAGGCCGACATCATCGTCGCCGCCGTCGGCGTGCCGCACATGGTGACCGCCGACATGGTGAAGCCGGGTGCCGCGGTGGTCGACGTCGGGGTGAGCCGGGACGACGCGGCAAGCTGGTCGGCGACGTGCATCCCGGACGTCTGGGACGTCGCCGGCCACGTGTCGCCGAACCCCGGCGGCGTCGGTCCGCTGACACGAGCGTTCCTGCTGACCAACGTGGTGGAGTTGGACGAGCGCGCGATGAGGCAGAACACCCAGTCTGCCGTGACCCCAAGGGAATTCGCGCACAAGGTGTTCGCGGGCCAGTGGCCGATCCTGACGGTCGGGCGTGTTCCTGCTTGCGGCGTTCGGGCTGGTGGTCGCGGGCTACTGGCGCCGCGGCGCGCTGGTGCTGGCGATCGGCGTCGGGATCGCCGCGGCCATGCGGCTGACGCTCTCCGAGGACAGGGCCGGGCTGCTGGTGGTGCGCAGTCAGGGCCATCGACTTCGCCACCACCGCCACGGTCAGCGCGGCGATGCTCTACATCGCCTGGACCATCGACCCGTTGGGCACCAGCTAGTGGCGTGAGCCACGAATCTCGTTGCTACCCAAGGCTGGCGGTCGCGTAGCGCATCGGGACCGTGCCTGCGCTCTCCTTCACGTCGATACCGTTGGCCGCGAACAGGGCGACCCTGCTGGTGCCTGCCACGTCCCATTCCCGCGCCTGTAGCTCGAACTCGACATCACCGCGGTCGCCCAGGAAGTACAGATTGCCGAAGTCGACGTTCAGGCCGAGGCCGCGCCAGTCGTCGCCGATGGTTTGCATCATCTTGCTCAGGGCATCCGCACGGCCAGGAAGATGGTCGACCGCCAAACGGCTGCCGGGAGCACTCATGTCGGTGATGTCCTGGATCAGGCGCGCCTGTGCATCGCCCGGCAGGAATCCGATGAACAATCCCTCTGCCACCCACGCAGTGGGCTTGTCAGTGTCGAACCCGCTCTGCCGCAGAGCTGTTCGCCAGTCTTCCCGCAGATCCTTGCCGATCGCCCGAACGTCCGCCAACGGAGCCGCCCCCAACGCCGAGAGCGTGGTCTGCTTGAACTCGATCACCTCGGGCCGGTCTATCTCGTAGATGGTGGTGCCTGCCGGCCACTCCAGGCGGTAAGCGCGGGAATCCAGCCCGGATGCCACGATCACCACCTGCCGGATGTGTTGCTTCGCGGTGGCGGCGCGAAGGAAGTCATCGAAGAACTTCGTTCTCACCGCCCAGGTGATCGGCATCCAACCGGTTCGTGCGTTGCCTCCGACGTCGGCGAAGTCGAGTTCGCCGCTTGCCAGCCGACTGAAGAAGTCGACGCCGACCGCGTGTACCAGAGGTTCGGCGTACTGATCGACGATCAACGGGTCCGGTCTCCGGCTTGCCGCGGCCCTGGCCGCCGCGACCAGCGTCGCGGTCGCTCCCACGGTCGTCGTCAGGTCCCACTCGTCGTCGTGCCGTCGATTTACCGTCATGTGTTGAAAACGCCGCTGCAGTAACAACTATGCCCGGATGGGAGACAGGACAGCAGACTGACAGACTGTGGGGCCCAGATCGACGCCTTGCGGGGCTCCGCTCCCCGGAGCATCGACCCGTCGGAAGGGCCGTCGGGTCCGGGTAGTTCAATGAGTGCTACGCCAGGCGTCGCGACGGATCCGGCCTCGAAACCATGGAGGTATCACCAATGAACCCCACCGGCACGTCAGCGCCGCCCAAGAACCCTGCCGAGCGGGACCAGGATCCCGTCGTCGTGGGGATCGGCGCGGTCACCTTCGAGGACGTCGTACGCGTGGCGCGCCATGGCGCCGCCGTGGCGATCGCCGACGACGCGCTCGGCACGATCGCCGCGAGCCGCACGCGCATCCAAGAGCTCGCCGACAACCCGACCCCGGTGTACGGCATCTCCACCGGTTTCGGTGCGCTGGCCACCAGGCACATCCCGCTCGAGCTTCGAACCCAGTTGCAACGCAGCCTGATTCGCTCCCATGCCGCCGGGAATGGACCCGAGGTCGAGCGCGAGGTCATCCGCGCGATGATGTTGCTGAGGCTCTCGACCCTGACCACCGGCCGCACCGGGGTGCGTCCCGAGCTCGCCAAGGCCTACGCGGGACTGCTCTCGGCAGGACTGACGCCGGTGGTCCACGAGTACGGCAGCCTCGGCTGTTCCGGGGACCTCGCCCCGCTGGCGCACGTCGCGCTCGCCATCATGGGCGAGGGGCACGTCCGCACCGCCGACGGCGAGCTCGTTGCCGCCGCGGAGGCGCTGAGCGCGCACGGCCTCGAGCCGATGGTCCTGGCCGAGAAGGAAGGGCCTCGCGCTGATCAACGGCACCGACGGCATGCTGGGACAACTCGTCCTGGCATTGACCGACCTGGACCGGCTGCTGGTGCTGGCCGACGTCGCTGCGGCGATGAGCGTCGAGGGCCTGCTCGGCTCCGACAAGGTCTTCGCACCGCACCTGCAGGCGCTGCGTCCGCAGCCCGGCCAGGCCGTCGCCGCCGCGAACATGACCCGGATCCTCGCCGGCTCACCCATCGTCGCCAGCCACAGTGGGCCGGACTGCCCCCTGGTCCAGGATGCCTACTCGCTGCGGTGCGCACCCCAGGTCGCCGGTGCCGCCAGGGACACCATTGCGCACGCCAACAACGTCGCGAACTGGGAATTGGCCAGCACCATCGACAACCCGGTCGTCACCCTCGACGGGCAGGTCGAATCCAACGGCAACTTCCACGGCGCGCCCGTCGCGTACGTGCTCGACTTCCTCGCCATCGTCGTCGCCGACCTCGCCAGCATCAGCGAGCGCCGCACCGACCGATTCCTCGACGCGTCCCGCAGTCATGGGCTCAACCCGTTCCTCGCCGACGATCCCGGCGTCGACAGCGGCCACATGATCGCCCAGTACACCCAGGCCGCAATCGTTTCCGAGCTCAAGAGGCTGGCCAGTCCCGCCAGCGTCGACTCGATTCCCTCGTCGGCGATGCAGGAAGACCACGTCTCGATGGGCTGGTCTGCGGCCCGCAAGCTCCGCAAGGCCATCGACGGCCTCACCCGGGTGCTCGCCATCGAGGTGCTGACCGCCGCACGGGGAATCGACATGCGCGCACCGCTGACACCGGCTCCGGCGACCGCTGCCGTGGTCGCGGCCGTTCGCACACGGGTCGACGGTCCGGGCACCGACCGCCACCTCGCACCCGAGATCGAGGCCGTCGTCGAACTCGCCCGCGACGGCTCACTCGTCGCCGCGGCGGAATCGGTGACCGGGCCGCTGGCCTGACCTACGACCCGGCGCTGGGCGGCACGAGTCGCCCGAGATCGTCGAGAAGCAACTCCGCCGCCGCGATGTCGCCGCGGAGGTCGCGGTCCTGGTCGTTGCAGGGCAGGTCGGCGACCAGCGCGAACGCCTCGCCCGAGCACGCCTGCGAAGTGGTCCCCGAGCCTGCGCTGCCGCAGCAGCCGCACGGCGCCGACCAGCTCGCAGCACAACAGCACCCGGTACGCGGCGACCGACCGCTCGAGTTGAAGCACGCCCTGGGAGGCGAAGGTGGCGTCCTCCTCGGCACCCCGCGACAGCACCAGCGTCCCGACGGACGCGGGTTGTGCGGCGTTGCGGATCTCGGCGATCGCGCCGGCCGCGACGTACTCGACCATCATCAGTCCGGACGAACCGTCCACGTCGGCGGCGAGGAAGGCGTTGCCGCCGTTGGATTCCGGGTCGTTGAGCATTCTGATCCGGGAATGCGTGATGGGCGCGGTCAAGGCCAACGCCAGTGTGGCGCCGTCCAATTCGAGGGACAGCGACGCCTGATAGAAGGCGCCATGATGGACGACCTGATCGCCCTCGGCATCGAACAGCGGATTCTCCTGGGCCGAGTTCAAGGTCCGCTCGAGCTGTCCGACGAACGTATCCAGTGAGGCGACGACGCTGGCCTGGGCGACCGGGTACACCCGCAGCCCGTAGGGATCCTGGATCCGCGCCGGGGCGCGCTCGGGGCGCTTGTCGTCGCCGAACAGCGACCGCAGCCTGGTGGCCACGGACTCCACCTGCGGCGCGGCGGCCGCCCGTGCCGCGACGGGCGAGAACGCCGACGGATTCCCGTCGAGAGCGAGAAAGCTCAGCATGTAGATCACGCTGGATGCGCGTTCGAGGCGGGTCAGCTCGTCGACCGAGAGACAACTGCGTCCGACCGTCAGCGCGCTGCTGCTCATGAAGGGCAGTGCACTGTCGGCGCCCCAGGGTGGCATCGGTGTCAGCGGGGCCGTGGCTGGGCGTTCGCCGATCAGCGTCAACGCCGTCCCGGCGAGCGCCGCGAGGTCGCCGGTCCCGATGGAGGCGTACTGAAGGAGCTCTGGCAGCGCGTTGTCGTTGAGCATCCGCGCGAGCCCGTCGAGGATCGCGGGATCGAGTCCCGCGCCGGGAACGCAGAGTTGAATGAGGCGGACCGCGAGCATCGAACGAACCGTCCGGGCCGTCAACGGATCTCCCGCATCGACGGCGTGGCTGCGGAGCAGTCGCATCCCGTAGTCGGGGTCGTCGGCCGGGATGGCCGCGAGGCGATTCGCTCCGACCCCGGTCGTGCGGCCGTAGGTGGCGAAACGCGTGCTGAGATCGGCGGCGTCGTCGTACCTCCGAGCGACGGCATCGAGGACCTTCGCCGAGACGGAGACCCGGTCGCGCCCGTCCGCGAGCACCACGACGTCGCCGATCCGCCCGGTCCCGCTCAGCTCAATCATGAAAATTCTCCTCGTTCTCTATCGCAGACGGGCGATGGGACCTATCATCGCCGAAGGCCGTGTATTCCACTAGATAAAATTCAGATTTTATTCCGTGGCAATCATCACGCGGTCGGGAGGAGGTCACGGTGGCCGAACCGGCGACCCGGACTGTCGAACGAGCCCTTGCCCTGCTGGCTCGCGTCTGCGATCGCGGCAGGGCGAATCTCGCCGACACCGCGAGGGACTGCGACCTCGCCCCGAGCACGGCGCTACGGCTCCTGCGCACGCTGGAGACCACCGGCTTCGTCAGCAAGGACGAGTTCGGCATGTACCGGCCCGGGAGTCGCATCATCCAGCTCGGGGCACGGGCCCTGAGCGACCAGTCGTTGATCGAGCTCGCCGCGCCCGCCATGGAGGAGCTGGCCACCGACACCGGCGAGTCGGTCTACCTCAGCATCAAGGGGCACGCCGCGACGGCGCTGTACATCAGCATCGTCGAGGGCACGCATTCGGTCAGGCACGCCAACTGGGTCGGCCGCACCGTCCCGCTGGACATCTCGGCGGCCGGCCACGTGCTCCGCGGCAAGGTTCCCGAGGACGGGTACGTCGTCGTCGAGCGTGGCGTCGAGGCGGACGTCACCGCGATCGCCTGCCCGGTGTATTCCCAAACCCGAGTCGTTGCCGCGCTGAGCCTGGTCGTGCCGAGCTACCGGCTCACCACATCGCAGGCCAAGCAGTACGGCCGGATGTTGATCTCCGCAACGGCGGACGTCTCCGCCCGTCTGAGCAGTACCCCGAAACCGAACACCGCAGAAGGACCGTCATGATCACGTTCGACGAAGTCTCCAAGGTCTATCCCGACGGCACCGTGGCCGTCGACAAACTCACCATCACGGCGCCCAACGGCAAGATCACCGTCCTGGTCGGCCCTTCCGGCTGCGGCAAGACGACCTCGATGCGGATGATCAACCGCCTGATCGAGCCGAGTTCCGGCACGATCGAACTCGACGGTGTCGACACGCAGACCCTCGACAGGGTCGCACTTCGCCGCAGGATCGGCTACGTCATCCAGAACGCCGGACTGTTTCCCCATCGCACCGTCGTCGACAACGTGGCCGCCCTGCCGCGGCTGCTCGGCGGAGGCAAGAAGCAAACCCGTTCGGCGGCAATGGAACTGCTCGAGCGTGTCGGCCTCGACGCGAAGTTCGCAGGCCGGTATCCGTGGCAGCTGTCCGGCGGTCAGCAGCAGCGCGTCGGCGTTGCCCGTGCGCTGGCCACCGATCCGCCCTTCCTGTTGATGGACGAGCCGTTCAGTGCCGTCGACCCGATCGTGAGGAATCAGCTGCAGGACGAGTTCCTGCGCCTGCAGGCCGACATCTCCAAGACGATCGTCATGGTGACGCACGACATCGATGAAGCTCTCAAGCTCGGCGATCAGGTTGCGGTGCTGCGCGAGGGCGGCACGTTGGCCCAGTCCGCCACCCCCGCCGATCTGCTGGCCGCACCCAAGGACGCCTTCGTTGCCGACTTCGTCGGGTCGGCGCGCGGTTACCGGGCGCTGGGCTTCCACAGTTGCGACGACCTTCTCCAACTCGCCGACGAGCCGACCATCACCGTGGGACAACAGGTCTCGACCATTGCGGCTTCCAACGGTCGATGGATCCTGGTGGTCGACGCGGCCAATGCGCCGGTCGGCTGGGTCGACACCGCCAACGTGGCGGGGGACTACGTCGAAGAGCGCGACGTCAATCTCAGTGCCACGTCCGCTCGCCGGGGCGAGCCCCTGCGAGACCTCCTCAACTCGGCGCTGTCGAGCCCGAGTGGCCGGTGCGTCGTCACCGATGAGTCGGGTGCGTTGCTCGGCACCGCCACCGACCACGACGTGATCGATGCGATCAGGCGGGCCAAGGACGCGAGGCCCACGCGGGTCCGGCGGGCAGGAGCGAAGCGACCGGGGAATGGACACCGGCGGGCAGGAGGTACCAGCATGAACTGGATATCGTCCAACCTCGATCGCATCCTCGACCTCACCATCAGCCATGTCTGGCTCACGTTGTTGCCGACCATCATCGGCCTCGTGCTCGCGCTGCCGCTGGGTTGGTGGGCCCACCGGTCGGGGCGCGGGTACGCGGCCATCGTCGGAACGGCGGGCCTGCTCTACACCATTCCGTCGTTGGCCCTGTTCATCATCCTGCCGGTGATATTGGGGACGAAGATCCTCGATCCGATCAACATCGTTGTCGCGCTTACGCTTTACACCCTGGCCCTTCTGGTGCGTGTGGTTGCCGACGGGTTGAGCTCGGTGCCGCACGACACCGTGGCCGCCGCCGAGGCCATGGGGTACCGCGGCTGGCAGCGTCTGCTCCTGGTGGAGCTGCCCGTCGCCGTGCCGGTCATCGCGGCGGGACTACGGGTCGCGGTCGTGTCGAACGTCAGCATCGTGACCATGGCTGCCCTGCTTGGCATCCCGCAGCTCGGCTCGCTGTTCACCCAGGGCTTCCAGCTCAGGCTGTACGTCCCGCTCGTCACCGGTGTCCTGCTGTGCGTGGTGCTCGCCGTGATCTTCGACGGCTTGATCATCTGGCTCAACAGACTCGCAACCCCATGGCGGCAAAGGACGGTCACGTCGTGAACATCTTCGGTTGGCTGACCGACCCCACCAACTGGGCGGGTTCGGACGGCATCCCCATGCAGATCGGCTACCACCTGCTGTACTCGGCCATCGCGCTGCTGGCCGCGCTGGTGATCGCGGTCCCGCTGGGAATCGTGATCGGCTACACCGGACGAGGCGAAGCAGTGGTCGCCGGGTTCGCCAACGCGCTGCGTGCGCTGCCGACGCTCGGGCTGCTGGTGCTGCTCTTCCTGGTCATCTCGCCGGTGGTCGCGGGGAAGCTGGTGTACGTCCTGCCCACCATCGTGGTGCTCGTCCTGCTCGCCGTGCCACCGATACTCACCGGAACCTATGCAGGCATTCAGAATGCCGACCCGGATGCGGTGGGCGCGGCCCGCGGAATGGGCTACACCAAGCGACAGATCCTGCTCCGGGTCCAACTTCCATGTGCCCTCCCGCTCATGGTGTCCGGAGTCAGAAGCTCCACCCTGCAGATCGTTTCGACGGCCACCATCGCCGCCTACCTCGGCCTGCAGGGGCTCGGCCGGTTCATTCTCGACGGCCGGGCGCAGGCGAACTTCAGCGAGATGGCAGGTGGTGCCATCCTCGTCGCCGTCCTCGCACTGCTTCTCGAATTCGGCTTCGCCTGGCTCGGTCGGCTCATCGTGTCGCCGGGTCTGCGGCGGACCGCGTCGAAATCAACGTCACCAGTCGCCACGACCGTCCCAGCGCCGGCCGCCGCCTAAGGCGCCGCCCGGTGCCGACAACCATCAGGAGAAACATCATGAAGAATCGCGTCATCCTCTCAGCCTTGGCGGTCACCTCGGTGCTCGCGCTGTCCGCATGCGGCGGCGGCGACAGTGGGGATCCGCTTTCCGGCGGCGGCGACAACAAGGGCTCCTCCGGATCGCAGGTCATCGTCGGCTCGGCGGACTTCGTCGAGAGTCAGCTGATCGCCAGCATCTACTCCCAAGCGCTGCAGGCCGCAGGGGTGAGCGTCAAGGAACAGTTCAACATCGGCAGCCGCGAGGTCTACATCGCAGCACTCAAGGACGGGTCCATCGATCTGGTGCCGGAGTACAACGGCGCGCTGCTGAGCTATCTCGACCCGAAGTCGACCGCCGCGACGAAGGACGCCGTGACCTCCGAGCTCACCGGCAAGATGCCGTCGGGGCTCTCGCTGCTCACACCGTCACCGGCCGAGGACAAGGACGTCGTGGCCGTCACGAAGGCCACCGCGGACAAGTACAACCTCAAGACCATCTCGGACCTGGCGCCCCACGCCGGTGAGCTCGTCCTCGGCGGACCGCCGGAATGGAAGACCCGCCAGCAGGGCGTGGTCGGCCTGCGCGACGTCTACGGCCTCAACTTCAAGGACTTCGTCACTCTCGACGCCGGGGGCACCCTGACGATGACGGCGCTGACCAACGGTCAGATCCAGGCAGGCGACCTGTTCAGCACCGACCCCGGTCTGGTGTCGAACAACCTTGTCGCCCTCGAGGACGACAAGTCCCTGTTCGCCGCGGAGAACGTGGTCCCGGTGATCAAGGCGGCCAAGGAGAATGACACCATCACCAAGACGCTCAACGCCGTCTCGGCCAAGCTCACCACCGACGACCTCATCAAGATGAACGCCGAGGCCGCGACCGGAACCAACCTCGCCGACATCGCGAAGAAGTGGCTCGCGGGCGCAGGCATCAGCGGAACATAAGCACCACCCGGCAAAGGAATTCAATTCTCATGGCTACCACCACTGGCACCACTGGGACCACTGCGGTCTCCGGTCCCCGTCCCGTCCGCGCGCCGCGCGGAACCGAAATCTCCTGCAAGGGTTGGCAACAGGAAGCCGTCCTGCGCATGTTGATGAACAATCTCGATCCCGAGGTCGCCGAACATCCCGACGATCTCGTCGTCTACGGCGGAACGGGGCGCGCCGCGCGCAGTTGGCCCGCGTTCGACGCCCTGGTTCGCACACTTCGCGGTCTCGAGGCCGACGAGACCATGCTCGTGCAGTCCGGCAAGCCCGTCGGGGTGTTTCGCACCAACGTCTGGGCTCCGCGCGTGCTGATCGCGAACTCCAACCTGGTTGGCGACTGGGCCAACTGGGAGCAGTTCCGCAAACTGGAGGCCGAAGGGCTGACGATGTACGGCCAGATGACGGCCGGGTCGTGGATCTACATCGGCACCCAGGGCATCCTGCAGGGCACCTACGAGACGTTCGGAGCCATCGCCAAGAAGCGGTTCGGCGGGACGCTGGCGGGCACCATCACGCTCACCGGCGGGGTCGGTGGCATGGGCGGCGCACAGCCGCTGGCGGTCACCATGAACGAAGGCGTCGCGATCTGCGTCGACGTGGACGAGACCCGCATCGACCGTCGCATCTCCAAGCGGTACCTCGACGTCAAGGCCACCGATCTCGACGATGCCGTCGCCAAGGCAATCGAGGCACGAGATGCCAAGCGGCCGTTGTCCATCGGCGTGGTCGGCAATGCCGCCGAGATCTTCCCCGCGCTGCTCGAGCGCGAGGCGCCGATCGACATCGTCACCGATCAGACCTCCGCGCACGACCCGCTGTCGTACCTGCCGATCGGGATCGACCTCGAGGACATGAAGAAGATGTCGGAGAAGGACCCGGTCTACTTCACCGAGCAGGCGCAGGAGTCGATGGCCAAGCAGGTCGCCGCCATGGTCGGCTTCCTGGACAGGGGCGCCGAGGTCTTCGACTACGGCAACTCGATCCGCGACGAGGCGCGCAAGGCCGGTTACGACCGCGCGTTCGACTTTCCCGGCTTCGTGCCCGCCTACATCCGGCCTCAGTTCGAGGAGGGCCTCGGCCCGTTCCGGTGGGCGGCGCTGTCGGGCGATCCGAAGGACATCGCTGCCACCGACAAGGCGATCCTCGAACTCTTCCCCGACAACGAGCACCTGCGACGGTGGATCACCATGGCCGGTGAACGCGTCGAGTTCGAGGGCCTGCCCGCCCGCATCTGTTGGCTCGGCTACGGCGAAAGGCACCGTGCGGGGCTGAAGTTCAACGAGATGGTCGCCTCCGGCGAGGTATCCGCACCGATCGTCATCGGTCGCGACCACCTGGACTCCGGATCGGTCGCCTCGCCCTACCGCGAGACCGAGTCGATGCTCGACGGCTCCGACGCCATCGCGGACTGGCCATTGCTGAACGCGTTGCTGAACACGGCGTCCGGCGCCACCTGGGTGTCGATCCACCATGGCGGTGGGGTCGGCATGGGCCGCTCCATCCACGCCGGACAGGTGTCGGTCGCCGACGGGACGGAGCTCGCGGCGCAGAAGCTCGAACGCGTGCTGACCAACGATCCCGGCATGGGCGTGATCCGCCACACCGACGCCGGATACGAGCATGCCGCCGCGGTCGCCGCCGAACGGGGTGTGCGGATCCCCATGCAGGAGAGCGAATGACGGAGACCGCCGCGTCGCGGTTCGACCCGCTGTGGACCGCGATCCTCGACGTCGGTCAGGACAAGGACACCCGGGGCTATCGCCGGTTCGCCTGGTCCGACCCCGACCTGACGCTCCGTGAGTGGTTCCGCGGTTGCGCCGAAGCCCGCGGCATGGACGTCGAGGAGGATCGCAACGGCAACCTGTGGGCGTGGTGGCTGCCGCCGGGATGGACCGGCGAACCGAGAAACGCGTTCGTCACCGGTTCGCATCTGGATTCGGTGCCCGACGGGGGAGCGTTCGACGGACCGCTCGGCGTCGTCTCCGCCTTCGCGGCGATCGACATCGTGCGCGATCGTGGCGTGGTGCCGACGATTCCCGTTGCCGTGGCGGCGTTCTCCGACGAGGAGGGTGCCCGCTTCGGGGTCGCGTGCGTGGGTTCACAGCTCGTCACCGGCGCACTGAGTGCCGAACGGGCCCGCGGGCTGCGCGACAACGACGGCGTCACGCTCGCCGAAGCACTGACCCGGGCGGGCCGCAACCCCGAGCACCTCGGCGTCGACGACGCCCTGCTGAGGCGGATCGGGGTCTACGTCGAGCTGCACGTCGAACAGGGCCGCGCACTCGATCTCGTCGACCGCCCGATCGCGGTGGCCTCGGCGATCTGGCCGCACGGGCGCTGGGAGTTCACCTTCAGCGGCGCGGCGAACCACGCGGGCACGACGCGTCTGGCCGATCGACACGACCCGATGCTGGCCTTCGCGTCGTCGGTCCACTCCGCGCGTACGGCGGCCACCCTGCACCAGGCGGTCGCCACGTTCGGGAAGGTTCTCGTCTCACCCAACGGGGCCAACGCGATACCGTCGCGGATCCGGGCCTGGCTCGATGCGCGCGCCGCCGATGAGGCGACGCTGACCGCGCTCGTCGAGCAGATCAGCGCGGAGGCCGGCGGGCACGCAGCGCAGGATGGCATCGACCTGCAGGTGACCGCTGAATCCATCACTCCCATAGTCGAATTCCCCGACGGTCCGCGGGCACGCCTGCAACGCGCGCTGGCGCGCCTCGGCGACATTCCGGTCCTGCCCACCCAGGCCGGCCACGATGCCGGCATTCTCTCGGCAAAGGTGCCGACGGCAATGCTCTTCGTGCGCAATCCAACTGGAGTATCGCACTCGCCGGAGGAGCATGCCGAGGCCGACGACTGCCACCAGGGCGCCGAGGCGCTGGCCGACGTGATGGCGGAGTGGGTGACGTGACCACCTGGTGGTGTGAACACGCCTGGCTGGGCGGGGACACCGTCGCGGAGCGGGTGCTGATCTCGGTGTCCGACGGACGGATCACCGCGATCGACGTCGATGCCGCCGCGCTGCCGTCGTCGAATCGGCTGCCGGGCCTCGTCATACCGGGGATGGGGAACGCGCATTCCCATGCCTTCCATCGGGCGCTGCGCTCCCGTACCCAGCGGGACCGCGGTTCCTTCTGGACGTGGCGCGACCTGATGTACCGCGCGGCCGATCGGCTCGATCCCGATGGCTACCGGCGGCTCGCGGCCGCGGTGTACGCCGAAATGGCCTTGGCTGGAATCACTTCCGTCGGCGAGTTCCACTACCTGCACCATGACGTCGGCGGGGTGGCATACGCCGACCCCAACGCGATGGGACAGGCCCTGATCGCCGGCGCCGCCGACGCCGGGGTGCGGTTGACCCTGCTGGACACCTGTTACCTCAGCTCCGGCGTCGACGGCGCACCGCTGGCCGCCGGTCCTCAGCAGCGCTTCGGCGACGGCAGCGGCGACGCATGGGCCGAGCGGGTGGAAGCGCTGCACCGCCAGGTGGGCACACTCGACGGGCAGCAGGTGATCGTCGGTGCGGCGCTGCACTCGGTACGCGGCGTGCCGCTCGAGCACATGCCCGCCGTCGTCGAGTGGGCGGACAGCCACGGCGCTCCACTGCACGTGCACTCGTCTGAGCAGACCGCCGAGATCGACCAGTGCCTGGCCGTACACGGCGCCACGCCAACGGCATTGCTACGCGACGCCGGTGTGCTCGGCCCCCGAACCACCGCGGTCCACGCCACCCATCTGACCGACGAGGATCTGGCCGATCTCGATCGCACGTCCACCGGGGTGTGTTTCTGTCCGACCACCGAGCGCGACCTCGGTGACGGCATCGGCCCGGCGGCAGCGCTGCTGGCGGGTAGCGGATTGTTCAGTCTCGGGTCGGACTCACATGCGGTGATCGACCTGTTCGAGGAGGCGCGGGGAACCGAACTCGACGAACGCCTGGCCCGTCGCGAACGCGGCGTCATCGCCGCGGCGAGATTGCTCGAGGCCGCCACCGTGGACGGCCAGCAGGCGCTCGGCTGGACGGACGCGGGGACGCTGAGCGTCGGCGCGCGTGCCGACCTCGTCGCCGTCGACATGGAATCGATCCGCACCGCGGGCGGCAACGCGACCGTGGAGACCGTCGTGTTCGCCGCCAGTGCGGCCGACGTGACCGACGTGGTCGTCGACGGCCGCGTCGTCGTCGCCGAACGTCGGCACCGCGGCCTCGAGAACCCCGCCGCCCGACTGGCCGAGTCGATATCGCAGCTGATGGACACACCCAGCAGGGAGCACGCCCAGTGACCGTTCTCTACACCGGAATCGGTGAGCTCGTCACCAACGATCCGAGCCAGGGCGACGGCAGCGCTCTCGGCATCATCTCCGACGGCGCCCTCGTCGTCGACGACGACCGCATCGTGTGGGTCGGGCAGCGACTGCAGGCCCCCGACGCCGACTCGCACACCGATCTCGGTGGATCGGCCGTGATACCCGGATTCGTGGACAGCCACGCACATCTGGTGTTCGCGGGTGAGCGATCGGCGGAGTTCGCGGCGCGGATGAGCGGCCAAACCTATGCCGCAGGCGGGATCGCCACCACGGTCGCGGCCACCAGGGCCGCCGACGACGACACCCTGACCCGCGGTGTCGGGCGGTTGGCGAACGAGCTGATCCACGGTGGAGTGACGACATTCGAGACCAAGAGCGGCTACGGCCTGACCGTCGCGGACGAATCCCGGTCGCTTCGCCTGGCCCGTGAGTTCACCGGCGAGACGACGTTCCTCGGCGCGCACGTGGTGCCCGCCGAGTTCCGCGACGATCGGGACGGTTACGTCGATCTGGTCGCCGGTCCGATGCTCGAGGCATGCGCGCCGCTCGCACGATGGATCGACGTCTTCTGTGACAGGGGCGCATTCGACGTCGACGAGACCAGAACCATTCTGCAGGCGGGAGTGGCGGCCGGTCTGTTGCCGCGCCTGCATGCGGGACAACTCGAGTACGGAGCGGGAATCCAGCTTGCCGTCGAACTGCAGGCCGCGTCGGTCGATCACTGCACCTACGCCTCGGACGCCGACGTCGACGCCCTTGCCGCCGCGGCCGACACCACCGTGGCGACGCTGCTTCCCGGCGCCGAATTCTCCACTCGCGCACAGTGGCCGAACGCGAAGCGATTCATCGATGCCGGTGTCACCGTCGCGCTCGCGACCGATTGCAACCCCGGATCGTCGTTCACCTCGAGCATGTCGTTCTGCATCGCGGTCGCGGTGCGGGACATGTACTTCACTCCGGCGCAGGCATTGTGGTCGGCGACCGCCGGTGGCGCGGCGGCGCTGCGCCGTGACGACGTCGGAGTCCTGTCCGTGGGGCGCAGGGCCGACTTCGTCGGCCTGGACGCCCCGTCCTACATTCACCTGGCCTACCGGCCGGGCGTCCCACTGGTGCGCGACGTCGTCGCGGGGGGAGTCCGGCTGGCGGGCTAGCGCTCAGCGGATTCACAGGTAATTGCCCGCCAGGCAAACTTGCCCATTGTGCAAGTTTGTTCCTATGGTGGGTATGTGACCGGACTACGCGAGCGCAAGAAGCTCGACACGCGAATGGCGTTGAGTGACGCCGCGCTGAAGCTGGCGTTCGAACGCGGGCTCGACAGCGTCACGCGCGATGACATCGCGACCATGGCGGGGGTATCGCTGCGCACGTTCAACAACTACTTCACCGGCAAGTACGAAGCGCTGGCCTACCGGCAGGCCGAGCGGATGCGCCGAAGCATCGCCGCACTCCGGCAGTGCCCTGCCGATCAGCCGCTGTGGACGGCGATCACCGAAGCCGTGCTGGCACCGCTGGAGGACGACTTCCGGGATGCCCGCGGCGACGAGAACCGGGTGCCGAGCCGTGACGAACTGGCCGAAGTCCGAAAGCTGTTGATGAAACCCGAAATCCGCGACGCCGTGGCCAAGGAGCTGTTCGACGAGTGGGTCGAGGTGATCGCCGAGCGGACCGGCACCGACGCTGCCCGCGACATGTATCCGAGGCTCGTCGCCGCCTCGGTGCGGGCGGTCGGCGACGCGGCGACGGAGGCCTACGTCCTGGCCGATCCGCCCGTGGCCATCACCGTGCTGATGCGGCAGGGTTTCGCGGCCATCGCCGCGGGCCTGCCCGAGCCGACCAACCGAGCAAGGAGGAACAACCGTGGCTGAAGTCGACGTGGTGATCGCCGGAGCAGGACCCAACGGCCTGATGCTGGCATGCGAGCTCGCGCTGGCGGGTGTGCGATCCGTCGTCCTCGACAAGCTGCCAGGACCCAGCGAAGAGCCGAAGGCCAACGGGCTTGTCGGACAGGTGATCCGACAACTCGACATGCGTGGGCTCTACCGCGCGTTCGGTGGCCCGGACGGCACCCCGCAGCCGATGTACGAATGGCGATTCGCCGCCATCCCGGTGAACTTCCTCGGTGTCGACGACAATCCGATGCACGCACTGCTCCTGCAGCAGCCCCGTCTGGTGCGACTGCTGGAGAAGCGTGCCCGTGATCTGGGCGTCGACATACGTTGGGGTCACGAGCTCACCGGCCTCGCCCCGACGCCGGACGGCGTCACCGTCGCGGTCGCCTCGCCCGAGCGGAACTACGACCTCGACGCCACCTATCTGGTCGGCGCGGACGGGGGACGCAGCCCGGTCCGCAAGGCCGTCGGCATCGACTTCCCCGGCAGCACCTCGGACACGGTCGCCCGGATCGCGCACGTGTGCCTGCCCGACGAGTTGGCGACCGACGACGGCGGTTACCTGATTCCCGGCTTCGGTCCGCTGCCGTTCGGGCACACCAGGCTCGACAACGGGGGCCTCATCGTCGCCCGCTTCCAACCCGACCGACTGATGCTCGGCACCATCGAATTCGGGCGTTCCCCAGGCTTGGACGAGACGCCGATGACGCTCGACGAACTGCGGGAGAGCGCCCGGCGCGTGCTCGGCGTCGACCTGCCGATCGAAGCTCCGCGCGGGCCAGGCCCGCATGCGCTGCGCCGGATCGACGGGCAGAACAGCAGGCAGGCGGCGACCTACCGGGAGGGCAACGTGCTGCTGCTCGGCGACGCCGCGCACGTCCACTCGGCGATGGGTGGGCCCGGCCTGAACCTCGGGCTGCAGGACGCCGTGAACCTGGGCTGGAAACTGGCGGCCGAGGTGAACGGATGGGCTCCCGACGGGCTGCTCGACACCTACGATTCCGAGCGTCGTCCGGTGGGGGAGCGCGTCATGATGCAGTCGCTGTCCCAGACGGCACTGATGGCGCCAGGTCCCGAAATCGAAGCGCTGCGAACACTTCTCGGTGAGCTGATGGAGCAGCCGTCGGTGCGGGCGCACATGGCGCATCTGCTGGCAGGCTCCGACGTCCGCTACGACATGGGGGACCCGCACCGCCTGTCCGGGCGCCTGGTGCCCGACCTGACGCTGGCCGACGGCCGTCGTGTCGCGGAACTGCTGCACGACGCCCGCCCGGTACTGCTCGACCTGTCCGGAGGCGCAGCCGCGTCGGTCGCGGGCGCGTGGGCCGGCCGGGTCGACGTGGTGACCGCGGCGATGACGCAGGCGCCCGCGGCTGCGCTGCTGATCCGGCCGGACGGCTACGTGGCGTGGGCGGCGGACGCGGCCGAGGAGACCGACCTGCAGCGCCTGCGCGCCGCGCTGGAACGTTGGTTCGGTTCGCCCGCTTGACGAGTCAGGAAAGCGTGGCGCGGATACCCACCGTGACGTAGGGCAGTGCCAGGCCGGTGGCGTTGACCAGAGCGGGGTGGGTGGCCAACAGCTCGCGTACCTCGTCGAGCGTGCGGGTGCGCACCTCGGTCGGTGAGGTGATGCAGTAGCTGCGCGACGCGACCAGATC
The DNA here is from genome assembly GCA_963735245.1 of uncultured Actinomycetota bacterium. Taxonomy (GTDB): domain Bacteria; phylum Actinomycetota; class Actinomycetes; order Mycobacteriales; family Mycobacteriaceae; genus Mycobacterium. The sequence goes on from CAVTKI010000014.1 coordinate 311,955, forward strand.
GATGAGTGCCTGTGGCGTCAGGTAGCTGGTCCATTCGAACTGGTGCCGTTCGACGTCCGCGAAGGGCTCGGGCAGCGTCACCTCGTGGTTGAACGGGTCGTCCTCGTGACCGACGATCCGGCCGAGATCCTTGACCCAGCCCAGGCGTTCGTCGCGGGTGTTCCACACCAGCCCGAGCCTGCCGCCGGGGCGCAGCACCCTGGCCACCTCCTTGACGGCCCGTTCGGGATCGAACCAATGCCAGGCCTGCGCCACCAGCACCGAGTCGACGCTGTTGTCCGGCAACGGAATATCCTCGGCCGTCCCGAGCAGTGCCGGGATGTCGGGCAACGACGCGCTGAGCAACTCGAGCATCTCGGGGATGGGATCGACTGCCACCACGTCCAGCCCGCGTTCGACGAGCCGGGTGGTCAGCTTGCCGGTGCCCGCGCCGAGGTCGAGCACGTTGTGCGCATCCTGCGAGAGCAGCCAGTCGATGGCCTCGGGCGGATACGACGGCCTTCCGCGTTCATAGGCCGCGGCTTCCTCGCTGTACGACAACGAACGCCGCTGGCTCGACTGGTCGGAGGTCACTGCGACGCCAGCTCCAGGGTCTGCCTGATGAGCTCTCCGACCGCTTCGGTCTCGACCAGGAACCCGTCGTGGCCGAACTCCGAATCGACCACCTTCAGCCCGGTGCAGCCCGGTAGGAGTTCGGCCAGCTCCTGCTGCAGGCGCAGCGGATACAGCCGATCCGACGTGATGCCGCCGACCACCACGGGCACGGGGCAGCTCCGCAGCGCCGCTTCCACGCCTCCGCGACCGCGGCCGACGTCGTGGCTGGACAGCGATTCCGTGAGCGCCACATAGGTGCCTGCGTCGAACCGGGCCAACAGCTTTCGGGCCTGGTATTCGAGGTAGCTCTGCACCGAGAAGCGGCCACCGGTCGCGGGATTCTCGGAACCCTGCGGGTCGTTGGCGAACCGGTCGTCCAGTTCGGTCTCGCCCCGATACGTCAGGTGCGCGAAACGCCGGGCGATCTGCATGCCGACGTCCGGCGAGCGGCCGGTGCCGTAGTAGTCGCCGTTCTGCCAGTTCGGATCGGTCGTGATCGCCGCGACCTGGGAGCTCTGGGTGCCGATCTGATCGGCGGTGGCGCGGGCGCCGACGGCCAGCACCAGGGCCGCGCGCACCTTGTCGGGGTGGCCGACGATCCACTCCAGTGCCCGGGCGCCGCCCATGGAGCCGCCGACCACCGCGGCGACCTCGGTGATGCCCAACGCCGCCAGTGCGGCGATGTCGGCCTCGACCTGATCGCGAACGGAGACAAGGGGAAACCTTGAACCCCAAGGCTTTCCGTCCGGAGCCAGCGAACTCGGTCCGGTCGATCCACGGAAGCCGCCCAGCACGTTGGTCGCGATCGCACACCAGCGGTTGGTGTCGATCGGCGCGCCGGGTCCGGCTACGCCCTCCCACCAGCCTTCCGTCTCGTCGCCCGGACCCGTCGGGCCGGTGACGTGTGAGTCGCCGGTGAGGGCGTGGAGCACGACGACCACGTTGTCGCGGTTCGGCGACAGCTCGCCCCACCGCTGTACGGCGATCGTCACGTCGTCGATGACCGCACCGTTCTCCAGCTTCAGCGGACCGATGTCGACGAGGCCGACTTCCCCTTCGGCGGGCAGTGTTGCGGTGTTGTTCACGTCGACCTTCAGATCGAACAGAGTCATCAGAACGCCGCCGCGGCACGAGGGTCGGCCGTCGCTCCGGAGAATGGCTTGGCTGCGGCGAAGCCCTGCTCGAGGTCGGCGAGGATGTCGTCGATGCCTTCGATTCCGACCGCCAGCCGGACCAGGCCGGGCGTGACACCGGTGGCCAGCTGTTCGGTGGGGGACAGCTGCGCGTGCGTCGTCGACGCCGGGTGGATCACCAGCGAGCGCACGTCGCCGATGTTCGCGACGTGGCTGTGCAGGGTGAGCGCGTTGACGAACGCCTTGCCCGCCTCGATGCCACCCGCCAACTCGAAGGCCAGCACGGCACCGGTGCCCTTGGGGGCGAGCTTCCGTCCGAGGTCGTACCACGGTGAGCTCGGCAGACCGGCGTAGTTGACCGACACCACGTCGTCGTGGTCGGCCAGGTACTGAGCGACGCGTTGCGCATTTTCTACGTGCCGTTCGACGCGCAGGCTCAGCGTCTCCAGGCCCTGCGCGACGAGGAAGGCGTTGAACGGCGCGGCGGCCGAGCCGAGGTCGCGCAGCAGTTGCACCCGCGCCTTGAGCGCGAAGGCCGGCGGCCCGAGTTCGGCGAACACCACGCCGTGGTAGCTCGGATCGGGCGTGGTGAAGCCGGGAAACTTGCCGTTGGTCCAGTCGAAGTTGCCGCCGTCGACGATCACGCCTGCGATCGCCGAGCCGTGCCCGCCGAGGTACTTGGTGGCCGAATGCACGACGATGTCGGCGCCGAGCGCGATCGGCTGGATGAGGTACGGCGTCGCGATGGTGTTGTCGACGATCAGCGGCACGCCGTTGTCGTGGGCCACGGCCGCCACGCCGGGGATGTCGAGCACGTCGATCTGCGGGTTGGAGATCGTCTCGGCGAAGAACGCCTTGGTGTTGGGTTGGACCGCGGCACGCCACGAATCCAGGTCGTCGGGGTCCTCGACGAAGGTGGTTTCGATGCCGAGCTTGGGCAGCGTGTAGTGGAACAGGTTGTACGTGCCGCCGTACAGCCGCGGGCTGGACACGATGTGATCACCCGCGTTGGCGAGGTTGAGGATCGAGAACGTCTCGGCGGCCTGCCCGGAGGCCAGGAACAGCGCGGCCACGCCGCCTTCGAGGGCCGCGACGCGCTGCTCGACCACGTCCTGCGTCGGGTTCATGATGCGGGTGTAGATGTTGCCCGGCTCGGCGAGGCCGAACAGTGCCGCGGCGTGGTCGGTGTTGTTGAACACGTACGACGTGGTCTGGTAGATCGGCAGGGCGCGGGCGTTGGTGGCGATGTCCGGGGTCTGGCCGGCGTGCACCTGCTTGGTTTCGAAGGCCCAACCGGCCGTCGGATCGATTTCATCGGTCATTGGGGATGTCACTCCTGGAAATGGGATGGGGGTGCCGAAGGGCACACGAATCAGGTCTGGGGATGGTTCATGGGTAACGGCACATGGTGGGCCTCCACATCAGGTTTCCCTGTCTCTCTGGGGCCCGTCCAACGGACCCGCGCTTGCCGTGCAGCCGGGTTACGGCTACTCAACCTGGTCAATCACCCGGGGCACCCCACCGCGGTTGGAGGGTTGCCGGCCAGCGAGCCGGGGCTTGACGCTGACACTCATGACCGAAACGAAGCGTAACTCACTACCTCGTGTGGGTGCCACTAGGTTCTTCGGCCTGCGTTCTCGCGTCCCAATGGTGCTTCACGGGGTTCCGATCTGGCATGGGGAAAATGCCCCATGTTTCCGGCGCCGGTCACCCAGGTGCGCACACACCCGGCAGCTGTCTGCCGACCCGTGCCCTACGCGTAGGTTCGTAACCGAAGAGATACTGATGGCGGCCGCAACATTGCGGACCTCCTCAAATTCTGACCGACCGTGACGCCCGGAGAGTGACCATGAGTGCTGCAAAGCAGCCGACCATCATCTACACGCTGACCGACGAGGCGCCGCTGCTTGCGACGTACGCGTTTCTGCCGGTGATACGCGCCTTCGCCGATGCGGCAGGCATCGACGTGAAGACCAGCGACATCTCCGTCGCCGCGCGCATCCTCGCCGAGTTCGGTGACTACCTGACCGAAGAGCAGCGCGTGCCGGACAACCTTGCCGAGCTGGGCGAGATGACGCAGCTGCCGGACACCAACATCATCAAGCTGCCGAACATCAGCGCCTCGGTGCCGCAGCTGCTCGCCGCCATCAAGGAACTGAAGGCCAAGGGCTACGACCTGCCGGACTATCCCGGAGAGCCGAAGACCGACGAGGAGCGGGAGATCAAGCGAGCGCTACGCGCACGATGCCTGGGCAGCGCGGTGAACCCGGTGCTGCGCGAAGGCAACTCGGACCGCCGGGCACCCAAGGCGGTCAAGGAGTACGCGCGCAAGCACCCGCACAGCATGGGCAAGTGGTCGCAGGCCTCGCGCACCCACGTGGCGACCATGAAGACCGGCGACTTCTATCACGGCGAGAAGACGATGACGCTGGACAAGGCGCGGACGGTGCGGATGGAACTGGTCACCAAGAGCGGCCAGACCATCGTGCTCAAGCCCGAGGTGAAGCTCGACGAGGGCGACGTCATCGACAGCATGTTCATGAGCAAGAAGGCCCTGTGCGAGTTCTACGAAGAGCAGATGGAGGACGCGTACAAGACCGGCGTGATGTTCTCGCTGCACGTCAAGGCGACGATGATGAAGGTGAGCCACCCGATCGTCTTCGGCCACGCGGTGAAGGTCTTCTACAAGGACGCGTTCGCCAAGCACCAGAAGCTGTTCGACGAGCTGGACGTGAACGTCAACAACGGGCTGTCCGATCTGTACGCCAAGATCGAGTCGCTGCCCGCCTCGCAGCACGAGGAGATCATCCGGGACCTGCACGCGTGCCACGAGCACCGGCCCGAGCTGGCCATGGTGGACTCGGCCAAGGGCATCTCGAACTTCCATTCGCCCAGCGACGTCATCGTGGATGCCTCGATGCCCGCGATGATCCGACTCGGCGGCAAGATGTACGGCGCCGACGGGCGGACCAAGGACACCAAGGCCGTCAACCCCGAGTCGACCTTCTCCCGCATCTACCAGGAGATCATCAACTTCTGTAAGACGCACGGCCAGTTCGACCCGACGACGATGGGCACCGTGCCCAACGTCGGCCTGATGGCGCAGCAGGCCGAGGAGTACGGCAGCCACGACAAGACCTTCGAGATTCCCGAGGACGGCGTCGCCAACATCGTCGACGTCGACACGGGCGAGGTGCTGCTGACGCAGAACGTGGAAGAAGGCGACATCTGGCGCATGCCCGTCGTCAAGGACGCGCCGATCCGCGACTGGGTGAAGCTGGCCGTCACGCGGGCGCGCGAGTCCGGCATGCCGGTGGTGTTCTGGCTGGACCAGGAACGTCCGCACGAGAACGAACTGCGCAAGAAGGTCAACACCTACCTCGCCGATCACGACACCGAGGGCCTCGACATCTCGATCATGAGCGCAGGAACGGGCCATGCGGCACACGATCGAGCGCGCGATGCGCGGGCAGGACACCATTGCCGCGACGGGAAACATCCTGCGCGACTACCTGACCGACCTGTTCCCGATCCTCGAGCTGGGCACCAGCGCCAAGATGCTGTCCATCGTGCCGCTGATGGCCGGCGGCGGCCTGTACGAAACCGGCGCAGGCGGTTCGGCGCCCAAGCACGTCAGTCAGCTGGTCGAGGAGAACCACCTGCGGTGGGACTCGCTCGGCGAATTCCTGGCGCTGGCCGTCAGCTTGGAGGACCTGGGCATCAAGACCGACAACGAGAAGGCCAAGGTCCTCGCCAAGACGCTCGACGCCGCGACCGGAAAGCTGTTGGACAACAACAAGAATCCGTCGCGCAAGATCGGCGAACTCGACAACCGTGGCAGCCAGTTCTACCTCGCCATGTACTGGGCCGAGGAGCTCGCCGCGCAGAGCGACGACAAGGAACTGGCCGAGCACTTCGCGCCGCTGGCCAAGACGCTGGCCGACAACGAGGACGCCATCGTGGCCGAACTCAACGAGGTGCAGGGCGCCGCGGTGGAGATCGGTGGCTACTACTACCCGGATAGCGAGAAGACCACTGCGGTGATGCGGCCGAGCAAGACGTTCAACGACGCGCTGGAGGCCGCGCGAGGCTGACGCCGGACGGGTTCGCCGGCACGGCCGACGCGGTCAGTAGCCAAAGCTGGCCCTCGCGCGTTACGACGCCCTTGTAATGTGACGCGCGAGGAACTCTCGAAGGCTGACACTCGGCTGCCGACAAGGTGGTCGGCATGCGTAGGAGGATGCGGACTCACATGTCCAAGATCAAGGTCGAAGGCACCGTGGTCGAGCTCGATGGTGACGAGATGACCCGCATCATCTGGAAGCTCATCAAAGAGACGCTGATCCTGCCGCACCTCGACGTCGACCTGGAGTACTACGACCTCGGCATGGAGCACCGCGACGAGACCGACGACCAGGTCACCGTCGACGCCGCCAACGCCATCAAGAAGCACCACGTCGGCGTCAAGTGCGCCACCATCACGCCCGACGAGGCCAGGGTCAAGGAGTTCGGCCTCAAGCAGATGTGGCTGTCGCCCAATGGCACCATCCGGAACATCCTGGGCGGCACCATCTTCCGCGCGCCGATCGTCATCGAGAACGTGCCCCGGCTGGTCCCCGGCTGGACCAAGCCGATCATCATCGGCCGCCACGCGTTCGGCGATCAGTACCGCGCCTTCAACACCAAGGTCGACAAGCCGGGAACGTTCACGGTGACGTTCACCCCGGACGACGGCAGTGAGCCGATGGTGCACGACGTCGTCAAGATCCCGGAGGACGGCGGCGTCATCATGGGCATGTACAACTTCAAGAAGTCCATCCAGGACTTCGCCCGCTCGTCGTTCAAGTATGGGCTGCAACAGAATTACCCGGTCTACCTGTCGACCAAGAACACCATCCTCAAGGGCTACGACGGGATGTTCAAGGACGAGTTCCAGCGCATCTTCGACGAGGAGTTCTCCGAGGACTTCGAAGCCAAGGGACTGACCTACGAGCACCGGCTGATCGACGACATGGTGGCCGCCTGCCTCAAGTGGGACGGCGGCTACGTCTGGGCGTGCAAGAACTACGACGGTGACGTCCAATCCGACACCGTCGCACAGGGTTACGGCTCGCTGGGGCTGATGACCTCGGTTCTGATGACGCCCGACGGCCAGACCGTCGAGGCCGAGGCGGCGCACGGCACGGTCACCCGGCACTACCGACAGCACCAGCAGGGCAAGCCCACGTCGACCAACCCGATCGCCTCGATCTTCGCCTGGACCCGCGGCCTGGCGCACCGCGGCAAGCTCGACAACACCCCCGAGGTCATCGAGTTCGCGGAGACCCTGGAGGAAGTGGTGATCGGCACCGTCGAGGACGGTCACATGACCAAGGACCTGGCCCTGCTGATCGGGTCAGAGCAGCGCTGGGAGACCAGCGAGGAGTACCTCGGCACGATCGCCGACGACCTCAAGAAGGCCCTGCACTGACGCGGGCCGATCCTCAACCCGCGGGCGGTGCCATGCGGCGCGGCTCGGTGTGCTGATCGACGAAGTCGGCGATCAACTCGGTGATGCGGCCGGGTGCTTCCAGCATCGGGATGTGACCCAGCCCTTCGAGCCGGGTCACCGACGCATCGGTGGGCAGGTTCTCGATGAAGTACTTGGTGCTGCGCGGGCTGGGGAACACCCGGTCCTTCCCGCACAGCACCAGCTGCGTGGGCGCCGCGACGCTCGCGAGTTCCAGCAGGCCCGGCAGCCGCAACGTCTTCACCAGTAGCTGCACGTAGGCGGTGCAGTGCGTCGCATCGTCGACGAGGGCGACCAGATCGGGATGACTCGGCCCGTCCGCCGGACCGCTGACCGGCAGGGTCGCCAGCCTCCGCGCGTACGGCAGGTCGAGGATCCGCGGTCCGAGCAGCCGCGCGGCGATCAGCGCAGGGCCGCCGAGCAGGAACTTCAGCACCGTCTCGTACTTGCTGGGCGAGTGCTGCGACCAGCCGCCCGCCGGTGCGATCGCGGTCAGGGTGCGGGCGCGTCCCCGGCGCTCCAGTTCGAACGCCACCCAACCGCCGAGCGAGTTGCCGACGATGTGCGCCGTCTGCCAGCCCAATTCGTCCATCCGCCGCTCGACGTCGTCGACGAGATCGGCGGTGTCCATGAACCACGACGTGGCCCGCGGACCGCCGTTGTGGCCGACCATCGTCGGGGCGAACACCTCGTAGCGGCCGGTGTCGGCGAGTTGATCGGCAACCGTGCGCCACACGTTCTGCGAGCACAGAAACGGGTGCAGCAACACGATCGGCTCACCGGAGCCGACGTGGATGGGTGCGCGCACGGGTGTGTTCACGAGGACCGACACTAAAGGTGATACCGCCGGTACCGCAAGCTTGACGGTCCGCGGCGCGACTCGGGCGCTATGGTCTCGTCCGTGATCGTGAGCACCATCAACGTCAACGGGATCCGAGCCGCGGTCAAGCAGCGCTCACCGGACAACCTCGGCCTGCTGGCCTGGCTCAAGGAGACGACCGCCGACACCGTGTGCCTGCAGGAGACACGGGCCGATGACGAGCAGCTCGCCGAAGCGCTGGCGCCTGCGCTGGCCGACGGCTGGCACCTGGCCTCGGCCGACCCGCACCTCAAGGGCCGCAACGGCGTTGCGGTGCTGAGCCGCCACCCGATCACCAGGACGCGGATCGGACCCGACGGCGATGAGTTCACCTCGCACGGACGCTATCTCGAGGTCGACACCGCCGATCTCACCGTCGCCAGCGTGTACTTCCCGACCGGCGAGGCCGACACCGACCGGCAGCTGGAGAAGGAGCGCTTCATGGCGGCCGTGGCGCGCCGGATGGCCGTCCTGAATTCGACGAGACGCGGTGCCGTGGTGTGCGGCGACTGGAACATCGCCCACACCGAGTCCGACATCAAGGCATGGAAGGCCAACCAGAAGAAGTCGGGCTTCCTGCCGCAGCGAGCGTCAGTGGCTGACCGATCTGCTGGCGACGGGCTGGGTGGACGTCGTCCGCGTACTGCACCCCGATGTCGCCGGGCCCTACAGCTGGTGGTCGTGGCGTGGCAAGGCGTTCGACAACGATGCCGGATGGCGGATCGACTATCAGCTGGCCAGCGCCGCGCTCGCCGCCGCACGCCGTCGGCGCGCGCGTCGAACGGGCCGACGCGTACGCGCTGCGCTGGTCCGACCACGCCCCCGTGACCGTCGAATACCTGCGTTGGCCCGGCGTGAAAGTATTGACGTCATCATGAGCACGCCACAGCAGCCCGTCGTCTTCTCCGGCGTGCAACCCACGTCCGACTCCCTGCATCTCGGCAACGCGCTGGGAGCGGTCACGCAGTGGGTCGGTCTGCAGGACGACTACGACGCCTACTTCTGCGTCGTCGACCTGCACGCGATCACCCTGCCGCAGGACCCGGCCGTCGCTGCGGCGGCGCACGCTCGTCACCGCCGCGCAGTACCTGGCGCTGGGCATCGATCCCGCCCGCGCCACCGTCTTCGTGCAGAGCCACGTGCCCGCGCACACCGAATTGTCTTGGGTGCTGGGCTGTTTCACCGGATTCGGGCAGGCGTCGCGGATGACGCAGTTCAAGGACAAGTCGCAGAAGCAGGGCACCGACGCCACGACGGTCGGACTGTTCACCTACCCGGTGCTGCAGGCCGCCGACGTGCTGCTCTACGACACCGACCTGGTGCCCGTCGGCGAGGACCAGCGCCAGCACCTCGAGCTCGCCCGCGACGTCGCGCAGCGGTTCAACGGTCGGTTCCCGGACACCTTCGTGGTGCCCGAGGCGATGATCCCGAAGGCCACCGCCAAGATCTACGACCTGCAGGATCCGACGGCGAAGATGAGCAAGTCGGCCGCCACCGACGCCGGGCTGATCAGCCTGCTCGACGATCCGAAGGTCACCGCCAAGAAGATCCGCTCGGCCGTCACCGACAGCGAGCGCGAGATCCGCTTCGACCCGGACGCCAAGCCGGGGGTGTCCAACCTGCTGACCATCCAGTCGGCCGTCACCGGCACCGACGTCGACAAGCTGGTCGAGGGCTATGCCGGGCGCGGTTACGGCGACCTCAAGAAGGACACCGCCGATGCGGTCGTGGAGTTCGTCACGCCGATCAAGGCGCGGGTCGACGAGTTGCTGGCCGACCCGGCCGAACTGGAGGCCGTGCTGGCGGCGGGGGCGCGCGCGCGCAAACGAGGTGTCTGCGAAGACGGTGGAGCGGGTATACGACCGGTTAGGGTTTCTGCACAAGCGTCCCTAAGCACCAGGAGGCCGGCATGACCGAACCGGCCAAACCCGGCGTACTGGACCGGCTACGAGCCAGATTTCGATGGTTCGACCACGTCATGCGGGCCCAGGAGCGCTACAACGACAGCAAGGGCGACTTCTACGCCGCCGGCATCACGTACTTCACGATCTTCGCGCTGTTTCCGTTGCTGATGGTCGGTTTCGCAGCCGGCGGCTTCGTGCTGGCCAGCAGGCCCGAGCTTCTCGCCGAGATCGAGTCGAAGATCAGGTCCGCCGTGTCCGGCGACCTCGGGCAGCAACTCATCAACCTGATGGACTCGGCGATCGATTCGCGCACCTCGGTCGGCGTCATCGGCCTGGCCACCGCGGCGTGGGCCGGGCTGGGCTGGATGGCCAACCTGCGTGAGGCGCTCAGCCAGATGTGGGGCATGCAGCGGCGGCGAGCCGCCGGGTTTCGTCCGCACCAAGCTGTCGGATCTGGTCGCGCTGCTCTCGGCGTTCGTCGCGATCGTCGTCACCGTCGCGCTGACCGCGCTCGGCAACGGCTCGGTGATGCGCAACGTTCTCGAGTGGTTCGGGGTGCCCGACTTCCCGGCGTTGGGCGCGCTCCTGCGGGTCGCGTCGCTGGTGGTGGCCCTGGTGGTCTCCTGGCTGCTGTTCACCTGGATCATCGCCCGGCTGCCGCGGGAGTCGGTCAGCTTCCGCAGCGCGGCGCGGGCCGGGTTGCTGGCCGCGGTCGCGTTCGAGATCTTCAAGCAGGTCGCGTCGATCTACCTGTCGTCCGTGCTGCAGGGGCCTGCGGGCGCCACCTTCGGCCCCGTCCTCGGCCTGATGGTGTTCGCGTACGTCACCGCGCGGCTGATCCTGTTCGCGACGGCGTGGGCGGCGACGTCGTCGGACAATCTCGTCGCCGCACCGGTCGGCCCGCCCGACACCGCATCCATCACCACGCGCGTCCAGGTGCGCGAAGGGCTGGGGGTCCGCGGCGCGCTCACCGCGGCCGCGGTGGGAGCCCTTGGTGCATTGGGCCTTTCGCGCCTGAACCGGCGCCGCCCCTGACCCTCAGGCCTGTGGGCGACGGTTCAGCGGCCGCGCGCCCATGATGAGGCCGAAGACCACCACCGCGCCGACGACCCCGACCCCGACCCGCACCGGCATGGCGTCCGCGGGCGGCATCGGTGCGGCGACGGCCGTGGCCGCCGCGCCGTCGGCGGCCGGGTCGGCCTTGGGCGTGATCAGCGACGGGTCGGGATCGACCAGCGAGCCCACCTTGGTCCCCGGCGCCGTCGCGAAGCCGTAGTCGAGCAGATGTGCGGCCTGCTCCCACGGCGCGATCGGCAGGCGGGTGCCGTGCAGCATCACCACGACCAGCCGTCGTCCGTCGTGGTTGGCCGCGCCGACGAACGTCTGGCCGGCGTCGTCGGTGTAGCCGGTCTTGCCGCCCATGGCGCCCGGGTAGTTGTAGAGCAGCTGGTTGTCGTTCTCCAGCTGGTAACCGGGGCTGTCCTGCCCACCCGGATCGCGGGCGGGATGGCCGGGGAAGTCGTACTTCTCGGTGGCGACGATGTCGGCGAACACGGGGTTCTGCCATGCGTAGCGATAGAACAGCCCGATGTCGTACGCCGAGGTGCTCATGCCCGGTCCGTCGAGGCCCGACGGGGTCGCGGCGCGGGTGTCGCGGCCGCCGAGCTTGCCTGGCCAGGTCGTTGATCTTCTGCACGGCGGTGTCCATGCCGCCGATTTGGATGGCCAGCGCGTGCGCGGCGTCGTTGCCCGAGTGCATCAGCAGGCCGTGCAGCAGGTCGTTGACGGTGTAGTGGCCGCCGACGTCGACGCCGACCCGGGTGCCCTCGGCGGCCGCGTCGTCGTTGGTGCCGATGACCTGCTTGTCGACCGGCAGCTCACGCAGCGACTGCATGGCGACGAGCACCTTGATGATGCTGGCCGGGCGGTGCCGGCCGTGCGGATCCCGCGCGGCGATGACGTCGCCGGTGTCGAGGTCGGCGATCAGCCACGCTTCGGCGGAGACGTCGCCGGGGACGGGCGGGGTGTCGGGCGCGGTGATGATCCCGCAGCCGGAGAGCGCGTCGCCGCCGAGCGGCGTGGCAGGCACCGGCAGCGGGGCGGGCGGATCTCCTGCGGTCGGGACCTCGGACGAGTCGACGGCCGGAGGTGTCGCCACCCGGTACGGGCAGGCGTCATCGGCGTGCGCGGCCGCCGCGCTGACCAGGGCGGGTGCGGTCAGCAGCACTGCTGCGGCGAGCAGGCTCGCGACCCGGTGCGGGGCGAATCCGAAGGTGGCCATGGTGTCTGAAGGGTAGGAGATCATGGCCCGGTTTTCCGGTAGCCACGCTGTTACCAGAGTGGCTATTGCTACCAGTGTGGCTGGCTGCTCAACGCTGCGGGCGGGTCACAGGTCGAAGTAGGCGACGGTGGGCGATCCGATGCCGCCCACCCAGACCCGGTCGCCGTGCTGCACGACGCCGGTGGACGCCCCGAACGACGGGTGCCGCTGGCGCAGCTGGGTGAGCACGCGGCCGTCGTCGGGGTCGAAGGCGAGAACCCACACCAGCGGCTTGGTGTCGGGCAGCAGGCTGTAGGGCAAGCGCCACAGCAGCTTTCGCAGCGCAGGCGCCTTGGGCGCCAGCCCCTCCACCGTTGCGTTGCGCTCGGACACCATCGCCACCCAGATCCGACCGTCGGGTCCGGTCGAGATGTTGTCCGGGTACCCGGGCAGCTCGTCGACCAACGGCGTCACCTTGCCCGCGTCGGGTCCGCTCAGCCAGAACTTCGACAGGCGCGCACCGGACGTCTCGGCGAACACCAGCGCCGACTCGTCGGCGGTCAGCGTCACGCCGTTGGCGAAGTACAACCCGGCAGCCAGAACGGTGACGGTGCCGTCGGGGTCGCGCCGGAACAGCGCACCCGATCCGCGGGCGTCCAGGAAGGCGCCCTTGTAGAACTCGTAGTGGAACCGATCGGTGGACTCGGTGAAATACATTGTCCCGTCGGATGATTCGACGACGTTCGAGCAGAACTTCAGCCGCCGACCCTCGACCTCGGCCACCAGGGTCTCGAACTCGCCGGTGCCGGGTCCATGCGCAGCAGCCCGCGGTGGCTGTCGCAGATCAGCAGCCGACCGTCCCGCGCGACGGCCAGCCCCAGTGGCCTGCCGCCCGTGTCGGCGACCTCGGCGTTCGACCCGGTCTCCGAGTCGATCCGCACGATCTTGCCGTCCGCCAGCCCGGTCCAGACGCCGCCGTCGGCGTCGACGACGACGTCCTCGGGGGAGGGCCCTGGCAGAAAGACGATCCGAAGCCGCCGATCGAGATCCGGTGTTGGTAGCGGCCGCGAAAGTGGCGGTCGCCATCGGACGGGATCGATCGGCGGCTTCGGCTCGGCAGTCACCCGCGCGAGACTACCGGTGGTTTCAGAGGAGCCGGCTGGCTTCGCTCAACACGCCGTGCAGGATGTCGTAGATCGCGTCGAACTCCTTCTGGCCGCTGATCAGCGGGGGAGCCAGCTGTACGACTGGGTCGCCGCGATCGTCGGCGCGGCAGTACAACCCGGCCTCCCACAGCGCGGGGGTCAGGAAGCCCCGCAGCAGGCGTTCGGATTCCTCGTCGTTGAAGGTCTCCTTGGTGGTCTTGTCCTTGACCAACTCGATGCCGTAGAAGAAGCCCTCGCCGCGGACGTCGCCGACGATCGGCAGGTCGTAGAGCTTCTCCAGCGTCGCCCGGAACGCCGGGCGCCATCTCCTTGACGTGGGCGTTGATGCCCTCGCGCTCGAAGATGTCGAGGTTGGCCAGCGCCACCGCCGACGACACCGGGTGCCCGCCGAAGGTGTAGCCGTGCCCGAAGACGGTCTTGCCGTCGTTGAACGGCTCGAACAGCCGGTCGCTGGCGATCATCGCGCCGATCGGCGAGTAGCCCGAGGTCAGACCCTTGGCGCAGGTGATGATGTCCGGCACGTAGTCGAAGTCGTTGCAGGCGAACATCGATCCGATGCGGCCGTAGGCGCAGATCACCTCGTCGGAGACCAGCAGCACGTCGTACTCGTCGCAGATCTCGCGGACCCGCTCGAAGTATCCGGGCGGCGGCGGGAAGCAGCCGCCCGCGTTCTGCACCGGCTCGAGGAAGACCGCGGCGACGGTGTCGGGACCCTCGAACTCGATGGCCTCGGCGATGCGGTCGGCGCAGTAGCGTCCGAACGCCTTGAGGTCGGTGCTGAACGGCTCGGGCGCCCGGTAGAAGTTGGTGTTGGGCACCCGGAAGCCGCCGGGGGTCAGCGGATCGAACGGCGCCTTGAACGCCGGGATGCCGGTGATCGACAGGGCGCCCTGCGGCGTGCCGTGATAGGCGATCGACCGCGATATCACCTTGTACTTACCGGGTTTGCCGGTCAGCTTGAAGTACTGCTTGGCCAGCTTCCACGCGCTCTCGACGGCCTCGCCGCCGCCGGTGGTGAAGAAGACCCGGTTCAGATCGCCCGGTGCGTAGCCCGCGATGCGCTCGGCCAATTCGATGGCAGGCGGTGTGGCGTAGGACCACAGCGGGAAGAAGGACAGCGTCTCGGCCTGCTTGGCCGCGGCCTCGGCGAGTTCCTTGCGGCCGTGTCCGACCTGCACCACGAACAGGCCGGAGAGCCCGTCGATGTAGCTCTTGCCCTTGTCATCCCAGATGTTCACGCCCTCGCCGCGGGTGATGATCGGCGGGGTGATGTCGTCGCCGTGCCGGGCGAAGTGGCCCCAGAGGTGCCGTTTGGCCTTGGCGGCGAGGTCGGTGGAAATGCTATGCTCTACGTCTACTGTAGTCATCTTGTGCCCCAATTATATTGCTGTTTAACAAGTTTCAGGTAAACCAAGGTTTCGGTGGATATCACTCCCGGTACGGCGCGGATCTTCGTGTTGAGTAGATCGAGGAGGTCTCCGTCGTCTTCACAGACCACCTCGACGATGGCGTCGAACGACCCGGCGGTGAGCACCACGTAGTCGACGGATTCGATGGCTGACAGCTTCTCGGCCACCTTGGTGGTGTCGCCGGTGCACTTGATGCCGATCATGGCCTGGCGTGCGAAGCCCGAGTTGCATGGGGTCGGTGACCGCGACGATCTGCATGACGCCCGCGTCGACCATGCGCTGCACCCGCTGGCGCACGGCGGCCTCGGACAGGCCGACTGCCTTGCCGATACCCGCATACGACCGCCGCCCGTCCTGCTGCAACTTCTCGATGATCGACTTGGAGAGTTCGTCGAGTTGGTAGGCGGCACCTGGCCGGGAGTGGTTGATTCGCAACGACACGGCTTGGATGCCGGGCGGTGCGTCCGGCTTGACCATGCAGACGATTGTGCACGGAATCCGTCGAATCAGGCAACCATCTCGATGAAATCGCGCGTCTGAGACCGCTGGTACCGCGGGAATGCGTAGCCGGGGTGGACCCGGTCAGCTAGCGTTCAGGCCATGACTTTGGCTGACTCTCCGGGTCGTTCCGCACCTGCCCGCCGGACGAATCCCTCCGCAACCGTGGCAGGCAGCTGGATCGCCGGCAGCGCGGTCGTGACCAATGGTCAGGCCTTCAAGATCGTGAATCCCGCGAACGGCGACGTGGTCGCGGAGTACGCCATGGCGACCACGGCCGACGTGGACGCCGCCGTGGCGGCCGCACGCGGGGCGTTGCCGGGGTGGGCCACCGCAACGCCTGCCGACCGCTCGGCGGTGCTGGCCAGGCTGGCCAAGCTGGCCGCCGAGCACGCCGAGGATCTGGTGGCCGAGGAGGTCAGCCAGACCGGCAAGCCGGTGCGACTCGCCTCCGAGTTCGACGTGCCGGGCAGCATCGACAACATCGACTTCTTCGCGGGTGCGGCCCGCCATTTGGAGGGCAAGGCCACCGCCGAGTACTCGGCCGATCACACCTCGAGCATCCGGCGCGAGGCGATCGGCGTCGTCGCGACCATCGCCCCGTGGAACTACCCGCTGCAGATGGCGGTGTGGAAGGTGTTGCCCGCGTTGGCCGCGGGTTGCACGGTGGTGATCAAGCCCGCCGAGATCACCCCGCTGACGACGCTGACCCTGGCCCGGCTGGCCAGCGAGGCGGGCCTGCCCGACGGCGTGTTCAACGTCGTGACCGGCGCGGGACATGACGTCGGCACCGCGTTGGCCGGGCACCGCGACGTCGACCTGGTGACGTTCACCGGCTCCACCGCCGTCGGCCGCAAGGTGATGGCCGCCGCCGCCGTGCACGGCCACCGCACCCAGCTCGAACTGGGCGGCAAGGCGCCGTTCGTGGTGTTCGACGACGCCGACCTCGACGCCGCGGTTCACGGCGCGGTCGCCGCGTCGCTGATCAACACCGGCCAGGACTGCACGGCGGCGACCAGGGCGATCGTGGCGCGCGAGCTGTACGACGACTTCGTGGCAGGGGTCGCCGAGGTGATGAGCGGCATCGTCGTCGGCGATCCGCACGATCCGGACACCGATCTCGGGCCGCTGATCTCGATGGCGCACCGCGACAAGGTGGCCGCGATGGTGGCCCGCGCGCCCGGCGAGGGCGGTCGCGTCGCCACCGGCGGCAGCATCCCCGACCTGCCCGGCTCGTTCTACCGGCCCACCCTGATCGCCGACGTCGACGAGCGCTCGGAGGTGTACCGCGACGAGATCTTCGGGCCCGTGCTCGTCGCGCGCCCGTTCACCGACGACGACGACGCGCTGCGCCAGGCCAACGACACCGAATACGGGCTGGCGGCCTCGGCGTGGACCCGCGACGTCTACCGCGCCCAGCGCGCCTCGCGCGAGATCAAGGCCGGCTGCGTGTGGATCAACGACCACATCCCGATCATCAGCGAGATGCCACACGGCGGCATGGGCGCCTCGGGTTTCGGCAAGGACATGAGCGACTACTCCTTCGAGGAGTACCTCACCATCAAGCACGTGATGAGCGACATCACCGCGACGGCCGAAAAGGATTGGCACCGAATCATCTTCACCAAGCGCTAGGCGTACCGGCTCCCGCCTGACGGCACCGATGTGGCACCCTCGAATCCCGTGACCGTCCCCGCCCCGCTGGTAATGCGCGACATCACCGACGGCGACTGGCCAGGGGTGGCGCTGCTCGTGGCGACCAGTTTCGGCGCGTTCTGGCACGCGGAGACCTTCGCGGCGTGGCGAACGCTGATGCCGCCGCGCAGCTCAGTGGTGGTCTGCGACGGGGCCGACGTGATCGCGATGGCGCACTACGTCGACCTGAAACTCACCGTGCCCGGCGGTGCCGTCCTGCCCGCCGCCGGGATCACGTGGGTGGGGGTCGCGCCGACGCATCGCAGGCGCGGTCTGTTGCGCGCGATGTACACCGAGCTGCACCAGCGGTTCGCCGACGCGGGCTATCCGATCGCTGGGCTCACCGCGACCGAGGGCGGTATCTACGGGCGCTTCGGCTACGGGCCCGCAACGGTCGAGACGGAACTGACCGTGGACCGCCGCTTCGCCCGGTTCCACCACGACGCACCCGATCCCGGTGGGGTCCGCATGGTTCGGCCCGGCGAGCACCGCGACGAGTTCGCCGCGATCTACGACCGTTACCGGCGCCGCACACCGGGAGGCGTGGAGCGGCCGCTGCCGCTGTGGGACGACCTGCTCGCCGATTGGGAGGACTCGCGCCGCGGCGCCACGCAGTGGTTCTCGCTCCTGCATCCGGACGGCTATCTGCTCTACCGCGTGCACCGGGGCCCGTCGCGAAACGTTCGCGTCGAGGAGTTCACCGCGGCGACCGAGGAAGCGCACACCGCGCTGTGGCGTGCACTGCTCGGACTCGACCTGATCGAGACGATCGTCGCGACCAGCCACCCCGCCGACCCGCTGCCGTACCTGCTGACCGACTCGCGCCTGGTCCGCACCACCGGGTCCGAGGACGGCCTGTGGCTCCGCATCATGGACGTGCCCGCCGCGCTCGAGGCCCGTACCTACCTGGCGGACCTGGACACCGTGATCGAGGTCGACGACGGGTTCCGTTCCGACGGAGGACGATTCGCGTTGGAGATCCGCGGTGGGCATGCGCGCTGCGTCCGCACGGATGCGCAGCCGGAGTTCGGGATGGATCTCGACGTGTTGGGGAGCCTCTACCTCGGTGTGCACCGGGCCGCCACCCTGGCGGCGGCCAACCGCATCCGCTGTGCCGACCCGGAATCGCTCGCACGACTGGACCGGGCGTTCGGAAGCGACGTTCCCGCGCAGCTCGGATTTCACTTCTGACCGTCGCAACGTCCCCGGTGGCGGCCGGGGGCGGTGTCAGAATCGATCCGTGAAGTACGGACAGGGCGTTGCGCCCGCCCCCGTCGACTGGTCGTCGACGCGGGGCCGGATCCTGCTCGCCGCGTCGTCGTTGTTCGCCCAGCGCGGGTATTTCGGCACCTCGACGCGGGACATCGCCGACGCCGTCCAGATCAGGCAGCCATCGCTCTTCCATCACTTCGACGCCAAACACGCGATCTTCCGGACACTGGTCGAGCTGGATCTCGGGCCATCGATCGACCGCATCAGCCGCCGCATCGAGGAGGACTCGACGTGGGCCGAGAAGCTTCACCTGGCGATCGCGTGCGACGTGCGGGAGGTGCTGGTCCAACCGTTCGACGCCCGCGGGCTCTACCAGGATGCGGTGCTCGGGCTCGACGAGTTCGCCGACGAGCGGGAGGGCATCGCGCTGTTCCACGAACTGGTCGAGCGCGTCATCACCAGCGGGCGGGAGGCGGGGGAGTTCGTCGACTTCGAACCGAGCTTCGTGCAACGCGCCGTGAACGGCGTGTTGTTCGAGACACTGCGCGAGCAGGGCGGTCCCGGAGGCCTGCTCCGCGAACGACGCCCCCTTCAGGCGGCCGATTTCCTGCTGCGCGCACTGCTGGTCGACCGGCCCGCGCTCGATCGGATCCGCACCGTCACCGTCCGCAGGCTTGATGAGCTCGCGGTCGCCGCGGCCCGCTGAACAGCGACGACACGCAGCTCCGGCCCGTCTGGTCGCGATCGTCGCGCTAGACGTCCCGGGCCATCCTCGATACCAATATCCGATGAACTTCGCGGAAAAGATGCCTATCGATCGATAGCCGCCTATCGTTTGATAGGTCGCAACGGGCACGTGTCAATGACGCACCTCACAGAAGCCCGTCGCTCCCGACACGTGGAGGAACCGTGAAGAAGACCGCCATCGCAGGAGTCATCGCGGGCGCGTGCTCGCTGGTGCTCGCCATGTCCGGCTGCTCGTCATCGAACGAGGCGGCGCCCGCCGCCACCGGGCCTGCCAAGGTGGCGCCCCCGGCGGTGCTTCAAGCCGGCACGCTCAAGATCTGCGCCCCCAACGACGGCACGCCGCCGAGTGTCTACCACGACGAAACCGGCGCGCTCGTCGGCAGCGAAGTCGACCTGGGCAAGGCGCTCGCCGCCCAGATGGGTTTGAAGCCACAATTCGTGGAGTCGGCGTTCGCCGCCGTCATCCCGACGTTGCAGGCCAAGCAGTGCGACGTGATCATGGCCCAGCTCTACATCAAGCCGGAGCGTGAGGCGGTCGTCGACTTCGTGCCGTACCTGTACTCCGGCACCGGCATCTCGGTGTCGAAGGAACACCCCGCCGCGATCACCGGCATGGACGACAGCCTGTGCGGCAAGAAGGTGATGGTCGCGGTCGGCACCACCGCGGAGTCACTGTCGCAGGAGCAGTCCGACAAGTGCACGGCCGCAGGCAAACCGGCGATCGACATCAACCGCAACAACCACGCCGACGTGTCGATTCAGCAGGTGCAGAACGGGCAGGTCGACGCCTACCTCGACACCGCAGAGACGCTCGGCTACTACGCCACCAAGACCGGGGCGCAGATCCAGATGGCGGGCCAGCCGTTCGGCACCATCAAGATCGGCGCCGCGACGCTGAAGGGCAACACCGCGCTGCACGACGCGATTGCGCAGGCGCTCAGCGACATCGAGGGCAACGGCACCTACGCCAAGACCATCGACCAGTGGGGTCAATCCGACCTCTCGATCCAGAAGTGATCGAGGCAAACCGTGCGCTTCGATTGGAACTTCTTCTGGAAGTCACTGTTCACACCGAGTGAGCCCTTCCTGGACGGGCTGGTCCTGACCATCGTGATCTCGATCGTGGCGATGGTCCTCGCCATTCTGGTCGGGCTGGTCGTGGCGCTGATGCGACGCTCGCAGTTCAGCGCGGTGAGATGGATTGCGGGGGTGTACATCTGGGTGATTCGCGGAACGCCGCTGCTGGTGCAACTGGTGCTCATCTACACCGGCCTGGCCGCCGTGGGGCTCTACCAGTTCAGCGACGTCTCCCTGCTGGGCCTGTCGGTGAAGGCGGCCGTGCAGGCCGCCGTCATCGGGCTGATGATCAACGAGAGTGCCTACATCGCCGAGATCATCCGCGCGGGACTGGATTCGGTGCCCAAGGGGCAGTTCGAGGCGGCGGCGTCGCTGGGCATGAAGCCCGGCAAGGTGATGCGGTGGATCATCGTGCCGCAGGCGCTGCGGGTCATGGTTCCGCCACTGGGCAACTCGTTCAACGGGATGATGAAGACCACGTCGGTGCTGTCGGTGATCGGGGTGAGCGAGATGTTCCTGGTCACCCAGTCGATCAGCTCGTATACCTTCCACACCTTCGAGATCTTCATCGTGGCGGCCATCTACTACCTGGCGCTGACCACGATCTGGACGTTCATCCAGGCCAACATCGAGAACAGGCTGGCCCGCCAGCTCGGCATCGAGCAGCGGGTCCCGATCACGCAGCGACTCCTCGGAGCGCGTCGCGGCGCCCCGGCTCTTCAACCGCAGGGATGAGGTCCCCCATGAACGCAAAGGAATCGACGATGAGCGTCGTCGCGGACTCATCCAACGCCCCGGTGGTCTCCGTGCGCGGGGCGACCTGCACCCTCGGCGGTCGCAAGGTGCTCGACGACGTGTCGCTCGACGTGATGCGCGGCGAGGTCGTGGTGCTCATCGGTCCGTCGGGCGCGGGCAAGACCACGCTCTTGCGGTCGCTGAACCACCTCGAACAGGTCGACAGCGGAGAGATCCTGATCGCCGGAGTGCCGATCGGTCACCGTGATCTCAGCAGCGGAAAGAAGGTGGGCACCAGCGAGCTCGCCCGCCGAAGACGTGAAATCGGTTTCGTGTTCCAGCATTTCAATCTGTTCCCGCACATGACGGCGGCCGAGAACGTGTGGAATGGTCCGGTGCGGGTGCTGGGTACCGCGAAGGCCGAGGCGCGCCGCGACGCGCTGGCGTTGCTCGAGCGGGTCGGTCTGGCCGACAAGGCCGAGTCGAGGCCCAGTCAGCTCTCCGGCGGCCAACAGCAGCGTGTCGCGATAGCGCGGGCGCTGGCGATGCGACCGAAGGTGATGCTCTTCGACGAGCCGACCAGCGCGCTGGACGTCGAAATGGTGGGCGAGGTGCTGGCCGTCATGCGGGAACTCGCCCTCGACCACATGACCATGATCGCGGTCACCCACGAGATGCGGTTCGCCCGCGAGGTCGCCGACCGCATCGTGGTGATGGACGCAGGCCGGATCATCGAGGACGCCGCGCCCGCCCAGTTGTTCACCAACCCGCAGCACGAACGGACCAAGGCGTTCCTGTCCGACATCGGTTGACGGAGACTCGTCCCCGTGGGGGCGAATTCCCCAGTCCTGCTGGCGTACGAGATATTAGGAGTAACCCAATAGTGCCCACCAACTCGGCGTCGAGTCCGTTCACCGGCGCCTTGGCCACCCCCCATGCGCTCGCGACCGAGGCGGGGATGCGCGCCTACCGTGACGGCGGCAACGCAATCGACGCGGCCATCGTCGCCGCCGCGGTGCTGACCGTCGTCTACCCACACAACGTGGCGCTCGGTGGTGACCTCATCGCGCTGATCCGCACCCCGGATGGCACGGTCCGCTGTGTCAATGCGTCCGGCTGGGCGGGCGCAGCGGCCGACGTCGGCATCCTGCGGGCCAGGCATGGGCGATGGTTGCCCGCCCGCGGCGTGGACGCCGTCACCGTTCCCGGCGGCATCCGCGGCTGGGAAGCATTGCGCCGCTTCGGTGCCCGGCTGACGTGGGACCGCAGCCTCGAGTCCGCGGAGGCCACCGCAAGGGCCGGTGCGCCGGTGGCGCCGTCGTTGGCCACCCACATCGCCGATGCAGAGAATGCCGACCTGTTCGGCAGCGAGGACTTCGACCGGGTGTTCCGCCCGGACGGCCGCAGTCTGCAGGCGGGTGACGCACTGGTGCAGCCGGCGCTGGCGGACACGTTCGCGGCGCTGCGCAGGCATGGGCCCGGTGAGTTCTATGACGGTGAACTCGCCGAGCGCACGGTCGCGTACCTGCGGTCGCGTGGATCGGACCTGGCCGCAGAGGACTTCGCGGAATTCCAGCCCGAGACGGTGGAGCCGATCTCCGTCGACTTCGGCGACCTGACCGTGCTCACCAGCCCGCCGAACACGCACGGGTTCCTGCTGTTGCGGGCGCTTCGTGCCATCGACGAGCTCGGCATCACCGATCCGGTGGGGGACGGGCTCGGTGCTCTGATGCGGGTCTTCCACCGGGGCAACGCGTTACGCAGCGACCTGCTCGGCGACCCTCGGTATGCCGACGTCGACGTCGCCGCCCTGATCGGCGGTGGGCTCGCCGAGATGGCCGAGCTCGGTGGGCCGCAATCCGGACCCGCGCTGGTGCCGCACGGCGATACCGTCGGCGTCGCGGCCGCGGATGGCGACGGCTACGCCGTGTCGTTGATCCAGAGCGTGTACCACGCCTTCGGGTCGGGTCTGATCGATCCGGCGACCGGCGTTCTGTTCCACAACCGCGGGACGAGCTTCTCGCTCGACGACGACTCGCCCAACGTGATCGCGCCACGCAAGCGCCCCGCGCACACGCTGATGCCGGCGATGACCACGCACCGGGGCGCGGTGCGCCACGTGCTGGCCACGATGGGCGGGCAGGGCCAACCGCAGATCCTCGCGCAGGTGTTGTTGCGTGCGCTCGGTGGAATGGGCGCGGAGGGCGCCGTCAGTGCCCCGCGTGCCATCGTCGGACTCCAGGTCGACGGTGGCACGGCGGACTCGGTGACGGTCGAGTCCGACATGCCCTCGGCGGCAACCGCTTCGGTTCAGCCGCGCCGGTCTTTCGACGACCGAGGTCCCGGCTCACTGCGAGGCGCTGGGACAGACGAACGTCGTGTTCGCCGACATCGGTGGGTCGATGACCGCCGCATCCGATCCACGCTCGGACGGCGCGGCCGTCGTCGCCCACTACCCCCGACCGGTGACGCCCTAGGAGCGGGATTGACCGTGCATTCCGTTCTCGGCGGAATCCCCAGGGCCGCAACGCAGGCGGCACTGTGCAACGGCATGCCATCCGACGTCTTCTACACGCCGGAGGGCATCACCGGCCGGGCCAGGCGCCGCCACATTCGGCGCGCCAAGGAGATCTGCCTGCAATGCCCGGTGCTCCGGGAGTGCCGCAACTATGCGTTGGCGGTGGAGGAACCCTTCGGCATATGGGGCGCGACGACACCACAGGAACGGCGGGCGTTCGCGGCCGGACGGCGCCCCTAGCGGCCCGCCACCAGGTCGGCAACGCGGGCCAGCGGCGAGGTCGTCGGCCTGCCACGGAACTCGGCGCGGTCGGCCGCGCGATACGCGGCGTAGATGCCTTGCACGGCAAGCCATCTCAGCGGCTCGGGCTCCCACTTCCTCGACCGGTGGCCGCTCCACGGCAGGCGGGTCAGCTCGGTGTCGTGGCCCAGGACCAGGTCGCGCAGCGTGCGGCCGGCCAGGTTGGTCGCCGTGACCCCGGTGCCGACGTAGCCGCCCGCCCAGCCAAGGCCGCTGGCACGATCCAGCCCGACCGTGGCCGACCAATCGCGCGGCACGCCCAACACACCCGCCCACGCGTGGTCGATGGGCACCGACGCGGCCTGGGGGAAGAACCGTCGCAGCAGCGCGGTGAGGCTGTCGATCGCAGCCTGCTGGGTGGCTCCGTCGGTGTCCACCTTCGACCCGTACCGGTACGGAACGCCTCGGCCGCCGAACGCGATGCGGTCATCGGACGTCCGCTGGGCGTACATGTACACGTGGGCGAAGTCGCCCAGTGTCTCCCTTTCCGCCCAGCCGATCTCGTCCCACACGGACGCAGGGAGCGGCTCGGTGACGATCATCGACGAGTTCATCGGCAGCCAGGTCCGGTGCTCGGCGCGGAGGTTGGCGGTGAAGCCCTCGGTGGTGCGAAGCACGTAGTCGGCACTGACCGTGCCGTGGTCGGTGATCGCGGCACCGGGCCGGATCTCGGTGACCGTGGTCCCCTCGTAGATCGCCACACCGAGCTTCTCGATCGCGACGGACAGCCCGCGCGCCAGTTTCGCCGGATGGATGCGGGCACAGTGCGGGTGCCAGATGCCGCCAAGGGTGCCTGCGACGTTGACCCGCGCGGCGCTCTCCCCGGCCGAGAGCAGCACCGCGTCGACGCCGGGCCAGTCGGCGTCGGCCCGGGCGGCCGCCACCAGTCGCGCATGCTGAGCGGGGGTGTACGCGACGTTGAGTTCGCCGCCCTTGACGATGTCGGCGTCGATGCCCTCGGCCGCCGCCGTTGCGATGACCTCGTCGACGGTCGCGTTGAGCGCCTGCTGATGGTCGATCGCGGCCTGCCGGCCGTGGGCGTGCGCATAGCGCTCCCTGCCACCGGTCAGCTCGTGGGTGAGCCAGCCGCCGTTTCGGCCCGACGCCCCGAAGCCTGCGAACCGACTCTCCAGCAGGGCGATGCGCAGATCCGGCTGTGCCTTCTTGAGGTAGTAGGCCGTCCACATCCCGGTGTAGCCGGCACCGACGATGGCAACGTCGACGTCGATCGATCCGCTCAGGCTTGGACGCAGCTCCGGAACGCCGATCTGTTGCCACCAGAACGAGATTCCGCCGTTGGCGGTCACGAATAGTCTCCTCAGCTGAAGCGGGTGAGCTTCTCGTTGACGAAATCGTCGACGCCGCAGCGTCGGCGCTCACCGAGAAGTTTGCACGAAATCAGTCGCCAGTTGCAATTGCGGCGATGAATATCGTTGGATTATTCGCCCATTGCCAAGGAATGCGCGGTCAGTGTCCGCGTGGAATCACGATCACGGGCGCGTCGGTGCCTGCCAGGATGCGCGCGGCCGTCGAGCCGAGGAACACCCGCTTGGGCGCCGCGACCCGGCTGGACCCGACCACCAGCACGTCGGACTCGTCCCAGTTGAGCTTCTTCAGCGCCGACTTCCAGGGTGGAGCCGTCGGCGACCAGCGAGTCGATGTCCGGCGCGTCGGGCAGCGCGCGGGCGGCCACCGCGAGGTTCTCCTCCGCCGCCGCGATCTGCATCTGCCGGAGCTCGCGCCTGCTGTCCGCGTCGGCGTGGTCCGCCGCGGACACCAGCGAGACCATGCGGATCGGCAGCCCGGCGGCACTGGCCAACGTGAGCGTGAACGGCAAGGGGTTGTCGTCGCCTGCGCGCGTCGGCACGGCGGCGGTGACCGAGGTGATGGTGGCCGGTGGATCCTCGGCGTAGCCGCGCGGGGCCAGCGCGACGGGAATGGGGGAGCAGTGCAGCAGCGCGCCCGCCACCGAGCCGATGACGTGCCCGCCGAAGATTCCGTCGCGCGCCCCGCCGATGACGATCAGATCGGAGTCCTTCTCCTCGGCGAACGCGATCAAGCGACTCGGAGTAGGACTCGCCGACCAACACGTTGGAGTTCGCCGATACGCCGGCCGCGGACAAGCGCGGACGATCGCCTGGGCGATCCACTCCTCGCCCTTGCGGATCAGCAGCTGCTGGTACTCGGCGCGCCCGGGATGGCCGTCGGGGAGCTCCTCGCGTACGACGAGCACCACGTCGACGGTGGCGCCGAAGGTATTGGCGAGCGCGCTGGCCAAGGCCACACCGTCGTCGCCGGTGGGGGTGGCCAGATAGCCGACGGTCAGATGCATCTCTTCTCCTAGCGCGCGTGCCCGAGTCCTTGAGAGGGATCAGAAGGTGTCTGGGACCTTGACCTCGGTCGAGGCATTGAGCGTCTCGCCGCGGAAGAATCGCTTGGTGCCGAAGGCGAAGCACGCCAGCATCAGCGGGATGCCGAGCACCAGCATGCCGACGCCGAGGACGAAGACGCCGCCGATCGGGCCGAACGCGGTGTAGCCGTAGTCGGGCGCCATCATGTCGTATGGCGCTCTTGAAGAACGCCCACGGCCATCGCGATGCCGCCGAGCAACGGGAAGATGCCGCGGAAGAACAGGTTTCGGGTCGACTCGAACAGCGTCCTGCGGAAGTACCAGACGCAGGCGAACGCGGTGACGCCGTAGTAGAAGGCGACGGCCAGGCCCAGCGAGGCCACCGAGTCGAGCAGTGCGTTCTCACTGAGGAACGTCAGCACCAGATAGAAGAACAGCGCGGCCAGCGCCCATCACGATGGTGCCGAACGCGGGCGTCATGTACTTCGGATGCACGCTGGCGAACCGCTTGGGCAGGGCCTCGTACACCGCCATCGAGAGCGTGCCGCGCGCGGTCGGCAGGATCGTGGTCTGCGTCGACGACAGCGCCGAAACCGAAACCGTCAGCAGCAGAAGCGATGCGAGGATCGGCCCGGCCACCGGTTCGCCGAGCACCGTCAGCACGTCGTCGGTGTTGTTGGCGTTGTTCAATCCGATGCCGACGAAGCCGAAGCCGGAGAACGACTGGACGGCGTAGGCGACCAGTACGTAGGTGCACACCAGGATCAGGGTGGTGATGACGGCGGCGATACCCGGTGTCTTGCCCGGGTTCTTGGTCTCCTCGCCGACGGCCAGACACGCGTCCCAGCCCCAGTAGATGAAGATGCACAGGATGATCGCGGCGGCGATCGACGAGAAGTCGAGGTCCGACGGCCACAGCCACGACAGCTGCGGCGTGATGGCTTGCGCCCCGGCGGTGCCGCTGAACACCCGGACCAGCGCCCAGATGCTGGCGATGATCAACACCCCGAACTGGATGGCGATCAGGACGTTCTGCATCTTCTCCGACACCACGACGCCGCGGGCGCTGACGAGCGTCATCGCGATGATGAAGAACGAGCCGAGCGCGACCTTGGCCCAGAGGTTCTCGGCCAGTTCGTCCTGGCCGAGGAACTTGAACAGGTAGATCGCCGCCACCTCGGCGACGTTGGCCAGCACGATGATCGCCGACACCGCCAGCCCCCACCCGCCGATCCAGCCGATCCACGGCCCGAAAGCCTTTGTGCCCCAGGTGAAGGTGGTGCCGCAGTCCGGAGTGTCCTGAGACAGTTCCTTGTAGGCGAACGCCACCAGGAGCATCGGGATGAACGCGAGCACGAACATCGCGGGCGCCTTCTCGCCGACGTTGAGCACGACGTAGCCAAGGGTGGCGGCCAGGCTGTAGGCCGGGGCCACCGCGGCGAGGCCGATGACGACGTTGCCGACCAGGCCGAGCGCTCCGGCCTGCAGGCCCTTGTCCGTGACTGCCGGGCGGGTCGGCTGTTCAGCGATTGCCATGTGCAGGAATATACGTTCCTGGCAAGTTCCTGGATGGTTACTGCGAAGATCCGGTGGGGACGGTTGCGCCGTGGTTACCGGCCGCGCTTCTTGGTCGCCTTGGCGATGAGTTCCTTGACTTCTTCGAGGTGAAGCATCATCGCCTCCTGGGCAGCCACGGGATCATGGTCGCGGACGGCGTCATAGATGCGGTGATGGCCGCGTGTCGAGATCCGCCGAGACAGCCGGGTGGCATGCGAATACTGCCGCACGTCGTTGGTCCATTCGCTGCTCCTCGATTGCAGCGACTCGAGCAGAGGATTCTGTGCTGCGCGCGCGAGCAACGTGTGAAACTCGACGTCCAATCGCAACGACTCGGCCTGCAGCAGGTTCTCGCCCGACCTGTCCAACACGTCACTGAGTTGCAGGAGGTTCGAGGCCGTGGCCCGGCTGGCGGCCAGCGCGGCGATGGATGGCTCGATGATCTCGCGTAACTCTGCGGCGTAGGCAGCGGAGGCATCTTCGGTGGCAAGACTGCGAAAGTCCTCAGAGGTGCCTTGCACCGCGAGCACGGTCGTTCCACGCCCCGGCCGACGCTCGATCAGTCGTTTGCCCTCCAGCTCGTGCATGGCCTCGCGAAGGGTCGAGCGTGACACGTCGAAGGTCTCGGCCAAATCCCGTTCGGAGGGCAGTCGCGAGCCAGGAACCAGCTCATTGGTGGCGATGAGCCGCTCGAAATGTGCCGCGAGTACCACGGACATGTTCTGGCCACGACGCGGTACCGGCAGTTCGGCCATCGGCACATCATAGTCAGACGGTCTGCGCGAGTCGGCGCGATTTCGTCATGTAAACAACGGCGCGTCGCACGTAAATGCTTGGTAAACCAATCGATCTCGGCTGTCGCGCCGCCCGGTCACGCCCTAGCGTCTGGAGAGTCACTTGGTCGGACCATCCGGCCAATGAGGAGGAATCTTTCAATGACTTCACGAGCCGTGCGGACATTCGTCGCCGCGGTGTGCGCCGCCGCCGCTATGGCCGGGTGCTCGACGGCCGACACCGCGGCACCTGCTTCGAGCGGCGAATACGCCGACATCGCCAAGTCGCCTGCGTGCGCCAAGCTGCGCCAGGATCATCCCGACCTCGGCGGCAAGACGATGCGCAACGCGATCAATCCCTACACCCCCGGCTACGAGACCGTCGATCCGAACGACCCCGGCAAGTACCAGGGGTTCGACATCGACCTGGGCAATGCGATCGGCGCCTGTCTCGGCTTCTCGGTCGGCTACGTGCCCGTCGGCTTCTCCGAACTCGTGCCGACCGTGGCCAGCGGGCGCGCCGACTGGATCTTGTCGAACCTGTACGCAACCAAGGAACGCGCCCAGGGTGGCGTCGACTTCGTCAGCTACTCAAAGGTTTTCGACGGCATCCTGGTCAAGACCGGCAACCCGAAGAAGATCACCGGCATCGACCCGTCGCTGTGCGGCCTGACCGTCGCGCTGAACAAGGGCTACGTGGAGGTGCCGCTCGTCGACGCTGTCGGTCCCAAATGCCAGTCCCAGGGTAAGGCCGCGCCCACCACCAGCCTGTTCGACAACGCGTCCGACTGCGTGCAGGCCATCCTTGCGGGCCGGGCCGACGCCTACATGAACGACATCAACACCGTGAAGCGCTACATCGCCGCACATCCCGACGATCTGGCCTCGGCCGACACGGTGATGCTCGACTACACCATCGGCATCGGCGTGCCGAAGGCCAATCACGACCTGCGCGACGCCGTGGTCGGCGCCGTGACCGAGATTCAATCCGCTGGCCTGCAGGCCAAGCTCGCCAGCAAGTGGCAGCTCGACGAGAACGCGGTGGCACAGCCGAGCGTGCTCAGCGCCGACTGATGGACAAGTTCACCCACTATCTGACCACCGGATGGCTGCTCGACGGCATCGTCTTCACCCTGCAGCTGACCCTGTACGGCTTCGCCGGGGGGCTGCTGGCGGGGTTGGTGCTCGCGCTGGCGCAGCTGACCCGGTTCAGGCCGCTGACCGTGCTCGCCCGCACCTATGTGGTCGTCTACCGGGGTACCCCGTTGATCCTGCAGATGGTCTTCGTCTTCACCGCGCTGCCACATGCCGGAATCTCGTTTCCGCCGCTGATGGCGGCCTCGGTCGCGCTGGCGATGAACGAGGCGGCGTTCTTCGCCGAAATCTTCCGCTCCGGGGTGCGCGCCGTCGACCCCGGTCAGCTCGCGGCGGCGCGGGCGCTGGGACTGGTGCCAAAGGTGGTGGCACTGCGCATCGTCGTACCACAGGTGGCCCGGATGTCCGTCCCTGCACTCGGCAACGAGGCCGTCGCCACCATGAAGAACTCCGCGCTGGCCTCCATCATCGCGGTACCCGAATTGACCTTGCGCACACAGCAACTGACATCGGCGACATTCGACTACTTCTCCATCTACTTCGCCACCGGGGTGATGTACCTGGCGCTGACCGGCGTGCTGACCGTGGTGCAGCTGCTGGTCGAGGACGCGCTCAACCTCGACCGCGGCAACCGGCGCTCGGTGCTGTCGCGGCTGGTGCCGCTGCCACGTAACGCGTCGCCGCCGGCCGGGCCGCCCGACGACATCCCGCCGCCGCCCGTGTTCGACGCGGCCGCGACCCGCACCATCGGGCCCGAGTTGATCCGCTTGACCGGAGTGTGCAAGTCGTACGGCGACCACACCATCTTCGACGGCGTGGACCTGAGCATCCGGTCGGGTGAGGTGGTTGCGCTGCTGGGGCCGAGTGGCTCCGGCAAGAGCACGCTGCTGAAGATGGTCAACGGGCTCGAGGACGTCGACGGCGGCACGATCACGGTGGCAGGCGCCCGGATCGGTTTCGACGAACGAGGACGGCCCCTTTCGGCACGGCAGGCCGCCGAACAGCGTCAACAGCTCGGCATCGGGATGGTCTTTCAGCACTTCAACCTCTTCAGCCACCTGTCGGCGCGCACCAACGTCGCCGGACCCCTGAACTGGACGGGCACCACGAAGCCGCAAGCGGAGGAGGCCGCCGATGCGTTGCTGGCGAAGGTCGGCATGGCA
Organism: uncultured Actinomycetota bacterium; assembly: GCA_963735245.1. Taxonomy (GTDB): domain Bacteria; phylum Actinomycetota; class Actinomycetes; order Mycobacteriales; family Mycobacteriaceae; genus Mycobacterium. Next base: position 342,509 of record CAVTKI010000014.1, read on the forward strand.
CCGCGGGCCGACGCGCTGCCCCGGCAGCTCTCCGGCGGCCAGCAGCAACGCGTCGGCATCGCGCGGGCGCTGGCGCTCAACCCGCGGGTGCTGCTTCTCGACGAGCCCACCAGCGCGCTGGATCCAGAGCTCATCGCCGGCGTCCTCGACGTCATTCGCGGCCTCGCCTACCGGCACGGCCTGACCATGGTCATTGCCACCCATCAGCTCGGCTTCGCCAACGAGATCGCCGACCGAGTGGTTTTCATGGCCGGCGGCGCCGTCGTCGAAGAGGGACCTGCCGCCGACGTGATCGGTTCTCCCACAAACGAAGTCACCCGTCGATTCATGAGCGCCATGCGTGCGGCGGAAGTCTAGAAGGAGTACACCAATGCCACCTGTTCCATCGATTGCCTCGGCGCGCACGGTTCTGCAGTCGGGGTCGGGGCCGCTGCCAGGCATGCACTACCTGCCGTCGCGGCCGGACGAGGTGCACTGGGGTTGGTTGCCCAACGCCGCCACCGCACCCGTGATGGAAGTGTCGAGCGGTGACACGATCACCATCGACACGGTCAGCCACGAGGGCATCCTCGAGGACCAGGGCAGCGATCCGGTCCGGTTCCTTGCCGACTTCGGTGTCCGCGAGGACGAGGTGCTCGACGACATGATCGCGATCGCCGCAGACGGCCCCGACCGCGAGATCGACGACGGACCACACGTGGTGACCGGGCCCATCGCCGTGAGCGAGGCCCGTGCCGGCGACGTGCTGCGCATCGACGTGATGGAGCTGACGCAGCGAGCGCCGTACGGCTTCATCAGCATGCGGCACGGATTCGGGGCGTTGCCGGACGAGTTGCCTGCAGAAGGGATGGCGTTCAGCCACTTCTGTGAAGTCGATCCGTCTGGCCGCCGCGGGCGGATCGCCGTCGCAGAGCGGTTCCTGCAGTTCCCGCTGGCGCCCTTCCTGGGCTTGATGGGGGTGGCTCGCAACACCGGCGAGCGCGTACCGTCGGTGCCGCCAGGCGACCACGGCGGCAACATGGACGTCAAACACGCCGTGGCGGGAGCCACCGTGTTCCTGCCCGTGCAGGTCGATGGCGCGATGTTCTACGTCGGCGACCCGCACTTCGCGCAGGGCAACGGTGAGGTGGCGCTGACGGCGCTCGAGGCGCCGCTGCGCGCCACCGTTCGGCTCTCCGTGCTACGCGCCGACGAGCGCACGCAGGCGATCGGGCCACTGACGTCGCCGATGATCGAGACGACGTCCCACTGGATTCCCACCGGTATGGACGTCGACCTCGACGAAGCCATGCGCAAGGCCGTCCGAAACGCCGTCGCGTTCTTGTCCCAGCGCTTCGACATTCCGGAACCCGTTGTCTTGGCCTATCTTTCGGCTGCCGCCGACTTCGAGGTGAGTCAAGTGGTCGACGCGGTGAAGGGTGTGCACTGCGTGATCGCGAAGCAGGACTTCGCGGCCTGGTTCTGAATCGAAGCGGGCACTACCCTGGTTGTGTGACCACCGCGCAGCGGACCGACGAATTCGAGCGGCTGCGTTCGCATCTGCTGGCCGTGGCCTACCGGCTGACCGGCACCTTCGCCGATGCCGAGGACGCGGTCCAGGACGCCTGGCTGCGCTGGCACGCTCTCGGGCCCGATCGTGACGGCATCGTCGATCTGCGGGCGTGGCTGACGACGGTGGTGAGCCGCATCGGGCTGGACCGGCTGCGCTCCGCGGCGCACCGCCGCGAGACCTACGTCGGTGAGTGGCTGCCGGAACCCGTGGTGACACCGCTCGACGGATCGGACCCTCTCGCTGCGGTCGTCGCGGGAGAGGACGCCCGCTTCGCCGCGATGGTGGTGCTCGAACGGCTGACCCCCGACCAACGGGTGGCCTTCGTGCTGCACGACGGCTTCGCGCTGCCGTTCGGCGAGATCGCCGACGTGCTCGGGGTCAGCGCGGCGGCGGCCCGCCAGCTCGCGTCGCGGGCCAGGCGGACCGTCACCGATGCCGAGGCGCCCGCCGCGGGACGCGTCGCACGACGAGGTCGTCGGCAAGCTGATGGCGGCCATGGCGTCCGGCGACCTGGCGGCCGTCGTCGCCCTGCTGCATCCCGAGGTCACCTTCACCGGCGACTCGAACCGCAGGGCGCCCACCGCCGCCCGCGTCATCCACGGGTCCGACAAGGTCGCGCGGTTCATCCTCGGACTGGCGGCGCGCTACGGCCCCAAGCTGTTCGAGGTCGGGCAGTTCGCGCTCGTCAACGGCGAGCTCGGGCTCTACAACGAGCGGGTGGACACCGACGGCGAATGGCCCGAGTTGCAGCCCCACATCCAGGCGCTGACCGTCAGGGACGGAAAGGTCTGTGCGATATGGGATGTCGCGAATCCGGACAAGTTCACGGCCTCGCCGCTCGGCGGGCAGCAGCGTCGTCAGCCCACGGCACCCGGCACGCGTCCCCCGAACTGAAGCCCTGCTCGGTGATGCCCAGCGCGGTGTTCATCCGGGCCCGCATGTTCTCGACGCCGATCTGGTAGGTCAACTCCATGACTCCCGCGTCGCCGAAGCGGCGGCGCAGATCGACCACCTGCTCGTCGGTGACCTTGTGCGGGTCGGTCGTCATGGCGTCGGCGTAGGCGATGGCGGCGCGCTCGTCGTCGGTGAAGAGCGGAGACGTCGCATAGTCGTCGACGTACTTGAGCCGATCGACGTCCAGGCCGTCGAGACGGATCAGCATGGCGCCGAAGTCGACGCACCACGAGCAGCCGACGGTACGCGCCGTCCAGTACACGGCGAGTTCGCGGACGTTCGACGGGCAGCTTCTTCGAGCCGCGCTCCAGCAGCGTCTCGTGGACTGCGTTCGCGACGAGCAGTGGCATGTGATGTGCGCCGACGGCGAAGGGCACGGGCACTTCGCCGAACCGACGCTTGGCGTAGCGGTACATCAGCCGCGCCGTCAGCGAGGCCTTCTTGGGGGACAGGGGTTCGATGCGAGGCGTTTGCGTAGTCATGTCCATCAGACGAGACAGCCCGCCGATGTGTGACAGCCTCGCAGTCCTGCTCCGAGCGAGCAGACGCAAAGTCCCCTGTTCTGGACCAGAACAGGGGACTTTGCGTCTGCTCGCGCAGGGAAGTGCGCGGCGAGAAGTCAGCGGGCGAACATCAGCGCCCGCTTGACCTCTTGGATCGCCTTGGTCACCTGGATGCCGCGCGGGCAGGACTCGGTGCAGTTGAACGTGGTGCGGCAGCGCCACACGCCGTCGACCTCGTTGAGGATGTCGAGCCGCTCGGCGGCGGCCTCGTCGCGACTGTCGAAGATGAACCGGTGTGCGTTGACGATCGCCGCAGGCCCGAAGTAGCTGCCCTCGTTCCAGAACACCGGGCAGCTCGTGGTGCAGCAGGCGCAGAGGATGCACTTGGTGGTGTCGTCGTAGCGGGCGCGGTCCGTCTGGCTCTGAATCCGTTCCTTGGTGGGCGGATTGCCGCTGGTGATGAGGAACGGCTTCACCGCACGGAAGGCGTCGAAGAACGGCTCCATGTCGACGATCAGGTCCTTCTCGACCGGCAGGCCGCGGATCGGCTCGATGGTGATGGTGAGCTGCTTGTCCGCCTTCTTCGGCAGCATGTCGCGCATCAGCACCTTGCACGCCAGCCGGTTCACGCCGTTGATGCGCATGGCGTCCGAACCGCACACGCCGTGCGCGCACGACCGCCGGAACGTGAGCGTGCCGTCGAGGTACCACTTGACGTAGTGCAGCAGGTTGAGCAGCCGGTCGCTGGGCAGGCACGGCACCCGGAAGCTCTGGAAGCCGGCCGCATCCGGATCCTCGGGGTTGAACCGGGCGATCTTCAGCGTGACCATCACCGCGCCGTCGGGCACCGGCGGGATGGGCGGATCCTGGGTCTTGGCGTTGTCCAACACGGTTGTCATGATTCCTCGCACGAGCGCTCGTCGGTCGCCATCTCAGTACTTCCGTTCCATCGGCTCGTAACGGGTCTGGACACGGGTTTGTAGTCCAGCCGGATGTCGCTCAGCAGATCGGTGGCGGTGCGTTCCGATTCTCCGGCGTCTTCGCCGCCGGCCTCCAGGACCTTGTAGGCCATGGTGTGGCGCATGTAGTTGGTGTCGTCGCGGTTCGGGTAGTCCTCGCGGGCGTGGCCGCCGCGGGACTCCTTGCGGTTCAGCGCGCCGACCACGGTGACCTCGGCCAGCTCCAGCAGGAAGCCCAGCTCGATGGCCTCCAGCAGGTCGCTGTTGTAGCGCTTGCCCTTGTCGTGCACCGTGATTCGGGCGTAGCGCTCCTTGAGGGCGTGGATGTCGGTGAGCGCCTGCTTGAGCGTCTCCTCGGTGCGGAACACCGCGGCGTTGTTGTCCATCGACTGCTGCAGCGCGCCGCGGATGTCGGCCACCCGCTCGTTGCCGTGCTCGGAGAGGATGTCGCCCACCCAGCCGGTCACCATCTCGGCGGGCCTGGCGGGCATGTCGACGAAGTCATGCCCCAGTGCGTAATTCGCGGCGGCGATGCCCGCGCGGCGACCGAACACGTTGATGTCCAGCAGCGAGTTGGTGCCCAGCCGGTTGGCGCCGTGCACCGACACGCACGCGCACTCGCCCGCGGCGTACAGGCCGGGGACCACCGACGATGTTGTCGCGCAGCACCTGGCCGTTGATGGTGGTCGGGATGCCGCCCATCACGTAGTGGCACGTCGGGTACACCGGCACCAGTTCGGTGACCGGGTCGACGCCCAGGTAGGTGCGGGCGAACTCGGTGATGTCGGGCAGCTTGGCCTCGAGCACGTCGGCGCCGAGGTGGCGCACGTCGATGTAGACGTAGTCCTTGTTGGGTCCGGCGCCGCGGCCCTCCAGCACCTCGAGCACCATCGACCGGGCGACGATGTCGCGGGGCGCCAGGTCGACGATCGTCGGGGCGTAGCGCTCCATGAACCGCTCGCCGTCGGCGTTGAGCAGGCGACCGCCCTCGCCGCGCACGGCCTCCGAGATCAGGATGCCCAGGCCAGCCAGGCCGGTCGGGTGGAACTGGTGGAACTCCATGTCCTCCAACGGAAGTCCCTTGCGGAACACGATGCCGAGGCCGTCGCCGGTGAGGGTGTGCGCGTTGGACGTGGTCTTGTACATCCGGCCCGACCCGCCGGTGGCGAACACGATCGCCTTGGCGTGGAAGACGTGGATGTCGCCGGTGGCCAGTTCGTAGGCGACGACGCCGGTGGCCACCGGGCCGCCCGGGGTGTCCGACAGCACCAGGTCGAGTGCGTAGAACTCGTTGAAGAACTCGACGTCGTGCTTGACGCAGTTCTGATACAGCGTCTGCAGGATCATGTGGCCGGTGCGGTCGGCGGCGTAGCAGGCCCGGCGCACGGGCGCCTTGCCGTGGTCGCGGGTGTGCCCGCCGAACCGGCGCTGGTCGATGCGGCCCTCGGGGGTGCGGTTGAACGGCATCCCCATCTTCTCGAGGTCGAGGACCGCGTCGATGGCCTCCTTGCACATGATCTCGACGGCGTCCTGGTCGGCGAGGTAGTCGCCGCCCTTGACGGTGTCGAACGTGTGCCACTCCCAGTTGTCCTCTTCGACGTTGGCCAGCGCGGCGCACATGCCGCCCTGCGCGGCGCCGGTGTGGCTGCGCGTCGGGTACAGCTTGGTCAGCACCGCGGTGCGCACCCGGGGGCCGGCCTCGACGGCGGCGCGCATCCCGGCGCCGCCGGCGCCGACGATGACGACGTCGTAGCGGTGTTCGATGATCACTTCAAGAACTCCTGGATTACGAGATGTTCGCGTCGAACGTCAGCAGCACGTAGGTGCCCAGCACCAGCGTGAACAACATCGACAGCGCGAGCAGGGTGTTCAGCCAGAACTTGGTGGAGTCCTTGCGCGCGTAGTCGGCGATGATCGTGCGCATGCCGTTGCCGCCGTGCAGCTGGGCCAGCCACAGCAGCAGCAGGTCCCAGGTCTGCCAGAACGGCGACGACCAGCGCTGCGCGACGTAGTTGAAGTCGATGCGGTACACGCCGTTCTCCCACATCAGCATGATGAACAGGTGGCCGAGGGCCAGGAAGATCAGCACGACGCCGGAGAACCGCATGAACAGCCAGGCGTACTTCTCGAAGTTCGGCATCCCGCCGCGACGGCGCGGTGCGCGGGGGTTGTCCAGGCCGGCGGGCCGGTCGTAGCTGCGCTGCATGACGGGCGCGATGCCGCCGCGTTCGCTGATGTGGTCGAAGGGGTTCTCTCCCCGCGGGACCCGATCCGCGGTCCGCTCACAGGAACTGCTCCGCCATGTGCATGCCGATCACGCCGAGCGCGGCGATGAAGACCGCGATCCAGACCCCCAGCACCACCCACAGCATCAGCCGCTGGTACTTGGGTCCGTGCTGCCAGAAGTCGATCAGGATGATCCGGATGCCGTTGAGCGCGTGGTAGAGCACCGCGACCACCAGGCCCGATCTCCATGAGGCCGACGATCGGCGTCTTGTAGGTGTCGATGACCTCGTTGTAGGCCTCCGGGCTGACCCGCACCAGCGCGGTGTCGAGCACGTGGACGAAGAGGAAGAAGAAGATCGTGGCGCCGGTGATGCGGTGCAGCACCCACGACCACATGCCCGGGTCGCCGCGGTAGAGGGTGCGGCGGCGCCGTGGTGACGATCGCGGAGCCGGTAGTGCGGAATCCGCGGCTGTCGTTGTACTCAATCCTCGACCTCCAACGCCATCGGTGGACGCTCCGGGCTGCGGGCGGGGACCCGTTGTCATGGTTGCCCACCCTTGCCCTGACCTCGGGGCGACTCTAAACCCAATCGTGCTCCCGAAAGAACTAGCGTGGACCCGTAAACAGCCTTTTCAGCGGCGAAGTTAGGGTTGCCTATGTCGGAGTTCGAGCCGTGTCGCGGAGGTTTCGGAATGCATTCAGAGCACCGGTCGGGTAGCTGACATGGCCGTGGATGTGGACTGGAAGTCGTTGCGCGACAGGCAATTGGGGTCATGTCGCGGGCGTACGCGCCGTACTCGCGGTTCCCGGTCGGGGCGGCTGCGCTGTCGACGATCGGTCGAATCGTGGTCGGCTGCAATGTGGAGAATGTCTCATATGGCCTAGGTCTCTGTGCCGAGTGTTCAGTGGTCTGCGCCCTACACGCCGGCGGCGGGGGCCGGCTGGTCGCGCTGTCCTGCGTGGATGCCACCGGCGCGTTGCTCATGCCGTGCGGCCGGTGCCGCCAGGTGCTGCTCGAACACGGTGGCCCCGACATGTTGATCGATCATCCCGGCGGCCCGCGTCCGCTGTCCGAACTGCTGCCCGACGCCTTCGGGCCCGACGATCTACGCCGGCTCGCGCGTAAGAACAAACCCAGTGACCCGGTTCGCTTTCGACGCACCGACCGTCATCCGGACCAAGCGCGACGGCGGTGTGCTGTCGGATGCCGCGATCGACTGGGTGATCGACGGCTACACCCACGGTCGGGTGCACGACGAGCAGATGTCCGCGCTCTTGATGGCGATCTTCCTGCGCGGCATGACGCCGGGCGAGATCGCCCGCTGGACGGCGGCCATGATCGGCTCCGGCGACCGGTTCGACTTCCGCGATCTCCGGCGCGACGGCAAGCCATTGGCCTTGGTGGACAAGCACTCCACCGGCGGGGTGGGCGACAAGATCACCATTCCGTTGGTGCCCGTCGTGATGGCCTGCGGCGCAGCGGTGCCGCAGGCCGCCGGACGCGGGCTTGGCCACACCGGCGGCACGCTCGACAAGCTGGAGGCCATCGCGGGCTTCACCGCCGAGCTGTCCAAAGCCGCAAATCCGCCAACAACTTCAGGACATCGGCGCGGCCATCTTCGCCGCGGGTGACCTGGCGCCTGCCGACCGCAAGATCTACGCGCTGCGCGACGTCACCGCGACCACGGAGTCGCTGCCGCTGATCGCCAGCTCGGTGATGAGCAAGAAGCTGGCCGAGGGCGCCGACTCCCTGGTCCTCGACACCAAGGTGGGCCGTGGCGCCTTCCTCAAGACCGAGGCCGAGGCGCGCGAGCTGGCCAGGACCATGGTCGAGCTGGGCACCGCGCACGGCGTCGCCACCCGCGCGCTGCTCACCGACATGGACGGGCCGCTGGGACGCGCCGTCGGCAACGCGGTCGAGGTCGCCGAGTCACTGGAGGTGCTGGCCGGCGGCGGCCCCGACGACGTGGTGGCGCTGACGCTGGCGCTGGCCGGCGAGATGCTGGACGCGGCGGGAGTCGACGGGGTCGACCCGGCCGACTCGCTGGCCGACGGCACCGCGATGGACCGCTTCCGCGAGCTGGTGGCCGCGCAGGGCGGCGACCTGTCCGCACCGTTGCCGATCGGTGCACATTCCGAGACCATCACCGCACCGCGTGGTGGCACGATGGGCGACATCGACGCGATGGCGGTGGGACTGGCGGTGTGGCGGCTCGGCGCGGGCCGCTCGACGCCCGGGCGGGCAGGTGCAGTTCGGCGCCGGAATGCGGATCCACCGCGGACCCGGGGAACCGGTCGCGGCGGGCGAGCCGCTGTTCACGCTGTACACCGACACCCCGGAACGGTTCGGCGGCGCGATGGCCGAACTCGACGGCGGCTGGACCGTCGGCGACCCCGCACCCGAGGAACGTCCCCTGATCATCGATCGGATCACCTGAGAGGAGTCGTATGACGACACCGCTGACCCTCGAGACGATCCAGCGGGCGCCCAAGGCGCTGCTGCACGACCATCTCGACGGCGGGCTGCGCCCGGCGACGGTGGTCGAGCTGGCCGAGCGAGATCGGCTACGACGAGCTGCCCGCCACCGACGTCGACGGAGCTGGCGACGTTCTTCCGCACGGCCGCGCACAGCGGCTCGCTGGTGCGCTACCTGGAGCCGTTCGCCCACACCGTCGGCGTCATGCAGACGCCGGAGGCGCTGCACCGCGTGGCCTTCGAGTGCGTGGAGGACCTGGCCGCCGACTCGGTGGTCTACGCCGAGGTCCGGTTCGCCCCCGAACTGCACATCGACGGCGGGCTGTCGCTCGACGCGGTGGTCGACGCGGTGCTGGCCGGCTTCGCCGACGGAGAGAAGGCGGCGGCCAGCGCGGGCAGGACGATCGTCGTGCGGTGCCTGGTCACCGCGATGCGGCACGCCGCGCGGTCGCGCGAGATCGCCGAGCTGGCGATCCGGTTCCGCGACAAGGGCGTCGTCGGCTTCGACATCGCCGGCGCGGAGGCCGGATATCCCCCCACCCGGCACCTCGACGCGTTCGAGTACATGCGGAACAACAACGCGCGCTTCACCATTCACGCGGGTGAGGCGTTCGGGCTGCCCGTCGATTCACGAGGCGATCGCGTTCTGCGGCGCCGACCGGCTCGGCCACGGCGTGCGCATCGTCGACGACATCGACGCGTCCACGACGACAGTCGACGCGACCCTGGGCCGGCTGGCTTCGATCCTGCGCGACAAGCGAATTCCGCTGGAACTGTGCCCGAGCAGCAACGTGCAGACCGGCGCGGTCGCCAGCATCGCCGAGCACCCGTTCGCCCTGCTGGCCCGACTGCGGTTCCGCGTCACCGTCAACACCGACAACCGGCTGATGAGCGACACCACGATGAGCCAGGAGATGCTGCGCCTGGTCGAGGCGTTCGGCTACGGCTGGAGCGATCTCGAGCGGTTCACCATCAACGCGATGAAGTCGTCGTTCATCCCGTTCCGACGAGCGACTGGCGATCATCGACGAGGTGATCAAGCCGCGCTACGCGGTCCTCATCGGCTGAACCCTTGCGATTCGCGGGGCTCAGCCGGCCAGCACCTCGCGAAGCCGGTCGGCGAACGCGTCCGGGGCACCCATGAACCCGCCGTGATCGCCGGGGAATTCGACCGTCGGGCAGCCGAGCAGTTCGGCCGTCGCCATGGACGTGCGGTAGGTCAGCAGCCTGGACGAGTCGACGCCGATGCCGATCACCACGCGGCCCGCGCCCGCGTTGACCGCCGCGGCATCGGGGACGTAGCGCGTGGTGGGCTCGAGGTCGTGCACGAAGAAGCGGGTCGCCTCGGCCAACTCCTTCTCGGATGGTTCGGCAGGCATGGGCGCGCCACCCTTGTCGTGAGCCTCGCCGTCGGGCGCGTTCATGTCGAAGCCGGCGTTGACCATGAACTGCATCCAGGCGGCGTGGAACCCGTGGGTGCGGAAGGTGTCCGTGATGCCCTTGGTCGCCGCCCACTGCTCCTCGGCGTCCGGAAGCAGTTCGGTCAGTGGCGGCTCGTGGGCGATCAGCGTCCGCACCCGGCCGGGGTGCATGGCGACCAGAGCCAGGCCGGTGACGGCGCCACCGCTGGACCCGAAGAGGTCGGCCGACGCGGCGCCGAGGTCGTCGAGGATGGCGACGACGTCGCCCGCGCGCTGCTGGGGAGTCGACGGCTGGCCGGGATCGTCGATGGGACTGCCCGCGAACCCGCGTGGGTCGTAGGTGACGACGGTGTGGTCGGCGGCCAGCGCGTCGGCCAGAGGCGCGAATTCGGCGGCCGCCATCGGCGAACCGATGACGAACAGGAGCGGTCCCGAGCCGCGGACCTCGTAGTGCAGGCGTGCGCCGGGGACGTCGAGCGTGCGGGTGGTGATGCCGTCAGTGATGGTCATGCCAGTGTCGACTCGCGGCCCGGGCATAACTCATCGCACTACTCGGTGCGCAGCCGCGACTCCACGAAGGTCGCGAGCGCGTCGAACTGTTCGGCCGCCTTCGCGTACGGCGCGGCCGGCTTGTCGCTCTTGTCCGGGTCGAGCACGTATGCGACGAACTTGCCCAGCGGCTGATCGACTTCCAGCGCCTCGTCGACGCTGGTGTCCTCGGCGTAATCGCTGACGTCCCTGAACAATTCGACGACCAGTTCGAGCTGCTGGCTGTCCACCGCGTCGGGTCCATCGGTGATGTCCTCGGACAGTTCGCTCAGGACGTAGACGTTGTCCTCGGTGACCCTGATGCGCAGCGAGCCGTCGGTGGCCGCCGTTCGGATGTCGTCGAAGGTCGCGAGATCGGACAGGTCGCTCTCGTGCTCGTCGGCCAGGTACCGCGCCAGCGACCGCTCGGAGCCGAACACGCTGATCCGGCCATTGCGGCCGAGGAAGATCGGCTGATCGTCGAGGTAGCACCGCAGCGTGTAGTACGTGCCGCCGCTGGTCATGATCCGGACCGGGTCGATGCCGACCTCGCCCCAGAAGTCCGAGTGGCTGCCGAGCACCTGGCCCTGAGCCTCCGCCGCGAGCGCCTCGACCTCCTCATTCGGTGTCGACCTCGCCCTCGATCACGACGTCGTCGTCCTCGGTGCCCTCGTCGACGGCCTCCGGCTCGGGTGCCGGCTCGGCAAGTTCCTCGGCGGCCTTCTCCGAGGCGGCCTCGTCGACGTCGGGGACGGTCACGATCGAGTCGATGGCGTCGAGCACGCCGTCCCAGCTGCGGCCGATGACACCCTCGATCTCGCTCCAGCGCTTGCGGCCGACACGACCTTCGAACGCCTCGATGCCGCCGCCCACCGAGCCGAGCACCGGATGACCGTTGAAGAACTTCGCCACCGCGGTCAGGTCGCACACCGAGCCGATGGCCTGCACGATGCTCAGAGTGCCGAGAAGGGACGCCACCGAGTCCTCGGTCGGCTTCTCGGCGACCAGTTCGGGCACGCCGACGAGGTCGTGCTGCCGGTCGTCCGGCGGATCACAGCGGTGCGCGGAGGCCTCGGTGAGCGCCACCCACTCGGGATGGTCGGCCAGGTCGTTGTCCTTGTCGGCCCGGATGAAGGCCACCAGGTCGGCGACCGACTCGAAGGCGTAGAGATCTTCGTCCTTGCCGAGGAATGCCTGCCACTCGTCATCGGCGTCACGCCACGACGGTGCCCACAGGGTGTAGAGGTCGCCCTTGGTCAGACCGAGGCGCACCGGCACGATTTCTGCTGCCATGCGGCACAGCCTAACGAGGCGGTCTGGCGACCACGACGGTCACCGCCCGAAGTGGTGGCGCAGGCACGCCGTCGACGCGAGCGGCACGATGGCTTCATGCGCGCGGTGGTCTTCGAGGAGTTCGGTGGTTCGGTGGATGTCCGCACGGTCGACGACCCGGTGCCATCGCCGGGGGGCGTGGTCGTGGAGGTGCACGCCACCGGTCTCTGCCGCAGTGACTGGCACGCGTGGGCCGGGCACGACGACGGGGTGGCGCTCCCACACGTCCCAGGACACGAACTGGTCGGGGTGATCGTCGCGATCGGCGCCGAGGTGCGGCGGTGGACGGTCGGTGAGCGGGTGACCACGCCGTTCGTGTGCGGCTGCGGCAGGTGTGAGTGGTGCCAGGCCGGTCAGGCACAGGTGTGTCCCGACCAGACCCAGCCCGGTTTCACCCACTGGGGCTCCTTCGCCGAGTACGTGGCGCTACACGCCGCCGACACCAACCTGGTCGCGGTCGCCGACGTCGTCGGCGATGCTGCGGCGGCCGGCTTGGGCTGCCGGTTCGCCACCGCCTACCGCGCGTTGAATGCCCGGGCCCGGGTCCGGCGCGGCGAGTGGGTGACGGTCGTCGGGGTCGGCGGCGTGGGTCTCAGCGCGGTACAGATTGCCGTGGCGGCCGGAGCCAGGGTGATCGCCGTCGACCGCACTGAGGCAGCGCTTGCCCTGGCGCGCAGCCTGGGTGCGGAGCACACGCTGCTCGCGGGTCAGGGCGAGATTCGGGAGTCGACGTCGCCGCCCAGGTGCACGACCTCACCGGCGGGGGCAGCCACGTCGCGGTCGATGCGGTCGGCACCCCGGCCACGTGCGCCGCGGCGATCCACAGTCTGCGGCGGCGCGGACGCCATGTGCAGGTGGGGCTGCTACCCAGCGTCGGCGGGCACCCCGCAGTGCCGATGGACCGGGTGATCGCCTGGGAACTGGACGTGCTCGGCAGCCACGGCATGGCCAGCGTGGACTACCCCGACATGTTGCGTCTGGTCGAGGAAGGCACGTTGCGCCCGCAGGCGTTGGTGGAGCGCGTCGTCGGGCTGGCCGAGGGCGCCCGTCTGCTGCCTTCGGTCGATGCTGCCTCTCCCGTCGGCGTCACCCTGATCGACCCGCGGCTGTCCTGAAAATCCCGGCCCGGATCTGGGTGTCGGCTTGATCCGTTCAAGGGGAGGATGCACTCATGACCACTTCTGAAGCGCTTCGCCGCTCGACGATTCCACTCGTGCACGGAAGTGGGGCGATGCCCGCCGTCGGATTCGGCACCTTGATTCCCGATCCGGTCGACACCAAGCGGTCCACCATGACTGCGTTGGAGGTCGGCTTTCGGCATCTCGATTGTGCTGAGCGGTACCGAAACGAGGACGCGGTCGGCGACGCGCTGCAGGAAGCCATCCGGCAGGGCACGGTGGCGCGCGAGGACGTGTTCGTCACCACCAAGTTGTGGAACACCAATCATCGCCCTGAGCGCGTTGGGCCGGCGTTCGATGCGAGCCTGCGCCGGCTGCGACTCGACTACCTCGATTGTTACCTCATCCACACTCCGTTTGCGTTCCAGCCCGGTGACGATCAGGACCCGCGCGACGAACACGGCGACGTGATCTACGACCCCGATGTGACGTTGGCCGAGACCTGGCAGGCACTGGAGCGTCTGGTGGACGACGGCCGCTGCCGGTCGATCGGGCTATCGGACGTGACGTTGGAGAAGGTGCGCGAGATCGTGGGGGTCGCACGGATCAAGCCCGCCGTCGTGCAGGTTGAATCGCATCCCTACCTGCCGGAGTGGGAACTGCTCGAATTCTGTCAGGAGCAGGGCATCGTCTTGTTGGCGTTCGCCCCGCTGGGGCATTCGCTGGACCCAAATGTGTTGACGGACCCGGTGATCACCGCCGTTGCGGACCAGATGCACATGTCACCGGCCCAAGTCGCGCTGTCGTGGGCCGTGCAACGTGGCACCGCGTTTCTGACGACCTCGACGAAACCGCAACGCATCGAGGAGAACTATCAGATCGCAGCCCTCCCGGACGACGCCATGCGCGCGATTCGAGAGGACATCACCGAGAACGTCAGGTTCAACGCCGTGGTGCACAGTGGCGTACCCGGCTTCATTCCGAAGGCGTGAGCGCGGCCTGCGCGGGACGTCGCGTCCGCATCTAAGTGGTGCCGCGCAACACTCGAGTCATATTGCAGTGGCACACTACTGCGCCAGCGACGCCCCGAAACCGGAAGGCGGAATGTCCTCCGCCGGTGACGTCGACTGATGCGGCCACCGAGACCGAGTCGGACGGGCCGACGGAAGTCGCGACCGTGAAACGACGAGAAGTCCAAGTCGCCAAGCATTATTTGAGAAACCTTTGAGCCGGTTCGCAGAGTCTGATCTCGCCCGCCAAGGCCAACTCACCGATTAGGGGCTCCGCCGCACATGTCTGCCTCAACACTCACCATGCCGGACGTCAGCACTCCGAGTGCCCGCGTCCACGCGACCATCGGCGAAGCCCACCAGAGCTACGCCGCCGTAGGCCAGGCCATGGCGCCGAGCCTGCGTCTTCGAGATCGAGCCACGAGGCTGATGGCGAACTGTCCGATCCCGCCGTCGGCCGCCAGAACCCCTGAAAATATTTGCCCACGTTTGAGTTTCGATGCCGGATGCCTGGCGCCTGCGAATGGCGAATCCGTGTGCGACATGAAGGAACGTTGCTCGTGAACCGATCGTGATTTGCTGCGCGCGAGCGCTGGTTCTGATATACCCATGAGTGTGGGTCGGGGAAGGGCCACACACGCGGGAGGACTCATGTCATTCCATTCTGGAGTCTTTGCCTGCCTTCGCACTGACGGACCTCCGCGGCCGGTCAACCGACTGGCGGCACTCGTCGTCGCCGCTCTCGTCGCGGGAATGGCCGTGCACTCGATGGTTGAATCGCCTACGGCGTTCGCCGACGCGGGTGCCACGGTCGAAGCCCCAAGCGTGGGTGGCGACGCAGCGCCGGTCGCCGATGTGCACCGCGCCACGGGCATGGCTCAGGGAGTCAATCCAGGGACGCAGGGTCAGTGCACCTGGGGTGCTGCGCAGAAGTGGTTCGAGGCCAGCGGATCCTATCCGGCCCTTTCTGGCAACGCGATGTCGTGGAGTGACTCGGCAATGGCTGCGGGCTGGACCGTCGTCGACGACGCCCAGGATCGTTCGATGGTCGTGTTCCAACCCGGTGTTGCCGGCGCGGGCAGTGTCGGCCATGTCGCGTGGGTAGATTCGGTCTCCCAACAGCCCGATGGCCCATGGATACACGTGACCGAGATGAACAACGCGTATACCGGCGGTGTGGGCATCTTCAACGATCGCGACATCAAGGACGTACCGGGAATGTCGTACATCTTGTTGCCCTGACCACCGGATGACTGGTTAGACAGCGAACTGTCACGCCGTCGGCCGCCAGAAGCCCTGAAACCCCTGGCCCGCGTTGGTGGTTCGGATCGGGGACAGCTTGACGGGATCGCCCGCTTCGACCAGTGATCAATATGGGTGCAGACGATGAACACGAGTCGGCGACTTTGTCTGAGGCGTCACGGATTGAAGAACAGGCCCTTGAAACGGAGTCCGAGCCACGGACGGCGGCCCCATGCCAGCATCCCACCGCGCAGCAGCGCCCGGCCGGGCGGCATCCGCCCGTAGCAGACCAGCATGTACGTCACCGGGTCCGCGGAGATCACACAGTCCACCGGCCCGCCGACGGCCCGGACCTCCGCGGTGCCGTCAGCGACCCGGATGACGTAGCGCGGGCCATTGCCGCGCAACCGGACCTCGTAGGTCATCGGCGTGTCGCGGCCCGCCTCGGGCCGCACCACCAACGGCGACATCTCCGGACACACCGTGCCCACGATGAGCTTCGCGTGCTCGGCAGAGATGGGCCACCGCCGGCCCGTGCCGGTTGCGATGTCGTGCCCGTGCACCGTCAGTTCCCCGAGCGCCAGGGCGGTGAGGCAGTCCACGGTGCGGGTCCGGCCAGGACCGTACCACGGTGTCTCGCAATTCATCTCAGGATGAGCCGTCGCCGCGAGCTCCAGAAACCGTTGCGCCCCAGCGGTGATCATCTCCGCAAGCCGTGCCGCGTCGATGTGGTCGACCATGGCGATGGTGGCGCCATTGACGGCAGCCAGCCGAGTCGGGAAGTCCGCATCCAGGTATTGCTCCGGGGATTGCGCTTGCGCTTCCCCGGCGATCGCCGCGCTGAACCCGGCGAGCACGACGGACACATGAGCCGCGGTCTCGGCGACCGTCCAGTCGGTGCCCGCTGCCCGGCGCCCGATGTCGTGGGTCTCCCGCAACATCGTGGTGAACCGCCCCGCCGCCGCCGTGATCGCCGCCCGGGTTGCGTCCCGGTCCAGTGCCACTACCGGCGTGGTTTGAATGGTCATGATGGTCCTCCTCGGGTCGGTACGAGTCGACTATCCGATGCCGTCGGCACGGGATCATCGGTGCTGGCGCGTAGATCTGTGCGGTTGGGGGGCGCGGCGGGGCGGCAAATCTACGCGGTTCCGCTGATGTTCGCGGCGTGTGGTCGCCGCATGCTGGCTAGCATGAGCGAAACCGACCCACGGGCGGACACGCCGTTGAACTGGAGCGACCTAGGTGTGAGCGAGCTTCCGACCGGAACGGTGACGTTGCTGCTGGCCGACGTCGAGGGCTCGACGCGGCTGTGGCAGACCCAACCGGAGGAGATGACGGCCGCCATCGCGCGGCTCGATCGCACGGTGTGTGAAGTCATCTCCGCCCATCACGGTGTGCGGCCGGTCGAACAGGGCGAGGGGGATAGCTTCGTGGTCGCGTTCGCGCGGGCCAGCGACGCAGTGGCGTGCGCACTGCAGTTGCAGCGGGCACCGCTGGCCCCGATCCGGCTGCGCATCGGCGTGCATACCGGGGAGGTGCAGCTGCGTGATGAGGGCAACTACATCGGTCCTACCATCAACCGGACCGCACGGCTGCGCGATCTGGCCCACGGCGGGCAGACCGTGCTGTCGGGCATAACCGAAGATCTGGTTCTCGACCGGCTGCCTGCCGACGCCTGGCTGACCGACCTTGGTTCGCATCGGCTGCGGGATCTCCCGCGTCCGGAACGGGTGGTGCAGCTGTGCCATCCCGACCTTCGCAACGAGTTCCCGCCGTTGCGTGTACCTGAAACCGTTGCAGTCCAGCATCTTCCGGCACAGTTCACGAGTTTCGTCGGCCGCGAAGCCGAAATCAACGACGTGCGGCAGCTTCTGGCCGACAACCGTCTCGTCACGCTGACCGGGGCGGGCGGCGTCGGGAAGACACGCCTGGCGGTGCAGGTGGCGGCTGGGATCACCGGTGCATTCGGCGGCGGGGTCTGGCTGGTCGATCTGGCACCGATCACCGATCCCGCTCTGGTGCCGGTCGCGGTGATTCGTGCGTTGGGCCTGCCCGACCAGCAGGGCAGCTCCACGATGGACATGCTGCTGCGATTCGTCGGCGACCATCGGATTCTGCTGGTGCTGGACAACTGCGAGCATCTGCTGGACGCATGCGCTGCTCTGATGGTCGGCCTGCAGGGCGCTTGCCCCGCGGTCACGGTCGTGGCGACGAGTCGCGAGCCGATCGGGGTGGCAGGCGAAGTGAGCTGGCGGGTGCCGTCGCTCTCGCTGGCCGACGAGGCGATCGAACTGTTCGCCGACCGCGCGCGACGGGTCCGCCCCGATTTCCGCCTCACCGACGACAACGCCGCCACCGCAGCGGAGATCTGCCGACGCCTCGACGGCCTGCCGCTGGCAATCGAACTGGCGGCGGCGCGGGTGCGCGTCTTGTCGCTGACCGAGATCCGCGACGGCCTGCATGACCGCTTCCGGCTGCTGACCGGCGGTGCGCGCACCGCGATGCGCCGCCAGCAGACGTTGCGCGCCTCAATGGATTGGTCGCATGCGCTACTCACCGAGCCCGAACGTGTCTTGTTCGCCCGGCTGGCGGTGTTCATGGGCGGATTCGACCTCGACGCAGCAGAGGTGGTGGCCGGGGGCGGCGACGTGGAACGCTTCCAGGTTCTCGACCTGCTCACACTGCTGGTCGACAAGTCCCTGGTCGTTGCCGAAAGTGCAAGTGGCCCAAGCCGATACCGGATGCTGGAGACGGTGCGTCAGTACGGGCTGGAAAAACTCGGCGAAGCCGGCCAGGCCCACGCCGTGCGTGCCCGTCACCGCGATTACTACACGGCCATGGCTGCCCTGCTCGACACCCCCGCACCCACCGGCCACCAGCGACGCCTCGAGCATGCCAACACCGAGATCGACAACCTGCGGGCTGCATTCACGTGGAGCCGCGAAAACTCCGATATCGGATTTGCGTCGCAGCTGGTGTCGTCGCTGCAGCCACTGTGGCTCATACGGGGCCGCATCCGGGAAGGGCTGACCTGGTTCGACGCCGTCCTCACCGACCAAAATGCACAGCCTGGCGATGTTGCGCCCGCGGTGCGCGCGCGTACGCTCGCCGACAAGGCAACACTGCACGCGTACATGGGTGCCACCGACGGCATGGAGCAGGCCCTCCAGGCCCTCGCGATCGCGCGGGAAGTCGACGACCGCGCCTTGTTGCTCCGGGCGCTGAACGCCTGCGGTGGACTCGCGGTGTACGACCCCGAGGTGGCCGGGCCATACTTCGCCGAGGCGATCGGCCTGGCGCGCTCGACAGGGGACGGCTGGAGACTCAGCCAGATCCTGGGATGGCAGGCATACGGGGGCGTCATGGTCGGTGATCCGATGGCGATACGCGCCGCCGGCGAAGAGGGCCGCGACCTCGCCGACGCCTTCGGTGACCGGTTTGCCTCGCACGGATGCCAGTGGAGTCTCGCTGTCGCACAGGGAATGACCCGTGATTCGGTTGGAGCCATCGCGAAGTTGAGCAAGCTCATTGCCGAGGCCGACGCGACTCACGACGTGTACTGGGGGTGCTGCGCCTTATTCATGCAGGCACTGATGCTGGCGTACCACGGTGACCCGAGTGCCGCGAGGGACGCAGCCAACGCGGCAGTCGAGGTCGCGGCGGAGCTCGGCGGGTTCCTCCCAGGCCTCGCCTACGCAGGGTTGACTGCCGCGACCCTCGCCGCGGGTGACGTTGCCGCGGCGAACGAAGCGATCGCGGCGGGCCTGCCCCATCTCAGTCTCCAGCCCAAGCAGGCGGCGATTTGGATTGCTTACGCGGCCCAGGCCGCGCTGGCCAGCGGGGATCTGACCGCGGCCCGGCGCTTGGCCGATGATGCCGTCGCGGCGACGAGCGGCTTTCACCTGTCGCTGGCACTGACGACGCGGGCCGGCGTTGCGATCGCGCAGGGTGAGCCCGAACAGGCCGCCCGCGACGCGCACGACGCACTCGCAACCGCTGTCAGCGCTGGGACATACGGCGCCACTCCCGACACCCTCGAGTGCCTTGCCGCACTCGCCGTCGGCGTGGGCGGTCACCGTGAAGCGGTACGGCTGTTCGGCGCCGCAGACGCCATCCGGCAGCGCGGCGGCCTCGTCCGCTTCAAGATCTTCGACGCCTTCTTTGAGTTCCCGGTGGCGGCGCTTCGTGAGGCGATGGGCGAGAGGGACTTTGAATCCGCGTGGGTCGAGGGCGCCGCGCTGTCCACCGAAGAGGCGATCGCCTACGCCCAGCGACGGCGCGGCGAACGCAAACGCCCCAGCAGCGGCTGGGCCTCGCTCACCCCGACCGAGCGGGACGTCGTACGACTGGTGCGCGAAGGCCTCGCCAACAACGACATCGCGACCCGGCTCTTCATCTCACCACGTACTGTGCAAACCCACCTCACCCATGTCTACGCCAAACTCGGACTCTCCTCCCGCGTACAACTCGCGCAGGAAGCCGCCCGGCACGATTGACAGGCGCCGAGTGAGCTCGACGATGTAACGACGACCGTCGTCCTGTCGGCCGCCATCGCCTGAACACAGCGCTGGCCCTGGCGGAAGACACCGGAATGCACTTTTATGACGCTGAACTGATGCGGTTGCGTGCTCGCAGTCACGCCACACCGACGCCCGCCTCGCCGATATCGCCGCCGCCCGTGATCTCGCCCGTCGCCAGGGCACGGCTCTGTTCGAACTGCGTGCCGCCCTCGACGATTTCGAGCTGCGCGGCGAGGTCGCGCGGGGTTGCGCTTGCTGACGTTTCGAGCTCCATCCTGCGACAGGTCACCAGATACGTTGTCCGGCTTCCAACTCCATTTATTTGGCATGCCCATGCCTACGACCGAGCGTACGAGGTCGTTGCTGACGTCGTTACACGCGGTTTGAACTGAATTAGCAAGATACTAACAATATTCGAATGCATTCAGGTCTACCGATGACGCACCACCATGGTTGAGGCCATGACCTCACGCACCTTCGATGATCACGCCGTCGGCCGCCAGAAGCCCTGAAACCCCTGTCCCGCGTTGGTGGTTCGAATCGGGGACAGTTTGACGGGATCGCCCGCTTCGATCATCTGGCCGTTGCCCACGATCATCGCGACGTGACCGTCCCACACCGCCAGGTCGCCCGGCCGCAGCGAGCCTCGGTTGACGGCGGCGCCGACGTCCTGCTCCTGCGCCAGCCGCGGAAGGTCCAGCCCCGCTTCGTGATACGCCCACTGCGTGAGTCCGCTGCAGTCCAGGCTGACTCCCGGCGTCGTACCGCCCCAGTGGTAGGGCACGCCGAGTTGGGTCAGCGCGTGCCGGACCGCGCTGGCGGCGACGGCGTTCGGCGCTGTCGCGGTGCTGCCGTCGGGCAGCGTCACCCCGACACCCTCGCCGAACACGCCCGGGTCGGACGACGCCCCGGCGGGCAGGCCCGCGTCGGCCTCGGACCAGAGGTCATGGCCGGACGGGACGCCCCCGCCGCCGGAGGCCCCGAGGCCAGGGGCTCCGAGGCTGGGGCTTCCGAAGCCCGACCCCGACCCATCCGACCAACCCGATGCGGCACGGCGGCGGGCGTGGTGGCTGCGGGCGTCTCCGGAGCCGCGACCGGCGGTGCGGTCATCGCCGCGGCCTGCGCGTCCAACTCCGCACGCAACCCGTCGACCACGGCGTTGGCCTCCTCGAGTGCCCGGCGTGCTTCGTCGATCAGCGCGTCGGCGACGCCCGGTTCCTCGAGGTCGGCCTCGAGTGCCGCCGCGCGGGCCTCGAACTCCTCGACGATCGTTTGCAGCCGCGCCCGGGCCCGGGTCACCGCATCCGCGGCCCTGGCCGCCGTCGCGCCCAGATGGCCGACGCGGATCGAGAGCTCTTCGACGGCGGCGACCGTCGCATGGGAGAACTCGGCGGCCGCGTCGGCGCCCGCACCCGACCACTCGGCGCCGGTCTGCTGCCAGGCCCGTCTGCCCGTGACGGACACGTCGGCCAGCGCATCGCGGACCTCGGCGAGCACGGCAGCCGCGTCGTCGCTGCCCGCCCGGCCCGTTCCGACGAGGGCCTGGACCTCGCGGATCGGCGCGACCAGGGCCGACACCAGTGAACTGGGCACCGTCACGCCCCGGCTGAGGTGATCGCCTGCCCGGCGCGGTGCTCGCTGCCGCCATATGCGGCGGCCGTGGCGTCGGCGGTGTGGCCGGCGACGGCGACGCGCTCACCCAGTTGCGCCACGGCACGAGACTCCCGGGCGACCGCCTCGGCAAGGGCCGCCACGAACCGTGCGCCGACGGGACCGAATACCTCCGCGCACGACGAAGGGGCCGACCGCAACGTGGCAGCGACGGCGGCGAGGTCGGCGGCCTGACGCGAGTGGGCGGCGCCGAGGGCGCGGATCACGGTGATGTCGGCGAGCACGACGTTATGACGCAGGTCGAAGCGCCCGGGTTCCACTAGGGTTCCACCGCATGGACGTTCGCGTTGTCGATCACCCGCTGGCCGCGGCACGGCTCACCACGCTGCGCGACGAGCGCACCGACAACGCGGCGTTCCGGGCCGCGCTGTGCGATCTGGCGTTGATGCTGGTCTACGAGGCCACCCGCGACGCCGCGAGCGAACCCGTCCCGATCCGCACGCCGCTGGCCGACACCGTGGGCTCGCGGCTGGCGAACCCGCCGCTGCTGGTGCCCGTGTTGCGGGCGGGCCTGGGGATGGTCGAGAAGGCGCATCAACTGATCCCCGAGGCGAAGGTCGGGTTCGTCGGTGTCGCCCGCGACGAGGAGACCCACCAGCCCACCCCCTACCTGGAGTCGTTGCCCGACGATCTGAGTGCGTGTCCGGTGATGGTGCTCGATCCCATGCTCGCCACCGGCGGCTCGATGGCGCACACCCTGGAGCTCCTGCTGGCCCGCAACGCCGTCGACATCACCGCGGTCTGCGTGGTGTGCGCACCGGAAGGCATTGCGGCACTTGAGAAAGTAGCACCCAACCTACGGCTCTACACGGCGGCGATCGACGACGGGCTCAACGACATCGCCTACATCGTGCCGGGTCTCGGCGACGCAGGGGACCGTCAGTTCGGTCCGCGCTGAAGTAACTCGACCACCTCGGCCCGGACCTCGTCCAGCAGTCGGGCCGCTGCGGCGCGAGCTGCCTGTCAGGTCGTCGCTCGGTGGCAGTCGAACCTCCAAGTACGCCTTGACCTTCGGCTCGGTGCCCGACGGCCGGACCGCGACCCGCACCGTCGCACCCGCGTAGATCACGGCGTCGGTCTGCTTCTGACCCCGCCGGTCCATCAGGTCGGTGACTTCCACCGGCTCTCCGCCGACGCGCGACGGCGGCGCGGCCCGGAGGCGGTCCATCACGCCGTCGTGCGCGGGCACCGACACCGCGGCCGTCGCGTGTACGCCGTGTGCCATGGCCAGCTCGTCGAGCGCGTCGAGCAGGGTGCGGCCCTCGCGCCGAAGGGCGACGACGAGGTCGCACACCAGAACGGCCGCGGTGATGCCGTCCTTGTCGCGCACCGCGGCCGGATCGACGCAGTGCCCGATGGCCTCCTCGTAGGCGTAGACCAGCGTGGCACCGGGCGACTCGGATTCGGCGCGAGCCAGCCACTTGAAGCCCGTCAGCGTCTCGACGTGCCGGGCGCCGTGGCTCGCCGCGATGGCGGCGAGCATGCGCGATGACACCACGGTGCTGGCCACGACGCTGGCGGCCATCACGTCGCCCGGTTCGGTTTGCGAAAGCACGTAATCGCCCAGCAGCCAACCGGTTTCGTCACCCGACAGCATGCGCCAGCCGGTCGGCGTCGGTATCGCCACGGCACACCGGTCGGCGTCGGGGTCGAGCGCGATCGCGACGTCGGCGTCGACCTCGCCGGCCAGGGCGAGCAGGAGGTCGGTGGCGCCGGGCTCCTCCGGATTCGGGAACGCGACGGTGGGGAAGTCGGGGTCGGGAGCGAACTGCTCCGCGACGGTGTGCACGTCGGTGATGCCCGCCTCGCCCAGCACGCGCAGTGCGATCTCGCCGCCGACGCCGTGCATGGGGGTCAGTGCCACCCGCACGTCGCCCGTCGTCCGCCGCACGCCTGCCGCGCGCCGGACGTAGTCGTGCATCACCTCGGTGTCGGCGGGGCTCACCTCCACGCGGTCGGCGTCGGAGGGCGCGGTCATCATGGCCGCTTCGATGTCACGGTCGGTCGGCGGCACGATCTGCATCCCACCGTCGAGGTAGACCTTGTAGCCGTTGTCGGCGGGCGGGTTGTGCGATGCGGTGATCTGCACGCCTGCGGCGGCGCGGAGGTGCCGCACCGCGAACGCCACCACGGGCGTCGGCGCTGCGTCGGGCAGCAGTACGACCGAGAACCCCTCGGCGGCAAGGACTTCGGCGGTAGCGAGGGCGAAGTCGTCGGACTGGTGGCGGGCATCGCGGCCGACCACGACGGTCGAGCCGGCCAGGCAGCGGTCCTTGAGCACCTTGGCCAGTGCCCAGCTCGCTCTGGTGACGGTCTCGACGTTCATCCCGTCGGGGCCGTCGCGCATGGGGCCTCGCAGCCCCGCCGTGCCGAAGGTGAGGGGCGGCGGCGAGGGGAGGGCCATGGCGTTCATTGTGCTTGGCGGGTGTCCAGATTGAGATGCACTTCGCGCTGGCGCTCGTCACCGTCGGCGAGCTTGCGCAGGACGGGCGCGACGAGCATCAGCAGGTCGAACTCCAGATCGGTGAGGGTGTCGCGCATCGCGGCATCCAGCCAGGCGTCGCGGTCGGCCCGGTCGGCATTCAGCAGTGCCGATCCGTGGTCCGTCAACTCGATCAGCTGCCGACGCCGGTCGTGAGGATCCGGGCGGCGGGACACCAGCCCGTTGGCTTCCAGCTCGTTGATGTTGTCGGTGAGCGACTGCACCCGCACATGCAGACGACTGGCCAGCTCGGCCGGGGTGGTCACTCCGCTTCGGCTGGCTTCGCCGAGCACCTCGAGTTGGTTCAGCGTCAGGCCGTGGTCGGGCCGGTGGCGGCGCATCTGCCTGGCGAGGGCCATCATGGACTCACGGAGTTCGGTGGCGCGCATATTGGTGACGTCCAGAGTCATAACCAAGTTATACCTTGGTATTGGTGTGACGTATATCAGATTGAGTTCTTGTTTTAGCAAGGGCATACTTGTATTCATGATGCGTTGGGCGTTGCTGGTGGTCCTCACGGTCGCCGTCACCGTGCCGCTGACCATCCTCGGAGTGCCCTCGGCAGCGCTGTTCGCGGCACTGATCGTCGGCGTCGTACTGGCCCTGATGTCGTTCGCTCCGGCCGGTGTCCCACGCAAGGCGGGCATTGCCGCACAGGGCGTGTTGGGCGTCTACATCGGCACGATGGTGCACCGCGACTCGCTGACGT
This sequence comes from uncultured Actinomycetota bacterium, assembly GCA_963735245.1. GTDB lineage: Bacteria > Actinomycetota > Actinomycetes > Mycobacteriales > Mycobacteriaceae > Mycobacterium. The sequence goes on from CAVTKI010000014.1 coordinate 367,213, forward strand.
CGCTTGGCTCCGACTGGCCGATCGTGCTCGCGGTCACCGTGGGCACACTCGTGCTGAGCATCGGCGCGGGCGCGCTGCTCGGTCTGCACCGCGACGTCAGCCCGCTCACCGGAGCGCTGGCACTGGTGGCAGGTGGGGCGTCGGGTCTGGTGGCGATCGCCCGTGAACTCGGGGGCGACGATCGCGTCGTGGCCGTCGTGCAATACCTGCGCGTGGGTCTGGTCACCTCATCGATGCCCGTCGTCGTCGCGCTCGTCTATCACGCCCAAAAGACCGGACACACGGCCGCGCCCGTCCAAGGCGGCTCGGCGCCTTGGTATCTCAGCGTCGGAATCATCATCGTCGTCGTGTTGGTCGGCGCGACGGCGGGCAAGCTCGCCCGATTGCCCGGCTCCGGGCTGCTCGGCCCGATGGCGCTCACCATCGTGCTGCAGTTGACCGGGTTGACGTTCGGGATGTCGGTGCCAATGGTTTTGGTGCAGGTCGCTTATGCCGTGATCGGCTGGCAGGCGGGCGTCGCGTTCACCCGGCAGGCGTTCAGCGCGATCGGCCGTGCGCTGCCTGCCGCGCTCGGCCTGATCGTGTTGCTCAACGTCGGTACTGCCGGATTGGGCGTCTTGCTGGCCCACGTGGCGGGGAAGACCCCGCTGGAGGGCTACCTGGCGACCAACCCGGGCGGTATCTACGCAGTGTTGGCCACAGGCGTCGAGACGGGGTCCGACGTCACGTTCATCGTCGCCACCCAGGTCATGCGGGTGCTGCTCATGTTGTTCGCCGCGCCGCTGATGGCCCGCGGTTTCGTCGCACTGAGCGATCGGTTCGTCCAGAAGCGGGACTACAGGCGGGCCAACACGTCGGCCAGCAGAGAACCCATCCGCGTCGCCGACTGACGCCCGGCCTCCAGCACCTCGGCGTGGCTGAGCGGCTGTCCCGTCATGCCTGCGGCCAGATTCGTCACCAGCGAGACGCCGAGCACCTCCGCCCCAGCGGCCCGCGCGGCGATCGTCTCGTGCACCGTGGACATGCCGACCAGATCGGCGCCAAGTGTGCGCAGCATCCGGATCTCGGCGGGCGTCTCGTAGTGCGGGCCGGGCAGCCCGGCGTAGACGCCCTCGGTCAGCGTCGGATCCACGTCGCGGGCCAGGGCTCGCAGCCGCGGTGCATAGGCGTCGACGAGGTCGACGAACTGGGCGCCCACCAGCGGCGACCGCGCGGTCAGGTTGAGATGGTCGCTGATCAGCACCGGCTGACCCACGTCCGAAGTCGTCCCGCAGCCCACCGGCAGCGTTGGTCAGCACGACGGTGCGGGCGCCTGCCGCGCACGCGGTGCGGACGGGATGTACGACGTGGCGCAGGTCGTGACCCTCGTAGGCATGAATGCGGCCGAGCAGAACCAGCACCCGCTTGTCGCCCACGGGGACGACCAGAACCCGCCCACCGTGTCCCGCCGCGGTGGGCGGGGTGAAGCCGGGCAACTCGGCCATCGCGATGACGTGGGTCGGCTCACCGAGTTCGGCGGCCGCGGGCGCCCATCCCGAGCCGAGCACCACGGCTACGTCGAACGCGTCGACGCCGGTGCGGGTCCGTAGTTCGCCTGCCGCGGCGTCGGCGACGGCCTGCGGGTCGGTCACAGCGGTCACGGGGAGGAGCGTATCGGGCGGCGATGAGCGCTCGCGCGAAGAGCAGACGGTAGCGATGAGCGCTCGCGCGAAGAGCAGACGGTAGCGATGAGCGCTCGCGCGAAGAGCAGACGGTAGCGATGAGCGCTCGCGCGAAGAGCAGACGGGCGGTGAGATACTTCTCCGATGCCCACCGCCACCGCGTCGACGACCGTCGAGGACACCGTCCAGCGACGCCGTGGCGACCTGATCGAGTTGTCGCACTCGATCCACGCCGAGCCCGAACTCGCGTTCGCCGAACATCGCAGCTGCGCAAAGACCAAGGCGCTGGTCGCCGAACGTGGTTTCGAGGTGACCGCAGCCCCCGGCGGGTTGGACACCGCGTTCCGCGCCGACTACGGCAGCGGGTCACTCGTCGTCGGCATTTGCGCCGAGTACGACGCGTTGCCTGGGATCGGTCATGCGTGCGGGCACAACATCATCGCGGCGTCCGCGGTCGGGACTGCGCTGGCGCTGGCCGAGGTGGCCGACGAGCTGGATCTGACCGTGGTGCTGCTCGGCACGCCCGCCGAGGAGGCAGGCGGCGGAAAAGTCCTGATGCTCGCGGCGGGCACGTTCGACGACATCGCTGCGACGGTCATGCTGCACGCAGGGCCGCTCGACATCGCCCGCGCCCGTTCGCTGGCGTTGTCGCAGGTCGCCGTCCACTATCTCGGCCGGGAGGCACATGCCGCCGTCGCACCGTATCTGGGTTTCAACGCCGCCGATGCGATCACCGTGGCGCAGGTGGCGATCGGGTTGCTGCGACAGCAGTTGGCGCCTGGGCAGATGGTGCACGGCATCGTCACGAACGGCGGGCAGGCCACGAACATCATCCCTGGACGGGCCGAGATGGAATACACGATGCGCGCCAACGACGCCTGGTCGCTGCGAGAACTCGAGGGCAGGATGTCGGACTGCTTCCTGTCGGGCGCGGTCGCCACCGGCTGCGACTACGACGTGTCCGAGACCGAGCCGTCCTACCTCGAGCTGACGCCCGACCAGTGGCTGGCCGACGCGTTCCGCGCCGAGATGGTGCGGCTGGGACGAACTCCCGTCGGGGCGGAGGTCGAGGCCGCACTCCCGCTGGGCAGCACCGACATGGGAAACGTCACGCAGGTGATGCCGGGCATCCACCCGATCGTCGGAATCGACGCCAACGGCGCATCGATCCACCAGCCGGCGTTCGCCGCGGCTGCGGCGGGACCCAGCGCCGACAAGGCCGTCGTCGAGGGCGCCGTCATGCTGGCTCGCACGGTCGTCGCACTGGCCGAGACGGCCGCCGAGCGTGACCGGGTCATGGGGCTCAAGGCGGCGCGCGCATGAACATAAGCGACTACACCGAGCGGTGGCTGGCCGATCACTACGACGACCTGGTGGCTTGGCGTCGGCACATCCACGCCAACCCCGAGCTGGGGCGCCAGGAGTTCGCGACCACGCAGTTCGTCGCGTCGCACCTGGCCGATGCCGGCCTGAACCCGAAGGTGCTGCCCGGCGGCACCGGGCTGACCTGCGACTTCGGCCCCGAGCATGGTCCGCGGGTGGCGTTGCGCGCCGACATGGACGCGCTGCCGATGGCGGAGCGCACCGGCGCGCCGTTCGCGTCGACGGTGCCCGGCGTCGCGCACGCCTGCGGCCACGACGCGCACACCTCGGTCCTGCTGGGCAGCGGCGCTGGCGCTCGCCTCGGTGCCCGAGCTGCCGGTCGGGGTGCGGCTGGTCTTCCAGCCCGCCGAGGAGGTGATGCCCGGCGGCGCCATCGACGTGATCGCCGCGGGCGCGCTGAACGGCGTGTCGCGGATCTTCGCGCTGCACTGCGATCCGCGGCTGGAGGTCGGCAAGGTCGGCGTGACGGTCGGGCCCGATCACCTCGGCCGCCGACAGGTCGAGCTCGCGCTGGACTCGCCCGGCGGCCACACCTCGCGGCCGCACCTGACCGGCGATCTGGTCGTACGCGCTGGGCACCGTGATCACCGGCGTGCCCGGCGTGCTGTCACGGCGGCGTCGACCCGCGCAACAGCACCGTCATGGTGTGGGGTGCGGTCAACGCCGGCGTGGCCGCCAACGCGATCCCGCAGTCCGGCATGCTGGCCGGCACCATCCGCACGGCGAGCCGCGAGCCTGGGTGGCGATGGAACCGCTTGTCCGCGAGATCGTTTCGGCGCTGCTGGCGCCGCTGAACGTGCGAGTACAGCTGAAGTACCGCCGCGGCGTGCCACCGGTCGTCAACGAGGCGATCTCGACGCGCATGCTCGCCGACGCCATCGACGGCGTCGGCCCGGACGTGCTGACCGACACCCGGCAGTCCGGCGGCGGCGAGGACTTCTCCTGGTACCTCGAGGACGTGCCGGGCGCCATGGCCCGGCTCGGGCGTCTGGTCCGGCGACGGTCCGCAGCTCGACCTGCACCAGCCGACGTTCGACCTCGACGAGCGCGCGCTCGCCGTCGGGGTGCGGGTGATGACGAACATCGTCGAACAGTCTGCCTCTGCTGAGCTCGCCGGCGTGCAGATCGACGGCGTCTAGGTCCCGGGGCCGACGTTGCTTGCCGGGCGGGTGCGCAGGTCGTGCACGTATTCGGCCGGGCGCACCGGCGATTTCGGCCGCGTCGGCGATCACGCCCAGGTAGCGGGCCGACGGCAGGCCGCCCTCCTAGGCGTCGACGACGTACAGCCAGGCCAGCACCGGTCGCTGTCGGTGTCCGAGGCCTGCGCGGTCGACCCGGCAGCGGATCTTCTTGTGGATGCCGAACTCGGAACCCTCCCAGCGGTCCAGGTTCTGCCTCGTCCTCCGTGGTCATGTCGTAGAGGACCACGAACACCTTCGATCCCGGGTCCTCGACGACGGTGGCCAGCGCGCCCTCCCAGCCGATGTCCTCGCCGCCGAAGGTCAGGCGCCAGCCCTGCAGCCAGCCGGTTCCGGCCATCGGGGAGTGCGGGCGCGCGTTGAGCATCTGCTCCGGATGCATGTTCGACCCGTAGGCGGCGTAGATCGGCACGGGGCAAGCGTAAGGCACTACCCGCTGGATCGGCGGGCAGGTAGGGCAGTGATCGGGGTTAGATGGACACCGTGGTTACCCGCATCGCGATCATCGGCGGCGGACCGGCCGGTTACGAGGCGGCGCTCGTGGCGGGCCGCGCGTCCCGAGGTGGCCGCAGGTGACCGTGATCGACTGCGACGGCATCGGCGGGGCGTGCGTGCTGTGGGACTGCGTGCCGTCGAAGACGTTCATCGCCTCGACCGGCGTGCGCACCGAACTGCGCCGGGCCGACGGTCTGGGTTTCGACATCGAGCTCGAGGACGCCAAGATCTCCTTGCCGGAGATCCACAACCGGGTCAAGACGCTGGCCAGGCCCAGTCGTCCGACATCGGCGCCCAACTGCTCGCCGCAGGGCGTCAGCGTCGTGCACGGCCGCGGCGAGCTGGTCGACGACGTCCCCGGCATGGCGCACCATCGGGTCGAAGGTCACCACGGCCGACGGCAAGGTCGGGTGCTGAAGGCCGAGGTGGTGCTGATCGCGACCGGCGCCAGCCCCGCGTGCTGCCGAAGCGCGGAGCCCGACGGCGAGCGCATCCTGAACTGGCGTCAGCTCTACGACCTCGCCGAACTACCCGAACACCTGGTGGTCGTCGGATCCGGTGTGACCGGTGCGGAGTTCTTCTCCGCCTACACCGAGATGGGCGTGCAGGTCACGCTGGTGGCCAGCCGCGACCGGGTGCTGCCCGCACGAGGACGGCGATGCCGCCGCCGTGCTCGAGGAGGCGTTCGCCGAACGCGGGGTGAGCTGGTCAAGCACGCTCGCGCCGACTCGGTCGAGCGGACCGCCGACGGGGTGGGGGTGACGCTCTCCGACGGCCGCACCGTGGAGGGCAGCCACGCGCTGATGACGGTCGGCTCCATGCCGAACACCGGCGGGCTCGGCCTGGAGAAGGTCGGGATCGAACTCGACCGGGCGGCTACCTTCGGGTGGACCGGGTTTCGCGCACCTCGGCGTCGGGGGTCTACGCGGCGGGGGACTGCACCGGACTGCTGCCGCTGGCGTCGGTGGCGGCCATGCAGGGGCGGATCGCGATGTATCACGCCCTGGGCGAGGGGGTTCAGCCGATCCGGCTGAACACCGTTGCGTCGGCGGTGTTCACCCGACCCGGAGATCGCCACCGTCGGGGTGGCGCAGACCGCGATCGACGACGGTGAGGTGCCCGCCCGGACGGTGATGCTGCCGTTGAGCACCAACGCGCGGCGCCAAGATGTCGCGTCCTGCGCCGGGGCTTCGTCAAGATCTTCTGCCGACCCGCGACCGGGCGTGGTGATCGGTGGCGTGGTGGTCGCCCCGATCGCCTCCGAACTGATCCTGCCGATCGCGATCGCGGTGCAGAACCGGATCTCGGTGAACGACCTGGCCCAGACGTTCTCGGTGTACCCGTCGCAGTCCGGTTCGATCACCGAGGCTGGCCCGCCAGCTGATGGCCACGACGATCTGGACTGAGCGGCGCGCGGAGCCGGTGCGGAACCAGCCCATGGTGCGCCACGTCACCGCGCGGCCCACGTAGGCTCTCAATGGCATCGCTACCGAACGGTAACCCGAGGAGTCCCGGCGTGAGTGACCTTCCCGCTCCGGGCAACGGGCAGACGTTGCTGAGCCCACAACAGCGCGCCGCGGCTGGGAGCGGCTCGGCAATGAGCAGTTCGACGTCGTCGTGATCGGCGGCGGGTGGTCGGTGCAGGCGCAGCCTCGACGCTGCGACCCGTGGGCTCAAGGTGGCGCTCGTCGAGGCCCGTGACTTCGCGTCGGGCACGTCGAGCCGCTCGTCGAAGATGTTCCACGGTGGCCTGCGCTATCTCGAGCAACTCGAGTTCGGCCTGGTGCGCGAGGCGCTGCATGAGCGCGAACTCTCACTGACCACGCCTGGCGCCGCATCTGGTCAAGCCACTGCCGTTCCTGTTCCCGCTGACCAAACGCTGGTGGGAGCGGCCGTACGTGGCGTCGGGCATCTTCCTCTACGACGAATGGGCGGGCCAAGTCGGTGCCGCGGCAGAAGCATCGTTCAAGGCGGGGGCGCTCCGACTGCGCCCGGGCTGAAGCGCACTCGCTATCGGCGGAATCCGCTACTACGACACCGTCGTCGACGACGCGCGCCACACCATGACGGTGCCCGCACGGCTGCGCACTACGGCGCGGTGGTGCGCTCCTCGACCCAGGTCGTGGCGCTGCTGCGCGAGGGCGACCGGGTGGTCGGCGTCAGGCGCGACTCGGAGGATGGCGAGGTCGATAGACGTCGTGGACATGTCGTGCGTCAATGCACCGGCGTGTGGACCGATGAGATTCAGGCGCTGTCCAAGCAACGCGGCCGATTCAGGGTCCGCGCCTCCAAGGGCGTACACGTCGTCGTGCCGCGGGACGCATCGTCAGTGAGGTCGGCGATCATTCTGCGCACCGAGAAGTCGGTGCTGTTCGTCATCCCGTGGGGCACGCACTGGATCATCGGCACGATCGACACCGACTGGAATCTCGACCTCGCCCACCCGCGGCCACCAAGGCCGACATCGACTACATCCTCACGACGGTCAACACCGTGTCGGCCACCCGTTGACGCACGACGACATCGATGGGGTCTACGCTGGGCTCCGGCCGCTGCTGGCGGGCGAAGAGCGAGGAGACCTCCAAGCTGTCGCGCGAGCACGCGGTCGCGGTCCTGTCGCCCGGCCTGGTCGCGATCGCGGGCGGGAAGTACACCACCTATCGGGTGATGGCGGCCGACGCGATCGACGCCGCCGCCGAGTACGTCCCGACCCGCGTCGCGCCGTCGATCACCGAGAAGGTGCCGCTATGGGCGCCGACGGCTACTTCGCGCTGATCAACCAGACCGAGCACGCTGGCTGAGGACTACGAGCTGCATCCGTACCGGGTCGCCACCTGCTCGATCGCTACGCTCGTGATCGGCGAGGTGCTGGCGATGGCCGAGGGCTGTCCGGACTTGCTGGCACCGATGACGGAGGCGCCGGTCTATCTCAAGGTCGAGGCGTGGTACGCCGTCGATCGCCGAGGGTGCACTGCACCTCGAGGACATCCTGACCCGGCGACGCGCATCTGATCGAGTACCCGCACCGCGGCGTCGAACGTGCGCGCGAGGTGGCCGAAGTGGTCGCCCCGGTGCTCGCTGGAGCGCCGAGGACATCGACCGCGAGGTCGCCGACCTACGTCGCCCGCGTCGAAGCCGAGGCGTCGTCGCAGACGCAGCCGGACCACGAGTCGGCCGACGCCCTTCGCGCCGCTGCCCCGGAGGCACGTGCCGAGATCCTGGAACCGGTGCCACTCGAATTGAGACGTCCGGCGCCGCTGCCGGTCCGGGACGGACTGGGGCCCGCCGGGTGCGGGTGCACGGCGGCCTGCTGGTCGACGAGTTCGAGCGACGCTTCGGAGCAGGTTCGAAAGTGCTTGGCGGCGAAGTCTCTCGGTCGACGGCCAACCCCTCGACGGTAAGACGGCGTCACCACCGGTGCTGCACGTCTACCTGTACCGGCTGCCCGACGAGGTCGAGGTGCCCTTCGGCCTACCGATTCTGGCACCGCGACGACGACATCGTGGTGGTCGACAAGCCGCACTTCCTCGTCACGATGTGATGCGGTGTACATCGCACAGACGGCGCTGGTGCGGCTACGGCGCGAACGTCGACCTCCCGGAACTCTCGCCGGCCCACCGCCTGGACCGGCCGACCGCAGGAGTGTTGCTGTTCACCGTGCGTCGTGACGTGCGCGGCGCCTACCAGACCATGTTCGCCCGCGGCGAGGTGCGCAAGACATATCTGGCGCGTGCGGGAGTCGACCCGGCACTGGAGTTTCCGATGACGGTGCGCAGCAGAATCATCAAGGAGCGCAGCACGTTACAGGCCTTCGAAGAACCGGGAGAATCGAACGCCGAGACCTTCGTCGGGCATGTTGGCGACGGGCTGTACCGGTTAACGCCGCATACCGGGCGCACACACCAGCTCCGGGTCCACATGGCCTCACTCGACCTCCCCATCGTCGGTGACCAGCTGTACCGAACGTAATCGAGGTGACGCCAGGTGACTCTCCAGCCCGATGCAGCTGCTGGCCCAGACCCTGGCATTCGAGGATCCGATCGGCGGCGGTCGCCGCGAGTTCGTCACTCGCAGAGAGCTGTGAGCCTCAGAACTCCTTGCCGGCGGGGCCGTGAAGGTACCTCGACGAACATCGGTGATGAGGACAGCTGGAACGTGTTCTACTGGCCTGGTGGACCGCACAGCATTCGACCGACTGTTCGACATGACCGACCGCACCGTCATCGTCACGGGAGGAACCCGCGGGATCGGGCTGGCACTGGCGGAGGGATTCGTGCTCGCCGGAGCGCGTGTGGTGGTCGCCAGCCGCAAGGCCGACGCCTGCGAACAGGTAGCCAAGCATCTGCGTGAGCTCGGTGGGCAGGCGATCGGCGTGCCCTCGCACGCAGGCAATCTCGACGACCTCGACGTCATCGTGGAGCGCACCGTCGCCGAATTCGGCGGCATCAACGTGGTGGTCAACAACGCCGCCAACGCCCTTGCCCAGCCGATCGGCCAGATGACCCCCGAAGCGCTGACGAAGTCCTATGCGGTCAATCTGCACGGCCCGGTGTTCCTGGTGCAGAAGGCATTGCCGCACCTGAAGCGCAGCGAGCACGCTGCGGTACTGAACATGGTGTCGGTCGGCGCGTTCAACTTTGCTCCACCTGGCCATGGGTCGGTCAAGGCGGCGTTGATGTCGTTCACCCGATCGATGGCCGCGGAGCTCAGTCAGGGATGGTATCCGGGTCAACGCCATCGCGCCGGGACCGGTCAACACCGACATGATGCGCAAGAACCCGCCGCGGGCGATCAAGCACATGATCAACGGAACGCTGATGAAGCGCCTCGCGGAGGCCGACGAGATGGTTGGTTCCGCGCTGCTGTTGTGTTCGGGCGCAGGCAGTTACATCACCGGGTAGGTCGTCATCGTCGATGGCGGCGGAACCCCGCGCTAGCCCTTGCGGGTGGCGAACGCGGCCGCGGCCTGCTTCAATTCGCCGCTGGTGGACGCCAGGATCTGGCTGCGGTTCTCGACTTGCAGCGCGGCCTCCAGGCTGGGTGCCTCGAGGTTGGCCCACAGTACCTGCTTGGTCGATTCCACCCCGAATTTGCCGTAGCCGCACAGGGTTTCGGCGATCGCCATCGCGTCGTCGACCACCGAGCCGCTGGACAGACGTGACACCAGGCCGATCCGGATCGCCTCGTCGGCCGACACCGTCCGCGCCGTGAGGATCAGGTCGAACGCCTGCCCGGCGCCGACCACGCGGGGCAGCGTGTAGCTGACCCCGATGTCGCAGCCTCCGAGGCCGAGTTTGATGAACTGTGTGCAGAATCGGGCCGACTCCGACGCGATGCGGATGTCGGAGGCCAGTGCCAGTGCGAACCCGCCGCCGTAGGCCGGTCCGTTGACCGCGGAGATCACGGGCTGTCGCAGATGAATCAGCTTCGTGGTGAGCTCGGCGATGCGCTCCTGCCAACGCATGCTCGCCCGGGGGAATTCGAGCCCGTGGGTCGCGTCGTCGGGAACGGGTCAGTCAGATCGAGGCCCGAGCAGAACCCACGCCCCGCGCCGGTCAGTACGACGACGCGGCAATGGTCGTCGGCCTTGATGTCGTCGAGTGTGCGGTGCAGTTCTTCCACCAGGCCGTAGTTCAGCGCGTTGAGCTTCTCGGGCCGATTGAGCGTGATGACGGCGATGTCGGGACGCGGACGGGTCACCTCGAGATGCGGCATGGGCTCACACTATTCGCCGCGACCTATTCGCTACTGTGCCATCCGGTGATCCCGACGATGATGAGTCGGAGTTGCTTGACGGCGATACGCCTGATCTCGTCGAGTGCGGTCTGATCGCCGGCATCCTCGATGGCCTCCGCGATCGAGATCATCGAGTTCACGAACAAGCTGGCCAGGATG